>NZ_FUIG01000025.1:641-107576 GCF_900149755.1 Mesorhizobium delmotii | reverse complement strand
GGCGTAGACCCAGGGCAGCACAGCCAAATCCTGGCGCCAGGTATGCCGTTTCACATGAATGGCCAGCAAGGTTTCCTGCACGACATCCTCGGGATCGACACCGCCCTGAACGATCTTGCGCCTGATAAAGCCTCGAACGAGAGCAGCCGTCCGGCGCAGAAAGTCGGCGTAAGCCTTTTCATCTCCCGCGATCGCGGCCCGCATCAGCCGGGAAAGCTCGGCTTCGTCCTTGCCGGTCACAAGAGTTCACTCCCCGATATTCGCGCCTCGGCGCTGATTTGTTACGTGCTGGCGAAATAATGTCCAAGCCAAAATATGGGAACATCACGAAGGTTTCACCTCCGGCGCCCGATTACGCAGCTCATCAATGTTGACTACACCGGTCATGAATTGATAGGTGCAGCCTTGCTAAATCAAGACCATCGAGATCGAGAGGGATGACGTCCATGAAATATGCTCTTTCCGCCCTTGCCGGTGCCACGGCACTTGCAATCAGCCTGATCGCCGGCCCGGCGATGGCCCAGGACGGCGGCATCGTCGTCTACAATGCCCAGCACGAAAGCCTGACCAATGCCTGGGTTGAAGGTTTCACCAAGGAAACCGGCATCAAGGTCACCGTTCGCCACGGCGGGGACAGCGATTTCTCCAACCAGATCGTCGCCGAAGGCGCCGCCTCGCCGGCCGACGTGTTCCTCACGGAAAACTCGCCCGCCATGGTGCTGGTCGAGTCCGCCGGCCTGTTCGCGCCGGTCGATGCCGATACGCAAGCGCAGGTCCCGCAGGAGTACCAGCCGGCCAGCGGCAAGTGGGTGGGCATCGCCGCGCGCAGCACCGTCTTTGTCTACGACAAGACCAAGCTGACCGCCGAGCAGTTGCCCAAGTCGCTGCTTGATCTCGCCGATCCGAGCTGGAAGGGACGCTGGGCCGCTTCGCCCTCCGGCGCCGATTTCCAGGCGATCGTCAGCGCCCTTGTGCAGCTCAAGGGTGAGGCCGCAACGGCCGACTGGCTGAAGGCAATGAAAGAGAACTTCACCGCCTACAAAGGCAACAGCACGGTGATGAAGGCGGTCAATGCCGGCGAGGTCGAAGGCGGCGTGATCTATCACTATTACTACTACGGCGACCAGGCCAAGACCGGCGAGAACAGCAAGAACATCGGGCTCCACTATTTCAAGAACCAGGATCCGGGCGCGTTCGTCTCGGTTTCCGGCGGTGGCGTGCTGGCCTCCAGCAAGCACCCGAAGGAGGCCCAGGCCTTCCTGAAATGGGTAACCGGCAAGGGTGGTCAGGACGTGCTGAAGACCGGCAATTCCTTCGAATACGCCGTCGGCAAGGGCGCGGATTCGAATCCGGCGCTGGTGCCGCTGGCCGATCTGCAGGCGCCGAAGGTCGACGCGACGACGCTGAACTCCAAGAAGGTGACCGATCTGATGACGGCAGCCGGCTTGCTTTAGTCGGCGTTCGTCCTAAAAGGGCAACCGACTGCGCTCCTGCGGGAAATCGCTTTCCGCAGGAGCGCTCTGTTTTTCGAGGTGGCATTCGTCCATGACGACAAGCTGCGTTTTTGGCCACGTTCGCGGCCCTTCGACCGTTTCCGCCACCGGGCCGGCAGCGGCGCGGCGTCTGAGCTGATGCAGTCTGCGGCCGACCTTGCACGTTCAGGCTTGCCGACCGGCATGGTCGCTGGGCAATGGACGCGCCGGCGGCCCATATCCTGGATTTCGCTAGCCGCCATCCTGGTCTCACTTTTCTCCCTGCTGCCGCTCGCCTTCATCATCTGGATTGCCGTGCAGACCGGCTGGGAAACCGTATCGGCACTGGTGTTCCGGCCGCGCGTCGGCGAGCTGCTGGCCAACACCCTGCTTTTGGTGGTGCTGGCCGTACCGATCTGCATCGTGCTCTCGGTGGCGCTGGCCTGGCTGACCGAACGCAGCAGTCTTCCCGGTGCCCGCCTGTGGGCCTGGCTGTCGGTGGCGCCGCTCGCCATTCCTGCCTTCGTCCACAGCTATGCCTGGATCACCCTGGTGCCGGGACTGCACGGCCTGTGGGCCGGCGTTCTGGTTTCCGTCGTCGCCTATTTCCCGCTCCTCTATCTGCCGGTGGCGGCAGCTTTGCGCCGGCTCGATCCTGCCCTCGAAGACGCCGCAGCAGCCGTCGGCCTTGGGCCGTGGCGCGTGTTCCGGCGGGTGGTGCTGCCGCAGCTCAGGCTCGCCATCTGCGGCGGCTCGCTGCTGATCGGCCTGCATCTCCTGGCCGAATACGGCCTCTACGTGTTCATCCGCTTCGATACCTTCACAACGGCGATCGTCGACCAGTTCCAGTCGACCTTCAATGGCCCCGCCGCCAACATGCTGGCTGCGGTGCTGGTGACGTGCTGTTTCGTGCTGCTCGGGATCGAAGTGCTGGTGCGCGGCGAGGAGCGCTATGCCCGAGTCGGCTCGGGCGCTGCGCGGCAGCAGCAACGCACAAGGCTCGGCCGCGCCACGATCCCGTGCTTGGCTCTGCCGGTCGTCACCACCCTGCTGGCGCTGGGCGTGCCGTTCGTCACCATCAGCCGCTGGCTTGTGGCCGGCGGTGCCGATGTCTGGCGCCTCGATGAGATCGGCCTGGCGCTCGGCCAGACCCTGTTCCTGGCGCTCGCCGGTGCCCTGCTCGCCACCATCGCCGCCATGCCGATGGCCTGGATCTCGATCCGCGCGCCGGTGCCGCTGCAGCGGCTTCTGGAGGGCTGCAACTACATCGTCGGCTCGCTGCCCGGCGTCGTCGTGGCGCTGGCGCTGGTCACCATCACCGTGCGGATCGCTCTGCCGCTCTACCAGACCCTGTTCACGATCCTCGTTGCCTATGCGCTGATGTTCCTGCCGCGCGCCCTGATCAGCCTGCGGGCGTCGATCGCGCAGGCGCCGGTCGAGCTCGAACGCGCCGCCGCCAGCCTTGGCCGATCACCGCTCAAAGCGCTGTGGTCGACGACAATCCGTCTGTCGGCGCCGGGAGCCGCGGCGGGCATGGCGCTGGTGGCGCTCGGCATCATGAACGAATTGACTGCAACGCAGATGCTGGCGCCCAACGGCACCCGTACGCTGGCGATGGCCTTCTGGGCCCACAGCGGCGAGATCGACTATGCCTCCGCCGCACCTTACGCCCTTATCATGGTGGCGATGTCGCTGCCGCTGACCTGGCTGCTCTACGTCCAGTCGAAGCGGATGGCCGGGCGATGAGCTTCCTCGAACTCACCGATGTGCACAAGCACTACGGCCCGGTGGCTGCACTGGCCGGTGTCGATCTCAGCGTGGACAGCGGCAGCCGCACCGCAATCGTCGGGCCGTCCGGCTGCGGCAAGACGACCTTGCTGCGGCTGATCGCCGGCTTTGAGGCGCCGGACCAGGGCCGCATCGTGCTCGACGGCGAGGTGCTGGCCAATGGCGGCGCCGCCGTGCCCGCATATCGGCGGGGCATCGGCGTGGTGGCGCAGGACGGCGCCCTGTTCCCGCATCTGAGCATCGCCGCCAATATCGGCTTCGGCATGCGAAATCACGAGGACAAGCGCACCGAGCGCATCGTCGAACTCGCCTATATCGTCGGGCTCGACAAGGCGATCCTGAAACGGCGGCCGCACGAGCTCTCCGGCGGCCAGCAGCAGCGTGTGGCGCTGGCCCGCGCCATGGCCATGAAGCCGCGGCTGATGCTGCTCGACGAACCGTTCTCGGCGCTCGACACCGGTCTGCGCGCCTCTATGCGCAAGGCGGTGGCCGAGCTTCTGGAGACCGCCGGCATCACCACGATCCTGGTCACCCACGACCAGGCCGAGGCGCTGTCCTTTGCCAGCCAGGTCGCGGTGATGCGTGACGGGGTATTTTCGCAGGTCGGCACGCCGCGCGAGCTCTATCTCAAGCCGAAGGACAGGATGGTCGCCGAATTCCTCGGCGATGCCATCATCCTGCCGGCCAAGATCGCGGACGGTTTCGCCAGCTCGCCGCTCGGCCGCATCGCCGTCGACAGCACCGAACGGCGCGATGTCGTCCGCATCATGCTGCGGCCGGAACAGGTGCTGTTGAAACGGACATCGCGCGAAGGCATGTCGGGCACGCCGGACATGCTGTTCGGCGAAGTGACGGAATCCGAATTCGCCGGTTCGATGTGCACCATCGCGGTGCGGCTCTTGAACAGTCCCGATCCGCCGGACGCAGCCGCGATCGGCAACACGCCATTGATCCTGCGCAAGCCGGGCATGGACACACCGGTGGTTGGCGAAATCGTCCGGCTGACGGTGTCGGGCAAGGCGCATGTGTTTGCCTGAACGGTCTTGCGCCGCTCGCGGTCCGCTGGCCAGGACGACAGGCTGGCTTCAATCGACCCGTTTTCCGGCCTGATCGAACCAATGCAGCTTTTCGGCCCTGGCGACGACACGCAACTGGTCGCCAGGCTTTGCGGCGGCGCGCCCTGACACGCGCACGACGATACGGCTGCCGCCTGCGGCGCAGTGAAGAAAGCTTTCGGCACCGACCGGCTCGACTGCCTCGACTGTCGCCGGCAGGACGAGCGCACCGGGCAGCGCCTCAGCGTTGAAGGTGACGTCGGCATCTTCAGGGCGAAAACCCAGTGTCACTGCTGGTGTTTCGCGAGCCGCGAAGTCGATCGCTGTGCCGTCAGCCAATATCGGGCCTGAGGAACTTCCGGTCAGCGCCAGAAGATTCATCGGCGGTGCGCCGATGAAGGAAGCAACGAAGATCGAGGCCGGCTTTTCGTAGATGTCGAGCGGCGCACCCGTTTGCTCGACCAGTCCGGCGTTCATGACAACAAGGATGTCGGCCAGCGTCATCGCCTCGAACTGGTCGTGGGTGACATAGACCGAGGTGACGCCAAGCTTGCGCTGCAAATTCTTGATCTCGACCCGCATCTGGCCGCGCAATTTGGCATCGAGATTGCTGAGCGGCTCGTCGAACAGGAAGACTTTCGGATTGCGCACGATGGCGCGGCCCATGGCAACACGCTGGCGCTGGCCGCCGGAAAGCTCGCGCGGGCGCCGGTCGAGCAGCGCCGAGAGCTCCAGCACCTTGGCGGTCGAGCGCACCCTGCTGTCGATCTCGTCCTTCGGCGTGCCGCGGTTGCGCAGGCCATAGGCCATGTTGTCGTAGACCTTCATATGCGGGTAGAGCGCATAGTTCTGGAACACCATGGCGATGTCGCGCTCGGTCGGGCCGATGGCGTTGACCACCTCGCCGTCGATGGCGACCGTACCGGCAGAAATGGTCTCCAACCCGGCGATCATTCTGAGAAGGGTGGACTTGCCGCAGCCCGATGGACCGACCAGCACGCAAAGCTCCTTGTCGGGAATGGCGATGGAAACGCCCTTCACGGCTTCGACGCCGCCGGGATAGACCTTCTTCACATCCTTCAGATCGACGGTCGCCATCGGCTTCTCACTTTTCGGATTCGACCAGGCCGCGCACGAACCAGCGTTGCATCAGCACTACCACCAGGATCGGCGGCACGATGGCCAGCATCGCCGTGACCATGACCAGGTGCCATTCGGTGTCGGCATCGGCGAAGGAAACCATCTTTCTCAGTGCGATGACGATGGTGTTCATATCGTTGCTGTTGGTGACAAGCAGCGGCCAGAGATACTGCGTCCAGCCATAGATGAAGAGGATCACGAACAGCGCCGCGATGTTGGTGCGCGACAACGGCAAGAGAATATCGAAGAAGAAGCGCCATGGCCCGGCGCCGTCGACACGCGCCGCCTCGACCAATTCGCCCGGTATGGTCATGAAGAACTGGCGGAACAGCAGCGTCGCGGTGGCCGAGGCGATCAGCGGGATGATCAGGCCGGCATAGGTGTCGATCATGCCGAGATCGACCATCACCTTGTAGGTCGGCAGGATGCGCACCTCCACGGGAAGCATCAAGGTGATGAAGATCAGCCAGAAGAAGGTCATGCGCAGCGGAAAGCGGAAGAACACGATCGCATAGGCCGACAGGATCGAGATGAAGATCTTTCCCACCGCAACGCCAAACGCCATGATCGTGGTGTTGAGGAGCAGTTGGCCGACGCTGACGCCGCCGATGCGGCCAATGCCGCCGAACAGCGCCTCGCTGTAATTGTTCCATAGCTGGCCGCCGGGCAAGAGCGGCAGTGGCGGCCTGAGGATGGTTTGCAGCGTGTGTGTCGAGGCAACGAAGGTGTAGTAGATCGGAAAAGCCACGATCAATATGCCGAAGATGAGCACGGCATGGGCGATGAAGGTGCGGAGCGGGGCTTGGCCGATCATCGCTGACCTCAACCGTAATGGACTTTGCGTTCCACGTAGCGGAACTGGATGGCGGTAAGCGCGATGACGATGGCCATCAGGATGACCGACTGCGCCGCCGAGTCACCCAGGATCAGATTGACGAAGCCGTCATTGTAGACCTTGTAGACCAGCGTCTCGGTCGTCTTGCCCGGCCCGCCGCCGGTGACGGCATGAACGATGCCGAAAGTGTCGAACAGGGCATAGACCGTGTTGACGACCAGCAGGAAAAAGGTCGTCGGCGCGAGCAGCGGGAAGACGATAGTCCAGAAGCGCTTGGTCTCACCGGCGCCATCCATGGCCGCCGCCTCGATCAGCGTTTTCGGCACCGCCTGCAGGCCGGCGACGAAGAACAGGAAATTGTAGCTGATCTGCTTCCAGGCAGCCGCCGATACCAGCAGGATCATGGCGTGGGTGCCGTTGAGCAGCGGATCCCAGGCGATGCCGAGGCTTCTCAGCAAATAGGCCAACGAGCCGATCGAAGGATTGAACAGAAAAAGCCACAGCATGCCGGCAATCGCCGGCGCCACGGCGTAAGGCCATATCAACAGTGTGCGGTAGAGGCCTTTGCCGCGCACTGCCTTCTCGGCCATGACCGCAAGCAAGAGGGCCACACCCATGGCAACGATCGCCGTCGCAAGCGAAAACACCACCGTGACCTTGATCGAGTTGAGGTAGGCCGGATCGGCCAGCACTTTGCGGAAATTGGCGAACCAGACGAACTTGGTCCTCAGCCCGAACGGGTCCTGTCTGAGCATCGACTGGTAAAGCGCCTGACCGGCCGGCCAGTAGAAGAAAACCAGTGTTATGGCGAGTTGTGGCGCCACCAGCAGGAAGGGCAGGATCTTGTTGGGAAAGACGATGCGTGGAGACAGGCTGATTTTCCCTCGCTATCCAGGGGTCGCCCACGCGAGCTCGCGTGGGCGATATTCCAATCGACCAACCGAGATAATCTCGTCAGTTCTCTAGCGCTTCCTTGATCGCGGCGTTGCCGCGCGTGACCGCGTTGTCAAGCGCCTGCTGAGCGGTTTGCTGGCCGGCCAGCATCTTCTCCAACTCCTCGTTCTGGATATCGCGCACCTGCGGCAGATTCGGCAGGCGCACGCCCTTCGAGTTGTCGGTCGGCGCCTTGCCCGTCATCTGCAGGATGGGCGTCTCGCGGCCGGGGTTCTTGTCATAGAATCCTGATTTCTTGGTCGCCTCGTACGCAGCGAGCGTCACCGGCAGGTATCCCGACTTCTGGTGCAGATATTCCTGCACATCGGTCTTGGACAGGTAGGCGAAGAAGGCCGCGACGCCCTTATATTGCTCGTCCGACTTGTTGCCGAACACCCACAGGCTGGCACCGCCCGGCGTGGTGTTCTGCGGTGCGCCCTTGGCGTCGGTATCGTAGGGAAGCTGGCCGATGCCATAGTTCATGCCGGACTTGACGATGTCGCCGAGACCGCCCGAGGATTCGGTGAAGATGCCGCATTCGCCAGCAAGGAAGATCTGCTTGGCTTCGGACGTGCGCCCGCCATATTTGAAGGTGCCGTCCTTGGCGAGGTCTGCGAGCGCCTGGAAGTGGTTGACGAAAATCGGCGCGTTGATCTTGAGTTCGACATCACCGCCGGCCAGACCGTTCTGCTGGGTGGCCCACGACACGTCATTCCATGCCGCGAAATTCTCCAGATGGATCCAGGTCAGCCAGGTCGAGGTATAGCCGCATGAGGCGGCGCCGCTCGTCTTGATCTTCTTGGCAGCTTCCCACACCTCGTTCCAGGTCTTGGGCGGGTTGTTCACGTCGAGGCCCGCCTTCTGGAAGATGTCCTTGCTGTAGTAGAGGATCGGCGAGGAGGAGTTGTAGGGGAAGGACAGCATGGTGCCGTCCGGCTTCGAATAATAGCCGACGATGCCGGGCAGATACTGGCTCTTGTCGAAGATCATCCCGGCACCTGTCATCACCTCGGCCACCGGCTTGATCGCACCCTCGGCCGCCATCATCACGCCGGTGCCGACATCGAACACCTGGAGGATATCTGGCGCCTGTCCGGCGCGGAAGGCAGCGATGCCGGCATTCAGCGTCTCGGGGTAGGTGCCCTTGAACACCGGAACCAGCTCATAGTCGCTCTGACTGGCGTTGAAATCCTTGGAGATCTTGTCGACGACCTCGGCGTTGGCACCGGTCATGGCGTGCCACCAGCTGATCTGCGTGACGGCGAAGGCGGAGGTGGTGGAAAGCAGGGTCAAGGTGGCGGCAACACCGGCCGCGAAGCCGAAGAACTTCATGTTTCATCTCCCGTTTTGTCATTGGCGAAAGGGCACTCTCGCAAAGGCAATATGTGCCGCTCGTGACAATTGGACAACGGATTTGTTGCGGATCGATGAACTCGATCTCCACTTAAAGTGGCGCACGCTTCCGAATGATAGTCGATGGAAAGGAATTGCCAAGCCGGCTTACTGTTCGAACAAAGGCGACGGTGACCGGCAATCGCCGGCGCCTAAAGCGCGTCGCATTTGAATGGATGCGACGCGCTTTAGGTTCTTGTTTTAATGCATGTCGTTATCGCACTGCGCACCCTCGGGTCAGGCCCTGGGTCAGGCCCGAGGGCATGCTTGTGCGCGACATGCATTAGTCGGACTTGCCGAGCGCCGTCTCGACCAGCCGCTTGGCATCCGGGCTCGACCACTCGGCAGGGCCGTTCATGTGAGCGATCAGGCAGCCTTCACCGTCGATCAGCATGGTGACCGGCAGGCCGAGCGCCAGGCCGCGCGTCTTGAGATCGTTGAACAGCGCCATCGTCGAATCACGGTAATAGCCGAGCGCCTCGACGCCGATTTCCTTGAGGAACTTCTTCGGCTTGGTGTCGTCGCCGGCATCGACATTGACCGCGACGACCTCGAAGGCGTCGCTGCCCATTTCTTTCTGCAGCGCGTCGAGCGCCGGCATTTCGGCGCGGCACGGCGCGCACCATGTCGCCCACAGATTGAGCAGCACCGTCTTGCCGGCATGGTCGGCGAGCGTCATCGGCTTGCCGCCAGGGTCGTTGAAGGCAAGGCTTTTCAGCGATTGCGGCGGATCGGCCGGCAAGAGTGCGGCAACCTGGCCGGTGGCAGCCGCCGCGACCGTCTTGGCGCGGTCAGCCTTGGCGGCGCAGGCGACATCGTCCTTGCTGTCGTCAACGGCGACTTGAGCGGGCGCGTTGTTGCCAGAACCGCTCTCGCTGACATATACCGCGACCGCGCCGGCCAGCACGCCCGCCACCAAAGCGGCGAGGATGAGGCGCGGGGCCGGAAAAAATTGATTGCCGTCTGCCATTTTTAAAAACTGCTCCGGAGCACGGGTTATAGCGATGAGCGACAAGAAGGCCAGCAACCAGATGTGGGGCGGACGTTTTGCCTCGGGTCCGGCCGCGATCATGGAAGCCATCAACGCGTCGATCTCGTTCGACCGCAAGCTCTACGCGCAGGATATCAGAGGCTCGATCGCCCATAGCGAGATGCTGGCGCAAACGGGCATTATTTCGGCGGCCGATCAAGAAAAAATCGCTCACGGGCTGAACACGATCCTGGCAGAGATCGAAGCCGGCACGTTCGAGTTCTCGACCAGGCTGGAAGACATCCACATGAATGTCGAGGCTCGCCTTGCGGAACTGATCGGGCCGGCCGCCGGCCGCCTGCACACCGCCCGTTCGCGCAACGACCAGGTGGCGGTCGATCTTAGACTGTGGGTCAAGGACGAGTGCTTTCGCGTCGCCGGGGCCCTGAAGGGCCTGATCACGGCGTTCCTAGAACGGGCCGAGGAGCATGCGGCAACTGTGATGCCTGGCTTCACCCATATGCAGGCGGCGCAGCCGGTGACCTTCGGCCACCACTGCATGGCCTATGTCGAGATGTTTTCGCGCGACCTGTCGCGTGTTCGCGACGCCATCGAACGGATGGACGAAAGCCCGCTCGGTGCCGCCGCCCTTGCCGGCACCAGCTTTCCGATCGACCGGCACAAGACGGCCAAGGCGCTCGGCTTCCGCGAGCCGATGCGCAATTCCCTGGACAGCGTTTCGGACCGCGATTTCGCGCTTGAATTCTTAGGGCTGGCGGCAATCTGCGCGACGCATCTGTCGCGGCTGGCCGAAGAGATCATCATCTGGTCGACGCCGCAATTCGGCTTCGTCAGGCTGTCGGACTCATTCTCTACCGGCTCCTCGATCATGCCGCAGAAAAAGAACCCCGACGCCGCCGAACTGGTGCGCGGCAAGACCGGCCGCGTCACTGGCCATCTGGTCGGTCTGCTGACGGTGATGAAGGGCATGCCGCTGACCTATGGCAAGGACATGCAGGAGGACAAGGAATCCGTGTTCGACGCCGCCGAGACGCTTGACCTGATGCTGGCGGCGATGACCGGCATGGTGCGCGACATGACGGTGAACGCTGCCGCCATGAAGAAGGCCGCCGGGTCAGGCTATGCGACCGCGACCGATCTCGCCGACTGGCTGGTGCGCACCCTCGGCCTGCCGTTCCGCGAGGCGCATCATGTCACCGGCCGCGCGGTGGCGCTGGCCGAAGAGAAGAAGATCGGGCTCGACAGGCTGCCGCTGGAAGACTTGCAGTCCATTCACCCCGGCATCACGGCGGACGTGTTTTCCGTGCTTGCCGTGCAGAACTCGGTGAAGAGCCGCACGAGCTTCGGCGGCACCGCGCCGTCGGAAGTGAGGAAGCAGATCCGATACTGGAAAAAGCACATTACCAAGGCGTGATGCTCGTGCGGCGAATCCGAAATTCGCATCACGTTGGAGCAGCGCGGCGAGCGAATTTCGGATTCAAAAGCCGCACGAGTTAATTGATGAATTCTAGTGTGGTTTTGGATTTGAAGTTCCTTAACGCGAATGCCATCAATGACAGGAACTTCAAATCCACCACACTAGGTGCAATGCCAGAAAAACTCGGCTAAAAGCGGCGGGCAAAAGTTTCGGACGGATGGATCGATGACCGCAAGCAGGATTTTGGTGACGCTCGCGCTGCTGGCGGCGCTGGCAACCGTAACGGCCTGCGGCAGGAAAGCCGGGCTCGAGACGCCCTATGAGGCGGCCGTGCAGGCGCGCAAGGACGCACAAAAGGCCGAGCAGCCCGTGCCGCCCGAGCCGGAAAAACCGGTCAAGGACAAGAAGTTCATTCTCGACCCGTTGATCTAGAGCCGATGAGATCGGCCGATCTCATCGTGCTCCAACTTCCGGAACCGCTCTTGTGAACCATTTCGACTACCGCGACGGCGTGCTGCATGCCGAGGACGTGGCGATATCAGATATCGCCGCAAGCGTCGGCACACCGTTCTATTGTTATTCGACGGCGACGCTGACCAGGCATTTCCGCGTGTTTGCGCAGGCCTTTGCCGGGCTCGACGCGCTGGTCTGCTACGCCATGAAGGCGAATTCCAACCAGGCGGTGCTAAAAATCCTGGGCAGGCTCGGCGCCGGCGCCGACGTGGTCTCGGAAGGCGAACTGCGCCGCGCGCTGGCCGCCGGCATTCCGGCCAACAAGATCCTGTTTTCCGGCGTCGGCAAGACCGCGCGCGAAATGGATTTTGCGCTCTCGGCCGGCATTCTCTGCTTCAACGTCGAATCCGAGCCGGAACTTGAATTGCTGTCGGCCCGCGCCGCGGCGCTGGGCAAGGTCGCGCCGATCTCGCTGCGCATCAACCCGGATGTCGATGCCAAGACCCACAAGAAGATCTCCACCGGCAGGGCCGAGAACAAGTTCGGCATTCCCTGGCAGAAGGCGCGCCAGGTCTATGCCCGCGCGGCTGAACTGCCTGGCATCAAGGTCACCGGTATCGACACCCATATCGGCAGCCAGATCACCGAATTGCAGCCCTTCGACGACGCCTTCGCGCTGCTGGTGGAACTGGTCGGTGTGCTTCGTGCCGACGGGCACGCCATCGAGCATATCGATCTCGGCGGCGGCCTCGGCATTCCCTACCGCGTCGACAACAGCCCGCCTCCCTTGCCGGACGCTTATGCCCAGATCGTCAGGAAGCACGTCGCCAAGCTCGGGCTGAAGGTGATGTTCGAGCCGGGCCGGCTGATCGTCGGCAATGCCGGTGTCCTCGTCTCGCAAGTGATCTTCGTGAAGGAGGGCGACGCCAAGAACTTCCTGGTCGTCGACGCCGCGATGAACGATCTGATCCGGCCGACGCTCTACGACGCCTTCCATAACATCAAGCCGGTGGTGCAGCAGCCGGCCGTGGCGCCGCGCATGACGGTCGACGTCGTCGGCCCGGTCTGCGAGACCGGCGATTATCTCGGCCTCGACCGCGACCTGCCGCGGCTCAAGGCCGGCGACCTGATCGCCGTCGCCACCGCCGGCGCCTATGGCGCGGTGCAGGCCGGTACCTACAACACCCGCCTGTTGGTGCCCGAAGTGCTGGTCGACGGCGACCGTTTCCATGTCGTGCGCCCGCGCCAGACTTATGACGAGCTAATCGGGCTGGATTCGCTGCCTGATTGGCTGGAATAGACCCATGATCCCGAAAAAGTGGGAACCGGTTTTCGGAAAAGATCATGGTCAAACAAGAATAGATCGTCTGCAGCGCTACAGCCGGTGCTGAATCAGCGCCCTGGTCTCGGCGATCCTGCCCTCGTCGCGGCGATAGAATGTCCACTGCTTGATGCGTTTGCTGCGCAGAAGGCCCGCCTGGGTCAGCACTCGCATATGCTCGCTGAGCGTCGCCTGGGTGATGCCAAGCTTTTCGGCGATCAGCAGCGCGCAGACGCCGTCCTCGACCAGATCGCCATCCGTCTGCGGCGAAAAATGCGCGCGCGGATCCTTCAGCCAATCGAGGATTTGCAGCCTGCGCTCGTTGGCAATCGCCTTGAAGACATCAACCTCTTGCATTTAGCCATTTTGCTAAGTTACTAAGTGATGTCAACCCTCGGGAGCAGACCATGCTGAACGGCAATAGGATCACACGCGAACGCATCGCCGCAATGGAGCCGCGCATCCGGCCATTCGTGCGCCACACGCCGGTGCTGCGCGTCGACATGGCCGATTTCGGCCGTCCGCCTCTTGCCGTCGACCTGAAGCTCGAATGTCTGCAGCATTCCGGCTCGTTCAAGGCGCGCGGCGCGTTCACCAATCTTCTCGAACGGCCGGTTCCCGCGGCCGGCGTCGTCGCCGCATCCGGCGGCAATCATGGTGCCGCGGTCGCCTATGCCGCCATGCGGCTCGGCCACAAGGCGACGATCTTCGTTCCCGAAGTGAGCCCGCCGGCCAAGCTGGAACGCATCCGCGGCTACGGCGCCGAGCTGATTGTCGGCGGCGCGCGCTATGCCGAGGCACTGGCCGCCAGCGAAGGCTTCGCGGAAAAGTCGGGCGCGCTGCAGATCCACGCCTTCAACCAGGAGGAAACGCTGGTCGGGCAAGGCACGCTCGGCCTCGAGATCGAGGCTGACCTGCCGGAGCTCGACACGCTGCTGGTCGCCGTCGGTGGCGGCGGCCTGATCGGCGGCATCGCCGCCTGGTTTGCCGGCCGCATCAGGATCATCGCCGTTGAGCCCGAGGGTGCACCGACGCTCTATCGCGCCTTCGAGGCCGGCCAGCCTGTCGATGCGCCGACTGAGGGCATCGCCGCCGATTCGCTGGCGCCGAAGCGCGTCGGCGAAATGATGTTTCCAATCGCCGAAGCCTTCGTCGAGCGTTCCATACTGGTCAGCGACAACGAGATCATCGCCGCGCAGGCGGCGCTTTGGGACCGGGTGCGAATCATCTCCGAGCCGGGTGGCGCCGCCGCCTTCGCAGCGCTCCTGTCCGGCCGTTACGCGCCGGCTGCGGGCGAGCGTGTTGCCGTGCTGGTCTGCGGTGCAAACGCCAATCCGACTAAATTCTGACGATAATGGAGGCAGTATCGTTCACGTTTTCGGGAACCGCCTCGCCTTCGCCGTGTTTGTTGATATGCTTCGAGTGACGTGCATCTAAAACTTTGAGTCCTTCGCATCCGATTTTCGGGCCGGTGCGATAGATTTGTGAGGTTCGGGTTATCCCGCCCGAACAGGAAGGGCCGATGACGCAACGACCCACCTCCACCAGCGATCGCAGCCTGGCCGGGCGCCTTGCCCTGAGCCGGCTGGCGACGCGGGTCTCGATGACGGTCGAGCGTGGCTGGCCGTTGCTGCTGCCGCTGCTCATTGTCGCCAGCCTGTTCCTCAGCGTCTCGTGGCTCGGCCTCTTCCTTCTGCTGCCCGACGTGGCGCGCATGGGCCTCATGGCAGTGTTCGGCATCGCAGCCCTTGCCGCGCTCTATCCCCTGCGTTTCTTCCGGGTGCCGACCAGCGCCGAGATCGACCGGCGCATCGAGGCGGCCAACCAGTTGCTGCACAGCCCGGTGCTGGTGCAGACCGACCGGCCGAGCGGCAGGGAAAGCATATTTTCGCAAGCGCTGTGGCGCGAGCACCAGAAACGCATGGCCGAAAAACTCGGCAACCTCGGTGGCGACCTGCCGCGCACCCGGGTGCCGGAGCGCGACCCGTGGGGGCTGCGCGCCGTGGCTGCGCTTTTGTTGGTCACCGCCTTTGCCTTCTCGTTCGGACCGTCGGGCGGCCGCATCGCAGACGGGTTCAGTGCCCACGCGGCGCGGGACGCCGTGCCGCCGCGCATCGACGCCTGGGTGACGCCGCCGGCCTACACCGGCAGGCCGCCGGTCTTCCTCACGTCCCCAGCCCTCGCCAACCCAGCCCTCGCCGACAATGGCAATCAGGCTGCGCCCACCTTCACTGTTCCGGAAGGCAGCGATGTGTCGCTGCGCGTCACCGGCGGTTCCGGCGAGGAAACGCTGAGCTACGCCGACGCCGACGGCAACGCTCGCACCATCGAGCCGGCCGGTCAGCAGGCCGACGCGGCCAAGCCGGCGGCGGCAACGCCCTCCACGGCAACGCCCTCCACGGTGCGCCAGTTCACCGGAAAGCTGACCGCCAACGGCACGCTGACGCTGAACTCGGGCAATGACGAACTCGGCAACTGGGCCTTCGCGGTGATCCCTGACAAGCCGCCGCAGATCCGCTTCGTCGGCGAGCCGAAACGCGCCGTCAATGGCTCCTTCGAACTCAACTACCAGATCGACGACGACTATGGCGCGGCCTCCGCCAAGGCGGATTTCGTATTGGCCGACCCGCCGGCGCCGAATGCGCATCCGCTCTATGGCCCGCCCGAAATGCCGCTGACGCTGCCGCGCCGCGGCGCCAAGGGGAATGCCGCCAAGACCACCAAGGACCTGACCGAGCATGTCTGGGCCGGCGGCAACATCGAGCTCAGGCTTGTCGCCACCGACGACGCCGGACATACGGCAACCAGCGAAACCAAGACGCTGGTGATGCCGGAGCGGCCTTTCTCCAACCCGCTGGCGAGGGCCGTGATCGAGCAGCGCCGCGTGCTGGCGCTCGACGCCAACGCCAAGAGCCGCGTGCTCGACCTGATGGACGCGATCACGCTCAGGCCCGAAGACACGTTCGACAACATGGCGCACTACCTCGCCATCATGAGCGCCCGCACCCGTTTGAAGATGGCCGACAACGACGACAAGTTGCGCGACGAGGTCGCCTATCTGTGGGAGATCGCGCTCGGCATCGAGGAAGGCAATCTTTCGGAAGCCGAGCGGCGGCTGCGCCAGGCGCAGCAGGCGCTGCAGGACGCGATCAAGAACGGCGCCAGCGACGAGGAAATCGACAAGGCGATGAAGGAACTGCGCGAGGCGATGAACCAGTTCCTGCAGGAATTCGCCCAGCGTGCACAGCAGAATCCGAACGCGCCGCAGATGCAGCAGAACGGCCAGGAACTGCGCCAGAGCGACATCGAACGCATGATGGACCAGATCGAAAACCTGGCGAAATCAGGCGACCGCGACAGCGCGCAGCAATTGCTTTCGCAACTGCAGGACATGATGAACAATCTGCAGGCCGGACGTCAGCAGCAGGGCGGCCAGCAGAACAGCGAAATGCGCCAGCAGATGGACAAGCTCGGCGAGATCATGCGGCGCCAGCAGGAGATGATGAACGAGACCTTCCGCTTGGACCAGATGCAGCGCGGCCAGCAACAGCGCGGGCAGAATCGCGAAGAGCAGCTCGGCGAGAACGGTGAGCAGGGCCAAATGGGCGAACAGGGCGAGCAGCCCGGCCCAGGTGAAGACCGTGATCCGCTCGGCCGGCCGAAGCCGATGACGCCGCAGGAATTCGCCGACGCGCTGAAGCGGTTGCAGGAAGGCCAGGGCAAGCTGCAAGGCGACCTCGAGCAGCTGAGAAAAGGCCTCGAAGGCATGGGTCTCGAGCCCAACGAAGGGTTTGGCGAGGCCGGCAAATCCATGGGCAATGCCGAGCAGGCGCTTGGCGACAGCGATGGCGACCAGGCCGTCGGTCACCAGGGCCGCGCGCTGGAAGCGTTGCGCAAGGGCGCCAAGGACATGATGAAGCAATTGCAGGCCATGCAGGGCGACGAGGGCGAAGGCGAGCGGGGCGGCCGCCAGCAGAACGCCGACCGCGATCCGCTCGGCCGGCCGCGCGCTACCGAAGGTCCCGATTTCGGCGATTCGGTGAAGGTCCCGGACGAAATCGACGTGCAGCGCGCCCGCCAGATCCTCGAAGCGATCCGCAAGCGGCTCGGCAACGCGCTCAGCCCCGACATCGAGCGCAGCTATCTGGAGCGGCTGCTGGAGCTGAAATAAAGCCGCCCTGCTCTAGCGGTTGGTGAACGCCTCGCGGATCGCCTCCTCCATGCCGTCGATGGCCTCGCCGGAAGCGTTCGGATTGCGGCGCAGCACCACGTTCGAGGAATCGATGTCGCCGAACCCATCGGCGGCCGTA
Source organism: Mesorhizobium delmotii (assembly GCF_900149755.1). Lineage (NCBI taxonomy): Bacteria > Pseudomonadati > Pseudomonadota > Alphaproteobacteria > Hyphomicrobiales > Phyllobacteriaceae > Mesorhizobium > Mesorhizobium delmotii. The sequence continues at coordinate 90,469 of NZ_FUIG01000025.1, read as the reverse complement.
AGTTCGCGGCAGCCGGCCGGGATGTTGCTGCGCGAGATCGGCGCGATCGCCAGCCCGGAGGTGACGGCGAGCCGCAGGCCGCCATTGGTGTCGCTGGTATAAGCGACACGATAGGCGAGGCCGCGCTGCTCCAGCGACTTGATCGCGAAATCCTTGCACCAGCCGGCACGGTTGTAGAGTGCGATCGGCACCGGCCGCTCCTCATGCATGTGATGCAGCTCCGACGTCACCCACACGGTCGGGTCATGCATCAGCACCTCACCGCCGGAGAGATCCTGCCATTCGAACACCACCGCCAGATCGAGTTCGCCGGCGGCGAGCGCCGCGATCTGCGCACCGGAATGCGCGTAGCGGACGGTGATGTCGACCTGAGGATGGCGCTTGGCAAAGGCGCCGAGCGCGCGCGACAGGATCGCGTGGCCATATTCCTCCGGGATGCCGATGCGCACCGGCCCGCCAAGCGGCGCCGCGACCATCGATGCCGCCGTCTCGTCCAGCAGCGATACGATCCGGCGGGCGTTGACGATGAGTTCGCCGCCGCGGCGCGTCAGCGCCACACCACGCGAGCCACGCTCGAACAGGCTGTCGCCGACCACATCTTCGAGCTTCTTCATCTGCATCGAAACCGCCGATTGGGTACGGCCGGCCTGCTCCGCTGCCTTGGTGAAATTGCCGGTGTCGGCAACCGCGACGAAGGTGCGCAGCAGATCGCTGTCGAGCGTGGGCTTCATTTGTCCGCCATAAGAAAATATGATTGCTGGCATCATTCCAATTCGTTTGCAACATGTCAAACGGCAGATAATAGTCACCTCACCCATTGGATATGCGGCTGCGAAATCGGCCGCGGACCAATCTAGAGTCCTCACTCGTACCCGCTGCCCGAAACGGTGGCGGGTTCTTTTTGATGCATGTCGCCCAAAAGTGCGCAGCGGTTTTGGGACAGCGACATGCATCACCAAAAATTACCAGGCCCGGCTCTCGGGCCGCACACGCAAGGAGCCGCTGAACGACATGCAGAACCGGATCGTTTTCGGCATGGCAAGCCTTTGCCTCGGCGTTCTGGTGTTCTCGCTCCAGGACCCGCTGATCAAGGCCGTATCGAGCACTTATCCGGTGACCGAGGTGATGGCGATCCGCTCAATCGTCGCCCTGCCCATTCTTCTCGTGCTTGTTCATGCCGATGTCGGGCTCAGCGCGATCTTTTCGAAGCGGTTTCGCATGCTGACGATGCGCGCCTTCATCCTGTTCACCTCCTACACGGTCTACTACCTGGCGATCGCCGCCCTGCCGCTTGCCGACGCGGTGGCGCTCTATTTCATGGCACCGCTGTTCATCATGGCGCTTGCCGGGCCTTATCTCGGCGAACGGGTGGCGTGGCAGACGCTGGTCACCGTCATGGTCGGAATGCTGGGCGTGCTGGTGATGCTGCGGCCCGGTGCCGGGCTGTTCGACTGGGCGGCGCTGCTGTCGCTGGCCTCGGCGGTTCTGTACGGCTTTTCGCAGTTGATGGCCCGCAAGATCGGTGACACCGAATCATCCACGGTCATGGCGTTCTATCAAAACGGCGTCTATCTCCTGGGCGCTGCAGCGGTCGCCGGGCTGTTCTGGCTGGCAGGAATAGCTCACGCCACGCATCCGAGCCTCGAATTCCTGGTCAGGCCATGGATCTGGCCGACGCCGATCGATCTTCTGACGATGGCCGCCTGCGGCTTGGTCGCTTCGGCCGGGATGATCCTGTTGTCGCAGGCCTACCGGCTGGCGCCCGCCAACAGCGTCGCCACCTTCGAATACACCGGCATCATCTGGTCGCCGCTGTGGGGTTTCCTGTTCTTTGCCGAAGTGCCGCGATCGACCACCGTCGTCGGCGCCGTCCTCATCATCGGCGCCGGTCTGTTCGCGCTCCATGCCAGCCGGCGCCGGAGCAGCGGGCCGGCAATCGCGGCGACCTGCGATCCCGCCTGACCGCGATTAGGCTTGGATTCTAATGCATGTCGCCCAAAAGTGCGCAGCGGTTTTGGGACGACGACATGCATAAAAACAAGAACTTAAAGCGTCGCATGAATCCCTTCAGACGCGACGCGCTTTAGGCAAAACAGGCGAGCGCCTGTTCGACACGCGCGCGGATTTCGGCCAGCGTGAACGGCTTCTGCACGACATCCACAATGACGCCGTTCAATTCCTCGGCGCGTTCGCGCTGGTCGGCATAGCCGGTCATCAGCAAGATCTTCATCGCCGGGAAAAGCGACGCCGCCGCCTTGGCCATTTGGATGCCGTCCATCGCCGGCATGCGGATATCGGAGACGACAAGGTCGTAGCCGCCACGTGCTGCGCGGATCAGGGCAAGCCCTTGCGCGCCGTCGGCGGCGATGTCGATCATATGCCCGGCGCGTTCGAGCGCGCGGGCGGCGAGGGTGCGGACGGATTCATCGTCCTCGACGATCAGGAGCTTTGCCATAGCGGAATGTTGCCGTGGAAAAGTTGACTTTTTCTGAACCGCAACCGCAGTCAGGGAGAAAATCCGGAGCGCGCCGCATCGAAGAATTGCATACAGCGATTTCAAGCCCAGCGCACGGATCGAGCACCAAGGTGTGTTGAGATTCAGGTCAGGCCGAGTCGAAAACAGCGGCTTCCGAGAACCGGAGCGGAGCGTACTTTTGGTACGTGAGCCCGCGCATGATTTCGAAATCGAATTTGATTTCGGAAAGGTCATGCGCAAAATCAGAGTTCTACAGCGTCCTTTGCGCGCCCAAGAAGGCGCGCGGCGCTGTAGTAAGCGCAGGAATCCGCTGTTTGCAGGCCGGCCTCACCCTGAATATCAGCACACCCTAGGCGTCGCCCTTGACGACGCCCACAAACGGCAGTTCGCGAAAGGCGTGGGCGACATCCATGCCGTAGCCGACGACGAAATAGTCGGGGCAGTCGAAGCCGACATAGTCGGCGATGAGCGCGGTCTGGCGCCGCATGCGCTTGTCGAGCAGCACGGCGATGGCGCAGCTTTTGGCGCCACGCGACAGCATCAGGTCGCGGGTGAAGGACAGCGTCTTGCCGGATTCGAGGATGTCGTCGATCAACAGTACGTCGCGGCCGGCGACCTCGTTGTCGATGTCGCGCAGCACCCTAACCTCGCCGCTGGTGGTGCCGGCGCCGTAGCTGGAGATGAAGATGAATTCGACCTCGGGCGACAGGCCGACATCGTGCATGGCGCGGATGAGATCGGCAGCGAAAATGAACGATCCTTTCAGCACCGAAATCACCAGAAGGTCCTGATAGTCGTGTCCGGCAATCTCCTTGGCGAGCTCCAAATTGCGGCGGGCAATCGCCGACGCCGAAAACAGAACCTCGATATCCTTGCCGCGCACGACTGGCATTGGCAGCCTTTCCAGAAATGATCGCCCTAGTTGGCGAAGGTGACCGAGACGGTCCTGACCCCGTTTCTAGGCATGTCGAGCCGGCTCGAAAAGCCAAATCTTTCGCCGGGCGCCAGCGAACGGTTGAATGTCTCCAGCGTATAGCGGGTTGTGCGCCTGTCATTGCCGGTGACCCGGATTTCCAGCGGCGGCAATGGCGACGGACTGGCGCCGTCATTCGCGGCCTCGCCACCAACGAACAGGACAGGTTCCGGCCCGGACGCATCGATACGCGACGTAACGCCTGAAATGGTGAGTGCAGCGCCCGTTTCCTGTGCCGCAAGAAGAAGCGGCGCCTGGCGCACCAGCGCGTGCCCGCCCGAGATCCAGAAGGCTGCAAACGCCGCACTGAGGCCGGCGATCCAGAAGATCGGCCCGCCGCGCGCCCGCAGCCGTTCCATCGCGGCTTTGGGTTTGCGCAGCATGTCCATGCCTTCGATCGATGGCGTGGCGATTACGCGCGAAAGCGGCGGTGAAGGGTCTATGCTGGCGGTGCGGCGCGGCAGCACCTCGTAGTCGGCATCGACGATGTCGTCGGCCGGATCACGCATGATGCGTTCCGGCGCGGCGGCCGTGTCGGTCATGATTTCGCCGGAAACCGGGCGCGCGGTTCGATCCTCAGCCATCATGGCCCCAGCACTACGGCACTTGTTCGCTCTTCGTTTCTTTTGCGTAAACGGAAATGGTTAACGCTTCCCCATCGGTACCCCTGTGACGCGCCCAAAAAACCTCAGCATTAACCGCCGGTTAACCATGCCGGCCGATGGTCTTTTCTCAGAGAAGGCTGGCTCGTCGCCGCCGCAAGTTTCAGGTCGTCGAACGTGATCCGCTTCGAAAATGTCGGCCTCCGCTATGGCATGGGTCCGGAAATCCTCCGCGACATTTCCTTGCACATACCGGAGCGCTCCTTCCAGTTCCTGAGCGGCCCTTCGGGCGCCGGCAAGACGACGCTGCTGCGGCTTTTGTTCATGTCGCTCAAGCCGACGCGCGGACTGATCACCATCTTCGGCAAGGACCGCTCGCGCATCTCGCGCACCGAGCTGCCGCATCTGCGGCGGCGCATCGGCGTCGTGTTCCAGGACTTTCGCCTGCTCGACCACATGACGACCTACGAGAACGTGGCCTTACCGCTGCGCGTGCGCGGTCGCGAGGAGGCGAGCTACCGCACCGACGTGACTGAGCTCTTGAAATGGGTCGGCCTTGGCGAGCGTATGCATGTGCTGCCGCCGGTGCTGTCGGGTGGCGAGAAACAGCGTGCCGCAATTGCCAGGGCGCTGATCGAGCAGCCCGAGATCCTGCTTGCCGACGAGCCGACCGGCAATGTCGATCCGCCGCTGGCGCGGCGCCTGTTGCGGCTGTTCATCGAACTCAACCGACTGGGCACCGCGGTGGTGATCGCAACGCACGACCTCGGCCTGATGGAACAGGTCGACGCACGGCGCATGATCCTGGCCGGCGGAAGGCTGGATATCTATGACTGACCATTCCGTTCAGCATGTCGAAGACCAGCACGCCGGGAAGGCTGCGACGACGCAGCGCGTTCAGCGCAAGATGGCGCCGATCGTGCCGGCGCAGAACATCGCCGGCCGGGCTCTGGTCCTGGTCATCGCCATCATGACGTTCCTCTCCTGCCTGACCTTCGGCGCGGTGACGCTGGTGCGCGACACCGCCTCGGTCTGGGAGAACCAGATCTCACGCGAGGCGACGATCCAGATCAAGCCAGTAGACGGCCTCGACATGGAGGCAGCACTTGCCCAGGCCTCGCAGATCGCTGGCGAATTTCCTGGCGTGAAGAGCGCCAGGATCGTCGACCGCGATGCCACGGCGCGGCTACTGGAGCCGTGGCTTGGCTCGGGTCTCAACATCGACGACCTGCCGGTGCCGCGCCTGATCATCGTCACCATAGACGAGAACAACCCGCCCGACTTCGCCGCAATGCGCGCCGCGATCACGCCGAAGCTGCCCAGTGCAGCGCTTGACGACCATCGCACCTGGGTCGACCGGCTGGTGGCTATGGCCCGCACCACGGTGACCATCGGCATCGCCGTGCTGGCGCTGATGCTGTCGGCAACCGTGCTGACCGTGGTGTTCGCGACGCGCGGCGCCATGGCCGGCAACGGCCACATCATCGAGGTGCTGCATTTCGTCGGCGCCGAAGCGCGCTTCATCGCGCGCGAATTCCGCCACCACTTTCTGGTCACCGGCATGAAGGGTGCAGCCGCCGGGGGTGCGGCGGCGGTGCTCGTCTTCATCGTCTTCTCATGGTGGTCGTCGCGCAACATGGCAACGCCTGAGGCAGATCAGGCGACCGCCTTGTTCGGCAATTTCGCCATCGGTTCGGCGGGCTATCTCGGCGTTGTCCTCATGGTGCTGGTCATCGGTGCGCTGACGGCGGCAACCTCCCATGCCACCGTCGTCACCTATCTCAGCGACATCGATGTCCGCCAACCGGACGCGGGGTGATCACGAATAGAGAATTAACGTAACGTAATGTGTGCTTTTTCACCTACTAAACGCCGCATTTCGGGGTTAACGATAAAGATGATGGACGCGCGCGACTCGACCGGAATGGCTGGACAGTTGCCCTTGGTGATTACGCGTTCCCGCGAGCGCGCCAAGCCTAGCCGATTGGCGGGCGCGTTGCGCATCTCCGCGTTCTTTCTGCTCGTGCTGGCAACGCTGTTTGCCGGCGGCTTCGGCTGGTTCGCCAACACCGTCAGCCGTCTCGCGACGCCTACTAATCCGGCAAAAGCCGATGCCATCATCGTGCTGACCGGCGGCCATTCGCGTCTCGACGCCGCTATGGGTCTGCTGGCATCCGGCAAGGGCGAGCGGCTGCTGATCAGCGGCGTGCATCCTTCCGCCAGCCGCCGCCAGCTTCAGGTCGCGACCCGCGGCGACAAGAAATTGTTTTCCTGCTGCGTCGATATCGACCGCGCCGCGCTCGATACGATCGGCAATGCCGAGGAAAGTGCCAAGTGGGTGGAAGACCACGCCTATGGCACCGTGATCCTCGTCACCAACAACTATCACATGCCGCGCAGCCTGCTGGAAATGGGCCGGCTGCTGCACAAGGCCAAGCTCGAGCCCTATCCAGTGGTCAACAGCAATCTCGGCAATGGCGGCTGGCTGACCAAGCCGAGGGCGCTGCGCGTGCTGTTCACCGAATACAACAAATATCTGCTGGCGCTGGCGCGCGGCATCGTGCCGGTAAAGCCAACGCCAACCGGCGTCGCGCTGGCCGAGGCTGCTGCGCCGAACTGAGCCGATCTGGAACCGGCAGCGGCATCATTCCTTGACCGTGGCGCTTGAGGCGTCACGCAGACGCGCGTTCTCCTGTTCGAGCCATTCGATACGCTTGTCCCTCTCGGCCAGCGCCGCCGCCACATCGGCCGCTTCGAAACGTTGTGGAATGTGCTGCGGGCAATTGGAATCCCAGGCCGAAACCGTGAACAGGATGATTTGCTCTGGGTGCGCCTTATAGCCTTCCGGCATCAGCTTCGCCATCAGTTCGGCATCGTCCTCGACGACACGCGCGCTGCCCCAGATCTTGATGCGCTGCCGGTGCGCATAGTCGATCAGGAACAGGAATGCGCGGGGGTTGTCGTCCAGATTGCCCTGGGTGATGAATTGCCTGTTGCCGGAGAAATCCGTGAAGCCGATCGTCCGCTCGTCGAGCACCTTGAGGAAGCCGGCCGGCCCGCCGCGATGCTGGATATAAGGCTGGCCCTCACCATTGGCCGTCGACAGGAAGACGCTGGTCTGCGCCTCGATGAAGGCGGCGAGATCGGGCGTGATATCGGCTTGCCAGCCGCCACGCTCCTCGACACGCGCATAGGCATCACGTGAGCCTTTGCGGGTCTGGATCGCCTTGACGGTTGGCGTAAAGGCGACATCGCTGGTGAAGACGTGAGCATTCATGGAAAGCCTCCTTCAAAGGCCGAGTTCCGTCAGAGAGGGATGATCGTCCGGCCGGCGGCCGAGCGGCCAATGATATTTGCGGTCGGCCTCGCGGATCGGCAGGTCGTTGATGCTAGCGATGCGCAAGCGCATCAATCCATGTTCATCGAACTCCCAGTTCTCGTTGCCGTAGCTGCGAAACCACGAGCCGCTGTCGTCGTGCCATTCATAAGCGAACCGCACCGCGATACGGTTGTCGCGGAAGGCCCAGACCTCCTTGATGAGCCGGTAGTCGCGTTCGCGATCCCATTTGCGTGTGAGGAAGGTCTGGATGGCGTCGCGCCCTTGCAGGAACTCGGCCCGGTTGCGCCAGCGACTGTCGATTGTGTACGCAAGCGCGACCCGTGCCGGATCACGGGAGTTCCAGGCATCCTCCGCCATGCGTGCCTTTTGTGCGGCGGTCTCGGCGGTGAATGGCGGGAGCGGCGGGCGGCTTTCAGACATGCGAACTCCTTGCGATGGGCTAGAGCGGTGAACTTTCAAGTCGAACCGTGCCGCCGCTCTATCTTTTTGTTTTAGCATCGGATTTTCCCAAAACCGGTACCCACTTTTGGGTCCGATGCTCTAACGCCACGACCGATGACACACCGGTCGCTGAGTTCAGGCTGCCCTGCGGACAGAAACGACGGGAAAGTCGATCTCCGTCCTGGCAACCTCATTGACATAGTTGGTCCAGACATTGAGAGCGACATGCTGGACGATCTCGATGATCTGCGCATCGTCGTAGCCTGCGAGCCTGACGGCGCTGAGATCCTCGTCACCGATATGGCCGCGGTCGCGCGCAATCTTGGCGGCGAAACGCACCGCTGCGGCGGCCTTGGGGTCGTTGGACCCGCCGCCGCGATTGGCGACCATCTCGGCATCGTCAAGCTTGGCGAGGTTCTTGCCGAGATAGGTGTGGGCGGAAAGGCAGTAGCTGCAGCCATTGATCTCGGCGACCGCCAGAGCGATGCGCTCGCGCGTCGGCGCGGGAAGGCGGCCCTTGGCAAGCGCTCCGGACAGAGCGAGATAGCCTTCCAGCGCAGCCGGGCTATTGGAAACGAGCCTGAAGAGGTTTGGGACGACGCCGAGTTGCTTCTCGACGGCATGCAATATCGGCTGCGACGCAGCAGGCGCGGCCTCTATGGACGCGGGCGTAGGGATACGGGGCATCGGCATTCCTTCCCATTGATCAGCTTCGCCGCCAAACATGGCCCCTTCCATCTTTTGGATTTAGATGTGATATTCGCAACCAATCCTTCCATTTTCCGGGAGAAGTATGGATCGCCTCGAGGCCATGTCGCTTTTCGTCGCCGCGGTGGAGGCCGGCAGCCTTTCGGCCGCCGGACGCCGCTTTAGCATCCCGCTTGCAACGGTCAGCCGCAAGGTCTCCGACCTGGAGCGGCATCTGAAGACGCGTCTCCTGAACCGCTCGACGCGGCAGCTGACGCTGACCGACGCGGGTCACGCCTACCTCGCTGCCTGCCATCGTATTCTCGACGAGGTCGGCGAGGCCGAGCGTGCCGCCGCCGGCGAATACAGCGCCCCGACGGGCGATCTGATCATCACCGCGCCGATCGTCTTTGGCCGGCTGCATGTGCTACCGGTCGTCACCGGCTTCCTTGCCGCCTACCCCGACGTGGCTATCCGCCTGATGCTCGCCGACCGGATAACCCAGTTGACCGAGGAGCACATCGATCTCGCCGTCCGCATCGGCGAGCTTCCCGACTCGAGCCTGGTGGCCACCCGCATCGGCTCGATCCGGCGCGTTGTTTGCGCGAGCCCGGCCTATTTGGCCGAGCACGGCATGCCAAAGACGCCGAAAGACCTCGCGGCACACAGCTGCGTCACCTTCGAAGGGCTCACCGCTCCTGCCGCATGGACTTTTTCCACCGGCAAGAGCGACCTCACTGTTCCGATCCGCTCACGGCTTCGGGTCAACACCGCGGAAGCGGCGATCGATGCCGCGATTGCCGGCGCCGGGATGACGAGGGTGCTTTCCTACCAGATCACTGCTGCGGTGCGGTCCGGCACGCTCCGCACCGTGCTGGAGGCATTCGAGCCGCAGCCATGGTCGGTCAGTCTCGTGCATGCCGGCCAGGGTCTACTGCCGGTGAAACTGCGTGCGTTCCTCGATTTCGCCGCCCCACGCCTGAAGAAGCGGCTGGTGCAAGCGACGTGGCAGGCCTGACGAACGGGCCATCGCACCGTTTCCTTTTTGCCTGCGCTTGGTGTAACCAACGCACACCTCCTCACCGGGCACTTCCCCCATGCTCCTTATTCGCTCGTTGGCGTTCAACCTCGTCTTTTACGTCAATCTGATCGTCCAGATGATCCTCTGGACCCCGTACTATTTTCTGTCGCCTCGCCACCGCGCCTGGTTTGTGCCGAAATTCTGGTCGCGCACCAGCATGTGGCTCTATGACAAGATCGCCGGCACCAAAAGCGAGATCACCGGCCAGGAAAACCTGCCCGAGGGTTCATTCATCCTGGCGCCGAAGCACCAATCCTTCTGGGACGCGATCGCCTTCTTCCCGTTCCTGCAAGATCCGATCTACATCCTGAAGCGGGAACTGACCTGGATCCCGTTCTTCGGCTGGTACATCCTGAAAATGCGGATGATCCCAGTCGACCGCGGCAGCCGCTCGAAGGCGCTGAAAGCGGTGGTCGCCGCGACCAGGCAGGAGCTGGCGCGCAATCCCCGCCAGCTGATCATCTATCCCGAGGGCACGCGCCGGGCGCCGGGCGACGAGCCGGCCTATAAATACGGCATCGTCGAGCTCTATACCCAGCTTGGCATTCCCGTGGTGCCGGTCGCCCATGTCGCCGGTCTCTACTGGCCGCGCCGGAAATTCCTGCGCTATCCCGGCACGATCAAGGCGCGCTTCCTGCCGCCGATCCCGGCGGGGTTGGGCAAGGAGGAATTCATGGAACGGCTGATCGGCGAGACGGAAGCCGCCTGCGACCAGCTGCTCATCGAGGCGTCCCAGGCGCCAAACCCGCCGCCAATGCCGCCGACGGCGGTAAAGCGGCTGAGGGAACTTGGCTCCGATACCCCGGCCTGAACCATCTGCCTGGTCGGCAGTATCCCCTAGGGAATCACAGCCAGCGCCGTTGTCAAAACCAGTGTCGCCGCGAACGTCAGATTGATGATCCGCGAGGCCAGCGGTTTGCGCAGGAAGCGCGCAAACGCTGCCCCGGCGAGAAGCCACAGGACATGGATGGCGACGATCATCGAAGCGAGGACCGCCAGCTTGAGCCCTGCATCGAGCTCACCGGCGGACGACGTGCCGGCAAATACGGCGGCAATCGCCACATAGGCTTTCGGGTTGGCGACGGCCAGAAGAAACCCGCCGAGGAATGTGGGACGTGCCGCCCCGCCGGTACGCGCTGCCAGAGGCGGAGCCGTTGCTATCTTGAAGGCGAGGTAGAGGATGTAGGCTGCGGATGCCACCGCCAGGAGCGGTGTGAGCTTCGGCACAGAGGCGAGCATGGCCGTAATGCCCGTCGCCACGACCAAAAGCACGGCGACCGTACCAAGAATGATGCCCGAGGCGTAGCGGAGCGAATCGCGCAGGCCGAAGGCGGCGCCAACGGCGGTGACGCTTATCGTCGCCGGCCCCGGACTGCCCATCACGACCGCCGATGCCAGCACAAGCGCGAGCAATTGCTGCCATAGTTCCGGATGGGAAAAGACCAGTTCGGCCATCTGTATACCAGTATCCAGGCGCGATGCGGGCAATGGTATGGCAGGGCAGACAAGGGCGTCTTGAACGATCGTGCAGGGGCCTTCCGGCGCAGGCCGCGCACGGCCCTTGGCTGCTGGTTGAGCAAGCCGCCGCTTCGCGCTGGCGTCTATGCGCTCGCGCTATCGAGCTCTGCGATATCGTCCGGACTGAGCTTCAATGATGCGGCGCCGGCGAGGCTATCGACCTGGTCCAGCGTCGTGGCGCTGGCGATCGGCGCCGTTACGCCGGGCCGCGCGATCACCCAGGCGAGCGCCACTTCCGCCTGCTTGGCCGCGTGACGCGTCGACACCGCGTCGAGTGCTGCCAGGATGCGCATGCCGCGCCCGTTGAGATAGCCCTTCACGCCGTCGCCACGCGCGCTTTTGCCGAGATCGGCTTCGCTGCGGTATTTGCCGCTCAAAAACCCTTTGGCGAGGCTGAAATAGCTGATGACGCCGATATCCTCGGCCATGCACAGATCGCGCAGCGGCCCATCGAAGGAGGCGCGATCATAGAGATTGTATTCCGGCTGCAGCACCGCATAGCGCGGCAGGCCCCGCAGGCTTGCCACGTCGAGCGCGGCGCGCAACTGGCCGGCGTCGAGATTGGAAGCGCCGACATGGCGGATCTTGCCCTTGGCGAGCAGTTTTTGGTAGGCGCCGAGCGTTTCCTCGTAGGGGGTGGTCGGGTCCGGCCAGTGCGACAGATAGAGATCGACGACATCGGTCTGCAGCCGCTGCAGCGACGCATCGATGGCCTTTTCGATATAGGCGGCGGAGAGATCTTTCCTGCCCTGCCCCATATCCGACCCGACCTTGGTGATCACCACGACCTTGTCGCGATTGCCGCGGCTCTTCATCCATCTGCCGATGATCGTTTCGGATTCGCCGCCCTTGTTGCCGGGAACCCAGCGCGAGTAGGAATCGGCGGTGTCGATGGCGTTGAGGCCGGCGCCGACGAAGCGGTCGAGCAGGTCGAAGGAGGTTTTCTCGTCGGCGGTCCAGCCGAAGACGTTGCCGCCCAGAACCAGCGGCGCGATGGACAGGTCGGTTTGACCGAGACGACGTTTCTGCAAGACTGATCTCCGTGAGGATGGGAAGGAGCGGGCGAAAAGCCCCCGCTTACCTAGGTCTCACCGCGCCGAGGTCAAAGGCCTGGCCGTTCTTTCCGACGGACCACTGCTTCACAAGGGCGCGATCCGGGGGCGCGATCCGCCGCGTTCGACGTTCCAGCCGATGTCTACTGGCTCTGGCGCCGGTATTCACCAGGCGGCAGTCCGACCACGCGGTTGAAAAGTCGGCTGAATGAGGCCGTGTCCCGGTATCCGACCTGGTAACATATTTCCGAAATACCGAGTTTGGTGCTTTCAAGAAGTGTTTTCGCGGCCTCAAGGCGCCGGTCCTGGATCCATCGGCCGGGAGTGGTGTGCAATTCATCGGAAAACCGGCGCGCAAGCGTTCGCGGCGACAGACCGAGTTGCGCACCAAGGAAGGCAAGGTCGAGCGCTCCGAGCTGTTTTCTGGACAAGGTTTCGAGCCGGTCGCGGAACGGCTCTTGCGAAGGCAGCAGATCGGTGAGCGGGAACTCGTAGGGTGTCTGGATCTGCCGCGGCGGCGGCAACACCAGCAACTTGCGAACCAGGCGCTCCTCCCTGGCGAAGCCAAGATCCCGCAGAAGCGCCTTGCCGAGCTCCAGACCTGAAAAACCGCCGCCGCAAGTATAGATCCGTCCGTCCCCGATCAGCACACGTGAAGCGTCCCAACGCACCTTCGGAAAGCGACGCTGGGCATCGGTCGTCAGCCACCAGGAGATCGTCGCGCGCTTTCGGTCGAGAAGACCGGCGTCTGCCAGGAAGTAACCGGCCCCGCAATGCGCGGCGATGATGGCGCCGTCGCGTTGCGCGCTTGCGATAAGCGGCGCGGCGTGGCGGCTCTCTTCCTCCAGCGCGGCAACAAGCTTCGGGATTTGCATGCCGGGCATGGCCAGCAGGATCAGCAGGTCCATGCGCTGCGAGGGTTCGCGTCTGGTGTGAAAGACGATTCCAGGCGTCGTCGTGGCGTCGGCCTGCCGTGCCACGAATTCGAAGGAAATCGCCGGCGCGCCGCGAATGGTGTTTACCAGCTCGAACATTTCGACAAGCGTCGCGGCGACGGCCGAATAGAAGGTCGACGGCAGCCAGATCACGGCGTGGACGGGACGATTGTCCAAGATGGCTCCTTTGAACAGCTATGGCAAGTTTAGCACATAGATTGTCAAATCTGCCAATTCCGATTTTTGCCAGCGGCCTTAGGTTCCGCGACGCCGATGCAAACGCCGGTGCCTGCGATCTGGCCGCGTCCAGATTGCATGGCCAGATCGCCCTTTATTGGAGACCACCATGAAAGCCGTTGTATTCGACGCAATCGGCTCGCCGCAGGACGTGCTCTATCTCGGCGACGTGCCCATGCCGCGAATCGGCGACGGTGAGGTGCTGCTCAGGATGGTCTCCGCCTCGATCAACCCTGGCGACTTTCTGTTCATCCAGAACCTCTATCCCGAACCGAAGAAGCCGCATTTCCCCCGCCAGATCGCCGGAAACCATGGCGCCGGCATTGTCGAGGCCGTGGGCGCGAACGTCGCCTTGAAACCGGGCACGCTTGTCGCATTCAGCTACTACAACAGCTGGGCTGAATATGCGGCCGTTCCGGCCGCTTGGCTGATCCCGCTGCCCGCCGGCTATCCGCTCGAACGCGCCGGGCAGATGGTGAACCCCATCACCGCCTGGGACCTGCTGGCGGATACCCGTGTGCAGCCTGGACAGTGGCTGGCCGTCACGGCCGGCTATTCATCGGTTTCGACGATGGTGATGCAGTTCGCCCAACGGCGCGGCATCAACGTGATTGCGCTCGTGCGACGATCTCGCGACAGGCTGGACCTGAAGGGGCTTGGTGCTACCGCCATCCTCGATCTGTCGGGCTTGAAGGTCGGCATCAGGGAAGCGATCATGGACATGACCGACGGCGCCGGGCTGAACGGGATCATCGATAATGTCGGCGGACCCGTCAGTGGCGAGTTGATCCGCACCCTGGCGATGGGCGGGCAGATGGTTATCAATGGCGGCATGAGCACCGAGCGTTTCGAACTGCACAATTTCGACGTGCTGCTGAGCGGCCTCGAGATCAGGGCAAATATATACCGCTACTTCTTTTCGCCGCCTGTCGAAGCCGACCGGCCAGTGTTGCGCGAGATTGTCGACATCTTCGGCCAACCCGATTTCCATGTCCCTTTTGGCGGCATCCATCCGCTGGCGGAGTACGAGCTCGCCGTGACAAACAGCCTGGATCGCGCCGATCTCGGAAAGCAGATTTTCGGGATGTAACCCGGACCATGATCCCGAACCGAAGGTCAGCGACGCAAAAAGTGGGAACCGGTTTTCGGGATCATGATCAAACAACGAAAGAAGATCACGACCCGATCCGTTTCGCTACCTCTTCCAGCCAGTGGTCGCGGATGCCCAGCGCCTCGAGGTGCTCCAGCGTGCTGAGCACGTAGTCCTCGTTCTTTCCCGATTGGCCGGCGGCACCGCGAACGACGGTCGCCGCATCGGCAGCATCGAGCGCGCCGGCATATTGCTCGTGGGCACGATCGACGACATAGGCGACCGCCGAGACCGTCTCGCCCCCATCCGTCTCGCCGTTCGCAGCGTCATTGTCGAGGCGGATGCTAAGCATGCGCTCGCGATAGACATTGGTGACCAACTCGCGCTCGCGCAGATAGGTGATGACCTCGTTGCGCAGATCGCCGGGGACGCGGAAAGCCAACCCGATGCAGGAGCCGCCACGGTCAAGGCCGAGCACCAGCCCGGGCCGTTCGCGCGTGCCACGATGCACGAAGGAGTAGACGCACAGCGAGCGGCGGTAGCCGTGGAGGCGGGCGCGCCGCGTCTCGACATGCGCAAATCCCGGCCGCCAGATCAGCGACCCGTAGCCAAAAACCCAAAAATCGCCCATATCGCCAAGCCTGGTTGCAGCACCGCACTGGAATCGGTGTTTTTTCAATCCGTCTCCGTCTACCTGATGTTGCCGGAAACGACAGTCCCCTCTGCAACACGCGCTAGCGAGAGCCGCAGCATGACGTCAAGTGACGAGCGTCCGCCGAATTTTCGCCGCCGCCTCTTCTGGCTTGGCGCTTTCATCCTTGTGCTGTTCGGCCTCTACAGCGCCGGCTGGTTCTACCTGGCGGACAAGGTCAAGAGCGAAGCCGACAAAGCGGTGGCCGAGCTCAACGGCAACGGCATCGAGGCGGACTGCGCCAACCTCACGGTCAGCGGCTATCCGCTGAGCTTCGCGGTTTCCTGCGACAGCCTGGCTTATCAGGACGATAACAGGAACGTCGCCGCCTCCCTCGGCAGCCTCAACGCCGTCACACACATCACCCAGATCCTGTCGCCCGGCGCCGACCTGCGGGGGCCGCTCAGGACCTCCGTGCCGGGGATGGCGCCGCTGTGGATCGACTGGGATGATCTGCGAGCGAACGTCAAACTATCCTGGCCCCTGCCCCGACGCGTTTCACTGGAGGCCGAGGGCCTGTCAGCCCAGACCGATCCGGCGGATGGCACAGACCCGGTCGAGTTGTTCAGCGCCGGGACAGCGGCCGGACAACTGCGTCCGAACGGCCAGGACATCGACTATTCCGGGAGTTTCACCAATCTCGAAATCGAACCGGATGCCATCGATGGCCGCGTGCTGCCGCCGCTCGACGGCAGTGGCGACGTGACGCTGAAGAACGGCGTGGCGCTGATCAAGACACAAACAGAGAGCCTGCGCGGCCAGGCGATGGATATCGGCAAGCTCGATCTGTCGTCGGGGACCGCGCGCGTCACCGTTTCCGGACCGATGTCGGTCGATGCCGACGGGCTGATCGACGCCGACCTGATGATCAAGCTCAGCGATCCGAAGGCGGTGGCGGCAATCCTCGGCAAGGCCATTCCCGAGCAGAAGAGCCAGATCAAAACCGGCTTTGCCGGACTGGCGCTGCTTGGCAACGAACCGTCGATGCCCCTCAAGGTCGTCAAGGGCAAGGCCTCGCTGGGTTTTATCCCGCTGGGCAGGATCAAGCCGGTCGATTAGACCATGATTGCGAACCTCCAGTTCGGAGAAAAATCATGATGAAACAGGAAGATAGATGAACAGCCCGGTGAAGCTCCTGAGTGTTGGCGCGCTGACGCTCGATACCATCCTTCGCGTCGACACGCTTCCGGCACGTCAGGGCAAGTTCATCGCGTCCGACGGCGTCCAGATCGCCTCGGGCATGGCTTCGAGCGCGGCCTGCGCCGCACGCCGCCTCGGCGCGGACGTATCGCTATGGGCGAGCGCGGGAGACGACCTCGTCGGCGATCAGCTGGTCGCCGGGATCGAGGCCGAAGGCGTCGATTGCAGCTTTGTCCGGCGCGTCGGCGGCGCGCGGTCGGCACTGTCGGCCATCTTGGTCGACACGCATGGCGAGCGCATCATCGTTCCATTCTATGACCAACTCGCCCAGGCCGACCCCGGGGCGCTCCCCATCCAAGATCTCACCGCATTCGACGCCGTCCTGGTCGATGTGCGCTGGCCGGGCGCAGCAGCTCTGGCCATGGCGGCGGCGCGCGAAATCGGCCGTCCGGCCATACTGGACGCCGACACCGCGCCACGAGACGTGCTGGAACGGCTGTTTCCGCTGGCCTCGCACATCGTCGCGTCGGAGCCGGCGGCGTTCATCCTCGGCGGCGAGGAACGAGGTCCGCAAAAGGCCTGTGAAGCGCTGGGCAGACGCACCGATGCGTTTGTCGCGGTGACCGGCGGCGCGGCGGGAAGCTGGTGGTTCGACCGCTCGGCTGGGTCCGTGCGCCATGTCGCAGCGCCAAGGATCAACGCAGTGGATACGCTTGCCGCCGGCGACGTGTTTCACGGCGCCTTTGCCGTCGGGTTGGCGGAGGCGATGCCGATCGAACGGACATTGCGCTTTGCCAGCGCCGCCGCCGCGCTCAAATGCCTGCGCTTCGGCGGCAGGCTGGGCGCGCCGGACAGGGCCGAGACACTGGCGATGATGGCGGCTCACTGGCCGGCCTGAGACAGCGGCGGGCTTTCAAATCGAATCGTACCGCTGCTCTATCTTTTTGTTTGAGCATCGGATTTTCCTAAAACCAGTACCCACTTTTGGGTCCGATGCTCTATCCCTTGGCCGGGTGCTCGACTGCCTGCCGGCCAAAGTCCGGTACGTCGATGTCCTGACCGGCCTCGATGATCGAGCGGCGGACGGCGCGGGTGCGGGTGAACAGGTCGAAAAGTTTTTCGCCGTCGCCCCAGCGGATCGCCCGCTGCAGCGAGGCCAGATCTTCCGAGAACCGCGCCAGCATTTCGAGGATGGCGTCCTTGTTGTGCAGGCAGACGTCCCGCCACATCGTCGGGTCGGACGCGGCAAGGCGAGTGAAGTCGCGAAAGCCGGAGGCCGAATATTTGATCACCTCGGACTTGGTCACCGACTCCAGATCGTCGGCGGTGCCGACGATGTTATAGGCGATGATGTGCGGCAGGTGCGAGACGATGGCCAGCGTCATGTCGTGATGCTGGGGATCCATCGTGTCGATGTTGGAGCCGCAACGGCGCCAGAATTCCGAGAGCTTTTTCAAGGCGGCCGGATCGGTGCCGGGCAACGGCGTGAAGATGCACCAGCGGTTTTCGAACAGTTCGGCAAAGCCGGCGTCCGGGCCCGATTTTTCAGTGCCGGCCAGCGGGTGGCCGGGAATGAAATGCACGCCAGCAGGCACATGCGGCTGCATCTGCGCGATGACCGACGCCTTGGTCGAGCCGACATCGGTGAGGATGGCGCCCTGCTTCAGCGCCGGTGCGATTTCCTCGGCGACCTCGCCCGAAGAGCCGACCGGCACCGAAACGATCACCAGGTCGGCATCGCCGACCGCCTCTTTCGCGTCCATCGCGTAGGAGGAGCCGAGGCCGAGTTCCCGCGCCCGCGCCAGGGTCGTTTCGCTGCGCGTCGAGATGGCGACGTGACCGGCAAGGCATTCGCGATGGATTACGCGGGCCAGCGACGAGCCGATCAGGCCGATGCCGACCAGCGCGATCTTTTCGAACATCGGTGATGTCATGGTCTTCTAGCTTTTCAGAAATGTCGCGAGGGCGGCGACAACGCCACGATTGGCCTCTTCGGTGCCGATGCTCATGCGCAGTGCATTGGGGAAGCCGTAGCCGGAAACGCGCCGCAATATATAGCCGCGCGCGGAGAGGTAATCGTCCGCAGCTGCCGCCGAATGTTTTTTGTCCTCGGGAAAGTGGATGAGGACGAAATTGCCGACGCTCGGCGTCACCCGCAGTCCGAGCTTGGTCAACTCCTCGCTCACCCATCGCAGCCAAGTGTCGTTATGAGCCACGCTGCGCTCGACATGGGCGCGGTCGCGGATCGCGGCAATGCCGGCCTCGATCGCCGTCGCGTTGACGTTGAAGGGACCTCGCACGCGGTTGATCGCGTCGATGATATGCATCGGCGCGTACATCCAGCCGATCCGCGCACCGCCGAGGCCGAGCTTGGAGAAGGTGCGGGTCATAACCACGTTTTCCGCGCCAGCCACCAGCTCGACGCCGGCTTCATAATCGTTGCGGCGGACATATTCGGCATAGGCTGCATCCAGCACCAGAAGCACGTTTCGAGGCAGGCTGGCATGCAGGCGGCGCACCTCCTGGAACGGCAAATAGGTGCCGGTCGGGTTGTTGGGATTGGCGAGGAAGATGATCCTGGTACGCGGCGTCACCGCAGCGAGGATCGCATCGACGTCGGCGCGCTCATTGGTTTCCTTGACCGACACCGGGACAGCACCTGCCGACTGGATGTAGATCTTGTAGACCATGAAGGCGTGTTCGGTGATCACAGCTTCAGCGCCGGGCGCGAGATAGGTCTGCGCAAGCAGGCCGAGAATCTCGTCGGAACCATTGGAACAGACGATGTTCGCCGGGTTGAGGCCATGCACCTCGGCGATCGCCTCCCGTAGGCGCCTGGCGGTGCCGTCGGGATATATGTCGAGTTTGGCCGCGACGTCGCGCGCGGCTTCTATCGCCTTCGGCGAGGGGCCAAGCGGGTTCTCGTTCGACGACAGTTTGTGGACCTTGGCAACGCCGGCCGGCGCCGTGCTTTTGCCCGGCACATACGCTTCGATGTCCATGATCCCCGCGCGGGGCGTTGGACGTGCCCGATCCGATGCCTGGTTCATATTGCAAAAATCCGTCGAAAACGCTTCCACCCGGGAAGCCGCAGCGGAAATACAAGCCGTGGCCTGGAATGTCGAGAGGCGGCGATCATGGGTGAGCGACTGGCATGGGTGAACGACTGGCCGTTGACGCCGAGACGCTCCGGTCCTAGAAGAAAGGCGAAATCCCGTGGTGATTTGGCCGGTCGGCTTGCAGCCACGTTAAACAACTCGCTAAAGGGCCGTTTGCATCCTGTAACCGGCTTTGCGAAGGCGATGTCGGTTTTTTTGTTGTCCGTAGCCGGCCGGACAATCGCATCGACTCGAAAATCGGTATCGACTTTCGGAAAGCGCGATGGGTTAATGTAAGAGGATGCGATGGTCGCGCTGCGCACTAAAAGAACCAACAACGAGGCCGACGAGCCGTCGAGCCCGGTGTTGCGTTTCGGTGCCGACAAGCCGCTCAAGCTCGATGCCGGCACGCTGCTGTCACCGTTCCAGATCGCCTACAAGACTTACGGCACCCTCAACGACGCCCGCTCCAACGCCATCCTCGTCTGCCATGCACTGACCGGCGACCAGCATGTCGCCAGCACCAATCCAGTGACCGGCAAGCCGGGCTGGTGGGAAGTGCTGATTGGCCCCGGCAAGATCATCGACACCAGCCGCTTCTTCGTCATCTGCTCAAACGTCATCGGCGGCTGCCTCGGCTCGACCGGCCCCGCCTCGACCAATCCAGCCACCGGCAAGCCCTACGGGCTCGACCTGCCGATCATCACCATACGCGACATGGTGCGGGCGCAGTTGATGCTGGTCGATCATTTCGGCATCGAAAAACTGTTCTCGGTGCTCGGCGGCTCGATGGGCGGCATGCAGGTGCTGCAATGGGCGTCGAGCTATCCGGAGCGCGTTTTCTCGGCGCTGCCGATCGCCACTGGCGCGCGCCATTCCTCGCAGAACATCGCCTTCCATGAGGTCGGCCGGCAAGCGGTGATGGCCGATCCGGACTGGCATGGCGGCAAATATTTCGAGCAGGGCAAGCGCCCGGAAAAGGGACTGGCTGTGGCGCGCATGGCCGCTCACATCACTTATCTGTCGGAGGCGGCCCTGCACCGGAAGTTTGGCCGCAACCTGCAGGACCGTGAAGCGCTCACCTTCGGTTTTGACGCCGACTTCCAGATTGAGAGCTATCTGCGCCATCAGGGCATGACCTTCGTCGACCGCTTCGACGCCAACTCCTATCTCTACATGACCCGGGCGATGGACTATTTCGACCTCGCCGCCGATCATGGCGGCCGGCTGGCCGACGCCTTTGCCGGCACCAGAACCCGTTTCTGCCTGGTCTCCTTCACCAGCGACTGGCTGTTCCCGACCGAGGAGAGCCGCTCGGTCGTTCACGCGCTGAACGCGGCCGGCGCCTCGGTGTCCTTCGTCGAGATCGAGACCGATCGCGGCCACGACGCCTTCCTGCTCGACGAGCCGGAGCTGTTTGCCGCCATCAACGGCTTCATCGCCTCGGCGGCTCGCGCCAGGGGGCTCAGCGCATGATCCCTGAAGATTGCAGGCTTTCCGGACCGGCATCTTTCGCCATGCATCAGCGCATGACCCCGAAAAGTTGCAGATTTTTCGGACCGGGATCATGTGCCAGGCAACGCATGGCCCCGAAAAGTTGCAGACTTTTCGGATCAAGGTCATGCGCCAAGCAAAAGCCACGATCATGAGTGTCAACCACGCCCAGCGCGTCGACCTCGAAGTTGTCGCCGATCTCATCCCGCCCCAGTCGCGGGTGCTGGACGTCGGCTCCGGTGATGGCCTGCTGCTCGAATTGCTGCAGGCGACGAAGCAGGTCGACGGCCGTGGGATGGAACTGTCGCAGCGCGGCGTCAACGAATGCGTGGCGCGCGGCCTGTCCGTCATCCAGGGCGACGCCGACAAGGACCTCAAATTCTATCCCGACAAGGGATTTGATTTCGTCGTCCTGTCGCAGACCTTGCAGGCGACCCGCAACCCGAAGCTAGTGCTCGACGAGTTGCTTAGGATCGGCAAGCACGCCATCGTCTCCTTCCCCAATTTCGGCCACTGGCGGGTGCGCCTTTCGCTGTTCGTCGAAGGGCGGATGCCGGTGACCAAGGACCTGCCCTATTCCTGGTACGACACGCCCAACATCCATTTCTGCACCATCCGCGACTTCGTCAATCTCTGCGAAGAGCTCGGCGCAACGGTAGAAAAGGCAACCGCGCTCGACGCCAATGGCCAGAAAATCGGCCTGTCGATGCCTTGGTGGTTCTGGAATTTCTTTGGCCAGCAAGCGGTGTTCCTGCTGAAGCGATAACGGCCGTCGCATATGGCGCGCGGCCGGCAAGAGTCCGGAGACCATCTGCGACTGTTCGCCATTCATCGACCAAGTCTAGCTAGCGATCAAGCTCCGGAAAATACGGATCGGAGAAAAACTGGCGGCCGCGCTCGCCTTGCAAACAGTCGACCGGCGTTGCCGCATCGACCCGGAGTGTCGCGGGAGCGGCCCTGGGACCGGCAACACCGCTGACCTCCAGGACCAGCTTGCGGCGTATGGCGGTCACGAATTCGGAAGCGGCATAGACCGGCAGCACGAAGGAACCTGGCCCGCCGGTAACGCACTCGGCATAGTACCGGTCGAGATGGCTAAAGCTGGGCGACGGGCTGATCAGGATCGGCAGGCCGTTGACGACGATGTCCTTTGCCACCGCGGCGTCGCGTGTCGTGGTGACGGGCATCCCGGTATTGTTGGGGCCATCGCCTGAAATGTCGATGACGCTGCGCGTCGCGTCGAAAGCGGCTCCATCCAAAAGCTTGGCGCCGAAGGCGAGCGCACCGGAAATCGAGGTGCCGCGAAAGCTCCTGAACGGGCGCGCCTCGATCTTGTCGGCGAAAGCGTTAGCGCTCTCAGCATTGTCGATGACCTGCCAGGCAATGACCGCATCGTCGCGGACGGTGCCTGCCCATTCGAAATAGGCCAGCGCAATGCGGCCGGTCACGCCCGAACGCACCGCATTGATGAAGTCGGGGTGGCGCAGCGCCTCGACATAGCCGGCGCGCTGCAGCGCGAATTCCTTTTCGTCCATCGAGTGCGAAATGTCGACCGCCAGCACCAGTTCGACGTCCACTGCAATGGCATCGGCGGGCGCGGCCAGTGGTGCTGCCTGAGCGCAGGCAAGGCAGGCAAGCAGGCTAATGCATGTCGCCCAAAAGTGCGCAGCGGCTTTGGGGTAACGACATGAATAGAAACAGAGGCTTAAAGCGTGTCGCATGAATCTCTTGAATCTCTTCACCGGGACGCGCTTTAAGCGCGTCAAGCATGGGTCCAACGCCGCAGGCTTTCGAACGATACCAGGCAATCTTTCGCTGCGATCACGGCGAAATAAAGCTTGCCGGCGTATAGCCGGCTACGTCTCTTGGTAGGCTGCGGCGACAGCCGGGGGTGGTTCGATCGCGCCGGCCCTGACACGGACTGGCTTGAGAGCCGGTCGCTCGATGTCTTTCACAATCGCCAATGAGCGTGGAAAGAATTCAATGTTCTGCTGGCCTCGGCCGATATTGAGGATTGCGGCGTCGGCCAGACGCGCCTCCAGCATCGACAGCACCCGCCTCAGCGTCGCGCCGTCGAACGTGTCCAAGGCCTCGTCGATGATCACCCATTTCGGCTGCCGCAAGACCAGCCGGGCAAAGGCAAGCAGGCGCTGCTCGTCATCGCTCAATTCGCGCTCCCAGCGCGCCGAGCGGTCGAGCGAGGACGACAGACGCCCGAGACCGACCTCGGCAAGCACCGCCGAGATCTCGGCGTCGCTAACCGCCGCATCGGCGTGGTCGAGCACTTCGCGCAGCGTGCCGAGCGGGAAATAGGGTTTTCGGGGAACGAAGGCGGGCACCTCTCCGGCCGGCATGCCGATCCGCCCGCTTCCCCACGGCCACAGACCGGCAATGGCGCGAAAGAACAGCGTCTTGCCGGCGCGCGGATCTCCGGTGATCATGACGCGCTCGCCGGCGCGGATTTCGACATGGGGCTCGGCGAGCTTCGTACATCCATCCCGCGACGCAATCTCGAGGTTCTCGAATGTCAACCTGCCATTCGGGTTTTCGCCGATCGTGATGCGTTCTTCGGTATCGTGCAGCACATCCGTTTCAACGAGCGCGATGCGGAAATCGGCGACGCGCATCAGCGTGGCGCGCCAATCGGCGATACCGCCGATATTGTTGATGAACCAACGTAACGAGGCATGCACCTGGTTGAAGGCGCCGACTGCCATCATCAGCCCGCCGAAGCTGATATCGCCGGCAAAATAGACCGGCGAGGCGACGAGGATCGGTGCGACGACAGTGATCCAGCCATAGGTATCGGTCACCCAGGAAAGATTGATCTGGGCGCTGTAGATGCGCCGCATCGCGCCGAGCACCGTGCCCAGGTCGAGCTCGAGCCGTCGTCTCGCGTCGGCCTCGCCGTGCGCAAGCGCGATGGCATCGACATTCTCGTTGACGCGGACCACCGAGGAGCGCAGCTCCGCTTCACGCGTATAGCGGTCGCTGTTGAAGCGGATGAGCGGCCGTCCGACCAGCCAGCTCAGCCAGGAGGCCGTGCCGGCATAGAGGATCGCGGCCCACACCATGTAGCCCGGAATGGCCAGCGAATAGCCGCCGATATGGAAGACGAAGCCCGAAGACAGCGACCATAGGACGCCGACGAACGAAACAAGCAGAATGAATGACTGCAACAGCCCTATGCCGAGACCGGTGGAAAGATCGGAGAGATGCCCGGCATCCTGCTGCAGGCGCTGGTCAGGGTTGACGCCGATGGCGCCGGCGTTGGCGAGCCGGAAGGCACGCGCCGGCCGCATCCATTCACCGATCAGATCGAGGGTCAACGCCTCGCGCAGCTTCAGCCGGATCATCTGGTCGAGCCAGGTCTGGCCGACATTGAGCACCACGAGCCCGCCGGCGATGGCGGCAAAGACCAGAAGCTGGTGCAGGAAGCCCTGCATGTCGCGCCGAGCCAGCGCATCGTAGAAGGGCTCGTTCCAGCGATTGAGCAGAACCTGCCCGATCGAGGTTGCCACAATGACAGCGACTATGCCGACGCAGGCCCAGAACAGGTGTTTGCGGATCGGCGAGGTCCCCAGCGCCAGCTTGATGGTCGCCAATTGGTCGCTCAGGCTGCTGGCCTCGATCGATGCGGCAGCCGGCTTGGCGCTGCCTTCGACATCCGGATGATCAGCCATTGGTGAAGTCCTTCAATTCGGAAGCGGTGCTGAAACCGATGAACATGTCGACTCAATCGGGTACCTAACCCGCCCTCGACAGATAGGTGAGAAAAAGCGCGATTCCGATCACGAACATGTCATCGACGGCCCGGCAATGTTGCGTTCCCGGTCGGCGATATCCGGCCGAGCCTTGTGGCGCCATGCGGCGAGAAAACCGGCACGAAGACGCGGCGAGAGGCGCGCTGGACGACCGGCACGCCCTGATAGAGCCGCTTCTGCGCCTCGACGACGATGACGCCGGAAAAGATCGGCCAGAACCTGCGACCGGCGCGCTCCAGCACATTGTGGAACTGCATCATGAAGCGTCGCCGCGATGGCGGGAAGAACAGGGCGTCGGACCAGGCCGCGGGCGTGAAGTTTGCTTCGCGCAGCAATTCGGTGAGCTGGCCGCGCGAAAACGGCCGGCCGCTGCCGAACGGCGTATGCTCGAAACGGGCCCAGACACCGCGCCGGTTGGGCACGACGATGACGACGCGGCCGGCGGGCGACAGCACCCGCCAGATTTCGTTCAGCGTCTCGCGCGGGTTCTCGGCATGTTCGAGTGAATGGACGAGCAGCATGCGGTCGATGGAGGCATCGACCAGCGGCAATTCCTCATCGAAGACCAGTGCGGTGGCGGTCGGCCCCGTAGCCGGCCAGACCACCGCGCCTTGCGTTGCCGGCATGAAGGCAAAGACACGCTCCGCGTCGGTGCCGAACCGATCCAGCCACGGCAAGGTGTAACCGAGACCAACCAGCCGCTCATTGGGCACGACAGCCCATATCGAGGACAACGCCATGGTGATCGAGCGTTCGGCCAATCGCCCGAGCGTGGTCGAATAGAAGGAGCGAAGGTCGATGATATCGGAATGCATGCGCGGGACGGTATCTTCGATGCTGTCCAAGTTCAACAAAGGCGCCAAGTTCTACAAAGGCGGATGACATCCGCGGGCAAGCGCCCTATGTCTGCGGCGACTACTGCGTCGGCCCGAAATCGGTTTCGATTTCGGAAAGCACGATGCAGCAGATAAAAAGTGTTAGAGCGTCCTTTGTGCGTCCAACTGGACGCACGGCGCACTAGTGGAGAGACGCCATGCCGGTTGAAATGGAACAGTTCATGTGCCGCAGCGACAATTTCGGTGTGCTGGTGCATGACCCGAAAAGCGGCCAGACCGCGATCATCGACGCGCCCGAGGAGGCGCCGATCCTGGCCGCGATCGAGCGTACCGGCTGGACGCCGACGATGATCCTGACCACCCATCACCATGTCGACCATGTCGAGGCCAATCTGGCGCTGAAGGAGCGCTTCAAGCTGCGCATTGTCGGACCGGAAGCGGAAAAGGCAAAAATTCCCGGCATCGACGAAACCGTCGAGCAGGGTTCGGTCATCCACCTCGGCGACGAGAGGATCGACGTGATCGCCACGCCCGGCCACACGGCGGGCCATGTCTCCTATCATCTGCCGGCATCGAAAGTGGCGTTCACCGCCGACACGCTGTTCGCGCTCGGCTGCGGCCGGCTGTTCGAATGCGAGCCGCCGGTGATGTACGATTCGTTGAAAAAGCTCGCGGCGCTTCCGGCCGAGACGGTCGTTTATTGCGGCCATGAATACACGCTCTCCAACGCCCGCTTCGCGCTGACCGTCGACCCGACCAATTCGGCGTTGAAGGAGCGCGCTGCGAAAATCGAGGCGCTGCGCGCCGACGGCAAGCCGACGCTGCCAACCACGATCGGCGAGGAACTGTCGACGAATCCGTTCCTGCGCTGGCACGATCCGGCAATCCGCAGGCATCTCGGCATGGAGAAAGCCTCCGACGCCGAAGTGTTTGCCGAAATTCGCAAGCGCAAGGACAATTTCTGAACACCATGACGTGCTGGAATTCATGACCAGTTCCGCCGAAATCATCGCAACGCTCGGCCTGAAACCGCATCCGGAAGGCGGCTGGTATGCCGAGACCTTCCGCGATGGCGCGGAGGGCGCGCGCGGCCATTCGACCGCGATCTATTTCCTTTTGGAGCAGGAGCAAGTGTCGGCCTGGCACCGCGTCAAGGACGCGGCCGAGGTCTGGCATTTCTATGCCGGCGCCCCGTTGGCACTGTCGATTCATCGGGAAAACGGGCCGGTGATCGAGCAGGTGCTCGGCGCGGCCTTGGCGGCGGGCGAGCGGCCGCAGATCGTCGTGCCGGCAGGCTGGTGGCAATCGGCACGCAGCCTAGGCGAGTGGACGCTGCTCGGCTGCACCGTGGCGCCGGGCTTCGATTTCGCCGCCTTCGAACTGGCCGAATCGGGTTGGAGTCCTAGCCCAACAGGAAACCCATCGTGATCGCCAGCTGGGCGGCGTAATACAGCATCCAGGCCGCGTTGCGCATCCAGGCGCGGTGTGGCGAGATGGCGCTTAGCAGGAACTTTTCCGAGGCGAGCAGCCCGTCGGACGCGATGAACAGCGCGGCGCCGCCGATGATCCAGAAATTGCTCAGGGTGAGGGCTGAAATCGCCATGGCGAGGATTGCCGCGATATAGACGCTGACCGGAAGGCGCAAGGCGGGGCCGACACGGCGCCAGAGCGCAAAAAGCATGGCGAGCGCGAACACGGCCATTGCCATGGCAATCGCTGCGCGCCACGGCTCGGCCGACAGCAGCCCGACCCCGTCGCCGAAGCGCAGGTACAGCGCGATGTAAAGCCCATGCGCAACGAGAAAACTGGCCAGCCCGCCGAGAAAAGCCTTTTCACCCTCGCGTGACAGGAACGCGTCGCCGATGGCACTGAGCGTCAGCGCAGCGACGAGCAGCCACGGACCGCCCTGCAGCGATGCCAGCACGGCAAGCATTGCCACGGCCAGTGTCTTGACCGCAGAACGCGCAAGCTTCGGCGGCATGTCGATGGTGAAGGCGTAGATCACCGCCGCCGCCAGCGAAAACAGCAGCGTCGCATTGGCGTTGGCGTCGATGCCGCCGGGAAACGGCGTCATGCCCCTGCCTCGCGCGTTGCCTGCTTGCGCAAGAACAGCGATTTCGCCGCAAGAGCCGCCCCGCCGGTGATCAGCACGCAGGCGGCGAGGACGCGCAGGGACGGTTCGGCGAAACCGGCTGATATCAGCACCAGCGTCGACAGCAGCGGCGCGGCATAGCTCGCCGCGCCCAGCACCTGGATGTTGCCGCGCTTGACGCCGATGTCCCAGGCGTAGAAGGCCGCGCCCACCGGCATCAGCCCAAGGCCGAGCACGGCCAGCCACTGGCCGGCGCCGACAGGCAGCACCGTCTCTTCCAGCATGAGATGGCAGACAAGCGAAAGCGCTGCCGTAGCCGCACAGAACCAGGTGACGATGCTGGTCGGCACCGACGGGAAGCGGCGCGACAACAGCGAATAGGACGACCACAGCACGGCGCAGACGCCGGCCATCGCATAGCCGAAGGCATAGCGTGCGTCGAAGGCAAGCCCGCCACCCTTGGTGACGATCAGGACAGTGCCGGCAAGACCGAGCAGTGCGCCGACGACATGGTTCCAGGCCAGCCGCTCGCCCGGCATCAGCGCCGATCCGAGCACGATCAGCAGCGGCCACAGATAGGCGATGAGGCTCGCCTCCACCGCTGGTGCGTTGCGCAGCGCGGTAAAATAGAAGAAATGATAGCCGAACAGGCCGGCAATGCCGATCACCCACACTTGCGGCGGTATCTTCTGCCGGCTGGCGGCGGCCGGCATGAACAGCCGCGCGACGAGCCCGACGCTGGTGCCGATCGTGAAGGTGATCGCCGAAAGCAGGAACGGCGGCACCGCGCCGGAAGCGTCCGTAAGCAGCGCCAGCAGCGCCCACATGGCGACCGCCGAGAAGCCGATCAGTGTTGCGCGCCCCATGTCCGTCTCCGGCGGCGCGCGATCGCGCCTATTCTGTTGCTTCGAACCGCTCCGCGCTGACGGTGAGAGTGCCGATTTTCGTGCTGACCGTGGCGTGGATCGGCGCATATACGCCAGTTTGGCCGACCGGCGCAAACGTCACCATGATGCGGCTGCGATCCTTCAGGTACTTCAAAGCTTTGCGGTTCTTGCGGTACCCCGCCACCGGCTCAAAGCCCAGCCTGCAAGTGACGGTATCGCCCTTGTAGCCGCGCACCGAGGTCGAGCCTTTCGAATCGTAGGTCAGCGTCAGATTGGCGCGCATCTCGCCATCATAGAGTTTCACCGTGCGCCCGCAGACCTTGTCGAGACTATCGGCATGGATGACAGTGGCGGCCATCGGATCAAGCACCGACGCGAGATGGCTGGCGCCCAGCGGTATCCAATTCTTGGGATTGCGCTTCTTCGGCGCAGGCACGACCTTCGTCGCGGTAACAGTGCCATTGGCGAACTGGATATCGATCATCGACGCCTTCTCGCCCGACTTGTAGTCGGCGCGGAACGCTTGCGGCTGCAATTGCTTGCCCGAAATCGTGCCCTTTGACGAGACCGTGCCACGCGTGTCGTCGAATATTGTGGCGAGGCCGGCGCTGGAGACGCTGCCGTCGATCGAATAGGTGTCGCCTTCGTAACTGCTGGAAAAGCTTGCCTTGGCCACCGAGAAGCCGTGGATCGATACCGTATACTCGCCCTTGAAGGATTGTGGCGTGGCGGCAGACGCTGCCGTCGGCAGCGCCACGGCAAGCGAGGCAAGGAGAGCAAGAGACGAACGAAGCATGGCGGGGATTGATCCTCGATTTTTCAGCGGAAGCGGACAACTCCGGCCTGGTATCTCCTTGTGCGACCGCTTATAGGCTGAATTCCGGCCTTTATGTGAAAGGCGTCGTCACACCCGCGCGCAAGCCGGAGCTTGACGCATCGGCGAAATGCAACTATGGAACGCCAACTTTTTCCATAAGGCCGCCTGACCGAAACTGCGCGCCACCCGGCGCGGGTCGAATGTTTGGCCAGACCGAGAACTGAAGGTTTAGAACCATGTCCCGCACCTGCGAACTCACTGCCAAGGCAGTCATGTCCGGCAACAATGTGAGCCACGCCAACAACAAGAGCAAGCGTCGCTTCCTGCCCAATCTCGTCAATGTGACGCTGATCTCGGAAGCGCTGAACCAGAATGTTCGCCTGCGCATTTCGGCCAACGCGCTGCGTTCGGTCGAGCATCGCGGCGGCCTCGATGCGTTCCTTGCCAAGGCCGACGTCAAGGAGCTGTCGCAGCGCGCGCGCCTGCTGAAGAAGCAGATCGCCAAGAAGCTTGCCGAACAGCCGGCCGCTTAATTTTTCAGGCAACCGCCTTCCAAGGAGTGTCGTCCGAACTCGGCATGACACCCCGCTGGTTCCATTACCCAGGATAAAAAAATGAGTTTTGTCTCCCGATATCTGTCCTTTGTTGCGTCCATGGCGCTTGTCGTGGTGGCGTCGAACATCCTCGTGCAGTTCCCGCTGCAAGGTGCGATCGGCGGCTTGTCGCTGGCCGACATTCTGACCTGGGGCGCCTTCACCTATCCGTTCTCCTTCCTGGTCACCGACCTTGCCAACCGCCGCTACGGTCCGGCCGTGGCGCGCCGGATCGTGTTTGTCGGCTTCACGGCGGCGGTAATCTGCTCGGTCGTCATCCCGCCCCTGCTGTTCCGCTACGGCTTGATCGAGTTCGAAACGGCCGCCGACCGGCTGGTGCGCATTGCGGCGGCTTCCGGCACCGCGTTCCTGATCGCGCAACTGCTCGACGTGACCGTGTTCAACCGGCTGCGCCGGCAGAGCTGGTGGCGGGCGCCGATCGTCGGCACGCTGGTCGGCTCGGTATTCGACACCGCCGTGTTCTTCACCGTCGCCTTTTCGGCGGCTTTCGCCTTCGCTGGCCCGAACGATGGCTTCGCGCTCGAAACCGCGCCGCTGATGGGCGTGCTGCCGGTCGAGACCATGCGCTGGGTGTCATGGGCGCTCGGCGACCTCGGCGTGAAGCTGATCATCGCCGTGGTGGCGCTGATCCCCTACCGGCTGCTTGCCGCCCGCTGGAGCCAGCCGGCACTGGCGGCATAGAGCATGATCCCTGAAAGTGGGAACCGGTTTTTGCTATCGCTGACCTGCGGTTCGGAAAGGATCATGCTCACAGGTTCTCGAGCATGATCCCATGGGTCCAGCTCGATACCGCGCAAACGCCTGACGGCGACCACGAGCTTCGCCTGAAACAACGCGGCGCCGAATTCTCGATCATGCTCGGCTCGAACGAGCTGATGAACAGCCGCCTCAGCGGCTCCGAGGAAGCGCTGGCCCGGCTGTCCTGCCAAAGGATTGCCGGCCATCGCCAGCCGAAAATCCTGATTGGCGGGCTGGGCATGGGTTTCACGCTGCGTGCCGCTCTAGCCGGGCTTGGCGCCGATGTCCGTATCGTTGTCGCCGAGTTGGTGCCCGCCGTCGTGGCGTGGGCGCGCGGCCCGATGGCCGCGGTGTTCGGTGGCTGTCTCGACGATCCACGCGTGACTGTTCGCGAAATGGATGTCGGGCAGCTCATACGATCGGAAGCCTCGGCCTGGGATGCCATCCTGCTCGACGTCGACAACGGTCCGGAAGGGATCGTCCACCAGGCCAACGATGCTCTCTACAGTATAGCTGGGCTGATCAGCGCGAGAGCAGCGCTCACGCCCGGCGGCGTGCTGGCGGTCTGGTCGCAGGGACCCGACAGCGGTTTTACCCGCAGGCTCAAGCAGGCGGGCTTCGCGGTCGAGGAAGTCAAAGTCCGCGCCAACGGCAAGCGCGGCGCCCGCCACGTTATCTGGATCGCGACCAACGGACCCCGGCCTGCGGCAACCGGCGCCAAGCTGTAGACTTGTTATCGACCGTCCCTTGCCGACCGCCTCTCAATCCTCGTGCAGCACAAATTCCAGGTAGAGATTGCGCTGCAGCATCGAGTGGTTGTCGTCGGAGATCAGCGACACCATCAGCGCGCCGTCGTCGCGGGTCCAGACGTCTAGCCCTTCCATGTTGTCGATCTGGTAGCTCATGTCGGCTTCCATCAGCACCGGCCCGTCGGCAACGGCGCCCTTCTCGACGCTCTCGCCATAGATGCGCCGCAGCCGGATCTTGACGCCGCGGGCCATCGAATAGCTGCGCTCCAAAAGCAAGAGGTCGCCGTCCGGCAGGAAGGCGCCGTCGGTGATATCGAAATCGCCGTTGCGCTTAACGGTGAAAACGCCTTTGTGCGGCCCTTCGATAACAGCCGCATAGATGTTGCCTGATTTGTCGAGGCTCTTTTCCGAGACCACGACCAGCCCGCCTTCGTGCTGCCCGTGAGGATTGGCGTGGGTGATGGTCTCCAAGCCGCGATTCCGTCGGAGCTCCCAGGCAGGAACCAGGAAGTCGAGCTGCCTGAACGGCGGCTTCATGTCGCCCGGTTCGATCTTGAACTGTGCAATGCGGTGATCGCGCTCGAAGCCGACTGTGGCAATGCCGTCCTTGACCGCAAGCCCTTCCGCGTCGACCTGCCATTTCTCATCGATCACATGGCCCGCCTCGTCGGCCATTTGCTGCATACGGAAATTCCGGATGCCGGACGGGCGCTTGTCGGCATCATGGGTAACCGTGCCGAAGAACCAGAAACCGGTGTCGGCGACGCCGATCAAATCACTGCCGGGCTTGAGGAAGCGAAACGCCGACAGCGCGCCGAAATCGCGTGACGGCGAGGTCATTTCTAGCCCGCCGACGAATTCAAGCGGGCCGAACCGCTTCTCGTCACGGCCGATGTGAAACCGGTCTATCGGCCGTGCCGAGATTTCGATCGGCTCGACCGAAGCGGTGCCGGCGGCGATGCAAGGCGACAAGGCGATGCCGGCAACGAACAGCGCTGTGGCGGCGAAAAGCGTCTGCCGAAAGCCGCCCCGCGAAAAAATCATCCGGCGCGCCGCATGCCGCCGCGCCGCGTGTCCCGCGTACTTTCCTCGCCAAACAGCGAGGCCAGTTGCTCGGTCATGGCGCCGGCCAGTTCCTCGGCATCGACGATGGTGACGGCGCGCCTGTAATAGCGGGTAACGTCGTGGCCGATGCCGATGGCCAAAAGCTCGACCGGCGAGCGCGTCTCGATCAGTTCGATCACCGCGCGCAGATGCCGTTCGAGATAGTTGCCCGGATTGACCGACAGCGTCGAATCGTCGACCGGTGCGCCGTCTGAGATCATCATCAGGATCTTGCGCTGCTCCGGCCGGGCGATCAGGCGGTTGTGCGCCCAAAGCAGCGCCTCGCCGTCAATGTTTTCCTTGAGCAGGCCCTCGCGCATCATCAGGCCGAGATTGCGGCGCGCCCGCCGCCACGGATGGTCGGCGGATTTGTAGATGATGTGGCGCAGATCGTTGAGCCGGCCGGGATTCGGCGGCTTGCCTTCCTTCAGCCATTTCTCGCGTGCCTGCCCGCCCTTCCAGGCGCGGGTGGTGAAGCCGAGAATCTCGACCGAAACGCCGCAGCGCTCCAGCGTGCGCGCCAGAATGTCGGCGCAGGTGGCGGCGACCGTGATCGGCCGGCCGCGCATCGAGCCCGAATTGTCGAGCACCAGCGTCACCACCGTGTCGCGGAATTTGGTGTCACGTTCCTGCTTGAAGGACAGCGGCTGCATCGGGTCGATGACGACGCGCACCAGCCGCGCCGGATCGAGATAACCCTCTTCGAGGTCGAAATCCCAGGACCGGTTCTGCTGCGCCATCAGGCGGCGCTGCAGCCGGTTGGCCAGCCGGCCGACAACGCCCGACAGGTTGGCAAGCTGCTTGTCGAGGAAGGCGCGCAGCCGATCTAATTCCTCTTCCTCGCACAGGTCCTCCGCACCCACCGTCTCGTCGAAGGCGGTGGTGAAGACCTTGTAGTCGATCTCCTTCGACAGGTTGGTGAAGGGATTGTCGTTGCGGCGCGCCTCGCCGGGTGTCTCGGCATCGGCGTCGTCATCGTCGGACAGGTCGTCGGCGGTGGCATCGGATGCCTCCGTCTCGGCCGATTGCTCGTCGTCGGACGACGCCTCGGTATCGTCGGACTGCGACTGCTCGGAGCCGGAATCGTCCTCGCCGCCCTCCTCGCTCTGTTCCTCGCCTTGCGGCTGGTTTTCGTCATTGTCTTCGGAGTCTTCGGTCTCCTGGTCGTCACTGAGTTCCTCGGCCATCTCCATGGAAGCCAGCATCTCGCGCACGACGCGGGCGAACGCCTGCTGGTCGTCGAGCTTTGCCGACAGCCCGTCGAGATCGGCGCTTGCCTTCTCCTCGACCCACGGGCGCCAGAGGTCGACCAGCCGCTCGCCGCTCTTCGGCACGGCGCGGCCGGTCAGCTTTTCGCGGACCATCAGGGCCAGCGCTTCCTCGATCGGCGCATCGGCCTTGTCCTTGACGTCGATGAGGTTGGCCCTGGCGTATTTGTCCTCGAGCATCGAGCCGATATTGTCGGCCACACCTTGCATGGCGCGGGAGCCGATCGCCTCGACGCGGGCCTGCTCGACCGCATCGTAGATGGCGCGGGCCTGCTTGCCCTCCGGCGCCAGCCTGGTGTGGATGCGCGTGTCGTGGCAGGCGCGCTTCAACGCCATGGAATCGCCGAGCCCGCGGGTGATGGCGATGTCGGCCTTGGACGCTTTTTTCGGCAGTTCGGGCAGCCGGGCGCGGCTGCCGGCGAGCGCCGGCCGATCCTTGGCGAAACCGACTTCGAGGTCCTTGTCGCCGGCGATCGCGCGCATGCAGACGGTGACGGCGCGCTTGAAGCTGTCGGCTTCAGAACCCGTCTTCGACTTGTTGCGCGTGTTGTCGCCCGGACCCGCCATCGATCATTCCTTGGAGCATGACCCCGAAAATCGGAATCGAGCCATGCTTACCCCAGCACCACATTCGCCGCGGATTCCGGCAGATCCTGGCCGAAGGCGCGCTGGTAGAACTCGGCGACCAGCGAGCGTTCCAGTTCGTCGCATTTGTTGAGGAAGGTCAGCCGGAACGCCATGCCGATATCGCCGAAGATCTCGGCATTCTCGGCCCAGGTGATGACCGTACGCGGGCTCATGACAGTCGACAGGTCGCCATTGATGAAGGCCGAACGCGTCATGTCGGCGACACGCACCATCTTGTTGACGATCTCCTTGCCCTTGCCGTCGCGATAGTGCTTGGCCTTGGCCAGCACGATGTTCACCTCATTGTCGTGCGGCAGATAGTTCAGCGTGGTGACGATCGACCAGCGATCCATCTGCGCCTGGTTGATCTGCTGGGTGCCGTGATAAAGGCCGGTGGTATCGCCGAGACCGACGGTGTTGGCGGTCGAGAACAGCCGGAACGCCGGATGCGGGCGGATGACCCGGCTTTGGTCGAGCAGCGTCAGCCGGCCGGACGATTCCAGCACGCGCTGGATGACGAACATCACGTCCGGACGGCCGGCATCGTACTCGTCGAAGCACAGCGCGACATTGTGCTGGTAGGCCCAGGGCAGGATGCCGTCGCGGAATTCGGTGATCTGCAGCCCGTCCTTGACGACGATCGCGTCCTTGCCGACGAGATCGATGCGGCTGACATGGCTGTCGAGGTTGACGCGCACACAGGGCCAGTTGAGGCGGGCGGCGACCTGCTCGATATGCGTCGACTTGCCGGTGCCGTGATAGCCCGCCACCATGACGCGGCGGTTGTAGGCGAAGCCGGCGAGGATCGCCATCGTCGTGTTCTTGTCGAACAGATAATCCGGGTCGATGTCGGGCACATGCTCGCTTGTCACCGAATAAGCCGGCACCACCATCTTGGACTCGAAGCCAAATTTCTCCTTCACCGACACGGTGGTGTCGGGCAGGTTGGCGATGTCGCGATCGACCTTCATCTTTATCAACGTCTCCACGGGCGAAACGCCGCGTTTCGCCGGCAATCGATTTTGTTCGGGGGCGGTCTTAAAGCCTTTTCCAACCTTATGAAAGTTGGAAAACGACCCGGACCGTAAGGTCGCTCAGCACAATCCTGCTTGCTTGAGCACGCGATAGGCCTGGAGCACATCGCGGAACCGGTCTTCCGAACCTCTGTCGCCGCCATTCGCATCCGGATGGTGGCGTTTCACCAGTTCCTTATAACGCGCCTTGATGTCCTTGCCAGTCGCCTTTGTATCAAGGCCAAGCGTTTCCAGCGCCTTGGCCTCAAGCGGCTTGGCCTTGCGCTCACGCGCCTCGCGCGGATCCTTCGGGCCTTTGAACAGGTCGAACGGATCGCGCATGCGGTTGTAGTAGCCGGCGCGGCCGGAACGCTGCTGGGCGAAATCGGGCGAGGAGCGCGTCGAGGCGCCGTTGACGCCCATCTTCCATGTCGGCCGGTGGCCGGTCATCGCTTCCTTCTGGAAGCGGGCGATCTCGGTATCGGGGACACCGGAGAAATAATTGAAGCCCTTGTTGTACTCGCGCACATGATCGAAGCAGAACTGAAAATATTCGCCCTCTTTCATGCGTCCGACCGGCGCGCGATGGGTGCCTGCCTCCTTGCAACCGTCCCACTGGCAGATCGGCGAGCGCGACTTCAGCTCCGCATCCTTCTCCGGGCGGATGCGAATTTTCTCGAAATATTTGGGGTACGGTTTCATCTCACCCATTTATGGGCTGTTCGCCGGTGCGAAACAAGAATTGACATTTTCGCGATGATCGCCCTAACCGCTGAATCGCGGCATAAAGCGGGCGATCGGCGAATTTTGTCGCGGCGGCGGCACCGCGCGTCCTTCTGGACGCGCAAAGGGCACCGATTTTCGGGGGTCATGCGCGGGCCATATGTGGTGAAGGGAAGTACGAATGTCCATACAGTCAACGATGGAAGGCAAGTTGAAGAAGGCGTTCTCGCCGGAGCGGCTGGTCATCATCAACGAAAGCCATCTGCATGCCGGCCATCACCATCAGGACTCCGACCATCACGGCACCTATGACGGCACCGGCGAGACGCATTTCCGCGTCCGCATCGTCTCCTCGGCCTTTGCCGGCATGAGCCGCATCGAGCGCCATCGCGCGGTCAACGAATTGCTGGCCGACGAGCTGAAGGCTGGTGTCCATGCGCTGGCGATCGAGCCGGCCGCGCCGGACGAAAAGACGCGCTGGTAAGTTTCCAAGGCGGGTCGCGAATCCGGTCAGATCAATGCTTCGATGAGAAACGGCCCGGGGCGGGACATGGCGCTGTCCAGCAGCGCGTCGAACCGCTCGCAAGTCCCGGCGCGGGCGGCTTCTACACCCATGCCATTTGCCAGCGAAACCCAGTCCAGCGCCGGTTGGTCGAGATCAAGCATGCGTCTGGCATTCTCGCCAACAGCATTCACGCCGACATTGCGCATTTCGCCATGCAGGATCGCGTAGGTTCGGTTCGAGAAAACGATCGTGACCACGTCGAGCTTTTCCCTTGCCTGCGTCCACAACCCCTGCACGGTATACATCCCGCTGCCATCCGCCTCCAGGTTGACGACCTTGCGGCCGGGACAGGCAATCGCCGCCCCGGTTGCCAGCGGGATGCCTCCACCTATCGATCCACCGGTGGCCATCATGTAGTCATGCGGCGCTGCGAAGGCCGATAGGGCGAAGTAGCGTCGCGCCGAAGTGACGGCCTCGTCGCAGACGATGGCATTGGCGGGAAGTCTTCTCGCCACCAAAAGCGCCATTGCATCGTCGGTCAGCTTACCGCGCGGGGTTGACTCGTCGGGAAAGGCCGTGGCGATGGGAAGCTGCCGCGATGGCCTGACGCCAAGTTCCTCGCGAAGCGCCGCCAGCGCTGCCTTCAGATCCTCGCCGTGCGCGGCCAGCGTCAATACATCACAACCCTCACGGACGAGCCGTCCCGGCTTTCCCGGATATGCAAAGAAGGCCACCGGTTCCTTGGCGCCGACAAGGATCAGGACATCGATGTCGTCGAGCAAGGCCGCCGCGGCGTCGATCGGATAGGGGATGCGCACGGGCGCGACACGGCCACGCCGCGCTCCATGCGCGCGATCAGAACCTCGCCAAACACGCGAACATCCATCGCCGCCGAGATCTGGCCGGCGATCTCGAGCGCATCGGCGCGCGCCGCGAGCCCACGCACGACGATGCCCGCGCGCCCTGGAGCGGCACGTATCGCTTCGGCAATCTTGCGGACAACACTCATGTCGACCGAAGGCGACGGGGGAAGCTCCACCGTGGCCAACGAGACCGGGCTGGCATCACCCCAAGCCGCGTCCGCCGGCAGGATCAAGGTCGCGATCCCCGGAGGCATCAGCGAGGCGCGAAAAGCCGCTTGCGCGGCGGGCGCGATGTCGGCCGGACCCGCGATGCGACGGACCCAGTTCGACATCGGCGCCGCGAGGCTTTCGATGTCGCTGGTAAGCGGCGCGTCAAGTTCAAGATGATAAGAGGCATGATCGCCGACAATGTTGATCATCGGTATGCGGGCGCGCCGGGCATTGTGGATATTGGCCAATCCATTGGCCAGTCCAGGGCCGGTGTGGAGCAGCGTCGCGGCCGGCCGGTCGGTCATCCGGGCGTAACCGTCGGCAGCTCCCGTCACCACGCCCTCGAACAGGCCGAGCACACAGCGCATTTCGGGCTTGCGGTCGAGCGCCGCCACGAAATGCATTTCAGAGGTGCCGGGGTTCGCGAAGCAGACGTTCACGCCGTTCGCCAAAAGCACGTCGCACAGGACGTCGGCCCCATTCATGAACTTCTCCCTCGCATGTCGACCGAACGGCAATTGAGCTGGGATACGCCCCGAGAGCAATATCCCGCCGCCGACTTTGACATGATCCAGCTTGAAGGGCGGCCGCGATCGCGGTGGACATCGAAAAGCCAGGCGAAGCGATCGCCAGCGAAATCAGACGATCGTCGCCTTCAGGAAGATCATCACCGCTGCGGTCAGGGCATCGCCCTCCTCGCCGAAATCGCGATTGATCGACATGTGCGAATAAGCGCTGCCGTCGAACAGCATGACCTCGGTCCCGGTGGCACGCAAACGCTCGGCGAAGGCCCTGGAATCCTGCTCCCTCCCCTGTGCGCGCGAATAGGCGACAAAGGTCGGCGGGTGTTTGCGGCCCTCGATATGCGCCGCCGGCGACAGCGCGCGCCATTGCGCCGGATCGGGAAAGGCCCGGGCATAAGTGCGTGTCATGCCGCCGCTCCTCGCAAGCGCCTCCAGGTCATAGGCCCTGGTATCGTTCAGGACCAGCGCTGCGACGCCGGGCAGACCGCCGCGCAGCCCGGTCAGTGCAGCGAGATGGCAGCCGGCCGAATGCCCCATGACCGCTATCCGGTTCGGATCGCCGCCGTATCTGGCGATGTTGGCGCGCACGTAGCGATATGCCTGCTCGACATCGTCGGCCTGGGTGGCGAC
Source organism: Mesorhizobium delmotii (assembly GCF_900149755.1). NCBI lineage: Bacteria > Pseudomonadati > Pseudomonadota > Alphaproteobacteria > Hyphomicrobiales > Phyllobacteriaceae > Mesorhizobium > Mesorhizobium delmotii. The sequence continues at coordinate 51,650 of NZ_FUIG01000025.1, read as the reverse complement.
ATCGGCCTTAGGCAGCATCCGGTAGTCGATGGAGACGAAGCAGAAGCCGTTGTCGAGCAGGAAGGCCGGCTTGACGTTGACGTTGGTGCGATTGCCGGCCCGCCAGGCACCGCCATGGATGAAAAGGACCACAGGCAGGGAGCTTGCGCCATCGCGCGAGTAGATGTCGAGCCTGGCCAGTCCGTAGTCGAAGGTTTGCGGAGACGGCGAGCGCCGGCGCGATGCCGCCGCAGCGCCGGCCGGCAACAAAGCCATCGACATCAAAAGCAGGGTTCGCCGATCGATCACCGTCATCTCCAGACAGCCCAGTCGAAAGTGCACGCCGGCGCGGCGAGCGTCCAGTCAAGGATTGGTTAGCCGGGACAGAACCTACCGGAACTAATGCATGTCGCCCAAAAGTGCGCAGCGGTTTTGGGACAACGACATGCATAAAAACAAGAATTTAAAGCGCGTTGCGTGAATCTTTTCAGACGCCACGCGCTTTAAATGTCGCCGGCCGGCCTGATCCTCAGCCTTGCGATCCGGTTCTTGTCGCGCTTCATGACGACGAAGCGCTTGCCGTGAAAGGTGAAAGCCTGCTTCTCGTCCGGAATCAATTGCGTCTCGTGGATAACGAGACCGGCAATGGTGGTGGCTTCTTCGTCCGGCAGGTTCCAGTCGAGCGCCCGGTTCAGGTCGCGGATCGACACAGTGCCGTCGACGACAACGGAGCCGTCGGCTTCCTGCTTGACGCCCTGCATGTCGATATCGTGCTCGTCGGCGATTTCGCCGACGATCTCCTCGATGATGTCCTCCAGCGTCACCAGCCCCTCGACCTCGCCATACTCGTCGACGACGATGGCGAAATGCGCCTTGCGGCGCAGAAAGGCGTTGAGCTGTTCCTGCAGCGTCGTGGTGTCGGGCACGAACCACGGTTTTGTCGCGATCTTCATCACGTCGATCTGGGAAAAGTCGTTGCCGACATCGTTCAGCGCGCGCAGCAGGTCCTTGGCATGCAGCACGCCGACGATGTTGTCGAGCGAGCCCTTCCACAACGGCAGGCGGGTATGCGGGCTCTGCAGGATCTCGCGCACCACCGCTTCCGGCGGATTGTCGGCATTGACCGACCGCATGTTGGTGCGATGGACCATGACATCGGACACTTCGAGCTCATCGAGATCGGACAGGCGGCCGATGCGGGCGCGATCCTCGCGCACCACCTGGCCGTCGCGCCGAAAATCGTCGACGGCGCCGCGCGCTTCATCATGGTTCGAATGCTGCGGCTCGATGCGCTGCAATTGATAGCCGAAGGCGGCGAGCAGGCGCGCGCGAAAGGCGAAGGCGAGCAGGCCGAGCCCGGCAAGGACGCCAGCGACGATCCAGCCGCCCTCGTTCATCCCGGGCTGCCTTTCGGCTGACCCGGGCGGCTTTCCTGCTGCCCCGGATGGTTCTCCCTCAGAAACGACAGCACTTCCGACGCCGGCACATCCTTGGCGATGAAGGCTTGGCCGATGCCGCGCGCCAGGATGAAGGTCAGCGCGCCGCGCGACACCTTCTTGTCCTGGGTGATGAAGGCGAGCAGCGCCTCGGCATCAGGCAATTCGCCCGGGATATCGGCCATGCGCCAGGGCAGGTCAACGGCGCGAAGATGCGCCTCGACGCGCGCCGCGTCGTCGGGACTTGCCAGATTGAGGCGCGACGAAAAGCGATAAGCCAGCGCCATGCCGATGGCGACCCCCTCGCCATGGACGAGACGGGTGCTGTCATAGTGGGTGGCGGCCTCGAGCGCATGGCCGAACGTGTGGCCGAGATTGAGCAGCGCGCGGTCGCCGGTCTCGAACTCGTCGCGGGCGACGACATCGGCCTTGGCGCGGCAGGCTTCGGCGATGGCCTCGGCTCGCTCCGGGCCGCCGGCAAACACTTTGCCCCAGTTTTGCTCCAGCCAGGCGAAGAACTCGGGGCGGTCGATGAGCCCGTATTTGGCGAGTTCGGCGTAACCGGCGCGAAATTCCCGGATCGGCAGCGTGTCGAGCACTTCGGTATCGGCCAGCACCAGTTTCGGCTGGTGGAAGACGCCGACGAGGTTCTTGCCGCGCGCACTGTTGATGCCGGTCTTGCCGCCGACGGAAGAGTCGACCTGCGCCAGCAGCGAAGTCGGGATCTGCACGAAATTCATGCCGCGGCGCACGATGCCGGCGGCAAAGCCGGCCAGATCGCCGATGACACCGCCGCCGAGCGCGATGACGACATCGCCGCGCTCAAGCCTGGCTGCCAGCACGCCGTCCACCACCTCCTCTAGATGCGCAAAACTCTTGGTTTTCTCCCCAGCCGGCAGCGTGATGACGGCAGGCTGGGTGCCGCCCTTTTCGAGGCCGGCCTTTAACGTCTCGAGGTGGGCGGCGGCGACGTTGACGTCGGTGACCACGGCGGCGCGCGTGCCGGGCAGGCGGCGCGAAATCTCGCTGCCGGCGCGCAAAAGCAGGCCGGAGCCGATCAATATGTCATAGGCACGATCGCCAAGCCCGACTTCGACGGTGACTGTCGCATTGCTGCTCACGAGCGCACCTCGCCTGTCGCGGCTGCAACGCCGAAATACCCGCAAAGCGCGTTCACCACCTCGGCCGCAATGACCTCCTTGCGATCGTCGCGGGTCGGCACGGTGACATTTGCGGCTGCGTAGACCGGATAGCGCTCGGCCATCAACCGCTCGATCACGGCGCGGGGATCGGCGCTTTTCAGGAGCGGCCGGTTCTGCTTCTTGGAAACGCGGTCCATCAAGAGGTCGATCTCGGCCTTCAGCCATACCGACACGCCATGGCCGGCAATGGCCTCCCGCGTCTGCGCGCTCATGAAGGCGCCGCCGCCCGTCGACAGCACCTGAGGCCCGTGTTCCAGCACGCGCAGGATGACGCGCTGCTCCAGCGCCCGGAACTCGGTCTCGCCATAGCGTTCGAACAATTCCGGCACGCTCATGCGCGACACGCTTTCAATCTCCTGATCGCTGTCGATGAAAGGCAGTCCCAGTATCGCCGCCACCTTGCGGCCGATCGCCGTCTTGCCGGCGCCCATCAGGCCGACAAAGACGATGGAGCGGTTGCCCAGGCGGCCGAGCAGCGCGGCATGGCTCTCATCAGGAGGATTTGCTGGTAGCGCGTTCATGACACCATGACGTTTCTAAGCAGGTTCAGCAAAAGTGTCCCCACGGTTTGCGACAAGAACCTGCGACAAGCCAAAGAATCCAAGCAGGCATTCATGGGCCAGCCCATGAATGCCTGCTTAGGCCCTCTTTGCCGGCGTATCGACATCAAAAGCCTGATTGCGTCAAGCGTGGCGCGGCCGCGCGTCATCCGAGCTTCGCCCTTGAATTGGCCGGATTGGCGTCTCATAAGGGCACAGGGTTTGGAAACGCAGAACAAGCAGACGGGCGAAAATTGATGCCGACACTGTTTCGCTTTGTCGTGACGCTCACGATTCTGGCCGGCATTGTCTATGGCGCGATGTTCGCTCTTGCGATGTTCGTCGAGCCGAGAAAGGCCGAAATGAGCGTACGCATTCCTCCCGAAAAGCTGAATCCCCCAAAAAACTAATCAAGAAAAACTGACCCAAAAGAAAACTGACCCGAAGCAATGAACAGCGCGGCCCGCATCGAAGCCTTTCTGGAAATGATGAGCGCCGAGCGCGGCGCTGCCGAAAACACGCTTTCCAGCTATCGCCGCGACCTCGAAGACGCTTCGGCCGAGATCGGCGGCGGGCTCGCGGGTGCCGCCGCCGCCGATATCCGCTCCTATCTCGACGAGATCGCCGCACGCGGTTTTGCCGCCACCTCGCAGGCACGCAAACTGTCGGCGATCCGCCAGTTCTTCAAGTTCCTCTATGCTGAAGGCCTGCGCCGCGACGACCCGACCGGAACCCTGGACAGTCCGAAGAAAGGCCGGCCGCTGCCGAAGACGATGAGCGAGGCCGACACCGGCCGGCTGCTCGACCGTGCGGCGCAAGAAGCAGCTGACGCCTCGCTGAACGATGGCGACAGGCTGGCGGCGTTGCGCCTGCATGCGCTGGTCGAGGTGCTCTACGCCACCGGCCTGCGCGTCTCCGAACTGGTCGGCCTGCCGGTGACGGTGGCGCAGCGCGACGATCGTTTCTTCATGGTGCGCGGCAAGGGTGACAAGGAACGCATGGTGCCGCTGTCGGCAAAGGCGCGCATGGCCATGCGGACCTGGCTCGCTGCCCGGGCCACGGTGCCGGCTTTCGCAGATAGCCCGTTCCTTTTCCCGGCAGCAAGCGACAGCGGCTATCTCTCCAGGCAGGTCTTCGCCCGCGACCTGAAGGGCCTTGCCGCGCGCGCCGGCATCGCCTCGGCGAAAATATCGCCGCATGTGCTGCGCCATGCCTTCGCCAGCCATCTGCTGCAGAACGGCGCCGATCTCAGGGCCGTGCAGCAGTTGCTTGGCCATGCCGATATTTCAACGACGCAGATTTACACGCACGTGCTGGAGGAGCGGCTGGTGCGGCTGGTCAACGATCATCATCCGCTTGCCGACTAGACGTCATATCGCTATGTGAGGGCGACGTTCCACCGCCCGGAGCCTCCATTTCCCAGGTTCCGTCAGTCATTGCCTCCCGGCTTATCGGTCCGCTCAAGAATGTACAATTACCTCGATTTCGAAAAGCCGGTCGCCGATCTCGAAGGCAAAATCCTCGAGCTGAAGAAGCTCGCCGAGAATGGCGAGGCGGTCGATGTCGGCGATGAGATCAGCCGTCTCGAGAAACGCGTGCGCGACGCATTGCGCGACACTTATAGGGCGCTGACCCCGTGGCAGAAGGTGCAGGTGGCGCGCCATCCGGACAGGCCGCATTGCGTCGACTACATCAAGGGCCTGTTCAACGACTTCACCCCGCTTGCCGGCGACCGCAATTTCGGCGAGGACCAGGCAATCGTCGGGGGCTTCGCCCGCTTCCGCGGCGAGCCGGTCGCGATCATCGGCCAGGAAAAGGGTTCGGACACGGCCAGCCGGCTGAGGCATAATTTCGGCTCGGTGCGGCCGGAGGGCTACCGCAAGGCGGTGCGGCTGATGGAACTCGCAGACCGCTTCAATATCCCGTTGCTGACGCTGGTCGACACGGCCGGCGCCTACCCCGGCGTCAATGCCGAGGAGCGCGGCCAGGCGGAAGCCATCGCCCGTTCGACCTCGGCCTGTCTCGGCCTGAAGGTGCCGTCGATCTCGGTGGTCATCGGCGAAGGCGGCTCGGGCGGCGCCATTGCGATCGCCACCGCCAACCGCGTCTATATGCTCGAACACGCCATCTATTCGGTGATCTCGCCGGAGGGCGCCGCCTCGATCCTGTGGCGCGACACCACCCGCTCGAAGGATGCGGCGACCAATATGAAGATCACCGCCCAGGACCTGCTGGAGCTGAAGATCATCGACGCCATCATTCCCGAACCGCTCGGCGGCGCCCATCGTGGCCCGGAAACGGTGATTGCCGCCACCGGCGATCTCATCGCCAAGACGATGAAGGAATTCTCCGGCGCCAACACCGATTTTCGTGAGCAGCGCCGCGAGAAATACCTGGCTATGGGGCGAAACCTCTAGACCATGATCCCGAACCGAAGGTCAGCGTAGCAAAAAGTGGGTACCGGTTTTCGGAAAAGATCATGGTCAAGCAAGAAGATTCAGGCCGTCCGATTTCAATCGGACGGACCGCCAGACTGTTTCGGCGCTGCAATGTGGCGAGATTGAGCGTTTCCGCCACAAAAATGCCGCTGCACTCGTTTCAATCAGATTGCCGTAAGGCCCGGCGCTTGCAGTAAGGAATTTTCAAGGTTAACGGGATTAGGGTTGGGCCTGACGGCGCTGATGCCTGCGGCCCGAAAGAAAAGACATAGCCATGTTTGCCAAGCTTGCCCGCACCGGACTTGTGATTGCCGCGTTAGGCGTCGCCGGCTGCACCGATTCTTCGATGAAGGATTTTGCCCCCCAGGCCAACAAGCCGCTGCCCGACAAGATCCTGGCCAGCATGAAGGCCAAGGGCATGACCCGCACCTCGCCGGTGATGGCCCGCATCTTCAAGGAAGAGGGCAAGATCGAAATCTGGAAGGCCAAGACCAACGGCCGCTATGACTTGGTCGCCAGCTACGACATCTGCAAATGGTCGGGCAAGCTGGGTCCCAAATACACCGAAGGCGACCGCCAGGCGCCGGAGGGCTTCTATACGGTCCGTCCGGCGCAGATGAATCCGCGGTCGAGCTACCACCTTGCCTTCAACATCGGCTACCCCAACGTCTACGACCGCGCCAATGGCCGCACCGGTTCCCATCTGATGGTCCATGGCGCCTGCTCGTCGTCGGGCTGCTATTCGATGACCGACGCACAGATCGAGCAGATCTACGCCTTCGGCCGCGATGCCTTCCAGGGCGGGCAGACCGAGTTCCAGATCCAGGCCTTTCCGTTCCGCATGACCGCCGCCAACATGGCGCGTTATCGCAAAGACCCGAACTACGAATTCTGGAAGATGCTGAAGGTCGGCTACGACAATTTCGAGATCACAAAAGTGCCGCCGAAGGTCGATGTCTGCGAGAAGCGTTATGTCTTCAACCAGGTCGCGGCTGACGGCGCGACGTTCGATCCGGCCGGCGCCTGCCCCGCGACGACGCAGCCGGATTCGCTGAAGAGCGCCTTCAATGCCTATCAGAGCACCTACGAAGCGGCCTTCAACGGCGCGGTCAAGGCCAGCGTGCCGGCGCCCAAGCCGACCATCGCCGGCATCAAGGAAGCCAGCATCGTCTCCGAGTGGTCGAAGAAGCGCGCCCGTGGCGAACGCGTGCCGATCGATCCGCCGTCGTTCAACGCCGACGGCTCGGTGACCGAGACGGCGCGCATGGGCCGCATCGATTCGCCGGCGGGCCGCAAGATGGCCGCGCTCGACGCCGAGAAAGCCGCCAAGCAGAAGGCCGAGGAGCAAAGGCTTGCCGCGATAGAAGCAGCCAAGGCCGAGAAAGAGGCGGCCAAGGCTCAGGCTCTGGCCGAGAAGGAAGCTGCCAAGGCCGCCGCAGAAATGCCTGTCGTCACCGCCACCGTAGCGCCATCGGAGGCCGCCCCGGCAGTCGAAACGCAGGCTGCGGACGCCGAAAGCACGGCGACAAGGCTGAAGAAGAGGCTGCTCGGCATGTTCGGCGGCTGAGGTTCATGCTTGCACAAGAAGATGGGGGCCAGGAAGACAGGCCCTCAACCAGCCCCGCCGCCGTCTACGACCTCAAAGGCCTGAACTGCCCGTTGCCCGTGCTCAAGGCAAAAAAGCGGTTGGCCACAATGCAGCCGGGCAGCCGCCTGTGGCTCGAAACCACTGACCCCCTCGCCGTCATCGACATTCCCGCCTTCTGCGCCGAGAGCGGCCATCATCTGATCGAAACGGCAGCGATCTCAGGCGGCCATCGCTTCCTCGTCGAGCGCGGAGCGGGATAATCTCCCCCCTCGAGGGGGAGATGTCGCCGAAGGCGACAGAGGGGGTCGCCGCGCGTAAAGCGCCAACCTTTTCTTTCGTCCTACGGGGCGTCGCGCCAGCCGAGCCGACCCCCTCTGGCCTGCCCTCTTTGCCACCACTTGGCTTCTCCCCCTCGAGGGGGGAGATCAGCCGCTTCACCGACCAGCAATCGCCAGCGGGTTGTTTTCCAGCGCTGCGCGGTCCGGTGTGTCGATCGATGGCCGGTTGGTGAAGGCGGCAAACAGCCGGCGGACGTAGTCTTCCGGCATGTCGAGCGTGATCAGCACCAGCCTTGTGCCGCGTTGGCCGTCCGGCCAGGACGGCAGCCGCACCGGCGGATGCAGGATCTTCTGGACGCCGTGGACGACCAGTGGCCGCGATGGGTCTTCCAGCAATTCGATGATGCCCTTCATGCGCAGCAGGCGCTCGCCATGCGCCGATCGCAACAGGTCGAGGAACATCTCGATAGCCGAAAACGGCACCGGCCCGTCATGAACCAGCGAGTAGGCGCGTACGCGGGAATCGTGCCGATGATCGTGAACGTGCTCATGGTCGCCGTGGTCATGATCGCCATGATGATCATGGGCGGCTTCCTCGCCCAGCCAGCGCCGCACGTCGGCGGACTTGGTGGCCGAGAGGCCGCAATCGAACAGCGCCGCCACATCGGTCCTGCTGTCACCGGCATCGAGCAGTTCGGCACCCGGATTGATCTGCCGCAGCCGGGCCCGCAGGGCCTCGACGTCGCGTGGATCGGTGGCCAGATCGGCTTTCGTCAGCACGATGCGGTCGGCGACCGCCACCTGCTTCACCGCCTCGACATGGGCGTCGAGCGTCGCATTGCCGTTGACCGCGTCGACCAGCGTGATGACGCCATCGAGCCGGAAGGCCTGGACCAGCGCCGGATGCGCCATGATCGACTGCAGCACCGGCGCCGGATCGGCGAGGCCGGTGGTTTCGATGATGACACGGGCAAGCCGGGCGATGCGGCCGGTCTGCAGCCGGTCGACGAGATCGGCCAGCGTGTCGACCAGTTCGCCGCGCACCGTGCAGCAGAGACAGCCGTCGGAAAGCTGGATGATGCCGTCGGAGGCCTGTTCGACCAGGAGATGGTCGATCGCCACCTCGCCGAACTCGTTGATGATGACCGCGGTGTCGGCAAGCGCGGGATCCCTGAGCAGCCGGTTGAGCAGCGTCGTCTTGCCGGCGCCGAGAAAACCGGTCAGCACCGAGACGGCGATGGGAAAGCCGCTGCTCATCAGGCTAGTTCACGGCCTTGGCGGGCTCCCGGGCCGCAGTTGCGGAACCGATCACTGCCGGCTCGGCGCCGGGCGGCGGCGGCAGGTCGGGCCGCCAGTTCGGCAGCGGCACGTCTGCATATTCCTGGCCCGATGCATCGAGCATGGCCTTCGGCTTCGGCCCGGTGGCGCCGCCAAGGCCGACAGCGACCAATGTCGGCACATGGTCGAGCTTTTTCCGATAAGGAGATTTTGGCGCATTCTTGTCGCCGACGGGGACGGCTTCCGACTGCTCCTTAGCCGGCTTCTTCCTGCAAATCTCGTCATTCAGGTTGTTGACCGATGTGGTGTCGCCATAGGAAGGCAGCGCCGCCACCGTCAACCAGCCCGGTGTCGGCGTGGCAAAGCCGTGGTCGAGCAGCCTGGCGACGGTCTCGGCGCGGCTGACGGCCGACTTCTCGCCAAGCACCACCGCCACCAGCGTGCGCCCGTCGCGTGTTGCCGAGCCGATCATGTTGAAGCCCGAGGGACAGACGAAACCGGTCTTCATGCCGTCGGCGCCGCGATAGCGGCCGATCAGGAGATTGTAGTTCGGGATCTGCTTCTTGCCGATGGCCAGGCCCTCGATCGAGAACCATGGGGCATATTGCGGAAATTCCGTGCGGATCGCCATCACCAGCAAGCCGAGATCGCGCGCCGTCGTATACTGGTCCGGCGAAAACAGCCCGTTCGGGTTGACGAAATGCGTTCCGGTCATGCCGAGCCGGCGCGCCTCGGTGTTCATGCGTTCGGCGAAAGCGGCCTGCGAACCGCCGATGTTCTCGCCGACGGCCATGGCGACGTCGTTGGCCGATTTGACCAGCATCATCTTCAGCGCGTTGTCGAGCCGCATGACCGAACCCGGCTTGAAGCCCATTTTGCTCGGCGGCTCCCCGGCGGAACGCTTCGTGACCTTGATCGGCGAATCGAGCTGGACCTCGCCCGCGGCAATCGCACGAAATGCCACATAGGCGGTCATCAGCTTGGTCAGCGAGGCAGGATACCAGCGCTTGAAAGCCTCCTGGTGCTGGAGGATCTTGCCATTCCCCAGGTCGAACACGATCGTCGGATTGGCGAGAGCCGGTCCGGCCAGCACCGGAAGCGCCGCGGCGCCCGCCAGCAATAATGCATGTCGCGCAAAAGTGTGCAGCGGTTTTGCGATAACGACATGCATAAACCAACGTGCATGTCGCGCAAAAGTGTGCAGCGGTTTTGCGATCACGACATGCATAAAAACGACAACGCTAAAGCGCGTCGCATGAGGCCGGTCAAACGCGACGCGCTTTAGTTTGAGGAAATGCCTGTACCGCATGGTGGAATCCGAAATCGCCTCTTGCCGCAGTCGCCTCTGGCTCCGTAAGATTTGTTACGCGATCGCCAGCATGGTGATCCGGTCCCTGTCCGGATCGCAATCTTGCGGTGCTATTTAGCCTATGTGACGTCAAGATGGCAAAGTGCCTGAATGACAATTGTAAAACACAGGCACAATTTGCAAAGCAGCAGGCAGAGCCCGTCTGCTCCAACAGCGAGATGGAACCATCATGCCGATCCTGAACCGCGCCGCCGAAATGCAAGACGAGGTCGCCGGCTGGCGCCGCCATCTGCACCAGACGCCGGAGCTGAATTTCGACGTCTTCAAGACCGCCGCCTTCGTCATCGACAAGCTGAAGGCCTTCGGTTGCGACGAGGTGGTGACCGGGCTCGGCAAGACCGGTGTCGTCGGCATCATCCGCGGCCGCCTGGGCGAAGGCACGAGCATCGGCCTGCGCGCCGACATGGACGCGCTGCCGCTCAACGAGATCACCGGAAAACCCTACGCCTCGACCATTCCAGGAAAGATGCACGCCTGCGGCCATGACGGCCACACCGCGATGCTGCTCGGTGCTGCCAAATATCTTGCCGAGACGCGCAATTTCGCCGGTTCCGTCGCAGTGATCTTCCAGCCGGCCGAAGAAGGCGGCGGTGGCGGCAACGAGATGGTCAAGGACGGCATGATGGAGCGCTTCGGCATCTCCAAGGTATTCGGCATGCACAACATGCCGGGCCTGCCGGTCGGGCAATTCGCCATCAAGCCGGGCCCGATCATGGCGGCGACCGCCGAATTCACCATCACAGTCAAGGGCCGGGGCGGGCATGCGGCGATGCCGCACGGCACGATCGACCCGATCGTCATCACCAGCCAGCTCGTCGGCGCTCTGCAGACGATCGCCTCGCGCAGCACCGATCCGGTCGAGTCTGTCGTGGTGTCGGTGACGAAATTCCACGCCGGCGACGCCTACAATGTCATTCCCGAGAGCGCCGAGATCGCCGGCACCGTGCGCACGCTGAAGGGGGAGGTCGCCAGGAAGGCTGAGCAGCGTGTGCGCGCCATCTGCGAGGGCGTGGGCGCGGCCTTCGGCGCAACGATCGAGGTCGACTACAACGCCAATTATCCCGTCACCTTCAACCATCCGGAGGAGACGGCCTTCGCCAGCGATGTCGCGGCTGAAGTCGCCGGCGAGGCCCATGTGCACCGCGCCATCCAGCCGGTGATGGGCGGCGAGGATTTCTCCTATATGCTGGAGGCGCGGCCCGGCGCCTTCATCTTCATCGGCAATGGCGACACCGCCGGTCTCCACAATCCGGCCTACGACTTCAACGACGAGGTCATCCCGCACGGCATGAGCTACTGGGTGAAGCTCGCGGAGACGGCGCTGGCCGCCTGATGCATTTCGCCCAAAAGCATGCCCTCGGGCTTGCCCCCATATAGGGTAGGGCAATCGCATATGAGAACTGCCCCTCATCCGGCCGCGGAGCCTGTCCTCGGGCTTGCCGGAGGCAAGACCCGTGGGCGGCCACCTTCGCCGGGGAGAGAGAAGCGTCAGCGCTGGCTCCTCTCCCCTTGGGGAGAGGTCGGATTGTCCCGAATTGCCCTTCGCAATTCGGTTGGCAATCCGGGTGAGGGGGTACTTACCAATATGCGATAGCCCTGCCATGTAGAGGGGAGCCGCAACCGGTGGGATGAGGCTATGCGAAAATCAATCGATGGTGCCTTGACCGCTATGGTCCGCTCTTCGGGTCGTCGACCTCCAGCGCCTCCATGACGGGCGCCGGATCACTCTCTTCGGCCGCAGCCTGCGGCTCTGCGCCTGCCCTGGCCTTGCTCAGGGCTTCCGCAATAGCCTCTTCAATGTCGCCGATCTCGTCTTCGCGCACCTCGTGACCATAGCCGGCCGCGTCGGCATCCTGTTCGAATTGCTGAGCCAGGACCGCCACGCTCACCTCGCTTTCAGCGGGCAGGTCGCCGACGTTCTCCTGGAGCCAGGTTTCAAAGAACTCTTTCGTAGCACTCATGCGGCATCTCCTTCGGCACACTAAAGCGCGGCGGTGATCCGAAGTTCCGCTATCCCCAGCGCATCTTTGCGATCTACTCGCAACCGGCCGATTGCATCGAGCCTGCCTCTTGGCGAAACGGTCCGAAGCGGTTATGTGTCGGGCCGCGTGGTCCCGTAGCTCAGTAGGATAGAGCGGCAGATTCCTAATCTGTAGGTCACAGGTTCGATTCCTGTCGGGATCACCACTCAGTCACGGTCCATTCTGGACCGCGCTGCCGAAACCGCTGTCGTAGTAGACGTTGCTTCCGTCGCCCCGTGCGGGCGGCCAGAGTGTCGGCGAGGGTCTTTTGGGGCATGGCGATCTCCGTTTGAAGGGCTCGCCGCGAAGGGGAGGATTATATTCCTGATCTCAGGTCCTAGCAAGCGCCTACCTTGCGCACCTCCGGAGCTCCCTCAATCGATCAGGTCGATTTCAAACTCCAGTAATCGCTGCCACTGCTGCAACGGTGTTTCGCGCCGCCAATATTCCAGCACCTTAATTCCCTCTGCGCTCACATCGCCGTTCTTGGCGTGCAGACCTGCTGGTGGTTCTTCTATCGGAAGAGACTGGCGTCGGATTATTTGTTCGGCTCTTTCGAATTGCTCGGTGTAGCCGCATATCAGTTGTAGGTATTCGGGACCACCGCGAGCCCGAGCCAATACGAGGATGCATTCTCTGCTGGACCCGCCTGGACGGAAAGGGACATAGCGCGGCACGCCGTATCTATCCCACCAAATCGGTTCTCTGTTGATCAACGATTGGATGTCGTCATAGGGCGTCGATGTCGTTGCAGACGTTGTGCATCAGACTCCCCGCCTTCCACGTAAGGCGCCCTTAATAGACCTCAAATCTCATGAATGCTCAACCTGACGGCGCCGAGTGCAGAAGGGCGCGCTAACTCTCATCCCAAAAATCCTGCAGCGAGGCGTGCCGAAGGTCTTCCTCGCCCCTTAAATGCTTTACGCGGGCTTTGGTCCCCGGCTTGACCCACTGCGTTGCCGGCCGCTTTGGCATGTCCTTGGCGGTGGCCCGGCATGTTCCTGGACGCGCTTCCACAGCCGCTCCCGTATCTCGCGATTGACGCTGACGAAGGCACTGCCGACATACTTGCGGGTCCCCGGCTCGGCCATCAGGGCGAAGGCCGGCTTGCCCCTCTCGCGTTCGACGCCGAGAAGTTCAAACTCGCTTTCGGTGAAGGATTTTGTTTTCAGCCAATTGGTAGTCGGTCCGCTGCGATATTTGCTGTCTCGACGCTTCGATACCATCCCTTCCAGGCCGGCCGGCAACATGACGCAAAAGGAAAAACGCCAAGGTCGAGGCCCAGGAGGATACTGGCCGAGCTGTTCAGTTTTTAAACTTCGAGAACGGAATAGCCCGGCGCTAGGCCGGGCCCCTGAAGCTGGTTGCGCTCAGAACCTGTAATTGACGCCCAAACGAAATACGTCGAAGTCGCCATCTCCTTCGAAATCCTCGGTCCCAACCCCTGTGCCGAATGGGATATCGCCCAGATCAACATGCAGATATTCAGCCTTCGTCGACCAGTGTTCCGTCCAGCCGAATTCCGTCCCGAGGCCAGCGGCCCATCCGTCGGCCGATCCGCCACCCTGTTGATCGGAGTTCTCGATGCCCCCTTCAACTTCTCCGTAAGCGTAACCTGCCGTGCCGTAGACAAGCCAGCGGTCGAATGCGACACCGAGACGTCCGCGAACCGTGCCGAAGTACTCAATCTCGGCGTTGCAATCGCCTGTAATACAACCCCAAACTGGTCCTGCGGTACCTTGGGAAGTGGTTCCATCGGGGCCATTCGAGATGTCAGCTTCAATGCCAAGGACCAAATAGTCCCACTGCCAGTTGTAGCCAATAGTTGCACCGCCCACGAAACCGTCGACATCTACATTTGGGCCGTCGCCAGAATTACTGAACAGCGTATAATCGCCCCAAGCGTATCCTGCATGCGCGCCGATGTAGAAGCCCGACCAGTTATAGGCCGAAACCGGCGTTTCCACGACCGGATCGGAATACACAGCGTCAGCAGCAAGTGCGACACTTCCCAAGGAGAGCAGGACGGTTGAAGCGAGAAGCAGTCGGTACATAAAACCATCCTTGATTAGAAGAGGAATAAAGAGATACTCGCTCGTATGCTGCTTTGAGTTTTCGGTCCAGTCATCGAAACAGACCAGACCGCAATAGAACTATCCAGTGGCGAAAATACAACAGCCTGCGCGCGCCTTTGATGAATACACAGACCGCGATTCAATCCTTCCGGTTATATTAGGTTCCAGAAATACACGGTGCGGGCAACAAAACCGGCATCGTCAATTTGCAGGTCAATGAAGATCCGGACCGACAACGAAGCCACTGGCTACATTGGAAGGCCACACGACAGGAAGCCGAGAGATGAAGCCGACCACTTATTGCAATGTCCCATCTGCAAGCAGTCGATCGACATGCGCGACCTTGGCCAGGTTCTTCACCATGCCGCGGAAGAGCATGACCCGTTGCAGCCTGTGAATTGAAACGCAAGAAGCCCGCGCCTCTGGCGGAGAGCGCGGGCCCGATCGGGTTTGCGTCCCGATCTTGCAGCGGGCAACGGAGGTCGTGCCCGCTGGTCACAGACAATCATTAGGATTTACTAAAGTTCCACCGACGGCTGCCCTGGGTGTCCTCGCCCGCCGATGAAGAGCATGGCCCGTTGGGCCTGTGCTAAACTTCCAGGCTGACTTGGCCGGACGCAGATCACGTCCATGCACATCATGAAAAAGGCAGCGGAAAAAGTACCTCTGCATATTTTGTTCGCCAGATTGCGCTCGCCCTCATGCGCGCCGCGTTTGGTCAGTTTCTTCGGTTAGCGCGGCATACGACATATCAAAGATGGTGCATCCGTCCCATTTGGTGGCTAGGGGGGCGGATCATGATCATTTACTAAATTAGCAATTCTGAATGAAACGGCTATTGTTCGTCCCAGCCGGCGGACACGCCCACACCCCGCCGGTTAGGCCCGGCGGTCGTTGCCCACTTCGCAGCGGCTGTCGGGCCGACCATCTCAGCGAGGAAGCCCAAGATAACATCTGCAATGACTGGGCCGCGCTCGAACTGGTTCGCATGGCTATTGAACAGACATGCCCCGCTGGCGTGCTGCCGAGCGAAGAAGCTTTCCTGCTGCTCTATGGTCCTGAGCCGGTCCATGAGGGCGAAGCGCTTGCGAAGGCCATTTTTGAGACGGTCAACCGGCTTAACCCGATGAACGCTAACGGCACGCCTAGACCCGAAGCCACCGATTTTAAGTTTTTGGAGCGCCACATCGCCCTTTGAGAATTGCGATCTCGGTTTCGTGGTCGCCGCAACGAAGGATTATATTCCTCGTCTCGATCTCACTGGCAAGGGCTAATACCAAGTTGCAACCCTGCAGAGTCACGATGCTATGCCTATCCCGCTTCGCACGGACGTGCGTCACCGAAATACGTGCCGTCATAGGAAGGGGCCAGGTGCGCCCAGAAGGCTTCGTGCGCCTTCGTGGAAGTCGTTTGATGGGGGGGCTTTCAATCGGAACCGGCGCAGCACTGGCTCTTCCGCCGCTTCCAATCTGAAATTGCCGCTTTCCAGCAGGCCGGCGATCCACTCGAGGAACTTGCCAAGGGATTCCGCAAGCACCGCCTTCACGTCTTCGTCGCGCCCAAAGAGGATGACCTGGCCGACGCGACCGCTGAGCCAGGGATCGAAATCGAGACCGATATGATTGCCTGAGCCATCATGGGTCAGCGGTATCCATCGCGGATTGATATAGGCCGGGTCAACCGCGTGTTCAGGCCACGCCCCTCCGGGAATTTCATAGCGATTGCCGCCGAAATCGGCGAGCACATCGACCCAGGCTTTCCATTGCGCCCCTGCCTGATGCAGCGGCAGCAGCGGATGCCCATAGATATGGCCCCGACGGTCGTCGTTTTCGCCGTCGTGCCATCGGTATAGGTCGCGATAGGCGCGCGGCATCTTGAGGCCGATCAGGCGCTCGAAAGCATCCAGTTGCGCGTCCGTGGCCGGCGGATTGAACACATATTTGTCTGGCGGCAGATGGGCAGCATACCAGGCATCAAGGCGCGCAAGCACCGGCGCGATATCTTCCTCCAGCAACGGCTTCGCCTGTCCCGGCGGCCGTTTGGGACGACTGGTTTCGGCCATGGGGGATTTTGTCCTGATTTGCCGCATTGCGCACATGGTAGGAAGCAACCCCGCAAGGCTCAGGGCTCCGAAGATAGACGCACCGATCAGCACATTGCGCCTGCTCCGATCCATCACGGACATTCCGGCGCGATTGATCGGCGCCGCCACACAAGCCCTGAAGGCATCGCAGGTCTCGGCCCGAATTCGTTTGCCGCCATTCAGACGACGTCCGAGTCTGGCGGGTAACGGTTGTCCATGATTACCTTCATAGCAGACACTTATACCAGAGATCACCAATAGCGACTCATAGCCCCTTCCCTGATTTGGTATAAGCAGTTAGCGCAACCCGGCGCGCGAGGAGATAAAGGCGCCGACCGAGCGATGATCGCGACAGACGCATCGGGGGGGCGGTCCGGATTTGCGGCACGGGAGAGGTATCCTTCCCACGTTACCTTGCTTCTAGATCGCAGCAGATTTTTCTGACTTCCTGCCGATGAGGTCACGCACATACATTTTCAGTCACCACCATTGCGAGGCAGACGGCCGGTACAATCAGCGGCCAGATAGCCCTATTTGGCCCGTGTTGAAAAATGCTCCTTCCCTCATTGGCCGGCGATAGCGACCCGGACAACGTGCGATCAGCTAACAATTGCCGTCGCCGCGATAAACGCCCGACACGGGTCTTGATGTCCTGGCCACCTATAAAGGTGACTTTTGTCTCAGCTTCCACTAAAATGAAGATAACGTCGCCTAATTTGATAAATGAGCATGTTTTTCCAGAGGGCATCAATGAATACTATCAAGCATGCATTTCATCTGATAAACGTTCTCGGCAATATAGTTCCCCACGCTGGCAGGCGCTTTTTGCTGGATAGGCTCGGCTTCGGCAGGGTTCTGCAGCGGGCGTCCAAGGGAAGCATCGATCAGGTCAAGCTGCCAAACGGGTATGACCTCTTCTTCAACCCGATGCTGCACTGGAACGCAACCAACCCGAAAAATCACGAGCCAGAAGTCACTGCCCTGCTCCATCGCTATCTGGAATCCGGGGCGGTTTTCTACGATATTGGCGCCAATATCGGTCTGCATTCGCTGATAGCATCTAAGATTGTGGGGCCAGCGGGCCGGGTGCTTGCGTTCGAGCCCGGTGAAATCAACCTAAAGTATTTCCGCCGGACCTTGGAAAACGGCGTCCCGAATGTATCGCTCCACGAATTCGCGATAGGCGCTACGGACGAAACAAGGATTTTCGACGTTAGGGGCGGTGCGATGTCGGGGAGGTTGATCGAATCCAGGGAGAAAGCCGTTGATCCCGTAAGCGTACAGGTCAGATCGATCGACAGCCTCGTTGCCGAAGGTTATCCACGCCC
Source organism: Mesorhizobium delmotii (assembly GCF_900149755.1). Taxonomy (NCBI): domain Bacteria; kingdom Pseudomonadati; phylum Pseudomonadota; class Alphaproteobacteria; order Hyphomicrobiales; family Phyllobacteriaceae; genus Mesorhizobium; species Mesorhizobium delmotii. Next base: position 34,036 of record NZ_FUIG01000025.1, on the reverse strand, counting down.
CGATGTGATAAAAATAGATATTGAAGGAGGCGAGGCCGATGCTCTGCAGGGTGCCGCAAAGACGCTGGAAACATATCCAGTCGTGATTTGCGAGATGCATGATTTCGCGCCGGAGGGGGTGAGGCGCGCCACGAAGGCACTGATGGAAGCCGGTTATCGGCTGACCCGACTCACGGACCGGTCCCCATCCGATCATGCGCGCAGTCATCATGTCGTGGCGGTGCGGGGCGACTGCTCTTGAATTCGGTCAAAGCAAGGTTGGTGGGGTCTGGGCTCACCATGCTAGGCGCCCGGATTTTCAACTGGGGTTCCTCCCACCGTGCGTTCATTCGAAATCTCGGACTCATAGTGGCGATATCGATCTTTGCGGGAGGGCTGCTGTTGGCCCTGCACAGCATGCCCGGCCTGATCGAACGGCTTAACGCAACTCCATTCGTCTTCCTCGTCTTGATCGCAGTCCCTGCTACAGCGGGACTCAACGCGGTCGAACTCCAGATCATGGCGGCAATGGGGGGGAAGAACATTGCCTGGGCAAGCGCGTTCGAAATAGGCGTTTTTTCGAGTGCCGCCAACATGCTTTTTTTGCCGGCCGGCCTGCTGTCGCGTGCTACGGCGCTGCGAGTCTACGGGATCGGGCTGAAACTCGGAGGCAGCCTGATTGTCATCTTCATGGCCTTGTGGTTTGGATCTGCGTTCGGCTATTCGGGTTTTTTCCTTCTTGCGCTCGGCCATATCAAAATTGGCGCGGGCTTTGTCACATGCGGGTCGCTGTTCATTGGGGGCAGCATCGTCTTCTTTGCGCGCCTCCGCACCGGCTGGAGACTGATTGCTTCGGCGTTGATGGTCAAATTTGCCGGACTGGTCCTCGAAGCCATCCGGCTCTGTCTGGCGGCAAAGGCGCTCGGGATCGGCCTCGGCTTTGATCAGGCTTCAACCTTTTCAATCGCCTCGATCATCGGAACAGTCACATCTTTCATTCCGGCAGGCTTGGGCGTCACTGAGGCGATAACTGCGTTGCTGTCGCCTCTTGCCAATATCGATTCCGCCGCAGGCTTCGTGATTGCTGGGACCAACCGAATCGCCGTAGTGCTCGGCTTACTTTTGCTCGCAATTTTCATTGTAGGAACGAGGCGATTGAGGCGGCCGTCTGGCTAGGATCGGCTGTATACGTAGAAATCGGCAAAGGATGTATTGTCGGGATCGCGCGGATTGAGCTGATAAGCGTTCGGCATCACCGAATAAAGTTTCCATTCCGGTCGATTGGCCTCGATCCAGTCGGTAAATACGCGATGCCTGATGTGCGGTTCCGGGGTCGATTCGGCTGAATTGCTGGAATACAAAATAACAAACCGATCGGAGGCAGAGAACAGGTGGTGCATGTAGGTGTCGAACACTTCATCCTCCACTAAATGATATACTACATCCAGTGACAGTGCCAGATCGCGCCGACCGGGATCGTGATCGACAAGTTCGAATTGTTTCGTTGGATCACCTGCAAACCGCTTCCGACATAATGCGACAGCTGAAGGTGCAGTATCGAGCCCTAGATAGTTGGGATATTCTGCCAGGGTCAGTTGCGTTCCATCGCCACAGCCGAACTCGACCACCGAGCGAATTTCGTGATTTGCTACAAAGCGGTTGAGAAAATCGGCTTTGAACCGCGCCAGATGGTTGACTGAACCGGCACCTGATGTGCCGCCGCCATCATAGCGCCTTTCCCAGTAATCAGCAGAATTCCGAAATTTCAGCGCGGCCAGCGCAAAATATGCGCGCCGAATCAGCGGCCCCGCTAGCCCACTCCTTCTTGCCCATGCCCGCAATGTCATAATCAGCTCCGGCGTTTTTCCATTCGTTTGCCCAAAGTCATTTTTTGGCGAGGGCATTGATGGTTTCACCCTCCGACCGATAAAACCCGCTGATAAATCTCGTGGAATCGTTCGGCCGTCCTGGCCATCGTACCCTCCGATAAAACCCATTCCTTGGCACGGGCAGAGAGGCGTGTCGCGAAATCCTTGTTTGTGACGATCGTCTCCACCGCGTCCGAGATTTCTCCTGGCGATCGCTCGGCAACCAGAAGCCCCGTCTCCTCATGTCGTATGATATCGACAAGACCACCGCATCGCGAAGCAATCACAGGCAGATTGTGAAGCATTGCTTCGAGCGGCACGACGCCCTGTGCTTCCATTGTTCCATCCACCGCACGGCGGGAAGGAATGATCAGCACATCGCCCCTGCGCATCCAATAGATAACGTTCGCCGGCTGCAGCCAGCCGGTAAACAGTATGCGGTCGCTGATCCCGAGAGACGCCGCCTTTGCCTCCAGCGCTTGCCGTTCCGGACCGTCGCCCACGACAACGAGTCTTGCGTGCGGTAGACGGTTTTGCAGCAACGCGAGAGCCGCGACCGCATCGTCTGCTCCTTTGCAGTCGATCAATCTTCCGACGAAAAGCAGGAGTGGGCTTGCTTCATCGGCGAATCCATCTCTCCCGGCAGGGATCGTCGTCTCGGCAGGCCGTAGAGACGCCCCGATCGGAACGATCTCGACGCGATCTGGGTCCGCGCTCAGCGTGTGAAGGGCATTCGCCGTCGCGACAGAATTAGCTGTCAGGAATGAGGCGTGTCGCACGACAAGCTGTTTCGCCCACATCGGCAGGCGTCCCTGCAAACCGAGGACATCGCTGCCATGCGCAGTGACGACGAGAGCCGTTCGACCGAGGCAGGAAGGTAATGCCGTGATACCTTGCGGGATCACCCAATGTGCATGGATCAGATCATAACGACGCGATCTGGCGAGACAATAGGTAGCAGCGGCTTGCGCGACCGCGACGAATGGTAGCTTCATCGCCTTTAAGGGCTTTGACTTGAGGTTTTCGAGGGCTCCCGCGCCATAGAAGATGTTCTCCGCCTTTTCAGGCCAGGCATAGCGAAAGCGATGAACGGTAACGCCGTTGCCGAAGTCCTCGATCTTCTTGCTGCCAGGAGAATGCGGGGCCAACACGTCCAATTCTATTCCTCTGGAGGCGAGTGCGAGAACCAGATCGGCCATGAAGGGAGTGACGTTATCGCCATGAAAGCGGGGGAAAGTTGACGTAGAGATCAGGACGCGCAAGCTAGGAGATCCTCCGTTCAGAATCCGGTGAAGACCAACGTTGGCGGCCCACGCGCGGGAACTGGCGGGTTTCGTCCATGGTGTAACGCGGCCGTTCCTCCTCGATAGGTGTGCATGCCGACAGCGAGTTCGACAACATCGCCCGGATGGACTAGCTGCTGGTCAATCTGGACCGGCGCATCCGCCGTGATTGTATATGGTCCCGGAATGGTGAGTGCGAATGCAGCTTCCATGCCGCTCGTCGCAGGCAGTTGCTTTCCCGCGATCCAAATTGGACCCCAATGCCGGAGATAGTTCTCCCTCAACGCCACTATGTCCGCTGGTAGCAATTCCTCGCCCGGCTTTGCAGCGTTGGTGTCGGGTTCCAGCGCGGCTGAGAGCGCCGGGCCGGAGACGATGACGAAGAGCGGTTTTTTTTCATTAATCGCATGTAGGAGCACCGGTTCTCCACGATTGCGATACTGTTCAATTCCCCAGGTACTCATCAGAAATCCCGCATTGGGATAGCGTACGATAACGCCCGCTTGAGCAATATAGGGCACTGGTTCCGGAAAGATCTGATGCACTGCCGAAATCAGCGACTGCTGGGCCGATTGGTCTCGCTGAAGTTCTGAGACCGCCTGCACTACTGCCAAGGCGACGAATATCACGGGAAGTGTTCCAGCAATTTTCGACAGGGCGCGTAGCTCATCCGCGATCAACGCCACGACCACCGCTACTGGTGCCATCATGAACACATAGAAATAGGGGAAGCTGTTTCGATAGAAGGCAATGAGCAACAGCGGCGAAGTGAAGCTCAGTATAGTCAATGCGTGGAGCCTTTCCACACTTCGAGTCTTGATCACACGCGCAATAGCCAAGCCTATTCCAGCGCCGATCACAGACCATTGCGGCGCGCTCCCAACCAGCGAGTACAGCAGAAATCGGGCCCCGTGGAAGAGATCGTTGTCGACGAGCTGCTTGTTGTAGGCGGTGGTTAGCGTGTTTTTGGCCGGAGATCCACTCTGCGCCAAGCTCGTTGCGTGCCAAAGAAACAAACCTGCGAATGCCACGACAGCTATGGCGAGCGCGATGACCATGTTGCGGAGCAACATCTTGTCGTGGGTGCGTACCAGCCGCAGCACTGCGACCATTATGATGATAGGAACATAGAAGACCGATTTTATCGAGATCAATCCTGCAAGCGTCACTGCCAGCGCAGAAAGGGTCAGCACTCCGAGGGGCAGGCGGTCGCGAGTCAGCCCGAAGAGTGCGCCCATGAGAAGCGCGGTGATGATCGGGTCGGCGCGGAAGCTCGTCGCGTGCTGCATCACGAAGACCAGTGTGGCGTAAAGTAACGTCGCCCACAAAGCTCCGCGGACGGAAAGGAGGCTCTCAGTTGTTTTCAGGAGGAACCAGAGCGTCGCCAGGTGGAGAAGCCACATCAGGCAACGCGCCACGACAATCGTGCCTATCTCGTCGGTCGGCAGCAGCACCAGCCATGAAAATAGATGGACGTGAAACGTCTGCAGGGCAAGGCTAAGCGAAGCCCGCCTGTACTCGAAAACCAGCGACAGGAAATGGAATTCATCCCAGTTCACTTCCCGAAAGAGTGCCGTCGCCAGTTGCAGTGCGGCGATTGTGCCGAAAAGGAAAAGAATTGTCCGTCGGCCAACCCCGACAGGACTTTCAGGCTTTGCGTCAAGAAGGCCGGCCAGACTCGTCATCACTCGACTCGGTCCAGTCGCTCTTCGATTTTCCGTAGCTTGAAAAGAGCCATTTCGAGCATTTGCCGGTTGCGCCCGATGAGATCGGCGACAATCCCGAAAAGCAAAGTGATGAAGCCGATAATGATCAGCACGCCCCCAAGCACCAGCGACTGAATGTGGCCGCTACTGTTCCCGGCCAGAAACAGCCACAGAAAACGAAGTACCGGCAATGCTCCGATCAAAGCGATCGAGCTGCCGATGAGCAGAAATGTGTTCAGCGGATTGTAAAGCGCATAGGCCCGCGCGATCGTGATGCTGGTATTGAAAATAAAGTGAGGTATGCTTTTGAACAACCGCGATCCGCGCATCGGCGCGTTGGTCCGGACAGGCACCGACACCACTGCCATCCGCCTCTGGCCAGCCAGGATCAGCATTTCCGTCGTGTAGGAAAAGCGCGAAACGATATTGATCTGCATCGCCGCCTCGCGGCTCATCGCCCGAAATCCGCTGACTGCATCGGGAATGTCGACCCCCGCCAAATGGCGGACCACGCCAGTGCCAATGCGCTGCAGGGCCTGCTTGCCTGATGAGAAATGGTGATTTGTGCCGACTTGGCGGTCGCCAATGACGATGTCGGCCTCGCCGCGTAGAATCGGCCCGATAAGCAGCTCTATGTCCGACGCATGATACTGGTTGTCAGCGTCGGTATTGACAATAATACCAGCTCCCGCGCGAAGGCTGGCATCTATCCCTGTCTGGAACGCAGCCGCCAGCCCCCGATTGCGGCGGTGGCTAACCACATGATTCACGTTAAGGCTTCTCGCAACTTCGGCAGTCCCATCGGTGCTGCCGTCATCGATCACGAGAATATCGACGCTGTCTATTCCGTCGATCTCGCGCGGTATTGCCGTAACGGTTGCTCCAAGACTCGCTGCCTCATTGTAGCAGGGAATCTGGATAACCAGTTTCATGCCAAGATTTTCTCCCCCATGCCCTGATACCATCATAGGCCAACCGCTTTATTTTGCAATGCGGCGGGGCTACTTCTGGTTAACCGACCACAAAACCAGTGGCGACAAAGGCATCTGTTGATGCTGACCTTTGACCTGCCATTGGCGCCCGAATCGCTTCAGACTGGCCCCGCCGATCAACGGTCCCGGACACCGATGGGAACACCCAGCACCCCTGTTCGGTGGGGTTGACGTCGGGTTCAAGTGACAAGAGCGCGCTTGTTCCGTATCAGCTGCCGGCGCCGCTTCCGCAGGAGCCAACCGCCGAAGCCAAGTCCGCGCAGAGATCGGTGAAGCGACCGTTCACCCACATCATAAGCCAATGAAAATGTAAGTAGAATCCCCGTCCTTAACCATTTCGCACAATTGTAGGCTCTAGACCGGGCGGATTTGTGCGGATTATAGCCAGTTATATGTTCTGCGGCTTGCCCATCTCCAGATCAGCAGCACCGCGGCGATCGATACATAGCCGTCAATGGCATAGTGCCAGCCCGAATAGACAGATCCGAACAGGATTACCGCGGCATAGAGCCATGCGATGGCGCCTACCCAGCGGTTGAGGCTCCATAGGAACAGCGCGTTCAAGGTGACGATGGCGACGTGGAAACTCGGCATGGCCGAGATGCCGCTGCCGACGACGGTCACGTTGTCGGTATAAGAAGAGTACAGGTAGTCGGTAATCCGGAGCGTATCGGGCCCGGCATTGCTTGCTTTCAACGCTGTGATGAGGTCCGCGAAGCGATCGCCGCCGAACATGCGGTCGTAGAAGATCGGCCCGGCCGACGAGCCAAGCAGGCGGACGGCGACGCCCAGCAGGATCGCGGTTGTGGTCAATGCCAGGAAATAGCGTTGGCGGGCGGCGGCGTTCTCCAGCCACGCCGCGAACACCACGACGCCGGCAAGGAGTATGAGCCAGAGCTGCGAATAGAGGACGTAGAGCAGCCGGTCGAGCGCCGGCGGGACCGGCACCGAACGGGCCCAGCGCCAGGGATCGCCGAAATGGATGGCAGCGTCAACGCGGGCGAATAGCGGATCGGCGAAGAAGGTCACCAGGCCGGAAAAGTCGTGCTTGTAGGCGGTGTACGCCGCGACGCAGGCCATGAAGATCAGGATGGTCGACGTAGCGCCGATGCCGCGCGCCGCCAACTTGTCTCGAACGAAACCGAGCGGCGATCGCGGCCGGTTGATGACGCCGGCGATGGCCAGGCCGAGAAACACCATCAGTGGCATCAGCAGGTAGTAGAGCCGCAAACGGGTTTCGCCAAAAGCCGCCAGGAATGATTCCGGGAACAGCAGCGCCGCGGTGCCGGCATAGATCAGGCAGAATATCCCGAGCTTCACCGACGCAGTCATTCGAGCCGGTTTAGCGGCTATGTCAGGCGCCATCTCCATTTTCGAACCGGCTTTTCCTTGATGATTGGGAGTGGTGGCGGATCGCCCATCACGGCGGGCCTTGGGGGCTCAAGAACCAATCGTTCAATGAGCGCTACGGCTCCGGCGGCGCCGGCGCCAGCAAGCACAATGATCAAGAGCTTCTTCAGTAAATCCAAATGGAATCCCGCCCCGGCGGGAGAATGCGACCGGTCACCGCAAAACGCAACTGTAACTTCGAACTCGGGTTAACGCACTCGTCTCAGCCGGCGGACACGCCCACACCCCGCCGGTTAGGCCCGGCGGTCGGTTGCCTACTCCGCAGCGGCTGTCGGGTCGACCCTATCAAACGCGCGGTAGCAACCACGTGAGACGAGATCGAACCAACAACCCCGCAACCGGCGCGAAGTGCGGCTGTTCGTACTCCGCTGGTCCGAAAGTGCCGGACATTAGCGATCACTTGTATTTCTCTTGAATCAAGATCATGCTTAATTGGCAGAGCGGGTGTTGGGCCGCTGGATCGGGATTAGGTGGGTTTAAGGGTTAGAGCGTTATGGAATTCGCAAGTTGTTATGTGCAGGACGGGACTGTTCTCGCGTCCTCGATCTTCCTTACCGTCACGGCTGCCTTCATAGTTTTGGCCGCGGTCGCCGCTGGACGGTTGATAGCGATGTCAGGCGCGAGTTCTGCCGACCAGCTTCAGACCGCGTAAAATCCCCGCGCAAGTCACCTCTCCGCTGGAAAGGGCGAGCGCTGGTTTTGTTCTGAGGCCGATGCTCAGGCGGCCGGATGGCGGAAAGCGCGACGGTAAGCGCCGTTAGCCTCGCCAATCGGTTCGGAATAACCGTCGGTCGCTCGCCGGCTAGGCCGGGCCGAACATCGCCATCGCCATCCGGGGCGTTGAGGTTGTCCAAGCAGTTGCGGCAATTCCTGTCTGGTCAGATCGCCGGACCGGGATAGGGCATCAAGGTGACGTAGACCTGAAACACTATCGTGCAGATCGCTGCGAGCGAGATCGGCACGCCAAACGGCACAACGCCTTTGCGGTCCAGGTGCTGAACGTAGAGGCGGAAGATGCCCGCGGGCAGCATGAGCGGATTTTTGACGACCATCGCCGTGGCGAGAGCGAAAACCAGCAGCAGCACTGAAAATACGACGAGGCCGCTGCCGCCGATCAGCAACGGCACCACCGCCATCAGCTTGACGTCGCCGGCCCCGATCTTGCGCAGGGCCCAGAACGGAAACAGCGCAACAAACAGCAAAAGACCGGCAAGCGCACTCAGGCCCAAGTCCCACCACGACCCGGATTGAACGGACAGGAGCGTCAGCGAGCCCAACCCCAGGCAAAGCAGCAGCAGCACATTCTGGTTGGATATCTTCTGGGTGGTGAAGTCGAGCCAGGCGATCCTTGCCAGCAAAGGAATGGCTAGTCCCTTCAGCAGCAGCGATGCGGAGAGCAACATGCGATAGCCTTACCGCTCGAGATTCTTCACGCTGGACGACAGGAGCTGCAGATTGTTGGCCACGGTCGGATCGTTGGGCGCCAGCTCATAAGCCTTGAGGAAATTGCTGCGCGCGTCCTGCAGCTTGCCGCGCAGCAGATAGGAATAGCCGACATTGTTGTAATATTCGGGCGTCCCGCCGACCAGCCGGAAGGCCTGGCGATAGGCCAGGTCGGAGAGATCGAAGCGGCGGATGCGATCGCTAGAGGCGGCCAGACCCATCCAGGCACCACCATCATTGGGCGCCAGTTGCGTCGCCTTGTAGAACAAGGCGCCGGCATTGCCGTAGTTTTCCGCGCGGAACTGGTTCTTGGCTTCGGCGACAGCCCGGTCCGAGGCATAATATTCGACGTCGCTGACCGTCTTCAGCCCGTCGAAGGCATCGCCAAAGGCTGTCACGTCACCTTTTGAGGGCTCATTGGTACGGACGACGCCGCTGGTATCAGCCGTCTGACAGCCGGAAAGCACGATAAGCAGCAAACCGGCTACGGCTGCGAGGCGCATTGTCCCTGTCATTTTGTCCCTCAAAAGAGTCCCCCGACTCTGTATTTTCGACCAAAGCACATACCTGCCTAGAAGAAAATGCCCTTCATTCGAACAATAATCGGTAACAGCACAATCATCAGGACAACCGGAAAGACGCAGACCCCCAACGGGATCATCATTTTGACCGGCAATGCGTTGCCGCGCTCTTCAGCGCGAAGAATTCTCTTGCCGCGCATTTCATCGCTGTAAACGCGCAGCGCGTCCGTCAGGCTGGTGCCAAGTTCCTCCGATTGCCGGAATAATATCGACAGTGCCCGCGCCTCCTCCAGACCAAGACGATCGGAGAGATCTCGAAGACCCTCGCGCAGCGGCTTACCGGCGCGCAGTTGCAGATTCATGATCGCTAGCTGGATGCCGAGCCATTTGTGGGTACCGGCCAGTTCCTGGCTCACGCGCTCGACCGCGGCCTCGAGGCTCATGCCGGCGTCGGCGCAGGTGATCATCATGTCCATGAAATCGGGAAAGCCGCGACGATAAGTTTCCTTCTGCGCATTCTCGAAGCGATCGAGGGCGACGCTCGGAACGACGAGGCAAGCAAGGCCAAACAAAGCAGCAGCTGCGAATGTCAGGAACCCTGGTAGTTGCGGCGGCACCACCGCAACCAACCCTGTGTATGATCCGAGAAAGCCGACAGCGACAGCGCCGAAACGCGACAATGTATACATCAGGGGCGCGCTTGCTTGATAGAATCCTGCGCGAAAGAGCTTTGCCTCAAGGGCATTCGGCTCGCCTCGCTCCTTTTCGACCGATCGGAAATAGGCGTCGACCGGGCGCTGTGCCGCAATCTTGGCAAGCTGTTCCTGTCCAGCAAGGGACCGGCGGTCGGCAATCCCCTCGGAACGCAAGCTTTGCGCCACCAGTTTGCGGGTCTGAAGGGCAGGCCTGAAGACAAACGCTCCGAACAGGAATAGCGCCATCGCCGCCAGGAAAACGGCAATGGAGACCAAAAGGCTCAAACCTTGCGTGTTCGAAAACAGGTCTATGTCACGCTCCCGTTAGAAATCGAAGTTGACCATACGATACATGATGAAGTCACCCAGCAACGCCCACAGTCCGAAGATCAGGAATGCGGGCATGACGAGCGGGTTGCTCCATATGTCGCCGTAATAGCTCGGTGCAATTACCATAAGCAGACCGAACATGACCAGCGGAAACAAGGAAATGATCCATGCCGACATCCGGCCTTCGGCCGAGAGCGCCCGGATTTTCATTCGCAATTTCTCCCTCTCGCGCAGCACCGATGAGAGGTTCGACAGGATCTCAGTGAGGTTCCCGCCTGTCTTGGCCTGGATCGAGAGCGATACCGAAAGCAGATGGAGACCTTCAAACCCTACACGTTGCGACAGTTTCCGCACTGCCTGTTCAATGCTGAGACCAAAGGTGATTTCGTCGGAAACAATGCCGAATTCGGTGCCGAGAGGGTCAGGCATTTCACGGGCGACAAGGGCGATAGCAACTGTCGTCGGGTGACCGGCACGCAGCGAACGCACGATCATGTCGAGCGCATCGGGAAGCTGGGCAGCGAATTTCAGGATACGCTTATTGCGTGCGCGCCGAAGGACGAGAAGCGGCAGCGCAAATCCCACCAGCAGGAAAGCGATCAGCGCCACGACAGTGGAGAAGCCAAAAAGCAATGGCAGCACCAGCCCGAGCACCAGCCCGCCAAGAAGGAACATTGCTGCGAAAGCCAGCGGATTGCCGGTAATGCCGGATTGTGTGTAGAGCCGGTTCAAAGCGACCAAGCCAAAGATGTAATCGCCCGAATCCGTCAGCCCACGTTCGCGGAGCAAGCCTTGAAGGGTCTTTTCGGCAGGTGCCTCCTCCGCCAGGCGCGCGAGACGACGGTTGATCGTACCGGCTCGAACGCGCCGCGCCGCGTAAGACACATAGAGGGATTCGGCGGCAAGGATCATCGACGCGGCCGCAAGTACATAGATGAAGTAAAGCAACGTCTGGCCGGTCGGCATTAGAGCGGCACCTGCGGATTGAAGGCATCCTTGGCGAAGTGGTGGCCGAGCGTCGCAGCCTCCTGGGCAAAACGCGGGCGGACGCCGGTCGCGCGAAATTCTCCGATGATCTTACCTTCGGCAGTCGAATCCCGGCGAACGAAATGATAGATTTCCTGGAGTTGGACGACATTGCCTTCCATCCCGGTCAGTTCCGATATGGAGACGACCCGCCTCCCACCGTCTGAAAGGCGCTGTGTCTGCACGATGATGTCGATGGCCGACGCGATCTGCGCCCGAATGGACTCATGGGTCATCGGCATGCCGGCCATACCGACCATCTGTTCCAGCCGCGATATTGCATCGCGCGGCGTGTTGGCATGGATGGTGGTCATCGAGCCCTCGTGGCCGGTGTTCATGGCTTGCAGCATATCGAAGGCCTCCTCGCCACGCACCTCGCCGACGATGATGCGATCGGGCCGCATGCGCAGCGCGTTCTTGAGCAATTCGCGCTGACGAACCTCGCCCTTGCCCTCGACATTGGGCGGACGCGTTTCCAGCCGGCCGACATGCGGCTGCTGCAACTGCAGTTCCGCCGCGTCCTCGATGGTGATCAGGCGCTCCTTGGCCGGGATGTAGCTCGACAGCGCGTTGAGCAAGGTCGTCTTGCCGCTGCCGGTGCCGCCCGAAACCAGGATCGACTTGCGCGCCTGCACGGCAATGCGCATCAGGTCGATCATCGGCTGGCGAATCGAATTGAACGCCATCAGGCGCTCGAGCGAATAGGGATTCTTGGAGAATTTGCGGATCGACACCAGCGGTCCATCGACCGAGATCGGCCGCACCGCGATGTTCACGCGCGAGCCGTCTTCCAGCCGCGCATCCACCATCGGCGCCGATTCATCGACGCGTCGGCCGATCGCCGAGACGATCTTGTTGATGACACGCAGCAGATGCGCCTCGTCGCGGAAACGGATCGATGTCTCCTCGAGCACGCCGCGCCGCTCGATGAAAACACGGTTGTGGGTGTTGATCAGGATGTCAGCAATCGAGTCATCCTTGAGCAGCGGTTCGATCGGCCCGAGCCCAAGCATCTCGTCGGCCGTGTCGCTGGTCAGTTGATCGAGTTCGCGGGCGTTCAACGGCACGTTTCGACCACGGACGAATTCGCGCACGATCGGTCGGATCTCGTTGAGGATCTCGCCCTTGGACGCTGTTTCGAGGACGGCGAGGTTGAAGCGGTCGATCAGGTGACGATGGAGATCGACCTTGAGTGTCAGGAAATCGTCGCCATGCGGCGCTAGATCGGAGGCTGGGGAAAGCGTAGGGACGACAGGCGACACCGCCGCTGTCGGTTGGAGCGTTGGCTCGACCCGCGGCTCGCTTGATCCCTTGATGAATCGCCCCAGCATGACGCTTCTCCCCGTGTAATGCCCACCGCGAAACTAAGCGTTAACCACGCTTGGCACAAGCGCCAGCCGCACCATGCAACTTAATACTTCAGACATAGTTAAAATCAAGGATAAGAAAACGCGACGTTTATTTGGTCAGCGGCGCTGTCCTAATGGAATACGAGCACTCGCCTTTCAATGCCAGATGCGTTTTTGTCACAAAGGCGCCATGGAACCCACGCAAGCCCTTAAGATATAAAGGAATATGCACTACCGCTAATGCTGCCCCACTTCTGCCATACCCACGGCCAAATTGTGAACGAATGGTTAAGATGGGTTGAAAAACGAGCCGAATCAATGTTTTGGTCTGCCTGAGATCGGCAATATTCTTGCCAAATCATGTATAGGAAAGTTAAGCAATCCTTAATCCCGTTTGACTCTGATTTTCGTCGGGACTTAGATCGAGATGACGGGGGATGCTTGGGTATGGATTTCATCCTTGGCTCGTCTCGTCGGGTTCAAACCTCCAAAGGGAGAAATTGGCATGAAGAAGCTCATGACGATGGCCCGGCAGTTCCGCGACGACGATAACGGCGCTGCTATGGTCGAATATTCCATCCTGGTCGGCATTATCGCCGGCGCCGCGATTCTCATCATCGTCGGCATCGGACTGTGGGTGAACGGCCGGTTTACCGATCTCTGCGCCGATCTGCAGTCCAGCGGCCTTGGTAGCTGCGGAAGCGGCACCGGAAGCTAATCGCTTGATCTTCAGGCCCGGATTTATTCGATCCGGGCCTGAATCCATCGCGGCGGGCGAATTCCCGCTCTTGGGGTTTGGGGCTTGGGTCTATGCGCGCCAATACACTTATCATGATCGTACTCGCCGGTGTGTTCGGCGTGCTAGCGGTGGTTCTCGTCAATATCTGGCTGGCCAGCCAGCGCAGCAACATGGCACAGGCGAAGGATATTCCGCGCGACACGGTCGTGGTGGCGGCGGTGGCGCTGAAGTTCGGCGATACTTTGACCGCCGACAAATTGCGCGAGATCGCATGGCCGGCGGGCGCGGTACCAGCCGGCGCCTTCAAGACGACCAAAGAAGCGCTGGCCGGCGACGGCACAAAACAGGCGCTGCAAGCCATCGGCGCCAACGAGCCTCTTCTAGCTACCAAGATCACCGGCCCCGGCCAGCGCGCCACGCTTTCGGCGGTGCTCGGCGAAGGTATGAAGGCCGTTTCTATTCGCGTCAACGACGTGCTTGGCGTCGCCGGATTTGTCTTTCCCGGCGACCGGGTCGACGTGCTGCTGACGCGCACAGTGCGCGGCGATGGTGGCCCGGACAAGAGTTTTGTCGACGTGCTGCTGCAGAGCATGAAGGTGCTCGCCGTCGACCAGGTCGCCGACGAAAGCAAGGAAAGCCCGACGGTGGTGAAGTCCGTCACACTTGAAGCCAGCACCAGGGACGCGCAGAAGCTTACGCTTGCCGCCGGCGCCGGCCAGCTCTCACTGGCGCTTCGCCAGGCCGCCGCCAGCAGCGGCGAGACGACCGAACGCGTGACGCTGTCGGACTTGACTGGTGACACGCCCGCCGATGTTGCCGCCAGGCAGGCCGAACTCGCCAAGCAGGCAGCAGCCGAGGCTGAGGCCGCGGCCGAGCGCAAGCGCGCGGACGACAAGATCAATGGGCTCACCCAGGCCGTGGAGAAGGTGGGAAGCAGGCTCGACCTGTTGAGCAAGGCAAAACCTGCTCCGGCAGTGGCCTCAGCGCCCCAGGTGCAAGAAGTGGTTAAGGAAGTGATCAAATTTGTGCAGCCGGAGCCGCCGGCACGTGCGACAATCGGCGTCTTCAGGGGTGTGAAGCTTGAATCTTACGACGTGCCGCGACAAAAGTAACGCTAGGGTATTGCCGAACGATTCGGCAAGAGGGGTAGTCTAGATGCGAATGTTCCGGGGACCACTGGCGGCTGCCGCGCTGGCCTGTTCGGTGATGCTATTGCCGATCGATCTTGCTGCTCATGCAGCCGACCGCAAGATCGATGTATCGAACCCCAGCGTCCACCGTGTTTTCCTGCCCATGTCGCAGTCGGTAACGATCCAGGTGAACGCCACGCTGGGCGACATCGTCGTCGGCGACGAGAAGATCGCCGACGCCCAGCCAATGACCGACCGGACGCTCTATGTCATCGGCAAGAGCGCCGGCACCACCACCGTCAACCTCTTTTCCGAAGACAAGCGCTCGCTTGGCGTGATCCAGATCGAAGTCGGCGTCGACGTGAGCGACATGGCGCAAGCGATCCGGCAGGTGGCGCCCAGGTCGCGCATCGATATCGGTTCGATCAACGGCAAGGTCAGGCTTGGCGGCCACGTCAAGGACGGCGCCACGCTGGCGGCGATCATGCAGGTTGCCCAGCAATATGGCCCCGACGCGATCATAAACGCGGTGACGGTCGACGACAGCCAGCAGGTTAACCTTGAAGTGCGGGTGCTGGAGGCCAAGCGCAATGCCGGCCGCGATCTTGGCGTCTCGATCAGAAGCAACAGCGGCTCGACCCGAACCGGAACCGGAATTGCCGCCGTCGACGAGGACAATGTGGTGCTGGGGCCGGGCAATCTGCTTACCGGCCTTCTTTCGAACACCAGCCCGTTCGCGGCGCTGATCACCCGCGTCATCGACAGCAACATCAAGGTCGACCTGATCATTGAGGCGCTCGAGGCCAAGGGCGTGGTGCGCACCCTTGCCGAACCCAACCTCACCACTCTTTCCGGCGAGGTCGCCAGCTTCAATGCCGGCGGCGAAGTGCCTATCCGCACCGACGAAGGTGATGGCGAGATCTCGGTCGAGTTCAAGCAATTCGGCGTCAATCTGCTGTTCACCCCGATCGTTCTTGACGACGACAAGATCAACATCAGGCTAGCGCCGGAAGTCAGCGACCTGACCGGCTTCACCAACGCCGGAGACCCGATCTTCACCAACCGCAAGCTGTCGACCGTCGTCGAGTTGCGCGACGGCCAGAGCTTCGCGGTCGGCGGGCTTCTGTCCAGCAAGAACACCAAGATCCAGGAACAGGTGCCGTGGCTCGGCCAGGTGCCGATCGTCGGGGCCCTGTTCCGGAATTCGAGCAACCAGAAGGAAGAGACCGAGCTGGTCGTGATCGTGACGCCGCGTATTGTGCGCCCGGTAAAGCCCGGCGAACAGTTGGCGACGCCGTTCGACAAGACGCGGCCGGCCAACGACCCGGAGTTCTTCATCCTCGGTCAGCTCGAAGTGACCAAGGACATGGTCCGCAAATATGAACTCGGCGAAGGCGTGGTCGGCCCCTACGGCCACATGCTCGACCTGAAATCCAAGGACAAGATGATCTATGTCAAGAAATAGCGCGTTGATCATCCTCCTGTGTGCCGCCCCGCTGACTGGCTGCGCCGATTATCTGAACCGCTACGATACGATGACCTTGGCTGCCGGCGATACGCAGAAATACAATTCGCTGCTGCAGACGGTCGATCCGCTCAATCCGGCGTCGAGGAACACGGCGATCGAAGGCGACGGCGCGCGCGCTGCCGCTGTTGCCCAGAGTTACAAATTTCCACCACCACCACCGCCGCCGCCGGCCATCACGGTCAACGTCGGCAACACCGGGGTTGAATAGAAGGGTGCGGGTTCAGCGTCAGGCAAAGCGACTGGCGTCAGGGGAGCTAAGAGTAAGGCCATGCTGCGGATTATTCGCGCGTTCTGGCACGATCAGAGGGGAATAGCGCTGATACTGGTCAGCATTACGCTGCCTGCAATTATCGGCTTTTCCCTGCTGGCGATCGACATGAGCCGGGTCAACAACTTACACAATGATTTGCAGAAGGGGGCCGACAGCTTTGCGCTAGCCGCGGCGGCGGAACTGGACGGAAGCAGCGGTTCCTGGGCACGAGCCGAACGCGCCATGGCGATGCTCATAGAAAACGAAAGCAATTTCTCCACGGCAGGCAGGTTCACTCTGACCTCCGATCAGCCGGGAGGCACGCAGCCCTGCAACAGTGCTGGCGCAATTTCCTGGTGCTTCCTCAAAGCGATCCCTGCCAACGACGGGACCAGGATTACAACCGCCAATCTGGCCACCTATCGTGCAGATGCCAACCAAGCTGTCGGAGAGGCGGAAACGCGGTTCATCCAGGTGACGGTCGTTCCCCAAGGGTTTGCCGCGATCTTTCCCGTCTCGATTCTATCATCCGGCGCCAGCAACTCTTGGACCATAGGTGCCGTCGCTGTCGCGGGGTTTACCTCCGGTGTGTGCGATTTTACACCGGTCTTCATGTGCAACCCCTATGAGATGGTAAACGGGACAAACAATGCTGGCGGTTATACGCTTGAGCAGGCCGTTTCCGATCCGGCCGTGCGGCGCCGGCTGATCGAACTGAGGAAGGTCGGAAATGGGGCTGCGGCCGGTCCCGGCAATTTCGGCTTCCTCGAACCTCCGCCAGATGTGGGAAATGGTGCCCAAGCGCTGGCCCAGACGATTGCAACGTCGACGCCGATCGGCTGCTACAATTCCGCGAACGTAACGACGAAGACCGGTCAGAATGCCGGCCCGGTGCAAGACGCCTTCAACGTTCGTTTCGGGATTGGAGCCAGCGGCAACCACTTCAACAGCCCAGAGTACGGTCCCGCCGCCAATGTCCGAAAAGGGGCGATACAGACCACCGGCAGCACTAATCAATGCCCTTCCATGAACAAACTTTCCTTCACCGAAGCTGGAACGATGGGCCTTCCGCGCGACGCGACTACCCCGTATCTGGGCGGCAGGATGGGCGACGGAAATTGGGATTTCTCCGGCTATTGGAGCACCAATTTCGGGTCCGCTGCCTATCCAGCGTCGTGGGACACGACCAAGCCGACACGCTATGAGGTCTACCGTTACGAGATATCGGCAGGGTTGGTGGGCACCGCGTCGACCGGTGGAGAGACCGGAACGCCGCCGGCAGCTTGCCAACCGCCTGTCACGACAGTCGATCGTCGGTTGATTTATGGTGCTATCCTGAACTGCAATGCTCTCGAGGCTGCGGGCAACGGCCTGTCGGGCCACAGCACCAATCTGCCGGTCGAAGCCTTCGGCAGTTTCTTCCTCACTGAACCCGTACCGTCAGCATCGGAAGATGCGTCGGTGATGGTCGAACTGGTCGACGTAACCGGCGGTGCCGGCCAGGGTACACTCGACAATTTCCTTCGCGACGAAGCTCAGCTTTATCGGTGATGGCGATGATCAGAACCCTGTTCCGTTACCTCGACAGATTTCGACGCGACCATCGCGGCACAGCGCTTGTCGAGACGGCGCTGATACTACCGCTCATGGTACCCCTCACGGCGGGCGTGTTCGAATTCGGCAATCTGATCCACAAAAAGCTGCTGATGGAGGCCGGGCTTTCGGACGGCGCGCGCTTTGCCGCTCGCTGCAACAGTCAGTTGTACACCAAGGCCGGGCTCACGATCAATTGCGCCGATACTGCCACAAACATCGCGGTGTTCGGCAATGCTGCGGGGACAGGGAATGCGCGCATCGCCGGCTGGCCGAAGGCAAACGTTACCGTGACCATTGCCGCCTCAGGGTCGTGCCATGACGCCGTGGTCGCAGGTGTCACCCTATATCGCTCCACCACCTCGCAGGTCTGCATCGTCCGGGCCGCAGGCACGTTGGACTACAACGACATCGGAATGCTGTCGCTGCTCGGCATCGGCCCGATCACGCTCAGCGGCTTTCACGAGGAGCGGTTGATCCGGTTCTGATCATGATCAGGCGCTTCGCAAAATCGGAAGACGGCGCGGCGATGGTGGAGATGGCCATCGTCATGACGCTTATGTTTGCGCTCACTCTCGGCTTCGTCGATTTCGGTTACGCCCTCTATCAGTGGAACGCCGCCAACAAGGCCGTGCAGCTCGGCGCACGTCTGGCCTCGGTTTCCGATCCGGTTGCCACCGCGCTAGCTACAGCCGCACCGACGACCACACCGGGCGCTCCGGTCGTTGCCGCGGCCTACGGACCATTCACCTGCACATATACTGCTGGCACGGGCGCTTGCAGCAATGGCGGTACATTCAATGCAGCCAATTTCAGCCGCATCTTCCGCGGCGATACGGCAGTCACTAATGACGACGTCTGTCCCGCGTTGGCGACAGACCAGCGGCCGGGTATGTGTCATTTCTTTGCTGGCCTCAGGCGCGATAATGTCGTCATCGCCTATTCGGCCACCGGCCTGGGCTACCAGACTCGGTTCGGCGGACCGGTGCCGACGATCACCGTCAGCCTTCAGAACCGGACCTTCCAATTTTTCTTCCTCGGCGGCCTCCTCGGATTCGGAAACCTCACCATGCCCTCGATGCTCAGCACGGTCACGGGCGAAGACCTGAAGAGTACATCCCCATGAATGCCATCAACACCAAGGTTCTCCCGACCAAACGAAAGCAGGTGGCCCTGTTCTCGTCGGATCCGCAGTTCAGACGCGAGGTGGCGACGCGGCTCGACGCGCTGGCCATCTACGATGTCGGAATCTCCGAGACGGCTGACTTCCTCAAGGGTCCGCCTGTCGACACCCGGCCGGGCATTGTCATCCTCGACTTTGGCAATGGCGAGTTGCTCGGCGAGCCCGGCATCGTCGCGGCGCGCGCCTTGTGGGCGACCGTGCCGCTGATCGCGGTTTCCGACGAATTGACTTCCGAAAAGACGCGCATCCTGGTTCGCATGAACGCCTCGGACTGGCTGCACAAGCCGCTCGACGCCAAGGAACTGCTGAACGCGGTCACCTTTCACGACACCGGCAACCAGGGCACCAAGAGCCGCATCATCACTTTCATCAGCGCCAGCGGCGGCGCCGGCGCCACGACGATCGCTCTGTCGGCGGCGGAATACCTAGCCTCGAAATCCACCGAACGTGCAGCTTCGACCTGCCTCGTCGACCTCGATTTCCAGAGCGCCAATTGCGGCGCCTATCTCAACCTGTTCAACCAGTTCGACCTGGCCGGCATCATCGGCCAGCCGGAAAGGCTCGATGTCGAACTGATGGACGTCATCAAGCTCGCTCGGCCGTCCGGCCTGACCCTCTATTCATTCGAGAGGCCGCAGCTGCCGTTTGAGCCGCAGGGCGCCGATTTCGTGTTCCGGCTGCTGGACCTCGTCGCCTACCGGTTCGACGACATCGTCATCGACCTGCCGAATATCGAAACCCCCTGGCAGAATTCCGTGCTTTCGACGAGCGACGAGATCTTCATCGTCTTCGAGCTCAACGTCGCCTCGCTGCGGCAAGGCAAGCGGCTCTACACGAAGATCCGCGAGCTGCGCGGCAATTCGGTGAGTATCACGCTGATCGCCAACAAGCATAAGCGCAAATGGTTCGGCAACCACTTTTCGCGCAGCGAACTCGAGAAGATCTTCAAGGCGCCGCACATCAAGTCGGTCGGGCTGGACAATGCGCTGCTGACCGACGCGCTGAACCGGGCCATCCTGCCTTCCGAAGTGGACGGGCGGGCGCGCTTCAACAAGGACCTGAAGCGGATGTTCAAAGAGCGGCTCGATGACGCAGCCCGGTAGATACCGCTTCGTCCCGAGGCTTGCTGGCGCCTGCATCATCGGCCTGGCCTTGGGGATGCCGGCCTGGGAATTCGCCCATGCCCGATCCGCGCTGTCGGACCGGCCGCCGCTGCCGGCAATGGGGCCTAGCCTGCGCAAGGCGGTTGCTCTCCAAACCGCGGAACAGCCCGGCACGATCATCATCCGCAAGGACGAGAAGTCGCTTTATCTGGTGACCCGGCAGGGCCAGGCGCTGCGCTACCAGATCAGCGTCGGGCGCGACGGCTTTGGCTGGACCGGCATCGTTAAGGTCGGGGCCAAAACGGAATGGCCGGAATGGCGCCCGCCCAGGGAAATGCGCGCCCGCCAGCCGGAGCTGCCGGAAATGGTGCCCGCCGGTCCCTATAATCCACTCGGCGCCAGGGCACTCTATCTGCTGCGGGACGGGCACGACACGCTCTACCGAATCCACGGCACCAACGATCCCAAGGGCATCGGCTTCGACGGAACATCGGGATGTTTCCGTCTTACCAACACCGATGTGATCGATCTCTTCAAGCGCGTCCCGGTCGGCGCAAAGGTGGTGGTCCAATGACGATGATCAGCGACCCGGATATGCCGGCAATCGACATTGGGCCGGCAACCCACACTGAAGAACAAGCTGCCGTGGGGAAACCGAGCAATGCAAGGATGATCGGCGTTGTCGCCGCCGGCGCCTTGCTGATCACGGCGGTGAACATAACGGCCGCGGTCTATTTCTACCGCGGCATCAACGATCTGCGCCTTGTCGAACGGCGGCTGGAACAGCTCGGATCGTTCGAGCAACGGATCGCAGCCCGGCTCGATACGGTCAACAACGGCTTTCAAAGCCGGTTTGAAAAACTGGACGGTCAACTGCAGGGCAGCTTCAACGAAGTCAAAGGCAGTATTGCCCGGCTTGAACAGGAGCTGCCCCTGGACAGTGACGACAACATGTCGAGCATAGCGGAGCCTTCCGTGATCACGACCAGCACCATGGCGGAAGCAGCCACCGATCTCGAAGAAGCGACCGAACCCAATATCGTCGAAGCGCCGCGCCCGCCCAAAAAGAGGATCGCGGCGCCGCCCCCTCCCCCAAACTCGTCTTACCAGCGCATTGTGCAGCCTGACGGCAAGGTCCACTACAAGAAAATCAACTAGAAGCGACAGACATCGAGAGACGGTTTTTGCGTTCAGCTGCGTGCAGAGCTGCCGTCGTCTTGTTGGCAATGCCGATCGGGAGCGCGACGGCTGCGACCTGCTACCATGTTGTCAATGTCGACTTTTGGGATGTTCTCTATATCCGATCGCAGCCAAGCCACCTCTCCAGGGCTACGGGCGCAATCGCTAGCGATCACAACGGCATCATCGTGGCCACAGGCCCATGCCGGCCGGCCGGGGCGGGCCGAAAGCGGCAATGGTGCCCGGTCACCTACTATCCGTTGCCGTCAGTGAGCCTGGACGGCTACGTGAAAGCCCATTTCGTGAAAACCACGGCGTGTCCCGGGTCCTAAAGCGCGTCGCGTTTGAATGGATTCATGCGACGCGCTTTAGACTGTCGACGGTCACTGCCGACCGGCCTGCAGCCGCCAATCTCCGACGTCTGCGATTAGCCGTAAGCCCCCGCGCCTTCGTCTTCCTAGGGCGAAGCAAGGAGCGAAGCGACGCGGCGCAGACCCTAGGATCCATGCCGTTACCCAATCCGAAGAATGCAGCGGACCAGAACCGAACGCTACCACCCCGTTCCGCGAAAAAGCTCGAACCACTCTGGATTGGTCTTCTCGATCAGTTCGATCTTCCATTGGCGCGGCCAGCGCTTCAGCGACTTCTCGCGCTGGATGGCGTCGCGAATGTCGAAATGTTCCT
Source organism: Mesorhizobium delmotii (assembly GCF_900149755.1). Classification (NCBI taxonomy): domain Bacteria; kingdom Pseudomonadati; phylum Pseudomonadota; class Alphaproteobacteria; order Hyphomicrobiales; family Phyllobacteriaceae; genus Mesorhizobium; species Mesorhizobium delmotii. Next base: position 12,045 of record NZ_FUIG01000025.1, on the reverse strand, counting down.
CGTACCAGACCAGACGCTGCACGCCGTAGCGGCTGGTGAAGCGCGAGCCCTGGCCGGATTTGTGCTCCGGTAGGCGGCGGCCGAGATCATTGGTGACGCCGATGTAGATCGTGCCGCGCTTCTGGCTCGCGGTCATATAAGCATAGCCGGTCATGGTGGAAGGGTAGTGGCACCGTTGCGGATACAAGCACCGTTCTAGTCCGCTGCATTCTTCGGCTGATGTCACGGCATGATGGGGTGGACGGCGCCCGACGGCATCGAATGTGCCAGAGTGAGGTCGTATGAGATCTCAAACAAGGGAGCCGTCCGTGGAACAGGTTATCCGCATTGGCATGGATACGTCCAAGAGTGTTTTTCAATTGCACGGTGTCGACGCTTTGGAGCGGCCTGTGCTGATCCGCAAGCTGCAGCGACGTGCGGTCGTTCCGTTCTTCGCCAGGCTGGCGCCGGTGAAGGTCGGGCTTGAGGCGTGCGGCGGCTCGCATCACTGGGCGCGCACGCTGTCGGCATTGGGCCACGATCCGGTGCTGATGGCGGCTCAGCACGTGAAGGCCTATTTGCGGCGCGGCAAGCACGACGCGGCCGATGCGGAGGCGAACTGCGAGGCGATGAGCCGGCCGAGAACCCGCTTCGTGGCGGTGAAGAGCGTCGAGCAGCAGGCGGGTCAGATGCTGTTTGGGGTGCGCGAGCAAATGGTTCGGCGGCGCACGCAGCTTTCCAATGCGATCCGCGGCCATGCGGCCGAATTCGGACTGGTGGCTGCGAAGGGCCTTGCCCATGTCAAGCCGCTGCTGGCCCGCGTTGCAGCCGATGATGGCGTGCCGGCGCTGGCACAGGAGCTGTTCAACATGCTCGGCGAGGAATACCGCGCCACCTGCACCCGGCTGGCGGCGCTTGAGAAGAAGCTGGTGGCCCATTACCGCCAAGACGAGACCGCACGGCGGCTGGCTGCGATGCCCGGCGTCGGGCCGATCGGGGCAACGCTGCTCGGCATCAAGGTCGGCGACGCAACGGCGTTCAGGTCGGGACGCGACTTCGCGGCATGGCTGGGGCTGACGCCGAAAAACCACTCGACGGCCGGCAAGACCCGGCTGGGTGTGATCACGCGGGCCGGCGACGAGATGCTACGGCAGGTGCTGGTGGTGGGTGCGACGGCACACATCCAGCAGGTGCGGCGCGGCCGCATCGCGGCCTCGCCGTGGCTGGCCGCGCTGCTTGCACGCAAGCCGCCAAAGCTGGCGGCGGTGGCGCTGGCAAACAAAAACGCCCGCTTCGCCTGGAAGATGATGGTGACGGGCGAGCCATACCGTTGCGACCAAGCGGGCAGTTTGGCACCGGCCTCGCCGCCGTCAAGGCCGTCCGGCGCCGCCTGCGGCGGTGGCCTGCGGCCGGCCTTGACCGCGGCTCCGTCCGACGCCGCCATGCCCTGACTGGTCGCAACGGAGAGACACCGGGAATACAAGCTCTTGCAACGGAAGGAAGATGGCGTGATCGATCGATCCGTGACGCGCGAAACTCCGAGGGATCCATTGGCCGACGGAAATCGCTGGCATGATTGGAACGGGCGTCGCGAAACCCACCTTGGCCAGCGGCTGAAACGACCGCACCAACAGGCCGTCCACATATGGACGCAAGCGATCGAAACCGCCTGACGCCAACCATTGCAGACAGGGCGCCGTCCACATATGGATCCCAGGGTCTGCGCCGCGTCGCTTCGCTCCTTGCTCCGCCCTGGGATGACGAAGTTGGCACGGCGTGTCCCGGGTCCTAGAGATCCCGCTGCAGAGCAATAAGCCGTACGGCGAGCGCTTGGGAACGCTGTCGCGCCTCGCTGAGAAACGCAACATGACAGTAGGCGCAGGCCGCAGTGCCCAGAAGCAGCACCAGGCTGTTTTGCCATGTGAAATCGAGGAACAGCGAGAACGGATGGCCGCTCGGTGTGGTGAATGCCGCAATCGTGCTCGCCGTTTCAGAATGGCTGCTGGAAGCCATCATCAACCCGGCGAAAAGCAGAGCGGCGTGGTTGGCAAGGAAGAAGAACGCGGCCGATTTTCGCGTCCGGCAAGCCATCCAGCAGAGGATCGATGCGGCGGTCAGGATGGCGGCATCAACGGCCATTGAACCGCTGAGATAGAGGTCGACCTGCTGCCAGAACATCATCGACAACGGGCGCAGTTCAAGCCAGATCCGCCACAAAGCGGGGCTGGCCGGATAGGTTCCCAGCAGGAACGTCGCTGCTCGCTCCCCTGCCAGAATCAGAAGAATGAGAGCCGGGAAGGCAAAAAGCAGTAGCGGCTTGCGCATCATGTTCCCTCGCCAATCGATAAGCAGAATAGGCTGCAAAGATTGCGCGAAGCTTAAGGAAGGCGGCGAGCAGCATTGATCACAGGCGCAGGCGCAGCCCACAACCGTGGCGAGCGCCCGTTTTATGTGCCATTTTTGCTACATTCCCGAAACTTATGGCCCGAATTCGGTTTTTGGCCGGCCCTAAATCAATAAACACTGACGTATTCGAAGAATTTATTGGATAATTTGTCAAAGCTTCGGTGAGAAGGCTTGGCAATACAAAAAGTACCGGGCAGAAGCATGGGTGGGGTGGGGTAGACCATGAATACGACAATCAAAGTGGCCATTGGCAAGCGCCTTGGCCTGCTCTTCACATTTTCGATGCTGGCTTGCGGGAGCGCTAGTGCCCTCACGCTCAAGGAAGCGATGGCCGTGGCCGTCGAGTCCAATCCGGAGATCGGCCAAGCGGTCGAAAACCGCGAAGCAATCGAATTCGAGCTGCGCCAGGCGAAAGGGCTCTATCTTCCCAGCATCGATCTCGAGGCATCCGCGGGAGCCCGTCACCTCGACAATTCGTCCCGACGAGCGCTCTCCATAGAGGAAGACGGGCTCTATCCGGCGGAAGCCGGTGTCGTGATATCGCAAACGCTCTATGACAGCGGAGCACGACGGGCCGAACTGAACCATCAGGCGTCGCGGGTCGATGGGGCTTCTTTCAGGGTACTGGAGCGATCTGAATTCATCGGGCTCTCCGTCGTCCAGGACTATCTTGAATACATGCTGCAGGCCTCGATTGTTTCGGAGGCGAAAAAGAACCTGGGCTTCCATCAGGGGATTCTCGGAGATATCCGGCAAGGCATCGCGGGTGGTGCGTTGAACGAGGCCGACCGGCAACAGGCCGAGGAGCGCCTCTTCGCCGCCAAGGCGCGCATGCAGGAAGCCACCGAAGAACTGGAAGCGGCCAAAATACGGTTCTTCAAGACCGTCGGCAAGCCGCTGACCCACGCCTCAAGGCCAGGCAGTGTCGGCGGCGCGCTGCCAAGGTCGCTTGATGAGGCGCTGGGACTGGCGCGCGAGAACAATCCGCGCGTTCACATGGCCAACAGCGATATCGACGCTGCTGCTTCACTGGTGGACGCAGCCCGGGCTAAATTCGGGCCCGCTATCGTCGCGGAAGGCCGTGCGCGGGCCGGATATGATATTGATGGCGATGACGGCGACGCCAGCGATCTGCAAGCGCGGCTCGTGCTGCGCTGGAACCTCTATCGCGGAGGTATCGACAAGGCCAACGAACAAGAACAGATCCGCCGCACCAGCGAACAGCGTCTTGGGCTGCATCAGGTCTTGCGGGAAATCGAGGAAGCCGTCCGCACCTCGTGGGACCGCCGTTTCCGGCAAGCCGAACTTGCAAAGACCTTGAGGCAGCAGGCCTCCGCAAGCGAAAGACTCGTCGCCTCCTATCGCGAACAATTCAAGGTCGGACAGCGTTCGCTGCTCGACGTGCTTGATGCGCAAAATACGCGGTTCAACACAGCAACGCTGGCGGATACCGCCTCCTACGCATCGCTGTTCGCCGAGTATCGGCTGCTGGCGGCGACCGGGCAGTTGCTGAAAACGATGAACCTTCAGCCGGCAAAACAGGCGGCGGCTTATGCCAGGACCGAGTTTGCAACGCCGGAGACTGCTGACACCGAAACCTATGCGCGAACCCCGTCGGAACAGAAAAATGATCTGCCTTTCGACATCCTCGCCCCGGTCAGGAAAAAATAGCTCGGTTTAAGGATCGATCGAGAGTCCTTGCGGGCAGATCGTGAATCAGCAACCCAACATCCTCTCCCCTAAAGAGGCATTCAAGGCCTGCTTTTCGGCTGTTGCCGGATATCTCGGCAGACCGAGCGCCGAAACCGTCCTGTTCGCCGGGGTTCCGCTTTCAGAGACGCGAATAGAGGTGGATGACATCAGGCATCTTGCCGAACGGATCGGTCTGGAGGTCCAGGAATTCAGCCACCGGGATTTTCTGCGCGGTCGTGTCGATCTTCCTGCCATTCTCTTTCGCGTCAGCCAATTGCCTGTTGCTCTGCTGGCGGAGATGCAAGACGGCGCATATACGACTGCCCCGCAGGAAGATGGCCGCACGATCATCGCCAAATCCGAGCTTGCCGCCGGTTTCATCAGTGGCGGCGTATCCTTTTCGATAACCTATGCCAATGCCGCCGAAGGAATGAAGGTCGGTTCCGCCGCGAAGATAGAAAGGCGCCACTGGCTGACGGGAACGATGGGCGCCTTCTGGCGCACCTATTCGAAGGTGGTCCTGTCGGCGATATTCATCAATCTGCTGGCCATCGCCTCGCCGATCTTCACCATGAATGTCTACGACAGAATCCTGCCGAACAAGGCAACTTCAACGCTGTGGGTTCTGGCAATCGGCATCGGCGCCGTCATTCTGTTCGATCTGCTTTTGAAGACCGCCAGGGCATCTCTCATCGACTATGCCGGGCGCAAAGCAGATCTGCGAATATCATATCTTCTGTTCGAAAAGGTCCTCAACTCGTCTCTGTCAGCGCGCCCTGGCTCGACCGGTGAATACGCTAATCGCGTGACCCAATATGAGTTCGTGAGGGAGTTCTTCACCTCCAACACGATCAGCGTCTTCATCGATACGGCTTTTGTGTTCGTCTTTCTTCTGGTCATCTATGCGATAGGCGGCTGGCTGGTGGTGATACCGGCATTGGCCTTCGTGGCGTCGGTCATCGTCGGGCTGATCACGCAGCGACGTATCGGCAAGCGAGTCGCCGCCTCGATGAACGAGGCTTCTCAGCGCCAGGCCTTGCTGGTCGAATCCATTTCGACGCTGGAGACGATCAAATCGCTGCGGGCCGAAGCGTATCTGCTGCGGAGATGGGGCGAGCACTCCAAGAACGCTGCCAACACGTCGGAAAAGATCAAGCAGCTTTCGGCCGCCGCCGGCAACATCACCCAGGCCATACAGCAGCTTGTGACCGTCGCCCTGGTCGTAGCCGGCGCCTATGCCTTCTCGGAAGGCCATATTTCTACGGGAGCAATAATAGGCACGGTCATGCTCGCAAGCCGCGCGGTTGCTCCGCTTGGCCAGATCGCCATCACCCTTTCGAGACTGCGGCAAGCCATGCTCTCGTTGAGAATCATCAATTCGATCATGGCTCAACCGGAAGACCGGCCGGACACGGTGGGCTTCGTCAATCGCCCCATCCGCAACGGTGCGATGGTGTTCAGGAATGTCGGGTTCGTCTATCCCGGTTCGGAAAACGAGGTTCTGACCGGCCTCAATTTTTCGGTGAAACCGGGAGAACGGATCGGCATCATCGGCCGCATAGGGTCCGGCAAGACAACGATGGGTCGCCTGATCGGCAGGCTTTTCCTTCCGACCTCGGGAGAGCTTTTGCTCGACGGCATCGACATCCGCCAATACCATCCGTCGGAGGTTCGCGCTGCGGTAGGAATCGTCGCCCAGGCCGGCGATCTGTTTTCAGGCACCATCAAGGAAAATCTCCTGATGGCGTGCCCCGAAGCGACCGATGAGGAAATCATCGACGCCGCTAAGGCCGCCGGCGTCGACGAGTTCGTCTCTCGCCACCCGCGCGGCTATGACATGAATGTCGGCGAGCGGGGTACCAATCTCTCGGGGGGGCAGCGACAGACGGTGGCAATTGCGCGCCTGCTGCTGACCAAGCCGAAAATCGTCTTCCTGGACGAGCCGTCAGGCTCAATGGATCTCGCCTCGGAAAGACAGTTGATCAAACAGCTCAAAGTGGCCTTCAATGAAAACACGACGCTGATCGTGTCAACCCACCGCTACAGCATGCTTGAGCTGGCGGATCGGCTTATCGTTGTCGAGCAAGGCAGGATAGTGGCAGACGGGCCAAAGGAACAGGTCGTAAAGGCACTGCAGAAAAGTGGCTGATAAAAAATAGATTATATTGAGCGAGTTCAATATAATGGGGGCGTAAGGAAATGCTTGCCAAAGAAGATCGTCCGCCGCTTTTCGCGTCGGCGTCCATATTCATCATAGGAGCGCTCTTCGTCGTTTTTGTTGCTTGGGCGTCTTTTGCCGAAGTCGATGAAATCGCACGCGGCGACGGCAAGGTCATCCCGGCGTCCAAGACCCAAATCATCCAGGCCAGCGAAGCCGGCGTCGTCCAGGAAATCGCCGTCAAGATTGGGCAGGTCGTCAGGAAAAACGATCTGATCATTCGCCTCGACAACACGCTGAATACGTCCAGCCTTGGCGAGCAGCAGGCCAAGTCACGCGCGCTTGAAGTGCGAATCGCAAGGCTCAAATATGAACAAAGCGGCAATCTCGCAGGGTCCTTTCCGTGCCCGGCCGACATTCAGTCGATCGCTCCGCAAATCTGCGATAATGAGCAGAAGCTTCTCATCGCCCGGCGCGAAAACTTCGACAATAAATTGTCGGTTCTCAAATCGCGCCTCGACCAGCGCGAGAAGGAACTGGACGAAGCAGCCGCCAATTCCGAACGCCTCACCAAGAATCTGGCCGTTAGCGACGAAGAGGCAAAACTGGTCGGATCAATGGTCAAAAAGGGACTGATGGCCAGGACAGAGCAAATCCGGGTCGAACGGGAGCAAACCGAACTCAATGGTCAGCTGAATCTGTCCGGCGAGACAGTCAAGAAGATCAGGTCAACGATCACCGAAGCTCAACTCCAGGTTGAAGAGCTCGGCCTCCAGCTGCAGCAGGAAGCACTGGATGAACTGACGCAGGCGCTGGCCGAGCTTTCGGTCGTGGACGAAACCATTCGTGGGGCCACCGACAAGGTAGCGCGCACCGATATCCGTTCGCCGGTGGACGGCATCGTCAATACACTGGAGCTAAACACGGTTGGCGCCTTCGTCCAGCCTGGCTCGGTCGTGGCAGGCATCGTGCCCACCTCCGAAACCTTGCTGGTCGAAGCGCGCGTCTCGCCACGCGATGTCGCTTTCATTCGTCCCGACCAGGAGGCGCTGATAAAAGTCACCGCTTACGACTTCTCGATCTTCGGCGGCATCGAAGGCAAGGTCTCCAACATCACCGCCGACAGCCTGGTCGACGAGAAAACGGGTGAGCCGTTTTACCAGGTGCGTGTCGCGACGGACAAGTCGACCCTCGAAAGGGACGGCAAGGCCTATTCGATCATCCCCGGCATGATCTGTTCAGTCGACATCAAGACAGGACGCAAGACGATCCTCAGTTACCTTTTGAAGCCGATCAACAAGGCGCGTCAGGAGGCCATGAGTGAGCGCTAGCACCAACTCTCCTCCCAGCACCCATGATCGGTTGCTCCTGCCGATCACCAGAGAGGATTTCGGGCTGGAGTTCCGGGTTGTCGCGCGTGGCGGCATACGCCGCGGCATTCGTCTGGAAAGGGCTTTCTGGATGTCGCTGAAGCAGATGGCTGAAAACAGGAAATGCACGATCGGCATGCTGATCGACGAGATCGCCAAAAATCAAACCAAGGCTGGTAATCTGACGTCGGCGATACGGGTGGCCTGCATACAGGGGCTGGCGGATGAAAACTTGATCCTAAGAAAGCTTGCATCGATCAGAACGATCAATGCCATATTGGTTGCCTGCCCCTCGCCCGCTTTTGCCTTGGCGTCATCGAAGAAGATCCTGACTTTCAATGCTCCGTTCCAGCAACTGGTCAAGCGTCAGTTGCCGACCGGACCAAACAATGATGCACGACAAGATCTCAAGCTGGCGCTGGATCTCAATGTCGCCGACATTTTTGCCCGACTCGATGCCAATGGCGAAGTTCCGATCGCCAGCGGCTTCGTCATCGGCGCCGGCGAACGTCGGTATCGGGGTCAATTGAATGCAGTGCGGGCGCCCGTACCCGAACCGGAGCTCCTGATGGCGTTCGTCAACGGCTAATTTAGAGCTACCGCTCCGGGCAAGTGCAGCTCAATCCTGGCTGACGATGCTTCGCGTAATGTTCACAGGGACATATCCGGCTCCGAACCTTCGCCAGGGGCAACCGTTGCGAAAGCGCCTTTGATGTCGGCTATTTGCGCGCCCCCTGGTTTTGCGCCATGGATCCACGCCCGGTCAGTGCTGAAGGAATACAGCGGCAGATAATCAGGGAGATCGCTGTCTTTCAAAACAGTGTTGTTGAGACTGTCGAGGATGAATGTGCCGCTGTCCGCACTCACCGACAGTACGGCATGAAAGAATTTTCTGCGGCGATCCTGGAGAACAACAAGCGACATGCTCTGCGCCGGGATGCCGGCCCGCAGCAGTGCCGCCATCTTGAGGATGGCAAAATCCTCACAGTCGCCAGCCCGCCGCTCGAGGATTTCCGAAGGCTTCGCCCAATAGTCGAGCCTGCTGTAAACTGCACTGTCTTTCTTGTAGGCAATCGCGCGGTTTATGCTGCTGTTGACGAAGGACAGCGTGTCGCTGAATCCCCGGTCTTTGACAGCGTTAACGATCTCGGCAAAAGCAGCGCTCTTGCGCTCGCACGCACTGCTCGCAGAGCAGTCGGCGATGGCCCTGTAGACAGGTGCCCAGCGCGCCGAGACGGGAGAGTTGCGCATGGACAAGGCAACCGATCCGAACACACCGGGGATTATCGCCGCCGTCTGCACAGGATCTATGCCGACATCGCCTCGCGACGTCGAAAGAGCCTCCCCGTAATCAGCAACGGCTAGCCCGTAGCTGCCGGGAAACATATCTGTGCGGTAAGCTTCAGCAGGCCGCCAAGGCTGAAATCTCGCCAGCGAAACGCCGCCGAGGCATGGCGGCGCCTGCACCTTTTCCAGCTGCGCACCGGCCGCAGCGACATCCGCCACAATGGCATTCGCGAGTGCTGGCTGCGACAGGCCGACAACGCCGATCGCCAGCAAGAGCATTTTGAGACCGCCCAGGCCAGCCTTTTCTTTTTTCATAACGCCCACCTTTGACTGTGGACGCTACCAATCTTGTCTCAAATTATTGGAAAGGAAGGTGGATAACTTTGCCGCAAAGGGCTACGTCTATTTTGTATAAAATTTTATATATATTTATACTTATTTTCCGCATCGTTGTTGTAAGGATTGCCAGCAAATTGGCCTGCTGCGGCAACATATATAGGGTTATATAAATATGATTTACCATGCGTAAAAAATAATGGCAAATGCATATTCGGATATATGGAATAGATTACCAGACTGTTGCAAAGCCGAGGTGACCGCTGTCTCTTCCAGAGAAATACCGGAGGGGTTTCAGCTATGGCGACCATTATCGAATTGGACAGTGTTTCAGGTTCCTCGGACGAACATTCTGCTTCCAATGAACACAGCGGCCTGGCATCGGCGGCAGGTATCCAGGTCGCGCAAGCAGCCTCGACCGAGCAACCGGCAGCAGCCGAGCCGGTGCCGGCGGATGTGGGCAACGGCGCACCAGTGCAAACGGAAGCGCCGGCAGCGGCCAATGCACCAGCGGCTGCGGCGCCGCATGAATATGTGGCCGACGCCAGCAACACCGTGAGATTTCCGGCCAACGTCGCCATCGACAATATCCGAGTCGACGGCCGCCACCTTCTGCTCGAACAGCCAGACGGCTCGGTGGTCGTCATCAAGGACGGTGCCCTGAACGTGCCGACCTTTATTCTCGGCGACATTGAGGTACCGCGCGTCGCCTTGCTGGCGGCGCTTGAAGCAAGCCATGTCGACATTGCCTTCGGCGCCGACGGCTCGATCTCGGCGGGGCCGGGAAACGGGACGCCGGGCAGCGCCGGCGGAAACTTCGCGGTTCCAGTCGGCGGGATCGGCAATGGATTCGATCTGTCGGCGTTGCTGCCGCCGACAGCCTTGCAGTTTGGCCGTTTGGAGCCGCGGGAACTGACGATTGGCGTCAGGGAGCAAGACTCTACCCCTTCGATTGATCCTGTAGCCTCGACCACGGTCTATGAGGCTGGCCTGCCGGCACGCAGCGGCGAGTCACAAGGCTCGAACGAGCCTGCGGCCTCGGAGACGACCTCTGGCACGATCGGCTTCAGCTCGCCCGACGGCGTGCTGGAGGTCTCGCTGGGCGGCCATGTGCTGACCGGCGTGCCCCAGACCTTCACCGACGCGACCGGCTCGCTGACAGCGAGCTATGTCTATGATCCCGCGACCGGCCTCGGCACGATCAGCTATTCCTATACGCTCATCGACAACACCTCCGGCGACGCCACCAGCGTAAACCTCCCGGTCGCGGTGACGGACGCCGACGGCGATCCGGCAGCGCCAGGCAACCTGGCCATCAACATCGTCGACGACGCGCCGACGGCGATTGCCGACACGGACAGCATCGCGGCGGGTCAGTTCGGCCCCGCGACGGGTAATGTGCTTGCTGGCGGGACAGACGGCCTTGACGTCAACGTGACTGACGGGGCGGCCGACACGCAGGGCGCCGATGGCGCGACGGTGGTCGGGGTCACGAGCGGCACGACGAATTCCGATCTGGACGACGCTGGTACGCTTGGCGTGCAGATCCAGGGGACCTACGGCAAGCTGACGCTGAACGCGGACGGCACCTACAGCTATGCGCGCGATGCCGGCACGCCCGGCGGCGTCGACGACGTGTTCACCTACACCATCGAGGATGGCGACGGCGACCTGTCGCATACGACACTGACAATCTCGATCGGCGATGCACCGCCGGTGATCAGCGACCTGACGCCCGAGGCGCGTGGCGGCGACGTGACGGTGAATGAAGAGGCGTTAAATGTCGGGACGCCGGGCGGGCCCGGGTCGAACCCGTCAAGCACGGCCGAGACCGGTACGGGCACCTTCACCATCTCCTCGCCCGACGGCATTGCCTCGCTGACAATCGGTGGTCAGGCCTTCATCACCAATGGCGTGTTCACGGCGGGCTCGTTCACGACGCCGGAGGGCAACACGCTGGCTGTGACGGCCTACGATGCCGCGACAGGTCAGGTGAGCTACACCTACACGCTCCTCGACAATGAGGCACATCCCACCGCCCTCGGCGAGAACAGCCTGTTCGAGAACTTTGCAGTGGTGCTGACCGACCAGGACGGGCAGAGCGCCAACGATACGCTCACCATCGATGTCGTCGACGACGTGCCGACGGCGAACGCCAACACCAACAGCGTCGCCG
>NZ_FUIG01000025.1:0-631 GCF_900149755.1 Mesorhizobium delmotii | reverse complement strand
ATGACGGCTTTGCCAACGGCGTGCCGGCCGGCGGCGCCACCGACACCTTCGTCTACACCATCATGGACGGCGACGGCGACCTGTCGACGACGACGCTGACCATCACCCTGTCGGACAGCGGCCTGGCGGCCGCCAATGACGACGCCACGGTCAACGAAGCGGCGCTTGCGATCGGCAGCAATCCGCCGAGCCCGGCCGAGACGGTGACCGGCACGGTCGCCGACAACGTCTCCGGCGGCACCGGCCCCTACACCTATGCGCTGCTGAGCAGCACAACCGGCTCGCACGGCACGCTGACCTTCAATGCCGACGGCACCTACAGCTACACGCTGACCGCACCGGTCGACGGCGCCGATGCCAACAACGGCACCAACACGGTCGACAACGTCGAGAGCTTCACCTACCAGGCGACCGACGCCAACGGCAACACGGTCACCAGCACCATCACCATCGACGTCGTCGACGACGTGCCGACGGCGAACGCCAACACCAACAGCGTCGCCGAAGGCGCCATCGCCACCGGCAACGTGCTGAGCGACGCCACCGACGACGTGTTCGGCGCCGACGGTGCGGCCGCCGGTGGCGGCGTTGTCGGCGTGGCCGCCGGCAGCAACACCGCCAGCCCGGTGAG
>NZ_FUIG01000097.1:0-570 GCF_900149755.1 Mesorhizobium delmotii | reverse complement strand
TTTCTCTTTCTTCGCGAATGACTTTGACTTGCGCTCGCGCGCCGCATCGCACCCTTTGGGTGCTGGCGCTCCGCGAGGGCGCGGCACAAGCCGCGACGGCCGGTTGGCCTTGCGAGACTTGCGTCTCGTTGGCGAAAGCCGATTTACGGCGCAGTCTTAGGGCTTGTAGCTCAGTTGGTTAGAGCGCGCGCTTGATAAGCGTGAGGTCGGAGGTTCAAGTCCTCCCAGGCCCACCATTCCTCGACAAGGGGTGCCCTAAGGCAGGGGTAACTTCGAAGAGGTGTTATCAAGGGGCCGTAGCTCAGCTGGGAGAGCGCCTGCTTTGCAAGCAGGATGTCGTCGGTTCGATCCCGTCCGGCTCCACCATCTCCGCGCAATCCGCAGGATTGTCGCTACCTCGTTCTGAAAAGAAAGAGGGGTGTCGAGTGGATGTGAAACCGGTTGCAAAGTCATTCGTTTCAAGAGTTTGCGGCGAGCCTTCTGGCTCTCCGCCTGTTCTGTATGACATCGTAAAGAGAAGATTTGTTCGAACTTCATATCCCCCGAAAAGGGGTGTGATTTGTCGCGGGA
>NZ_FUIG01000105.1:0-5447 GCF_900149755.1 Mesorhizobium delmotii | reverse complement strand
TGGTTGCGGGGACATGCAACCACCGATACCGACATTCGCTGGTCGTGGAGATTTGACACGTCAGGCCGCTTCGCATGGATCAATGTGGTGGCCTGGATGCGTACTCAGTTTATTGATTTTGTTGCCTTTTTTGGGGAAAAAATCGACAGTTTTCCCCATATCGTTCCGAATGGTCCCGCTCCCTAGCCTTGCCTCTGTTACACGATCGCAGTTCGGGATCGCGATCGCTTCAGTTCTTCGTGCTTGACGAATCAACTACCAAGTTGGTCCCTTGTGGAGTGCTCTTGAGGGAAGATCTGGACTTTAAGAACTTGATTTGAGCGCGAGCCGACCTCACTCTCTGCATCGGTGCGGTTGGTGGATCAAGGCACACTCAAACGCCAATCTCTGCGCTCTCCAGCTTGTGGATGGCACCGACGCCAACGCGCAGTTGACCTTTTCGGACACAGCCAGTTCGCCGGAAACTAAATTCCTTGGCGCGTTTCTGAATGAGGCCAAAGAACTGCTTCATGTCTGTCAAACTGGCGCTATTTCTTCTTTTTCACCCTTTGCGTAAGAGCGGATCCCGCGACCGACTTGACTGCCTTTGAGGAGCTCTTAGAACGAAGCAACTTGGATGCCGTGGAAGCAACTTTCTTGCTCGTAGTCTCATTGGGTTTCTTTGCCATTGGTTTTCCCCGCGCGGTTGAGTTAGAGTAATACGCATTGTGATGCGTCTGCAATCAACTGCCGGCGAGCACTGTCCCCAACTTTCATTTTCCAACACTCGGTCCGGTTCCGCAAACAACCAAGCGGAGCAGGAATTATGCTCGCCTTCATTGCCTTTCACCTTTTGGCGGTCGGCATCGGCTGTTCTGTGGACCTCCGCGACCAGCCACGCTAAGACACGCAGGAATTCGAAATATGCGAGCACATCTTCGATGAAGATGTTGGCGATGCAACGTTTCTCATGCCAGTATTGACAAGGTAGCCGTCGCGACCGCCAAGCCTGCTACCGTTGAACCAAAGACCAAGTCTCGCTGTCCATGTCGGCATCTCTCATGATTGGTGAGAGCGGCGACGGCGTAACTGCGAAGCCGGCGGCGCTTCGCGTTCTCGCGGCTGTGAGCGTGATCTCGCGGCGCTTCCCCTCCGCTGCGATCTAGCCGCGCCGGCCGATTAACGCGTCAATTGGCGCAAGGTCATTGCCAGCGCGCAGCTTGAGATATTCGGGCCTCGAGAAGCCGGCAGCGAGGATCGCCTGTCGGACCTTATGCAGCGCCTGCTCGATGGATCCCATTGGTGGTGCGGTCCTGACATAATCCGCAGTGGAATACCCTTGAGTCTTCACGTCAGTAGGCGAGGATACGGGGTCGCAATTGAGGGCTGTACGAAACCTCGAAAAGTTGCGCGATTGTTGGCCAGCAAGGCAACCCATCCCGGTCACGCAAATGGTCAAACGGCAGCAGTCTTCCGAAGTCGATAAATTCAAGGGCATCGAAATTGGGCAGCCGGACCCACTTCCGGTTCTGCCACACATCGGGTCGCGTCGAGTAGTGCGAACTGTTCGCCGGTCGCAGCTGCGAGAAATCGTTCCCCTCTCGGATACGACCGTCTATGAGATGGAACAGCGTGGCGAGTTCCCACGACGCTTCAATCTCACCGCCCGCTGTGTTGTTTGGGACTTGGCAGAAGTCGAAGCGTGGATCGAGGAGCGGCGGAATGCGTCCTCTGTCGGAAAAATCAAGACCAGGCCTGCGCCTGACGTAAGACTACGAAAGACAAGACCCACTCAATCATCAATTAGAACATCATATTAATTGATTTTCTTGATGAAATCATATCATCTGATTTCGCATACCGTCAATAATACCGTCAGATTCCTACGCTCTGTTGAAAAGACTGAAACAATGTGGTCGACGCCGCGGTATGCACACTTTTGACTGCATTATTTACGAGCTGTCATTCGGCGAGGCAAAGCTGGAGTTCTCCGACCATAAAGCAAGGACGGGCTTTGCTCATGCTCGACAGCCCTAGGTCGAGTAGACGAGCGGCTGTATGAAAGATCACAAGTGGTCACTCAATTCACCCCACACATATCGGCCCCCAGCTGGCGGTCACAACAATCCCGCTCGACACCCCACGCGCAAGCTGGACCACATTGCTCGACGCGTCGATCTAAATTCATAATGGCCTACGAGTTTCCCTGCCGCCGGCTCTGTCGGCCATGCGACGGTGGTCGAGAGCCGACGGGCGGTAGAAAGCATAGCCAGTTGTCCTGCGAGGGCGTTGTTGGGGGCAAGACGTGCGCCCTTCCCTGCCCCACAATGCTGCGGCGAATTCGCGCCTCCTCACCTTTTGCCGAACCTGCTGAACGCCGGAGATATCGGCAATCGCCGCTCGCTGCCGACAGGTCTTAGATGCACGGGTGCGGCTGCCTGGTGAGTGCCGGCGCGTCAGTGCCTAAACCGCTTGTGTAACGTAGGGCCAGCCGCTCCGGCAATAAAGCTAGAGTGCGACCAGCTCGGCGAGCTTGGCCGCCACGTCTGCCATCGGCTCTTCTGCGGTGCTCAGGCCGCTTCGCGAGCCCAGCAGGGGGCTGACGTTGCGGAGAGCTTCGTACGTCGTGTTGTGGACGATAGGGACGAGCTGTTCACGCGCTAGGAGTGCCGAAAGCTCCTTGTCGGCGATGCCCTCTGCTGGGAGGCGGCGCAGCAGCGCGGGAGTAACCAGCACGATCCCGACTCGCGACTTCGCCAGTCCCTTGTCGATTTCGCGAAGCAACGGCGTGCCGAGGGCAACGTCCTTTTCGCTGAACCAGACCGAGACACCGAGTGATTCGAGCAGATCGTGCAGCTCCTTGGCAGCCCCCTGCCGGTCGTCCCACGCGTGACATAGGAAGACATCACGAAGGTCAGGTAGTTCCGCTCGGCTCTCGACAGTGTGGCGGATAGGCGTGAGTGCCCGCACTTCTGTAGGCGTGTACAACACGGACGAGCCAGCTTTCGACCAACTTGCTTTTATGCGGCCGGACCCGCCGCCGCTGCTCCGGCCGCCCCCGCTGCCCCCCGACGAGGAATAGTAGGACAGGGCCGGGGACGAGTACGACCCGCTGCTATATCCACCGTAGCGCCCGTAGCGGTGACGGCACGCAGGGCAGTTCGCCGCAGCGCTCGCTGAGCGGTGGCCCTCTCTTGGCGCTGTGCATCTAGCCATGTGAACGTCCCCCAATGTCTTTCTCTAACAAGCTCCCGCTTGGGAGCTCAAACTCGTCAAGTGCTATATCGCTTAGTCGGGGTTATTGATAGTCTACTGTTGCAAAACTCACGATTCTTGCATCGGACGAAAAAGTACACAAACTAGTACTCTGCCAAGATGCAAAAATCTGATGCAGGTGGATTTCACTGAAGACGGGGGAGTTCGCGCCGATCAACGGACGTCCGCTTTGGAGCAACGGAATTGTCGCCCGGAACGGCCGAACTGGGAGCGCGTCGCGCCTCAATGAGAAGTTTATCGAACTTTCATTGAAGAAGTGCGTGTCGTTCCAGGGCATCGTGGATAGATAGGTATACGAGTACGTCTGATCCTGAGTCGGGCGACCGGCATTGACCGGGAAGTCGTTGCCGAGCGTACCGTACCCACGCAGGATCTTGTTGAGTATCTCCTCGCGGTCGATGGCAAGCTTTAGCGCCATCCTCAGATCGTTGTTGTCAAATGGCGCGGTGTCGCAGAATGACCTTCAGGTGGGTAAGCGCCTGATCATATCCACGACCTTGATATAACCGTCGAGGACGTCGCCGGATCGAGACTGTCGGCTGCCCCAGCCCCAAAGGCGGCCCCTGATGACACCGCCGCGGACCGGCCCCCTGATTTCTCAGCGACCTGCGCCATGTGGCCCAGCGGGGTCAGTACAGGTTTCTCGTAAACGCGCTTAACTGGAACAGTACGCATAGATGCGCGCGCAGCGCTGGCGAGGATCGAATTTGCGAACGTGGCTGAAACGCCGAGCGCCGTCGCATGTCCGAGAAATTCACGTCGGCTCAGCCGACCCGCAGCTAAACGGCGGCTGAGATAGTCGAGTTCCTGCGACATTGAGATGCTCCTCACTCGGATGGGTGTTCGGTGTGGCCTATATCCAAGCCCCATTTCGACAATATCAACTCATTGGAGCGCTTTACGGTCAAAATCCTGCTATTAACGCAGGAAATTGGCGTTCTTTCCTTTCCTCGTGCACAGTTCGTTTCATCTCGGTTTATGGTCAAATCGGCGTGGGGCCCACGAGGGTGGGTAAAACCGGCGTAAGGCCCCTGAGGGTGCGAGCCGCAGATTATCGCGGCGAACCTGTCAGTTCCCTCCGGAGATGCCGCAGAGCAATGGAAAGGGCCGAACGAAGCTCTTAACGCTTGGCCAACGTCTCAGTGCTCGATTGGTCTTGTGAACTCCGAGGCCACAACCGTAACGCAAACTGTGACGCCGATGGAAAATCTCGGTCTTCCGATCGCAATGACGTCAAGGCCCGCGTGACCACCTACAACATCGCAGCACACGCCAGTACCCGGCATGATCGTCATGGCTTTCCGGTGCCGTTGCGGCTCAACGCGCTGCGTTCACGGCAGAATTCGTGCAGGGAGAGATTCGCGCGGTAGGCGCACTGGACGGGCACGCCATCTTGTCTATCTAATCGCCGACACGGGACTCAGGCTCTCTGAAGCGGCAAACCTCACCACGGAAACAATCCACCTCGATCACGAAATCCCAAACATGTCCTCAAAACTTCCTCTCGACCTGCTGATCGGAACCTACCGAACAAGCAAATTGCGAGCGCCTTGCTGTAGGATTGAGGCGCTTCGGCAGGCATTTGCAGACCATCGATTGCGATAAGCGCTCCTTTTGGCGATGCCACTTAGGTTATGATGAATTGCAAAAAGCTCAAGACTGTTTGGCTGGCCATCGATTCCGGCCGACTGCTCGGCCATTAATTTCACATAATTTCACATTCCAAACAGAGACGAAAGTTGGCCCAGAGCTTACGGCCGAAACGCTCGGTTAGGCAGTTGGATGCACCGTAACGGGGGCGAGGCTTCCGCGCCGATTCTAAATCCTTTGCTCTTCAGCCGTCCCCTCGTCCGTCTTGACTAGTACGAGCCCACAGCCTATTTCAGCGCCGCGTTAGCACTCTCCACTGGCGAGTGCTAACCACGCTCCGGCAACGGAGAACCTTTCAACCTCCGCACCAGGGATATCCAAAATGGCAAAGTCGAATTTCCGGCCGCTGCATGACCGCGTGGTCGTTCGTAGGGTCGAATCCGAATCCAAGACCTCCGGCGGCATCATCATCCCCGATACGGCTAAGGAAAAGCCGCAGGAAGGCGAGATCATCGCCGTTGGTTCCGGCGCCCGCGACGAAGCCGGCAAGCTCGTCCCGCTGGACGTCAAGGCCGGCGATCGCATCCTGTTCGGCAAGTGGT
>NZ_FUIG01000113.1:0-431 GCF_900149755.1 Mesorhizobium delmotii | reverse complement strand
TCGCGAACCGCGGCGCGGCCTTTTTATTCAAAGGTGACGGTGTGAAGGCTATTACTGACTGCGGCAAGGCGATCGAGTTGAAGCCCACGTTAGTCGAATCCTTCCACTGCCGTGCTAACGCGTATCGGGCCAAGGGTGACCTCAACAAGGCCGTTGCAGACTACGACAGGGCTATTGAGCTGAAGCCCGACTATGCTGAAGCATTCAATGACCGTGGGCTTGCCTATCAAGCTATGGGGGAAAACACCAAGGCTAGGGCCGACTTTGACAAGGCCATCCAACTCAAGCCGGGCTATGCTGCAGCCCTCACGAACCGCGCCCACCTTCCGCCACCCTAGGGCTTGTCTTCGATTTCTTAGGCGGAAGGTCTGCATCGGGTTGGGGGTGCGACGTTCGCATTTGCGACCGCGAAGGCCCGGAAATGGCGCAAA
>NZ_FUIG01000026.1:251384-351686 GCF_900149755.1 Mesorhizobium delmotii | reverse complement strand
AACTTCGGAATCAGGACACTAGCCCCTTGTGGGAGAAGGTGGCCGAGCGAAGCTCGGTCGGATGAGGGGTATTGGCAGGATCGCTACGATGAAGGCGTAAGCAGCTCAAATCCCTTGATGTTTTCACGTCTTGCTTCCGCGCCGATCCACCTTCTCCCACAAGGGGAGAAGGCAAGAGCCCTACTCCGTCGGCTGGTCCGCCGGATACGGCGTGCGGACCAGGATCGCCAGGCCGACGCCGAGGAACAGCACGATTGCCGCCATGCCTAGCCGCGACGAGCCGCTGGCCAAGGTGATCGTGGCCACCATAAATGGCGCAGCAAAACTGGTCGCCCGCCCGGCCAGCGCATAGATGCCGAAATAGCGGCCTGATTCGGCAGCTGTGACACTGCGCGCCATGTAGGAGCGCGACGATGCCTGCACCGGCCCGAAGGCAAGCCCGATCAGCAGACCGAAAAAGATGTAGGCTTTTTCGGCCGGTGTACCGAACAACCCGCCGCTATCGGCTCCGGGCATCATCCAGGCACCGAACAGCGTGTAGCCCGGCCCGGTCGAGACGATGCCGATCGTGGCAATGCTGAGCAGGACAAGCGAAATCATCACTATGGTCTTGGAGCCGAGCGCCACGTCGAGGCGCGCGGCAACCAGGCAGCCGACGATGGCGACGACGTTGAGGATGATGCCGAACAGGCCGATCTCGGTGATCGACCAGTGGAACATCGCCGCCGCAAAGGCACCGCCCAGCGCAAGCAGCGCATTGACGCCATCCTGATAGATCATGCGGGCGACGAGAAAGCGGAAGATACCGCTGCGCTGGCGTATTTCGCCCAGCGTCGATTTCAGTTCCGACAGCCCCTCGCGCACCGCTGGTCCAAGGGGAATGCCCTTGGCCGCATCCGGTGTGAAAAAGAACATTGGCAGGATGAACAGGAAATACCAGGCCGCTGAGAGGGGTCCCGTCGCCCGTGCGTCCTCGCCGAGTTTCGGATCGAGACCGAGGATCGGGTCGAGACCGACGATCGTCTTGCCGGTTTCCGACGAGCCGGCCATGAAGGCGACGACAAAGATCAGCGCGATCATGCCGCCGAGATAGCCAAGGCCCCAGGCCATGTTCGAGATTCGGCCAATTTCGCTCTTGGGCACCAGGCGCGGCATCATCGAATCGTTGAAGACGGTCGAGAATTCCGCCGCGACCGAGGCCAGCGAAAAGAACAGCACGACCAGGAAAATGTTCGAACCGGGAGCAGCGAACCATAGCAGGCAAAGACTGGTGATCTTGATCGCGGCGAAGAGCGCGATCCACGGTTTTCGTGGGCCGGTCTGGTCGGCGATCGAGCCGAGGACCGGCGACAGAACGGCGATGGCCAGCCCCGCCGCGGCGATGCCGTAACCCCATGCCGCCTGTCCAGTCTCCGGATCGCTCGCCATACGCGAGACGAAATAAGGGCCGAAGATGAAGGTGGTGATGACCGTGAAGAACGGCTGCGCCGCCCAGTCGAACAGCATCCATCCCCAGATGCCGCGTTCCGGCGCTCGCTGCACTGCTACCTCGGCCATATGCCCTCCCACGAACGGTGCCCCGAAGCGGGGAACCGTTTCGCTCTATAGCGCAGTTCCTGCCGGCAATCGCGAGCGATTCGGAAGACTTCTCACAGCGCTGTCAGGTCGCTGATCAGCCCCGATGCCACCGACAGCCGCGACACGGTGATGTCGCCGCCCTCGGTCAGCGCCTGCAGCCGCTCGCGGACGCGTCCGACCCTCTCGCCGCCGGCCTCCAGCCATGCCGTCACCGAATCCGCCGCCTCGGCATGGCTGATCAGCGCCGCCACGGCGATGCCGCGCCTGGCCGCGCCGATCGTGTCGGTGGCGCGGGAAAGAGCCAATTGATCGTAGTAGTCGGACGGCGCGATCGAGCGCGCCGCGTCCTCGACGCGCGGAATGCGGAAGGCATCGCTGACCGCGAAAAACGCCTTCGCGGCGACGACGATGTCGGCATTCGCGGTTCGGGCCGTCAGCGCGATGTCAGGGACGACGCTGATCACGTCGGTCAGCGCCAGCTGTTCGGCCAACCTTTCGGGCGCGCCGCCCTTGGCCAGACCATGCCGCCGCTCCTCGATCCGCTCGCGCGAGAAGGCCGGCAGCAGTGAAACCAGCTTCGGCTCCAGAGCCTTGCGTGCGTCCTGCAACTCGGCGATCCGTTGCCCGAGCGGAGCGGTGCCGGTATCGTTCTTGAGATACCAGCCGCTGGCCACATAGGTAACCCGGCTAATGGCCTGATAAAGGTCGAGCTGCACCTGCCCGTCGATCCGGTTGTCCAGCGCGTCGATCTGGCGATAGAGCGCCGGCAACCCGAAGCCGTCGCGCACCACGGCGAAGGTCCGGACCACGTCGGCCGCACTTCGGCCGGTGGCTTCCTGAAGCCTGTTGACGAAGGATGGGCCGCCGCGATTGACCAGATCGTTGGCGACGACACGGGCGATGATTTCGCGGCGCAGGCGATGGCCATGGATCTCGGCCGCGTATTTCTTCGCCATGCGGTCCGGAAAATAGCCCATCAGGTCACGGTCGAAATGCGGATCGTCCGGCACGTCGCTGGCGACGATGTCGGAAAACAGCTCGATCTTGGCATAGGCCAACAGCACGCCGAGCTCGGCCCTGGTCAACGGCTCGCCGCGCGCCTCGCGCTCGGCAAGGGCTGCCGGCGACGGCAGAGCCTCGACATTGCGATCGAGCAGGCCGCGCGCCTCGAGCGCGGCCATGAAACGGCTCTGATGGGCGATGTCGGCAAGGCCGCGCTTGCGGGCCAGGGATAACGCCAGCGTCTGCTCGTAATTGTTGGACAGCACCAGCGCGCTCACCTCGTCGGTCATCTCGGCAAGAAGCTTGTTGCGCGCTGGGCGGGTCAGCGCCCCTTTGCGCATGGCGGAAGCCAGCGCGATCTTGATGTTGACCTCGACGTCCGAGCAGTTCACGCCGCCCGAATTGTCGATGGCGTCGGAATTGCAGCGGCCGCCATTCAGCCCAAACTCGATGCGGGCCAGCTGCGTCACGCCGAGATTGGCGCCTTCGCCGATGACCTTGGCGCGCACTTCGAGCGCGGTCACCCGAACAGCATCGTTGGCGCGATCGCCGACATCCTGGTTGGTTTCTGTCGATGCCCTGAGATACGTGCCGATGCCGCCGAACCATAAAAGGTCGACCGGCGCTTTGAGGATGGCGCTCATGATCTCGACCGGCGAGGCGGTCGTCTTGCCGAGGCCGATCGCCGCCGCTGCGGCCGGCGGCAGCGTGATCGACTTCTGGCTGCGCGAGACGATGACGCCGCCTTCGGACAGTTTTGTCTTGTCGTAGTCCTGCCAGCTCGAACGTGCGAGGGCGAACATGCGTCGGCGCTCGGCCATCGAGGCCGCCATGTCGGGGGCGGGATCGATGAAGATGTCGCGATGGTCGAAGGCGGCGATCAGCCGGGTCTGCTCGGACAGGAGCATGCCGTTGCCGAACACGTCGCCCGACATGTCGCCGACGCCGACGACGGTGAAGGGCGCGGTCTGGATATCGCGGTTCATCTCGCGGAAATGCCGCTTGACCGCTTCCCAGGCGCCCTTGGCGGTGATGCCCATCTTCTTATGGTCGTAGCCGGCCGAGCCGCCGCTGGCGAAGGCGTCGTCGAGCCAGAAGCCATGTTTCTCGCTGATGGCATTGGCGGTGTCGGAGAAGGTCGCCGTACCTTTGTCGGCGGCGACGACGAAATAGGGATCGTCCTGGTCGCGCCTGATCACACCGGCTGGCGGGATGACGCCGTCCAGGCCGATATTGTCGGTGATCGACAACAGGCTGGAGACGTAGTTCTTGTAGGCGGACGCGCCGGCTTCGAAGATGGCGTCGCGCCCGGCGCCCATCGGCAGCTTCTTCGGATAAAAACCGCCCTTGGCGCCAACCGGCACGATTACCGCATTCTTGACCTGCTGCGCCTTGACCAGGCCGAGCACCTCAGTGCGGTAGTCCTGGGCGCGGTCCGACCAACGCAGGCCGCCGCGGGCGACCGGGCCGAAGCGCAGATGCACGCCCTCGACCTCGGAACCATAGACGAAGATCTCCCGCCACGGCCGCGGCGCCGGCAGGCCGTCGACCGCCTGCGAGTCGAGCTTGATCGCCAGCGACTGGCCCTTCTCCTTCGTATCGGCAACGAAATGATTGGTGCGTAGCGAGGCCTCGATCAGGTTGAGGTAGCGACGGATGATGGTGTCGTCATCGATGTTGGGAACCTCTTCCAACGCATCCCTGATCTTGGCCTTGAGGTGCTTGGCCGCGACTAACCCTTCCGTCTCCGCCATCGGCCCGAGGCGGGCGACGAACAGCTCATGCAGGCCACGCGCGATCTCCGGATAGCGGTTGAGTGCGGCGGCAATGAAATCCTGGCTCTGCGGGATCCCGGCCTGCTGCAGATAGCGGCCATAGGCGCGCAGGATGGTGACCTCGCTCGACCACAGGCCGGCGGTCTGGGCAAGGCCGTTATAGCCGTCATTGTCGATGTCGCCGCGCCAGACGGAAAGGAACGCGTCCTCGAACAGCGCGCCGCGGTCGCCGAGGTCGATCGGCTTGCCGTAGCTGTTTTCGAGCTCCATGTCGTGGATGAAGACCATGCCGGAAGCCTCGTCGCCGACCTCGAAGGTGCGCTCGCTGATCACGCGGAACCCGATGTTCTCCAGCACCGGCACCCGCCGCGACAGCGCCACCGGGCTGCCATGGTGATAGATCTTCAGCGCCGCCTGATGCGGCTCCTGGTTGGCATGACGGTAGTAGTCGATGGCGATCGGGTTGGCCGCGCTGATCTTGGCGATGCGCCCGGCATCGGCCAACGCCTCCGCCGGCGAGAAGCTGTCGCGATAGCTTCCCGAGAAGCGCGAGGCGATCGCCGTGAGCGCCGCATCGGCGCCGGTCTCGGCCGCCGTCTCGCGCAGAATGTCGTCCCAGGTCCGCACGATGGCGCGGATCGCTGCCTCGATCGTCGCCTGGTCGACCTTCGGCGTCCTGCCGCCGGAACGCCCGATGATGAAATGGACGCGCGCCAGTCCGCCTTCCGGAAAGGCGGGGTAGTAGGCCGAAAGCCGGCCTTGGAACACCGTCTTCAGATAGGTGCCGATCTTCTCGCGTACGACGCTGTCATAGCGGTCGCGCGGCACGAAGACGAGGATCGAGACGAAGCGGTCGAACTGATCGGCGCGCACCAGCGCTCTGACGCGCGGCCGCTCGATCAGCCCCAAAATGGCTTCGGCGTGCTTGCGCAGGATCGGCACCGGAACCTGGAACAGCTCGTCGCGCGGATAGCTCTCCAGCACGTTGATCAGTGCCTTGCCGGAGTGATCTTCAGGGTTGAAACCGGATTTGGCGATGATGGTTTCGGCTTTCGACCTGAGATAAGGGATCTTCATCACCGAGCGCGTGTAGGCAGTCGAGGTGAACAGGCCGACAATGCGCAGTTCGCCGGCAAGCACGCCCTTGGCGGTGTAGGTCTTTACGCCGATGTAATCGAGATAGATGCGGCGATGCACGGTCGATTTGGCGTTGGCCTTGGTGACGATCAGCGGTTCCGGCCCGTGCAGGAAGGCGCGGATTTCCGGCGTCGTCGACACCGCTT
Organism: Mesorhizobium delmotii; assembly: GCF_900149755.1. Classification (NCBI taxonomy): domain Bacteria; kingdom Pseudomonadati; phylum Pseudomonadota; class Alphaproteobacteria; order Hyphomicrobiales; family Phyllobacteriaceae; genus Mesorhizobium; species Mesorhizobium delmotii. The sequence goes on along the minus strand of NZ_FUIG01000026.1, from coordinate 346,048 downwards.
CGGTGCCGCGCCGCAGCACCAGCACGTCCGGATCGGAGAGGATGCCGAGGCCGGGCTTTTCGGTGCGCTCCAGCATGCCGCTCTTCTCGCCGCCGGTATATTTGAACTCACGCATGCCGAGGAAGGTGAAGTTGTCGTCGCGCAGCCATTCTAGGAAGGCGATCGCCTCAGCGACGTGGGCCTTGTCGAGCGGCACCGGAGCGTAGCGGAATTCGGAGATTGCCTGGTCGAGGCGGGCCAGCATCGGCTTCCAGTCGGTGACAGCGGCGCGCACCTGGCCTAATATTTTCTTCAACCGCTCGGCCAATGCGTCGGCCTGATCGGCCGAAAGACGGGCGATATGGACGTGGATAACGCTCAGCCGCTCATGACTGTGATCGCCCTTGGCAAAGCCGCCATCGCCGAGGATTTCGTCGACGCCGCTCTTGCCGTGCCTGACGACGATGACCGGGTGGGTGACCAGCAGCGGTTCGCCGGCGCTCTCGGTGACCTCGCCGAGGACGGAATCGAACAGGAACGGCATGTTGTCGTTGACAACGGTGATCACGGTCATCGGCCTGCCTTGGCGGACGACACCGGAATCGACGTCTATGGCGACGAGGCAATCGCCCTTCTTATGCCTGGCGACGGCGCGTCCGGCGAGATCGGCGGCGCGTTCGAGGGCGGTGACCTCATAGGCGGCGACATCTTCGGCCGGCGCTCGGGCCAGCAGATAATCGGCAAGCCTGCCGGGTTTCTCGCTGCCTTTGGCCGTGCTTATCTTTTTCAACTGGCTTGCAGATTTCAGGCCGGCCATGTCGCTAATCCCTCCCGTCATATGTTTTGCGACTATGGTAGCAGATGACCGATATTTGGCGACAAAGGTTTGACCGCTTGCGACGAAATGTCGGGATTCGCCGGTGGGTCAACGAAAATGAGGAGAAAATCCGCCATGAAAGACAGGATCACCGCACTTGACCTCGCGCCCGCGGAACTGAGCGAAGCGACGAAGGCCTATTTCGCCAAATGCGAGGAGAAGCTCGGCCTCGTTCCCAATGTGCTTTTGGCCTACGCTTTCGACGAGACGAAGCTGCGTGCCTTCACCGATATGTACAACGATTTGATGCTGGGCCAATCCGGCCTGTCGAAGCTGGAGCGCGAGATGATCGCGGTCGCCGTCTCCTCCATCAATCATTGCTATTATTGCCTCGCCGCCCATGGCGCGGCGGTGCGCCAGCTTTCCGGCGACCCGGCCTTTGGCGAGATGATGGTGATGAACTTCCGCGCCGCCGACCTTTCCGCGAGACAGAAGGCGATGCTTGAATTCGCGGTGAAGCTGACCGAGCAGCCGGACAAGATCGCCGAGGCCGATCGTGCAGCGCTGCGTGAGGCCTGCTTTTCGGATCGCGACATCTGGGACATCGCCTCGACCGCCGCCTTCTTCAACATGTCGAACCGGGTGGCGGCGGCGGTCGACATGCGGCCGAACGATGAATACCACGCGATGGCGAGGTGAGGTTCGGCCCAACCGAACCTTATATTAACCTTGTATTAGCTATTGCGCATTCTCGTTGCTTGTTTGCCGGTTTGGTCCGATGATCGTCCTGCGGCGTGACCGCATGCAGGTTCGACGCCGCTGATCAACGGAGGAGAACATGGCGAAATTTCTCTATGTGTATCATGGCTCGGGCAAGATGCCGACCGACGAGGCCGAACGGAAGGCAGCGATGGATGCCTGGAACGGTTGGTACGGCAAGCTTGGCTCGGCCGTGGTCGACGGCGGCAATCCGGTCGGCATGTCGAAGACCGTGCTGCCCGGCGGCAAGGTCGAGAACAATGGCGGCAGCAATCCGACCGCCGGTTACACGATCGTCGAAGCGAAAGATATCGACGATGCCGTCGATAAGGCCAAGGACTGTCCTATCCTGAAGGACCCGGGTTTCAGCGTCGAGATCGCGCCGATCATCGAGATGATGTGACGCTCAGGACCGCGCCGCGATCGCCGCCGCGGCGCCGGCCATGGTGCCGGCGCTGACACGGTTGGCGATCTTCATCGCCCGCTTGCTCTTCAGCAGTTTTCGCGCCTGCGCTGCCGCGAGCACCCAGGCGAGAGTGATGGTGACCAGAACCACGGCCATGGTCAGCGTCAGTTCGATCCAGCCGACGACCGTCACCGAGGCGAGATCGATGATGGTCGGCAGCAGCGCCAGGTAGAACATCATGATCTTGGGATTGCCGAGCGTCACCGCCATGCCGGCAAAGAACAGTTTGACGGCCGACTCCTCGCGCGGCATCTCGCCCTCGCGCGCCTCGACCGGAGCGGTCCACATCTTCCAGGCGAGGTAGGCGAGATAGGCGACGCCGACCCATTTCAGCACGACGAAGGCGAGATGGAAGGTCTGCGCCACCACCGCCAGGCCGAATACCGCCAGCGACAGCCAGATGCCCTCGCCGATCCACATGGCGAGCAGGAACGGAAACACGTCGCGAAAGCCCTTTGCGATGACCCGCGCCACCAGAGCGGCAATCGATGGGCCGGGCGAGCCGGCGGCGACGAAAAGGGCGGCGGCGAAGATGAGGAGAGAAGTGAGGTGCATGACCAGGATCTTTGCTTGGGACGTAGACCGCTCGATGTTAGCCGAACTGCCGCCGCAGCGGTAGCACCGATGATAGAGGGGCTTGTCGGCCCGCCGCGTCGCGGCTAGAAGGTTGGCCCGCCACAATTTCGAGCTTCACTTTGCCTACGTAATCGCCGGTCTCGTCAACTCCCCCGACACAATGCATGGCGCCGCATTCGCAGCGTCTGTTTCATATCATGTGTTCCTCAGGGTGGCGGTTCGAGACCGGTTTGGCACTGCTGAACCGCTGTCGCGCGCAGTCACCCGCGACACCTGATTTCCGACCACCGCAGCCTCTCGCCACGCCGTGCCCGCATGGGCATCTCGACATCGCCGATCTGACGAACTTCCCGACGGGAAGGCCTTTTCGCATGTCTTCGATACTGCGTATGCGCTGGACGATCGCACCCAAAACCGCACCTCGACCTCTGAATAACTGCAATCGCTGCGGCGGCCTGAAGGCGTACCACAGCAGCGGGAAATTCCGCGTCAACGCCAACGGCAAACGCATCGACGCGTGGCTGATCTACCGATGCATCGATTGCGACAATTCCTGGAATTTCGGCATTCTGGAGCGGTGCAACCGCCGCGAGATCGAGCCGGCGCAGCTGCAGGCGCTCGAAAGCAACGATCCGGCCCTGGCGCGTCGCCATGCCTCGATGTTGTCGCGCTGCGAAGCAGGGTCGGACGCGTCGAGGTATTTCCCGAAGCCGCCGTCCACAAGGAGATGCTCGGCGACAGGCCGGAAAACATCGCCGCTATCGAGCTCCAGCTCGGGCTCGAGGTGCCGACAGCGCTGCGGCTCGACCGGTTGCTTGCCAGCCAACTCGGCATCTCGCGATCGCGGCTTCAGGCCTGGGAAGAGAAGCGATTGCTGGTCGTTGGTCCGGACTGGGCCAAGGCGTTGCGCAAGCCAGCTCGAGCGGGAACGGCGATCCGCATCGATCTGGCCGGCGAATCCGATCGCGAGGCCGTTATCTCGGCTGCCGGCGGGTAAACTAAAAGGGAGGGAGCACGCGCGTGCTGCCTCCCTCATAACCGCTGAGAAGAAAAGGCTTACGCCGCGCCGACCACTTTCGCCGACTTCTCAAAACGCTTGCGCTCGTTCGGGTCGAGGTAGAGCTTGCGCAGGCGGATGGTCTTCGGCGTCACCTCGACCAGCTCGTCGTCCTGGATCCAGGCCAGCGCGCGTTCCAGCGTCATGCGGATCGGCGGCGTCAGCTTCACCGCCTCATCCTTGCCGGCGGCGCGGATGTTGGTCAGCTTCTTGCCCTTCAGCACGTTCACTTCGAGGTCGTTGTCGCGTGAATGGATGCCGATGATCATGCCCTGATAGACCTTGACGCCCGGATCGATGACCATCGGACCGCGATCTTCCAGGTTCCACATGGCATAAGCCACCGATTCACCCTGTTCGTTGGAGATCAGCACGCCATTGGTGCGGCCTGGCAGCTCACCCTTATAGGGTTCATAGGCATGGAACAGCCGGTTCATGACAGCGGTGCCGCGCGTGTCGGTCAACAGTTCCGACTGGTAGCCGATCAGGCCGCGCGTCGGCGCGTGGAAAACGATGCGCTGGCGGTTGCCGCCCGACGGGCGCAATTCGACCATCTCGGCCTTGCGCTCCGACATCTTCTGCACGACGACACCGGCATGCTCCTCGTCGACGTCGATAACGACTTCCTCGACCGGCTCCAGCAATTCGCCGTTGTCGCCCTGCTGCATGACGACCCGCGGACGCGACACGGCGATCTCAAAACCTTCGCGGCGCATCGTCTCGATCAGAACGGCAAGCTGCAATTCGCCGCGGCCGGAGACGAAGAACGAGTCCTTGTCCGGCGATTCCTCGATCTTCAGCGCGACATTGCCTTCGGCCTCGCGCAGCAGGCGGTCGCGAATGACGCGGCTGGTCACCTTGTCGCCCTCGGTGCCGGCCAGCGGGCTATCGTTGACGAGGAACGACATCGTCACGGTCGGCGGATCGATCGGCTGCGCATGCAGCGGCTCGGTCACCGACGGGTCGCAGAACGTATCGGCAACGGTGCCCTTCGACAGGCCGGCGATGGCGACGATGTCGCCCGCCTGCGCTTCGTCGATCGGCTGGCGCTCAAGCCCGCGGAAAGCCAGGATCTTCGAAATACGGCCGGTTTCGACCTGGGTGCCGTCATGATGCAGCACCTTGACCGCCTGGTTGGATTTCAGCGTACCGGATTCGATGCGGCCGGTGATGATGCGGCCGAGGAACGGGTTGGCCTCGAGGATGGTGCCGATCATGCGGAACGGGCCGGGATGGACGGTCGGTGCCGGCACATGCTTGATGACGAGGTCGAACAGCGGCGCCAGACCCTGATCCTTCGGACCTTCGGGGTTTTCCGAGACCCAGCCGTCGCGGCCCGAGCCGTAAAGGATCGGGAAGTCGAGCTGCTCGTCGGTCGCGTCGAGCGCTGCAAACAGGTCGAACACTTCGTTGACCACCTCGACGTGGCGGGCGTCCGGCCGGTCGATCTTGTTGATGACGACGATCGGCTTCAATCCGACCTTGAGCGCCTTGCCGACGACGAATTTGGTCTGTGGCATTGGCCCTTCGGCGGCGTCGACCAGCACGATGGCCGAATCCACCATCGACAGGATGCGCTCGACTTCACCGCCGAAATCGGCGTGGCCGGGGGTGTCGACGATGTTGATGCGGGTGTCCTTCCAGTCGACCGAGGTCGCCTTGGCCAGGATGGTGATGCCGCGTTCCTTTTCCAAGTCGTTCGAATCCATGGCGCGTTCGGCAACGCGCTGGTTGTCGCGGAACGAGCCGGACTGTTTCAGGAGTTGGTCGACGAGGGTGGTTTTTCCATGGTCGACGTGCGCGATGATCGCGATATTACGAATTTTCATGTTGTGGTCTCGGGAGCGTTGCAGGCAGCAGGCCAAAAGGCGCTGCCTCTTTCGGTTGGGCGGCTCATACAGGGTTTTTCGCAATTGCGAAAGAGGAGGCGTGCCACCAAATATATGGTCACCAAATCTTAAGCGTCTTGGTGTGAAATGGAATTATTAACCAAAGCGGAACCTTTCGCGGTCGGGACAGTTCGAATTTCATGAGCAATACGGGCAGCAGATACCGGCCAATCCTCGCATGGGCGGCCTTCGCCGTTCTCCTCGCGGCGGGCGCGGCACAGTCGGCCGCGACCCTCAAGGAAGCGCCCCCTGCCCTGCCGTCCGATACGCGTTCGGCGGAGCAGTTGTTTGCCGATGCGCCCGATGGCGTCGACCCGGTGGTGACCGGGCCGGTCAGCGCCGCCTTCAAGCAGAGGCAGGAGGCTGCCAACTGCGACAGCGCTGTTTGGCCCGAAATTCCGACCGTTTGCTATCCTGACTGACGACTGCCGACGGCGGTCGTCATCCCGAGATACCGTTCCGCTGCGATCCTTCACGCCCCTCTGCCCTGCCGGGCATCTCCCCCACGAGGGGGGAGATCGGTCGTCGCCGCCGCTTTCGCCAACCTCCAACGTTGCAGGCGCGAGCGGAGCGCCCAAGCTGCCAATCTCCCCCCGTGTGGGGGAGATGTCCGGCAGGACAGAGGGGGGCGCTGTCCCGCCTGCGTTTTGGCCATTATTGAAGCCAGCCCCTCACGCCGACTGCACCGGGTCGAGCGTGACCTTGTAGAGTTCATTGTCGTCGCGATCCATCAGCCGCACCGTCATCTGTTCAGTGGCGCCGTCGATGTCGACGAGGCCGAAGAACTGCAGGCCGGCCGAGGGCGGCAGGTTCTGCCCCTGCTCGGCGGTTGGCGCCTTGATGAATTTCAGCTCCGGGCCGAAGGTCATGTCGAAATCATTGGGTCCATACGTGCCGGCATGGAGCGGACCCGAAACGAATTCCCAGAACGGATTGAAGTCCTGGAACTGCGCCCTATCAGGATTGTAGTAATGCGCCGCCGTGTAGTGCACGTCGGCGGTCAGCCAGACGGTGTTGGTGATACCGGCATTCTTTATATAGCGAAGGAGGTCGGCAATTTCCAACTCGCGACCCTTGCCCGGACCATTGTCGCCATTGCTGATGGCCTCGGCGCCGGCCTTCTTGGTGGCGTCGTTCCAGACGACGAGACCGAGCGGCATATCGGCGGCGATGATTTTCCAGGTCGCGTTGGAGGTTGCCAGTTCGCGCTTCAGCCACTTCGTCTGCTGTTCGCCGAGAATGCGCGATTGCGGCGTCACCGTATCCTGCATGCCGGGGCCGTTGGCGCCGCGATAGGAACGCATGTCTAGGAAGAACACGTCGAGCAGCGGCCCGTAGGCGATCTTGCGATAGACGCGGCCCGGTTCCGACGGCTCGTAGCGGATCGTCGTCATCTCGTGGAAGGCGCGTGCCGCGCGTGCCGCCAGCACATGGATGTTTTTTTCCGAGTAGCGGTCGTCGGCGCTCAGGTCCTTCGAATCCGACCAGTTGTTGACCACCTCGTGGTCGTCCCACTGGTAGAAGGTCGGGCAGATGGCGTTGAGACCCAGCACATGTCCGTCCATCAAGTTGTATTTCCACTGGCCGCGGTACTCGTCCAGGGTCTCGGCAACCTTGCGCTTTTCGTCGATGAGGACGTTGTTCCTCCACTTGCTGCCATTGGTAAGGTCGACCTCGTCCTTCATCGCGCCGTCGGCATAGATGGTGTCGCCGGAATGCAGGAAGAAGTCGGGCGTATGCTTGCCGATCGTGGCATAGGTCTTCATGCCGGTGTCGTCGATGCCCCAGCCCTGGCCGGCGGTATCGCCCGACCAGGCGAAACGAATGTCGCGCTTCGAGGCCGGCGCCGTGCGGAAGCGGCCGACGATCGGCTCGGAGACGGCGTTGATGTCGGCGAGATCGGCCGCGATCATGCGGTAGAAGATGTCCTGGTCGGAGGCGAGGTCGGTGAGCAGCCGCTTTACCGTGTAATCACTGGCCGGCGACGTGTCGAGCGGCGCAAGGCGCAAGGCATTGGCGAAATTTTCCGTCGACGACACTTCGAACATGACGCGCGAAGGGCGGTCGGTGCGGGTCCACACCACGCCGCTGGTTGCGTCGACATCGCCCGACTGGATGCCATGGGTGAAGGCGGGCCGCTGATTGGCGCGCGAATAATAGGGAAGCGCGAGGCCCGATACGCCGACGAGGCCGGCGGCGCTCACGGACGTGACGAAGGCGCGCCGGGTCATCGAAATCTTGTTCATGGCTGTCTCCTGGATGGCGTTGAACGGCGCCGCCAAGGTCCAGCCTCAATGTTTCAGGCACATCTCGAAACTATGAAGGTTTTCTGACGATCAACAGGCTGGCGAATCTCCCCCCTCGAGGGGGAGATGTCGCCGAAGGCGACAGAGGGGGTCGTCTCGCGTGGAGCGCCGACCTCCTGTGTCTGCGATAAGGGGCCGAGCCCGGTCGGACCGACCCCCTCTGGCCGCTTCGCGGCCATCTCCCCCTCAAGGGGGGAGATTAGCGCTCAGCCGTCACCGCTCAAGCCGCCTGCGGTTCCGGCTCAAAGGCCGGACGGCTGGTGTTGATCAACAGCGAGATGCAGGCTGCGGCTATTGCCGTCATGCCGGCGATGAGGAAGGCAACCTCGTAATTGCCCTGCAATTCACGCATGGTGCCGCCGAAGAAAGCGGCCGCCGCCGCACCCACCTGATGGCCGGCGACGATCCAGCCGAAGACGATCGGCCCGCTGCGGTCGCCGAACGCCTCGTTCGACAGCCTGAGCGTCGGCGGCACGGTGGCGATCCAATCCAGTCCGTAGAGCACGGCGAAGATGATCAGGCTGGTCGACGAAAAGCCGGAATAAGGCAGGTAGATCAGCGACAGGCCGCGGATGCCATAATAGACGCCGAGCAGCTTGCGCGGATCGAAACGGTCGGTGAGCCAGCCCGACAGCGTCGTGCCGATCAGGTCGAAGATGCCCATCAACGACAGCAGGCCGGCAGCTTGCACTTGGCCGATACCCATGTCGCCGCAAAACGCGATCAGGTGCGTGCCGACCAGTCCGTTGGTGGTGAAGCCGCAGATGAAGAAGGTGGCGAACAGATACCAGAACACGCGGGTGCCGGCGGCACGGCGCAGCGTGCTGAGCGTATGCGTGAGGAAATTGCCCTGCGAGGCCGGCGGAACCGGCGGCACGTCATCGGCGTCCGCACCATAGCGCACCATGCCGATCGAGGCCGGACGCTCCGGCACCAGCAGATAGACCAGCGGCACCAGGCAGGCAGTGGCGATCGCAATGGCGATGGCGACCGGCTTCCAGCCGCCCAACTGGGCGAGCGCGGCGAGCAGCGGCAGGAACACCAGCAGGCCGGTGGCGGCGGAGGCCGACATCAGTCCCATCACCAGGCCGCGATTGGTCTTGAACCAGCGATTGACGATGGTGGCGCCGAGCACCGTGGCGACCGCGCCGGAACCGACGCCCGAGAATACGCCCCAGGTGAGAAGCAGGTGCCAGGGCTCGGTCATCAACAGGCTGAGCGCCGTCGAGCCCGACATCACCACCAGCGACGCCAGCAGCGTGCGGCGCAGCCCGATCCGTTCCATCAGTGCCGCGGCAAACGGCCCGGTCAGGCCGTAGAGGAAGATGCCGATGGCCGCGGCGAGCGAGACGACGTCGCGCCGCCAGCCGAAACTCTCCTCCAGCGGCAGCATCATGACGGCCGGCGCCGACCGCAGGCCCGCCGCGATCAGCAGGCAGAGGAAAATGACGGCGACCACGACGAAAGCGTAGCGCTGGCCAAACGGGCGGGATTGGACTATCATGTTACTGACCGGTACGTTGCGATGCGCCGAGGTATACGTACCGATCGGTAACATTGTCAAGCAGGCAACACCGTGTCGAGAATCAAAAGCATTGAACCAGCGATCAAAGCGGATGAAGTAGCCCCGCCGCGCGCCGGCGAAAAAATCCTTCGCGTTGCCCGCGACCTGTTCTACCGGCAAGGCATCAGGGCGATCGGCGTCGACGAGATCGTGCGGCGCGCCGGCGTCACCAAGCCCAGCCTCTATCGCAGCTTTCCCTCCAAGGACGAATTGGCCGCCTCCTATCTCCGGCAATACGACCTGGAGTTCTGGGAGCGCTTCGACGCGGCGGTGGCTGCCCATCCCGGCGATCCGCGCGCGCAGATTGCCGCCTTCCTGACCCGCATCGGCAAGCGCACGCAAAAACCCGACTATCGCGGCTGCGGCATGACCAATGCGGCCGTCGAATATCCCGAGCACGGCCATCCGGCCCGCCTGGTGAGCGAGGCCAACAAGCAGGAATTGCGACGACGCCTGCGCGCCATGGCGGCGGCAATGGGTGCCGGCGACGCCGACACTCTGGGCGACGGGCTGCTGCTTCTCATCGAGGGCGCCTATATCAGCGGCCAGCTGTTCGGTGCCGGCGGACCGGCGAAGTCTGTGGCCCGCAACGCCGACCTGCTGATCGAAGCGAGCTTGAAGAAGTAGACCTCTTGCGGTCCATTCCGGCCGGAAGCAGTATGGCTGTCACGCTCGCACTCTGTTGATAATTGCCGGTACCGACTTGAACCCTGCTAGGATGTTTTTAGACGACCTCGAAAAGATGTTCCTGCTTCACTACCTGAGGCAGGGGCGGTCGGGTTTAATTGGCGAGCAAGAGAAGAAAGACATTGGGGCGATCCTTAGCCTGAATGAGTATAAGGTCAAGGAAGCCGTACTGCGCAGGGTTGCCTTCTTGATACTCATCTCGTCGATTGCGATGTATTTCGTCGGCAAAACGCCAAGCTCCAGCACAACGGCAAGTATACTGACCACGTTGATATCCGCATTCACTTTGGTATTTTTATACTTGGATGCCGCGGTTCCCGTAGTCCTGTTTGCGGCCAGCGCGTCGCTACTGGCAATTTGCTGGATGGACTACCAAACGTTCGTTATGGCCACCTGGTTTTCTGCGTTGTATGGGCTGTATTTTTTTGCGAGGCTTAGATTCAGGTAGCTGGCCAGAGGGGATTTCCGCCGTGCGTGTTTCTTTGATCCCGCTTGCCCTCGCTGGCCTCTGCCAGGCCGCTCAGGCCGGCGATATTTCCAGCGCCTACACCGATCTCGACTGGAAGAAGGACTGCGTGACCTACGCGCAGGCGGAGGAGGGCGAAGGCGACTGGGCCAGTCTTGCCTGTTCGGGCTATCGCGGCTACCCGGTGCTGATCGCCTACGACGATGCCCGGGAATCGCTATTCTATGGTTTTCCGCCCAGCGATATGACCGCGGTCTGGGAAAGTTTTGTCGGGCTCAATTCGGCTGCACCCAGACTCGAGTGGCGCATCGAGACGAATGGCGATCTGGCCATTCCTTTCGCGGTCATCCACCGTCGTTCGGTCAGCAATCCCGAGGCGGAGAACAAACCGACCGACGTGCTGATCGTCGCCAAGGTCGCCCAACCGGAAACCTATGAAGGCTGCACCGTCGGCCTGGTGCTGGCCACCGGCAACCCCAGCGCCAACGACCAGGCCCGCAGGCTCGCCGACGAGAAGGCGCGGACCTTTGCCTGTGGCAAGGACAAGCGCGTGGTTATCGGCAACGCGCCCGCTTTCGGCCGCGTCGATAACTGACTTCGTCATCCTGGGGCGGAGCAAGGAGCGCAGCGACGCAGCGCAGACCCCTGGATCCATGCCGTGACGTCAAAGCGCCGCAACGGTGCAGAATTCTGGTCCGCTGCGCACTTCGGTTGATGTCACGGAATGGATCCCAGGGACTGCGCTCCGCTTCGCGTCGCTCCGCCCAGGGATGACGAAGCTGAGGGGCTTCGGCCAACCTCAATCGTTGCGACAACCCATTCGGTCAACTTCAGGAGTTTCGGCTACTTGCTTGCCTTGGCCCGTTCGATCGCCTCGACGATCATCTTCTTGGCGTAGGCGGCATCGTGCCAGCCCTCGATCTTGACCCATTTGCCGGGTTCGAGATCCTTGTAGTGCTCGAAGAAATGCTGCACCTGCTGGCGGGTGATGTCGGGCAGGTGCGTGTATTCGGTGACGTTCTCGTAGCGCAGCGTCAGCTTGGGCGAAGGCACTGCGATGATCTTTTCGTCCAGACCAGAATTGTCCTCCATCACCAGCACGCCGATCGGCCGCACATTGATGACGCAGCCCGGCACCAGCGCGCGCGTGTTGCAGACCAGCACGTCGATCGGGTCGCCGTCACCCGACAGCGTGTGCGGCACGAAGCCGTAATTGCCGGGATAGCGCATCGAGGTGTGCAGGAAGCGGTCGACGAACAGCGTGCCGGCCTCCTTATCCATTTCGTACTTGATCGGCTCGCCGCCGATCGGCACCTCGATGATGACGTTGATGTCCTCCGGCGGGTTCTTTCCGATGGCGATGGCTTCGATACGCATGGCTTTTGTCCCTCTTTCGATTGGAGACCGATAGCGGGCAGCGGCGCATGGTGCAATGCGGCGAATGGTACTGAAAGCAGCTGAGGGTGTTAGCGAAAGGCGTGTCGAGCCGTCATTCCCAGACGAAGGCGACCTTCTTCAGAGCCTTCTGCTCGAAGATCTCGACGCCCTCGGCGACGTCGCGGCCGCCGGCGCCGGCATAGAAGGTGAGCGCGCTCTGGTTGTCCTCCAACGCCCACACCACCATGCCTTTCAGGCCGTGGTCTGCCAGTCGCGCCCGTGCGGCCGAGAATAGCCGGCTGCCGAGCCCGATGCCCTGATATTCCGGGCGCACGTAAAGTTCGTAGATCTCGCCCTGCTGCTTGAGCTCGCGGGCGCGGTTCTTGCCGATCGTGGCGTAGCCGGCGACCTTGCCGCCGATCTCGACGACCAGAACGGTGGCGGCACGACGGATGGCGTTCGCCCACCAGTCGACGCCGCGGCGGTTGATCATCGACGTCAGTGTCCGATGCGGGATGATGCCGGAGTAGGCGCCGCGCCAAGCCAGCAGGTGCACGTCGGCGATGGCGCTTGCGTCGCGCGGCTCGGCTTTCCTGATGTCGATGCTCAGCGTCTTCATGATTGGTTAACCATAAACCCGCATCGCCCGATTGCAAGAGTCCGGTCAGCGGCTCCCAAGCTTTCGCACAGACGATAGACGTGCCGTTGAGTGCTGAAGGAAGCCGTTCGTAACGACTCAGATTTCGACCAGATGGTCGTCCAGCTCGTTGACGTCGCCGGTAGAAACCGGGAAATGCTCGGCCAGCACCGCACCCGTCGCTTCGATCGCCTTGATGAAGCCGTCGGCGAGACGATCGTCGCGGGCATGCGCGGTAAGGTCGCGGACGACGCCGTCCCAGACATCCTGGCCGACACGGCTGTCGATGCCGCTGTCGGCGATCACTTCGGCGTAGTGCTCGGCAATCGAAACGAAAACCAGCACGCCGGTGCGCGCCGTCGTGCGGTGGACGTTGCGGGCGAGGAACTGCTTTATCGCATTGGCATGCGCGGCCTGGTAGCGCAGCCGTCTCGGCACCAGATGGATGCGCAAGGCGGGCAGCGCCCACAACAGGACAAGTACCGAGGCCATCGCCAGAAGCTGCGCGATGACGAAATGCGGCACGCGGATCGACAGCCACCATGCTTCCAGCCCGTAGCTGACGGCGAGGCTGACGACGAGCATGGCCAGCGTCGCCATGAAGGCCGCCGGAAAGAAATAGCCGTCGCTGGCATAGGCGACCACGCAGTAGATTTCGCCATCGGTCTTTGATTCGGCGGTGCGGATCGCCTTGGCGATGCGGTCATGGTCCCCGGGGCTGATCGGTCGTGTTGCCATGTTGTGTCTCACCAGCTTCCTGAAGAACCGCCACCACCGGACGAGCCGCCGCCGCCCGAAAACCCGCCGCCACCGCCCGACGACCAGCCGCCTCCAGAACGGCCCGACGACCAGCCGCTGCCAGTCCCGGATGTCCAGACGCCGCCCGAGGAGGCGGAACCCGACCTTTGGCCACAGCGACCCGACCTTTGACCATAACGAAATGTCATGCCCAGCCATTTATACACGCCAGGCGACAGCTTAATGCCGAAGATCGGCGGCAGGAACGCCATCGCCAGACCGCCTAAAAACAGCGTCGCCCACACGATGATGAACAGCGCGACGATGGGATCGACGGCATTGCTTTCGGCCGGATTGCGGGTCCCGCGCGCTTCCAGTTCTTCAGGGCTGCCTTCCAGCACCATGACCATGTCGTCAACGGCCTTGGCTATGCCGCCGGAGAAGTCGCCGGCGCGGAAGGCCGGCACTATGTCGTTTTCGATGATCAGCTTGGTGTGGAGATCGGTCAGCGTGCCTTCCAGCCCGTAGCCGACCTCGATGCGCATTTTGCGATCGTCCTTGGCGACCAGCAAAAGCACACCGTTGTCCTCGCCGGCCTGGCCGAGCTTCCAGGCGCGGAACAGCCGGTTGGCATAAGGATCGATCTCCTCGCCGTCGAGGCTATTGATTGTCGCGACGACGATCTGGTCAGAGCCCTTGGCCTCGAAATCGGCGAGCTTCCGGGTCAGCGCCGCCTCGGTCGCGGCATCGATGATACCGGCATTGTCGACAACCCGCCCGGTCAGGGCAGGCAATTCGGCGGCGAGAGCGGTGAAGCCGACCAGCAGCAGCACCGCCATGGCCGCCAAGGCAGCGCCGATCAGCGCGGCGAAACGGCCGGAAGCTGGTGAACTGATGACACGTCGTGTCATGCCGTCACCAGCTTCCCGATGAGCCGCCGCCGCCGGACGAGCCACCGCCGCCGGAAAAGCCGCCACCGCCTGAGGACCAGCCTCCCCCACCGGAACTTCCCGACCAGCCGCCAGATGATCGCCGACCCGGCTCGAAAGTCATGCCCAGCCAGCGATAGCGGCCGGGGCCGAGTTTCCGGCCGAAGATCGGCGGCAGGATGGAGGCGGCGATGCTGCCGAAGAAGATGATCGCCCAGATGCTTATGAAGATCGCAAAGAACAGATCGTCGGTGTTGAATGGCGGCTGCTGGTTGCGTTCGCCGCGTGCTTCCAGTTCTTCAGGATTGCCCTCCAGCACCATGACCATGTCGTCGACGGCCTTGGCTATGCCGCCGGAGAAGTCGCCGGCGCGGAAGGCTGGCACCATGTCGTTTTCGATGATCAGCTTGGTGTGCAGGTCGGTCAGTGTGCCTTCCAGCCCGTAGCCGACCTCGATGCGCATCTTGCGGTCGTTGTTGGCGACCAGCAAAAGCACGCCATTGTCCTCGCCGGCCTGGCCGAGCTTCCAGGCGCCAAACAGACGATTGGCGTAGGGCTCGATCTCCTCGCCGTCGAGGCTATTGATTGTCGCGACGACGATCTGGTCCGAGCTCTTGGCTTCGAAATCGGCAAGCTTCCGGGTCAGCGCCGCCTCGGTCGCGGCATCGATGATACCGGCATTGTCGACAACCCGCCCGGTCAGAACAGGCAATTCGGCGGCAAGGGCGGTGAGCTGAAGGAAGAGAAGGCTTAGGACGATGAACAGGAATGCCAGGCTGGCTTTCCTTCGCGCCCCCCTCTGTCCTGCCCTCTTTGCCACCACTTGGCATCTCCCCCACTTGGGGGGAGATTGGATGTCATTCCTGCTTTCGCCAATCTCCAACGTTGCAAGATTGGCGACGGGGTCGAAGCTGCCAATCTCCCCCCTCGTGGGGGAGATGTCCGGCAGGACAGAGGGGGGCGCGACGGAGTGCAAGGCCAATAGGGACCACGCTCACCAGCTGTTCGTCACCCGCCCTGCTGCGTGCCGAAATCAACCTTCGGCGTCTGCATCTTGTCTTCCTCGATGGTGAAATTCGCGAACGGCTGATTGTCGCGGAACCACAGGGTCGCCCAAATCACCGACGGGAAGGTTCTCAGCGTCAGATTGTACTCCTGCACCGCCTGGATATAGTCGCGGCGGGCGACCGCGATGCGGTTTTCGGTGCCTTCGAGCTGCGCCTGCAGCGCCAGGAAATTCTGATTGGCCTTGAGGTCGGGATAATTCTCCACCACCGCCAGCAACCGCGACAGCGCGCTGGTCAGGCCGGCTTGACTGTCCTGGAATCTCTTGACCGCTTCCGGATCGCTCAGCGTGTCGGGCGTCACCGTCACCTGCGTCGCCTTGGCGCGCGCCTCGATCACGGCATCGAGCGTATCCTTCTCATGCGCCGCATAACCCTTGACCGTCTCGACCAGGTTGGGAATGAGATCGGCGCGGCGCTGGTACTGGTTCAGCACCTGGCTCCATGCGGCCTTGGCGTTTTCCTCCGCCGTCGGGATGGTGTTGTAGCCGCAGCCGGCCAGCAGCGGCAGCACGATCGCCATCATCAGCAAGGCAGGCAGATTGCGGAAGACGAAAGGGGAGGAAAGGGCAAGCATGGAAAGATCCCTCGATAAGACTGACAGGCGAAGCATTACCACAATCCGTGCGCGAGAACATGACCTCCGGGGGGACCTTACTGGTGCTTTATCATTCACTGCCAGGCCCTGTAATTGGCCGGGCGAACAGGTTAAAGTCGCCGTGAAAGCAGGGCATCGCCATGGCGGAACGCCAGGACAGCGACGACGAATCGCGCCGCATCATCGAGCGCGTGGCACGTGAAACCGACCCGGGCGGCACCTCGTTCATTGCGCGGACCGCGAAGGGCGCGCGCGATCACGTCACTGCTGCAGACGCCGACCAGTCGGACCCGATCGAATATTGGGGCACCCGCATTGGCCGGGCGCTGGGGTTCGTTATCGCCATTGGCCTGTTGATCTGGCTAGTGGTTTTCGTCAGCCAAAGTTAGGAACCTCGTGAGCACTGAAGAACACGACGCGCCGCGCGCGGTCATCGTCATTTCCAGCCATGTCGCGCGCGGCTCGGTCGGCAACCGCGCCGCGGTCTTTGCGCTGGAGACGCTGGGCTTTCCGGTGTGGGCGGTGCCGACCGTCATCCTGCCCTGGCATCCGGGCCATGGACGGGCGACACGCATCGTGCCGCCGCTCGATCAATTCAAGGCGCTGATGGCCGATCTCGAGCGCGCGCCATGGTTGGGCGAGGTCGGCGCGGTGCTGTCCGGCTATCTCGGCGAAGGCGGCCAGGCCGACGCCGTGGCCTCGCTGGTCGGCGCGGTCAAGGCGAAGACGCCGGACGCCGTCTATATCTGCGATCCGGTGTTGGGCGATTCGGGCGGGCTCTTTGTGCCTGAGGCGACCGCCATCGCCATGCGCGACCGGCTGATGCCGATCGCCGACATCGCCACGCCCAATCGCTACGAGCTGGAATGGATGGCGGAAGCGCCGCTGCCCGACCTGAAAGCGGTGATGGCGGCCGCCCTTGATGCCGGGCCGTCGACCATGCTGGTCACTTCCGCGCCGGCGATGATGGCCGGCGGCACCGGCAATCTGCTGCTCGACGGCAACCAGGCGCTGCTCGCCGAACATCGCCTCATCGAAAAGCCGCCCAATGGCCTCGGCGACCTGACGGCGGCCGTCTATCTGGCACGCATCCTGTCCGGCCAGCCGCCGATCAAGGCACTGCAATCGACCACGGCGGCGGTCTACGAGATACTGGCGCGCACCGCCAAGCGCGGCGGCGACGAATTGCAGCTCGAAACCGACGCACAGAGCCTGTCGCACCCGATGGCGATGGTGCAGCTTCGCCATCTCCTGCATCCAGGACGGGACAAAAGAGCGTGACTTTCGTCGGCGTCGACGGCTGCAAGGCCGGCTGGATCGCCGTTCGCCGCGATCCGGGCGCAGCGCCCTCGGTAGCCGTCTTTCCCAGCTTCGCAGCACTGCTCGACGCATTGCCGGCCGATGCGACAGTCGCCGTCGACATGCCGATCGGCCTGCCCGATCTTTCGCAAAAGGGCGGCCGTGGGCCCGAAGCGCTGGTGCGGCCGCTGCTTGGTAACAGGCAATCCAGCGTCTTCGCCATCCCCTCGCGTGCGGCGCTTTACGCGCACACAGATGGCTTCACCACGATCGAGGCCTGGTATGCCGCACATCGCCAGGCAAGCAAAGTTGCCAAGGCAACCTCGGATCCGCCGCGCGGCATCTCGATCCAAGCTTTTGGCATCTTTGCCAAGATCCGCGAGGTCGATGCCGTGCTGATCGCGCGTCCCGAACTGCGCAGCCGCGTCTTCGAATCACACCCGGAAGTCGCCTTCTGCCGGCTGAATGACGATCAGGCGATGCGCCTGCCGAAGAAGATCAAGGGCGCCGTCAACCCGGCCGGCATGGCGGAACGCAAGGCGCTGCTTTGCCGGCACGGTTATATCAGTGGCTTTCTCGACCGGACGCCGCCGCGAGGCGCTGCTGCCGACGACTTTCTCGACGCCGCAGCGATGATGCTGATCGCCGGCCGCATCGCCAGCGGCGAGGCAAGGCCGTTTCCGGATCCGCCGCTCGCCGACCGATTTGGCATCCCTGTCGCCATCTGGGCATGAATTTCTTCGTCCCGTCTATCGGCGAGACAATCGCATTGGGCGAAGGCCGCCTCATCCGGCCCTTTCGGGCCACCTTCTCCTCGCTGCGCTAGCGTGCACACACATTTGCGTCTTGGGGAGAAGGTGGCCGTAGCGAAGCGGAGGCCGGATGAGGGGGCCTTCCAGCATGGCAATTGCAGCCATCCGCGATTCGGCATTGCTCGCGACCGGCTTTTGCCGCTAGAGCCTTCCTGACTTAAAAGAGCTGCCGCCTAACCCGGAAAGGCTCCAGACGCCGCCAATGCCTCATCTCCCTGACCATCTGCTCACCGGCTACCGCAATTTCATGAGTGGCCGCTATCTCGCCGAAAGCGGACGCTATCGCTCGCTCGCTCGCGAGGGCCAGTCGCCCGAAACGATGATCATTGCTTGCTGCGACTCGCGCGCGGCTCCCGAAGCGATCTTTGACGCTGGCCCCGGCGAACTCTTCGTGCTGCGCAATGTCGGCAATCTGGTGCCGCCCTATGCGCCCGACGACCAGTTCCACTCGACCTCGGCGGCGCTCGAGTTCGGCGTGCAGAGCCTCAAGGTGAAAAACATCGTGGTGATGGGTCATGGCCGCTGCGGTGGCATCCGCGCGGCACTCGACAGTACGGCCGCACCGTTGTCGCCCGGCGACTTCATCGGCAAGTGGATGAGCCTGATTGCGCCGGCGGCCGAGACCGTGTCGTCCAGCACCTTCATGACGGCAACGGAGCGCCAGACCGCGCTGGAGCGCATTTCGATCCGCTATTCGATCGCCAATCTCAGGACGTTCCCCTGCGTCTCGATCCTGGAAGGCAAGGGACGGCTGTCGCTGCATGGCGCCTGGTTCGACATCTCGACCGGCGAGCTCTGGGTGATGAACAAGGACACCGGTGACTTCGAGCGGCCGGAGATGACATAGGAGGCTTGCATGGTATGCCGTTCGATCGCCTTGGCCGCAGCGGCGCTGCTGTTTTCAGTCATGTCCGCCCGCGCCGATGACGGCGCGCTCATCGACCGCTGGTACGCGGCGCTGCTGGTCGCCGATCGCACGGAATTGTCGGATCTGCTTGCCGACGACGTCCGGATAAAACTCGACGACCTCGGCGTCGTCCAGACCAAGCAGGAATTCATCGCCTCCATCGACGACTGGAAAGGCGCTGTCGCCGGGGCTGAAATCCGGCATCGGATCGAGAAGACCGAGGGTGGCGTCACCACAGTCATCGCCTGCTATGATTTCCCCAACAACGACATGCTGATGCAGGAAACCTTCGCGATCGCCGACAACCGCATCACCGCCAGTTCGCAGGCGGCGATCGCGGAAAACTGTGACGGCTACTGACCGGCCGCGATATTGCGTGCGGCAAGCCAGCGCCTTACATCGGTGGTGGTCCCGCCCTGCCCTTACAGCCACTCAGCGAAAGCCCCTCACTTACGAAAGATTGTCCATGCCGTCCACGAATACCGTCGACCTCGCCGCCCATCCGCTGACCGCATGGCAAGGGCCGCTCGGCCTGCCCGATTTCACCCGCATCGGCGACGGCGATTTTTCTCCGGTGTTCGATGCGGCGTTAAAGGCGCATGAGGCCGAGATCGAGGCGATATCGGGCAATGCCGAGACGCCGACCGTCGAGAATACGCTTGCAGCACTCGAGCTCGGCGGCGAGGCGCTCGACAATGTCTCGTCGATCTTCTGGTGCCGGGCCGGCGCCCACACCAACGAGGCGATCCAGGCGCTGGAGCGCGACATCTCGCCAAAGATGTCGCGGCATTTCTCGGCGATCTCGATGAACGAGAGGCTGTTTGCCCGCATCGACGATCTCTACCAGCGCCGCGAGGCCCTGAAGCTCGATGCCGAAACGCTGCGGGTGCTGGAAAAGACCTGGAAAAATTTCGTCCGCTCCGGCGCCAAGCTCGACACCGAGGGCAAGAAGCGGCTGGCGGCGATCAATGAGGAACTGTCGTCGCTCGGCACGATTTTCGGCCAGAACCTGCTTGCCGACGAGCGCGACTGGGCGCTGTTCCTTGACGAGGCCGACCTTGCCGGCTTGCCGGAATTCCTGAAAAGCGCGATGGCGGAGGCCGCCGAGATGCGCGGCCAGAAGGGCCGCTATGCCGTCACCCTGTCGCGCTCGATCTACGAGCCGTTCTCGACCTTCTCTGAGCGCCGTGACCTGCGCGAGATTGCCTTCCGCGCCTTCACCATGCGCGGCCAGAACGGCGGCGCCACCGACAACACCGGCGTGGTGCGCGATATGCTGCGTCTCCGCGCCGAAAAGGCGAAGCTGCTCGGCTACGCTTCCTACGCCGCCCTGAAGCTCGACGACACCATGGCAAAGACGCCGGAGGCGGTGCATACGCTGCTCGACCCGGTCTGGGAAAAGGCGCTGAAAAAGGCCGCAAGCGACCAGATCGAATTGCAGCGGCTGGCGGCTGAGGCCGGCAGCAATGAAGAATTCGCCGCATGGGACTGGCGCTTCTATCAAGAGAAGCTGCGCGCGGAGAAATTCGCCTTCGACGAGGCCGAGCTGAAGCCCTACCTGCAGCTCGACCGCATCATCGACGCCTGTTTCGACGTGGCGACAAAATTGTTCGGCATCACCTTCGAGGAGAAGAAAGGCATTGCCACCTGGCACCCGGACGCACGTGTTTTCGTCGTCAGGAATGCCGACGGCAGCGAGCGCGGTCTGTTCCTGGCCGACTATTTCGCGCGGCCCTCAAAGCGCTCCGGCGCCTGGATGAGCGCGCTGAAGTCCGGCTACAAGCTTGGCGATGGCTCCAAGCCGGTCATCTACAACATCATGAATTTCGCCAAGCCGCCGGAGGGCGAGGCAGCGCTTTTGTCGGTCGATGAGGCCAAAACCCTGTTCCACGAATTCGGTCATGCGCTGCATGGCATGCTGACCGAAGTCACCTGGCCGTCGGTCGCGGGCACCTCGGTCAGCCGCGATTTCGTCGAACTGCCCTCGCAGCTCTACGAGCACTGGCTGACCGTGCCGGCAGTGCTGGAAAAGCATGCGCTGCACGTGAAGACCGGCAAGCCGATGCCGAAGGCGCTGGTCGACAAGATGCTGGCGGCGCGCACCTTCGGCGCCGGCTTCGCCACGGTCGAATTCACCGCCTCAGCACTGGTCGACATGGCCTACCACGCGCGGTCGGATGCGCCGGAGGAGCCGCTTCGTTTCGAAGCCGAAACGCTTGAGAAGCTCAACATGCCCGACACCATCGCCATGCGCCATCGCACCCCGCATTTCGGCCACATCTTTGCCGGCGACGGCTATTCGGCCGGCTACTATTCCTACATGTGGTCGGAGGTGCTCGACGCCGACGCCTTCGCCGCCTTCGAGGAGACGGGCGACCCGTTCAATCCGGCGCTGGCCGAGCGGCTCAGGAAGAACATCTACGCCGCCGGCGGCTCCAAGGACCCGGAAGAGCTCTACACCGCCTTCCGCGGCAAGATGCCGTCGCCCGAAGCGATGATGGTCAAGCGCGGGCTGGTGTAAACGCCGAAGCTGCCAATCTCCCCCTTGCGGGCAGGGTAATCGCATTTGGATTCTTGCGAAGATGGACCCCCACCCTAACCCTCCCCACAAGGGGGAGGGAACGCTGCCGCGCGCCCTTACTTCCCCTTTGGCGCCGAAAGGCAGGCAATTTGCCGAGGTCAGCGCCAGCGGAAGTCTCCCTCCCCCTTGTGGGGAGGGGTTAGGGGTGGGGATACATCGTAGAGCGAAAGCCTCGGCTTTCCACCTGCGATAGCCCTGCCCTTGTGGGGGAGATGCCAAGTATTGGCAAAGAGGGCAGGACTGAGACGGTTCAAGCGCTGCTGAGCGCCTCGATGCATCTCGCCAGCGCAGCCGGATCGCCGAGGACGTGCAGCGTTTTCAGCCGGGCCGTGCCGCCGGCGACGACCGAGACGGCCGATCGCGGCACTCCCAGCGCCTTGGCGACCAGCCGTTCGAGCGCTTGATTGGCGGCGCCGTTCTCCGGCACGGCGCGGACACGAGCCTTCAGATGGCTTCGCCCATCCGCCGAGATCTCGATGCCTTCGAGCCTGTCCATCGCCGCTTTCGGCGTCAGCCGGACGAACAGGTCAACGCCGTTGTTACGCATGCGAAACGACGCGCTCATGAAACGCCGGGTCAGACGACCAGCGGCGCCACCGTGGTGAGCAGGAACTGCCGGAGGAAAAACAGGATCAGAAGCAGGATGATCGGCGAAATGTCGATCCCGCCGAGGTCGGGCAAGAAGCGGCGGATCGGCCGCAGCGCCGGCTCGGTCAGCCGGAAGAGCATGTTGCTAACGCTATCGACGAACTGGTTGCGCGAGTTGACGACGTTGAAGGCGTAGAGCCAGGAGAAAATCGCCGAAGCGATGATGATCCACCAATAAATGTCAAGCGCCAGGACAATGGTCTGAATGAGGGCTATCATGCCGGTCTCCGATTGGTTGCCGACATGTAGCCATTGCGGGGGAAGGCGGCAAGAGCCAGCTTCCGCGGCAGGCCACGCCGATGGCTGGCCGTGCGGCTTTTGGGCAAAACGCAGTCTTGACAGGAAACCGCCGCGCCCGATAAATGCGCCCATTCCGTTGGACGGGGCTGTAGCTCAGCTGGGAGAGCGCGTCGTTCGCAATGACGAGGTCAGGAGTTCGATCCTCCTCAGCTCCACCAGCGGAAATTTACCCCCAGTAAGATCAAGAAGATAGCTGTACCGGCGCACCCCGAACGCGCTCTGGCGGACTTTGAGCTTGGGGCTTAAACCTGACCATCAAGCCATTCTCGCAGATCGCGGTCCTCGTGATCTTCAGCGATAGATGGTCTCGTCCTGACGTACCAGATCACGGCAAATCCACCGGCCGCCCACGCGCCAGCAAACACGTCTACGATGATGTCCGTCACTTCAAACCCCTAAGCCCAACCGACATTTAGCTCGACCGAAATCGCTCCACAAGAGCAAAATCAGGCCGTTGCCGGAGTGGGCTGGCGCCCCGCCTGGGAGAGTCATGCTGTTGTCAGATGCCCAAATCAGCCGCATCTTTGCGGCGGGCCAACGCCAATCTGCATTTTCTCAACGGCGTGATCGGCGCCTCGCAGGCCTCGCTCGCCGCATCGACAATGGCCTCGACATCGCTTCGAGCGCATGGTTGATCTGCTGGCTTCCATATCTGAAAAAATGAAACGTTGTGCCGGGAGGAGGAATGGAGCTTCGGCTAGACAACAAGGTGGTGCTGGTCACCGGCGCGACGCAAGGCATTGGCCGGGCAATCGCCGAGGCGCTGGCGCGTTCTGGTGCCGGCGGCCTGCTGGTCACCGGCCGCGAGCCCGTGCGCGGCAGCGAAGTGGCGACGTCGCTCTCCCAGGCAGGCACGCCAACCGCATTCGTCGCCGCCGATCTGGCTGATACCACGGCGCCGGCACGGCTGGTTGACGAATGTGTCAGCCGCTTCGGCCGTATCGACGCCCTGGTCAACGCCGCCGGCCTGACCAACCGCGCCTCATTCCTCGATGCCGATTTTGACGACTGGGCGGCGCTGTTCGCCGTCAACGCGCGGGCGCCGTTCTTTCTCATGCAGGCGGCCATCACGCAGATGCGCAAGCAACGTCAGGGTGGCGCCATCGTCAACATCCTGTCGATCAACGCACATTGCGGCTCGCCGGAACTCGCCGTCTATTCCGCCACCAAGGGCGCGTTAGCCACACTCACCCGCAATGCCGCCAATGCGCACCGATTCGACCGCATCCGCGTCAACGGCATCAATGTCGGCTGGACCGACACGCCGGCCGAACGCATCATGCAGGCCGAGACGCTGGGGCATGGCCCGGGTTGGATCGACGCCGCCAACGCGTCGCAGCCTTTCGGACGCCTGCTGGCGGCCGACGAGGTGGCCAACCTCGCCGTCTTCCTGCTCTCCGACGCCTCCGGGCCGATGACCGGCGCGCTGATCGACCAGGAGCAATGGGTCGTGGGCGCGAACCGGTGACGCCTGCTTCACTCGAAATGCTCGGCCCGAAACTGCTTAGCCGGCTTCCCCTTCCGTCCAAAGACCGTCCTATGGCTCATATCGGTGTCGCCGCCTTCCACCGCTGCTTTGCCGGGTGGCGCGGCCTGGCGGACTGGATCGCCGCCAACGATGATTTCCGCACGGCTGTCACGGCCAGTCACGACGGCTTGCTCTGCGACGATCCGATGGCGTTCGTCAGACAGGTTTGCACGTTGCCGGCGGCCACACGGTTGAAGCGGCCCGCACAATCGGCATAGTAGGTCGCCACGACCACGGGAGGGCAATATGGAGCTCGGACTGCTCACCGCACCGTTTGCCGACACCCCGCTCGGCGAGGTCGCCGACTGGGCAAGTTCTGCCGGCTTCGAGGCGCTGGAGATCGCCTGCTGGCCGAAATCCTCGGGTGCTGCCCGGCGCTATGCCGGCACCAGCCATATCGACGCCGCCTCGACCTCGGCCTCGCAGGCCAAGGAAATCGCCGCCGCCCTGGCGGAAGAGAACCTGTCGATCTCCGGCCTCGGTTTCTACCCCAATCCGTTGCATCCCGATGCCGCCCACCGCAAGGCCGTCATCGATCATTTGAAGAAAGTGATCGTGCTGGCGAGCCATATGGGCGTGCCTGTCGTCAACACCTTCTGCGGCGGCGACGCTGCAAAAACCATCGACGCTAACTGGCAAGAGGCACTCAAACTGTGGCCCGCCGTCATCGCCCATGCGCGCGACAACGGCGTCAAGCTGGCCTTTGAGAACTGCCCGATGATCTTCAGCTATGACGAATGGCCGGGCGGCCACAACATCGCCTATTCGCCCCATATCTGGCGCCGCATACTTGAGGCCTGGGGCGGCGACGTCGGCATGAATTTCGACCCGTCGCACCTGGTCTGGCAGATGATCGATCAAGCCCGCTTCATCAAAGAGTTCGGCCCGTACATGCTGCATGTCCATGCCAAGGACCTGATGATCGATCGTGATGGACTTTACGAGCGCGGTATCCTCTCGGCCGGCATGGGCTGGCAGGTGCCGCGCATGCCGGGGCTTGGCGATGTCGACTGGAATGTGATCTTCTCCGGCCTCTATAGCGTCGGCTACGACGGACCCATCGTCATCGAGCACGAGGACCGGCGGTTTGAGGGGAGCGATGAAAACGTCAAGCGCGGCTTTCTGCTCGCCCGCGACGTGCTGCGCCCCTTCGTGAAATGAGCCCTTTTTCGAACTGAACTGAGATCAATGTGGAGGAAGACTGAAATGAAAAAATATCTGGCAATGGTCCCGCTGCTTGCCGGCGCGGCGTTTCTGGCTTCGGTGGGCGTCTCGTCCGCTGAAGCCAAATACACGATCGGCGTCTCCAACACGGTGCAGGGCAATGGCTGGCGCGAGGAGATGATCTGCGCCATCAAGGCGCAGGCGCTCGCCTCCGGCGAGGTCACCAAGCTCAACATCGCCCATCGCAACACCGACGCCGCCGGCCAGCTCGAGGACATCCGCAACCTGATCAGCGCCAAGGTCAACGCCATCGTCGTCAACCCGGCCGATCCGGCCGGCATCAAGTCAGCCCTCGAGGAAGCCACCAAGGCCGGCATCGTCGTCGTCGCCGTCGACCAGGCGGTCACCGAGCCCTCGGCCTACATCATCTCCAACAACCAGGAGCACTACGCCTATCTCGGCGCCAAATGGCTGTTCCAGCAGATCGGCGGCAAGGGCGACGTCGTCTACATGCGCGGCGCCGCCGGCGCCTCGGCCGACAGCGACCGCGACAAGGGCTTCAAGAAGGCGCTTGCCGAATTCCCCGACGTGAAGGTCGTGCACGAGGTCTTCACCGGCTGGCAGCAGGACCAGGGCAAGCAGCAGATCCTCGATTTCATCGCCACCGGATCGCCGTTCAACGGCATCTGGACTTCGGGCATCGACAATGTGATCGTCGATGCGCTGGTCGAGTCGCAGACGCCGCTGGTGCCGGTGGTCGGCGCCGACAATGCCGGCTTCGTCGGCCAGCTGAATTCGGTCGAAGGCCTCGTCGGCGCGGCGGTGACCAACCCCGGCTCGATCGGCGGCGCCGGCGTGACGCTGGCTCTGCAGATCCTGAACGGCAAGAAGCCGGCGGAGCAGACGGTGCTGGTCGAGCCGCAGCTGTGGGAGAACGCCACCGAAGAGGGCAAGGCCAAGCTGAAGAGCGTCGCCGATCCGTCGCTGAGCCCGGAGTGGCCGGTCTCGATCTCCATCCCGGAGTGGACCACCTACACTAAGGACCAGATCATCGCCTGCAAGGGCCCAGGCGAGTAAAGATCGCTTCAGCCGTAGCGCGAGGGACGGCGAACTGCCGTCCTCGCGCTACAAAGAGTTGATAGACTGGCGCTCTACGGCGCCCCCCTCTGTCCTGCCGGACAGAGGGGGGCGCCGTAGAGCGCCAGCAATAGAGTTTCGGGAACGAGAGCAACGCGATTTTGACCACCAACCCCCTCCTGGACGCCACCGGCGTCGTGAAGACTTACGGCGCCGTGGTGGCGCTGCGCAACGCGTCGCTGTCGGTTGTGCCGGGCGAGGTTCACGCCCTGATGGGCGCCAATGGCGCCGGCAAATCGACGCTGGTAAAAATCCTGACCGGCGCCATCCGCGCCGATGCCGGGCATATCCTGATCCGCGGCGAAGCCCGCGACGTGCGCTCGCCCGCCGATGCGCGCCGCGCCGGCCTGCTTCCGGTTTACCAGGAACCATCGCTCATCCCCGATCTCGACGTCGCCTCCAATCTTCGCCTGACCGACACGCCGGTCGAGCCGTTCCGCGCCTGGGTGCGCGAACTCGGCATTCCCGACCTCGACATCCGCGACACCGCGCGCGACATCCCGCTTGCCGTGCTGCGCGTGCTCGATCTGGCGCGGGCGCTGGCGGTCGAGCCCGACGTTCTGCTGCTCGACGAAATGACCGCGGCACTGCCGGCAAACCTTGCCGAAAAGGTGCTCGAGGTCGTTCGCCGCCAGGGCGACAGCGGCCGTTCGGTGATCTTCATTTCCCACCGTTTTGTCGAGATATCGGCACTTTGCGACCGTGCCACCGTGCTTCGCGACGGCGAGACCCTCGGCGTCGTCGACATCGAACCAGGCGTCGAGGAGCGCATCGTCGAGATGATGCTCGGCGCCAAGGTCGAAAAGACGCAAGTGGCGGCGCGCCAGGCGGGCCAGGACGCTTCGCCTAGGGATAGCCGTCCGCGCCTCGGCGTGGCGAACCTTCGTGTCGGCACCAAGCTCAACGACGTTTCGTTCGACCTGGCGAATGGTGAGGTCGCGGGCGTGGTCGCGCTTGAGGGACAAGGCCAGGACGAGCTCTTCGCCGCCCTCGCCGGCTCCATCCGCCCGTCCGGCGGCACGATCGAGGTGGACGGGAAGCCGGTGAGATTCGTGCATCCGGCCGATGCGATCCGCGCCGGCATTGCCTATGTGCCCGGCGACCGCACCGAAGCTTTGACCATGCAGCGCTCCGTGCGCGAAAACATCGCGCTCCCGTTCAGCGCCGCGTTGCGCAACTGGGGGCCGATCAACATGGCGCAGGAACGCTCCAGCGTCGTCAGTGCGATCGAGCGTCTGCAGATCGACACGCGCGCCCAGCGCGAGGTGCAGCGCCTGTCCGGCGGCAACCAGCAGAAGGTGACGATCGCCCGCTGGATCGCCGCCGAAGCACAGACCATTCTCTGCTTCGACCCGACACGCGGCATCGATGTCGGCACCAAGCAGGAGATCTACAAGCTGCTGCGCGAACTCGCCGACCAGGGCAAGTCCGTGCTGTTCTATACATCCGAGCTCGAGGAGGTACAGCGTGTCTGCGATCGCGTCATCGTCATCTTTGGAGGGCGCGTCGTCGATGTCTTCCCCGTCGAACTCGCCGACGAGCCGGCGCTGATGCGCGCCGCCTATGGCTTGCCGCGCGGCGCCAAGGAGGATGTCGGCATTCTCGCCGATATCCACTCGAGCCCGGTGGCGAAACCTTGACCCGCCTCGTCCGCCGTCAGGGCTGGGTCGCAGGCCTACTTGTCCTCTTCGTGGTCCTCTTCGTGATCACCAGGCTCATCCAGCCGGGCTATGGCAGCGGCGATTTCGGCTCGCTGGTGCGCGCCGTGCTGCCCTACGCCTTTGCCGTGGCCGCCCAGACGATTGTCGTCATCGCCGGCGGCATCGATCTTTCCGTCGGCGCCATGATGGCGCTGACCAGCGTCACCGCCGCCTCGATGATGGACGGCGCCAGCGAGGAATACGCGCTTTTCGTCGTGCCGTTCGTGCTGGCCATGGGACTGGTGCTGGGCGCCGTCAACGGCATGCTGATCGTCGTCACCCGCGTGCCCGACATCGTCGTCACGCTGGCCACCCTCTTCGTTCTGCAGGGCGCGGCGCTGCTGGTCCTCAGTGCGCCCGGCGGCGCGGTCGCCGAATGGCTGAGGGCGACCATCGTCGGGACGGTCGCGATCCCGGGGTTGCCCGGGATCTCCGCCTGGATACCGAAGGCGCTGGTGCTTTTGGTCGTCTGCCTCTGCATCATCTGGATACCGCTCAAGCGCTCAAAACTCGGCCTGTCGATCTACGCCATCGGCAGCAGCGAGCTCGCGGCCTTTCGCAGCGGCGTGCCTGTCGCGCGCACCAAGATCATCGCCTACGCCCTGTCGGGGCTTTTCGCTGCCATGGGCGGGCTGGCGCTGACCATGAGCACAGGCATCGGCGCCCCCATTCCCGGCCCCTATCTTCTTGCCAGCGTGGCGGCGGTCGTGCTCGGCGGCGTCGCACTTGGCGGCGGCAAGGGCGGGTTGCTCGGCCCGATCGTCGCGGTCTTCGTGCTGCGGCTGGTGCGCACCGACCTGACGCTGCTCGCCATCGATCCCAACGTCACGGCAATCATCGAGGGCGCGATCATGGTCGCCGTCGTCATGTTCGGCGCCTTCATCACCATGCGGAGCCGGCAATCATGAGCAATGCCGTGGGGCTGGTTTACGGAGTCGGTGCTCCACGGCGCCCCCCTCTGTCCTGCCGGACATCTCCCCCACTTGGGGGGAGATTGGACGGCTCGACGGCTTTCGCCAATCTCCGAAGGTGCAAGAAGGGCGCCGAGTGTGAAGCTGCCAATCTCCCCCCTTGTGGGGGAGATGTCCGGCAGGACAGAGGGGGGCGCCGTAGAGCGCTATCCTCTCCCGAAACCAACATCGCGCAAAAACAATCGCGAGCAACGTCATGAGCACAACCGCGATCCAACCCGTGCCCTTCGGCCGCCGCCTCAAGCGGTTCATGGCCGACCGGCCGCTGATTCCGCTGATCATCCTGCTGGTCATCCTGGTGCTGGTGCTGCAGATCCTGCGCCCCGGCATCGTCAACGAGCGCTGGCTCGCCAACACGGTCAAGTTCGCCATCCCGCTGGCAATTCTTGCCGGCTGCCAGACCATGACCATGCTGACCGGCGGCATCGATCTGTCGGTCGGAACCGTGGCGACGATGAGCGCCTTCATCATGGCGACGCAGGTCGTCAATCATGACCCGGCGGTGGCGATTCTCATCGCCTTGGTGCCGGCGGTGCTGATCGGCCTAGTCAACGGCATCGGCGTCGGCGTGTTTCGCGTGCACCCGCTGATCATGACGCTCGGCACCAGCCTGATCGGCACCGGCTGCCTGCAGGTCTATCAGCGCACCGTCATCGCTTCGGGCGCCAAGATTCCGCCCTTCCTGGCCTGGCTCGGCACCGGCCTGACCTATGGCGTGCCCAACGCGCTGCTGTTGTTCGTGCCCATCGCCGTCCTCATTGTTTTCACCTTGAACCGCACCGGGTTCGGCCGCCTGCTTTACGCGGTCGGCGACAATGAGGGGGCAGCACGCCTGTCCGGCGTCCGCTACTGGCAGGTCATCACCGCGCTCTACGTCATCTCGAGCGTGCTCGCAGGGATCACCGGGCTGCTCTACATCGGCCTGATCAAGGCGCCGTCGCTGTCGCTGGCAGAGCCGCTGGTGCTGCCCTCGGTAGCAGCCGCCGTGATCGGCGGAACCTCGATCTTCGGCGGCCGCGGCGGCTACACCGGCACCATCATCGGGGCGCTGATCCTCACCGTGCTGACGACGCTGCTCACCATCCTGCAGATGCCAGAAGGCGCGCGGCGGATACTGTTCGGGCTGATCGTGCTGTTTGTGACGGCGGCTTATCTGCGGATTATTGAGGATCGGTAGGGGAGGATTGACGCGAGCAGCTGCTTTGACCCGAAGCAGACTCTCGCAAACGGAGCCGTGCATGACAGCTTTGCGCCCCGATGTCGGACATTGAGATCAGAATTGCCGCTTCCTGAGAGCCGACATCCCAAGCGACCACGCTGAGGGTCGTGGTTGCCGGGAGCAGTCATTCGGTGGAAGCTGGATAAATGTCCGCTTTGCGCCGCCAATTACGGACTTCCGCTGACGCCGGCCCGCTGTCAGGACGACCTGCTTGTGGGCGGTGGCGTAGAAGGAACCAACACCTTCCGGTTTTCCGCCACGGCCGGAGAGGGCGATTTCCCTACGCTCGCGGATTTGGTGGCGCGCTTCGATGGCGTCGCGCTCGACACGAATAATGATTTTGGGTTCCGGGGCGACGCGGCGTGACCGGGAGCGTGGAGATCACGCTGTTGGGATCGCGTTGCTCGGCGCCGATGACCTTTTCTTCATCACGTGACTGAAGCCCTCGCCCATCTGTTGCACGTTGCGGCTGGCAGGCGCAAAATGGCGGCGACATGGCGAGCC
This sequence comes from Mesorhizobium delmotii, assembly GCF_900149755.1. Classification (NCBI taxonomy): domain Bacteria; kingdom Pseudomonadati; phylum Pseudomonadota; class Alphaproteobacteria; order Hyphomicrobiales; family Phyllobacteriaceae; genus Mesorhizobium; species Mesorhizobium delmotii. The sequence goes on along the minus strand of NZ_FUIG01000026.1, from coordinate 315,369 downwards.
AAGGGCGCGCAGCCGCTACTCGAGCTTCGGAGACAGACTATGGACTGGACCAAGGGACGCGGCCGGCAGATCCTGATTGCGGGTGCGGTGGGGGCCTTCGCCCTCCTGCTCGGCATGGAGGCGGTGAGGGAGGATGAGGTGGTGACCCTCACCGAGCTGTTGACGGAAGCGGCGGGCATTGCACTTCTCGTAGGCTGCTCGGCCTGCGTTGCGCTCCTTTCCTCGCGCCTGCGGGAGCAGGAAGCGGAAAGCTTCGACATGCGCGATGAGATTGCGCGAATCCGTGAGCGCGACACGCAGTGGCGGGCCGGCCTGGATGACCATTTCCAGGAACTCGGCGCCGCCATCCAGCGCCAGTTTGCGGCTTGGGGTTGCACCCAGACGGAGCAGGAGGTCGGGCTCCTGCTGCTCAAGGGCTTCAGCCACAAGGAGATCGCGCGAATCCGGGGAGCAAGCGAAGCGACCATTCGCCAGCAAGCGACTGCGCTCTACCACAAGGCTGAGCTCTCGGGCCGCGCGGCGCTCTCTGCCTATTTCCTCGAGGAGTTGCTTCTGCCGCCGGTGCCGTCGAACTCCTTGGGGGCTCGCAACGGCCTTGCTCGTCCCGAGATGTCGAGCCGGCCGGCCGCTTCGCGCCGGGCGTAGCGCGGAGCTAGCTCCAGGGTCACGGGCCGTGCGCTTTCTTGCCTCAGTTCTCACCGGCCTGGGGTTGCTTGTATTCTCAACTCCAGTACTGGCCGAAGATCCAGTAGCGGAGCTGGTCGAGGGCTGCGCGGCGCCCTGTGTCAGTTACGAACTATCTACGGAACTTCAAAACGACTGGATTTTTGCGGCCGATCCGTCATTCCTGACGTCCGACGTGCTTCAACCGACATTCACAGCCGATTTGCTTTTCGCGCCGACGGACTATCTGCAACTGGAGACTTCCATCATCACCGAGCCGGTGGTGGACTCGGCGCCCGGCGAGAATACGGTTCTTGAAGGAATTGGCACCTACGTAGCCGAACTGTATACCGTGATCGAGGCAGGTCCCGCTACCACGCGGGCCGGAAAATTCGATACGATCTTCAGTCTCGCCAGCGAAGTCGCGCCAGGGATCAATGCCACGGAACTGGTGTCGGATTTCGACGCGGACGAACGTCTAGGCGGGGAAATTGTCCTCCGCTTCGAAAACCTCGGGTTGAACCATGCTTTGGCAGCGACTGCATTCACAACCGATCGCACGATCCTCAGCGAGTCGCTCTTTACCAACCGGGGCCGGGCCAGCCTGTCGGATGGCGGCGCGGGCAACACAAAGGGCGTGCCGTCGTTCTCGGTAACTCTTGATGGCTGCGAAGGTTCGGAAACAGCCGATTGCTATTTGGACGGCGAATTTGGCTACAGGTTCGGCTTTCGGTATCAGAGGGCCGGGCATCCTACCGAGGAGGACATCGAAGACGACGTTAAGCTTGGTGACGAACTTGCCTACCTCGCCGCCGCGACCAAGAGTTTCGAACTGGACGAAATGACGCTCAGGCTGCTGGGCGAAATGTCGTATCTTCGGCATTTTGACGGCCGCCAGGACGATGCCCTGGTCGTCACGGGCTCCGCCGCGCTCGACGTAGACTCCTTAACCTATATCGCGACCTACACGGAGCAGACGAACCTGGTCGCCGGAGGTCCGGATACCCGCGATTACCTAGCTGATTTCGAGGTCATATATTCGTCCGACGACAATACGCCGTTCGTTGGATCAAAATGGCAACTCGCCGCCGCCTATACGTTCGCGCGGAATGCGGATCACGAAAACGCTCACATTCTCAGCGTGCGTGCGGTGTTCGATTTCAGCGGAGGTGTGGAGTTCGGCAGGTAGACTGCCGCACGTCGGCACGGAGATAAGGGCCCCAATTGCGTTCACGCATGATGGCCAAGGCGTCCCTTGAAGAAGCCCGTGAACGCCAAAATTGCCCTCCCTCGTTTTGGTCCGCCGCTGGCCAGCTTCAAGGCTTCACGCCCTCAGATACTCGACTGCAGTCCGTGACCGGGAAAGCTGTCATGCTAACTGCCGCCGGCAGGGCACTCACATCCGTAGGATGTGCCGTCTAGGGCTTTGAAAGGCTGAGTCTTTTTACCCGTCACGCCTGCCGGATTCCCGTGAGGCGGGAGCCAAGCCATGCTGGGGACTGCGGCGAGCGTCCGGCCGCGGACGCGCCCGCGACGCGACCCACCTCGGAGGACATTCCCATGGCCATTTTACCCGACTTCGCCGCCGCCACGTTCGGCAATTCCACGAATATCGACAACACGTTCTTTCCGCTGCCCGGAGGCACCATCAACAGCTACGGCGCCGCGCTTATCGATCCCGAGACCGGCGAGGAGGAGACGGAGCGCAACGATCACTTCGCCACGTTCGAGACGAAGATCATCGAGGGCGTCGAGACTGTCGTCGTCCGCGATACGGCCTATGCCGACGGCGTTCTCGTCGAGGACACGCTCGACTGGTACGCGCAGGCCGATGACGGCAACGTCTGGTATCTGGGCGAGATCGCGACGAACTACAACTACAACGACGAGGGCGAGTTCATCGGGACCGACTTCGGCGGATCGTGGGAGGCAGGCGTCGACGGCGCCGCGCCGGGGTGGATCATGCGCGCAGCACCGATGCCGGGCGACAGCTATTTCCAGGAATTCTACGCCGGAGTGGCGGAGGATGAAGGCGAGGTGATCGCGACAGGCCTCACCGTCGAGACCGACTTCGGCTCTTTTGACGACGTCGTGAAAATCCTCGACACTTCCGGCCTGGAGCCCGGCGTGGGCGCCTACAAATACTTCGCGCCCGGCGTCGGCCTGGTGTTGGAGGAGGAGGTGGTGCTCTCGGAGGATGAGCCCGAACTCGTCATCGAGATCACGAACAGGCGCGAAGTCGACGTCTCCGCCCCCGTCGATCCGACGGAGCTCGCCTTCGCGGGAGACGGCGCTGCCAAGACCATCACCTTCATCAGCGAGGACGCGAGCACCAACGGCGCGATCGGCGCCTATACTTTCGACACCGCGACGGGCGAAATTGGCGAGGCGCGCATCCTCTTCGCCGACACCGAGGACGTGAAGGCGGGCGCCCAGGCGACGATGGCAGTCGCGGCCGGGCAGTCGCTCGGCCTGTTCCTCATCCCGGATGTCGAGGATCTCGGCCTCGAGCTCGAGGACTACGCAGACGGCGGCCTCTTCTTCCGCGACTTCACCTCAGGCGATGTCGCCGACGTTTACGACGGCGACGACGCGACGACCTACACGCCAGGCCCGGCCACCATCTACGACCGGGTGGCGCCGGTCGTCACCGATGCCGACGGCAACCTGCTGCCGATCCGGGCGTTCCATTCGGTCGGCAACCGCGACGGCTTCAATTTCCTGAACCCGGTGGCTGGCGAGAACGCCCTTGCAAGCGATATCGACGACGGCCTCGCCGGGGTCGAGGTGGTAAGCTTCGAGGATGGCCTGGCCAGCACCGAGGACTTCGACGGCGATTTCGACGATGCTTTCGTTGCCGTTAGCGATGCGCCGCTCAGCGGCGAGACAGTCAATGCCCTGGTTGAAGCTACCGGCATCAGCCGGCGGGTCGGCACGGACGGCCCGGATCGGCTCGTCGGAACCGATGAGGACGATCAGCTCATCGCGCTCGACGGCAACGACGTGATCCGTGGTAGCGGCGGCGACGACCAGATCGAGGCCGGCGACGGCAACGATCGTGCCTATGGCGGCGCCGGCGATGACGAGATCTCCGGCGAGGAGGGGCACGACCGGCTGTTCGGCGACGAGGGCGACGACGAGATTGATGGCGACGAGGGTCGCGACAGAATCCAGGGCGATGCGGGCGATGACGAACTCGCGGGTGGCGAGGGCAACGACCAGCTCTGCGGCGGCGATGGCTTCGACGAGCTCAAGGGCGGTGAAGGCGACGACCGGCTCCGGGCCGGCGGCGACGGCGCGCGGATGTCCGGCGGCGCGGACGACGATATCCTCTTTGGCGAGGCCGGCGCCGAGGATGTCTTTGTCTTCGACCTGATACCTTTCGGCAGGGACCTGATCCGGGGCTTCGAGAACGGCGCCGATCGCATCGAGATCGCGACCTATACGGGCGTCGAGAGCTTCGAGGACGTCGCCGTCACGCAGGACGGACATTCGACCGTGCTGAGCTTCGCGGAGGGAACCGTAGAGATCGCCAATTTCGACTCCGCGCTGATCAATGCCTCCGATTTCTTCTTCGTCTGACGCGCGGGCGGGGCGCGGTCTCCCTGGTGCGCCCTTGCCCATCGGCTGGAAGGAGTCACCTGCAAGCGCTACAAGCGCAGCACGGCTCGTGAAGTTCTGATTAATAGTAAGGAATAGGGCCGCATGGGCCGGCGCCGCTTGCTCCGCGGTCATTGGCCCTAAACTTGCGGCGCCTCTCCCGAAAATGAACCGGATGCTTGGCGCGAGCGCCAAAAAAGCCTCTGTCAAAGGAACCATGATGTCCGCTTCAATTGCCCCGCAACCTTTCAATCAGCGAAAGAGACTTCTTGTCGTCCAGGGCTTGAGCATCGCGGCGATCGGATCGCTGTTGTTCTCTCGACCAGGCTGGGACGAAGCATCGACCCTTCATGAACTTATCGAGATGACAGGCTTTGTCCTGATCCTCGTCTGCATATTCGGAAGATTGTGGAGCATCCTATATGTCGGGGGCCGGAAGAACACCGAGTTGGCGGTAAACGGGCCATACTCGATCACTCGCAATCCCCTGTATCTGTTTTCGATGATTGGAGCATTCGGCATCGGCCTCATGTTCGGGTCGATCATCGTTGCCGTCGTTCTCGGAGTGTGCACCTACGCGGTTTTCGGGATGACCGCTAGAAAGGAAGAGGCGTTTCTTCTGGGAAAGTTTGGCCCGAAATACGAGGCGTATGCGGCCAGAACACCACGGTTCTGGCCCAAACTATGGCTTTATCACGACGAGCATCAGCACACGTTCTCCACGAAAGCGCTAAGAAGCACATTCTTCGATGCTCTCTATTTTCTCGCGGTCTTTCCTGCCATCGAAGGCATCGAATACCTCCAGGTGATCGGTTATCTGCCAACCTATTTCTGGCTATTCTAATCCCAAGGTCGAGGCAATCCGCCGTCGCCAACTTGCCTACCATTTAGCCTTTGTAACCCACTAGAACCGCCTGTTGCGATCAATATAACACCTACCCAATTCGACAACGACGAGTGCTCCTTGAGGAATGTCACTCCGAACATCGCCACGAGCACGACGCTCAGTTTGTCGATAGGGGCAACGCGTGCCGCATCTCCCAATTGAAGCGCACGGAAATAGCAAATCCACGACGCACCTGCAGCAAGCCCCGACAGGACGAGGAACAGGTAGGTCCTGCTCGAAATAGAGCTAAGCGGCTGGAACTGGTTGGTGGCCGCAAGGATCGTCCCAAGGACTAACAGAATAACAATGGTACGGATGAAGGTGGCGAAGTCCGAGCTAACGTTTTCCACTCCGACCTTGGCGAAAATAGCGGTCAGAGCGGCGAAGCAGGCCGAGAGCACCGCCCAGGACTGCCACGAGAGGAGAAGGTACTTCACACTTCTTACCCACAAATTGTACCGATCAGGAACGGCGGCGTCCAGCGCGACAAGCAAGTAAGCCGCTGTCGCGAGAGGTTGAAGACGCGCCCCATCATTACGGCTGTCACGTTCGCCCGCAAAGATGTTGCCGAGCGCAGCCCCGCTTTTTTTGGTGCAACTTGCTCGTTGGGTGGGACAGAAGGCAGCTTTCCACACTAAGCTGACCATCGTGCAGTCCGGCCGAAAGGTCCGGTTCGGTCAGGTCATGACGATGCTCACGCCGACATGAACGTCCGCTCTTGAAGATCCGCAGCCTGAAGCTGCCAGTCCGCTCGGCCCCAAACGCGACGTCTGAGTAGCACAATGACCGCTCTTGGCGCTTTGCTGATTTTTGAGCGACGTCAGCTTTCGCCCAAACTGCATCAGCCCTCACACAGCCAAGCTCCCCTGCGCCACCTCCTCCGCATTAGGATCCCCCGGCGCCGTCGCCCAGGCCAATTCCACCAGCGTCACTGTCCGCCTCCCGACCCCGTCAAGCTGGCATACGATCAGCCCCTGCTCCTCGATATAGGTCAGCAGGCGCCGGGCGCGGCGCAGCGAGTGCGAACCATAGGCGCGGGCGATCGCCGCGTCGCTCGGGCAGGGCCAGCCTTCCTTGGCCGCGCGGGCGATCATCATGAACACACCTTGCATATCCTCGGGCAGCAGCGAGGCAAAGGTCTTCCTCAGAAGGGGATAGCTAAGCGGTCGGCCGGAAATAGCCGATGTCGCGCTTGCCTTGCCACGAAACATGCCGTCCGTCAGGCCCCTCCCACCGCATTAATCATTGCGCACGTTCCCCCGATCAGCGTGGAGCGATCTCTGCGACGATATCGTTCGTCATCTTGACCCCAGCCATGAAGCCGGCGGCATTGAATTCGTTCATGACGAAGAAAGCGCCGACGCCGCGTGTCGGTGCAATCGCAACATAGAGAAACATCCCTTGCAGGCCGCCGCTCTTCTGGAGGATGAGCGGGCGATGCTCGTTGGGGAGCATGATGACCCATCCGAGACCCATGGCGTCCATTGGGCCGCCGTCATCCAGCCCCACCACCGACGCGAGCCCGTCCCGGTACAAAAAGGCCGCGTGGTTCACGAGGCGGAACTCGGCGTCGGCCGCGGAAGGCTTGTTGTCAACATGCCAGTTCATCCAGCGGAGCAGGTCGGCCGCGGTCGAGTACAATCCACCGGCGCACTCCATGGCTGTGCTCGTCGGCACGATGGGCATGGCGCTGCCGTCGAAGTTATGGCCCTGCATCAGGCGCGGCTCGTCCTCCGGTCTTGGGTTGAAAACCGTGTCTTTCATGCCGAGGGGATCGAGGACACGCTCCCGAAGGACCTCGGCATAAGGCTTTCCAGAGACATTCGCGAGCGCCGCTCCGAGGAGGTCGTATCCGAAGTTCGAATAGAGAACGGCGGTGCCCGGCGCGAAGAGCAGCGGATTGTCCTTGAGGGCGGCAATCTGCGCCTCTTTGGTGTTCGTAGAGAAGGGGTCGGAGGGGAGCGCCTCGGCCACTGGCACCTCCCGCGGAAGGCCGGAAGCTTGCGCGGCGAGATCGATCAGGCGGAGGGCGCGGCCATCCTTCTCAGGGAGCGTGACGTCCCAGCCAAGGCGATCCTGCAGCCGGTCGGTGAGCTGTACCTTGCCGTCGATCGCCAGCGAGGAAAGCACACTGCCGCAGAACACTTTGCTCACGGACGCGATGCGGAACATTGTGTCGCCGTCGGGCACTTTTTCACTCCCGTCGGCAATCTTGCCGAAACCGGCCAAGGCCGTCTCGCCGTTGCGCACGGCGCCGAAGATCAGGCCAGGCACCTTGGTGGAGAGATACAGGATCGTACCGTTGAACTGCACCGCTTCCGTCAGCAGCTTGTCCTCGGCATGTCCATAAGAGGGAAGGGTGACGGCTGCGATTGCCGTCAACGCGATGGCCATAAGTCTGCGCGATCGAGACAAACGCATTGCCAAAATCCTTTGATAAAGCTGCAGAATAAAATCTTCGGAAAAAGGGCCGCCGCGTAGTATCTCACCATCTCTCCAGAAGCAGGAGATGTCAACAGAATGAACCGAAGGGGGTAATCGGCGGCGGTAGCATAGTTTCGGCGGCTATTTGCGCTACAGTCCTGCCGTATTTCTTGTCCTTCGTCAGTTGATCGGGGCTGATCTCTTCATTAGCAGACCAGCCCGCGGGTAATTTAGAAAATATGTAAAGCGCCGTCGGCAGGAGGGAGTGCTGTAGCGTCGAGCAACTTACAATAGGCGGATCTGCGTCGCGCCAATCGTCGTCGTATGATGAAGACCGGGCAGAAGAGCTGTGGCGGGCCAGCGAGGCCCTATCTGCGCAAAAAAAGACTCGCCGCTGTACCTGCCGCTTGGCCATACATCGCCTTGATGCGTGGCATTCCCTTTGCGCGCTCGGCCGCCGCCTCACACAGCCAAGCTCCCCTGCTCCGCCCCCTCGGCGTCCGGGTCGCCCGGTGCCGTCGCCCAGGCCAGCTCGACCAGCGTTACTGTTCGCCTTCCAACCCCGTCGAGCTGGCACACGATCAGCCCCTGTTCCTCGATATAGGTCAGCAGGCGCCGTGCGCGGCGTAGCGAGTGCGAGCCATAGGCGCGGGCGATCGCCGCGTCGCTGGGGCAGGGCCAGCCCTCCTTCGCCGCGCGGGCGATCATCATGAACACGCCCTGCATATCCTCGGGCAGCAGCGAGGCGCGGACCGAGACATCCTGCCAGGCGTCATCCCCTGCCATTTCGGAGCCGAGGCCGGCGCGGGCGCGCGTCAGCATGCGGCGGAAGGCGGGCAGGTCCGGCACGACCGAGGCGAGGCCTTCTATGCGGCAGCGGACCACGAACTCCTGATAGAGCACGCCGATGACCCGGAACCCCGCATCGGGCTGCGCCAGCACGGCGCGCAGGACACGGTCCACGCGCTCACGCCGCTCCGCCAGGTGCTCGGCGCTGATTGGCGGCTCCACCGGTTCGGGGCGGATTTCCAGCGCCGCCGACTTCGCCGCCATCAGCTGATCGAGCAGGTCCGGCGACGACCGGCGCTGCGGCCGGACAGTTTCCGGCGGCGGCGCTGCCAGGATGATCGCGCGGGCATCCTCCAACGCTGCTTCCGGCAGCGGCATCAGGCGCGGCGTGCCATTGCGCGGACTTGTATCGGTGGGGCCGATGCGCAAGCCCAGCGGACGGCGCGACAGCGCCGGGCCCAGCGCCATGAATTGCCCGCGCTCCAGGTCGCGAAACGCCTCCGCCTGCCGCCGCTCCATGCCCAAAAGGTCAGCGGCGCGCGCCATGTCGATATCGAGAAAAGTCCGGCCCATCAGGAAATTGGAAGCCTCGGCGGCGACGTTCTTGGCGAGCTTGGCCAGCCGCTGGGTCGCGATGATCCCGGCCAGCCCGCGTTTGCGGCCACGGCACATCAAATTGGTCATGGCGCCGAGCGAGAGCTTGCGCGCCTCGTCCGAAACCTCGCCCGCCACTGCCGGCGCGAACAGCTGCGCCTCGTCGACCACCACCAGCATCGGGTACCAGTGGTCGCGGGCGACCTCGAAAAGCCCGCCGAGAAAGGCAGCGGCGCGCCGCATCTGGTTCTCGGCGTCAAGCCCCTCGAGATTGAGCACCGTGGAGACGCGGTGGATGCGCGCCCGCTCGCCGGCGCTCTGCAGGCCGCGCTCGGTATGCTCCTCGGCGTCGATCACCAAATGGCCGAACCGGTCGCCCAACGACACGAAATCGCCTTCGGGGTCGATGATGGTCTGCTGCACCCAAGGCGCACTCTGCTCCAGCAGCCGGCGCAGCAGGTGGGATTTGCCGGAACCCGAATTGCCCTGCACCAGCAAGCGGGTCGCCAGCAGCTCCTCAAGATCCAGCGCCGCCGGGGCGCCTGCGGTCGTGTGGCCCATCTCGATCGCAACGGTCATGTCTCGACTCTCCTTGAGGAGAGGGCTTATCAACCGCATCACAGCCCGTCGAGCGCCCATGGCCGGCGGTTCGGTGTTGCACACAGCTCGACGCTGCCGGGACAGCAAGGGCTTGGTGATCGTTGTCAGTTCGCTGACGTAAGCATCACGGGCGCAAGGCGCTGCCGCCTGATCAGGATAATTGCCGAAAAAGCCAGTATGCCGAGCATGCCGACCGCAGCGGTCAACCAGAGCGTTGGTTGGACGCCGATTCCTGCCATCGCCATGGCAAGGGCAAATGGCGCAAGCGCCGAAAAGAACTGACGCGCGGCCGTCACCCAGCCGAGCCGGGCGCCGTAGCGCTCCCGTCCGAACAATTCAAGGGGCAGCGTGCCGCCGACGATGCTGGCGAGGCCCGAGCCCAATCCAAACAGGATGACGAAGGCGATGGCTCCGGGCACCGACGGTGTCGTCGCCAGCAGGGCGACAAGGCCGAGCGGCAGCAGTGTCGCACCGATGACCGCGAGCCAGGTCTGTGCCAGCCGGCCACCGAACAGCATGTTGATCAACCGGCTCGCCACCTGGGACGGGCCGAAAAGCGTGGTTACGACAAGCCCGGCCGAGCCAAGCCCGAGCGCCGTCGTCAGCGGGACCATGTGAACGAGGATCGAGGACAGCACGAAACCCTCGATCGCGAAGCCGCCAAGCATGAGCAGAAACACTCTGCTGCGGTCGCGCCGGGTGAAGGCAGCCGGGCCGCCGGCCAAGCCGATGGCAGCAGGTGTCGCCGAAGCGTTTTTGTCCACCCGACGCGACAGCCGTGCCAGCCAGGCATGGATGGGAAGGCAGATGGCGACATTGATGACGGCAAAGACCAGGTAGACCTCGCGCCAGCTCAGGTATTCGTGCAGTGCCGCCGTCAGCGGCCAGAACAGGGTGGAGGCGAAGCCGGCGATCAGCGTCAGATGGGTGATGCTGCGCTGCGCCTTCGCGCCGCCGATCTGGACGATCGCGACGAAAGCGGCGCTGTAGAGCACGAAGGCGGACGCCAGTTCCATCGCCATCAAGGCCAGCACGAAGGTCACCCGACCGGGTGCTACCGCGCAAGCGACAAGTGCTGCCGCGGCGGCAGCCGAACCAAAGGTCATCACGCGGCCGGCGCCGAAACGATCGGCCCAGCGCCCGGCTGTGGGTGCAAAAAGGCCACCCGCCAGCAGCGACGCCGACAAGGCACCGAAAACCCATTGTTCCGGCCAGGCGAACTCGAGCGCGATCGACGGCACCAGGATGCTAAAACTGTAATAGAGCGTGCCGTAGCCGATGATCTGCGTCAGCCCCAACGCCCAGAGTGCGGCAGCCGGGATTTTCCGGTCGCTCATTGAGCGGCGATCTCGAGATCGCCGCTGCGCACTGCTGCGATCGCTTGCGTGCTGCCGCAGCCGCATCCCGACTGGCCGCTCGCCTTCGCCTTGGCGTCGTCGACGCAACAGGCGTCGACAGCAGACGGCGCCGGTCCGCCGCAGCAACCCTGAGATGATGTGCCTGAATGAGACACGGGCACCGTGCAGACGCCGGTCTCGGGCAACACCAGCTGCACGGCATCGGCGGCAGCCATGTCGCCGGCGAGCGCCGCGGCGACCGAGCGGACCTGCTCATAGCCGGTCAGCAGAAGGAACGTCGGGGCCCGGCCATAGCTTTTGACGCCGACCGTGTAGAAATCGGGCTCGGGGTGGCTGAGCTCGCGATGACCATGCGGCGGGACATCGCCGCAGGAGTGTTCATTGGGATCGATGAGCGGCCCCAGCGCCTTGACACCTTCGAGCCACGGATCGAGGTCCAGCCGAAGCTCCCGGGTCAAGGTGAGATCGGGGCGCTGCCCCGTCGCGGCGATGATCCGGTCGACGGGTCCGAGCGTGCGCAACCCGTCCTTTGTCTGGCCTTCGACAGCGAGACGGCCGTCGACCTCACGGATGGCAACCGTGGCAAAGCCCCTCACCAGCCGCACGCGTCCGCTCTCGGCTAGCTGCCGGACATCCGAACCAAGCTCACCCCGCGCCGGCAGGGCGTCGGCATCGCCGCCGCCGTAGATGCGGACAAGGTCGGTGCTGCGCGTCACCCATAGTGCCGAGGTGCCCGGCTCGGTTTCCGCAAGCCTGTCCAGTTCCAGCAAGGCATTGGCGGCGGAATGGCCGGCGCCCACCACCAATGTCGTGCGGCCTGCATAGAGATGACGGTCGCGTCCCAGGACATTTGGGATGCCGTAGGCGATGCGGTCGCCAAATTCCGTCTCACCTTCGGCCGGTAAGCCGCCCGCACCGAGCGGGTTCGGCGTTTGCCAGGTGCCGGACGCATCGATGACGGCACGGGCGCTGTCCCGGCGCGTGCCTTTCGCCGTTTCCACCAGCAGCATGAACGGCCGCGTCTCCCGCGCCTTGCTCAGAACCTTGTCGGTCCCCCACCGGGAAATGGCGACAACACGGGCATTGGTCTCGGTCGACGGCGCCAGCTCGGGAAGCTTTGCGAGCGGCGCGAGGTACTGGGAGACGATTTCATCGGCCGTGGGGAATGCCTCGAGCTCCGGCATTTGCCAGCCGTGGCTCTCGAGAAGCTTTCGGGCAACCGCATCGACACAATAGCGCCACGGCGTGAAAACCCGCACATGGCCCCAGTCCAGAAGGTTCGACCCAACCGCGGAACCTGCCTCGTAGACCTTGACCGGAAGGCCGCGGCTGACAAGTTGGGCGGCAGCCGCCAGGCCGACAGGTCCGCCGCCGATGATGGCGACCGGGAGATTGCTGTTAGGAACCATGACGCACCTTCTAAATTTCTAGAATTATGGAAATTTGGCTCAAAAAAAGTTAAGCAGCCGCCTCGCCGACAGCCGGGCCGCATGCGGCATCGGCACAACATTCATCGGCAAGAAAGCCAAGGAGATCGTTCATCACAGGGTAATTGGCACGGCAGATCAGCGTCGTTGCCTGGCGTTCCTGGGTGACAAGGCCGGTCAGTATAAGCCGGTGGAGATGATGCGACAGGGTCGACGCAGCGATGCCGAGGGCTTCCTGCAGATAACCGACCGGTCGCCCGGCCTCACCTGCCCTCACCAGCGTGCGATAAAGATTGAGCCGCGTCGGATTGCCGAGCGCCTCGAGCTGTTTTGCTGCTTGTTCGAGTTTCATGGAAATAAGGTAGCCCCGAGACAACGCCGCGTCAATGCTATTTCGAAAATTATCGAATTAATCGTATACCAGTATCCAACCGCAGCCGCTTGTGAGACCGATCAGGATGATCGTCCGAGCGCGCCTGCAGGTCGATCGGCCGGAACTGGTCTTCGTCCACGTTCGGCAGGGAGTCTTCGGATATCCGGTCAGGCAACGCGCTTGCCCTGCTCGTCGATGACGACTTCGCCGTCTTCCTTGGTGAATGGCCCGATATCCGGATTGGGCAAAATTTCGAGAACGGCTTCGGACGGCCGTGCAAGCATGGTGCCGAGCGGTGTGACGACAATCGGCCGGTTGATCAGGATCGGATGCGCCAGCATAAAATCGACGATCTCGTCGTCGGTCCATTTGGGATCGCCGAGATTGAGCTCGGCAAACGGCGTGCCCTTCTCGCGCAGCAATTCGCGCGGCATCATCCCCATCGCCTTGATCAGCTCGACCAGCCGTTCGCGCGACGGCGGGTTTTTCAGATACTCGATCACATCAGGCTCTTCGCCGGACTGCCTGATGATGGCCAGCGTGTTGCGCGAGGTGCCGCAGTCCGGGTTGTGATAGATGGTGATGGTCATTTCGCGGCTCTCATCTGTCTGATTGGTTTGGGCTCACTGAGCAGCCATCCTGCCAAGGCCATGGCAAGCAGCGCGCCGAGGAGCTCGGCGACGATGAACGCCGGCAGGTCTATCGGCCGGATACCCGCGAAGGTGTTGGAAAGAGCGCGGGCGACGGCGACTGCCGGATTGGCAAACGAGGTCGAAGCCGTGAACCAATAGGCTGCGGTGATGTAGAGGCCGACCAGCCAGGGGATAGCATCCGAACGGAAGCGAAGACCGGCAAGAATGGTGAAGACCAGGCCGAAGGCGGCCACCAACTCCGCAATCCATTGTCCGTTTCCGGTCCGCACGGTTTGCGAGATCTGGAGAATCGGCAGTTCGAACATGGCGTGCGCCAGCAGCGTTCCGGCGACGCCGCCGACAATCTGGGCGATCACATAGGCCAGAGCTGCGGTTGCTTCGATTTCGCGCCTGAGGGCAAAAACCAGCGTCACCGCCGGATTGAGATGCGCCCCGGAAATCGGTCCGAGTATGGTGATCAGCACCACCAGGATCGCTCCAGTCGGCAGCGTGTTGCCGAGCAGGGAGAGACCCACGTCATCCGTCAGCCTGTCGGCCATGATGCCCGACCCGACGACCGTCGCGACGAGCATTGCCGTGCCGAGCGCTTCCGCGACGATGCGACGGGGAATGTCTGCCGCCATGAGGTTAGCCGGCCTTCGGTAGATCGCGGCCGATTTCATCCAGCCGTTTCTGTAGGGCGAGCTTGTCGATCGTATTCATCGGCAGGCTGACGAAGATCGAGATCCGGTTGTTGAGCATGCGATAGGCTTCGGCAAACGCCAGATGCTTTTCGGCGTCCGTGCCGTCCACGGCGGCCGGGTCGGGCACACCCCAATGCGCCGTCATCGGCTGTCCCGGCCAGACCGGACAGGATTCATTGGCGGCGTTGTCGCAGACAGTGAAAACGAAATTCATCTCGGGGGCGCCGGGAGCCGCGAATTCCTGCCAGTCCTTCGAACGGGCGAAGGACGTGTCGTGGTTGAGGGTTTTCAACAGCTGGAGCGCGTAGGGATGGACTTCTCCCTTCGGGTGCGATCCGGCCGAATATGCCCTGAATTTGCCAGCACCGACACGGTTGAGGATCGCTTCGGCAAGGATCGACCGTGCCGAATTGCCGGTGCAGAGAAAAAGCACGTTGTATGGCTCGCTCATGGCAGAGTTCCTCCCTTCTAACAGTTGCAAGTCACGGCCTGAATGACCGGCTGGCAGAGTTCTGGCGCGCCGTTGCAGCAATCCTCCATGAGATAGGCAAGCAGATCGCGAAAGCCGGTCATGTCGGCGACGTAGCGGATTGTCCGGCCGTCACGCTCGGCGCGGACGAGACCGGCATGGTCGAGAACCTTCAGATGCGCCGACATGGTGTTCTGCACCGTACCCAGGCGCGAGGCGATCTCGCCGGCGGGAACACCATCTGCGCCCGCCCGGACCAGCAGGCGAAACACCTCGAGCCTTGTGTCCTGGCCAAGCGCCGCCAATGCGAGAAGAGCGATGTTCTTATCCATGCATCCTAGAATCCGGAATTATGGATGCATACGGCGGACATATGACAGACAGATGACGATGGCTGGTCGAAAATCGTCGCTGGATGCTAACTGCAATGGTCCGCAACCGACTGACAGCCAAGACGGGCCAGTTCATGCCGAACGACCTAGTCCAGCTTGAATGTGAAAGGCGCCGCAACAGATGTACCCGCTTTTTCCGGCGGCGGCGCTGGCACTTTGGCACCCTGTAATGCGTCGAGCGCCGCGCGATCGAGATCCGGATAGCCGGAGGAACGAGCCAGCCGGGCGGATAGAACGCGGCCGGATCCGTCGACCGTAAAGGTCACTCGTGGACTACCTTCCTCGCGCCGGGCCTTCGCGGCTCTCGGATAACGCGTGTGTCGCCTGATCCACGCATGCAACTGCGAGTTCCACTTGGACGAGCTCACACCGGATCTCGAAGCCGCTGCTTTGGCCGATTTCGGTGCGGCCGCCCTGGCGGCGGATGTCGCAGCGACACTGGCCGTCGTCCGCGGCGGTGCGGCCTTTTCCTTTTTCGGACGCTTTTTGGCCTCTTTGACCGGCTTCTTCGCCTTGACCTCGGCCGGCTCCTTCGCCTTGGCCTTTGCCTGCTTCTTTGTCTTGGCCTCGACGGGTGCGTCGACCGGTTTCGGCTGCGGCAGCGGAATGACCACTTCCGGCGTGACGGCCTCGGCAACGTCGGGCACGACCTCCTCGAGCGGCGGCTGGTCGACCCGTTCGGCCATGGGCGGCGGCGTGGGCTCGACTGTGTCGGCTGGAGCGGTTTCCGACGGCTCGGCGACCGGTTCTGTCCGTTCGACGGGCGGTTCGGGCGGAGGCTCCGTTTCGACTGTCTCGGGCTCCTCGACCGGCTCCGGCTCATCGGGCGCGATCTCATCCGTCATCGGGGCCGGCATGGCCGGCGTGAGCGCCATCGGCGACAACTCGATCACCTGCGCCTGCGGCGGGCCGCCATCGGGCTCGGCCGGGCGCCAGCCCTGCATCGCATAGCCGATCGCGGCATGCGCCACCAGGACCAGCCCAGCCGCGCCCGCCCACCAGGCAATCTCGCGCACGCCGAAACGCCGCTGATCGGCCATCGGCAGGGCGGCCGCCGGCGACATTATTGGCCCGTCCCGACTTGCGGCGCCGCGGCATCGCCAGGCGCGGTCTCGAGGCCGACCAGCGCGATCTTCAGATAACCGGCGCCCCGCAAAAGGTTCATCACCTCCATAAGTTCGCCATAGCCGACCGCCTTGTCGGCGCGCAGGAAGATGCGCGTCTGCCTGTCGCCTTTTGTCCTGCCGACGAGCGTGGCGGCGAAGGCTTCGCGCGGCACGCTGTCGTTGCCGATCGCCAGGCTCATATCGTCTTTCAGCGTCAGGAACAGCGGCGTCTCCGGCCGCGGAGCCGGTGTCGCGGTCGAGCCCGGCAGGTCGACGTTGACGTCCACCGTCGCCAGCGGCGCTGCGACCATGAAGATGATCAGCAGGACCAGGATCACATCGATGAACGGCGTGACGTTGATCTCGTGGTTTTCCTCGAGATCGCCGTCGATGTTCTCTCGAATTCTAGCCGCCATGGCGTCGCTCCGTGTTCATTCCGCGGCCATCTGCTTTGCCGGCGCGACCGTGCGGAAATCCAGATCCCGGCTGACCAGCCGTTCGACCCCTGCCGATGCGTCAGCGAGGATCTGCCTGTAGCCGGCTATCGATCGCGCAAAGACGTTGTAGATGACCACCGCCGGGATCGCCGCGACAAGGCCCATCGCCGTGGCCAGCAAGGCTTCCGCAATGCCCGGCGCAACGACGGCGAGATTGGTGGTCTGCGCCTGCGAGATGCCAATGAAGGCGTTCATGATGCCCCAGACGGTGCCGAAAAGGCCGACGAAGGGCGCGGTCGAGCCGATCGTCGCCAAGACGCCGGTGCCGCGCGACATGCGCCGCGCCGCCGCCGCCTCGATGCGCGACAGGCGCGAGGTGACCCGTTCCTTCAGCCCGTCGCCGGACACGTGGTCGAGCGAGCCGGCCGAAAGCGCGGTCTCTTCTTCGGCTGCGCGCACCAGCAGGGCGCCAGGACCGTTATTGTGGCCAAGCGCGCGGCCGGCCTGGTTCAACGTCGCGGCATTGCCGATCGCTTGTGCCGCACGGCGGGCACGCAGCTTGCCGCCAAGAATCTCCAGCGATTTGGCCAGCCATATCGTCCAGGTGACGAAGGACGCAAAAGCCAGCCCGATCATCACCGCTTTCACGACGACGTCGGCCGCCATGAACATGCCCCACGGCGACAGGTCACGCGGCAGGGTCAGGGAGGTTGCCGTCGAAGGGCCCGTCTCGGTAGGCGTGGTCCCGGTGGGCGTCGTCGCGCCGGGCTGCGTCGCCGGAGGCGCGACCGCGTCTGGCGCAGCCTCTCCAGGCGCGGGCGCGGGAGTCTCGATCGCCGGGGCCGTGCCCGGTTGCTCCTGGGCGGCAGTGCCGCCGGCCGACAGGATGACGGATGCGATCAACGCCGCGAACAAACCATGTCTGGACAAGGGCTTCTTCCTCATTCTCACAGTGGCCTCATTGCACATAGCCGATGGGCTGGCCGGTGACGGGGTGCGCAAACACGCCCATCTCGACACCGAAAATTCCTCTAAGCACGTCGCCCTGCATGATCTGGTCCGGCGTGCCGCGCGTCAGCAGCCTGCCGTCCTTCAGTGCGATCAATTCGTCGCAGTAGCGCGCCGCCATGTTGGGATCGTGCAGCACGACGACGACGCACAGGTCGCGTTTGCGGCTGAGGTCCCTGACCAGCCCCAGCACCTCGACCTGATGGGCGATGTCGAGCGCCGAGATCGGCTCGTCGAGCAGCATGACGCCGGCATTCTGCGCCACCAGCATGGCCAGCCATGCGCGCTGGCGCTCGCCGCCGGACAATTCGTCGACCAGCCGGTCGGTGAAATCAGCCATGTCGGTCAGGACAAGCGCCTCGTCGACATGGCGCCTGTCTTCGTGCCCGAAACGGCCGAGCGCGCCGTGCCAGGGATAGCGCCCGAGCGTCGCCAGTTCGCGCACGGTCAGGCCGGTCGCCGCCGGCGTCGTCTGCGGCAGATAGGCGAGCGCGCGGGCGAGTTCGCGCGCGCCCCACTGCACCAGCGGCCGCTGCGCGAAGGTGATGCCGCCCGAGCTTGCCGGCTGCTGCCGCGCCAAGAGCTTGATCAGCGTCGACTTGCCCGAGCCGTTGTGCCCGATCAGCCCATAGACGCGCGAGCGTTGCAGTTCGAGTGTAACCGGCCCGAGCAGCGTTCGCTCGCCGACGGCGAACCGCACCGCTTCGACATGGAAGGCAGTCTGGGCATGAATTCCTGCCACGGTCTCGGCCTCGCTCCAGCTTTGCGCGCGCATTTCGAAATCCGGTTTTCGGCAATCCGGTTTGCGGCGCCGATGCCCGGTTGACTATGAAACATGAGTTTACTAGTCAACAATGAAGATGACTTTTTGAGTCAACAAAATGCCGGATTTGCGTCGAATTCGAAAAAGTGGAGCGCGCCGAGATGGGGACTGGTTTTGGTCGCGGAAGAATTCAAGATGAAACGACTGCGCACCGAAACCTGCTGATCGCGGCGATGTCGCTGCCGGTGATGTCGCTGCCGGTGCTGCTTGGCGGCGGCGACGCCGTCGCGCAGGAGGCGACCACCACTCTCGACCCGATCAACATTCAGGAACGCGTCGAAAGCGCCTTTGGGACGGTCGACGGCTATGTCGCCGCCCAGGGTTCCACGGCCACCAAGACCGACACACCGCTGATCGAGACGCCGCAGTCGATATCGGTCATCACCAAAGACCAGATGGAAGCGCAGGCGGTGGACAGCCTGAACAGCGCGCTGCGTTATACGCCAGGCGCCAGCGGCAATCTCTACGGCACCGACAATCGTGGCCACGGCTTGCAGATGCGCGGCATTTCGAACTCCAGCGGCGTCTTCTACAAGGACGGGCTGCAGCTCAAAGAGAGCAATTTCACGCTGTTCACCGCGCTCGATTCCTACGGCGCCGAACGCTACGAAATCCTGCGCGGGCCGGCGTCGGTTCTCTACGGCCAGGCAAGTCCTGGCGGCATCATCAACTATGTCAGCAAGCGCCCGACCGAGGAGAACCTCCGCGAGGTCGAACTCGGCGCCGGAAGCTTCAACCGCTATGAAGGAAAGTTCGACTTCAGCGGGGCTGTCAACGCCGACAAGTCGCTGCTGTTCCGCCTCACCGGCGCCGCTCACACCGGCGATACGCAAATAGACTTCGTCGAAGACGACCGCATCTTCATCGCGCCGGCGCTCACCTGGCAGCCCGATGCCGATACCAGCCTGACCATCCTCGCCAACTATCAACGCGACCGGTCTGGTTGGGCGATGCAGTACCTACCGGCATACGGCACGATCAGGCCGGGTAAGGACGGAAAATACCTGCCGAACAGCATGTTCGTCGGCGAACCGGGCTTCGACACCTACAACAACGACCAGGCGTCGATTGGTTACGAATTGGATCACCGCTTCAACGAGACATGGCAGGTTCGCCAGCATGCCCGCTACGTCTATCTGAAGCACTATGAGGAAGGCGTCTTCGGCGGCGAGCTTCTGAATGATGATGGCGACTATTCCCGCTATGCCGATGCAGGCGGCAGCAGGCTCAGCGGCGTGACCATCGACAACCAGGCGCAGGCCGATTTCGATACCGGGCCGCTCGCCCATACGCTGCTCGTTGGCCTCGACTACAAGCGCTACACCTATCGCGACTATGCCTCCGGAGGGTCCGTCGGTGACATCAACATCTTCGACCCGGTCTATGGCA
Organism: Mesorhizobium delmotii; assembly: GCF_900149755.1. Taxonomy (NCBI): domain Bacteria; kingdom Pseudomonadati; phylum Pseudomonadota; class Alphaproteobacteria; order Hyphomicrobiales; family Phyllobacteriaceae; genus Mesorhizobium; species Mesorhizobium delmotii. The sequence goes on along the minus strand of NZ_FUIG01000026.1, from coordinate 295,695 downwards.
GCCCAATCACTGATCTGACGCCCTACACAGACACGGACACGACGCAATCGCAGGTCGGCATCTACGCGCAGGAACAGATCAAGCTGGGCAACTGGCGGCTGACGCTGGGCGGCCGCCAGGACTGGGCGGACTCGAAAGTCTACGACAATCTGGCCGGCGCTTTCGATCCCCGCCAGAAGGACGACGCCTTCACCAGCCGCGCCGGTCTGCTTTATCTCGCCGACAACGGCCTTGCCCCTTATGTCAGCTATTCCGAATCGTTCCAGCCGGTCTCCGGCCCCGACAGCAACGGCAATCCGCTTGTGCCCGAAACCGGCAAGCAGTACGAGGTCGGCCTGAAATATCAGCCGGTTGGCTGGAACTCCTTCGTCACCGTTTCGGCGTTCGACCTGACCCGGCAGAATGTCGTGCGCTATGGCGGTGTTGGCCGGCCCGATGACATCTTCCAGACCGGCGAGATCCGCTCGCGCGGCATCGAGCTGGAAGGTGTTGCGAGCCTTGATTCAGGCTCCGATTTCCGGGCGGCCTATACCTGGCTCGACACCGAGATCACTAGTCCGACCAGCATCAACGAGGATGGAACGAGCAACCAGGGCAACACGCCTTTCGGCGTGCCGGCACACGCGGGCTCGCTGTGGGCAAATTACACTGTCGGCAGCGGCAGATTGGAGGGCCTCGGGCTCGGCGCCGGCATCCGCTATGTCGGCTCGACCTACGGCGACGACGCGAACACTTTCAAAGTGCCGGCCGTCACGCTCGTCGACGCAGCGCTGCACTACAAATGGCAGAACGCCGAGTTGAACCTCAATGTCAGCAATCTGTTCGACAAGCGCTATGTCGCCTCCTGTTTCGCAGAAAGCTTCGGCTGCTTTTATGGCGAGGGTCGCCGGATCAAGGGCTCGGTGAAGTATGCATGGTGACCCTAGCGTGCAGGCCCGGACCCAATTGGCCACCACTGACGCGGCGCCGGTGCCTTGCCGGCCTGGCCGCGACGAGCTTCGGCCTGCGCGGCGACCTGGCGCGCGCGGCGCGGCCGCCGCGGATCGCCTGCCTCGAATGGACCTCGGCCGAGATGGTCATCTCGCTCGGGATCGGGCCGGTGGCGGTCGCCGACACCAAGGGCTACCGAGACTGGGTCGCGGGTCCGGCTCTTCCCGCCGGCTGCATCGATCTCGGCTCGCGCGGCGAGCCCAATCTCGAACTGCTCCTCGAACTCAAGCCCGACCTTATCACCGGCGCCTATGGCTATGGGTTGGACGAAGCTCCGTTCAGGCGGATCGCGCGACTGCACACCGTGCCCTTCTACGATGGCACCGAAGCGCCTTATCGCCAGGCCGAGACTGAAACGCTGAAACTTGGCTCACAACTCGGCCGCGAGGCTGAAGCTCAGCGCCTCATCCAGGAGGCGACGGCGACAATCGCCGAAATCAGGGGGCGATTCTCAGAACGGACAAAGCGACCGCTCGCTGTGGTCAGCATGTTCGACGACCGTCACGTCCGTGTTTACGGCAAGGGCAGTCTGTTCCAGGACGTGCTCGACAGGTTGAGCCTGACCAATGCCTGGACGGCGCCGACCGATAGCTGGGGCTTTGCCGTGTTGGGCATCGAAGAGTTGGTTGCGATCGGCGAGGCACGGCTGATTTCCCTCGATCCGATCCCGCTGCATGTGAAGATCAGGATTGACCAGAGCAGCCTCTGGGCGAACCTTCCTTGCGTCAAAGCCGGCAACGTCAGGACAATCCCGCCGGTATGGCCGTTTGGCGGGCTTGCCGCCGCTGCCCGTTTTGCAACGTTTGTGGCCCGGGCATGACCGTCATGCAGTCCACGGCCGGCCATCGTGCTCGCTTCATGGGAGGGATGCTCGTCGCCCTCGTCGGCGTGCCGGCGGTGCTCGCCGCATATCTCACCGCGGCCGGGCTTTTGCGCCTGCTGCCCGCCGACATGTGGTGGCAGTCGCTCGGGGCGGCGGACTTTGCCGATCCGCGGCAGCTGCTTTACCGCCATGCCTTTCTGCCGCGTCTGGCGATCAGTCTGCTGGCCGGCGCGGCGCTCGGCCTGACCGGCACGCTGCTCCAGCAGGTGCTGCGCAACCCGCTCGCCGAGCCGACGACCATAGGCACCAATGCAGGCGCCATCGTCGCCCTGACGATCGCCACGCTCTACGCGCCGTGGCTGCTGGAGCACGGTCGCGAATGGGTGGCGCTCGCCGGCGGCGCCCTGTCGACGCTGGCGGTTTTGGCGCTAGCCCAGGGCCGGAGTTTCTCGCCGGTCGCGATCATCATTTCCGGCCTGGTGGTCAGCCTCACATGCAGTTCGGCGAGCGCCCTGCTGATGGCGGCCAATCGCGAATATTCCGAGGAACTTTTCATCTGGCAGAGCGGTTCGCTGATCCAGAACGGCGACGCGGTGGTGCTCGGGTTTTCGCCATGGCTCGCGGTGGCCGGCATTGCTGCCATCCTTCTGCTCCGGCCGCTGCGGCTTCTCGATCTGAGCGACGAGGGAGCGGAAAGCCTCGGCACAAAACCCGTGGTGACACGGCTGGCAGGGATGACTGTCGCCGTCGCGCTGAGCAGCATGGTGGTCGCAGCCGTCGGCGTCATCAGCTTCGTGGCGCTTGCGGCGCCGGCGCTGGTCAGGCTCGCCGGCGCACGGACCTTGCGCCAGCGCATGAGCTGGGCGCCCCTTGCGGGCGCCACGCTGTTGTGGTTGACCGACCGGCTGGTGCAGGTCCTGCCTTTTGCCTCCGAAATCCCGGCAGGCGTGGCGACTGCATTCCTCGGCGCGCCTTTACTGTTTCTTCTCCTGCCGAAGTTGCCCACCAGCCCGGATCGGGACGGCGCCATGCTGTCTTCCGTGCGCAGGCGAAGCGGGTGGGCCTATCTGCTGGCTGGGCTCCTCGCGATGGCGCTTCTTCTCTGCGCCGCGCTTGTGGTCGGGCGCGGCGCGACCGGCTGGCACGTGGCCTCGGCCGCCGAATTTGCCGACCTCCTGCCGCTCAGGGCGCCTCGCATCGTTGTCGCGGTTTCCGCCGGTATGATGTTGGGCGTGGTCGGCACACTGATGCAGAGGATGACCGGCAATCCGATGGCGGCGCCCGAGGTTCTGGGTGTTTCCGGCGGCGCCTCGCTAGGCATCCTGCTGCTCTTCGTCGCGACTTCTGATGTCAGCCGCCCGGCAATGATCGCGGCCGGTCTCGTCGGGGCTCTGGTCAGCCTGGCGATGATTTCGCAGACCGGCCGCCGGCAGTCCATCGCGCATGATCGATTGCTGCTTTCGGGTGTCGCCGTGGCGACGATGGCGTCGGCATTCTCGGCAGTGATGCTCGCCAGCGGCGATCCTCGGCTCGATACGCTCATCGGCTGGTTATCCGGCTCCACCTACCGCGCCACCGCCGCCGATGCCACAATCGCCGCTGTGACGGCGACTGCTCTGCTGGCCATCGTGCCCCTCACCATCCGCTGGCTGGAAATCCTGCCGCTTGGAGAAGCCGCCTCGCGCGGGCTCGGGCTTAGCCTCTTTCGCGTGCGGATCATCCTCCTGGTGCTTATTTCGGTGCCGACGACAATAGCTACGCTTGTCATCGGGCCGCTGAGCTTCGTCGGATTGATGGCGCCGCACCTGGCCCGCATGCTCGGCTTCCACCGCGCCTTGCCGCAGCTTTTCGCATCCGCGATGCTTGGCGGCATGATCCTTGTTTCGGCCGACTGGGGCGGCCGGATGCTGATTTTCCCATGGCAGATTCCGGCGGGTTTGCTAGCCGCTCTGGTCGGCGGGCCCTACCTCATGGTGCTGATGTGGAAAGGCCGGCAATGAGCGGCACCGCCAAGCGCTTCGGCTGGCGGCCACAAAGCGCATAGCACGCGCTCAGCCGGCACGTGCCTCCCGGATCGCGCGAGACGCAAACGCGCCGGGCTGAGGGACATCAGCCTCGCGGCGCGTCAGCGCATTGCGCAGCAGCGCGATCACCTCGCGGCCAGCCATTGCGATCTCGCGTGGCCTGTCGATACCGACGAGCATGAACTCCTGGATTCCCAGGGCCGCATAAGGAACCAGCGACAGCGCGACCTGTGCCGGCGGTCCGGCAATTTCGAGCGCCTTCTGGCAGGAGGCGTTGTCCTCCGAACGGATCCGGACGGGAAGCGCGAAACGCAGCTTGCCGGCCCGGCCGTGTTCGGCGGCGGCACTGCGCACCCGCTCCATCAGCTGCCGGATCTCGCCGAGCGAACCCGGCGCCAGTTCGAAGACATCGGCATGCCGCCCGGCGACCCTGAGCGCCGTTCCGGACTGTCCGCCCATGCGGATGGTCATGTCGGCGCCATGCGGGCCCTTGCGCGGCACATAGCCGCCTTTGACGCTGTAGAAGGCACCTTCATGATCGAACGGCCTGTCGTTCGACCACAACCGCTTCAGCAGCACCAGATATTCGTCGATCCGCTGCCAGACGAGCGTGTGGCCGACCGGACGTGCCTCGGCATCGTCGTCGCTCAGCGGTTCGCTGAGCATCCTGAGCGACAGCCGACCGCCGCTTTTTGCGTCGAGGCCCGCCAATTGCCGTGCCGCCACCGTCGGCTCGATCACACCGGCCCAATGCGTGAGAACGACCTCAAGCGATGAGGTGCGGTCCAGCGCCCGGGCGGCAATATCCATATTGGTCAGCAGCCCGGCCGGATCGTCGACGACGATCTTCTGGAAACCGATGTCTTCGATCAGCGACAGCTTTGTCGCGGTTTCCGCGAAATCGTAGAAAAACGGCACCGTTGAATCGGCAGGGTGAGTTTTACCGGGAACATGCGTGAACTCGATCGGCATTGCCATCTCCTCCATCACGTTGGGGTCAAGGGGACGCGCGCGAAAGCGCACCGGCACTCGGTCATTCAACTCCGATACTGCAGATCACTATCCCTGTAAGTCAGGACCCGATCACTCCGGGCTCCATGATCAGGGGATAAGGCCGAGGACGACTGCGCCGGTGAACACGAACGCAAGGGCAAAGACGAGATAGGCAAAAGCGCCCGCATAGGCCGGCCGCCAAGTCTGGTCAGAACCGAGCCTTTGGCCTTTGCGGGCAGTGTTGGCGTTCTGGAAATAGGACATATCGACCTCCGTCTCGGCGGTTAATCTATTAAATCAGTAGACTTTGTCGAGTGCTATTTTCCAACGATCCTTGGAATGTTTTTCTCCAACCGGATGACAATTTGGTTTGTTTGCTACTTAGCGCGGCACTTCCGAGCGCCGATCGGCCCGATGGCAAAAACCGCCAGGCCCATGCAGGCGGAAGACAGGGCGACGGAGCGGACGCCTATTTGGCGGGCGGCCTGTAAGCTTCCAGGCCGAACAGCATCAGCACGAGCGACACCAGGAAGAACCCGACCGCCACGCCGAGCGCGATCCGGGCGTAGAGTCTATAAACGTCGCTCATGATGGTGCCGAACACCCGTCGCGCCGGACCATCGGCTGGGCGCGATTTCTCGTCGAGGTAGAGCCAGACCTCGGTGTGCTTGGGATCCTTGCTGGCTGCGGTCGTGGCTTTCCACATCAGGGCCAAAACCATGGTCAGCGTGAGGAACGCGCCGGAGCGGAAGGCGGACACCGGGTTGAAGGAGAAGCCGACCATGACACAGCCGATGGCAAGCGATCCGAACATGACGGCGCGCCCGATGCACCCCACAGCAACCCGCCTGATCTCATCCATCGGCTGCCTCGGCAACAAACTCGCCGACAGTGCGCGAGCGCTGCGACCGTATCAAATCACTTTAAGGCGAATGTGCCGCCTGGACGGGTGTACCTCGGGATTCGGTATGGACGTACGGGCGTGCAGCTCGCCGGCGCATCGTTGCGAACGCCATAGCCTGAAATTCGGCCATCGACGCGGCCCGCCGCCGCGCTCTATGCTGCAGGGCAAGCAGGATCGAACCTTTCCGGCATCGACAGAGCGTTGTCTCGGCAAGCCGGGACATCCGGCAGAGGAAGGCAATCGGCCATGCCGAAGGGGACGAAATTGAAGCCGGCGACCAGCGCGACACCGCTGATAGCAATTGCGGCTGCGGCCGTCGACACCGAAACAACCGGGCCCGACGCCACGAAAGCGCGCGTGATCCAGATTGGCGCGATCGGCATCGCGCATGGCAAGGTCGTCAGGGAACCTCAGCTCGATCTCCTCATCGACCCTGGCAAAGCAATCCCGTCAGAGGCCTCGCTCGTCCACGGCATCACGGATGCCGATGTTGACGGAGCCGGGAGCTTCCTGGATGCATGGGCGCAATTCCAGGAGTTCGTCGGGGACCGCATCCTCGTCGGCCACTCGATCGGCTTCGACCTGGCGGTAATGGAGCGCGAATGCCGACGCGCCCGCTTGCCCTGGAAAAAGCCTCGGGCGCTGTGCGTCCGGCTTCTTGCAACCATAGCAAATCCCAATCTGGCAGACCATTCGCTGGAAACGATCGCCGGCTGGCTTCGCCTGGAGATCGCTGGCCGGCATTCGGCGCTGGGCGATGCGATCGCGGCGGGAGATATCTTTGCCGCGTTGATTCCGGAGTTGCGCAAGTGCAACATCCGAACACTCGGAGAGGCCGAGGTCGCCTGCCTTGCCCTTTCGGACGCTCTCGAAGCCGGCCATCGCGCCGGCTGGGTCGAGCCGGTGTCGCGACCCCAGGCTCCCGCGTTTCAGCCGGTCGATCCCTATGCCTATCGCCATCGCGTCGGCAGTCTCATGAGTGGCCCGCCAGTGGTGGTGAAGTCGACCAAACCGACAAGGCAGGTCATCGACCTCATGGTGAAGCGCAAGATCAGTTCGGTCCTGGTGTCCGACCGTGGAACGCCGGATCAACCGATTGAGGACTATGGCATCGTTACCGAGCGTGACGTGCTGCGCCGCATATCGTCCGACGCCGAGCGGGTTTTTGACGTGCCGGTCGGAAGCCTCGCAACGCGACCGCTGATAAGCATCCGCGCCGCCGCCTTCGCTTATCGGGCGATCGGCCGCATGGATCGGCTGAAAGTCCGCCACCTCGCCGTCCGCGACGACGGCGGCATGCTGGTCGGCGTGCTTTCGTCGCGTGACCTGCTGAGGCTCCGCGCCGCCGCTGCCATCGATCTCGACGACACGATCGAACATGCCAGGGACGCCGCCGAACTGGCGGCCACCTGGTCGATGCTGCCGGGCGTGGTACGTTCGCTCATCGGCGAAGCGATCGACCCGCGCGTGGTGGCGGAAATCATCAGCGACGAACTTTGCTCGCTTACCCGCCGCGCCGCGGTGCTTGCCGAGCAACAGATGCTAATCGAAGGCCACGGCCCGCCGCCCTGCGCCTACGCCGTGCTCGTGCTCGGCTCGGGCGGCCGTGGCGAAAGCCTGATGGCCCCCGACCAGGACAATGCAATCGTCTTCGCAGATGGCGAGCCGGACGGGCCCGAAGACAGCTGGTTCAAAAATCTCGGCGCCAAGCTCGCCGAAATGCTCGACATCTCAGGCGTACCGTATTGCAAAGGCGGGGTAATGGCCGCGAACGCCGCATTCCGCGGAAGCCTCGACACCTGGAAGGGGCGCGTCGAAGATTGGGTTCGCCGCCTACGGCCTCAGGATCTGCTCAACGTCGATATCGTCTACGATCTGCGGCCGGTTCACGGCGACACGACGCTGGCCGCGCAGTTCATCGAATATGCCTATGACCGTGGACAAGCCGAGCCGGTGTTCGCGAAGCTTCTCGGCGAGCAGATGACAACCGGTAATCCCTTCACTGTTTTTGGCGGCTTTCAGCTTGAAAATGGCCGGCTGGACATCAAGAAGCATGGCCTTTTTCCGATCGTCGCGACCGCACGCACGCTTGCAATTCGCCACGGCATCCGCGAGCGGAGCACGCGTGCCCGGCTCGAGAAACTGATCGCGCAGCATATTGGTGGCGAGCGCGACATGAAGGCGATGCTGGCCGGCCACGCCATGCTGATCGGCTTGCTGCTCGGCCAGCAGACGCATGACATCTACGCCGGTATACCGGTATCCAACCGCATCGAGATCAATGCCCTGACGCGCGAGCAGCAGGCAGAGCTCAAGAACCTCATCAAGCGCCTTCAGTCGGCACCCGACCTGGTGCGGGACTTGATGTTCGCATAGCCGGCGACGCTCGGACGGCGCGAGGCCGAAGGGGGAGCCTTCGATATCGGCGCCCCGGAACAAAGCTCAGACGCGCGCGGCACCAAGCAGCTCGTCGACGAGCGCGCCGCGGTCAGCCTGCGCAAGGAAATCCTCATGCGCGCGCAGCAGATTCATTCTCAGGAAGTTGAAGATATAATCGTAGTCGTTGGTCAGGAGGTTGGGGTGGATCGGGACCATCTCGAAAACCGTTCGCGCCAGCGGCTCGGGGATCTCGCGCACCGGCCGCGGCGGACCGATCTGCGTGGCGGCGAGGCGCTGACGGGTGAGCTCGGCGGCGTCCTCCCAGAAAGTGGGGGGCGAGCCCTCCGGAACGGCATATTTGGAGAAGCATGCCAGGGCCACTTTTTCCAGCGCCGCCGGCAGTCCCCGCTGGCGCAAGCCGGCGGGTTCGCGCAGCGCACCCTCCACCATTTCCGCCACGATGGCGTAGCACGCAGGGTAGGCGCGCCAGCGTGAATGGTTCAGCGCCGCCTGGAATTCCTTCTCGCTGAACAGCTTCTGCCAATAGACCCCTGCCCTGACCCGGCAGAACTCGACGATGCTTTTCTGCGCCAGGAAGGCGGCGCGCGAATCCATGAAGTCAGCCAGGTCGTCGACGCTGACGATCGGCTGCGGCTTGCGCAGGAACTCGGGCAACAGGTCGTTCAGCAGGCCCATGGCGCTCTCCCTTCGGTTTTGTTTCCAACCGATATTGACCGTGTAGCCCCCGCCACGCCGCACCGCCAGCCCTCTTGCCGATTCAAGTCCTCTCACTGATTCTCCAGTCCTCTCACCGATTCTAAAGTCGTATGAACAGCAGCGACAAGAAGTGATAGTCATACAAAGTTACGGTCGGCTGATTCTATACCTGGCCGCGACATATGCCGGAGGGCTTCCGCGTTAGCGGAAGAGGCAAGCTTTAAACGGCGCCTTGCGGTCGAGACGGTTCGCAAGCTGCCAACCAAGGGAGGGTTCAAGCTATGGCGACGCCAGACCGCGTAAGTTATTGGAACAAGACCAAGGGCCTCATGTTCGTCATGTTGGGCCTGTGGGTGTTCTTCGGTTACGTCATCCACATGTTCGTGGAGCAACTCAACAGCATCGTCATTTTTGGCTTTCCGCTCGGCTTCTACATGGCCGCTCAGGGTTCGCTCATCGCCTTCGTCGTCATGCTGTTCTGGTTCGCACGGCGCCAGAACGCGATCGACGAAGAGCATGGCGTCCATGAAGATTGATCGGGGGGAACGTCAATGGCTAATACGACATCTACCACCGCAGGCGGAGGCGACTTCACATCCAATCTCGGCCGCATCTACGGCATCTACACCGGCGGCTTCATAGCCTTCATCATCCTGATGGCTATCTTGAGCGCCATTGGCGTCGAAAATGTTGTAATCGGCTACCTGTTCATGGGCTTTACCATCGTCATCTACGCGGTGATCGGCGTCCTGAGCCGTACCATGCACGTCGGCGAATATTACGTCGCCGGGCGTCGGGTACCGGCGCTCTATAACGGCATGGCGACCGGCGCCGACTGGATGTCAGCGGCCTCTTTCATCGGCATGGCCGGCTCGCTCTATCTGCTCGGCTATGATGGTCTCGGATTCGTGCTCGGCTGGACCGGCGGCTACGTGCTCGTGGCCATCCTCGTTGCGCCCTATCTGCGCAAGTTCGGCGCCTACACCGTTCCCGACTTCCTGTCGGCGCGCTACGGCGGCAATCTTGCCCGCTTCATCGGTGTGATCGTTCTGTTCTCCTGCTCATTTACCTACGTGGTCGCGCAGATTTTCGGCACTGGCCTGATCTCGGCTCGCTTTCTTGGCATCGACTTCAACGTAGCAGTCTATGTCGGCCTCGCCGGCATTCTCGTCTGCTCGATGCTCGGCGGCATGCGCGCCGTCACCTGGACGCAGGTCGCCCAGTACATCGTGCTGATCATCGCCTACCTGATCCCCGCCATCTGGATGTCCACGGTGAAAACCGGCATTCCTATCCCGCAATTGATGCAGGGCCAGGCGCTGGCGAACATCACCGCGCTTGAGACGGCGCAGGGCATCACGTTGCATCACATCACCCCATTCGCGCATGGCGGCTATGATGCCAAGAACTACTTCCTGCTCATCCTCTGCCTGATGGTCGGCACCGCGTCGCTGCCGCACGTCCTGATGCGCTACTTCACCACCCCGTCGGTGCGTGAAGCACGCGTCTCGGTCGCCTGGTCGCTCCTGTTCATCTTCATCCTCTACTTCACCGCGCCCGCCTATGCGGCGTTCGCCAAGTGGACGATGCTCGACCTGGTGGCATCGGGCCTGACGCCTGAAAACATCGCCGAGAAAGCCGGATGGATGATGCGCTGGGCCGCAGCCGACAATACGCTCGTGCAGATCTGCGGCAAGGCGGCGACAGACACCGCGGCGATCGTCGCGGCCTGTGCCGAAAAGGGGGTGACGGCACTTTCGTTTGCCGACATCAACCTCAACGCCGACATGATCGTGCTGGCCACGCCGGAAATGGCCGGCATGCCTTACGTCATCTCGGGCCTCGTCGCCGCCGGCGGCCTTGCCGCCGCGCTGTCGACGGCGGACGGCCTGCTGCTGGCCATCGCCAACGCGCTCAGCCACGACATCTACTACAAGATGATCGACCAGAACGCGCCTACGTCGCGGCGTCTGATCGTGTCCCGCATCTTGCTGGTTATGGTCGCGGTGCTGGCCGCCTACGTCGCGTCGACCAAGCCGTCGGACATCCTGTCGATGGTGTCGTGGGCGTTCTCGCTTGCCGCCGGCGGACTCTTCCCGGCGCTGGTGCTCGGCGTCTGGTGGAAGCGGGCCAACTCGGCGGGCGCTGTTGCCGGCATGATCGCAGGCTTCGGCATCACCCTCTTCTATCTGGTGATGACCCAGTACGGCGCCGATTTCGACAAGGCGACGCCCAACATGGAACTGTGGTGGGGCGTGAAGAACATCTCGTCGGCGACCTTCGGACTGCCGGTGGGCTTCGCCGTAATGGTCATCGTCAGCCTTCTCACCAGGGCGCCGTCCCGGGCTATGCAGGATTTCATCGAGGAAATCCGCGTCCCTCGCGGCAAGCAGATGATGGAAGAAAAGACCGCCTGATCGCGCATAGCGATCGGCGCTCGAGGCGGGGTCCGGCGACGGACCCCGCTTTCATTTCGGGGGCGTCGCTGGCATAACGCGGCGCCGCCGCTGCTTGGGAAATCCCACATGAACGATTTCTGGTCCTATTGGTATTTCCACATACCGAATTTCATCCTTGCCGCGGTGATGTACACGCTGATGGGGCGTCTCGTGCTCGGCCTCTTCGTGCCCGAAAGCTGGGACAACTACATCTGGCGCTTCTTCAAGACCGTCACGGACCCGTTCCTGCGGATCGTGCGGACCATTACACCGTCGATCCTGACCCAGCCGGTGCTGATCGTCTTCAGCGTGCTCTGGCTTATGGCCTTGCGCGTGGGCTATCTCGTCTTGCTGATCAATTTCGGCGTTGCGCCGATGGCTTCACAGGGGGGTTGAGGCAATGGACAGAAGCGCTCTTGTGCCCGTTATGGCGGTCGCCATCGTCAACGGTATCTTTTCGCCATGGGTGCTGATGGTGTTCCTGCTCTATCCGATCTGGTATCCGGGCTGGGCGCCTCCCTTAAGCCAGATCGTTTACATGGCAAGTGCGCTGATCCTGTCAACGATGACCATCATGCTCGCTGGCGTGCCGGCCGCGCTCTATGAGCGCTGGTCGGCGCAGCCCAGGAGCATCGTCGTCTCGTCTATCTGGCTCGCCGGCACGGTTTTGTTGACGCTGCCGGCGCTGCCGAATATGATGCGGGCGCTAAGCGGCGGCTGAGAATTTCTGCACAGCCTGTCAGCGTTCTTCCCGGCGAAACGGCTTGAGCAGCGCCGAAGGCGCGACGGCATTGCGCGACATCACCGCCATGGCGACGATGGTAAAGATGAAGGGCAGCATCAGGAACGCCTCATAGGGAATATGGCCGAGCCCGCTCGCCTGCATACGCAACTGCAAGGCATCGACGAAGGCGAACAGCAATGCCGCTCCCGCCGAACGCCAGGGATCCCAGCGGCCGAAGACAACCAGCGCTATCGCCACCCAGCCACGCCCCGAGACAAGGCCGAAGGTGAAGGCGTTGAACTGCACCATCGACAGGAAGGCCCCGGCCAGCCCCATCAGCGCACCGCCGAGAATCACCGCCTGGAAGCGCGTGGCGATAACGCCGACGCCGGCCGAATCGGCGGCGCGCGGATTTTCGCCGACCATGCGCACCGACAGGCCCCACGGCGTCCGATAGAGCACGAAGGCGGCCAGGGGAACGGCTGCCATCGCAATGTAGACCAGCGAAAACTGGTTGAATACCGCCGGTCCGAGCACCGGGATGTCGGAGAGAACAGGGATCGGCAGCGTTTCGAAACTCTTGATGCTGGGCGGCACCGATTGCTGGCCGAAGATCAGCCGGTAGAGGAAATAGGCGAGGCCCGACGAGAACAGCGTGACGCCGATGCCGCAGACATGCTGGCTGAGGCCGAGCGCCACCGTGAACAGCGCATGCAGAGCACCCATCAGCGCACCGGTCAGCACTGCCGCAAGCACGCCGAGCCACAGGCTGCCGCTGAGGCTGGTCGCGGTGAAACCGGTCATCGCCGACAACAGCATGATGCCTTCGATGCCGAGATTGAGCACGCCGGCCCGCTCGGAGAACATCTCGCCGAGCGTCGCGAAAGCCAAAGGCGTGGCAATGCGGATGATCGCGGCGAGGAAGCCGACCTGAAAGATCTGTTCGAGCACGACGCTCATTTGGCTGTCCCCACCCGACGGATGCGGTAGGCGGTGAACAGCAGCGCCACCAGCATGGCGAGCAGCGCGGTTCCCTGGATGACATCACTGAGGAAGGCCGGGACGCCGGTCGCCCGCGACATCGCCTCGGCGCCGGTCATGACGGCGGCGAGGAAGAGCGCCGCAGGCACCACGCCGAGCGGGTTGAGCCTCGCCAGCATGGCGACGACGATGCCGGAATAGCCATAGCCCGGCGAGATGTCGCTCATCACCTGGAAACGCACGCCGCCGACCTCGCCGACGCCGGCAAGGCCGGCGAGCGCGCCGGACAGCAGCGCCGTCGAGATCAGCACCCGCTCGACATGGATGCCGCCATAGCGCGCGGCCTCGGGATTTTCGCCAATGACCCTGATCCTGAAGCCGAGCGTCGTACGCGCGATCAGGAACCAGATCACCGGCGCAGCAAGGAACGCCGCCACAACCCCGAGATGCAGCCGTGTGCCTTCGAGCAGCACCGGGAAATTCGCTGAATCCTCGATCGGCGGCGAGATCGGGTAGCCGCTGAAACTGTCTTTCCACGGGCCTTCGATCAGCGCCATCAGGGCATAGAAGATGACCGAATTGAGCAACAGCGAGCTGACCACGTCATCAACCCTAAATTTTACGCGCAGCGTGGCGGGGATAAGGGCGACCGCCGCGCCGGCAGCCGCACCCGCCACTGCCATGAGAAGCATGGCGAGCGGGCCCGGCATCGGGATGGCGCCGACCGCGCAGCTCGCCACCGCACCGGCCAGCAACTGTCCCTCGGCGCCGATGTTCCAGAATTTGGCGCGGAAGGCGACGGCGACGGCAAGCCCGGTGAAGATCATCGGTGTTGCACGCACCAGCGTTTCGGTGATCGCATAGCTGTCGCCGAGCGACGCCGAAAACATCACGCCATAGGCCTCGATCACACCGGCGCCGGCCAGCGCGATGAGTCCGCTGCACAGCACCAGCGTTGCCCCGATCGCCAGCAGCGGCAGGGCGAGATTGAACCAGGCGGGCGTGCTGGTGCGGGCTTCGAGACGGAACATCAACTATGGCCCTCCGCCCCGGTCATCATCAGGCCGAGCCGCGCGATGGTGGCGTCGGCGCTGTCGAGCGTCCCGACAATGCGCCCCTCATACATCACCGCGATGCGGTCGCAGAGCATCAGCAGCTCTTCGAGATCCTCGCCGATGACGATGATGCCGCAGCCCCTGGCGCGCATGTCCAGGAATTTTTCGTGGATGAAGCGCGCCGCACCAATGTCGAGGCCGCGCGTCGGCTGCGACACAATCAGCACCTTTGGGTCGAAGGCGAGCTCGCGCGCCAGCAGCGCCTTTTGCAGATTGCCGCCGGACAGTGCTCCGGCCCGCGTCATCGGTCCGGGGCAGCGTATGTCATAGGCCTTGATCTGCGCTTCGGCGAAGGCGCGGATCGCGTCGGGCCTGAGCAGGCCGTTGCGGCTGAATGCCCCCGTGCCGATGCGCGGCAGCACCATCGAATCGGCAAGCGGCAGGTTGGTGACCAGTCCCGTCGTCATCCGGTCTTCCGGGATGCGCCCGAGACCGAGCGCCTGCACCTCGCGCGGCGAGAACCGCGAGACAATTTTGCCGGCTATCGTCACCCGGCCGGCATCGGGCGCGCGAACGCCGGAGATCACCTCGGCCAGCGCCCGCTGGCCATTGCCCGCGACACCGGCAATGCCGAGGATCTCGCCTGCACGCACAGAGAGCGAGACGTCGCGCAGCGCCATGCCGGAATGGCGCGAGGTCGAGATGCCGTCAAGGGTCAGCACCGCCTCACCCGGCGTCGATGGTCCCCTGGCCGGCGGAACGATCTCGTGGCCGCACATCAGCCGCGCCATCTCCGAGGATGTCGTGCTTGCGGGGGTATCGACGCACCCGGTCACGCGGCCATGCCGCAGCACCACGCAGCGATGGGTCAGCGCGCGCACCTCGTTGAGCTTATGCGAGATGAAGATGATGCCGAGGCCCTGGGCCGCCATCGACCGCAGCGCCGAAAACAGCCCGTCGACCTCTGTCGGCGCCAGCACCGCCGTCGGCTCGTCGAGGATCAGCAGCCTTGCACCGCGAAACAGCGCCTTGACGATTTCGAGCCGCTGCTGCTCGCCGATCGATAATGCCGAGACGGGAAGGTCCGGATCGAGCATGAGCCCGTGCTGCCGGCCGATCTCTCTCAGTCGCGCCAGCCCGCCGGCGCGGTCGATCCGGCCCGATTTGCCGGGAATGCCGATCAGCAGGTTTTCCAGCACCGAAAGCCGCGGTGCGAGATGAAAGTGCTGGTGCACCATGCCTATGCCGGCGGCAAGCGCATCGGCCGAGCTGTTGATCGTCACCGGCCGGCCCTGGACCAGGATCTCGCCGGCGTCCGGCGCATAAGCGCCGAACAGCACGTTCATCAGCGTCGTCTTGCCGGCACCGTTTTCACCCAGCAGCCCGAGAATCTCGCCCGGCGCAACGCTGAGATCGACGGCTTCATTCGCCTTGACGGCGCCGAAGCTCTTGGAGATGCCGCGCATTTCGATGAGAGGGGCAGGCATTGACAAGGGTGCTCCTGGTGGGAGATGGCGCTGATATCCCTCCCCCTTGAGGGGAGGGTGCCGAGCGAAGCGAGGCGGGAGGGGTCATCTCAACTGCCTCGACCTTTAGACCGATAAGGATGGAGCGCGTCACAGCGGACCCCACCCGGCCCTTCGGGCCACCCTCCCCTCAAGGGGGAGGGCTGCGCCACTCAATCCGAAACCGGCGTGTCCTCGTCGACGTTGACGCGGAAATTGCCGTCGAGGATTTCTGCCTTTTTCTTCTCGACCAGCTCCTTGACGTCGGCGGGCAGCGTCTTGTCGAATTTGTGATACGGCGCCAGAAAGGAACCGCCCTTGGCCATGCGCGAGAAATCGCCATAGTCCTGCGCGGTGAAGACGCCGGCCTTGACCAGCTTGATCGCGTGCTCGACCGTCGGATACATGTCCCAGACCGGGCCGGTGATCACCGTGTCCGGGCCGAGGCTCGACTGGTCGGACATGTTGGAGATGGCGAGGATCTTCCTCTCGACCGCCGCTTCGATGACGCCGAAACGTTCGGCGTAGATCACGTCGACGCCGGCGTCGATCTGGGCGATAGCCGCTTCCTTCGCCTTTGGCGGGTCGAAGAAGGAGCCGATGAAAGCGACCTTCCTCTTGATATCAGGATTGACCTCCCGGGCGCCGGCAAAGAAGGCATTGACCAGCCGATTCACTTCCGGAATGCCCATCGCCGCGACGGCGCCGATCGTGCCTGATTTCGACATCTTTCCGGCGATCAGCCCGGAGAGATAGGCCGGCTCGTGGATCCAGTTATCGAAGACTGCGAAATTCGGCTCGGCCGGCCCGGCGCCGGAGCCGAACAGGAAGGCGACCTTCGGAAACTGCTTGGCCGTGCGGCGGGATTCGCGCTCGGCCGCGAAAGCATCGCCCAACACCAGCTCATAGCCGCCCTGCGCATATTCGCGCATGACACGGCTGAAATCGGCCGTCTGCACTTTCTCCGACCATTTGTATTCGATGCCGAGTTCCTTCTCGGCCCTCTGCAGAGCGACATGGATCTGGTGGACCCATGGCTCCTCGGTCGGCGTGGCGAAGATCGCCGCCACCTTCAGCTTCTTGTCCTGCGCCAAGGCACTGCCCGGCAGCATGGCTGCCGCCAGGCCAAGCGCGCCGAGTTCCAGCAAATTGCGTCGCGAAAGTCCTTCGCGTTTCGATTGCATTTTGCTCTTCCCATTTTCCATTGCATGCCCCTCTGATCGGCGCCGCGTCGAGCCGGCTTTGTTCTCTGGAATATCAGCCAGAGAACTATGGAACGGAGCCTCACCTTTGTCCACATAGTCAAATTTGTCGGCGGGAAGCTGCAGCCCGCCGCCCTCCGTCGCAAAACCACGGCGGCAGTGGATCGCTTGCGATCAATGCTTGATGCGATCGCGCATGGCGTACCAGAGCATGCCGAGCACATAGAGCGGGCCGCGCAGCGCAGTGCCGCCGGGAAACGGCATTGGCCTCAGCGTCGAAAACAGATCGAGCCGCGAAGCATCGCCGGTGATCGCCTCGGCAAGCAGCTTTCCCGACAGCGTCGACAGGATCACGCCCTTGCCGGAATAGCCATGCGCAAAATAGACCTCGCCATAGTGGCCGACATCCGGCAGGCGCGATGTCGTCACCGAGACCAGCCCGCCCCAGGCATGATCGATGCGGCGGCCGCGCAATTGCGGAAAGGTCTTTTCCATATGCGGCCGCACGAAGCCGGCAATGTCTGCGGGCGGCGACGGCGTGTAGCGCTCGCCACCGCCGAACAGCAGGCGGCCGTCCGCCGACAGCCGGTAGTAGTTGACGACGAAGCGTGTGTCGGAGACGGCGACATTGCTTGGAATGACGTCGCTGGTGTCATCCAGCGGCTCGGTCGCGACGATGTAGTTGCCGACCGGCATGATGCGGCTGTTGACGCGCGGCTCGAGCCCCTGGAGCAGCGCATCGCCGGCCAGCACGACATGCCTGGCCCGGACCGAGCCCTTGGCCGTCGAAACCCGGATGGAGAGCTCCCGCTCCAGCCGCAGCGCCACCGAATTTTCGTGGATGGTGACGCCCGCCGCTGCTGCCGCGCGGGCAAGACCCAGCGTATAGTTCAGCGGATGCATGTGGCCGCCGAGCTTCTCGTACATCGCGCCGTGATAGGGCGTGTTCACCATTGCGCGCGCCTGCTCCGCCGACAGCATCTCGACGTCATGAAAGTTCATCACGGTGGCAAGGCACTCGACCTCTTCTTCGAGATCGCGCAGGTCGGAGCCGTTGACCGCACCGGCCAGATGGCCGGTCAGCCTGAGGTCGCAATCGAAGGCGTGACGCTTGATCAGGTCGAGCACCAGTCCGCGCGCCTCGAAGGCGAGATCGAACAGCGCCCGCGCCCGTTCGGGCCCATAAAGCTTGACCAGACCCTTGGCGCCCTTGCGCAGGCCAGGGATGATCTGGCCGCCATTGCGCCCCGACGCCCCCCAGCCGATCTTGCCGCCTTCCAGGAGCACGACCTTCAGCCCGCGCTCGGCCGCATGAAGGGCTGCGGACAGGCCGGTACAGCCGCCGCCGACCACCACCAGATCGGCGTCGACGTCGCCTTGCAACGCCGGATGATCCGGAGCCGGACTGGCCGTCGCGACATAATAGGATTTGCCGATATCCAGGCCGGAGTTGAAGCCCCCAGAATTAAAGCCCATCATCATACCTTGAGCAGCAGATGATCGCGTTCCCAGCTGGTGACGACGCTCTGGAACAGGTCGAGCTCGACGCTCTTGACGCGCAGATAGGTCTGGAAGAAATCCTCGCCGAGCAACTCCCGAACCGGACTGCACGCAGCGAAACGGTCGAGCGCCTCCTCCATGGTTTTCGGCAGCGTGCTCTTGCTGCGATAGGCATTGCCCGATGCCTCGGGCGAACGCGAGAGCTTTTCCTCGACGCCGAGATAGCCACAGAGCAGAGAGCCGGCCATCGCCAGATAGGGGTTGGCATCGGCGCCGGGCAGCCGGTTTTCCACCCGCCGCGCGGCCCGCCCGCCGGCCGGCACGCGCAGGCCGCAGGAGCGATTGTCATGCGACCACTCGATGTTGGCGGGGGCGCTGTGGTTCGGCCGGATGCGGCGGAACGAATTCACGTTCGGCGCAAGCAGCGGCATCACCTCGGGAATGTATTTCTGCAGGCCGCCAATGAAATGCCCGAACATCTCGGTGTCGGCATCGTCACGCCCGGCAAACAGCGTATTCCCGGCCTCGTCGATGACCGACATGTGGAGATGCATGGAGCTGCCGGCTTGCGCGGCGATCGGCTTGGCCATGAAGGTCGCATGCATGCCACCTTCCTGCGCGGCCTGGCGCGTCAACCGCTTGAACAGCAGCACCTTGTCGGCCAGCGGCAGCGCGTCGCCATGCAGGAAATTGATCTCCAGCTGCGCCGTGCCCGATTCGTGGATCAGCGTGTCGAGCGGCAGCCCGGCCGCGGCGGCATAGCCGTAGAGGCGCCGGATCACCGGCTCGAATTCCTCCAGCGCCGCCATGTCATAGGGATGCTGTACGGTTTCGGAGCGGCCATTGCGCCCGACCGGCGCGCTCAACGGCCGATCGGGATCGGGATTGGGCGCGGTCAGGTAGAATTCGAGCTCCGGTGCCACCACCGCCCGCCAGCCGCGCTGGCGATAGAGATCGAGCACGGCCCTCAAGACATGACGTGGCGAGGCCATCCACGGCCGATCGTCCATGTGAAACGCATCGGCAAAGACATAGGCCTTGCCTGCTCCGGCGCCAGGCGCAAGGCAGAGCGTCGCAACATCCGGCACCATCCGCATGTCGGGGTCCTGATAGCCAAAACCCTCGTCGTTGGAACCGGAATAGCGGCCGTCGATGCAGACCAGGAAGGCGCTGCTCGGCAGGTAGAGCGCGCGATCTTCGAGCGACTTCAGGAACTTGGCGGTCGGCAAGGCCTTGCCACGCAACACGCCATTCACATCCGGCACCAGGCACTCGACTTCCCTGATCCCCTGCTGCTCCAGCCATCCCTTCGGATCCTCCGTTGGGGTCATTTGCGGTGCATCCGTTGTCGTGGTGTTGAGCATCAGGTCACGTCCTTACGAGGGCGAGAATGGATTCGGCGGCGATTTCGGTTCCCGGCACCCGTGCCATGGTGGCCGCATTCTCCCTGAGGCGAAAGCGCATTTCGCCGTCGGCCATTAGGCCAAGGATGGCGTTTTCCAGTTCGTCGTCGCTCCAGCCGTCGCGGCTGATGTGGCGGCCGACGCCGGTTTCCTCGGCGCGTCGCGCATTGTCGTGCCCGTCCCAGCAATAGGGCATGATCAGCGACGGCACGCCGAAACGCAGCGCTTCGCAAAAGCTGTTGTTGCCGCCGTGATGGATGAAGAGATCGGATTTCGCGACGACCGACGGCTGCGGAAACCAGGCATCGAGATAGACATTGTCCGGAACCGCGCGGTAGGTGTCACGCAGACCGCCGGCATTGACGATGAAGCGGGCCGGAAGCCGGTCGAACAAGGTGAGCATGCGCTCGATCAGGCCGACATCCATGGCGCCCAGGCTGCCGAAGCTGAGATAGACCAGCGGCCCCTTATTGCGCGGAAACACCGGCACGTCGAACGGCCCTTCCGAGCGGACACAGCCTTCGAGATAGACGAAGCGGGCCGGGTCGAGCGGCTCGGCGCGCTGCCTGCGCACCATCGTTGGAGTCAGCAGCAAATTGAGGGCCGGCGAAGCTTCTAGAAAAAGACCCTTCGGCAAGGGCGCAAGTCCGGCGTCGGTCCGAAGCCGGTTGAACCGGTCATGGGCCGGGGCGACCGCTGCCAGGTAACGCGACTCGAAGGCAGCACGGCTCGGGTCGTCGGCGGCGAGCCCGGACAGATAGGGCGGTACATCGGCGTCGGGCAGCTCGGTCTCGGCGCAGGAGACGACGCGCACCCAGGGGCAGCCGGCGGCAGCCAGCGCCGGAAACATGATGACATTGTCGAGCACCACGGCGTCCGGCTTCAGCCGCGCCAGCAATTGGCGCAGCGGCGCCTCGGCATTGACCGCGGTATCGACGATCGCTTCCCAGGTCGGCGCGACATAGGTTTCGAGCTGGTCGATCGGGCTCAGCCTGAAATGCGGCAGATGCCGGCGCACGAAAGCCTGCCAGTAGCTCTGGCGTTCGCTGTCGGTCAGAGGATCGTCGGTCGGCAACTGGTATTCCTGAAAACCATAGTCGGCAAACACGCCGGAAAAGCCGGCGTGGCAGATGAACACCGGCCGGGCGCCACGGGCGCGCAAGGCCTGTGCGATGCCGACGCAATTGAGCGCGGCGCCGAAGCTCGCTTCGGGAAACAGCGCGATGGTCGGGCTGGCTTTACGCATGTTCCTCGTTATTCCGGCCGGCTGATCATGCCGAACAATGCGGGGGCCCCGCGACTGGCCGCCTGCGGCCGCTGGCTGCGGGACAACCGCAGGTGGACGCGAAGCAGATCGGCTGCAACCTCATACTGCCGGCTTTCCAATTGGTCGAGTATGATCAGGTGCTCGCGCAGCGATTGCTTCAACCGGAAGACGTTGACGCCGGCATAAGTCCCCGGCAGCCGGCGCAGCCTGAGATGATCGGACAGCGCGTCGGTGACGAACCGATTGGCGGCGCCGTCGGCGATTAGGCCGTGAAAGTCGATGTCCAGCCGCTGGAACTCTTTGATATCGAACGCGGCGTCGGGCAGCGCCAGCAGTGTTTCCATGCCATGGCGCAAGGCTGCCGCGCGGGTCCCGTCCAGCCGAAAGCCAGGCGCCAGAATGGCGGCGGGTTCGAGCAGCAGGCGGAACTCGTAGCTTTCCCCTTGTGCCTCCGGATCGTCAGGCGCCCGCCTGAACAGCCAGGCCTGTCCCGGTGCCCGGTCCAGAAGATTTTCATCTGTCAGTTTCTTTAGCGCTTTTAGTACCGTATTCCGCTCGGCATCATACCGCCGCATCAGCGCGCCGATAGTCACCGTCTGATCCAGTCGGCGCGCCGACCGGTCACGCAGGATCATCTCCGCGAGTTCGTCTTCTTCGGCGCTCGGCAGGTCGGCGGCAACGGTCGCCTGGTTGGTGAGGTCGACGGCCAGCCGATAGCCGGATTCAGCTTCCCAGCGCACCACGCCTTTTTCGGTGAGCAGGCGCAATGCGGCCCGCACCGGGGTCCGCGAGACGTTGCAGAGAGAAGCGATCTGCTGTTCCGGGAGATGAGCGCCGGCCTCGAAGCCGCGTTGCCGGGCCACATCGAGAATGCGCTGAGCGAGATCGAGATGGTTGGTACGTGGTCGTCTGGCAACGGCTTGCATGGTGATTCTCATGAACGGGCATGACCGCTGCGGTTTGACCGATCGCCCTTGTAGACACAATCGGCGATTTCGCAGCGATCTGGCAGATTATGGATTGACGTACTTTTTTCTGCAATAGTACTGTGACGTCAATCGGCAACAAAAAAAGACCGGGGAACAGGATCGAAGCGGCGGCATGATCGCAAGCGCTGGTCCGACGATTGATTGAATTCGACGATCAACCAGAATGGGAGTCTGTCATGACCGCCACCACCCTGCGGCACCGTTCGTTAAAAACATCCTCGATCGCGCTTGGCCTCGCCATGGCGCTGTCGGCGCCAGCGGCCGCCGCCGACCTCGTCATTTCCAACTGGGACGGCTACATGGCGCCGGATGCCATGGCCGCCTTCAAGGCGGCGACCGGCGTTTCCGGCGAGGTCGTCGTTCACGCCACCAATGAGGAGATCATGGGCAAGCTCGTCGCGTCGGGCGGCAAGGGCTATGACGTGGTTTTCGTCTCCTCGCCCTTCGCCGAAGTGCTGAACAAGCTCGGCCTGATTGAGACGATCGACCACGCCAAGGTCCCCAACCTCGCCAATCTCTATCCCGAGGCGGCGAAGCTGCCGCACGACGTCGGCAACAATTTTTCCGTGCCTTACACCTGGGGCACCACCGGCCTCTGCTACCGCTCGGATCTGGTCAAGACTGAGCCGGCCAGCTGGAACGATCTTCTCGCCCCGTCCGATGCGCTCAAGGGCAAGACCACCATGCTGGCAACCGACCGCTGGCTACTTGCCGCCGGCCAGCTCGCCAAGGGCTATTCGGTCAACGAGACCGATCCGACCAAGCTCGCCGAGGTCAAGGACCTGCTGATCTCGGCCAAGAAGACCTTGCTCGCCTATGACGACACCACCTTCTATTCGAAGCTGGTCTCGGGCGAGGCGCTGATGGTGCAGGCATGGGATGGCTGGTGCAATTACGGCATCGCCGAAAATCCTGAGATTAAATACACCATACCCAAGGAAGGCTCGGACCTGTGGGTCGACACGATGGTGGTGATGAAGGCGTCGGCCAACAAGGACGCCGCCTTCCAGTTCATCAACTTCATGCTGGACGCCAAGAACCACGCCTGGGCAGCCCAGAACATCGACTACAAAGTGCCGAACAAGCCGGCTATGGAAAGCCTGCCGGCCGATTTCCTCGCCAAATTCCCCAATATGGCCATGCCGGTGGCCGAGCTGGTCAAGTTCGAGCAGTTGCGTGATGTCGGCGACGCCCAGCGCGACTATTCGAAGATCGTCAGCGAGATCAAGGCCGCGCAATAGCTTCGGCATCTGGAATCAGGCTTGCGTTCCTTCACGCCCCCCTCTGGCCTGCCGGCCATCTCCCCCTCAAGAGGGGAGATCGGCTGGATTGTGGCCTGTCGCCAATCGCGGGCGCAGCACCGCCTCATCCGGCCGCGGAGCCTGTCCTCGGGCTTTGCCGGAGGCAAGACCCGTGGGTGGCCACCTTCTCCCTGCTGGAGAGAAGAGGCAGGCGCCAGCGCCGACGACCTCCTCTCCCCTCCGGGAGAGGTCGGATTGCCCCGAATGGCCCTTCGCAATTCGGTTGGAAATCCGGGTGACGGGGCGCCTGTCCAAACACAAATTCGATGCCTTTGAGATGGCCGGCAGGCCAGAGGGGGTACTCCTCAATGAGATCTTTCGTCCCCTCTCGCTCCTCTTTGCTGATGGCGCCGGCGCTGGCCTGGCTCACCGCCTTGATGGTGGTGCCATGCGCGTTGGTGCTGGCGCTCGCCTTCTTCCGGCGCGGCATCTATGGTGGCATCGAATACACCTTCACGCTGGAGAATTTCGGGCTGGTCTTCGACCCGCTCTATGCCGGCATCTTCCTCAATTCGGCGCGCATCGCCGGCACGGCAACCCTGATCGCCGTGGTGATCGGCTATGCCGCCGCCTATGCGATCGCTGCGGCACCGCGCCGGCTGCAGCCGGTATTCCTGTTCTTCGCCGTATTGCCGTTCTGGTCCAACTACCTGATCCGCACCTATGCCTGGATCGTGCTGCTCAACCGTGAAGGCCTGATCACCCAACTCTTGCGCTGGTTCGGCTACACCGGCGAGCCGCCGTCGATGCTTTACACCGAAGGCGCCGTCATCGCCGGGCTGGTCTACAATTATCTGCCCTTCGTCATCCTGGCCTGCTACGCGCCGCTGTCGCGGCTCAATCCGGAGCTCGCCGAGGCATCGCGCGATCTTGGCGCTTCGGCCACGACCACATTTCGCCGGGTCATCCTGCCGCTGACGGTGCCGGGTATCGCCGCCGGGGCGGTCTTCGTCTTCGTGCTGTCGATCGGCAATTTCGTAACGCCCGCACTGCTCGGCGGCGGCCGTTTCCAGATGATCGGCAATCTCGTCTACGACCAGTTCCTAACCGCCAATGACTGGCCGTTCGGCGCAGCACTGGCGATGGCGCTGATCGCCATCATGCTGCTGGTGCTGACGGCGCAGGCCTTGGCAGCCGATCGCGCCGCCGGCCGTATCGCCGAAGCGAAAGGAGGCGCCGATGGCTGAGCGCTCCCCCGCCACACGGCGCACCCTCTGGCTCATGCTTTCGCTGGTCTTCGCCTTCCTCTACATTCCGATCGCCGTGCTGGTGGCGCTGTCTTTCAATCAAGGCGGGCTGCCGACCGTCTGGTCGGGCTTTTCGCTGAAATGGTATGCCTCGCTCGCCGGAAACTCCGCGATCCTTTCCGCCGCCCTCAATACGCTGATCGTGGCACTGGTCTCGACCGCCATCGCCACGCTGCTCGGCACGCTGCTGGCGATCGGCGTCGAAATACGCCGGCAATATGGAAGCGGCCTCGAGGCGCTGATCTTTGCGCCGATGATCATTCCTGACATCGTGCTGGCGATCGCGCTGCTCAGCTTCTTCTCTTTGCTCGATTTCACCCTGGGCCTGCACACCATCATCCTCGCCCATGTCGTCTTCAACCTCGCCTTCGTCTGTTCGGTGGTACGCGCGCGGCTGAAGAGCTTCGACTGGTCGATCGTCGAGGCCTCCGCCGATCTCGGCGCTTCCGCAATCACCACCTTCAGGCGGGTGACATTGCCGGTCATCCTGCCGGCGGTCGTCGCCGGTGCGCTGCTCGCCTTCACGCTTTCGGTCGACGAGTTCATCATCGCCTTCTTCACATCAGGCGCCGGCCGTGCCTCGACCACGCTGCCGATGCAGATCTATTCGATGATCCGCTTCGGCATCACCCCGGAGATAAACGCATTGGCGACCATCGTCATGGCGGTCTCAATCACCGCGCTGACCCTGTCGCAGCGGCTCAACCGCGGGGTGATCGGCCAATGAGCGCACCCCGCACGCTGCTGGCAATCGACAAGGTGTCGAAGAATTTCGGCCGGGTCACGGCCGTGGACGGCATCTCGCTCGATATCCGCGAGAACGAGTTCTTCGCCTTGCTTGGACCTTCGGGCTGCGGCAAGACCACGCTGCTGCGCATGCTGGCCGGCTTCGAGACGCCCAATCACGGGCGCATCCTGCTCGACGGCCGCGACATCGCCAAAACCCCGCCCAACAAGCGGCCGGTCAATCTGATGTTCCAGTCCTATGCGCTGTTTCCGCATATGAGCGTCAGGGCCAATGTCTCCTACGGCCTCGAAATGGAACGTTTGCCGGCAAATGAAATTCGCTCCCGCGTCGACGCCATCCTGGCGACGACCGAGCTCATTCCTTTCGCCGACCGCAAGCCGGAGCAATTGTCGGGCGGCCAGAAACAGCGCGTCGCGCTTGCCCGGGCGTTGGTCAAGCGGCCGCGGCTGCTGCTGCTCGACGAGCCGCTCGGCGCGCTCGACAAGAAGTTGCGCGGCGCCATGCAGCTGGAGCTGAAGCGCCTGCAGCACGAGGTCGGCATCACCTTCGTCATCGTCACCCATGATCAGGAGGAATCGCTTGTCATGGCCGACCGCATGGCGGTGCTCAGGGACGGCAAGCTGCTGCAATGCGACACACCGCACGCTGTCTACGAGCGTCCGGCCGACCGTTTCGTCGCCGACTTCATCGGCGTCATGAATTTCGTGCCGGGCAAGGCCACCGCCGACGGGGTGATAGCAGCGGACGGCACACGGATCGCCGGCACGGTTCCCGCAATACTTTCACCCGGCGCTGCGGCGGTCGCTTCGGTGCGGCCCGAACGCATCCGGCTTTTCCCGTCGCCAGAGACAGCCAACCGGATCGCCGGCACCGTCGAGGCGCTCGCCTATCACGGGCTCGACCTGCAGCTGCATGTCCGCACCGCTCTGTCGCCAAAGCTATTCCTGGTGCGCGTCACCGCCGACGCCGCCGACCGGCGCCCGGTCTCGTCAGGCGATGCGGTCGAACTCGGCTGGGATGCCGCCGACGTCAGAATTTTCGCAGATTGATCGAAGGAGAACTTTCATGGCGCAGAAGACGATCGCGTTTTTTCCGGAAGCGGCCTACGGCCCGGCGCTCAATTCCGTCGGCATCGCCCAGGCGGTCGAGGCGCGCGGCCACAGAGCGGTATTCCTGTCGGACCCTGGCTTCGTCGACGTCTACAAGGGCTACGGCTTCGAGGCTCATCCGGTGAACCTGTCCGAGCCGATGCCGCCCGAGCAGATGGCCAAGTTCTGGGAAGACTTCATCAACGGCCATATCCCGAACTTCCGCAAGTCGCCCTACGACCAGATCGACAACTACGTGAAGGACTGTTGGACGGCGATCGTCGACAGCGCCAAATGGGCTGAGAAGGATCTGCCTGGCGTGCTTGCGACGATCAAGCCCGATGTCATCTGCGTCGACAATGTCATCCTGTTTCCGGCGATCAAGCAGTACGGCAAGCCGTGGGTGCGCGTCATCTCCTGCTCGGAAAACGAGATCGAGGACGAGGATATCCCGCCGCATCTGTCCGGCTGCGGCGAGAACGACCACGCCTGTCATGAGCGCTACCGCAACCATTTCAACGCCGTCATCAAGCCGATCCATGACGACTTCAATGCATTTTTGAAAGCGAGCAACGAAGCGCCTTATCCGATCGGCCAGTTCTTCGAGGCCTCGCCCTACCTCAACCTGCTGCTCTATCCCGAGGCGGCAAAGTTCAAGCGCCGCCGTCCGCTCGACCCGGCAAAGTTCCAGTATCTGGAAGGCTGCGTGCGGCAGGAGAAGCCCTACACCGTGCCGACCTTCGCGAAAAACAATGACGGGCCGCTGCTCTATGTTTCCTTCGGCAGCCTTGGCGCCGGCGATGTCGACCTGCTGAAGCGCATCATCGCGACGCTGGGCAAGACGCGCTACCGGGCGCTGGTCAATGTCGGCGGCTACAAGGACCAGTACGCGCAAGTGCCCGAAAACGTCATCGTCGAGAGCTGGTTCCCGCAACCCTCGGTCATCCCGCAGATCGACGCTGTAATCCACCATGGCGGCAACAATTCGTTCACCGAGTGTCTCTACTTCGGCAAGCCGGCGATCATCATGCCCTATGTCTGGGATGGCCACGACAACGCAACGCGGGTCGAGGAAACCGGCCACGGCTTCGGCATGCCGCGCTACGACTGGACCGACGCCGAGCTGATCGCCAGGATCGAAATCTGCCTGACCGACCCGGCAATCAAGGCCAAGCTGGCGAAGACGTCGGCGCAGATGCGGGCGCAGAACGGCCCGGAGAAGGCAGCGGGGCTGCTGGAGAAGCTGTTGTGAGCGGGCTGATGGGTATGGCGTTCCTTCGCGCCCCCCTCTGTCCTGCCCTCTTTGCTAAAACTTGGCATCTCCCCCACTTGGGGGGAGATTGGCCGGCATCACTGATTTCGCCAATCACAAAGGTCGCAAGAAGAGTGCCGTCGCCGGAGCTGCCAATCTCCCCCCTCGTGGGGGAGATGGCCGGCAGGCCAGAGGGGGGCGCCGTAGGGCGAAGGCCTCTCGAAAATGAGCGCCGCGCTGGCGGAGCACCCGCATGACCTCCTCTGTGCCACATCTCCACCAAGCCTCGACCGGCACCGACCTCGTCGACTGGGGCGCACAGCCGGATGCGCTGGAAGGCGCTTCGCACTCCACCGGCAGGCTCGTCCACAAGGGGCCGAACAACCAGCCGGAATCCGGCATTTGGGTCTGCACGCCCGGCCGCTGGCGGCTGGCGATCCCGCGCGACGAATTGTGCCATTTCGTTGCCGGCCGCGCGACCTACCGATCGGACGACGGCGAGGTGATAGACGTCTCCGCCGCCACGGTGGTCATGTTCCCGGCCGGCTGGGCGGGCGAATGCACCGTCCACGAGACCATCCGCAACATTTACATGCTGGCCTGAAGCCAGCCACTGGAGCTTTACGACATGCCGACACCGATCATGAAATCGCCGCTCGCCCTCACCGACCTCGTCGACTGGGGCGTCATCCCAACCATGATCGAGGGCGAATCCCGCACCTCCGGCAAGCTGCTGCACAAGGGACCGGAGGGCCGCTCCGAATGCGGGCTGTGGGTCTGCACCCCGGGCAAATGGCACTGCCACGTCACCCGCGACGAGTTCTGCCATTTCCTCGAAGGCCGCTGCACCTATGTCCACGAATCCGGCGAGGTAATCGAGATCGAACCGGACACAGCGGCGTTCTTTCCGCAGGACTGGAAAGGCGTCTGCACCGTCCACGAGACGATCAAGAAGGTCTACATGATCCGCTGAGCCTTCTCGACAATTCTACCCTGCCGGACACCTGACGCGGTTTTCTCCGCTTCCGATGCTCACGGACCCAAATGTCCGCCCGCTTCAGTTCTCGAAAACCACGCCATCTGTCTCGGCAGGGCGAATTCTCAAAAAGGCTCCGTGCACACGGGAGGACAGAATGGATTTTTCACCTGACCGGCCGACCTTCTTCGTCAATCCGGATTATCGGCCGATGACCGGTGCGGCAAAACCGGTGATCGATCCGGCGACGCTGGAAACCGTCGGCGCGATTACCGCAGCCAGCGATGGCGAGGTCGACGCCGTGCTGACCGCGGCGACCAAGGCGCAGGCGGCGTGGAAAAAACTCGACGCCAAGAGCCGCGCCAGGCATCTGCACGCACTCGCCAACGCCATCGAGGCGGCCGACTTCACGCGCTGCGCCGAACTGATGGTGCGCGAGATGGGCAAGCCGTATCCGGAAGCAATCGGCGAGATCGCCAACTGCGCGCCGATCTTCCGCTACTGCGCCGAAATGGCGCGTGACGACGCCGGCAAGATTGCCGGCACGACGCAGACCGGTTCGTTCCAATATGCGCGCTACGAGCCTTACGGCACGTCGGTGCACATCATGCCCTACAATTTCCCGATCCTGTTGATGTGCTGGACCGTCGCCGCCTCGCTCGCCGCCGGCAACGCCTGCGTGATCAAGCCGGCCGAGGCGACGACCTTGTCGACGCTGGATTACATGACGGTGTTCCGCTCTCTGCCTGAAGGCCTGGTTTCCTGCCTGCCGGGTGGTGCGGCTACCGCGCAGGCGCTGATCGCTTCGGACCGCACGCATGCGGTCGCCTTCACCGGCTCGGTTGCCGCCGGCAAGGCTGTAGCCGTCGCTTGCGCCGAACGCATGAAGCCTTGCGTTATCGAGGCCGGCGGCAGCGATCCGCTGATAATCAGCCAGCACGCCCCGCTGGAGGTGGCGGCGGCCGGCAGCGTCACCGCCGCTTTCCATCTTACGGGCCAGGTCTGCACCTCGGCCGAACGGTTCTTTGTCGTCGATGCCGTTCACGACCGTTTTGTCGAGCTGTTTGCCGAGAAGACACGTGCGCTGCGCATCGGCAACGGGCTGGACAATACCGAGATCGGACCGCTGGTCAGCGACGCGGCGCGGGCGAAAGTCATGCGGCTGGTCGATGATGCGATCCGCAGCGGCGCCAAGGCGGTCACCGGCGGGCGCATTCCACCGGCGCATAATGTCGGCTGGTTCTACGAGCCGACGATCCTGGCCGGCGTCACGCCTGATATGGCGATCGTGCGCGAAGAGTGTTTCGGGCCGGTCGCCGCGATCTGCCGGGTCAAGGATTTCGATGAGGCGATAGCGCTTGCCAATGATAGCCCGTTCGGGCTCGGCGCCTCGGTCTTCACCACCGATCTCGCCGAAGCGCATGAGGCTGCGGAGCGGCTCGAGGCCGGCATGGTCTGGATCAACAATCCGCTGATCGACAATGACGCGCTGCCGTTCGGTGGCTGGAAGGCGTCGGGCCTCGGCCGCGAGCTTGGGCGCCAAGGGCTGGATGCCTTCCGCCGCTCGAAGATGGTGATCATCGACCACAAGCCAGCGATCCAGGGCTGGTGGTATCCTTATCCCGACAGCTGGTTCCGTGAGGCCGGCGGCCGCAAGCACGTGTGAGGTGACACGGAAGGAGCGTGGTCAGCGCCGCCCTTCATTGATCGTCGGATAGAGCGTGATCTGATCTCGTGGTCGCCGATCGCGCGGCGCGATGCCCTTCTCTGCGGCCTTGTCAAGGATCAGCGCTCCGACATCGGGGGTGACGCCACTTCAGCGCAACGCCTTCTGGCCGCCCGCGGCGGTGATGACGCCGACGATGATCAGTCCGGTCAGCAGCAGCCGGACGCCGGCGCTGACGCCGAACGTGTTGAGCATGGTCAGGAGCAGCACCAGGAACAGGGCGGCGCCCCAGACGCCCGGCACGTTGGCCTTGCCGCCGGCCACCGACGTGCCGCCAATAACGACGACGGCGATCGAGGCCAGCAGGTACTCATTGCCGATATCGACATTGGCGCCGCGGAAATAGCCGGCGAGCAGCGCCCCGTCGAGGCCGCCGAGCGCGCCCGACAGCGTGTAGGTAAGAAAGCGGATGCGGCCGACATTGACGCCGGCCAGCCACGCCGCGCGGATGTTCTGGCCGATCGCCAGCACCGAACGGCCATAGATCATGCGCTGCAGCGCGATCGCAGCGCCGATGGTGAACAGAACGGTGAGGATCGCCAGTACCGGAATGCCCAGAATCTGCCGGTTGGTGAAATCGGCGAAGCCTGGCGGCGGCTTGATCTGCAAGCCGCGTCCGTAGCTGATGTCGATCGACTGGATGATGAAGCTGGCCGACAGAGTGGCGATGATCGGCGGAATGCGCAGCGCCCAGATCAAGAGAAAATTGGCGGCGCCGATCGCCATGCCGCAGGCCAGCGCCGCCAGCAGCCCGACGGCGATCATCGAATCATTGCCGTCCATCACCTTCATGGCGACGGCGCTGGCGAGGCCGATATTGGCCGGCAGCGACAGGTCGACATTGCCCGGCCCGAGCGTGATCACGAACATCTGGCCGACACCGACGATGACAGTGAAGACGGCGAGCGAAAGTGCTGCCGTGATCATGCCGCCGCCGCCATATCCGCCGGTGAAGGTGACCGTCGCCAGCCACACCAGCAGCGCGCCGATGAAGGACCAGATCCAGGGTTTGGCGAGCAGCAATCGCAACGACGCCATCGCTCACCTCTCCCTGCGGCTGATCAGCACCCGGGCCGCCAGCACAATGATGAGGATGGCGCCATTGGCGGCCACCTGCCAGTCGGGCGGGATGTGCATGAAGGTCAGCAGCGGCGAGGCGGCGAGCGCCAATGTCAGCGCGCCGATCACTGCGCCGATCGGCGATACCCGGCCGCCGACGAATTCGCCGCCGCCGAGGATGACGCCGGCGATTGAAAGCAGCGTGTAGCCATTGCCGATATTGGCATCGGCCGAGGTGGTGATGCCGATCAGGGCCATGCCGGACAAAACGCCGAACAGGCCGGTCAATGCGAACAGCACGACCTTGGTCTTGAGCAGCGACCAGCCGGCACGGCTGAGGGCCGCGGCATTGCCGCCCGATCCGCGCAGGATCACGCCATAGGAGGTTCGCATCAGCCCGAAATGAACGACCGCCGCGATCAGCAGCGCCGCAATGATCGGAAAGGGAACAAAAGGCGGCTTGAAGGCCATCAGCGACAGCAGCCAGTCCGGCGCCTTGCCGCCGGGCTTCGGCAGGATGAGGATGGCGAGGCCCTGCCAGACAAAACTCATGCCGAGCGTCACCACGATCGAAGGCAGATTGCGCAGGTGGATCAGCGCGCCGAGCAGCGCATAGACGCCGATCGACCCGAGCAGGATCAAGACACCGACCAGCGGCGCCTCCTTCAGCCACGTCGCCGTGACGCAGCCGACGAAACCGACGAACGTGCCGATCGACAGGTCCAGCTCGTTGCCGGCGATGACGAACATCTGCGCGATCGTCGCCAACGCGATCGGGATCGCCAGGTTGAGCATCAGGCTGAAGCCGAAATAGCTGATGGCGCGCGGGTTGAGCCAGGCGATCGCCAGCAGCACCAGCACCAGCGACAATGCCGGCAGCAGCCCGCGCAGCAGGCGCGCCCGCGCCAGCGCGCTGCGCTCGGAAGAACTCTTGGGGCCGGTCTCGACGGGTGCTGCCGTCATCTCAGGCCGCATCGCCGAACGAGGACTGGATGATCTTTTCCTCCGTCAGCTCGTCGCGACCAAGGTTGGCGACGATCCGGCCGTTCTTGAAGACACAGATATGGTGGCAATTGTCGAGCTCTTCGGTTTCCGTGGTGTACCAGAGGAAGGTGCGGCCGCGGCCGGCCTCTTCGCGCACAAGGTCGTAGACCTCGAGCTTGGTGCCGATGTCGACGCCGCGCATCGGGTCGTCCATCAGCACGATCTTCGCGTCGGAGCCGAGCGCCCGGGCAAACAGGGCCTTCTGCTGGTTGCCGCCGGACAGCGAGAAGATGTTGTTGTTCATGTCGGGGGTGCGGATGCCGATTTTCCTTTGCCAAAAGGTTGCGAGTTCGGCTTCGCGCTGCGGCGAGATCAGCAGGCCGTTGCGCAATCGCGCCAGCGAACGGATGCCGATATTTTGCGCAATCGACCATTGCGGAAAGATCCCGTCAGACTGGCGGTCGCCGGCCACCAGCGCCACCGGCGCGGTGACCTCGATGCCGGTTTTAGCGCGCGCCGCGGCGGCGAAGATCGCGAGCAGCAGGTCCGTCTGTCCATGGCCGGCAAGCCCGGCAAGGCCGATGATCTCGCCGGCATGCGCCACAAGTTCGTTGCCGTCCTCTTGCCGCGCCGGGCGGGCCCGGACCCGCAACGGGCCGGTCTCCGGCTTCTGGGTCGCGATTTTGGCTGCGATCTTCTCACGCGCTTCCGCTCCACCCATGGTCGTCACCAGCCTGTCGCGATCGAAAGCGTTCGCCGCATCTGACGCAACGACCTTGCCGTCGCGCATCACCACGATGCGGTCGGCATTCCCGAGCACCTCGCCCAGAACATGCGAGATCAGGATGCAGCTCCGGCCAGCGGCGACAAAGCGCCGGACGAAGGCCAGCAACTGGCCGGCCGTGTGCGCGTCGAGCGAGGACGTCGGCTCGTCGAGGATGACCAATTCGAGCGGATCCTGAGTCACCGTGAAGGCGCGCGCCACCTCGACCATCTGCCGTCTGCCGATGGACAGGTCGCTGGCGATATCGGAGGCGGAGATGCTGTGGCCCGGGAATATCTCGTCGAGCTTGGCAGCGATGAGATCGGCCGCCTTGCGCCGCCAGCCGAGGCCGCTCAGCGCCGGGTGGTTGATGCGCGTGTTCTCGGCTACGCTGAGGTTAGGGCACAGCG
This sequence comes from Mesorhizobium delmotii, assembly GCF_900149755.1. Lineage (NCBI taxonomy): Bacteria > Pseudomonadati > Pseudomonadota > Alphaproteobacteria > Hyphomicrobiales > Phyllobacteriaceae > Mesorhizobium > Mesorhizobium delmotii. The sequence goes on along the minus strand of NZ_FUIG01000026.1, from coordinate 262,247 downwards.
ACAGCTCCTGAAACACGCAACGAATGCCGAGCTGTTGCGCGCGAGGCACCGAATAGTGGTCCTCGATGGCGCCACGCACCGCGATCCGACCGCTGTCGGGCAGGAGCGTGCCCGCCACCATATGCATGAGCGTCGACTTGCCCGCGCCATTGTGGCCGACGAGGCCGACGCATTCGCCGGCACCAACGTGGAAGTCGACGCCGGCGAGCGCCCTGACGGCGCCGAAACGTTTTTCGGTGCCGTCCAGTCTGATGATGTCGATATTGGCGGCGCCGAAATGTTTCTCGGCGCCGTCCAGCCTGACGATGTCGGCGTTACCCCTAGGCATCCCTAGCGATATCCAGTTGGCGATGCAGCTGGCAACGTGCCACGCTCACTTGATGTTGGCTTTGATCGCCGCGATGGCGTCTTCCTGCGTGTATTCGTGGCTGGCGACACCACCCTTGGGGATTTTCGGCAGCGCAGCCTCGAAATCATCCTGGGTGAAGGCGAGGTAGGGCACCAAGAGATCATGCGGGACGTCAGTGCGGCCGTCGAGCACCTGCTGCGCCACCCAGAAGGCCAGCGACGATACGCCCGGCGCGATGGACGCCGACCAGGTCTGGTAGCCGTCCTTGTCCTTCTGTTCCTTCCACCATTGCAGCTCGTCCTGACGGTTGCCCATGATGATGGTCGGACGCGGTTTGCCGGCTGCGGCAAAGGCTTGCGCCGCGCCATAGCCGTCGCCGCCCTGATCGACGACGCCGACGATTTCCGGCAGCGATGGCAGGATCGTCGCGACCGCCTTCTGTGCTGTGGTCTGATCCCAGTCGCCGGTTACCGAACCGACGATCTTGAACTCGGGATGAGCGGCGACGCCCTCCAGAATTCCGGCATGGATGGCGTCATCGATCGAGGTGCCGGCAAGGCCGCGGATTTCCAGCAGATTGCCGCCCTTAGGCTGGAATTTGGCCATCTGCTCGACTTCCTGCCTGCCCATGTCCTTGAAGTCGACGACCACGCGGTAGGCGCAGGGCTCGGTGACGATGCCGTCGAAGGAGACGACGACGATGCCGGCGTCGCAGGCCTGCTTGATGGCGCCGTTGAGTGCGTCCGGCGAGGCGGCGTTGATGACGATGGCGTCATAGCCTTGCAGGATCAGGTTCTGGACCTGGGCTGCCTGGGTCGGCACTTCCTTGTCGGCCGTCGTGAAAATGTCCGCGGCTGCGACCACCCCGTCGGCGACCGCCTTCTTGGTGACGATGCCATAGCTGTCGAGCATCGCCTGTCGCCACGAATTGCCGGCATAATTGTTGGAAAAGGCGATCTTCTTGTCGCTGGTGTCGGCAAACGCGGTGCCTGACGCGAGCATCGCCGCAAGGGCACTCAAGACGAGTATCTTCTTCATATGTTATCCTCCCATGGATTGCTGGTCGTTGTTGGCTGCTGGTGGCTGTTATGACGACCCTCGTTTCAATATTGTCAGACAAATTTAGAAGGGCGCACTTGTCAACAGCGATCGGTGACGGTTTGACGATCAACTTGCGGTGCAATGATTGAAAAGGCTTCGGCTCCTGGTCTAGGGGTGGGGGCAGGAGACCGAAATCGAGATGGCAGCGACGCCGACTGATGCGCTGGGCGCACCCGGAATTCCGGCGCGCTGGACGTCAAGCGCCAAGAGCGGGGTCGGAACCGCGCTGTCTCCGGCCTGCCCTATCTGGTTCACGATCAGCCACGGCATTCTCAACGAGGTCTATTACCCCGGCCTCGACAGCGCCTGCACCCGAGACATGGGGCTGGTCGTCACCGGCCCCGGCGGCTATTTCTCGGAAGAAAAGCGCGATGCCGTGCACAGCGTCGAGCCGTTCGAGGATGGGGTGCCCGCCTACAGGCTGGTCAACACCGCCGCCGATGGCACCTACCGGATCGAAAAGCGTATCGTTACGGACCCGGAACTTCCCGCTTTGCTGCAGGAAATCAGCTTCACGCTGCTGACAGGCGCGGTTGCCGACCACCGCGTCTACGCACTGCTGGCGCCGCATCTGGTCAACGCCGGCATGGCCAACACCGCCTGGGTCGCCGACTACGAGGGAAAGCCTGTCCTGTTTGCATCGGGACGTGGCGTCTGCCTGGCGCTCGCCTCGTCGCTGCCCTGGGGAGCATGCTCCGCCGGCTATGTCGGTGTCTCCGACGGCTGGCAGCAGCTCCGTCGCGGCGGCCGGCTCGACCCGGCCTGCCGCAGGGCCGACGACGGCAATGTCGCGCTGACCGGCGAGATCGGCTTTTCGGCTGCGAACCCGAAGGCGTTGCTGGCGCTGGGTTTCGGAACGACGCCGCAAGAGGCGGCGGAAAATGCCTCGGCCTGCCTGAAGTGGGGTTTTGAGCCCGCGGCCAAATCGTATGTCGAGAAATGGCGGGATTGGCAGGCTAGCTTGCTGCCGTTGGACCGGCATATAGCAGGGATAAACACCTATCGCGTCAGCACGGCGGTTCTGGCGACACACCGCTCATCCACCGGAGCGGCCGTCGCCAGCCTGTCGATTCCCTGGGGCTTCAGCATGGGCGACGACGATCTCGGCGGCTATCATCTGGTCTGGCCGCGCGACCTGGTCGAAACCGCGGGCGGCTTCCTCGCCGCCGGCGATCCGGCGCAAGCGCTTGAGATCCTCGCCTATCTCCGCTCGATCCAGCAGCCGGATGGGCATTGGCCGCAGAACGCCTGGCTCGACGGATCAGCCTATTGGCCGGGCATCCAGATGGACGAATGCGCGTTTCCGCTGCTGCTCGCAGACGCGCTGCGCCGGGCTGGGCATCTGGCAGACGCCGCGTTGCGCTCCTTCATGCCGATGGTCGAGCGCGCCGCTTCCTACGTCGTGCGCAACGGTCCGGTCACCGGCGAAGACCGCTGGGAAGAGGATGCCGGCTACAGCCCGTTCACGCTGGCCGTCGAGGTCGCCGCTCTGCTGGCCGCGGCCGACATGTTCGAAACTTGCGGCAAAGCAGAGCCGGCAAACTATCTGCGTGAAACCGCCGATGTCTGGAACGACCAGATCGAGCGCTGGACCTATGTCACCGGCACCCCACTCGGCGAAGAGGTCGGCGTCGAGGGCTATTACGTCCGTATCTCGCCGCCCGACACCGCCGGCGCGGCCTCGCCGAGGGACGGCTATGTGCCGATCAAGAACCGGCCGCCCGGCGACGCGGACCGGCCGGCCGAGGCGATCGTCAGCCCGGATGCGCTGGCGCTCGTCCGCTTCGGCCTCAGGGCCGCCGACGATCCGCGCATCGTCGACACAGTCAAGGTCATCGACGCGCGGCTGCGCCGCGACCTGCCGCAGGGCCCCGTCTGGTATCGCTATACCGGCGACGGCTATGGCGAACATGCCGACGGCGCGCCCTTCGACGGGACCGGCCAGGGCCGGCCCTGGCCGCTGTTGGTCGGCGAGCGCGCCCATTACGAACTGGCGGCGGGGCGCAAGGACAAAGCAGCGAGCCTGCTCAAGACGTTCGAAGGCTCGGCCGGGCCTGGCGGCCTGATGCCCGAGCAGGTCTGGGATGGTCCCGACATGCCGGAACGCGAACTGCGGCACGGTGGACCGTCGGGCAGCGCCATGCCGCTGGTCTGGGCACATTCGGAGCACATCAAGCTGCTGCGTTCGCTCAGTGAAGGCGCCGTCTTCGACATGCCGCCGCAAGGCGTGAAGCGCTACATCGAGGACAGGACCGTGGCGCCGCGCCGGACATGGCGCTTCAACCACAAGGTCCGCACCATGCCCGCCGGCAAGATGCTGCGCGTCGAACTGCTGGCCCGGGCGGTGGTCCATTGGAGCAGCGACGGGTGGGCGACCATCCATGACGCCGCGACGACTGGGAACGCCTTCGGCCTTCATCTTACGGACCTGCCCGTTGCCGATGTTCCGCCGGGCAGTACGATCGTCTTTACTTTTTTCTGGCCCGATGCCGGCCGTTGGGAGAATGTCGACTTTTCCGTCGGTGTCGACAAAAGCATGATCCCGAACCGAAGGTCCGCGTTAGCGAAAAGTGGCAACCGGTTTTCGGAAAAGGTCATGCTCCAAAGATAGAGCAAGTAGATCTTCTATCCCTCAAGAACCAGGACGAGAAACATGCAGATCGGAATGATGGGACTGGGCAGGATGGGCGCCAACATGGTGCGGCGCCTGCTGCGCGATGGCCACGAATGCGTGGTCTACGACATCAACCCGGCCAGCGTTGCAGCCCTTGTGACGGCTGGCGCGATCGGAGCGGCTTCGATGGAGGAGTTCGTCGGCAAGCTGACCAAGCCGCGCAGCGCCTGGCTGATGCTGCCGGCGGCAATCACCAGCCGGATCGTCGATCAGGTGGCCGACCTGATGGAGCCGGGCGACATCATCATCGACGGCGGCAATTCCTATTATCACGAGGCTGTCGACCACGCAGCGCGCCTGGCATTGAAGGGCCTGAGCTATGTCGATGTCGGCACCAGCGGCGGCGTCTGGGGCCTCGAGCGGGGCTACTGCCTGATGATCGGCGGCCCCGACAGCGCGGTCCAGCATCTCGACCCTGTCTTCGCCACCTTGGCGCCGGGCGCCGATGCCGGGGTGCCCGCCCCCGGCAAGGCCGCAGGAACCGCCCCCTTCGGCTATCTCCATTGCGGACCGAGCGGCGCCGGCCATTTCGTCAAGATGGTCCACAACGGCATCGAGTACGGCGTCATGGCCGCCTATGCCGAAGGCATGAACATCCTGAAGTCGGCGAATGCGGGCAAGAGGCAGCGGACGGCCGACGCCGAAACCAGCCCGCTGGAAAACCCTCAATATTACCAGTTCGACATCGACATCGCCGAGGTGGCCGAGGTCTGGCGGCATGGCAGCGTCATCGGCTCCTGGCTGCTCGACCTGACGGCGGGCGCGTTGAAGGCCGACTCGGCCCTGACGCAGTTTGGCGGACGGGTCTCGGACTCCGGCGAAGGCCGCTGGACGCTGAAGGCGGCGATCGACACCGGCGTGCCGGCGCCGGTTCTGTCCTCGGCCCTGTTCGACCGGTTCTCCTCGCAAGGCGAATCCGAATTCGCAGACAAGCTCCTGTCCGCCATGCGCTACGCTTTCGGCGGCCATGTGGAAAAGCCGAAGACCGGCTCGTGACGGGGAAGACACGCTCATGAACCAGGAACGATCCGACACGCTGGTGCTTTTCGGGGCGACCGGCGACCTCGCCCACAAGAAGATCTTCCCCGCACTTTACGCCATGGTCGCCAAGGGAACGCTGACCGAGCCGGTGATCGGCGTCGCTTTCGACGCCTGGGACCTGAAGCAGTTGGAGGCGCGCGCCCGCGACGGCATCGTCAAGGCCATCGGCAAGATCGACGAAAAAATCTTCGCGAAACTCGCCTCGCTGCTTCGCTATGTCAGCGGCGACTACCGCAGCGCCGCGACATTCGAGAAGCTGAAAAACGCGCTCGGAACCGCGCAGCACCCGCTGCACTATCTGGCGGTGCCGCCGACCATGTTCGAGACGGTCATCCAGGGGCTGGAGCAGTCGGGCGCAGCCCAGGGCGCGCGCCTGATGGTGGAAAAGCCTTTCGGTCACGATCTGCAATCGGCGCGCTGGCTGAACCGGGTCCTGCACCTGGTATTCGACGAGCAGTCGATCTTTCGCATCGACCACTATCTCGGCAAGGAGGCGATCCAGAACCTGCTCTATTTCCGCTTCGCCAATTCCTTCCTCGAGCCGATCTGGAACCGCAATTTCGTCGAGAGCGTGCAGATCACCATGGCCGAGGATTTCGGCGTCGAGGGCCGCGGCCGCTTCTACGACGAGGTCGGCTGCATCCGCGACGTCATCGAGAATCATCTGCTCAACATCCTGCTGCTGCTTGCCATGGAGCCGCCCGTTGGTCGCTCGGCCGACGATCTGATCGACGAGAAGGTACAGGTGCTGCGGGCGATCCGGACGCTGACCAAAGACGATGTCGTGCGCGGCCAATTCAAAGGCTATCTCAGCGAGCCGGGCGTCGCGCCAAACTCGCCGGTCGAGACCTTCGCGGCGGTGCGGTTTTTCGTCGACACCTGGCGCTGGCAGGACGTCCCCTTCTTCATCCGCGCCGGCAAATCAATGCCGGTGCACGCCACCGAGGTCATTGTCCGGCTGAAGCGGCCGCCGCTCGACGTCTTCGACCCGATCAAACTGGGCGACGCCAACTACGTGCGCTTCCGCATCGACCCGCAGGTGGCGATCTCGATCGGCGCCCAGCGCAAGGCCGCCGGTGACGACATGATCGGCGAGCAGGTCGAACTGACCGCGCTCGACGACAGCAAGGGCGACATGCCGCCCTATGAGCGGCTGATCGGTGACGCCATGAACGGCAACGGCCAGTTGTTCACCCGCCAGGATGCCAGCGAGCTTGCCTGGCGGATCGTTGGCCCGGTGCTTGGCGACACCACGCCGCCTCAGCTTTATGAGCCGGGGACATGGGGCCCTGCCGATGCGATGGCCGGGTTCGGACCGCCGAACGGCTGGATCAATCCGGCAAAATGAACTCGAGAGGCGACGCAATGGCTAAAGCGGCGAAAAAGCCGGCACAGGACAGCGAAAAGATCGTGCTTGCGATCGATATTGGCGGCTCCCATGTCAAGATCCTCACCAGTGCCGGCGGCGAGGAGCGCAGAACCGATTCCGGACCCGGCCTGACGCCGCAGCAGATGATCGCGACCGTGCAGACGCTCGCCGATGGCTTGCCCTATGACGTCATCTCGATGGGTTATCCCGGCCCGGTGCACCACAACAGGCCGCTGACCGACCCCGCCAATCTCGGCAAGGGCTGGGTCGGATGCGACTTTGCAACGCAGTTCGGTAAACCGGTGAAAATCGTCAATGACGCGCTGATGCAGGCAGTCGGCAGCTATGAAGGCGGGCGCATGCTGTTCCTAGGTCTGGGAACAGGCTTGGGTGCGGCGATGATCGTTGACAACGTCGCCCAGCCGATGGAACTCGCGCATCTTCCCTACAAGAAGGGCGGCAGCTTCGAGGACTATGTCGGCGAACGCGGTCTTGAAAAGCGCGGCAAGAAGAAGTGGCGCAAACACGTCTTCGACGTCGTCGAGCGGCTGCGCGCCGCCATGCAGCCTGACTATGTGGTCATCGGCGGCGGCAATGTCGACGAGTTGGACGAATTGCCTGCCGGTTGCAGGCGCGGCGACAACACACGCGCCTTCGAAGGAGGATTTCGACTGTGGCGCGACAAATCCCTGATTATCTGATATTATAATGGTTTGGGATCAGACCTGTTGATCTGGCCCGGGCGTTAGTATTGTTATTCAAAATAATGTGTGGCGTGGTGCGGCGTCATTGCGTTACGCAGATTTGCCGACTAGGAATTCTGCGACCCCACTAACGGAGAAAATAGATTGACCGACGACAGCAACAAGGCCCGCAAGGACATCGACCTTCTCGAGCTGACCGCTCACATCGTGTCCGCTTACGTCGAGAAGAACCGCTTGCCCGCTTCCGGCCTCGGCGATCTCATCGCCAGCGTCAGCGCGTCGATAAGTGGACTCGGACAACCCGCCGCTCCGGTGGCAGCGCCGCTGATCCCCGCCGTCAATCCTAAGAAATCGGTGACGCCGGACTACATCATCTGCCTCGAAGACGGCAAGAAGTTCAAATCCCTGAAGCGCCATATCGGCGTTCATTTCGGGCTGACGCCGGATGCCTACCGCGCCAAATGGGGCTTGCCTGCCGACTATCCGATGGTTGCCCCCAATTATGCGGCCTCGCGCTCGCAACTGGCGAAGGCGATCGGCCTTGGCCGCAAGGCCGCCCCGCCGGCGCCGGTCAAGAAGGCCAGGAAGCCCAAAGCCACGGTCTGACACGTCGTTCGAAGCCCGGCAAACGCAAGCTTCAAAGATTGGCGAGCCAGAGAGGGCGCGAAGGAACTCGACCTGCGCGCCCAATAGCCTCTCCACCTCCGCCGAGCGCGTTTGCCCCCATGCAATTAGCATGGTAGCCCGGAAATCCTCGATCCAGAGCCGATTTTTGCGCGCGCCCCGCACCGAACTGCGATAAAAGCGCTGTGGTTGGACCAGCGCCCTTCGTGGAAGAGCCCCGCCGGCCGATACACAATCTCGTCGGGGCCATTCACAAATGACAGCCGAACAGACATCGCCCGACCGGCGCTATGCCGCCTTCCGCCACAAACCCTTCCTGAGTTATTGGGCGGCACGCTTCCTCTCCACATTCGCCACCCAGATCGTATCCGTCGCCGTCGGCTGGCAGGTGTACGACCTGACCCGCGATCCATTCGATCTCGGCCTTGTCGGCATTGTCCAGTTCTTGCCTTCGCTGCTGCTGGTGTTGGTCACCGGGGTGGTCGCCGACCGTTTCGGCCGCCGCCTGATCATGGCGCTGACCGCACTGCTGGAGGCGATCTGCGCGTTGGTGTTGCTGCTGCTGACGCTGCGCGGCCTTAGCGGGCCGGGGTTGATCTTCGGCGTGCTCGCCATGTTCGGCATCGCGCGCGCCTTCTTCGGACCGGCGGCAGCGTCGCTGTTCGCCAACCTCGTGCCACCTGAGGATTTCGGCAACGCGATCGCCTGGAATTCGTCAGCCTGGCAGACGGCGACCGTCGTCGGACCGGTCGCCGGTGGCTTGCTCTACGGGCTTTCGGCGGAAGCGGCATACGGCACCGCAGCCGTTCTGATGTTTGTCGCCGCGGTGCTGGTCTTTACTATCCCGAAGCCTGCCCAGCGCAGCGAAACCGACAGGCCGACGATGCAGACCCTGTTTGCCGGCTTCGGCTATATCTGGAGCGAGAAGATCGTGCTCGGCGCCATTTCGCTCGATTTGTTCGCCGTGCTTTTGTCCGGCGCCACGGCACTGCTGCCGGTCTATGCGCGCGACATCCTCGATCTCGGCCCATGGGGCCTGGGACTGTTGCGCTCGGCACCGGGCATCGGCGCCATCTGCGTTGCCATCTGGCTGGCCGGACATCCGATCCGCAACCATGCCGGCGTGGTCATGCTCGGCTTCGTCGCGCTGTTCGGCGCCTCTACCGTGCTGTTCGGCCTCTCCACCATCACCTGGCTGTCGATCGCAGCGCTCGCCTTGCTCGGCGCCACTGATATGTTCAGCGTCTACATCAGAGAGACGCTGATCCAGCTGTGGACGCCGGACCAGGTGCGCGGCCGCGTCAACGCCGTCAATCAGGTTTTCGTCGGCGCCTCCAACGAGCTCGGCGAATTTCGCGCCGGCACCATGGCGGCATTGATCGGCACCGTGCCTGCGGTGGTGATCGGCGGCGTCGGGGCAGTCGTTGTCGCCGGGCTGTGGGCGGTGCTGTTCCCGCAACTGCGCAAGGTGCGCCACCTCAACGGGCGAAACTGATCCAGGGCATACTGACCCAGACGCTGCCCCCCCCGACGTCTCAGCACTCATCGATCGGGAAGGATGCTATTCGGGTGTAGCAACGCGAATCGCGCGGGTGCCGATCTTTGCCCCTGTGACGGCATCCACGGCCACCGGCTCGATTTCTGCTCCTGTCTCAGCGTCGATGTATCGCGCCAACCTGCCTTCGCCACGGTACTGGCGTCCCCACGCACCCAGTAAGATCAGCACCGGCAAGAAATCGCGTCCGGCGGCGGTCAGCACGTACTCATCGCGCGGAGGCCGCTCCGAGTAGCGTCGCTTTTCCAGAAGTCCCTCCTCCGTCAGCGTCGCCAGCCGCCGGTTCAGGATGGTTGGGGCGATGCCCAGACTTTTCCGGAATTCGTCGAAGCGGGTGAGGCCCAGGCTCGCGTCGCGAAGGATCAACATGCTCCACGCATCGCCGACGCAGGTCAGGCCGCGGGCGATCGGGCAAGAGGCATCGGAAAGATTTTTCATGTTCATATCATTTTGATAGTGACTTCATATCGAAATGATAGTAACTTCCTTTTGAAATGCAATCCAGCAGAAAGAAAGGAGTGACTTCCATGAACAGGACCAACCTTGGCATCCCCCATCCGGAACGCAACCGTCAGCGCGTGCAATCGGCACATCATGTCGCCGCGGGCCAGCCGAGATCGGCATCAACCAAACGGAGCGTCGCAATGATCAACCTCATCGGTGGCGTGGCGGCATTCTTCCTGGCCGCGTCTCCGTTGCATGCCGGCGAGCTGTCGGTCATGGCCGGGGAGAGTATCGATCTCGGCGGTTTCGCGGCGTCTTACACTACACCGACGAAAATGACGGCTATCGGGTGATCGCAACGATAGCCGATGGTGAGGCCGGGCTCCCGGTGCGTTTCTCGGCCACGCTCGCCGAAGGGCAGTCGGCTAGGATATCCGTGCCGCGGAAATTGGGCGAACCTGAGCAAAGCCTCGAGATTTCGCGCTCCGGCGACAAGCTTACCGTCACCGAGCTGGGGTCGGTGTCCAACCAGCGAACTGGGGCCCTTGCCGACTAATGCCGCTCATCGGATCGCCGAGGCGTGCGCCACATCTCCATTTGGCGCGCATGCCTGCAGCCGCCAATCCAACACAAAGAAAGAAGTGACTTCCATGAACAAGACCAATCCTGGCGTCGCCCTGGTGACAGGGGCATCCACCGGCATCGGGCGCGCAACGGCCATTGCTTTGCAAACCGCCGGCTTTCGCGTGTTCGGCACCAGCCGTCGCGCGGTCGCCGATCGATCCGACGGCGTTACCATGCTGACCTGCGACGTCACCGATGACGCGTCGGTGGCGAAACTGGTCGATGACGTGTTGGCCGAGGCCGGGCGTATCGACCTGCTCGTCAACAATGCCGGCATCGGCCTGCTCCGCGGCGCGGAAGAGTCCTCGACCACTCAGGCTCAGGCACTGTTCGATGTGAACGTCTTCGGCGTGCTCCGCGTGACCAACGCGGTCCTGC
>NZ_FUIG01000026.1:176831-251374 GCF_900149755.1 Mesorhizobium delmotii | reverse complement strand
TATCTATGACGCTGCGCGCGCTGGCATGAACGCAGTCGTGCGGAAAGCAATGGAAAAAGGCGATGCTCCCGAAATCGTAGCCGAGACGGTCTTGAAGGCTGCGACCGATCCCGCTCCGAAGAGGCGCTATGCGGCGGGAAAAATGGCGCGCCAGGTCAGTTTCCTGCGCCGTTTCGTCCCGGCATCCGCATTCGACAAGAGCCTGCGAAAGCAGAACGGGCTGCCGGTCTGACGTCGGCAACGACGTCCTGCTTCGGTCGAACCGGCAGGCCACAGCAGACTGCTGTCGCTCGGTTCACCGCTCGGCAGGCAGGCCTTGCCGGTCCGGTGGCTTGACGCAACCCTTGGCTCATTGTCGGGCTCCAGCGGTGGCAGGACAGTTTGCGTTTTATAGGCGGAAACTAGATCAGGACCGCGCGAGCCTGCCGAAAATCGTCTGCAGGAATTCGCCGAGCCAGCGTTTGAGATGCATGTCCCAGATCAGCCGGCCGCCGAGATGGTCGCGGCCGGGCTGCGCGCCGGGCAACTCGAAGCGATGCGCGCCGCGAACGACCCAGCGCTGCATCATCGCCCTGGTCAGTTCGCCATGGAACTGGATGCCCCAGGCATTGTCGCCATAACGAAAGGCCTGGTTGGGATAGGTTTCGGCCGTCGCCAGCAGCGTCGCGTCCCGCGGCAGCGAAAAACCTTCGCGGTGAAACTGGTAAACCATGTCAGGCCAGTGCATCAGCTTCTTGCCATCCTCGGTCGCCTTCAGCGGATACCAGCCGATCTCAACCAGCCCCTCGCCATGACCCTCGACCTTGCCGCCAAGATGGTTGACCAGCATCTGCGCGCCGAGGCAGATGCCAAGCAATGGCCGGTTTTCCCTGAGTGGAACTTTCAGCCAGTCGGTCTCGCGGCGGACGAAATCGTCCTCGTCATTGGCGCTCATCGGTCCGCCGAACACCACGGTTCCGGCGTGACCGTCCAGTGTTTCCGGCAAGGTGTCGCCGAGCGGCGGGCAGCGGAGATCGAGGTCGAAGCCTTCTTCGATAAGCATGTGGCCGACGCGCCCGGGGCTCGAACTCTCCTGATGCAGCACGATCAGGATTTTTGGTCTCGGCCTCGGCATGGATGGCATCGGAATCCCGTCTATTCGTCGCTCGACGTTCCAGTGGCGCCCGGCGCTTCGGCGGCCGCCTTGCGGCGTGCCTCGACGCGGTCATGGCGTTCGACATCCATCAGCTCGGCGACCCGCCAGACGATATTGTCCTCGAGTTCGTGCAATTCGCCATCGGCATAGACGATCTCCCACATCAGGCCGATGAAGGCTTTTCGCGCGTCTGGATCGAGCTGGCGCTTCAACACGCTGGTGAAGGCGTAGAGGTCGATCGCCTCATTGTCGGCCCGCTCGCCGGCAGCGGCAAGCGCGTCGAGCTCGTCGCCACTGATCGAATAGCTTTCCGCCAGAACTGCCTTGAACCGCTCCCATTCGGCATCCTGACGCACGCCGTCGGCACTCATCACATGATAGAGAAGGGCGGATGCGGCAACGCGCGGATCATCGGCGTCGTTGCGGGCGCTGCCAGCTGCCGGCAGGTCCTTCAGAAACGACAGAACGCGTTCGAACATGTGATTCCTACTTCCCATCGGCCAAAACTAGCAAGCTCAGCCAAATCAGAACAATCGAAATTTGCGTGGTGATTTTTGGTCTTCGTCGTCCGGATCGACGCCGGGGTCGTCGGGCAGCCGGGCCAGTTCCTCCGCCGGTTCGACAGCTTCGGCATCCGGCGCGCTGACCGGCGTAACATCGTCTTCGCCGCTTTCCGATCCCGTCGCAGTGGTCGGTTTTTCCGACGAAACAGCGGGGTTCAGCTCGATGACATTTTCCTTTGCCGGCTTGATGGGCGCCGCAATGGTCGGCACCGCGGCGTCCGGCGCGTCCTCGTCACTGTCGATGAGCTGGCCGAGCCGCTCCATCGGCGCCCGCCATTCGAAGGCGTCTAGCTTGCCGGTGATCGGCGAGACCGGCGCCCAACGTTCGGAGACGACGCCGTCGGCAACCCAGGCCGGATCGCGCGGTGCACGCACTGCCTTGGACAAAAGCTGCCGCACCTTGCCCTGATCGCCGGTCTCGGCCTCCTCGATGTCGGCCAGAAGCAGATAGGCGCCTTCGCGGCGATCCATGCGAATGGCCGCCTCGGCCTCTTTACGGGCGGTTGAAAAGTCCTGCGCGTCGAGCGCGGCGCGCGCCACCGCCAGCGAGGATTCGGCGTGGTTCTTCTTCATCTCCTGCAGCTTCTTCGCCCGATTCAGGCGGTCGAGCACGGCATCGCCCGGCCGGGCGTGTGTGTAAAGCTCGGCGATCTCCGGATGCGGCTCGGCTTTCCATGCCGCTTCGAGTATTTTCGCGCCCTTGCGCACCTCGTTCTGCCTGAACAGCAGTTTGGCGGCGACGACCGCCGCCGGGGCGAAATCCGGCCGCAGCCGGTTGGCCTCGAGAGCAGCGGTTTTGGCGGCATTGGGATCGCTGTCGATCAGCGACTGCGCCTTTGCGGTGAGCAGCACGGCGCGACGCCGGTTGGCGGCGTCGCGCTCGATCTGGCGCGTCGATTTCTGCGCGTCGACCAGTTTCAGCGCGCCGTCCCAGTCGCCGCGCCCGGTCAGGTCTTCCAGCGTCGATTCGGCGGCCCAGGCCAGTTGCGGCGCCATCACCGCGGCACGGCCGGCATAGTGCCGCGCAGCGTTGCGATCGCCGAGGCGCTCGGCCTCGAGATAAAGCCCGCGCAGGCCGAGCAGCCGCATTTCCGGATCGTCGAGCATGGTCTCGAACTTTTCGCGCGCACCCTCGTGGTCGCCTTCCAGCAGCGAAGCCTGCGCCTCCAGCAATTGGATCAACGGCTCCTGGTCGGAGCGGATCAGCTTTGCCGCTTCCTTGGTCTTCTTGCGGGCGAGCGCTCCGTCACCGGCGCCGGCGGCGATCATGCCGGTTGACAGTGCCTGATAGCCACGATCGCGACGGCGCACGCGGAAATAACGCGAGATGGTGTAGGGACTGTTCCACAGCGCCTTGAGCAGCCACCAGACGATCATCATCGCGGCAACCACGGCGACAACCGCCACCGCCGCCACCATCAGGCTGACCTGGTACTGATAGCCGCTGAAGGTGACGACCATCTCGCCCGGCCGGTCGGCCAACCAGGCGAAACCCAGGCCGAGCGCGAAAACGACGGCAAGGAAAAGCAGAATGCGAATCATCGGGTTTCCCTCACGCCTTCATCGCACCTGAAATCAGCGCGTCGACCTGCTTCTCGACCTCGATTCGCGCCTTCAATCTGCCGGCAAAATCGGCGCCGGCAGCCTTCACCGCCTCGGGCAGCGTATCGTATTCGCTGAGCGCCTTGGCGTAGTCGCCCTGGTTGACCGCCACTTCCATGCGGGCGACGGTTTCCGGAGCGCCAGCGCCTTCGACGGCACCGATCGGCCTGACCTTGACCAGCGATTCGGCGCTCGACAGCAGGCTTTGCAGGAAGCCGGCATTCTGGTCGACGGGCTCGGAGGCAGCGACCATGGCATTGGCGGCGGCAGGCATTTCGGCGGCGATCTCCGCACGGGTCGGAACGCCCTTTTCGGCGTAGGCACGTAAGCCTGCGATCTCGGGTGCATCCGGTGAAATCGCCGCAAAGGTTTCGAGTTCAGCAGTGAATGGCGCACCGCGGTCGAGGGCAGCCTTCAGCGCCGAAGCGGCGATGGCGAGCGCAACCTTCGGCTGCCCGGCCTGTGCCTCGACTTTGCCGGAAAGCTGCGCCACCGACTGTTCCAGCGCCGCAAGCCGGCGGTCCTGCGCCGTCGCCGTCTCACCCGCGGATTTTACCGCCGCGTCGAGCCCGGCCAGCTTTTCGTTGAGCGGTCCGAGATCGACCGGCGCCGTATTGCCGGCCTGGCCAAGGGCAGCGACCGCCGTCTCGATCTGCCTGACCTTGTCGCCAAGCGCTGCAAGCCCGGCAGTGTCGCCTGCACCGCCCTGCTCGACCGCCGATTTCAGCGCCGCGACATCCGTCTTGACCTGATCCAGCGCCGACGACAGCCCGTCCACCTTGGCCGACGCATCATTGTTGCCGGCCGTGTCCTTGAGCCCTGCGATCTCGCTCTTCAGCGAAGCGATTTCGCCATTGACGCCATCGAGCGACACGCCGCCCGAGGAGACATCGCCAGCCCCTGGCGCGCCGAGCAGACCGGCAAACTGCAGCCCTCCGGCGGCAGCGAGCGCGATGACGCCGCCGATAATGCCGGCAGCGATACCGTTGATGCCGCCACGCTTCGGCTGCGCTGCCATCTCTTCATTCCCTGTCTGGGTTTGTTTCGGCGCTTCATCGGTCCCGCTGCTGGTCCCCGTCCCGCTGGCCCCTCTCCCACTGGCTTTGGCGGATCCGTCGTCGAAGCCATAGTCGAAGGCCCGGTTCGCTGATGCCTCCGAGCCGGCCGGATAAGTCGGTTTGGGTCCTTCGGGACCTTTGGCGCCGCCCTCTGCCGGCCCTTCCGAGCCGGCCGGCGGGGCCGCGTCGGCATGTTCCCACGGCTCGATGTCGGTCTGATCGGCATGCACGGGTTCTTCAGGCGCTTCCGGCTGCGACGCGTTTGCCGCTTCCTCCGCCTTCGCCTCGTCGGTCCGCCCGTTGGCGGCATCCTCGTCGGCAACGCGCGACACAGCGCCGGGTTCGAGCTCGATGGTCACCGGCTCGCGACGGCTTTTCGAATGCCGCATCTTCGGCGTCTTGACCATGCTTAGGCTCCGCAAAATTCGCTTCGGGATGGTTCAGAAGGGTCTAGCACATCACCAAGCGGTGAAAAGGGGCGGCGTGATGACACGGGGTCAACGCCACGTCCGCAAAAGCTCCAGCAGCGCCTCCTCGCTGGGCTCCGGCGCAACGCGGAGCTTTTCTGAGGCGACAGTTTCCAAGGCTGCGGCAATACGTCCGGACAGCGCGAAAAACCATGTCTCTTCAAAAAGATCGCGCAGCGCCGGCCGTTCGGTCAGGGCCTGCATCGCTGCCGCCGCCTTGGCCGAATAGAGCAGCACCGCTTCAACCGGCTGGCCGGACAGGCGCGCAAGGATTGCAGCGTCCGAATAGCTTGGCGCAACGGTGTCGTAGGTCTCGATGGCGCGGACGTGGACATCCGCGGCCTTCAGCCGCGCCTCGAACGCCGGAAACCGCACCCGTCCGCACAGATAGACGATGGTCTGTCCGGCGTAACCGGCGGCAAGCGCATCGGCCAGCGCCTCGGCGTCGCCCGGCCCTTCGCTGACGGACAGGAATCCCACCGTGCGGGCCGATTCCGCTGTCCGTCTGCCGACGGCATGGCAGGGCAAGGCGGCGAGCGCCGCGATGATTTCCTTCGGCGCGTGGCGCACGGCATTGGCGCTGGTGACCGCAACGGCCGCGGACTTGTATGCGACCCCGTCCGCATCGACCGGCAGCGCCACCGTTTCGGTCAGCGGCAGCAGGATCGGCTGAAAGCCCTGGTCTCGCAGCCGCTGTGCCGTGCGCGAGGCGCCTGGTTCCGGCCTCGTCACCAGGACGCGAACCATGTCAGGCCCAGCCGTCGAAGAATTTTTCGCCGGCCCTGGCCCGCACGGTCCTGGCGGCGTCCTCGCCGATGCGGGCGGCATCCTGCGCCGGGCCTTCCGCCCTGACCTCATGGGATTGCGTGCCGTCCGGCGAGATGATCAGCCCGGCGAAGAAAACCGTTCCGCCCGATATCGTCGCATGGCCGGCGATTGGCGTGCGGCACGACCCGTCGAGCGCCGCAAGGAAGGCGCGCTCGCAGGCCAGCGCCTGTCCGGTCGGCACGTCGTGGATTGCCGTCAGCATCCTTTCCACATCGAGGTCGCCGACGCGGCTTTCGATGCAGATCGCGCCTTGCCCCGGCGCCGGCGGAAAGGTGTCGAGCGGCATCAGGTCGGTGATGACATTCTCGAGCCCGAGCCGCTTCAGCCCGGCATAGGCGAGGATGGTGCCGTCGGCGACGCCCTCGTCGAGCTTGCGCAGCCGCGTCTGCACATTGCCGCGAAACATCACCACCTCGAGGTCCGGCCGCATCCGCCGGATCAGCGCCTGGCGCCTGAGCGAGGACGAGCCGACCCTCGCGCACTGCGGCAATCCGGCGATTGTTTTCGCCGCCTTGCCGACGAAAGCGTCGCGGGCGTCCTCGCGCGGCAGGAAGGCGGACAGTTCCAGCCCGTCGGGCAACCCCGTCGGCATGTCTTTTGACGAATGTACGGCGATGTCGATGCGGCGCGCCAGCAGCGCATCCTCGATCTCTTTGGTGAACAGGCCCTTGCCGCCGGCTTCCGCCAGCGGCCGGTCCTGGATGCGGTCGCCGCTGGTCGAGATGACGACCACTTCGAACGCCTCAACCGGCATGCCGTGCGCCGCCATCAGCCGCGCTTGCGTTTCATGCGCCTGCGCCAGCGCCAGCGGGCTGCCGCGTGTTCCGATTTTCAAGGTTGTTTGCATGGCGCGCCGTCCGTGATAACCCCCGGCAGATTGAGGCCGTTTTCCCGGCTTTCTCCTAACGGGGAAAGGCTGGTTGCACAATCTCTAGGGATGGCGACGAATTGATCCGCGTTCTGGGTATTGAGACGAGTTGCGACGAGACCGCCGCCAGCGTGGTAGCGCTGGACGCCGGCGGCGCACCCAAAATCCTGTCAGATATCGTGCTCAGCCAGATCGAGGAGCATGCAGCCTTTGGCGGCGTCGTGCCGGAAATCGCCGCGCGCGCCCATGTCGAGGCGCTGGACGGCATCATCGAGGCAGCGCTCGCCGATTCGGGCGTCGAACTCGCCGACATCGACGCAATCGCCGCGACTGCCGGCCCCGGCCTGGTCGGCGGGCTGATCGTCGGGCTGATGACGGCGAAAGCCATTGCCGCGGCCGCAAACAAGCCGCTGATCGCAATCAACCACCTCGAAGGCCATGCGCTGACCGCGCGGTTGACCGACGGGCTCGACTTTCCCTACCTGTTGCTGCTGGTGTCCGGCGGCCACACCCAGATCGTCGCGGTGCGTGGCGTTGGCGACTACCAGCGCTGGGCGACAACCATCGACGATGCGCTTGGCGAAGCCTTCGACAAGACGGCCAAGATGCTCGGCCTGCCCTATCCTGGCGGACCGAATGTCGAGAAGGCGGCGGCGACCGGCGATGCCGCGCGCTTCGCCTTCCCGCGGCCGATGAAGGGCTCGGCGCAGCCCGATTTCTCCTTTTCCGGGCTGAAGACTGCCGTGCGCCAGGCGGCGACGGCCATTGCTCCGTTGAGCGACCAGGACGTCGCCGACATCTGCGCCTCGTTCCAGGCGGCGGTGGCGGATGCGCTGGACGATCGCGTTGCGAGGGCGCTGAACCGATTCCGTCAGGAATTTCCAGGCGAACTGAAGCCTGCGCTCGTTGTTGCCGGCGGCGTCGCCGCCAACCGGACGATTAAGACGACGCTCGAAGCCCTGTGCGAGAAAGCCGGCTTTGCTTTCGTCGCGCCGCCGCTCAAACTCTGCACCGACAATGCGGCGATGATCGCCTGGGCCGGCATCGAGCGGTTGCGCGCTGGCATCGCGGGTGAAAACACCGCCGATTTCGTGCCGCGCTCGCGCTGGCCGCTGGACAGCATCTCTGCCCCGATGGTCGGCTCGGGCCGGCGCGGGGCCAAGGCATGACCGGCAGCGGGCACAAGGCGCCAAGCGGCTGGCGCATTGCCGTACTCGGCGGCGGTGCCTGGGGCACGGCGCTGGCGCTGGCCATGTTGCGAGCCGGTCATTTCGTCCGCCTCTATGCGCGCGACCCGGAGACCGTCGCCGCGATCGACCGTGGCGAAAATCCGCGCTATCTGCCGGGCATCGCGCTCCAGGCCGGCATCGTGGCAACGAGCGACATCGAGGCTGCGCTCGACGGCGCCGATTGCGTGCTGGCGGTGGCGCCGGCGCAGTCGCTGCGCGCCATGCTGACCACCGCGAAAACCCATATGCCCAAAGACGTCCCGCTGGTCCTCTGCGCCAAGGGCATCGAGCGTGACACCGGCGCTTTGCTGTCGGCGATCGTCGACGAGATCCTGCCTAAAAATCCGGTCGCCGCCCTGTCCGGCCCGAGCTTCGCCACCGACGTCGCTAGAGGTCTGCCGACGGCCGTGGTGGTCGCCGCCCGCAACGAGGGTCTGGCGGCCGATCTTGCCGCCCGCTTCTCGGCGCAGAACCTGCGCTGCTATTCGAGCGACGATCTCATCGGCGTCGAGATCGGCGGTGCGCTGAAGAACGTCTTCGCCATTGCCGCCGGCGCGGTCACCGGCGCTGGGCTCGGCGCCAGCGCCCAGGCCGCCATGGTGACGCGAGGCTTTGTCGAATTGCGCCGCATCGGTGCTGCCTTCGGCGCCAGGCCCGAAACGCTGATGGGGCTTTCCGGCCTCGGCGATCTGCTGCTGACCTGCTCGTCCGCCCAGTCGCGCAATTTCGCCTACGGGCTGGCGCTGGGGCAAGGCAAGCCGCTTGCCGGGCTGCGCTTGGCCGAAGGCGTGCCGACGGCGGCGATCGCCGCCCGCATCGCCACCGAACGCAAGATCGACGCGCCGATCATCGCCGCCGTCGCCGCCATACTGGACGGCACGATCACCATCCGGCAGGCTGTGTCGGCGCTGATGACAAGGCCGCTGAAGACCGAAAGCGACGTGTAACCTCGAACGATCCGGAGATGGAAGATGCTGTTTGCTTTGATTTGCAAGGACAGGGCCGGACGCCTGCAGGTGCGGCTGGATACGCGGCCCGAGCATGTTGCCTTCCTGGAAGGATTGAACGGCGAGAAGAAGCTGGCCTTCGCCGGTCCGTTCCTCGACACGGACGGCAAGCCGAACGGCAGTCTCGTCGTGGTCGAGGCGCCCGATCTGGCCGCGGCAGAGGCGCTGTCGGCAGCAGACCCCTACGCCAAGGCCGGGCTGTTCGAAAGCGTCGAAATCCGGCAATGGAATTGGACCTTCAACAAGCCGGCGAGCGCATGACCCCGAAAATCGGAATCGATTTTCGGAAAGGATCATGCGCAAAATCAAAGTGCCACAGCGTCCTTTGCGCGTCTGAAAGACGCGCGGCGCTGTAGCTGATTCTCAGCCGCCAGGAGGAGCAAAAACGATGAACTACTGGCTGTTCAAATCCGAACCCTCGGTCTTCTCCTTCGAGGACCTCAAGGCGAAGGGCAAGGCCGGCACGCAATGGGACGGCGTGCGCAATTATGCGGCGCGCAACAACATGAAGGCGATGCAGATCGGCGATCTCGGCTTCTTCTACCATTCCAACGACGGGCTCGACGTGGTCGGCATCGTCGAGGTCTGCGCGCTGGCCCATCAGGACACCACGTCAGATGATCCACGCTGGGAATGCGTCGATATCCGCGCCGTCAAGGATGTGCCGAAGCCGGTGACGCTGGAACAGGTCAAGGCCAATCCCAAGCTTGCCGAGATGGCACTGGTCCGGCTCGGACGGCTTTCCGTGCAGCCGGTGACGCCGGCCGAATGGAAAGAGGTCTGCCGCATGGGCGGCCTGACGCCGGCTCCGTGACGGCGCTGACGCCAAACAGCGCGAGAAACTTCATCCTCGACAACACGGCGCTGATGGCGCCGCCGCATGTGCCGGAGATCCTGCTGCATCTGGCCGACGAAGCGCATGAATTGTGGCAGCGGACCGAGGACGAACTGGCCGAAATCGGCCTGCCGCCGCCTTTCTGGGCCTTCGCCTGGGCCGGCGGCCAAGGCCTTGCCCGCTACATCCTCGACAATCCGGCTGATGTGCAGGGCAAGCGCGTGCTCGACTTTGCCTCCGGTTCCGGCCTTGTCGCCTTTGCGGCGGCGAAGGCCGGCGCGGCAGAGGTGATCGCCGCCGACATCGACCCGTTCTGCGCGACGGCGATCCGCCTCAACGCCGAGGCCAATGATGTCGGAATAAAGTTCCTCGGCTCGGACTGCATCGGAACCGATGCGGGTTGGGATGTGGTTCTGGCCGGCGACGTCTTCTACGACAAATCCTTCGCCGACCGGCTTATGCCATGGTTCGCGACGCTGAAGGCGCGCGGCGCCGACATCCTCGTTGGCGATCCCGGCCGCTCCTATCTGCCGAAGACGGGGCTGGAACCGCTTGCCGTCTATGAAGTGGCGGTAACCCGGGCGCTGGAAGACGCCCTGGTCAAGCGCACGACCGTCTGGCGGTTTGCTTGATGGCACCGCCGAACAGGCGTTCCATCACGCATCGATTTTGAGAATACGCATGTCGTTGTCCCAAAACCGCTGGGCACCCCCGGTTCGGGCCCGGGGGCATGCTTTTGGGCGACATGCTTCCGGGGAGGGAAATCATGGATTTCTCAGCAGTGAACTGGCTGGCGGTGATCGTCGCCGCGGTGGTGGCGTGGTTGTTCGGCGCTGCCTGGTACATGGGCCTGAGCAAGCCGTGGCTCAAGGCCGCCAAGCTTGATCCGGCGACCATGGGTAAATCGCCGTTGCCCTTCGTCATCAGCTTCATCGCGGAACTTGTTATGGCGCTCGTCATGTCTCTGGTCATTGGAGCGATGACCGGTGGCGAACCGAGCCTCATTGCCGGGCTCGTCTTCGGCTTCGTTCTCTGGCTCGGATTCGTCGCCACGACGCTTTCCGTCAATCATCGCTACCAAGGTTTCGGCTGGGATCTGACCATCATCGACGGCAGCCACTGGCTTGGCGTGCTGCTGATCATCGGCGCGGTGATCGGCTGGTCCGGCGCGGCGGAAGTTGCCGGCTGACCCTGCCGCCACGAAATAGGTCGACGACCGCCGGCTGGCCACTCAGAGCGACGTAAAGCTCATCCCAGCGTCGGGTCCGGCTGCGGGTTGTGAACTTCGTTCAGGAGCCAATCCCTGAACGCCACGATCCTGGGGTCGTTGGCCGAGGCGATGGGATAGACCAGGAAGTAGGCGAAGTCGGGCGGAACCTTGATGCCAAGTTCGAAGGGCCGGATCAGCCGGCCCTCGGAAAGGTCGTTTGCCACCATGGCAAAATCGGCGAGTGCGACGGCATTGCCGTCGAGCGCGGCCTGTACGGCGTCGGTCGAGGTGTTGAACACGATTGTCCGGCTGTCGTCGAAATCGTCGACGCCGGCCGCCGCCATCCACATCCGCCAATTCGGCCAGGTCACGCCTTGTCGCGCCCACTCGATATGGGCGAGCGTGTGATGGAAGAGATCGCGTGGCTCGCGCAGCGGCGGGCCGGAGGCCAGCAGGCTGGGGCTGCACACAGGTATGATGACATTTTCGAACAGCCGGTGGGTGCAAAGGCCCGGATATTTTCCCGCGCCGAATCGGATGCCGACATCGACGTCGTCCAGGTCGAAATCGCGCAATTCGGAGGCAATGTCGAAGCGGAGCTCGATGCCAGGCCGCTGCTTGCGAAAATCATCGACGCGCCGCATAAGCCATTTTGTCGCGAACTGGGCGTCGAGGGTCACTTTCAGCAGCGCCGTTCCGCGCGCCATCTTGTGCGCCCGTGAGACGGCCCGGCCAAGCAGGTCGAGCGCGTCGGTCGAGGCCTCGAACAACACCGCGCCCGCCTCCGTCAGCCGGATCGTGCGGCTGGTGCGCGTGAACAGCACGATGCCGAGCTGATCCTCGATTTCCTTGATCTGGTGGCTGACCGCGGCCGGCGTCAGGCCGAGCTCGTCTGCGGCGCGGGTGAAATTGAGGTGCCGGGCCGCCGCCTCCAGCGTCCGCAGTGCACGGGTTCCGGGCAGCAGGCGAGCCATCAGAGTAGGACGAGAAGAGGCCGGTCGAGCATTTCCAATCCTCAAACAAAACTTGAAGATGGAGAGAAAACTACTCGTTTCTCGTTTTATTTTCAATCCGTCATGATGTGACCATCGAATAAACATCAAGCCGGATTTGATATCCGGAGAAGCGGATTGCACGATGTCTCACATTGCCTTGAGCTCTGAAACCGTCCGCCCGGCCTGGCTGCGCGCGACGCTTGACTGGTTTCGCCATGCGAAAGTTGCGGTCAACCTCCCGCATGAAAAAGTCGAGGATCTTCCGGACCGCCAATTGCGCGACATCGGCGCCGAACGCAAGGATGTCGCGCACGTGATGGACCGGGAACTCGGCCGGTTGGGTCTGCTCGACATCGGCTGGCAGAGGCCGCGGACGTAGGGGGAGTAGGGCAGTAGGGCAGTAGGGCAGTAGGGCAGTAGGAAAACGAATAGGCAAGCGGCGCGCCTGCGCAATCCTACTGACACTTTGTTCCTTCCCTATTCCCCTACTGCCCTATTCCCCTATCCCCCTATTCCCCTACCTCACCACCCTCATCACCGTGCGGTCCGACAGCAGCGGCAGCAGCCGGGCCATCGTGCGCGCCGTCACCGCGACGCAGCCTTGCGTCGGCGTGAAGCCGGGGCGCGCCAGATGAAAGAAGATGGCGCTGCCGCGCCCGCGGCGGCGCGGCGAAATGTTCCAGTCGAGCACCAGGCAGGCATCATAGAGCCGGTCGGCGCGCAGCATCCGCTCGTGGCTGGCGCCATAGGGAATCTTGACCGGACGGTTGTAGTTGCGGTCCTCAGGCACTTCGCACCAGCCGAGATCGGGACCGATCGGTGTCATCGCCAGCCGGGTTTTGCGGCCGCCGGAGAAATGATCGTTACGGAAATATCCCGACAGGATCCTCATCGAACCAAGCGGCGTGGCGCCGTCGCCTTCGCGTTTGCCGGCCGATATGCCGCCGCATCCCAGCGCACAGGAAAACACCAGTTTGCCGGCCTGCAGGAGCCCCTGGCTGGCGTGGCCGGGCCTGGCACGCACCGTGAGAACACGAAGCCCTTTTCGCAAAAATGCGCTCGCCTCATTGCACGCGCGTTTTTTCTTGTATGATCGTGCCACGGAACAAATCATTGTGATCGGCTGTTGTGCCGGTCAGCTTCCGCATAAACAGGCAGCGGTCAACTGAATTTTCTTTTCAAAACAACGGATTGATCCATGACTTCACGCACCATTCTGATCGTCGATGACGATGACGACCTGCGCGGCACGCTCGTTGAGCAATTGTCTCTCTATGAGGAATTCGATGTCCTGCAGGAATCAACCGCCGCCAAAGGCGTCGCCACGGCCCGCGGCGGCCTCATCGATCTGCTCATCATGGATGTCGGCCTGCCCGACATGGATGGCCGGGAGGCGGTGAAGATACTACGCAAGGGCGGCTACAAGTCGCCCATCATTATGCTGACGGGACACGACACCGATTCCGACACGATTCTCGGCCTCGAAGCCGGCGCCAACGACTATGTGACCAAGCCGTTCCGCTTCGCGGTTCTCTTGGCCCGTATCCGTGCCCAGCTTCGCCAGCATGAGCAGAGCGAAGACGCCACCTTTTCGGTCGGCCCCTACACCTTCAAGCCCAGCCAGAAGCTTCTGATCGACCAGCGCGGCGCCAAGGTGCGGCTAACCGAAAAGGAAGCCTCGATCATCAAGTATCTCTATCGCGCCGACCAGAAGGTGGTGACGCGCGACGTGCTGCTCGAGGAAGTCTGGGGCTACAATTCCGGCGTCACCACGCACACGCTGGAAACCCATGTCTATCGGCTGCGCCAGAAGATCGAGCGCGATCCTTCCAATGCAGAAATTCTTGTGACAGAAAGCGGCGGCTACAAGCTGGTTCCTTAAACATTTAATCATTCAATCAGCGGTCGGGGCAGGGGCCGCTTTCGGGGTACGATCCTGAGACTGGAGGTGGTTCTGGATCGAACTCGCTGACGCATCGGCCCAAAAATCGGTTCGATTTTTGGAAAGCACGGTGGGTCAAGTTCAAAGCGTTCGAGCGTCCTTTGCGCGTCGAAAGGAGGCTCGGCGCTCTAAGGGAGGGATTGGACTGGCCGTTCGGGGACATAGCTAGATGGCGTTGGATGACGACATCCGCATCCTGTCCGCCGTGAGGCTCTTCGAGGGCTTCACGCAGGAACAGTTGCGTCTGCTCGCCTTTGGCGCGGAAACCACCAGCCTGCAGGCCGACCACAAGCTCTACCGCGAGGACGACGAGGCCGATTGTGCCTACATCGTGGTCAGCGGGCGCATCGTGCTCTATCGCGAGCAGGATGGCGCCCGCGTGCCGATAGGCACGGCCGGCCCCGGTACCATGTTGAGCGAACTGGCGCTGATCGCCGACACCAACCGGCTGACCAGCGCATCCGCCGAAATCGATTCGGAAGTGCTGCGGCTCAGCCGCAAGATGTTCCACCGCATCCTGGAGGAATATCCCGATATCGCGGTCCATCTGCACCAGCGCATCTCGGAGGATTTTCAGGCATTGATCCGCCGCATCGAGAAACTGGCGCCGCGTTTCGACAACTGAACCGGATGCTTTTCAACTCGCCCTCGCAACCAACAGACCGTGAAAGCCAATCGGATCAGGGCGGCAAGGGCTGAGGTGTGTCGAGATTCAGATCAGGCAGAGCCGGAGTCGAAGACGGGCGCGAAGCGACCAGAATGGTGGGGTCCGAGAACCGTACTTTTGGGTACGTGAGCACCGGAAGCGCAGGAGACCACCATTCGCAGGCCGGCCTCATCTGAATATCGATACACCTAATCCAGGTCGAACCGCGCGATCACCGGCACATGGTCCGAAGGCCGTTCCCAGCCGCGGGCCGGCCGCAGGATTTCGTAGCCGGCAAAGCTCGGCACCAGATTTGGCGACGACCAGACATGGTCGAGCCGCCGGCCGCGATCCGACGCTTCCCAATCCTGCGCGCGATAGCTCCACCAGGTGTAGAGCTTTTGCTCATAAGGCACGTTGAGCCGCATCAGGTCGACCCACTCGCCGGCGAGCCGCATCGCCTCGAAATTTTCCGTCTCCACCGGCGTATGGCTGACCACTTTCAAGAGCTGCTTGTGCGACCAGACATCGTGCTCGAGCGGCGCGATGTTGAGGTCGCCGACCAGGATCGAACCGGACATTTCGTCGTGCTCGGCGCGGATAGCGTTCATTTCGGCGACGAAATCGAGCTTGTGCTTGAACTTGCGGTTGATGATGGGATCGGGCTCGTCGCCGCCGGCCGGAACGTAGAAATTGTGCAGCAGGATCGCCTTGCCGCCGGCCCGCACGGTGACCGACAGATGCCGGCAGTCCTCAATCTCGCAGAAGCGGCGCTTTTCGACTACTTCGAGCGGCCGGCGCGCCACCGTCGCCACGCCGTGATAGCCCTTCTGGCCGTGGAACACGATGTGCTCGTAGCCGAGCTTGCGAAACGCCTTTTCAGGAAACAGCTCGTCGGGAACTTTGGTTTCCTGCAGGCAGAGCACGTCCGGTGCCTGTTCGACAAGCAGGCGTTCGACGATCGGCATGCGCAGGCGGACGGAATTGATGTTCCAGGTAGCGATGGAAAAGGGCATGTTTGGGATTCCGGGACAGCGCAAGGTCCGCCAGATGGCTCCGACGGGAACGACGCCTTTTGAAAGTCAATCCCGGAAACTACTGCCAGCCGCGCACCGCAAAAACAAGCCGGCCGCGCTCGAAGCGCGGCCCGGGCTGGCACCAGGGTTCGCTGAGATTCAGGTCAGGCCGAGTCGAGAATGGTGGGTTCCGAGAACCGGAGCGGAGCGTACTTAAAGTACGTGAGCACCGGAAACGCAGGAACCCGCCATTCGCAGGCCGGCCTCACCTGAATAACAGCGGATCCTACCGCGACTTGGTGTTCAGTTCCCGGTTCGCCGTATAGTCGATGGCAAAAGTGTCGGGGGCGAAGCTTACGCCTTCCCTGACGTTGAAGATCATCACCGTCGTGTCCTTGCCTTGCGCATCGGTGATCGTCCACTGGCGCAATTCGTAGGTTTTCGGATCGAACATCATAGTGATCTTCGAACTGCCGAACACTGATTTGTCGGCGAGTTGAATGGTGGTGACGTCGTTTTCTTCCTTGACGCTTTTGACGCGGCCGCCGGAGAGGTCGATCCTGTTGTCGAGCAGCAGCTTGAGCGGCGTCTTCGACAGCGGATAGAGATCGGACGTTTTCAGCCGCTTGTTGAGGATGACCACCGACTTGCCGTCGGAAATCACCCTGAAATTCGACGTTCCGTCATAGTTGAAGCGGATCTTGCCCGGCCGTTCCAGAAAGAACTTGCCGCCGGTCTGTTCGCCCTTGGGTCCGAACTGCACGAATTCGCCGGCCATCGATTTGACCGAGGAAAAATGGTCGGCGATCTTCTGCGCGGTGGGTGGCACCGCCGCTTGCGCCGACGCCAGCAACTGGACCCCGGGCACGACATTGATGGCCGCAGCACCTGCCAGGATCAGGCCGAGGCCAAGCAGCTGGCGGCGGGTCGGGGCAAAATCGCTGATCGTGGCGAAAGAAGAGTTTTTCATGCCGGTCACTCTCGTCTGGTTTATCTGTTGTCGCAGTGTTTGGCCCCCCAGTTGGGCTTAAGTTTGGCGGCCGAACAGCGCTTGGTCGTTGCAAACGCGCCAGAAGGTTCAAAGTTGCCGCCGTCAGGTTGCAGCCGCGAAAATCCTATCGGTTGGTGCCGGGGCGGATCAGAACTTGTCGTCCTCCGTCGGCACCAGAATCTCGCGTTTTCCGGCATGGTTGGCCGGGCCGACAATACCTTCCTTCTCCATCTTCTCGATGATCGAGGCGGCGCGGTTGTAGCCGATGCCGAGCCGGCGCTGGATGTAGCTGGTCGAGGCCTTGCCGTCGCGCAGCACCACGGCAACCGCCTGGTCGTAGGGATCGTCGGAATCCTCGAAATTGCCGCCGCCACCGCCCGAACCCCCCTTGCCCGACGGCTCGTCGTCGTCCTCATCGTCATCCTCGGTAATGGCGTCGAGATATTCCGGCACGCCCTGCAGCTTCAGATGCGCGACGATCTTCTCGACCTCGTCATCGGAAACAAAGGGGCCGTGTACGCGCTGGATGCGGCCGCCGCCGGCCATGTAGAGCATGTCGCCCATGCCAAGCAGCTGTTCGGCGCCCTGCTCGCCCAGGATGGTGCGGCTGTCGATCTTCGACGTCACCTGGAAGGAGATGCGGGTCGGGAAGTTGGCCTTGATCGTGCCGGTGATGACGTCGACCGACGGCCGCTGCGTCGCCATGATGACGTGGATGCCGGCGGCGCGCGCCATCTGCGCCAGGCGCTGCACCGCGCCTTCGATGTCCTTGCCGGCGACCATCATCAAATCGGCCATCTCGTCGATGATGACGACGATGTAGGGCATCGGCTCGAGATCGAGGTTTTCGGTCTCGTAGACCGCTTCGCCGGTCTGGCGGTCGAAGCCGGTCTGCACGGTGCGCGAGATTTTCTCGCCTTTCTTCTCCGCCTGCTGCACCCGCGCGTTGAAACCGTCGATGTTGCGGACGCCGACCTTGGACATCTTGCGGTAGCGGTCCTCCATCTCGCGCACGGTCCATTTCAGCGCCACTACCGCCTTCTTCGGGTCGGTGACGACAGGCGTCAGAAGATGCGGGATGCCGTCATAGACCGAGAGCTCCAGCATTTTCGGGTCGATCATGATCAGTCGGCAGTCCTGCGGCGTCAGCCGGTAGAGCAGCGACAGGATCATGGTGTTGATGGCGACAGACTTGCCCGAACCGGTGGTGCCGGCGACCAGCACGTGCGGCATCTTGGCGATGTCGACGATGACCGCCTCGCCATTGATGGTCTTGCCGAGCGCCAGCGCCAGCTTGGCCTTGGTGGTCTCGAAATCGCGGCTGGCCATGATTTCCCTGAGATAGACGGTCTCGCGCTTGGCGTTCGGCAGCTCGATGCCGATGGCGTTGCGGCCGGGCACCACCGCGACGCGGCAGGCGATCGCGCTCATCGAGCGGGCGATGTCGTCGGACAGGCCGATGACCCGCGACGATTTGATGCCGGGCGCCGGCTCCAGCTCGTAGAGCGTGACGACCGGGCCAGGGCGGACATGGATGATCTCGCCCTTGACGCCGAAATCCTCCAGCACGCCCTCGAGCAGACGGGCATTCTGCTCGAGCGCGTCCTTGGACAGGCTGGCGTCGCGCACGACGTTCTTCGGTTCGGACAGAAAATGCAGCGACGGCATTTCGAATTGTTCGGAGCCGATCAGCGAGGTCTGGGCTTCGCGCTGGACACGAGCGCCCGGAACGGGTCGGGGCGCCGGCGCCGCGACGCGTGTGGCCGCATCGGAGCGGAACGTGGGCGCAGTGCTGCGTTGGCCCACGGGCTCCGGCGCAAAATCCATGTCGTCGTCATCGTCAAAAACATCGGCGTCGTCGGGATCGAGCGAGGCGCTGCGGTCGTTGACCATGGCGGCGAAGAATTCCGGCTCGACGCGGGCGCGGCCATCCGGGCTCATCCGCGCTTCGGCGAATTCGGCCGATTCGACCCGCTCGGCAGCACGCCGCCAGGCGCTGGCGCGCGGTTCCATCTCCGGTTCGAAATCGTCGCGCTCCCGGCGGCGCGCGGCGCGACGGCGGAGGTAGGCGCGCAACGACAACCACCAATGCGTGATCGCGCCAAGCGCCAGAATGCCCTCGTCGCCCTCGTCCTCGTCATTGTCGAAAAGCAGGTCGTCCTGGTCCCTCGGATCGGGCGCAGCCGGTTGCTCCAGGACGGCGAAACCGTTCTGGCGTGCAACCAGCGCCGAGCCGTAGGCAAACAGCCATAGGGCGGGCGCGGCGAGAAGCACTGCGAGCACGCTGGCGATGAGGCCCGTCGGGTAGCCGCCGACGACGAGGCCGGGAATCTTGAGCACCATGTCGCCGAACACGCCGCCGAGACCGGTCGGCAGCGGCCAGGTCTTCGGCGGCACCACGCAGCCGGCGATGGCCGCGGCAAGCACCGCGTAGCCGAACCAGGCGAGCCCGCGCTTCGGCAGCCTGTCGACGCCGCGCGCCGAAAACAGCAGAAATCCCCAGACCACCGCCGGCACCAGCGCCGCGACGGCAGCAAGGCCGAAGAACTGCATGGCAAGGTCGGAGAAGACAGCGCCCACATAGCCCATGGCGTTGGTGACGATGTTATCGGTGGCGTGGGAGAAGCTTGGGTCGGCGACGTTCCAGGTGGCGAGGCTGGCGATACCGAAGGCGACCAGCGCAAACAGGCCGGCGCCGACCAGCCGGCCGACCTGACGCCGCGCGAATGCCCGGATGCCGTACCCCGTATCGGCCAGCGCGAGCGGTGCTGAAGCCCCTGAACGCATGCTCTTCCCCGTCTATCATTGCCCGGCCGATAGCGCAGGCGCAACTCGGCAGATTCGAGCACCAGACTATCGGCGGGAAGGTTAAGGCAGCATTAACTATAAGGGGTTGAGGGAAGTATCTTGCGGCGAGTAGCTGGCACGGCCATACGCGCAAAAAAAGAGGCCCGGAAACGTTCCGGGCCTCAATGCGTGAGCCCTTGCAGGAGCGTCACGACGGGATGGGAGAATGCGGGGCGGCCAAGGCCGCCCCAGACAAGGCTTACGGGTGGCAAGGCTTACGGGTGATAGGCCGCTTCGCCATGCGCGGTGAGGTCGAGCCCTTCACGCTCTGCATCGGCTGTCGGGCGCAAGCCTACGATCATATCGACGATCTTGTAGAGGATTGCGCTGCCAATACCCGACCACAGCACGGTTACGAGGACACCCTTGAACTGCGACCACAGCTGGGTCGCCGTGCCGGCATAGCCGGCGGCGAAGTCGGCTGTCGAATAGTCGACGATGCCAGCGCCGCCGAGGGCGGGATTGACCAGGATGCCGGTGCCGAGTGCGCCGATGATGCCGCCGATGCAGTGAATGCCGAAGACATCGAGGCTGTCGTCGTAGCCGAACTTGTTCTTCACTACTGAGACGAAGAAGTAGCAGACACAGGTGGCGACGATGCCGAGCACGATGGCGCCCATCGGTCCGGCAAAACCGGCGGCGGGCGTGACGGCGACAAGGCCGGTAACAGCGCCCGAAACCGCGCCAAGCATCGACGCCTTGCCGCGCAGCAGCGTTTCAAGCACGATCCAGGTCACTGCCGCCGCCGCTGTGGCGACGAAGGTGTTGACCATGGCCAGCACCGCATAGGCGTTGGCTTCGAGGTTCGAACCGGCGTTGAAGCCGAACCAGCCGACCCACAGCAGCGAAGCGCCGACCATGGTCAGCGTCATGGAGTGCGGCGCCATGACGTCCTTGTTGTAGCCAATGCGCTTGCCGATCATGAGCGCCCCGACAAGGCCGGCGATGCCCGCATTGATGTGAACGACGGTGCCGCCGGCGAAGTCGATGGCGCCGAAGCCGAAGATGAGCCCCGACGGGTCGCTATAAGCGCTCGGGCCACCCCAGAACCAGACCATATGCGCGATCGGGAAGTAGACGAATGTGACCCAGAGGATGGTGAAAAGGATCACGGCGGAGAACTTGACGCGTTCGGCGAATGCGCCGACGATCAGGGCGGGCGTGATGCAGGCGAAAGTCATCTGGAAGAGGACGAACACCAGTTCAGGAATGGCGACGCCCTTGGTGAAGGTTTCCGATACCGTCGTCACGTCGACACCGGCAAGAAACATCTTGGAGAGGCCGCCGACGAAGGCATTGCCGGGGGTGAAGGCAAGGCTGTAACCGTAGAAAACCCAGACGATCATGACCACGCTGGTGATGGTGAAGACCTGCATCAGCACCGACAGCATATTCTTGGCACGAACCAAGCCGCCGTAGAAAAGCGCAAGGCCGGGAATGGTCATCAACAGCACCAGAATGGTGGAAATCATCATCCACGTCGTGTCGCCCTTGTCGACGGTAAAGGCCGGTGCCGCTGGCGCTGCCGGAGCCGCTTCCTGCGCGAATGCGGCGACCGTGCCCAGTGCTGTGACAGCGAGCGAGCCCAGCAGCGCGGTGCGCGCCGCCGACTTCAAAGTAGCAGAAATATTCATTGAACTCTCCATTGGAATACGTGTCCGCAGATCAAAGCGCGTCGGTGTCTGTTTCGCCGGTGCGAATGCGCACCGCCTGGTCGATGCCGAAAACGAAGATCTTGCCGTCGCCGATCTGACCGGTCTTGGCCGCCGCGGTGATGGCTTCGACGGCCTTGTCGACCATGTCCAGGCCGACCGCGACTTCGATCTTGATCTTCGGCAGGAAGCTGACCGCGTATTCCGCCCCGCGATAGATTTCCGTGTGTCCCTTCTGCCGCCCGTAGCCTTTGACTTCGGTGACGGTCAGGCCCTGGATGCCGACTGCGGTGAGCGCTTCGCGCACCTCGTCGAGCTTGAACGGCTTGATGATTGCCATCACGATTTTCATAAGGTTTCACCCTTTGCTGTTGCGGTCCCCCGCGTTTGTACGACGTCGCCGATCCCCATGAGAGCCGGAGAGTGCCCGCTAGGATTCAAGCTCCGTGCCAATTGCCGAAGCAGGGTGTTAACCTGTTGTTAAATAAGGAATTCGGGAAGGTTTGTCGGCTGACTGTGCATAGTCGCGGCAACGCATCTGATTAAAAAATAGGCAATTTTGCAAAAATGCCTATTCGGCGGGCGGCCGCTTCAGCCTGATCAGGCCTTCCTGGGCAACCGAGGCGATCAGCGTGCCGTCGCGGGCAAACAGCGACCCGCGGGTGAACCCCCGCGACCCTTGCGTCGACGGGCTGTCCTGCGTGTAGAGCATCCAGTCGTCGAGCGGATGGCTGCGGTGGAACCACATGGCGTGATCGAGGCTCGCCGCCTGGATGTCGCTATCGAAAATGGCGCGGCCATGCGCAAAGGTTGAAGTATCGAGCAGCGTCATGTCGGAAAGATAGGCAAGCACTGCCGCCTGCGTGGCGCGATCGGCCGGAACCGGGCCGGTCGTGCGGATCCAGATGTTCTGCTTCGGCTCCAGCTTTTCCCGGCTGGTGTAATGCTCCAGCATCACCGGCTTCATCTCGATCGGCCGGTCACGCTCCCAGTAGCGCCTGATGCCGTCGGGCACGGCCTCGCCGAACTTGCCAATCAGTTCGCGCTGCGACAGCAATGTGTCGGGCGCCGGCACGTCCTGCGGCATCGGCACCTGATGCTCGAGCCCGACCTCTTCCTGCTGGAACGAGGCTTCCAGCGAAAAGATCGCCTGGCCGTGCTGGACAGCCACGACACGGCGCGTGGTGAAGGAGCCGCCGTCGCGGATGCGGTCGACCTGGTAGATGATCGGCACCTTGGTGTCGCCGGGCCGCATGAAATAGCCGTGCAGCGAATGCACGTGGCGTTCGGGCTCCACCGTTCGCTGGGCGGCGACCAGCGCCTGGGCGATG
The DNA here is from genome assembly GCF_900149755.1 of Mesorhizobium delmotii. NCBI lineage: Bacteria > Pseudomonadati > Pseudomonadota > Alphaproteobacteria > Hyphomicrobiales > Phyllobacteriaceae > Mesorhizobium > Mesorhizobium delmotii. The sequence continues at coordinate 229,152 of NZ_FUIG01000026.1, read as the reverse complement.
GTCTGGCCACCGAAGACACGCTGCCAGTCGAGTTTGGGGCTGCGACCTCGGTACAGGTTGTGTTCCAGCTGCTCGAGGTCGAGAATGCCGAGAAGCTCGTCCATGGCCGCCGTCATGTTTCGCGCCCTCGCCGTAGAAGTGTTATTGCTTTCCGACAGGAATGACGGGCAGTCAAGGCCGGAAGGGAATTTGGCCGGAAAGGAATTGCCATGGTGGACCGCAAGGCGGATGCAAAAAACCGAACCTCGCTCGATATCTTGGTCGCCGGCGCCGGCTATGTCGGCCTTGCCGCCGCGGTATCGCTGAAACAGGCACGACCAAGCCTGGCGGTCGCTGTCGTCGACGCCGCGCCCGCCGGTGTCTGGCAAAAGGACGGCCGCGCCTCGGCCATCGCCGCTGCCGCTTGCCGCATGCTCGACCAGCTCTGCGTCTGGGCCGAAATCGCGCCCGAGGCGCAGGCGATCACCGAGATGATCGTCACCGATTCGCGCACTTCCGATCCGGTGCGCCCGGTGTTTCTCACTTTCGATGGCGAGGTCGCGCCCGGCGAAGCCTTTGCGCATATGGTCGCCAACAGGGATTTGAATGGCGCCTTGCGCCGGCGCGCTGAAAAACTCGGCATCGACATCATCGAAGGCGTCGCAGTCAGTGCCTTCGACGTGAACGGCGCCGGCATCACCGTGCATCTTGCCGACGGCGCGACGCTGAAGGCGCGGCTGCTGGTCGCCGCCGACGGCGTCAACTCGAAGCTGCGCGACATGGCCGGCATCAAGACGGTGAAATGGGAGTACGGCCAGTCCGGCATCGTCTGCACCGTGGCGCATGAACGGCCGCACAATGGTCGCGCCGAAGAGCATTTTCTGCCAGCCGGCCCGTTTGCCACGCTGCCGCTCAAGCCGGACACGGACGGGACCAACCGCTCGTCGATCGTCTGGGTCGAGCGGTCGGAAGATGCCGAAAAACTGGTCGACAGCGACGACCTCGTCTTCGAGCACGAGCTGGAACAGCGGTTTGGCCTGAAGCTCGGCGAAATTCACGTCGCCGACAGGCCACGCGCCTGGCCGCTCGGCCTGACGCTTGCCCGCGCCTTCGTCGCGCCGCGCATTGCGCTCGCCGGCGACGCCGCCCACGGCATCCACCCGATCGCCGGCCAGGGCCTGAATCTCGGCTTCAAGGATGTGGCGGCTCTTGCCGAGGTGGTGGTCGAGGCCGACCGGCTCGGCCAGGATATCGGCGCGCTCGACGTGCTCGAGCGCTACCAGCAGTGGCGGCGTTTCGACACGCTGCAGATGGGCATCACCACCGATGTCCTGAACCGGCTGTTTTCCAACGACATCGGCCCGTTGCGCGCCGTCCGCGACATCGGCCTCGGCCTCGTCGAACGCATGCCGCGCTTGAAGGATTTCTTCATTCGCCAGGCGTCCGGACTGTCCGGCGACACGCCGAAACTGCTCAAGGGCGAGGCGATCTGAACCCGGAAGGGCGGCAAACCAATATTGAGCGTCAGGCAATTTCGTTCAGTTGACCTCGAAGCCCAGCTTCTGCCGCAGCCGCAGTACCCGCTGGTCGGATATCTTCAGGGGTTGCTCACCAGCCTGCGCCGCGCGGTTCACCATCTGCAGCAAATCGTTTCGCTCAGTCACATCCAGACGTTCGCGCAGGAACGGCGCCAGCTTGTCGATGACGATCGTGGCATCGTCGATCTGTGACGCCGCCCATTTGGCGTAGACCACGGCCTCATCGGTCTTCTTGTCGTCCGCAATCTCCGAAATCACCGACCGAATCGCGGCTTCGCGCTGCGGCAGGACAGGGCCGTTCTCGGAAACGATGGCGGTGATCAGCGTCGCGGCCGCCACGACCGAATCGTCGATCGCCGTCAGCGGTGAGAGCGCCGCCTGCTTGCGCAGTCTCTTGCGGCGAATGTTCCCTTGCACACGCCCGACGACGTCCGCGACCTCGCGCGCCGCATCGTTCATGGCCTTCATCCGATACCACCAGAACGCCGCCGCTCCCAACAGCCCAATTGCAGCAATCAGTATATGCATGCCCGTGATCCCCAAACCGCAGCGACGATAGGAGAAGTGCTGCCTCGCTTCAACACGCAAAAGTTGCACCCGCCGAAGAAATTTGATTCAGCCGGACGCAAAACAGAATAATCGCTAGGACCCCGGCACGTTGTAGATCGCCCTGACCTCGATCGTGCCGATTTCGGCCAGCGGGATGCCGCCGGCAATCTCCAGCGCCTCGTCGATATCCCCGGCCTCGATCATGACGAAGCCGAGCAATTGCTCCTTGGTCTCGGCGAAGGGGCCGTCTGTAATCAGTCGCTTGCCCTTGCGCCGGCGCACGGTTTTCGCGGTCTTCACCGACTGCAGCGCTTGCGCGATGATCAGCCGACCGCTTTGCTCTACCGATTTGTCGTAGGCCAGCGAGTCAGCGTCGAGCTTGGCCAGCCTCTCCGGACTCATTGCATAAAGGTCTTTTTCCTCACCATAGACCAGGCAAACGTATTTCATCTCTCATCTTCCTTGTTGTGGGGAACCATAGGATGCGGCCACCTCGGTGTCAGCCGCGCCTATGCCGGTCGCCGCGTGATCGAGAACGCATGCCGCGACCCCGATGATGGCGACCGCCGCCAGAAGCCGGCCGAAACCGAAAGGCGGCGGATGCAGCCAGTAATCTTCCCGCCGTTCGGGCTTGCGGCCCGAGCTCTTCCACAGTGCGATGAACAAACCATCCATGTGAACCTCCATCCGGCCGCGAAATCCGTGACCGCCCGCAGGACGGTCGAGGCCGATGGAAGTCGACATTTTTGCACGCGCATTTTTTTAACGCCTGGCCATTGGCGCGAAAGCACGGGTGGCCTTCGTGCCCACGCGCGCTATAGTCGATCAGACGCCGATCACGGCTCAGCCACCACATCAAGGAGGAATTCATGGACCGCACCGCAAACGCCGTCTGGAAAGGCAATCTGAAAGAGGGCAAGGGCACGCTCGACACGCAGAGCGGGGCTCTGAAAGGCACGCCCTACTCGTTCAAGATGCGCTTCGAGGATGAAAGCGGCAAGTCCGGCACCAATCCGGAGGAACTGATCGCAGCGGCGCATGCCGGTTGCTTTGCCATGCAGCTTTCGCATGTCCTGGCCGAGAACGGCACCCCCGCCACCGAACTCGACGCCAAGGCCGTGGTGACGCTGGTTCCCGGCACCGGCATCACCGGCAGCGCGCTCACGCTGGTCGGCAAGGTGCCGGGCATCGATGCCGCGAAATTCCAGGAGCTGGCCGAACAGGCCAAGGCCGGATGTCCGGTTTCGAAGGCACTTGGCGCCATAAAGGTGTCACTCGACGCCAAGCTCGGCTGAGAGTTTTTTTCAACCACACGCGCCGCCGGCTTTCGGGCCGGCGTTTCTTTAGGCTCAACGCACAGACCAGGTGCCGTCGCTAGCGCGCTTCGCCGATCAGCGCGTCGATTCGTGCGCGCAATTGTGCGACCTCTTCCTCTAGAGCCTGCACGCGCGCTTCGAGGTCCGCGGCCGGCGAAGGTGATTGCAGGGGCATTGCAGCCACTGGCGTCAGCACCGGCCCGCTCAAGAGATGCACATAGCGGTCCTCACGCTGGCCGGGTCCACGGTCGATCTGCTGGACGAGAGGCGGCTTGCGGCCGATCAGCAGGTCGAGATTGCTGCGAAGCTCGTCGATGGAGGGTAGGCGCGCCATGCGCTCGCTCCGCGCCAGCAATTCATGCGCGGTCTGCGGACCGCGCAGCAACAGCAGCCCGAGCAGCGCGATCTGCGCCGAAGTCAGCGAAAAGCGCTGCGCAACGACATGCTCGTAGCGCTCGACGCGCGAGGCAAAGACCTGCCTGACCAGGCCCTTGTGCTCAAGCTGGCCAAGCGCTCGTCTTACCTCGGCAAGCTCGACAGACATCACCGGCTCGCGCGCCGTCTTCTGGTTAGCGGCGACATGCGCTGCATTGAGCGTCAGCGGGTAGATATCGGGCGTCAGTTCCTTCTTTTCGATCAGGCAACCGAGCACGCGCGCTTCGACGGTAGAGAGGATGGGCAGTTCGGTGTCGGTCATTGGTCGGCTATCCTTTGAAGCTGGCGGGACAGCGCCCCCCACTTGGGGGAGATTGGATGTCACCTCGGCTTTCGCCAATCTCCAACATTGCAGACGGGGCGAGGTCGGTGAAGCTGCCGATCTCCCTCCTTGTGGGGGAGATGTCCGGCAGGACAGAGGGGGGGCGCGAAGGATCACTACCGACGAGATGATCCCTGCAGCAACCCCGTCCGCCGCTACACCCTTCTCTCCACCATCATCTTCTTGATCTCGGCGATCGCCTTGGCCGGGTTGAGACCCTTGGGACAGGTCTGGGCGCAGTTCATGATGGTATGGCAGCGATAGAGCCGGAACGGGTCTTCGAGATTGTCGAGCCGTTCGCCCGTGGCCTCGTCCCGGGAATCGATCAGCCAGCGATAGGCCTGCAACAGCGTCGCCGGGCCGAGATAGCGATCGCCGTTCCACCAGTAGCTCGGGCATGAGGTCGAGCAGCAGGCGCATAAGATGCATTCATAGAGCCCGTCGAGCTTTTCGCGGTCCTCATGACTCTGCAGCCATTCCTTGGCCGGCTCGGGCGACACCGTCTTCAGCCACGGCTCGATCGAGGCGTGCTGGGCGTAGAAATTGGTGAGGTCGGGCACCAGGTCCTTGACCACCGGCATATGCGGCAGCGGGTAGACCTTGATCGCGCCGGAAATGTCGTCGCAGCCCTTGGTGCAGGCGAGCGTGTTGGAACCGTCGATATTCATGGCGCAGGAGCCGCAAATGCCCTCGCGGCAGGAGCGGCGCAGCGTCAGCGTCGGGTCGATCTTGTTCTTGATGTAGAGCAGCGCGTCGAGCACCATCGGCCCGCAATCGTCCATGTCGACGAAATAGGTGTCCATGCGCGGGTTCTCGTCATCGTCCGGCGACCAGCGGTAGATGCGGTACTCCCGCAGATTGGTAGCATTCTCCGGCTTCGGCCAGGTTTTCCCGGCCTTGATCTTTGAGTTCTTGGGAAGCGTGAGTTCGACCATTACCTCAGGTCCTTTCGGATGACGAGCTTCAGCCCGGACCAAGTCCCGTTCACGGCGGCCATCGTCAATACACCCTCGCCTTGGGGGCGATCTTGGCCGGGTTGATGCCGCCGTCTGCTTCCCTAAGCAGCGGCTCGGTGTGCACCGGCCGGTAGCTGAGCGACACCTCGCCGGTCTCGCTGAGCCGGGCCAGCGTGTGCTTGCGCCAGTTCGCATCGTCGCGCGCCGAAAAATCTTCCCGCGCATGCGCGCCGCGGCTCTCCTTGCGCGCCTCGGCGCCGTAGACCGTGGTGATGGCGTTGGCCATCAGATTTTCCAGCTCCAGCGTCTCGACCAGGTCGGAGTTCCAGATCATCGAGCGGTCGAACACTTTTACATCCTTGAGCTCGCCCCAGATCTGCGAAATGCGCTTGCAGCCGCTTTCCAGCGATTCCTGCGTGCGGAACACCGCCGCATCGTCCTGCATCGCCTTCTGCATTTTTTCCCGCAGCACGGCGGTCGGCGTCGAGCCGTTAGCATGACGCAGCCGGTCGAAGCGGTCCATGGTCTTTTCGACCGAGGCTTCGTTGGGCGACGGGATCGCGGCGTTGCGGTCGATCACCTGGCCGGCCCGGATCGCCGCCGCGCGGCCAAACACCACCAGATCGATCAGCGAATTCGAGCCCAGCCGGTTGGCGCCATGGACGGAAGCGCAGCCGGCTTCGCCGACCGCCATCAGCCCGGGCGACACCTGGTCCGGGTTCAAGGCAGTGGGGTTGAGCACCTCGCCCCAGTAATTGGTCGGCACGCCGCCCATATTGTAGTGGACCGTCGGCAGTACCGGGATCGGCTCCTTGGTCAGATCGACGCCGGCAAAGATTTTTGCTGATTCCGAAATCCCCGGAAGTCTCTCGTGCAAAACGGCCGGATCGAGATGGTCGAGGTGGAGAAAAATATGGTCCTTGTTCTTGCCGACGCCGCGCCCCTCGCGGATCTCCAGCGTCATGCAGCGCGAGACCACGTCGCGCGAGGCAAGGTCCTTGGCTGATGGCGCGTAGCGCTCCATGAAGCGCTCGCCCTCTGAGTTGACGAGATAGCCGCCCTCGCCGCGAGCGCCCTCGGTGATCAGGCAGCCGGCGCCGTAGATGCCGGTCGGATGAAACTGCACGAACTCCATATCCTGCAGCGGCAGCCCGGCCCGAGCCGCCATGCCGCCGCCATCGCCGGTGCAGGTGTGTGCCGAGGTCGCCGAGAAATAGGCGCGGCCATAGCCGCCGGTCGCCAGCACCACCATTTTTGCCGAAAAACGGTGGATGGTGCCGTCGTCGAGGTTCCAGGCGACGACGCCGGTGCAGGTGCCGTCCGGCTCGATGATCAGGTCGAGCGCGAAATACTCGATAAAAAACTGTGCGTTGTTCTTCAGCGACTGGCCGTAGAGCGTATGCAGGATGGCGTGGCCGGTGCGGTCGGCGGCGGCGCAGGTGCGCTGCACCGGTGGGCCGTCGCCGAAATTCATCATGTGGCCGCCGAACGGCCGCTGGTAGATCTTGCCCTCTTCGGTGCGCGAGAACGGCACGCCGTAATGTTCGAGCTCGTAGACGGCGGCGGGCGCTTCGCGCACCAGATATTCCATGGCGTCGACGTCGCCGAGCCAGTCCGATCCTTTAACGGTGTCGTACATGTGCCACTGCCAGGAATCGGGCCCCATATTGGACAGCGAGGCGGCGATGCCGCCCTGAGCGGCGACAGTGTGCGACCGCGTCGGGAAAACCTTGGTGATGCAGGCGGTGCGCAGTCCCTGTTCGGCCATGCCGAGCGTGGCGCGCAGGCCGGCGCCGCCGGCGCCGACGACCACCACGTCGAATTTGTGGTCGACATAGCTGTAGGCGGACGCCGTGTTGGCGTTTTTCGCGTCCTTGGCCAAAACTTCAGCCTCCAAATGCCAGTTTGAGCAGGGCGAAGATCGAGGCGACGCCGACCACTATGGGAAAGAATGTGTTGAGCGCGAGCAGCGCCAGCCTCATGCCTTCGCCGTGCACATAATCCTCGATGATCGCCTGCATGCCGAGCCGCATATGATAGAGCCCGGACAACAGCACCAGGGCGAGGACCAGCGCCACGAACGGGTTGGCAAGTGCGGCGCGCACTTCCGCATAGCCGGCGCCGTTCAACGCGATCAGGAAGCCGACGAAGAACAGGATCAGCGGAATGTTGGCGATCGCCGTCAGGCGCTGGCGCCAGAAATGCTCCGTGCCCTCGCGGGCGGAGCCGAGGCCGCGGACTTTCGCCAGCGGCGTGCGCATGTCGGTGTTGTGGTGGCTCACGATCAGGCTCCCCGCGCCATATAGCCGACGATCCAGATCAGCAGCGTCAGTACAATCGAGCCGGCCAGCGTCGCCCAGGCGATCCTGGAGGCCGTGTCCTTTTCAAGACCCGCCCCGGTGTCCCAGATCAGATGGCGCACGCCGCCCAGCATGTGGTGCATCAGCGCCCAGGTATAGAAGAACAGCACCAGCCGCCCCAGCCACGAACCGAAGGCCCAGTTGACGGCATCGAAGGTGGACTGCGAACTCGCCGCCGCCATCAGCCACAGCGCGACCAGCACCGTGCCGAAATAGAGCGCCCCGCCGGTGATGCGATGGATGATCGACATCGTCATCGTGATCGGCGGCCGATAGACGGTCAGATGCGGCGAAAGCGGCCGTTCACGTCTGGCAAATTCGCGGGTGGCTGGTGATTTGCTCATGGCTCCCCCAGTTCGGCGTCTCTGGAGCCCCAGGTGGAAATGCGGCGTTACCGCTTCCGGTTGCGACTTCGGACAGCCGGTTTCTAATGCTCTTTTTGCACCGCGTCAAAGCCGGAAAATCGTTTCGAAAACGTAATTTAGTCTGACCGAATAGCCCGTTTTCGCTTCAATCGATTAGGGCGCGACCCAAAGTCGGCGCAATGTTCGCTGCACTGCGGCATATCTGCCCGGCTTGGGCGTCCAGGGTGTGTTGAGATTCAGGTCAGGCCGAGTCGAAAATGGTAGCTTACGAGAACCGGAGCGGAGCGTACATTTCCGTACGTGAGCACCGGAAGCGGAGGAGGCTGCCAGTTGCAGGCCGGCCTCACCTGAATATCAATGCACCCGATTAGCGCTTGCAGGTCAGCGGCGTCTTCCCGCCCTTCATCACCAGCGCGTCGCGTCCGTCGATCACGATTGCGTCATGCGCCTCGCCGAAGCGGCTATTTTGATTGGCTGGTGAGGCCGGCAGGTCCTCGCTGGCGCCGTCCGGGCCAAGCACGCGAACCGAGGTGCCGAGATTTTCGATGGTGATCCTGGCGCCATCGGCGCAAGTGTAGGTCGCGGTGCGCGGCTGCGGCGAATCGGCGAGCGGATTTCCGGCATTCGGCGCATTGGTCTGCGACACGCAGGCAGCAGTGATCAGCAATGGGAAAAGCGCAGGCGTTATCCGAAACGTCCGGCCTAACGCCATATGCTGCCTCCCTACGCGTCAATCCAGCCGCGGTGGTTTGCCGAGATCACCCGCGCCACGCGATGGTGCGGGCAAGCATGGCCGAATGATGGCCGCAGCGCAGGCGCCGGATATTAACCATGTTTGCCGAGATCTGGCTGCCAGCAGGGGCCGGTATCTTAACAAAGGTTAAGAAAAGATTAATTTGTGATTCGAGCAAGACTCGCCTCTGACAAATGGGGGACGCCATGCGTTCGAATTCAGGCAGATCGCGCCTTCCGGCGCTCATCCTGGTGGCGGTGGCCATCGGCTTCGCAGCACCGGCACTCGCCGGGACGCGCGACCGCGTCTACGCCGATTCCTTCGGAAATCTCGTCATCGAGAGCGCCGCCGGTTACAAGCGCATCCTCGTTGGCGACGGCAACCTGGCCAAGGAACTGTCGGACTACACCGGCGCCGGCCAGCCCAAAATCATCTATGAAGACGACCCGGATGACATCAGCAGCCGCGACTGCTACAGGCCGCCGGTTTTCGTGAAGGGCCGCAGCTATATGTACGGGCTTTCCGACGGCGAGATGCCCGAGCTCAGCCCCTGCCGCTGATCTTCGGCCCGGCGTTGGCGACAGCCGTCTGCCGGGAGGCGATCGACCCTATCGAGATGCGCACGCAATTGCGTCCGCTGCCCTTCGCTTGATAGAGCGCTTCATCGGCGCGCTGCTGCAGGTCGGAAAACCCTTCGGCCGGGTGAAGCTCGGCAACGCCGAAGCTGGCGGTGCAACGATGGTGCGCCGGCAGACAGTCTATCGGCAGGGCCCCGAAAGCGCTGCGCGTGCCTTCGGCGAAGAGCCGCGCGGCGGCGAGGTTGGTTCCCGGCAGGATGATGGCGAATTCCTCACCACCGATGCGGCCGGCGAAGTGGTGATCGGCGGCCGCATCACGCAGGAAGCCGGCAAAGGCCTCGATGACCCGGTCGCCGGGCGCGTGGCCGAAACTGTCGTTGATGCTCTTGAAATGATCGAGGTCGGCGATGACCAGGGCGACCGGAATACCCTTGCGCACGGCGTCACGCATCGCGAGCTCGGCATGACGTTCGAAGCCGCCCCGGTTGAGCAGCCTTGATAGCGTGTCCGTCTCCGACTTCGATGTCGCCTCGGCGAGCACGTCACGGACCACAATGACCAGAATGAGAAGCGCGATTGTCATGCCGAATACAGTGCCTAGTGATTGCGACACCAGAGCGTAGTTGCTCTGCAGATAGGCCTGCGGATTGACACCCCAGCCGCCCAATGCATGGGCGATGAACGGCTTGCTCACGAATTGCAGGGCGCTGGCCGCCAGAACGGCCATCAGCGCATGGTCGAGCCAGTCGCTTCTTTGCCTGGACGACCAGACGATGCCGACGCCGACGAACTGCATGGCCGCATAGGGAAGCTGGTAGGCCATCATGCGGGCAAGCGACTGGCGCGGCAGGTCCTGCACGAAATACACGGCCACGGTGGCCGCAAACAGGAAGACGAGCATCGGCGCCCAGGGCGGCGCCACACCGTATTTATGGGCAAGCCCGCCATTGAAGGCGATGGTGGCGCCAAGGAAAACGGCGAAGCCCGCGACGACCGCAGGTCGCGCATTGTCGAAGACCGGAATGCTGAACTCGATGGCGAAGTAGGCCATCCCGAGCAGATAACCGAAGACCAGCCAGCGCGCCGGCGCGCGCGCCACATCGTTGAACGAGATAGTCATGAAGGCGGCCGCCAGCAGACCGGCGACGAGCAGGTTGATTGCAAGGATGAACTCTGCGCCGCCGCCCATGTGGTTTCTCGCACTCCCTGCGCCAGCAAATCACGAACGGGCGAAAAAGACGTTAACGCGAGCCCGGGCGCGGATGCGATCAGCCGGCTTTGAGCGGTTCCACAACCGACACCGTTTCCGACGGTTCACAGGCCGACTGGTCATAGGACAGGCGCACGCTGTCGCGGCCGTTCCTCTTGGCTTTGTAGAGCGCCTCGTCGGCGCGGCGCATCAGCGGCTCCAGCCCTTCCTCGCCGGTGCGGGCCGCCACGCCGAAGCTTGCCGTCGCTCTTGTACCGTGCGGAAGCCCGTCGACGCTGCCCGCCGAATAGAGCGTGCGAATGGCTTCGGCAAACAGCCTTGCCGCGCCGAGGTCGCTCAGCGGCAAAAGCACTGCGAACTCCTCGCCACCGATGCGGCCGGCGACGCCGCTGGTGCCGGCAGCCGATCGAAGCTTGGCGGCGAAGTCGGCGATCACGCGATCGCCCGCCGCATGCCCGTGCAGATCGTTGAGCGCCTTGAAATGATCGAGGTCGGCGAGCACCAGAGAGACCGGCAGTTTGGCGGTGGCGCAGTGCTGCAGGAGAAGCGTGGCGCGCTCCTCGAAGCCGCGGCGGTTGAGCAGGCCCGACAGCGGGTCGGTGTATGCCTCAGCCTTCAGCACTTTCATCACGTCGAGCGCAGCCGCACAGAACAGGCAAAGCGCGATGAGCAGCGACAACAGCGCGTGCGACAGCAGCGCCGTCGTCCAGTAGGACGAGGCATAGAACCCGTCATAGCTTTGATAGGGTCCATGCGCGATGACGATAACGAGGGTGCGCACGAAGAAGTTCAGCCCCGAAAGCAGCGACAGCACGAACAGGATCATTTCCGTCGGGCCCTTGTCGCGCACGACGCGCAGTTCGGCGGCGACAACCAGGCTGAGGCCGCCGAAAGCGAAATTCATCACTAGGATCCGCCAGGTGAGGTCCGGCTGGATGAACATGAACCAGCAAAAAGCGGTCAGGCCGCCGCTCGCCAGAACGCCGATCGCAGCAAAGGGCACGCGCCGTCCATAACGTGTCACGATCGCGCCGGCGAGACCACAGGCGGCGATGGTGAAGCAGATGTTGGAGATCAGCTTGGTCGGCGCCATGCCGATGGGCAGGGTGAAATGCTGCAACAGGAAGCCGGCCGCCGAAAGCCAATAGCTGGCGGCCAGAACGGCCAGATAGGGGCGGTGACGTTGATAGAACCAAAGCACGAGAAACACCGCGCCGAGCGCAAGCGCGATCGTCGGGTTGAGCAACCCTACCAGCAGACCGGTGTCCAAAGGACCGTGACCCCCACGCTTCCTGAGGGAAGACCTTAGAGCGGAAGCCCAAACAAGCGGTTAAGCGGGATCGAATATGCGCGAGGTCACCCATGAAGCTGCTACACGGAACTTGAGACCGCGGCCGGCGTTTTCCAGCAGCAATCGATGGAGACGCTTTCATGGCCGATACGATCATGCTGACCGATCACGAGGCAATTCGCTCATGGGCCGCGTCACGTGCCGGATTTCCGGCAATCGTCGATGTATCGCCCGAAACAGGCACGCAAGCCATGCTGAGGCTGGTTTTCGGCCAGCATGCCTATCAGGACCAGGACCAGGCCGAACGCCCGGCCAACGCCGGCGGCTACGAACTGGTCGAATGGGACGAATGGTTCAAGCTTTTCGACGAACGCCAACTGGCGCTCGTGGTGGCAAAGGATCAACCCGGCCGCCGTGAGCAATTCCACGAGTTCGTTAGGCGCCCCGGCTGAAAGAAAGGGCCCGAATCGCGTTGCGGCTCGGGCCTGGCATGCACTCACATACGGACTGTGGCAGCCCTGAACTATTTCCACTCACGGATGTCGACGAAATGGCCGGCGATCGCCGCCGCCGCCGCCATCGCCGGCGACACCAGATGGGTGCGGCCCTTGAAGCCCTGACGGCCCTCGAAATTGCGGTTCGAGGTCGAGGCGCAGCGCTCATGCGGCTTCAGCCGGTCGTCGTTCATGGCAAGGCACATCGAGCAGCCCGGCTCGCGCCAGTCGAAGCCGGCGGCGACAAAGATCTTGTCGAGACCTTCGGTCTCCGCCTGCTCCTTGACCAGACCGGAGCCCGGCACGATCATCGCATCGACATGCGGGCTGACTTTCTTGCCCTCGACCACCTTGGCGACGGCGCGCAGATCCTCGATGCGGCCGTTGGTGCAGGAGCCGATGAAGACGCGGTCGAGCGCGATATCGGTGATCCTGGTACCCGGCGTCAGCCCCATATAGTCGAGCGCGCGCTGCTTGGAGGTGCGCTTGTTCTCATCGGCGATATCGTCGGGGTTTGGCACGATGCCCTGGACCGAAACGACGTCCTCGGGCGAGGAGCCCCAGGAGACGATCGGCGGCAATTTCGCCGCGTCGAGCACGACCACCTTGTCGAAATGCGCGCCCTCGTCGGACTGCAGCGTCTTCCAGTAGGCGAGCGCGGCATCCCACGCCTCGCCCTTGGGGGCCCGCGGCTTGTCCTTGACATAGGCGAAGGTCGTCTCGTCAGGCGCGATCAGGCCGGCACGGGCGCCGCCCTCGATCGACATGTTGCAGATGGTCATGCGGCCTTCCATGGACAGCGCGCGGATCGCTTCGCCGGCATATTCGATGACATAGCCGGTGCCGCCGGCAGTGCCGATCTCGCCGATGATCGCCAAAATGATGTCCTTGGCGGTGACGCCTTCCGGCAGTACGCCGTCGACGCGCACCAGCATGTTCTTGGCCTTGCGCTGGATCAGCGTCTGCGTGGCCAGCACATGCTCGACTTCCGAGGTGCCGATGCCATGCGCCAATGCGCCGAAAGCGCCGTGCGTCGAGGTGTGGCTGTCGCCGCAGACGATGGTCATGCCGGGCAGCGTAAAGCCCTGCTCCGGACCGATGATGTGGACGATGCCCTGGCGGATATCCTTTTCGGAGTAATATTCGACACCAAAATCCTTGGCGTTCTTGGCCAGCGCCTCGACCTGGATGCGGCTTTCCTCGTTCTTGATGCCGAACTTGCGCTCCGGCGAGGTCGACACATTGTGGTCAACCACGGCCAGCGTCTTTTCCGGATGCCGGACCTTTCTGCCGGTCATGCGCAGGCCTTCGAAGGCTTGCGGGCTGGTCACTTCATGGACGAGATGACGGTCGATGTAGAGCAGGCAGGTGCCGTCGTCCTGGCGGTCGACGACGTGGTCGTCGAATATCTTGTCGTAGAGGGTGCGCGGTGCGCTCATGTGCGTAAATCCGTCGATATAAAAAATGGGAAAGGACAAGCGCCGGCTAGCCGGCGAACACGGCCTAACGAAGTCGGCTGGTCAGAGCGCCGCAAACGCGCGCCGAGAATCGCGACGGCAGGCGTTTTCTGTCCTGCAGCACGAAACCCTTGTAAGCCGGATCGCCAAAAAGCTGTTCCATGGCGTGGCTCATATCAATCTTTTGGCTTTTCGGCAATCGCGGCTGCGTTCGCAGAACCTGGGTTCCTCGCCCCACGGAGTGGGGAGAGGTGGCCCGGCGAAGCCGGGACGGAGAGGGGCCTTCGCGGCGTCTGGGAGTTCGTTATGATAGGGTTGCATCATGGCCGGTCTTGCGCCCAGTCCCTCACCGGCTCTGGCTCACGAATGTCGTCCCCCTCTCCGTCCCGGCTTCGCCGGGCCACCTCTCCCCCGCTACGCGGGGGCGAGGAACCCAGGTTTCTGCAAACCGGTATTCAAACCACTTCGAAAACAAATGTCTTCACCAGCGCCTCGGGCTCGGCGATCGCATAGCAGCGGAACCACGGGCTTTCCTCGACCGGCCGCCATTTTTTGTCCTGTTCCAGCTTGGCAAAGACATCACGAAACCCGCCGTTTTCGAGCACCTGGTCGCGAACGGTGAAGATGGCATGGCCGCCCTTCTTGGTGATCCGCACCAATTCATGCAGGCCGGACGCCGGCGCGTGGCTGATGGTGAACACGCCGGTCGAGAAGAAGGCGCGGAAATACCCGTCCGGCCAAGGCAGCGGACCGCCAAGCATCGCCTGTTTCAGCTCGCTGTAGGCCTGGCGGCTGCCGGCGATGTCAAGCATTTCATCCGACAGGTCGAGCCCGGCGATGTCCTGATAGCCGAGCGCTTTGAGCGATGGTCCCGATAGGCCGGTGCCGCAGCCGGCGTCGAGCAGCGGCCCCTCGCCGGATGGCACATGGCGCGCCACCCAGGCGGCGATCAGGAACGGCAGGAGATAACCGAGCGAGGCGGTTTCGCTGTCATAGGTCGCAGCCCATGCGGCATAGGCCTGCGCCAGCGCTTCCGGCGTGTCGGCCGTATAGACGGACTCCAAGGCCGCATTGGCTTTGTCGATGTTCATGGAACTGACCCTCCAAAACGTATTGGCTGCAATCGTAGCGCCGCCTTCGCCTGCCGGTTATTGCTCATGCTGGCGGCGCAGCCGCTGCTCCAGCGCCCGCAAGGCCAGCGACAGGCCGACCGTCAGGATGAGATAGATATAGGCGACGATCGAATAGGTCTCGAAGAAGCGGAACGAGCCGGCGGCGTAGATCTTGCCCATCTGGGTGATGTCGGCGACGCCGAGCACCGAGACCAGCGATGAATCCTTGACCATGGCGACGAAATCATTGCCGAGCGGCGGCAGGATGGTGCGGATCGCCTGCGGAAAGACGATCAGCCGGAAACGCTGCGTGCGCGTCAGCCCCAGCGCCTTCGCCGCCTCGATCTGGCCCTTCTCGACTGCCTGGATGCCGGCGCGGAAGACCTCCGAGATGAACGCGGAATAGCCGATGGTCAGCGCCATGATGGCGCGCCACAGCAACGACACGTCGCGCACCAGCAGTTCTCCGAACAGGCCGGCATTTTGCAATGGCGCGGTCAGCGCATTCCACGCCGCGACGAAGGCTGGCGCCCCGGCAAAGGCGATCCAGAACAACAGCACCAGCATCGGCACGCCGCGGATGATCTCGACATAGAAGCGAGCGATCTGGCGCAGCCAGCGCGACCCCGACAGCCCCATCAGCGCAATGCCGAGCCCAATTGCCGAGGCCAGCGCGAAGGCGACCATTGTGACGAAGACGGTGATGCCGATGCCCTTGGCGACGGTCGCGAAAACCTGGGCGTAGAGGTCGCTTGCCGCAATGAAGACGGCAGTGGCCGCGGCGAGCGCCGCGGCCACGGCAAGCCACCACGGGAAGTCGGTTTTGGACGTGGAAGATGCGGGGGTTGCCATCAAGGCGCGCCGACGAAACAACGTCGAGCCAAGTGGCCCCCCTCTGGCCTGCCGGCAATCTCCCCCTCAAGGGGGGAGATTGGCAGCCTTGACGTCGCCGCCCATTCTGCAACGCTGAAAATTGGCGAAAGCCGATGCGAAAGCCGATCTCCCCCCTTGAGGGGGAGATGTCCGGCAGGACAGAGGGGGGTGCACGGGCGCAAAGTCAGCGTGAGCTCCTGTGCATCACCCGGCACTCGCAGCTACTGCCCCATCTTGTAGTCAAGGAACCATTTCTTGTTGAGCGCGTCGAGCGTGCCGTCGGCCTTCAGTGCGGCGATCGCTGCATTGACCGGTTTCACCAGATCCGAGCCTTTCGGGAAGATGAAGCCGAAATCCTCGGTTCCGAGCGGGCCGCCGATCAGCTTCAGCCCGCCATTGGACGCCTCGACATAGCCCTTGCCGGCAGTGCCGTCGGTCAAAACGACGTCGACGTCACCGGTCTTCAACGCCTGCACCGTCGCACCGAACGTCTCGAACAGTTTGATGCGCGGGTTCTGCTCATTGCCGTCGAGTACGCTGTAGACGGCGGTGTAGAAGGGGGTGGTGCCGGCCTGCGCGCCGATCAGCCCGTCCTTGAAGGCGCCAAAGGTCTTGGCGTCGGTGAAGCGCTTCTCATCGCCACGCACCAGCATGAACTGTTCCGAGCGCATGTAGGGGTCGGAGAAATCGACCTTCTGCTTGCGGTCGTCCTTGATGGTGATACCGGTCATGCCGATGTTGTACTGGTTGTCGGAAACCGCCTGGATCATCGCGTCCCAAGAGGTGTTCTGGTACTCGACCTGGAAATTGACCCGCTTGGCGATCTCGTTCATCGCGTCATATTCCCAGCCGATCTGCTTGCCGGTCTTGGCGTCGATGAACTGCAATGGCGGATAGGCGTTCTCCGTCACCACCACCACTTTCTTGCCGCCGAGATCGGGAAGCGCCTGCGCCAGGGCGGCGACGGGCGCAAGTATCAGAGCCAACAGGCCGGCCAACAGCAGTTTCGATTTGGTCATGGTACACCCCGAGAATTTGAACGGCCTCGACATGGTCGAGGCTTGCAGGAAATCCGGCGCCGACTTTAGCTTTCCGCAAGCGCCTTGCAAGCCGGCTTGATGCGCCGCTTTGCGCGAAAATGAACTCCCATGCTTTCACCAAACGATTACGGAACGATCCGTTTCGATTGCATCGAATCCATCCCGCGAAACAAAAAGGCGGCCGAAGCCGCCTTTTCGAAACATAGGTTTTGAAGACCCCTTATTCGGCGGGAGCGGCTTCCTCGGCCTTGGCGGCCTCGTCGGCGGCCTTCTTCTCGGCGGCGTCCTGCGCGGCCTTCTCAGCGGCCAGCGCCTGCGCGGCGGCCACCTTCTCGGCCTCGATGCGGGCCTTCTCGGTGTTCAGCAGATCACGCTCTTCGTCGTTGAGCTTGCGGGCGCGCACACCGGTGTTTTCCGAAATGCGGGCCGACTTGCCGCGACGATCGCGCAGGTAGTAGAGCTTGGCGCGACGCACCTTGCCGCGGCGCACGATCTCGACGCCCTCGACCATCGGTGAATAGACCGGGAACACGCGCTCCACGCCTTCGCCGTAGGAAATCTTGCGAACGGTGAAGTTTTCCTGGAAACCGGCGCCGGCTCGGGCGATGACGACGCCCTCATAAGCCTGGACGCGGGTGCGGGTGCCTTCGGTCACGCGGACCTGGACGCGCACGGTGTCGCCGGGCTGGAATTCGGGAAGCTTGCGCTTGGCTTCGATCTTGGCGGCCTGTTCGGCCTCGAGCTGACGGAGGATATCCATCTCTACAAATCCACTTCTTGTTCTTCCGACAGTCAGAGCGTCCGACACTCGCCTTGCAGTTGCATTAACCGCTCGGCTATGCCCTTCGTTCGAGAACATCTGGGTTCGAGAACATCGGGCAGGGGCGACTACACCGTCATTGTTGACGGGTCCGGCAGATTGTTCTTCCGGTTCGGCGCGCACATACAGCTATTTCGACGCTTTGTCACGCCTTCGCCGTGTCTTTTTTGGTCGTTGGCCGACATTGCAATCTTTCAGCGCAGGGGTTGCGTCGAAGGCCCAAGCTTTTTAAGCCGGGGAAACGTGACTTTCCTCCGGCGGCAACACCCTCCATGCCAGTTCTCGATGCGGCCCTGCTCTTTTTTGCGGGCTTTCTCTCAGGCGCCGTCAACGCCATAGCCGGCGGCGGGACGTTCATAACCTTCGGCGCCATGTCGCTGGTCGGCTTGCCGCCGATCGTCGCCAACGCCACCTCGTCGCTGACACAGTTTCCCGGCTACATCACCTCGACGCTCGCCTACTGGTCCGACATCAAGCATTTCTGGCGCACGGCATTGCTGCTCGGCCTTATCTCGGCTTTCGGTGCACTGGCCGGTGCGCTCATCCTTCTGGCGCTCGACAATCCGTCGTTTCGCGTCCTGGTGCCCTGGCTGTTGCTGGCGGCAGCCGCGCTGTTCGCCGCCGGGCCGTGGCTGAGGCCGGCGCCCAAGCAGGGACGTGAGGCCGCAGTGGGTTCGCTGGTCGGTGCCCTGGCGCAATTCGCCACCGCCGTCTATGGCGGCTTCTTCGGCGCCGGCATGGGCGTCATGATGCTGGCGACGCTCGGCCTCACCCAGCCCGGCGACTATCACCGTCTGAACGCGCTGAAGAACATGCTGGCCGTGGTCATCGCGGCGGTAGCCATCCTGGTTTTCATCTCCGGCGACGTCATCGCCTGGCCGCAGGCCATCGTCATGATACCCGGCGGCGCGCTGGGCGGCTATGCCGGCGTCTGGATCGCCAAGCGCGTGCCACAGATTGCCGTGCGCGGCTTCGTCGTTGGGGTCGGCGTGTTCCTGGCCTTTTACTATTTCACCAGGGGGTGAGCAGCTAACAGGTCCGGCCGCCGCTCCTTCGTCAATCTTTCCGACTCGGCGCGCCGCCATGCGGCGATCTTCTTGTGATTGCCCGAGGTGAGAACCTCGGGGATTTGACGGCCCTCGAATTCCTGCGGCCGCGTGTAGTGCGGATGTTCGAGCAGGCCGTTTTCAAAACTCTCTTCATCGCCCGACACCGCGTTGCCCATCACGCCGGGCAACAGCCGCACCACGGCGTCGAGCAGCACGAGCGCCGCCGGCTCGCCACCGGACAGGATGAAGTCACCGACCGAGACCTCCTCCAGTCCCCGCGCCTCGATAACCCGCTGGTCGACGCCCTCGAAGCGGCCGCAGACGATCACCGCGCCAGGCCCGGCGGCCAGTTCGCGCACGCGGGCCTGCGTCAGCGGCCTGCCGCGCGGGCTCATCAGCAGGCGCGGGCGCGGATCACCCGCCGGCGAGGCGTGGTCGATGGCGCTGGCCAGAACATCGGCGCGCATCACCATGCCGGCGCCGCCGCCGGCCGGCGTGTCGTCGACGGTGCGATGGCGATCGCTGGCGAAATCGCGGATCTGGATTGCTTCCAGGGACCACGTGCCGGCCTCCAGCGCCCGGCCGGCCAGCGACAGGCCGAGCACGCCGGGAAACATCTCGGGATAGAGCGTCAGCACCGAGGCGGAAAAACTCACCGGTTGCCCCCGGCGTCCTTCGGCCCGCGCGGCCTGCCCTTCGGGTCGAAACCATCGCTGCCGGGAGCATCGCCGTCTTCGTCATCGATCAAGCCCGCCGCCGCCGGATCGATGCGGAGGAAGCCCTCTTTGATCGACACGTCAGGCACGGCAGCCTGCGTGAACGGAATCAGCACGCCTTTGCGCTCGCCAAGCGTCACGTCGAGAATGTCGCCGCCGCCGAAATTATGCACGGCAACGACCTTGCCGATGTCAGCACCGGTATCGTCCCGGACTGCCAGCCCGACGAGATCGGCATGATAGAATTCGTCCTCTTCGCCGTCGTCCGGCAACATCGAGCGATCGACGAACAGTTCCGTGCCGGCAAGCGCCTCGGCGGCGTTGCGGTCGCTGATGCCCTTGAAGCGCACCACCACGACGTTATTGGCCGGCCTGATGTCGACGATCTGGAAGGCGCGGCCGTCCGTGGCATAGAGCGGCCCGTAGTCGGCCAGCGCCAGCGGATCGCCGGTGAAGGTTTTCACGCGCAATTCGCCCTTGATGCCGTGGGCGGCGCCGATCACGGCCATCTGGACAGGGTTTTGCGGTTTGGTCATCGGTGGAAAAATCCTTTGGCCTTGCTCTAGCTCCACCCTCTTGTCATTTCAATGACGCGGCTCTTCACAGCTTCCTAACCCGGCTGCCGGAAGATGGCCCAGAATGGAAGAGCGGCATATCGGAAGAGCGCAATGCAGGAATTCCTTATCCCGGCCAAGCCAGACCTTCTGGCGGCCCGCGAAAGCTGGCTGAAGATGCTGGCGCGCGAACGCCGGCTGTCGCCGGAAACCGTGGAAGCCTATGAGCGCGACACGCGCCAGTTCCTGCACTTCCTGACAAGCCATTGCGGCGGTTCGCCCGGCATTTCGGATATCGCCGATCTGCGCCCTGCCGATCTGCGCGGCTTTCTCGCCGCCCGCCGCGCCGGGGGCGCCGGCGCCCGCACGCTCGGACGCGGGCTCGCCGGCATCCGCTCACTGCTGCGTTTTCTGGAGCGGCGCGGCCTCGTCAATGCGGCGGGTGCTGCGGCACTGCGCGCGCCACGGCAGCCGAAGTCGCTGCCCAAGCCGCTGACGGCAAGCGATGCGAAACACGTCGTTTCGGTGGAAGGCCAGCTGGCCGAGGAGCCGTGGATCGCTGCCCGCAACGCGGCCGTGCTGACGTTGCTTTACGGCTCAGGTCTGCGCATTTCCGAGGCGCTCGGGCTGCCTGGCGCCGATCTGTCGGCCGCCGGCGATAAGGTGCTGCGCGTCACCGGCAAGGGCGGCAAGACGCGGCTGGTGCCGGTGCTGCCGATCGCGCTGCGGGCGATCGCCGAATACCGCCGGCTCTGCCCCTATCATCTCGATCCGAAGGGCCTGCTGTTTCGCGGCGCCCGCGGCGGCCCGCTCAACCCGGCCATCGTCCAGCGCGACATGGCCAAGCTGCGCTCGGCGCTCAATCTGCCCGACACCGCCACCCCGCACGCCTTGCGCCATTCCTTCGCCACGCATCTGCTTGGGCGCGGCGGCGACCTGCGCACCATCCAGGAATTGTTGGGCCACGCCAGCCTGTCGACGACGCAAATCTACACCGGCGTCGACACCGCGAGGCTGCTCGAAGTCTATGAAGCGGCCCATCCGCGGGCGTAACCGACCGACGCATGATTTCGCAAAGTTGCAGCCAGGATATCAGCCGTGGAACGATGTCCGAGACAATTTTGCTGCCCCGGTTAACCGTTTCGCCGTTCTTTGTCTCTAAAAAGCGGCCATGAAACGCGTCATTATCATCGCCGACCGCACGGCCCTTGCGTCGTTGAAGCTGCTCGTGGCGCTCAACGTCCTGTTTTTTCTCTCTTTCCTCGTCATCGCGCTGCTCGCCGCCGGCAAGGCGCGCGCCGAAACCCCGGTCTGCGCCGGCGCCGACATGCTGTCGGCCTTGCAGAAGGACGACCCCGCCACCTACCGCAAGATCGAGACGGAAGCGGCCGCAACACTGAACGGCAGGGGCCTGTTGTGGAAACTGGAAAAGGCGGGCGAAAGGCCGTCCTTCCTGTTCGGCACCATGCACATGACCGACCCGCGCGTGACCACGCTGCCGCCCGCCGCGCAAAAGGCCTTTGACGCTGCCGACACTGTCGTCATCGAGACCACGGAGGTGCTCGATCAGCAGAAGATGATGGCGGCGTTCCTGAAAGAGCCGGAGCTGATGATGTTCACCGACAGCACCACGCTGTCCTCGCTGCTGTCGCCGGACGATGCGGCGGCGGTGAACAAGGCGCTCGACGCGCGCGGCATCCCGCCGGCCAGCGTCGCCAAGATGAAACCGTGGATGCTGTCGACCATGGTCGCGCTCCCGGCCTGTGAACTGGCCCGCCAGGCCGGCGGCGCGCCGGTGCTCGACATCAAGCTCGCGCAGGACGCCAAAGCCTCAGGCAAGGCCGTCGATGGCTTGGAGACCGTCGCCGACCAGCTTCGCGCCATGGCCTCGCTGCCGCTCGCTTTTCACATGAAGGGCCTCGTCGACACATTGAAGCTCGGCAACAGGGTGAACGACGTCAACGAAACCATGATCGTGCTTTACCAGCGCGGCGACATCGGCATGCTCTGGCCGCTGTTTCGTGCCGTCCTTCCCGGCGGCGAAGACGATTCGGCGGGCTATGCCGCCTTCGAGGAAACCATGATCACCCGCCGCAACAAGGTGATGATCGATCATGCCGGGCCGATCCTCGCCAAGGGCAACGCCTTCATGGCGGTCGGCGCCTTGCACCTTCCGGGCGCGGAAGGCCTGGTCGAAGATTTCCGCAAGGCCGGTTACACCGTTACTGCCGTCGACTGAGTTGCACGGTCGAGTTGCAGACCCGGCAAGACGTGATTCGGGGCGATGCCTTTCCCGAATCACGGAAGGCTTGTCTGAGTACAGGAAGGTCGAAAGGTTTGTTTTGGCTCGATCGCTGCGAATTTTGCGAGTAAAGTGCATGCGGACAAACGATTCCCGGCGAAGATTGCCCTGTTTTTGGCGTTTTCGATCCCTAGCGTGAAACCTGTTCGACGATTGCGCGTTGATGTGTGTTGATTGATACTTTTCATCCCACGGAGGACACTTTTATGGCGAATCCAAACGACCCGTACACCACTCCGACACCCCCTCCCAAGTCGGGTGGCGGCAGCACCGGCTGGCTGATTGCCCTGGTTGTCGTTATTCTGGCCATTGTTGCTTACTATGTTTTTGGAACAAGCGGTGAGGCGCCAGCACCTGGTGAGCCGCCGGCCGCAACCACGCCGGCCCCGGCGCCAGCGCCCGCGGAACCGACGCCTGCTCCGGCAGAGCCTGCGCCAGCCCCGGCACCTGCAGAGCCTGCACCTGCCCCGGCACCCGCAGAGCCTGCTCCGGCGCCTGCCCCGGCACCTGCTCCGGCGCCTGCAGAGCCAGCGCCTGCTCCGGCGCCCGCACCGGCCCCGCAGTGATCGGCTGCTGACTCCAAATACGAACGGCCCGCTTTCAGCGGGCCGTTTTGCTTTGAGCCGTCAGATGGCTGCCGGAGTAGCTTGGGAAGGCCTACATATGGATCGGCTTGAAGAAGGTCGCCAGTGCCGCTTCCTTCACCGCTTCCGACATCGTCGGATGAGCGTGGCAGGTGCGGGCAAGATCTTCCGACGAGCCGCCGAACTCCATGAGCACCGCCGCTTCGTGGATCATCTCACCGGCGCCGAAGCCGACGATGTGGACGCCGAGCACGCGGTCGCTCTGCTTGTCCGCCAGGATCTTGACGAAGCCGTCGGTATGCAGCATGGCGCGCGCCCGGCCATTGGCGCTGAACGGAAACTTGCCGGCCTTGTAGTCGATGCCGGCCGCCTTCAGCTCTTCCTCCGTTTTGCCGACCGAAGCGATTTCCGGACTGGTGTAGACGACGTTCGGGATCACCTCGTAATTCACATGGCCGGCCTGGCCGGCAATGATCTCGGCCACCGCTACCCCCTCGTCCTCGGCCTTGTGGGCAAGCATCGGCCCGGCGATGACGTCGCCGATGGCGTAGATGCCGGGGACATTGGTCTTGAGATGGCCGTCCGCCTTGACCCGGCCGCGCTCGTCGACCTCGACCCCGGCCTCCTTCAGCCCAAGACTGTCCGAATAGGCCCGGCGTCCGGTCGCGATCAGCACCGCATTCGCCTCGATCGTCTCGGCCGCACCGCCCTTGACCGGCTCGAAGGTGACGATGGCGCCCTTCTTGGCCTTGGCGACACCAGTCACCTTGGCGCCGAGCCTGAATTCGATGCCTTGCTTGGACAGCATGCGCTGGAACTGTTTGGCGACCTCGCCGTCCATGCCGCCGAGAATGGTGTCGAGGAACTCAACGACGGTCACCTTGGCGCCGAGCCGCGCCCATACCGAGCCGAGCTCCAGCCCGATGACGCCGCCGCCGACCACCACCATGTGGCCCGGCACCTTGTCCAGCGACAGCGCGCCGGTCGAGGACATGATCACTTTCTCGTCAAAGTCGACCTTGACCCCCGGGATGCCGGTGACGTCGGAGCCGGTGGCGATGACGATGTTCTTGGTCTCGATCTCCTCGACCTTGCCGCCCTCGCCGGTCACCGACACTTTTCCGGCGGACATGACCTTGCCGGTGCCGCGAAAGCTGTCGATCTTGTTCTTCTTGAACAGGAAGGCGACGCCGTTGACGTTGGACGCCACCGTCGCGTCCTTGTGCGCCATCATCTTCTCCAGATTGAGCTTCGGCGCGCCGATTTCGACGCCCAGCGTGTCGAAGGAATGACCGGCCTCGGCGAATATCTCGGACGCATGCAGGAGCGCCTTGGACGGGATGCAGCCGATATTGAGGCAGGTGCCGCCGAAGGTCGCGTCCTTCTCGACCACCGCCGTCTTCAGGCCGAGCTGTGCCGCCTTGATGGCGCAGACATAGCCGCCTGGTCCCGATCCGATGATAACGACGTCATAAGCCATGATTTATCCTTCTGGTCTGGTACTCAGCCTTGGCTGGGATTAGCGGCCGCCGCCCACTTCCAAATTCGCGCCTGTCGTATAGGACGCCCCGTCCGACAGGAGCCAGAGAATTGCCGCGGCGACCTCTTCGGTGGTCCCAGCCCTTTGCATTGGCACGAGGTAACGCATCCTGTCGACGCGATCCGGCTGTCCGCCGGAGGCGTGGATTTCGGTGTCGATGATGCCTGGACTGACCGCGTTGACGCGAATGCTTTCGCCAGCCACCTCACGCGCCAGGCCAATCGTGAACGAATCGATCGCGCCCTTCGAGGCGGCGTAGTCGACATATTCGCCCGGCCCGCCAATTCTTGCAGCAATCGAGGAAACATTCACGATGGCGCCGCCCTTGCCGCCATGGCTGGTCGACATGCGCTTCACCGCTTCACAGGCACAGAGCATGGCGCCAATGACGTTGATGCGCATCATGCGCTCCAGCCTTGCTCCGCTCATTTCGTCGACACGCGCCCTCTGGTCGACCACGCCAGCATTGTTGACGAGCGCGTCGAGCGGCCCGAAGGCATGATCGATCCTCTCGAACATCGCCTGAATATCGGCCTCGCTGCCGACGTCGCCCTCGATGGCCAGCGCTTCGCCGCCATCCTGCTCGATCGCCTCGACAATTGCGGCGGCGGCGGCCTCGTTCGAGGCATAGTTGATCGCGACGCGGTACCCGGCCTTGGCGGCAAGCATGGATGTGGCAGCGCCGATGCCGCGGCTGCCGCCGGTCACCAGCAGCACTTTTTTGGCCGCGCTCATTCCTGACAGCCCATCAACGAAAAAACATCCCACGGCACCTTTGAAAACCCGTTGGCGCCATAGGCGGTCGACCTCTGCAGTGACGGTCCGAGGTCGGGAAAGATCAGGGTCTTCGGCGCGTCAACGCCTTCGGCCGGCAGCAGAGCGACGTTGCCCTTGTCGTCAGCACTGTAGACGACCCCCTCCCACAGCGTGCAGGCGGCGAGCTCGTCGCCGGTGACGTCGCCTGTCGGGCATTTGTACATCAGCGAACCATGCGGCCGCGCCACGCCTTCCGTCCACATGACGATCCCGTCGAGCACGACATCGTTATCGAGCACCATCTTGAACGTGTTGGTGACCACAGCCGACCCGCCGGTCGGCCTGAAATCGATCTCGGCCGCACCTTCGGCATCGCCATAGACGGCGAGCTCGAGCGGGCAGGCGGCAAAGGCTGCCGATCCCGTCTGCGCGACGCCGGCCGCGAGCACAGCTGCGAAAAACACCCTGGACCGGAAATGCGCGGAACTGGTCATCATTCGGTGGCGCAGATCCATTCTCCGGCTCAACTCGACCGGCCCCTAGAGGTCGAGCACCAGCCGCTCCGGATCCTCCAGGCTTTCCTTGACCCGGACCAGGAAGGTCACCGCTTCCTTGCCGTCGACGATGCGGTGATCGTAGGAGAGCGCCAGATACATCATCGGCCGGATCACGATCTGGCCGCCGACCACCACCGGTCGCTCCTGGATCTTGTGCATGCCCAGAATGCCCGACTGCGGCGCGTTAAGAATCGGCGTCGACATCAGCGACCCGTAAACGCCGCCATTCGAGATGGTGAACGTGCCGCCCTGCATGTCGGCGACCGACAGCTTGCCGTCACGCGCGGCGATGCCCAGCCTGCCGATATCCTTCTCGATCTCGGCGATCGACATCTGGTCGGCGTCGCGCACCACCGGCACGACGAGGCCCTTTTCGGTGCCGACGGCGACGCCGATATGGGCGTAATTCTTGAAGATGATGTCGGTGCCGTCGATCTCGGCATTGACGGAAGGGATTTCCTTCAGCGCATGGGTGACGGCCTTGGTGAAGAAGCCCATGAAGCCCAGCTTCACACCGTGCTTCTTCTCGAACACATCCTTGTATTTGGTCCTGAGCGCCATCACCGCGCTCATGTCCACCTCGTTGAAGGTGGTCAGCATGGCGGCGGTCGACTGCGCTTCCTTGAGGCGGCGCGCGATGGTCTGCCGCAGCTTGGTCATGCGCACGCGCTCTTCGCGCGACGCGTCATCGGCCGAGGACGGCGCACGGGCGGCGACCGGTGCAGGGGCCTTCGGCGTCTCGGCCGGTTGCGACGGCGCGCCCCTGGCGATCGCGTCGAGCACGTCGCCCTTCAGCACCTGGCCGCGCTTGCCGGAACCCGAGACCTGGTCGACCGCGAGATTGCTCTCGGCCAGCAGCTTCGCCGCCGCCGGCGCCGGCGGCATCGTGCGGGCCTCGATCGGCCCGGCATCGCCGGCGATCTTGGCGGTCTCGGCCGCTGCTTGCTTGACAGTGGATGCGGCGGTCGGCGCCGAGGCCTGCGATACCGCGTCCTGCTTTGGTTCGGGAGTTGACGCCTTCGCGGGTGCTGCCGCTTTTGCCCCGTCGCCCGCCGAAATCATGCCGAGCAAAGCGCCGACCTCGACCGTCTCGCCCTCCTTGACCGCGATCTCGCTAAGCGTTCCTGCGGACGCGGCCGGCACTTCCACCGTTACCTTGTCGGTCTCGAGTTCGACCAGCGGTTCGTCGGTGGCGATCGCGTCGCCTACCTTCTTGAACCATTTGCCGATGGTCGCCTCGGTGACGGATTCGCCAAGAGTGGGGACGCGGATTTCGGTAGCCATTGTGCCTGTCCGTTTTCTGTCGGTTCTGTTCTATTCACCGAGCTCTGTTCTATTCACCGAGCGCATCTTCGAGCAAGGCGGCAAGTTGGGCGAGATGCTTGGACATCAATCCGGTCGCCGGCGACGCCGCGGCCGGCCGGCCGGTATAGCGCACCCGCTGATGCTTGGCGTCGATATGCGCCAGTACCCATTCCAGATACGGATCGATGAACGACCAGGCGCCCATGTTCTTGGGCTCCTCCTGGCACCACACCATCTCGGCGTTGCGGAAGCGTGACAGTTCGGTGATCAGCGCCTTGGCCGGGAACGGATAGAGCTGTTCGACGCGCAGCAGATAGATGTCGTTGATGCCGCGCTTCTCACGCTCCTCGTAGAGGTCGTAATAGACCTTGCCCGAGCAGAGCACGACACGGCGGATCTTCGAATCCTTGGTGAGCTTGATCGCCTGGCCGGGGAGCTGCTGGGCATCGTCCCACAACAGCCGGTGGAACGCGCTTTCGCCCGACATCTCCGGCAGCGTCGACACCGCCCGCTTGTGGCGCAGCAGCGACTTCGGCGTCATCAGGATCAGCGGCTTGCGGAAATCCCGCTTCAACTGCCGCCGCAGGATGTGGAAGTAGTTGGCCGGCGTCGTGCAGTAGGCCACTTGCATGTTGTCTTCGGCGCAAAGCTGCAGGAATCGCTCGAGCCTGGCCGACGAATGCTCCGGCCCCTGGCCTTCATAGCCATGCGGCAGCAGGCAGACGAGGCCCGACATTCTGAGCCACTTGCGCTCGCCCGACGAGATGAACTGGTCGAACACCACCTGGGCGCCGTTGGCGAAATCGCCGAACTGCGCTTCCCAAAGCGTCAACGCCTTCGGCTCGGCCAGGCTGTAGCCATATTCGAAGCCGAGCACGGCCTCTTCCGACAGCATCGAGTTGATGACCTCGAAACCGGCCTGCGCCGCCGACAGATTGTTGAGCGGAATGTAGCGTGTCTCGTCGCGCTGGTCGTAGAGCACGGAGTGGCGTTGCGAGAACGTGCCGCGCTCCGAATCCTGTCCCGACAGCCGGACCGGGTTGCCGTCGAGCAGGATGGCGCCGAAGGCCAGCGCCTCGGCCGTCGACCAGTCGATGCCTTCGCCCGACTCGATCGCCTGGCGGCGATTCTCGAGAAAGCGCAGGATCGTCTTGTGGGCCTCGAAATCCTTCGGCACCTCGGTGAGCTTCTTGCCGATTTCCTTCAGCGTCTTGACCGGCACGGCGGTCTTGCCGCGCCGCTGTTCGTCCTGGTTGTCGGCCGTGCGCAGGCCCGACCAGGCGCCATCCAGCCAGTCGGCCTTGTTGGGCTTGTAATGCTGGCCGACCTCGAATTCCTGCTCGAGATGCGCCCGCCAGTCGGCCTTCATCTTGTCGAATTCGGCCTGGGTGATGTGCCCTTCGGTGATCAGCCGGTCGGCATAGATCTGCACCGTCGTCTTGTGGCGGCGGATGTTGCTGTACATGATCGGCTGGGTGAAGGCCGGCTCGTCGCCCTCATTGTGGCCGAAGCGGCGGTAGCAGAACATGTCGACCACGACAGGCTTGTGGAACTTCATGCGGAATTCGATCGCCACCTTGGTGGCGTGGACCACGGCTTCCGGATCGTCGCCATTGACGTGGAAGATGGGCGCCTCGATCATCTTGGCCACATCCGACGGATAGGGCGACGAGCGCGAGAAGCGCGGATTGGTGGTGAAGCCGATCTGGTTGTTGATGATGAAATGCAGCGTGCCGGCGACGCGGTGGCCGCGCAGGCCCGACAGGCCGAGGATTTCGGCAATCACGCCCTGGCCGGCAAAGGCGGCGTCGCCATGCAGGAGCAGCGGCAGCACCTTGGCGCGCTCTTCCAGCGGCACGATCTCCTCGCGGCTGCGGCCGAACAGGGAGTCCTGCTTGGCCCGCGCCTTGCCCATCACCACCGGATCGACGATTTCCAGATGCGAGGGATTGGCGGTCAGCGACAGGTGCACCTTGTTGCCGTCGAACTCGCGGTCCGACGAAGCACCGAGATGGTACTTCACGTCGCCCGAGCCCTCGACCTCGTCGGGTGCGGCCGAGCCGCCCTTGAACTCGTGGAAGATGGCGCGGTGCGGCTTGGCCATCACCTGGGAGAGCACGTTCAGCCGGCCGCGATGCGCCATGCCCAGCACAATCTCCTTCATGCCAAGCTGGCCGCCGCGCTTGACGATCTGCTCCAGCGCCGGGATCAGCGCCTCTGCGCCGTCGAGGCCGAAGCGCTTGGTGCCCTTGTACTTGACGTCGATGAACTGCTCAAAGCCTTCGGCTTCGACCAGCTTCTGCAGCATCGCCTTCTTGCCGGCGGCGGTGAAGGAGATCTCCTTGTCGGTGCCCTCGATGCGCGCCTGGATCCAGGCCTTCTCCTCGGGATCGGAAATATGCATGAACTCGACGCCGAGCGTCGAGCAATAGGTGCGGGTCAATATGTCGAGCATCTGCCGGATGGTGCCGAATTCGAGCCCGAGCACATTGTCGAGGAAGATCGGGCGGTCGTAGTCGGCGGCGGTGAATCCGTAATTTTCCGGCGACAGCTCGTTATAATCCTCGAGCTTGGCAATGCCGAGCGGATCGAGATTGGCGTGCAAATGGCCACGCATGCGGTAGGCGCGGATCATCATGATGGCGCGCACGGAATCGCGCGTCGCCTGATGCACGTCGGCGTCGGAAAGGGAGACGCCGTTCATCACCGCCTTGTGCTGGACCTTCTTCTCGATGTGCTTCTCGACGATGCCCCAATTGCCGTCGAGCGCCGACACCAGTTCGCCATTGGCCTGCAGCGGCCATGAGGGCTTGGCCCACGAGGCGCCCTTGGCATTCTTGCGGACATCGCCGGCGTCGTCCTTCAGCGCCGCGAAGAAATCCCGCCATTCGGGATCGACCGAAGAGGGATCGTCCTCATAGGCGGCGTAGAGCGCGTCGATATAATCGGCATTGCCGCCATAGAGGAAAGAGGTAAGCGAAAATTGGTCGTTGGCCTGATCTTGTCTTGCCATTTTTTCCGCGGAGCCTGGCTCCGTCTCCTTTTTTGGAGGGGAGTAGGGCAGTAAGGGAGTAGGGCAGTAGGGAAAAGTAGGCACTTGCCATCGTTCGTCCCGTTCTTCCTATTCCCCTACTCCCATACTGCCCTACTCCCTTACTGCCCTAACCTTTGATCGCTTCGACCAGCGTCGTGCCGAGCCGGGCCGGCGACGGCGAAACCTTTATCCCGGCCGATTCCATCGCCGCGATCTTGTCCTCGGCGCCGCCCTTGCCGCCGGAAATGACCGCGCCCGCGTGGCCCATGGTGCGGCCGGCTGGGGCCGTGCGCCCGGCTATGAAACCGGCCATTGGCTTTTTGCGCCCACGCTTGGCTTCGTCCTTGAGGAACTGCGCGGCGTCTTCCTCGGCCGAGCCGCCGATCTCGCCGATCATGATGATCGACTGGGTCTCGTCGTCGGCGAGGAACATCTCCAGCACGTCGATGAACTCCGTGCCTTTGACCGGATCGCCACCGATGCCGACGGCGGTGGTCTGGCCGAGGCCGACATTGGTGGTCTGGAACACTGCCTCATAGGTAAGCGTTCCCGAGCGGGAAACAACGCCGACCGAGCCCTTGCGGAAGATGTTGCCGGGCATGATGCCGATCTTGCATTCGTTGGGGGTCAGCACGCCGGGGCAGTTGGGGCCGATGAGCCGCGATGTCGAGCGGTCGAGCCTCGCCTTGACCTTGATCATGTCGATCACCGGGATGCCCTCGGTGATGCAGATGATCAGCGGTATCTCGGCTTCGATCGCTTCCAGGATCGCCTCCGCGGCGCCCGCCGGCGGCACATAGACAACGGAAGCATTGGCACCGGTCGTTGCCTTGCCTTCGGCAACCGTGGAAAAGATCGGCAGGCTCTCGCCCTTGGCGCCGGTCCACGTCTCGCCACCCTTCTTGGGGTGGATGCCGCCGACCATTTTTGTCCCGTGATAGGCCAGCGCCTGCTCCGTATGGAACGTGCCGGTCTTGCCGGTCAGGCCCTGCACGAGGACCTTGGTGTTCTTGTCGACGAGAATGGACATGGTGGTCCTTTTTACAAACCGTTGATCGAGGAAGGCTGCGCGGTCATCGTCAGAGCCGCCATAGTCAGAGACGCTTGAGGTCGGCGACGGTGAGGTCGCTCTTGGCGTTGCCGGTGTTGAGCGTCGTCGCCGGCTCGAACATCAGCACCACCGGCTCCTCGCTCAGCGAGCGCGGCCGGTGCTCGACCGACCGCGGCATGCGGCCGCGCTGCACCAGGAACGCTTCGTCCTCATCGTCATGCGCGTGCCAGTCGAAGACGTCACCGAACTTGGCGATCTTGACCTGGGCGTCGTTGACGTCGCCGGCGATATGGGGATCGAAGACCTGTTTGATCTTCTGATCCGCCGCCTCGACGAGATTTATCTTGTGCGGAGGCACCAGATCAGCCCTTCACTGCCGCCACGATTTTCTTGGCGGCGTCGTCGAGGTCGTCGGCCGAGACGACGTTGAGCCCGCTGTCGTTGATGATCTTCTTGCCGAGTTCGGCATTGGTGCCTTCGAGCCGCACCACCAGCGGCACTTGCAGGCCGACTTCCTTAACCGCCGCAATCACGCCCTCGGCGATGATGTCGCACTTCATGATGCCGCCAAAAATGTTGATCAAGATGCCCTTGACCGCCGGATCCTTGGTGATGATCTTGAACGCCGCAGTCACCTTCTCCTTCGACGCACCGCCGCCGACATCGAGGAAGTTGGCGGGTTCGGCGCCATAGTGCTTGATAATGTCCATCGTCGCCATGGCGAGGCCAGCGCCGTTGACCATGCAGCCGATATTGCCGTCGAGCGCGACATAGGCGAGGTCGTGTTTCGACGCCTCGATCTCCTTCTCGTCCTCTTCGGTGATGTCGCGCAACTCCATCACGTCGGGATGGCGAAACAGCGCGTTGTTGTCGAACGACACTTTTGCGTCGAGCACGCGCAGCCGGCCGTTCTTCATGACGATCAGCGGGTTGACCTCGAGCAGGCTCATGTCCTTCTCCAGAAAGGCTTTGTAGAGGATCGGGAATAGCGTCTCGCCGTCCTTGGCGGCGTCGCCGTCAAGCTTCAGCGCGCCGTTGAGTCCTTTCAAATCAGCCGCCGTCACACCCTTTTCCGGGTCGATGGCGACGGTGATGATCTTTTCCGGTGTGTCATGGGCGACCGCCTCGATGTCCATGCCGCCTTCGGTCGAAACGACGAAGGCGATGCGGCCGACCGAGCGGTCGACCAGCAGCGACAGATAGAGCTCGCGCTCGATGTCGGCGCCGTCCTCGATATAGAGGCGGTTGACCTGCTTGCCCGCCGGGCCGGTCTGCTTGGTGACCAGAGTGTGGCCAAGCATTTCCTTGGCGTTGGCGACCACTTCGGCCACCGACTTCGCCAGCCTGACGCCGCCCTTGGCGTCGGGGCCGAGCTCCTTGAACTTGCCCTTGCCGCGGCCACCGGCATGGATCTGGCTCTTCACCACATAGAGCGGGCCGGGCAACGCCTTGGCGGCGGCTTCCGCCTCGCTTGCCTCGAACACCGGCACGCCTTCGGCCACCGGTACGCCAAAGCCCTTCAGCAGCGCCTTGCCCTGATATTCATGGATGTTCATGCTAGATATCTCCGGGTCACTTGGCGGCGGGTCACTTGGCGGCGAGTTGCGGAGCGATCTTGACGCAGGCCTCGCATAGGCCCTGCACCGCCGCCACCGAATTGTCGAACATCTTCTGCTCGGCCTTGCCGAGCTCGATCTCGATGACGCGCTCGACACCGCCGGCGCCGATCACCACCGGCACGCCGACATAGGTGTTCTTGACACCATACTGGCCGGAGAGATGCGCAGCACAGGGCAGCACGCGCTTCTTGTCCTTGAGATAGGCTTCGGCCATGGCGATCGCCGAGGCGGCCGGTGCGTAGAAGGCCGAGCCGGTCTTGAGCAGGCCGACGATCTCGGCGCCGCCGTCTCGGGTGCGCTGCACGATCTGGTCGAGCTTTTCCTTCGAGGTCCAGCCCATCTTGATGAGGTCGGGCAGCGGGATGCCGGCGACCGTCGAATAGCGGATCATCGGCACCATGGAATCGCCATGGCCGCCGAGCACGAAGGCGGTGACATCCTCGACCGACACCTTGAACTCCTCGGCCAGGAAGTAGCGGAAGCGCGAACTGTCCAGCACACCGGCCATGCCGACGACATGGCTCTTCGGCAGTCCGGAGAACTTCTGCAGCGCCCAGACCATGGCGTCGAGCGGGTTGGTGATGCAGATGACGAAGGCTTTCGGCGCGTATTTCTTGAGACCCGCGCCAACCTGCTCCATGACCTTCAGATTGATGCCGAGAAGGTCGTCGCGGCTCATGCCGGGCTTACGCGGCACGCCGGCGGTGACGATGCAGACGTCGGCGCCCTCGATGCCGGCATAATCGTTGACGCCGACCAGCCTGGAGTCGAAGCCATCGACCGGCGACGACTGCGCGATATCCAGCCCCTTGCCTTGCGGGATGCCCTCGGCGATATCGAACAGCACAACGTCGCCGAGATCCTTGAGGCCGATCATGTGGGCGAGCGTGCCGCCGATCATGCCCGAGCCGATGAGCGCTATCTTGTTGCGTGCCATGTGAGGATGTTGTCCCTTTAGACTGTGACGGCGCCATGACGGCGTCGAAGAAGCGGGCCGGAATGCTGCGGGGAAGCCGCGAATTTTCGCCGCCCCCAATAGCCCCAGCGCGGAAGAAATTCAAACGATTATTTTGGAGTGAATAATTTCAATCGGTTAGAAACAACGGGAATTACGTAAGCGTCAAAAGAATTGAGCTGACTTGGGAAAGTTACGCAATGAAGATGGAAATAAGAAGGCTGTTTCCCGGCGATGACGCCCTTGTGATGCGGATCGCCGAAGATGTGTTCGATGAACCGGTCAGGCCGGATCGGCTCGCCGCCTATCTCGCCTCATCAGGTCATTTCATGATTGTGGCATTGGCCGATGGCATAGTCGTCGGCCAATGCGCGGCCGTCATCCACCGCCACCCGGACAAGGTGAGCGAACTCTACATCGACGAAGTCGGCGTGGCGCCGGCCTTCCAGCGCCAGGGCATAGCGACGAACATGCTCGACGCCATGTTTGAGCTCGGCCGGGAGCATGGCTGCGAGGAGGCGTGGGTCGGCACCGAGCCGCACAATGTCGCGGCGCGCGCACTTTATGAGGCGCGGAATGAGCCACATGGGCCGGCGGAGGCGTTCGTGATGTATGTGTATAAGTTGTAGGGCATTACAGCGGGATCGAACCTTTTGGCGATGGCGGGACAGTACCCCCTCTGTCCTGCCGGAACGCTACGAAACGAGGTTTAGGCCTGCGCCTGCCTCGCCTCCACAGGCACCACCTTCGCCTTCTGCCTCTCCACCCAGTCCTCAAGCCATTCATGGCTCTGCATCTCGATCAGCCGTGACGCTGTGCGCTCGAACTCGAACACCTCGGCGCCGCGCTTGGCCGTGTACAGCTGCGGTGGCGGTGCAGCGGCGCTCATTACCAGCCGCACATGATGGTCGTATAGAGTGTCGATCAGCAAGATGAAGCGCTTGGCCTCGTTGCGCATGCCTTCGCCGAGCACCGGCACATGATCGATGAAGACGGTCGAAAAGCGGCCGGCAATCGCCAGGAAATCGCGGGCGCCGAGCGGTTTTTCGCACAGATCCCCAAAGGAAAACCGCGCCGCTTCGCCGGCGGCACCCGGCACCACGACCTGCCGGCCCTTTACCGTCAGCGTAGCCTCGGCCGCCGGCCTGCCATGCGTCATCACTTCCCAGGCCTCGTCGAGAACAGCATCGGCGGCGGCATCGGCGGGGGTGACATAGACCGGCAGGCGGCTGAGCTTGTCCAGCCGATAGTCCTTGTCGGCGTCCAGCGCCAGCACCTGCGCATGCCGCTCCAGGATGCCGATGAAGGGCAGGAAAAGCTTGCGATTCAAGCCGTCGCGGTAGAGATCCTGCGGCGCGACATTGGACGTCGCGACCAGCACGACGCCGTTGGCAAACAGCGCCGAGAACAGCCGGGACAGGATCATCGCATCGGCGATGTCTGTGACGGAAAACTCGTCGAAGCACAGCACCCAGGCTTCCTCGGCCAGCGCGCGGGCCACCGGCGCGATCGGGTCGTCTTCCCTGACGGTGCCCTCTTTACGCGCCTGCCGGTGCTTCTGGATCCGGTCCTGCACATCGGCCATGAAGTCGTTGAAATGCACACGGCGCTTGCGCCTGACCGGCACCAACTCGAAGAACATGTCCATCAGCATGGTCTTGCCGCGGCCGACGCCGCCATGGATGTAGAGGCCCTTGACGGCCTCGCGCGTCTCGCGCTTGCGGGCGAACAGCCAGCCCAGCGCGCTCGATTTGTGCGCCAGCCGCTTTGCCGAGATCTCATCGATCAGCCGGTCGAGTGCCGCGACGATCCGCTCCTGCGCCGGATCGCGGTCGATCAGGCCTGACACAACCAGATGGTCGTAGCGCTGCCGGACGGTCGCATGGGTCTGAAGGCCGTCACGCAGATGCATTGGTCACGTCGTTCTAGAGCGATTCCAGGAAAAGTGTGTCTCGGTTTCCCGTCGGAATTGCGTAAAAACAAATGGGGGCGGGTCAGCCTCTTGTAAGCGAGATCGGCAGGCCGTTGGAAGTCTGGCCGTCGAATTTCTCTCCGCCCGAGGAATAGAGCCGTGCCAGCGTGCCGCCATTCTCGTCGTACAGCGTCAACTGCTTGCCGGCGACGTTCCAGGACTTAATGCCGTTGATCGGCGCCGGGCAATGCAGCGGCCCGGCCCGGTAGCCGGCGCCGAATTTGGTCTGTGGCGTCGCCACCTGGCAGCTCTGGCCGGAGACGCTGGCCTTCCACACGCCGGCGACGCTGGAGGCGGTAAGATCCGCAGCTCCGGCCGGAGCCGTCCCGTCCGGTGGCAGCGAAGCCACCTCGGAACCTTGCGGCGCCGTTGGAAATTTCGACGGGTCGGCAGTGCCGGGCGCCGCCGGCGGCGGCAGCTGATTTGCGGTCACCGTGCCGGAGGGCGCGGCTTCCAGCGGCGACGGCTGCTGGTCCATCGACGAGAATCGTGACGTTGAACAGCCGCTCGCAACGAGCGCGGCAAGCGATACGGCCAGCAGACCGGTTTTCGAAAAATTCATTTCAAACCTCCGTCGGATCCGGCTCGGGCTGCCGTCCGCACAATCTCCCATCACCAAGATGGAGAAGGTGGCGAAATTTCAACCCGATATGGTTAAAATACTTTTTGCGGCAGCGTCTGTTGCAATTTTACCACAAAATACATGCAGCCTAAAAGCCTGCCCTGTAGGTCTGACAGAGGCGCGCAGCTGTTTTGCTGGACAGGCGTGCTCCTGGCATTCGGCCGCCAAATGCTTGCGCCAGCCGGGTCCGGTCCTATCTCTGATGAAACGGAACCCTGCCGGAGGCGAAACCTTGGCTGCGAGAAAAAGAGCCGCCAATCGCTATTACAGCGGCCCGCCGAGCGATCATTTCGACGGCACCTTGTTCTTCAATCCCAACGGCAAGCTGCCTGCCCGCTTTTCCGATCTTTTGAAGTGGCAGTTGGGCGGCGAACGCTCGAAATGGCCGGCGGCGAATCCAAGTCCGTTTCATCAGGCGACACCGGCCAAACGGATCGGGGGCTCCGAACTGAGGCTGACCATGGTCGGCCATTCCTCGCTGTTCATCCAGACAGCCGGCCTGAACATTCTCACCGACCCGGTCTGGTCGCGGCGCGTCTCGCCGCTCTCCTTTGCCGGGCCGAAACGGGTCAATCCGCCGGGCATCGCCTTTTCCAACCTGCCGCCGATCGACCTCGTATTGGTCAGCCACAACCACTACGACCATCTCGACCTCGCCACGCTGAAGCGGCTGAAGACGAAGCACGACCCGCTGGTGCTGACGCCGCTCGGCAACGACGCCATCATCGACGATGGCGTTCCCGGCATGCGGCTTTCCGCGCATGACTGGGGCGAGCGGGTCGATATCGGCAAGGACGTCGCCGTCCATGTCGAGCCGGTGCACCACTGGTCGGCGCGCGGCACCCGCGACCGGCGCATGGCGCTGTGGGCGGGTTTTGTGGTCGAGACGCCAGGCGGAAAGGTCTATTTCGCCGGCGACACCGGTTTCCACGACGGCATCAACTACCGGCTAATGGCCGAAAGGCACGCCGGCTTCCGCCTCGCCATCCTGCCGATCGGCGCCTACGAGCCGCGCTGGTTCATGGCGCCTCACCACCAGAACCCGGAGGAGGCGGTGCAGGGCATGCTTTTGTGCAACGCCGCCTATGCCACCGGCTGCCATTGGGGCACGTTCCAGCTTACCAACGAGCCGATCGACGAGCCGGCCAGAAAGCTGGGCGAGGCCTTGGATGACCAGGGCGTCCCTCGCGAACGCTTTCGCGCCCTGCGTCCCGGCGAGGTCTGGGACGTGCCGGCGGTCTAATGCATGTCGCGCAAAAGTGTGCAGCGGTTTTGCGATAACGACATGCATAAGACAACAACCTAAAGCGCGTCGCGTGAGGCCGGTCAAACGCGACGCGCTTTAGAGCGGCGGACTTTCAAGTCGAAGCGGACCGCCGCTCAATCTTCTTGTTTGAGCATCGGATTTTTCCAAAACCGATACCCACTTTTGGGTCCGATGCACCAGGCAGGCAACCGGCTTCGCGGCGCACGGAAACCCGCAGCGGAACCCGTGACGTCGCAAACGCGTTGGCAGGCATCCACAACCGTCGGCTGCAAGGGATTTCCCCATGATCAAATGGATCATCATTCTTCTGATTATCGCGGCCGCGGCCAGCCTGCTCGGCATGCCGGCATTGGCCGGAGCCGCCGCCACCGGCGCCCGTATCCTCATCGGCATCGTGCTGATTATCTTCCTGCTGGTCATGCTCGGCGTCTTCGCGGTGGCGTAATGCATGTCGCGCAAAAGTGCGTAGCGGTTTTGCGATAATGACATGCATAAAAAACAAGACCTAAAGCACGTCGCATGAATCCGTTCAAAACGCGACGCGCTTTAGTCGCATCGGCCCGAAAATCGGAATCGATTTTCGGAAAGCACGATGCGCGGGTTCAAAGTGTCAGAGCGTACTTTGTGCGTCCAAGTGGACGCACGTCGCTCTGACGTCCGCACACTGGTAATTTCGGCCGGTATCCGCCATATAGGCGCCAAACCGGCATGAGACCTTTCGATCCATGGCAAGCACTGCCCCCTTCGCCAAGATGAACGGCATCGGCAACGAGATCATCGTTGCCGACATGCGCGGTCGCGCCGATCGGGTGACGCCGGCTGCTGCCGTTGCGCTCAATGCCGATGCGGCGACGAAATTCGATCAGATCATGGCGATCCACGACGCCAGGACGCCGGGCACCGCCTTTTTCATCGACATCCTGAATTCCGACGGAACCGGCGCGCAGGCCTGCGGCAACGGCATGCGCTGCGTGGTGCAGGCACTTGCCGCAGAGACCGGCCAGAAGACATTCGCCTTCGAGACCGTCGCCGGCATCCTCAACGCTGAAGAACATGCCGACGGGCTGATCTCGGTCGACATGGGCAAGCCGCGTTTTGGCTGGCAGGATATTCCGCTGGCCGAGGAATTCCGCGATACCCGCATGATCGAGCTGCAGATCGGCCCGATCGACGCGCCTGTGCTGCACTCGCCCTCGGTCGTGTCGATGGGCAATCCGCACGCTATCTTCTGGGTCGACCGCGACGTCTGGTCCTATGAGCTCGACCGCTTCGGCCCGCTGCTCGAAAATCACCCGATCTTCCCCGAACGCGCCAACATCACCATCGCACGGGTGACCTCGCCCGAGACGATGGTCATCCGCACCTGGGAGCGCGGCGCCGGCCTGACCAAGGCCTGCGGTACGGCGGCTTGTGCCGCCGTCGTCGCTGCCGCGCGCACCAGGCGGACCGGACGCAGTGTCTCCTTGGTGACGCCCGGCGGCGGCTCCTTGCATGTCGAATGGCGCGGCGACGACCACGTCATCCTCACCGGCGCCGCCGAATGGGAATTTTCCGGCAGCTTCGATCCGTCGACCGGGGTGTGGGCCCGCGACACCGAAAGCGCCGCCTGATGGCTCCTCTTGCCAAGAAGAGTCCCGCTTTTTCCAGGGGCCCCACTCTTCCCAAAGGTCCCACTCTTCCCAAAAGTGTTGACGTCGTCACCTTCGGCTGCCGGCTGAACACCTACGAATCCGAGGTGATGCGGCGAGAGGCGGAAAGCGCCGGCCTTGGCGCGCTTGAAGGCGGCGCCATCATCTTCAACACCTGCGCCGTCACCGGCGAGGCGGTGCGCCAGGCAAAACAGTCGATCCGCAAGGCCCGCCGCGAGAACCCGGCCGCCCGCATCATCGTCACCGGCTGCGCCGCGCAGACCGAGCCGCAGAGTTTCGTCGCCATGGACGAGGTCGATCTCGTCCTCGGCAATGAAGAGAAGCTGAAGGCGCATTCCTATCGCGCGCTGCCGGATTTCGGCGTCAACGATACCGAGAAGGCTCGCGTCAACGATATCTTTTCGGTACGCGAGACAGCCGGCCACATGGTCGACGCCATCGAGGGCCGGGCGCGGGCTTTTGTCCAGGTGCAGAACGGCTGCGACCACCGCTGCACCTTCTGCATCATCCCCTATGGCCGCGGCAATTCGCGCTCGGTGCCGATGGGGGCCGTGGTCGAGCAGGTCGAGCGGCTGAGCGGCAATGGTTATGCCGAGATCGTGCTGACCGGCGTCGACATGACCAGTTTCGGCGCCGACCTGCCTGGCAGCCCGAGACTCGGCAAATTGGTCAAGACAATCCTGAAGCAGGTGCCTGGCGTAAAACGCCTGCGCCTCTCCTCGATCGATTCGATCGAGGCCGACGACGATCTGCTCGACGCCATCGCCACCGAGCCCAGGCTGATGCCGCATCTGCATTTGTCGCTGCAGGCGGGTGACGACATGATCCTGAAGCGGATGAAGCGCCGGCACAACCGGGATCAGTCGATCCGCTTTTGCGAGGATTTGCGCAAACTGCGTCCCGGCATCGTCTTCGGCGCCGACATCATCGCCGGTTTTCCGACCGAGACGGACGCGATGTTCGAAAAATCGCTGGAGATCGTCGAGGAATGCGGGCTGACGCATCTCCACGTTTTTCCGTTCTCGCCACGCGAAGGCACGCCCGCCGCGCGCATGCCGCAGCTTCGCCGCGAGGTGGTCAAGCAGCGTGCGGCACGGCTGCGCGCCGCCGGCGACGCCGCTTACCGCGGCCACCTTTCCTCGCTCACCGGAACGCGCCAGTCGATCCTGGTCGAGCGCGACGGGCTCGGCCGCACCGAAGGCTTCACGCTTGCCGCGATCTCTGCCGGCGCGCCGGGCGAAATCGTTGAGGCTGATATCGTCGGCCATGACGGTATCAGACTGATCGCGGCGCCGCTTGCCACCCGCGCCGCCTGAGACGCAAAAACATGGCTGGTTTTCTCAAGAAGATATTTTCGTTCGGCAAGAAGGAAGTGGTCGAGGAGCGGATCGACGAGACCACGCCGCTGCCGCCGATCAAATGGGACGCTCTGGAGGCGCTGAAACCGGCGACGGAGCAGGCCGTTCCGGAATTTTTGAAACGCGAAGAGCCCCGGCCCGAGGCAGAAGCTGCGCCTCCGCCACCGGTCGAGGCGGAAGCACCGCCCGCGCCGCTACCGGCGCCTGTTGAAGAGGCCGAGCCCGCTCCGATCATTTCCCCCGAGCCACAAATCCAGCCGGAGCATGCTCCGGTCGAGGAGCCAAAGCCCGAGCCCGCTCCTACCGTTCCGCCCGAGCCAGAAATCCAGACAGAGCCTGCTCCGGTCGAGGAACTGCGGCCGCCGGAGCCGGAAACGGCTGCTGAGGAGCCGGAGCCCGAAGAAATCCCGGCCGCTCCCGTCATCGCTGAGCCAGTTCCTGCACCAGAGCCGCAGGAAATTCTTGAGCCCGAGCCGCAGCCGCCAGAAATCGCCCCGTTCCAGCCGGAAAAACAGCCGGAGCCGGAGCCCGTCGAAATGCCGGCACCGCCCGCCAAGGCCCCCTCAACTGCGCCCGAGCCTGAGGCGCCGCCGGCCGAAATCCCGCCCCCCATTCGCCAGCCGGCGCCGATCGAGGCGAAGCCGGTGCTTGCCGAGATCGCACCCGAGCCGGAGGCCGTTCCGCAACCACCGCCGGAGCCAAAGCCGGCCCCCGGCAAGGTCACTGTAACCAAGAAGGTCGAGCAGAAAGCGGAGCCGCAGAAGGCGCCGGGACCGGCACCGAAACGCTCCTGGTTCCAGCGCATGAAGGAGGGGCTTGCCCGCTCTTCCCGGGAACTGTCCGGCAACATCGCCGGCGTCTTCACCAAGCGCAAGCTCGACGAGGACACGCTGCAGGATCTGGAGGACGTGCTGATCCGCGCCGATCTCGGCATGGAGACGGCGTTGCGCATCACCGATTCGCTGGCCGCCAGCCGCTACGGCAAGGACGTCTCCGAGACGGAAGTCCGCGCCATCATGGCGAGCGAGGTGGAGAAGGTGCTGACCCATGTCGCCATGCCGCTGGAGC
This sequence comes from Mesorhizobium delmotii, assembly GCF_900149755.1. Classification (NCBI taxonomy): domain Bacteria; kingdom Pseudomonadati; phylum Pseudomonadota; class Alphaproteobacteria; order Hyphomicrobiales; family Phyllobacteriaceae; genus Mesorhizobium; species Mesorhizobium delmotii. Next base: position 187,766 of record NZ_FUIG01000026.1, on the reverse strand, counting down.
TTGACCTCAGCCACAAGCCGCATGTCATCCTTGTCGTCGGCGTCAACGGCACCGGCAAGACCACGACCATCGGCAAGCTGGCGGCAAAGCTGACCGACGGCGGCCTGTCGGTGATGCTCGCAGCCGGCGACACCTTCCGTGCTGCCGCGATCGAACAATTGAAGATCTGGGGCGAGCGCACCAAGTCGCCGGTCATCGCCTCCAAGCTTGGCGCCGATGCGGCAGGTCTTGCCTACGACGCGTTCGAACAGGCCAGGCAAGCCGGCTCCGACGTGCTGATCATCGACACCGCCGGGCGGCTGCAGAACAAGACCGAGCTGATGGCGGAACTGGAAAAGATCGTCCGGGTGCTGGGCAAACTCGATCCGGAAGCGCCGCACACCGTGCTGCAGACGGTCGACGCCACCACCGGCCAGAACGCGCTCAACCAGGTCGAGATCTTCCGCAATGTCGCCGGCGTCAACGGTCTGGTGATGACCAAGCTGGACGGCACGGCACGCGGCGGTATTCTGGTGGCGATCGCGGCAAAGCACAAATTGCCGGTCTATTTCATCGGCGTCGGCGAACAGGTCGACGACCTCGAACCTTTCTCCGCAAGCGAGTTCGCCAGGGCGATCGCTGGAGTGGCATAACAAGCATGATCCCAAGAAGTTGCAGACTTCTTGGACAGGATCTTGCGCAAGAAGGAAAGCCTATGAACCCGCGCATCCTCGAACGCGACCCGTCCGACCCCCAGAAACAGAAGAAGGAAGGCGTCAATCCGCTGCTCAAGCTGGTGCTGGAGCTCGGCCCGTTGATGGTGTTCTTCTTCGCCAACGCCCGTGGCGCATGGCTGTCGCAGAAATTTCCGGTGCTGGCCGAATTCGGCGGACCGATCTTCGTCGCCACCGGCCTGTTCATGGCCGCGACCGCGATCGCGCTGGCCGCGTCCTGGCTGCTCACCCGCACCTTGCCGATCATGCCGATGGTGTCGGGCGTCGTCGTCTTCGTCTTCGGCGCCCTGACGCTCTACCTGCAGGACGACATCTTCATCAAGATGAAGCCGACCATCGTCAACATGCTGTTCGGCGGCGTGCTGCTCGGCGGCCTGTTCTTCGGCAAGTCGCTGCTCGGCTACGTCTTCGATTCGGCGTTCAGCCTCGATGCCGAGGGCTGGAAGAAACTCACCCTCCGCTGGGGCCTGTTTTTCCTGTTTCTGGCCCTTGTCAACGAAGTGGTCTGGCGGAATTTCTCCACCGACGCCTGGGTTACCTTCAAGGTCTGGGGAATCATGCCGATCACGCTTCTTTTCACCTTCAGTCAGATGCCGCTGATCATGCGCCATTCGCTTGAAGGCAAGACCGGAAACGAAGAGAAGGCCGGCAAGTAACGGTTAGGGAGAGGGCATGGAATTCGTCACCACGCGCGAAGAGCTGAGAACGATCTACAAGACGCCTCGGCCGACCGACGGCTCGATCCGCAAGGAACTGAAGGCGCTGGATGGCCACAGCCGTTCCTTCATCGGCAAAAGCCCCTTCGTGCTGATCGGCTCCTCCGACGGCGCCGGCAATGCCGATGTGACGCCAAAGGGCGACAAACCGGGCTTTGCCGCCGTGCTCGACGAGAAGACCATCGCCATCCCCGACCGTCCCGGCAACAACCGGCTCGACACGCTGGAGAACATTCTTCTCAACCCCTCGGTCGGGCTGCTCTTCCTCATCCCGGGCATGAACGAGACGCTGCGCGTCAACGGCGACGCCCGCATCACCGTCGATGCTGCTTTGCGCGAGCGACTCGCCGTTGACGGCAAGGAACCGCAAAGCGTCGTCCTGGTGACGGTCAAGGCCGCCTACATGCATTGCGCCAAGGCCTTCATGCGCTCCGATCTGTGGAGGCCGGAAACCTGGTACGACCGCGCGACGCTGCCGACACTCGGCCAGATCCTGCGCGACCAGCTGGCGCTCGCCGATTCGGTCGAGGCGACCGACCGCTGGCTGGACGAAAGCTACAAGCAGACGATGTGGTAGGCTTTTCCCGACGCGATTCCAGACTGGCATCACCCTTGCTCAACATCCTGGCCATCTCTGGCAGCCTGCGGGCCGCCTCAACCAATTCGGCGTTGACCGTGGCCTTGGCGCAAAATGCGCCGACTGGTTGCCGCGTCGCCGCCTATGACGGGCTAGGCCGCTTGCCGATCTTCAATCCGGATGACGAAGGCGAACGGACACCGCCGGAAGCCTCAGTGCTGATCGATGCCGTAACCAGTGCCGACGGCGTCATCGTCTCCTGCCCGGAATACGCCCATGGTGTGCCGGGCGGGCTGAAGAACGCGATCGACTGGCTGGTCTCACGCGACGCCGCTGTCGCCAAGCCGGCCATGCTGGTGCACGCCTCGCCGCGCTCGCTGTTTGCCCGCGCGGCTCTGGCCGAGATCATGCGCACCATGTCTTTCGCGCTCTATGAGGAAGCTGCGCTCGAAATCGCCCTGCTCGGCAAGAAGCCTCCGGAGGTGGAGAAAATCCTGGCGGAACCGGCAAACCGGCTGGCGATGCGCAGCGCCATTTCGGCCTTCGCCGACTTCATCCGCTCGCGTTAAGTGGCGGCCACCGTGCTTTCGTTGTCCCGGAGCGGAGCGAACGCGAACCGAGCGTCGGCGATCCTTCGCGCCCCCTCTGTCCTGCCCTCTTTGCCACCACTTGGCATCTCCCCCACAAGGAGGGAGATTGGCCGTCATCCGCTTTCGCCAACCTCCATTGTTGAAAGACGGGCTAGGCGACGAAGCTGCCGATCTCCCCCAAGGGGCCTTGAGGGGGAGATGCCCGGTAGGGCAGAGGGGGGCGCTGTCCCGCAGGCCTCTTGCAAACTTCCGCGCCGCTGCCGTGCCCGTCGGGAGATTAGCCTTCCGTCTCAGCGTCTCGACATCGGTCTCACCGACGAACCAGTCGCGCGCATTGACCTCCTCGAAGACCACCCAGACATCGTTGCTGGTCAGGCCGGTGGCGCCGACGATCGCCGCGGTCACCTGGGCAGCGATCGCCGCTTTCTTGCCCGAGGGGTCATCGGCAATCACCTCCTTGACGAGGCGGATGTTCACGAATGGCATGGAGGCCTCCCTAGATGTTGCTTGACGGCCGCTCAAAATGTCTTGGCGCCGTTGACCATCAGCCGGACCATGTAGAGCGAGGTCGTGCCGGCGATGTAGAGGCAGTTCAGTTTGTTGCCGCCGAAAACGCAATTGGCGACGACTTCCGGCACCTTGATTTTGCCGATCAGCGTCCCGTCGGGATCGTAGCAATGGATGCCGTCGGCGGCACTGGTCCAGATCCGCCCTTGATCGTCGAGCCTGAAACCATCGAACAGGCCGGCCGTGCAGTCGGCGAAGACCTTTCCGCCGGAGACCTTCTTGCCACCCTCGTCGATATTGAACACCCGCATATGCGCCGGGTTCTGCGGGCCATGGGTGCGGCCGGTATCGACGACATAGAGCTTGCTCTCGTCGAGCGAGAAGGCGAGCCCGTTGGGCCTGACCATGTCGGTGATCACCGCGTCGATCTCGCCGGTTCCGGGATCGGCCCGGTAGACATGGCAGGCGCCGATCTCACTCTCGGCCTTGTCGCCCTCATAATCCGTATCGATGCCGTAGGTCGGGTCGGTGAACCAGATCGAACCGTCGGACTTGACAACCGCATCGTTGGGCGAGTTCAGCCGCTTGCCGCGCCATTTGTCGGCGATGGTGGTGATCGAGCCGTCATGCTCGGTGCGGCTGACCCGGCGGCCCGAATGCTCGCAAGTGACCAGCCGGCCCTGCCGGTCGACGGTATTGCCGTTGGAATTGCCGGACGGCTGCCGGAACACGCTGACACTGCCGTCGGTCTCGTCGTAGCGCAGCATGCGGTTGTTGGGGATGTCGGACCACGCCACATAACGGCCGGCCGCAAACCAGGCCGGCCCTTCCGCCCACCGGCATCCGGTGAACAGCTTGTCCACCTGCGCATTGCTGTTGAACAGCCGCGCAAAACGCGGATCGAGAATTTCGTAGTGTTCGGCGGCCATGGTTTCCTCCCGGTCATGCAAAATCGCTAGTGCCGGCGCGATCAAGCCAGCCGGCGATCAATATGGCAAGATCGTTGATGTCGGCCTCACCGCATCTTGAGACATCGGAGCAAACCACGGCAAGGCCGACCTTGCTCAAATGATAGGGCCCAAAATGACGGCGCTCATGCGCGGTTAACCGGCTATGCGTCCGGCGCAATGGTGCATTGCAACATCTTCTTTTTGCAGCGCATCATAACTATGTCATGCTGCGTATCGATCAGGGAGGAACAACCTGCCGCAACAATGCGGCACAGAAGGAACCTCGCTATGATTCTCGACAACCTCATGAGCCGCGCTCGCACCAGCATCGCCAAGCGCCGGCAATACAACCGCCTCATCGCCGAAATCGACTCTTTTTCCAGCCGCGATCTGGCCGACATGCGCGCCGACCGCAGCGAAATGCTCTACCAGGTCCACAAGCAGATCTACGGCTGAGGCGAACGGATGATCCCGAAAAGTTGCAGACTTTTCGGACGAGATCATGCGCAACCAGAACTGTTTGATCGGCTTAGCCGATCCATTCGATCCAGCGGCCGTGGTAATCGCAATGGGCCAGGCGACGTGTCTCGCCGCCGGGCCATAGAGTGAGGCTGAGCACCGCCCATGGCTTTGTGGGATCGCGCGACTCCATCCTCAGCCTTGCGATAGGCGCAGCCGCCGTGGCCTGTCTGCCCGCCTGCTCCAGGGTGGCGGTGATGGCATCCTTGGTCGCCCGCGGCAGGTATTGCCACATGGTCGAATGATAGAGCACGAAGGTGCCGCCCTGCTGCCGCGTGGCCAGTGCCTTCTCGATAAAATCCGCCGCGTCCGCTTTGACAAGCAGCGGTGGAAACTTTTCGGCAAGTGACAGCGCGGCGTCGAGCCGGGCCAGCCGCGCTGCCTGATCGGCCCAGACGTAAGACCGAAGCCGTAAGCGCGCCACTGCGTCGGCGACATCGATCGGCGCGATGTCGCAGCCGGCGCGATGGCGGACGTCGATCGCTCCGCCAATCGGCACAGCGAGGCCGCGCACCTCCGGTGCCAACCGCACGGGGGAGGCCGGGTCTCCCCACTCGGCATCGCCGTAGCGGTAGTGAAAGCTGTCGAACAGGAGATTGAGCCCGGCGCTGGCGCCGATCTCGCACAGATCCAGCGGCAGGCCGGTTTCCCGCGCCACCGTCAGAAATCCAGGCAGCAGCATCGCCGACCGGGCGATTTCATTGGTCTGCGGCGCGCCAGCGAGGCCGGCGATGATCTGATCGTCGGACCGCGCAATTACCTCCGGCAGCACCGCCGCGATCTCGGATTCGCTTGTCTGGTTGGGCGGATAGATCAGTGCCAGCTGCTCACTGGCACCCGTCAGGACCAACCCATGCAGCGCGCCGCAGAGCCGCAATGCGAGGCCGTCGGCGCGCGCGTCGCCCGGCCAGCCGAGCACCGCCTGCCCAGCCCTGGAGTTTGCGTCGAGAACCTTGGCCAGCGCACGGCATAAATTCGCGGTGAAGGGCGAGCCAAGTCCATCGCAGGCTTTCGCCTGAGCCAGAAGATGATCGCGGATGTCTCGTTCGTCCATCGCGTTTCCGGTGTCTCAGCCGGGCGCTGCCAGCGCCTTCTCGACCTCCGGCAAAAGCAGCGTCTGCGCCGAGCCTGGCGTCAGCGGGCCGACATGCTTGTAGGCGATCTTGCCATCCTTGCCGACGACGAAGGTTTCCGGCACGCCGTAGACGCCCCAGTCGATCGCCGCGCGCCCCGCCGCGTCGACGCCGATCGCCTGGAACGGGTTGCCGAGATCGCCGAGGAACCGGCGGGCGTTTTCCGGCTGGTCCTTGTAGTTGAGCGCGGCGATGACAAAGCGCTTGTCCTGCAACGCCAGCAGCACCGGATGTTCGTCGCGGCATGGCCCGCACCACGACGCGAAGACGTTGACCAGCGTGACCTTGCCGGCGAACTGCTTGGAATCGAGCCCCGGCAAATTCATGCCCTCCAGCGCCGGCAGATTGGTCTGCGGCGCCGGCAGGCCGATCAGCGCCGATGGCACTTCCGAAGTGTCGCGACCGGACAACAGCTGCGTCAGGAACAGCCCCGCCAGCCCGAGGAAAATCAGCAACGGCAACAGCACGATCAGGCGCCGCCCGCGCGCCGGCGTTTCCGTCTCCATGCTCATAATTTCCCCGCCTTGTCGGAGCGCCGCCGCACGCCGGATGCTTCCAACTCGGCGAGGTCCCTCTTGCGTGCACGCTGGTCGAACAGGATCCAGCCGATCAGCCCGGCCAGCACCACGGCCGTGATGGCATAGGCAGCGGTCACATAAAGGGCGTGTACGCTCATATGGGTAGCTCCGCCGGCGCAAAAACTTTCAACCGGACCATTCCGCTTCGTTCGAACATGCCTTCCCTTAACCTTGCGCCATCGGCTTCGCAATCGATGGCAGCGCCGCAGCCTTTGACGTCAGGCGGCCGTCTAATTTAGTCCGCCCCATGACGCAGCGCCAGCGCTGCCGCAACCGGCCCCAGCACGGCAAGAAACAAGGTCAGCGCGGCGAGAATGAGGAAAGGCTGCAGGAACGGATCGGGGTTGGCCACCGCGCCATAGCTTGCCGAGACGCCGAAGATCAGCACCGGAATGGTCAGCGGCAGCACCAGTACCGAGATCAGCAGCCCGCCGCGCGGCAGCGCCACCGCCACCGCCGCGCCGGTAGCGCCGATGAAGGTGATTGCCGGCGTGCCGACCAGGAGGGTCAGCGCCGTGGCGCCGATGCCGATCGGCTCCATGTTCATGAACAGGCCCAGCAAGGGTGCCGCGATGACCAACGGCAGCACGCTTCCCGCCCAATGCGCCAGGCATTTCGTCAACACGGTCAGCGCCAGCATCTGCCGGTCGTCGCCGAGCACCAGCAGATCGAGCGAGCCGTCCTCCCGGTCGGCCTGGAACAATCGGTCGAGACCGAGCAGGCAAGCGAGCAAGGCGCCGATCCACAGGATCGCCGGGCCGATTCGGGCGAGCAGATTGAGGTCCGGCCCAACGCCGAAGGGGATCGTGGCGATCACCGCGAGAAAGAAGATCACGCCGGTCAGCGCCCCGCCGCCGGCCCGGATACTCAGGCGGATATCGCGCAGGAAGAGGGCTAGCATGGTGTGAGATGCCTTTGCCCAGGACAGAGGGGGGTGGGCGGGAACGCCGACATCAACCGGTCATCCTCAATTCCTTCGCCCCCCCAAGCCCCAGCGCCAGATGCGTGGCCGCCACAACGATCCCCCCGTCTTCAAGATGCTTCCGCATCAGCACGGCGAATCGCTCTTCCGAAGCCTTGTCCAGCCCGGCCGTCGGCTCGTCGAGCAGCCACAGCGGTCGCCGGCTGACCAGCAATTTTGCGATCGCCGCGCGGCGGCGTTGCCCGGCGGAGAGATAGCCGAACGGCAGATGGCCGATACCATCAAGCCCGACCGTTTCCAGCGCCTCTTCAGCGCTCAAAAAATCCGCGCCCAAAAAATCGCGCCAGAAGCGCAGATTTTCCGCCACGCTCAGCGCCGTCTTCATCGCGTTCTGGTGGCCGAGATAGTGGCAGGCCGAGGCTACCGACGGAAAATCCTCAGCGCCACCTTCGAGAAGCAAACGGCCTGCCGCCACCGGCAGCAGCCCGGCAACTACCCTGAGCAGCGTCGATTTCCCCGCGCCGTTCGGCCCGGTGACGATCAGCGCCTGGCCTTTTTCCAGGGCAAAACCGATGCCGGAAAAAATCGTCTCGCCGCCGCGTTCGCCGCCCAGATTTTCGGCGATCAGCCGCATTCCTTGCCCGTCCCGAAAACACCGCGCCACGGCAGCTGCCGCATCGCACAAAATAGCCGTTCGACTGTCTAGAACTATTCCAGGAAATTCTCTATATCCGGGTCATCCGTGCCAGCGGTCGGCACGGGAAGCGAATTAGCGCCGAACCAGCGCACGCGCCGCCTTGAACGGCTCGGGTTGGCTGGGAACGGACAGCGGAAATGGCCGTACCCGCACCTTTGCGCGTGATTGCATGCCATCGGCGTCCGTTCCCGTTCAGGCTGAACAGACAAGGACGGATCGCACGTGTCAAAATCCCTCGATAGTTTCAATTGCCGCCGCACGCTGACCGCGGGCGGCACCGACTATGTTTATTACGATCTTGTCGAGGCCGAGAAGAACGGCCTCACCGGCATCGGCCAGTTGCCCTATTCGATGAAGGTGCTGCTGGAGAACCTGCTGCGCAACGAGGACGGCCGTTCCGTCACCAAGGAGAGCATCCAGGCGGTCGCCGGCTGGCTGACCGACAGGGGCACCGCCGGCGTCGAGATTGCCTATCGCCCGGCCCGTGTGCTGATGCAGGATTTTACCGGCGTTCCGGCCGTGGTCGACCTGGCCGCCATGCGCGACGCCATGGCATCGCTCGGCGGCGACCCGCAAAAGATCAATCCGCTGGTGCCGGTCGACCTGGTCATCGACCACTCGGTCATCGTCGATGAGTTCGGCACGCCGCTGGCTTTCGCCCGGAATGTCGAGCTTGAATACGAGCGCAACGAGGAGCGCTACAAGTTCCTGAAATGGGGCCAGCAGGCCTTCCGCAATTTCCGCGTCGTGCCGCCCGGCACCGGCATCTGCCACCAGGTCAATCTCGAATATCTCGGTCAGGTCGTGTGGACCAACACTGAAGGCGGCGAAACCACAGCCTATCCCGACACCTGCGTCGGCACCGATTCGCACACCACCATGATCAACGGCCTTGGCGTGCTCGGCTGGGGCGTCGGCGGCATCGAGGCCGAGGCCGCGATGCTCGGCCAGCCCGTCTCCATGCTGTTGCCGGAAGTCATCGGCTTCCGCCTCACCGGCAGACTGAGGGAAGGCGTCACCGCCACCGATCTCGTGCTCACCGTCACTCAGATGCTGCGCAAGAAGGGCGTCGTCGGCAAGTTCGTCGAGTTCTTCGGTCCGGGTCTGTCCAACATGACGCTGGCCGACCGCGCCACCATCGGCAACATGGCGCCCGAATATGGCGCCACCTGCGGCTTCTTCCCGGTCGATGGCGAAACCATCCGCTACCTCACCATGTCCGGCCGCGAGGAAAACCGCATCGCGCTGGTCGAGGCATACGCCAAGGCGCAAGGCATGTGGCGCGATACCGGCTCGGCCGACCCAGTCTTCACCGACCTGCTCGAGCTCGATCTCGGCGACGTCGTGCCGTCGATGGCCGGCCCCAAGCGTCCGGAAGGCCGCGTAGCACTTGAAGGCATTCCGGACGGCTTTGCCAAGGCGATGGAGACCGAATACCGGAAGGCCGCCGAAATCGACAAGCGCTACGCCGTCGAAGGCACCAACTATGATCTCGGCCATGGCGATGTCGTGATCGCCGCCATCACCTCCTGCACCAACACCTCGAACCCGAGCGTGCTGATCGGCGCCGGGCTGCTGGCGCGCAACGCCAACCGGCTCGGGCTCAAGCAGAAGCCGTGGGTCAAGACATCGCTGGCGCCGGGCAGCCAGGTCGTCGCCGAATATCTGGAGAAGTCCGGCCTGCAGAAGGAACTAGACCAGATCGGCTTCAACCTGGTCGGCTTCGGCTGCACCACCTGCATCGGCAATTCCGGCCCGTTGCCGGCGCCGATCTCCAAGACCATCAACGACAAAGGTTTGATCGCTGCCGCGGTCTTGTCCGGCAACCGCAATTTCGAAGGCCGCGTCTCGCCCGACGTGCAGGCGAACTACCTCGCTTCGCCGCCGCTGGTCGTCGCCCACGCGCTGGCCGGGACCGTGACCAAGGATCTGACCACCGAGCCGCTCGGCGAGGACCGTGACGGCAACCCGGTCTACCTCCGGGACATCTGGCCGAGTTCGGTCGAGATCCAGGAGTTCATCGAGAAGAACGTGACGCGCGAACTGTTCGCCCGCAAATATGCCGACGTCTTCAAGGGCGACGAATACTGGCAGAACGTCAAGGCGCCGGAAGGCCAGACCTACGCCTGGGACGACCATTCGACCTATGTGCAGAACCCGCCCTACTTCGCCGGCATGACATCAGGCTTCGGCACAATCGGCGACATCAGGGGCGCCCGCGTGCTCGGCCTGTTCGGCGACAAGATCACGACCGACCACATCTCTCCGGCCGGCTCGATCAAGGCGGCATCTCCGGCCGGCAAGTATCTTACCGACCATGGCGTCGGCGTCGCCGACTTCAACCAGTACGGCACGCGGCGCGGCAATCACGAGGTGATGATGCGCGGCACTTTCGCCAACATCCGCATCCGCAACCACATGCTGGGCGAGAACGGCCGCGAAGGCGGCTACACCCTCCACTATCCGTCGAAGGAAGAGAGATCGATCTACGACGCCGCCATGGAGTACAAGAAGGAAGGCGTGCCGCTGGTCATCTTCGCCGGTGTCGAATACGGCAACGGCTCGTCGCGCGACTGGGCGGCCAAGGGCACCAAGCTGTTGGGTGTTCGCGCCGTCATCGCTCAGTCGTTCGAGCGCATCCACCGCTCGAACCTGGTCGGCATGGGGGTCATCCCCTTCGTCTTCGAGCAGGGCACCTCATGGGCCTCGCTCAACCTCAAGGGCGACGAACTGGTCGAGATCGACGGACTGAGCGCCATCAAGCCGCGCCAGAAGATGGTCGCGAAAATCACCTATGGCGACGGCACGGTGAAGAAGATTCCGATCATCTGCCGCATCGATACGCTGGACGAGCTCGACTACTTCAAGAACGGCGGCATCCTGCAATATGTGCTGCGCGATTTAGCGGCATAGGGGAAGGGAGTAGGGCAGTAGGGCAGTAAGGCAGTAAGGGGCAGGGAACACATGCCCTACTGCCTTACTGCCTTACTGCCTTACTGCCTTACTGCCTTACTGCCTTACTGCCTTACTGCC
>NZ_FUIG01000026.1:3328-176821 GCF_900149755.1 Mesorhizobium delmotii | reverse complement strand
TTACTGCCTTACTGCCTTACTGCCTTACTGCCTTACTGCCTTACTGCCTTACTGCCTTACTGCCCTACTGCCCTTGCCGAACCGCGCTGCCGCCGCCAGCAGCACGCCGAGCATCAGCCCGTTGAGGATGTGCCACAGGAAATGCGTGCCGAGCGGGAAGCTGCCGCAGACCAGCGGATCGATGATCCTGAAGATGACCGAGACGACGAAGATCGCCGAGCCCGCCAGATTGTACCCGCCGGCACGGTTGCCGCTCGCCGCCACGATGACGCCGAAGAAGGCGAGCGCCAGGAAGGGCGGCAGATAGCCGGTCGTGCCGTTCGATGCCTGGCGCAGCCAGTCCGGCACGGCCCAGGTCAACAACCCGGTGACGGCATAGAAGGCGACGAAGATGGGGACCGCCTTGCCCCATTTCATGCCGAGGAAACGGCGTAGGTTGAACAGCGTGTAGGCCAGCGTGAACCCGGCGATCGGCAGCACGTCGGCCCAGACCGTGCCATGGTTGGCAAAGGTGTGGAACAGCGCCGAGCCGATGCCGATCGCCACCACCCACCAGGCCAGCACTTCGGCGAAGATGCCGGTGCCACGCCGGCGCACCTCCCGGACACCCCACAGCCCGGCGACAAGAAAAGCCAGATTGGTCAGTGCGTTGACCGGCTCGGCCCAGAGCTCCGGCCCGACCCGCTCGCAGTACAGGTCGACCGGCGTCAGGAGAGTTTGCCACATGCTGATTGTCGCCCGAATCGGTATCTACCCTGAAGTGTAGCCGTCCTATTGCGCCCTTGCAGTTGGTTGCAGCGGTAAAATTTCACCGCAACGTGACTTCCCGTTGACTGCCGCTTCTGCCACATATTTCGCCAATCAGAATAAAGCCGGCCATCACCGGCGGGAGTCGAAACGGCTATGACACCTCGAAGACCATTGCGGCTTGCGGCATTGGCGCTGGCCCTCTCGGTGTTTGCCGGCGCTGGACTTGCCGGCAATGCGCTTGCCGGCGAGGCCGACAAACCCCAGGCTGACAAAGCCTCGACTGACCAGCCCTTGGGCGTCGTCGAGCTCTTCACCAGCCAGGGTTGCAGTTCCTGCCTGCCGGCCGATGAATTCTTCGCCGAGCTTGCCACCAAGGAGAACATCGTCGCGCTCGCCTATCATGTCGACTACTGGGATTATCTCGGTTGGAAGGACACGCTGAGCCGCAAGGAGAACACCGAGCGGCAATATGAGTATATGCGCGCCTTCGGCAGCCGCTCGGTCTATACGCCGCAGGCCGTCATCAATGGCCGCAGCCATGTCAACGGCGCCAGCCGCAAGGAAGTCGACGGCGCGCTCGCCCGCATGGAAGGATCAGGCGAAGGCATGCGGGTCAGCATCAAGGTCAGCCGGACCAGCGACCGCGTCACCATCGACGCCGGCGATGCCGGGACCGGCCCCAGCGATGCCCATGTCGTCATCGTCTATTTCGACCCGCCGCAGACGATCAAGATCGGCAAGGGCGAAAACACCGGCCGCAGCATGACTTACTGGAACGCCGTCTCCGGCATCCAGACCGCCGGCATGTGGCACGGCAAGGCGCAGCGCTACGAATTGCCGATGAGCGTGATTTCCAAGAAAGGCGGCTGCGCCGTGCTGCTGCAATCGGTGGGCAAGGACGGCCTGCCGGGTCCCATCCTCGGCGCCGCCTTGATCCACAAGCCTTGAACGGGGACCTCTCCTTCTCCCCTTGTAGGGCCCGAAGGGCGGGCGAGGCCCGCGACTCGCCCCGGGTGTGGATCGGCGCGCAGCGCCGAGACGGATGAAGGGGTGCTGGAAGGAATGAGGTGGCGGCGATTTCAAGGAAATTGCCAACACCCCTCATCCAACCTCGCGGAGCCTGTCCTCGGGCTTGCCGGAGGCAAGACCCGTGGGCGAGGCCACCTTCTCCCACAAGCGGAGAAGGGAAGCCGCGCGCATCCCACTTTCATCCAGGCATTAAAAAACCGACGTCAGCTTGCTTCTGACGCCGGTCATTTAGGTTTTGGGATCGTCGCACCCGATTTTTCCCAAGGAAAAACCGAGGTTGGTTCGATCCGACGCAGACCCGTGGGCGGGGGGCTTGGGGTTTACGAGCCAGTGCCGGACCGAACCGTCTCAGGCAACACCCGTAAATTCGTCGGACATTGGGGCATTAGCGCGGATAAAAGAAGGCAGAATTGTGGCGAAGCATCACCAATTCCAACGGGCGTTTTATAAACGTGACTGGACACCGGGGAAACGGTGCGGCGCCGCCTTAGTCCGGCTGGGCTTGCAATTCCACGGCGAAAGCGCCAACTTTGGTTGGCGTAAGATTCATTCGAAGGGATCGAGGCATGACTGATCACGGCAGCGGGACGGAGGATGGGGACGCATCCGCAATACTGATCCCGCTGCATGAGGCAAGAGGCGAACGCCTCGACCAGCCGGTGCGGTTCGACCGGCGTGAATTGGACCAGATCCTGAGGCTTTACGGGCGCATGGTCGCCGCCAATGAATGGCGCGACTACGCCATCGACCATCTCACCGACCGCGCCGTCTTTTCCGTCTTTCGTCGCACCAGCGAGGTGCCGCTGTTCCAGATCGTCAAGGATCCGAAGCTGGCGCGCCGGCAAGGCGCATTCGCCGTCATTGCCGCCGGCGGCCGTATTCTCAAGCGCGGCCAGGAACTTGGCCGCGTGCTCGGCGTTTTCGACCGCACGCTGAAGCTGGTCGAGGCCTAACTACTCATTGCTGCTGGCGGAATCTCCGTTCCGGCAGCGAGTTGGGATCGGGCGGAACCAGAGCTCCGTCATTGATCGGCAGTTGCATGAACACCGTGTCGAGCCAGCGTCCGTGCTTGTAGCCGGAGCCTTCCAGGCGGCCCGAATGACGAAAGCCGAGCTTTTCATGCAGCCGCACCGAGGCACTGTCCGGCCGACCGTCGCCGATTACCGCGATGATCTGGCGGAAGCCCGCCGCCTTGGCCGCCTCGATCAGCCCTTGCATTAGCTTGAGCCCGATGCCATGGCCCTTGGCCTCGGGCGCGACATAGACGGAGTCCTCGACGACAAAACGGTACGCAGGCCGCGGCCGGAAGGCGCCGGCATAGGCATAGCCGAGCACAATGCCGTCTTTTTCCGCCACCAGATAGGGAAAGCCACCCGCCATCAGACTATCGAAACGTTGGCCCATCTCGGCGCGATCAGGTGGTTCCAGCTCGTAGCTCGCCGTGCCATGGGTCACCGCGTCGGCATAGATATCCGTGATCCGATCGAGATCGGCCGAAGTCGCGGCGCGTATTGTGATGCTGCTCATAATTTATGCACGTCAATCATCTGCCGGCCATTTCATCAAAGACCGGGGCAGAAGAAAAAGGCGGCCGTTGGGCCGCCCTTTCCAAACTCACTGGTCCAGGGACTTGCCTTAAACCATGATCCCGAAAAGTGGGAACCGGTTTTCGGAAAAGATCATGGTCAAACAAAAAGATAGAGCTCCATCCCGACTTTATCGGGATGGACCCGGCTCTATCGGCGGTCGCCCATGAACTGCAGCAGGAACATGAACAGGTTGATGAAGTCGAGATAGAGCCTCAGAGCGCCCATGATCGCCTTGCGGCCGGCGACATCAGTCTCGTCGCCCTCGAAATACATCTCCTTGATGTTCTGCGTGTCATAGGCGGTGAGACCCGCGAAGATCAGCACGCCGATCGCCGAAACGGCGAAGGAAAGCGCCGACGACTGCAGGAAGATGTTGATCACCATCGCGATGATCAGACCAACCAGGCCCATGACCAGGAACGAACCGAACGCGGAAAGGTCGCGCTTGGTCGTGTAGCCGTAGAGCGACAGTCCGCCAAAGGCGGCGGCGGTGGCGAAGAAGGTCTGCGAGATACTGGCGGTGGTGTAGACCAGGAAGATCGACGACAGAGACAGGCCGACGAGGCCGGCATAGACCCAGAACGTCGTCTGCGCGGCCGAAACGCTCATCGACTGGACACGGAACGACAGGAACATCACCGCTGCCAGCGGGGCAAAGATCACCAGCCATTTCAGCGGCGAACCAAAGATCGCGTAGCCGAAGGAGGTCAGCATGTCGCCATTCGGCAGCGTGGCGACCGCCGAAGCCGGATCGGTGGTGGTGGCTAGCATGATCGTTCCGACCGCGGCGAGGCCGGTGATGAGGAGGCCAAGCCCCATCAGATTGTAGACCTTGATCATATAGGCGCGCAGGCCCTGGTCGATAGCAGCATCGACGCCGGCGCCGGGCACGGCACGCGTCTGATAATTGCGAACGGGTTCAGCCATGGAAATCCTCATATTGCTTCTGCCCCGTCCGGTGTCCGGCCCATTTGGACCGCGGCGCCGCTGGCGGGGCTCCAGCATGCCTGCGGCGAAATATGATGGTTATTGGCGCCAAGAACAAGACCGTAACCGGGCGTAATGCTTCGTGAAGACACGAAAATCCGAATTTATCGGCCTTCCGAAGCCCAACATTAACAAGATTTAACCGAATCCTGGTCGCGTTGAGCCTGCAGATGCCTGCAGATCAGAGATTGCGCAGCACCGGCGCCGCCTTGTGGCCCAGCACCCGCCAGGTGCCGGCGAGGCCAATGCCGACCGTGACCACCAGCGCAAAGATGATGGTTGCCACCGCCACATCGGGCATGAAATGCGACGGCAGCGTCATGACGCGCGCGACAACGAACCACGCCGCAATCCCGCCTGCCGCCAGCGCGAAGATCGCGGTGGCGAGGCCGATCAGCATGTATTCCAGCGAAAAGGCCGCGATCAGCGTCTTCCTGGTAGCGCCCAGCGTCTTCAGCACCACTGCATCGTGGATGCGGGCCCGGTTGCCGGCGGCCAGCGCGCCGGCCAGCACCAGCACCGAGGCGATCAGCGCCACGCCGGCCGCGGCCCTGATCGCAGTGCCGAGTTGCGCCACCAGCCGGTTGACGATGTCGAGCGCGTCCTTGACCCTGACTGTCGTCACCGCCGGAAAGGCACGGGTGACGGCGTTGAGAAGGCGGGCATCGTCGGCCGGCGACGCGCCCTTGTCGGTCAGCGTCGCCAGCCAGCTATGCGGCGCGCCGGCAAACGTGCTGGGCGAGAACACCATGACGAAATTGATGCCCATCGTCTCCCATTCGACCTGGCGGAAATTGGCGATCTTCGCCGTCACGTTGCGGCCAAGCACGTTGACGGTGATGGTGTCGCCGAGCTTCAGCCCGATCTCTGCGCCTTCCTCGGCCGAAAACGACACCAGCGGCTCGCCGGCATAGTTGTCCGGCCACCAGGAGCCTTCGGTCAGCGTCGCATTCGCGGGAATACTGGCCTCGTAGGTCAGCCCGCGATCGCCGCGCAGCACCCAGGCCCCTTCCGGCGCAACCCTAGCCTTTTCGACGTCGACGCCGTTCAGCGCCATCACCCGGCCGCGCAGCATCGGCACCTTGACCAGCGTGCCCTTCGGCGCTTGCCTGCCGACCAGCGCAGAGAACGCGTCGACGTCGCTGCTCTGGATGTCGACGAAGAAGAAGTTCGGCGCCCGTTCCGGCAGGCTGCCGGAAATCTGCCGCCTGAGATTGCCGTCGATCAGCGCCAGCGTCACCAGAAGCGTCAATCCCAGCCCCAGCGACAGCACCACCGACGGCGTCAAGGCACCTGGCCGATGGATGTTGCCGATGGCGAGCCTGAGCACCGTCGAGCCAACGCGCGGGCTCTTTTTAGCGGCCCACTGCACCAGCGCGCCGACGATGCGTAGCACCAGGAAAGCAAAAATGGTGGCGCCGACGAAGATCGAGGCGATATAGCGGTCGCCGGAAAACAGAATGGCCAGCGCCGCCAGGAGCAGCGCGATGCCGAGCGCCGCCGCCGTGTAGAGCGGGCGCGGAAAACCGCGGCCCTCAAAACCCATCTCGCGAAACAGCGCCGTCGCCGGCACGTCGCGCGCACGGCCGAGCGGCAGCAAGGCGAAAGCCAGCGTCACCAGCAGCCCGAACAGCGCCGCCATGCCGAGTGCGCCGGGATAGAACCCACCTTCCGCCGGCACCGGAATGACCGACTGGAGTACCGCGCTCGCCGCAAACGGCATCAGCGCGCCAAGCACAAGGCCGACCGTGATGCCGAGCCCGGCGATCATCAGGATCTGCACCAGATAGACGGTAAAGACGAAACCGCCCGAAGCCCCTAGGCTCTTGAAGGTGGCGATGACGCCGCGCTTGCCGTCGAGATAGGCGCGCACCGCATTGGCGACGCCGACGCCGCCGACCACCAGCGCCGTCAGCCCGACCAGCGTCAGGAACTGCGAAAACCGTTCGATGTTGGAGGACAACGCGGGTGCTGCGTTGCTGCGCGTGCGGATCGACCAGCCGGACTCGGGAAAATCCTCCGCCGCCTGATCCTGAATGGCTTTTATGCCCGCCTCGCCGGTGCCGCCGGGCAGGCGGACCTTGTAGGCGTTCTCGACCAGGCTGCCGGGCTGGATCAAACCGGAAGCGGCAAGCCCGTCCGTCGAGATCATCAGCCGCGGCGCAAAGCCGAAGCCGTCGGACACCGCGTCCGGTTCGTTGACGAGCCTGGCGCGCAGTTCGAAGGTGGCGCTGCCCAGCTTCAGCCGGTCGCCGACCCCAAGGTTCAGCCGCTCGAACAAAAGGTCGGGTGCTGCTGCGCCGAAAACACCGGATTTTTCGCCGAACAATTCCTGCTTCGACAGCGCCGGCTCGGTCTCCAGCGCGCCATAGAGCGGATAGGCTCCATCGACCGCCTTGGCCTCGACCAGCGCCTGATCGGAACCGTCCTCGAGCCGAGCCATCGAACGCATGTTGGCGCTGTGCGAGACCGTGCCCAGCCCGTCAAGAAAGACGTGCTCGGCTTGCGTCGCGGCGCGCTGATTGAGCTGGAAACGAAGATCGCCGCCGAGCAGCGACTGGCCCTCGTTGGCGACACCGGCGGTAATCGCCCGGGCCACCGAATTGACGCCGCCGATCGCCGCGACGCCGAGCGCGATGCAGGCAAGGAAGATCAGGAAGCCGGACAGCCCACCGCGCATCTCGCGCAGCGAAAAGCGGAAGGCGAGTGAAAAGGTGCGCGCCCAAGTGGCCGCTTCATCCGGCCGCGGAGCCTGTCCTCGGGCTTGCCGAAGGCAAGACCCGTGGGCGTCCACCTTCTCCCCGAGCGGAGAAGAGGTCGCCAACGCCGGCGCCAGCCTCTTCTCCCCGGCGGGGAGAAGGTGGCCCGAAGGGCCGGATGAGGGGATCTTGTCAGCCATTTGCGCTACGCCGTCACTTTAAGCAATGGCGCGCCCTCGATCCGGCCCGACCGCATCGATACCTGCCGGGAGCAGCGTGCGGCAAGCGCCGGATCGTGGGTGACCAGCACCAGCGTCATGCCGCGCTCGGCAGCCTTGGCGAACAGAAGATCGGCGACCTGCCGTCCCGTGGTCTGGTCGAGATTGCCGGTCGGCTCGTCGGCGATCAGGATGCGCGGCGAAGGCGCCAGCGCCCGGGCGATCGCCACACGCTGCTGTTCGCCGCCGGACAATTCGCCGGGATAGTGGGTGATGCGGTCACTCAAGCCCACCGCCTCCAGCTCCCGCGCCGCCACCCCGAACGGATCGGCATGGCCGGCAAGTTCCAGCGGCACTGCGACATTTTCGAGCGCCGTCATATTGGGGATGAGGTGGAAGGACTGGAAGACGATGCCAATGTTTCGCCCTCGAAACGATGCGATCTGGTCTTCGCTCCTGCCGTTCAGCAATTCTCCGGCAATTCGTATCGTACCCGAATCGACCCTTTCCAACCCGGCCAAAACCATCAGCAGCGTCGACTTTCCCGAGCCCGACGGCCCGACGATGCCGGTCGCCTCGCCATCGGCCACATCGAGGCTGACGCCTTTCAGCACTTGGACGGAAGACGCGCCTTCGCCGAGCGTCAGCGATACATTTTTCAGCGCGATGACGGTTTCTGTCAAAATAAAATCGTCCTATATGGGAAAGGGGTGGCCAGAATCCGCTGGTATAATGTTCTCGGTCATATGGGGCCTGCCGCATGGCTTTCAAACACACTCTTGCCGCAGCCTTGATCGTTTTCCTCGGATTTTGCGGCGCCATTTCGTCGGCGCGCGCCGAGCCCTTCAAGATCGTCGGCTTCGGCGACAGCCTGATGGCGGGCTTTGGCCTCGGACCGGACGAAGGCTTCACCCAAAAACTTGAGGCAGCACTTCGCGCCAAGGGCCACGATGTGACGGTCGCCAATGCCGGCGTCTCCGGCGACACGTCGAGTGGCGGCCTGTCGCGGCTCGACTGGTCGGTGCCGGACGGCACGCAGCTTGTCATCCTCGAGCTCGGCGCCAACGACATGCTGCGCGGCGTTTCTCCCGCCATCACCCAAAAGAATCTCGACGCCATGCTGGCGAAGCTGAAGCAGCGCAAGATCGCCGTGCTGCTGGCCGGCATGCGCGCCGCACCCAATCTCGGCGCCGACTACCAGAACAGCTTTGACGCGATCTTTCCGAAACTGGCGGAAAAATACGGCGTCCCGCTCTATCCGTTCTTTCTCGACGGCGTGGCCGGCGAGCCGGCTTTGCAACTCGACGGTCTGCACCCGAATGCGCAAGGCGTCGACCTTATGGTCGAGCGCATTTTGCCGGATGTCGAAAAGGTCATTGCCATGGTTCAGGACAACTCTTGAAGGACTGGATGAGGCTACGCGTTCCGCCGGGACGATTTGAATTTTAGGCAGGGCTGCGACCAATAAACCGCTTGCCCCGTTCGATTATCAATGATTCGCTAGCGACAAGAGTTCGATTCGAGGACAGGAGGCTTCCCATGCCACGTCTTTTCACCGCCCTCGAAATTCCGCGTGACGCCGCCCTTTCGCTGTCCCTGCTCCGGGGCGGCCTGCCCGGGGCTCGCTGGATCGACGTCGAGAACTACCATTTGACGCTGCGCTTCATCGGCGATGTCGAGGGCCATGTCGCCGACGAGATCGCCAACGCGCTCGACCGTGTCCACCGCCCGTCCTTCCCGCTGACGCTGTCCGGCGTCGGCGCCTTTGGCCAGAAGAAACCGCATGCGGTGTGGGCCGGCGTTTCCGCCTCGCCCGATCTTTCGGCACTGCAAGGCGAGATCGAGCGCATCTGCCAGCGCCTCGGCATCCCCGCCGATCCGCGCAAGTTCATGCCGCATGTGACCTTGGCAAGGCTGCGCAATTCGAGCCCGCTTGACGTCGCCCAGTACCTTTCGGCACGCGGTAATTTTTCGACGCTGCCCTTCCGTGTCGGTCGCTTCGTCCTGATGTCGTCGCGCGATTCGGTCGGCGGCGGACCCTACGTCGTCGAGGAGGCCTGGCCGCTGTCGGGCGCCGACAGCCGCGCCTCGAGCCGCGTCGCCAGCGCCTCCGACGCCTCGCGGATCATGCGGTAGACCAAGGCAAACGCATCCGGCCCCTCGTGATAAGGGTCCGGCACGTCGCTCGCCCTTCCCTCCGCGAACTCCAGGAACAGATGGACACGGTCGCGCATGGCGGCAGGCACCAGCGCTTTCAGATCCCGGAGATTCGATCGGTCCATGGCGAGAATGAGGTCGAAACGCGAAAAATCGTCTTGCGTCAGCTTGCGCGCCCGCTGTCTGGAAATATCAATGCCGTGCCGCTCTGCGATCGACATCGAGCGCGGGTCGGGCGCTGAACCGGCTTCCCAGTCGCTGGTTCCGGCCGAATCAAGCAGGATATCCCGATCGAGACCGCGCTCCGCCAGGACGACGCGCAACACGCCCTCCGCCAACGGTGAGCGGCAGATATTGCCGAGACAGACGAAAAGAATGGATTTTATCGGCTTTGCGCTCATCGATCCGGCACTATGCTGAAGACTGCGAATCCAGATAGCACGGGAAACGATTATGACGAGAGAGAAACTGAGCAAGGAGGCGGTCGCCGAGGCGCTGGCCGGGCTCGACGGCTGGTCGCTGGCCAGGGACGGCGGCTCGATCGCTCGCACCTTCACCTTCAGGAGTTTTTCCGAAGCCTTCGCCTTCATGACCCGTGTCGCCCTGGCGGCGGAGAAGATGGACCATCACCCCGACTGGTCGAATGTCTACAAGACCGTGAACGTGACGCTGAACACCCATGATGCCGGCGGCCTGACGGCGCTCGATTTCGAACTGGCCAAGACGATGGACCGCTATTTCGGCGGTTGAACTCGCTGGTTCCCGACGTTCGCTGCCGGTCCTTTCCAAGCTGTCAGAATCGCTGCGTCGAGACAGCGGCATCTTGTAGTGGGGCACTGCTTTCACCACATTTTCCGCTGGCAGGCGCGCGTGGAACGACATGCGTAGCCCCGTTAGGAGAGACTGATGGCGCAAAAATCAGGTTTTGATTTCTTCGGCTTTAGCGGCAAGCCGGGCGAGGAGAGCGAAGTGCGCGAGAAATTCTGGCGCACTGCCAAGAGGGCTGCCCGGCAGATCCCGTTCATGGAAGAGCTGGTCGCCGCCTACTACTGCGCCATGGACAAGAACACGCCACTGCGCGCCAAGGGCATCCTGGTGGCGGCGCTCGGCTATTTCGTGCTGCCGACGGACGTCATCCCCGACTTCGTCTTCGGACTGGGCTTTACCGACGACATCGCGGTGCTGACCGCCGCGATCACCACCGTCAAAGCCCACATCACATCAGCGCATCGGCTCGCCGCCAAGCAGGCGATTGCCGACAACAGCTGAGCCGACGACAAGGCAGAAAAGTCAAACTCTTGCCGCTTTCGTGGCCTCCAAGTCGCGAAAGGGACGTTGCAACTGCCGCTTTTCGAGCGACGGGCGCAAGGATGGCGGCGGTTTCCTGGGGTGGATCTCCTTTTCCCAAGGGAAATTCACCGTTTGGTAACCCAGATTAAATCAAAATGAAGCGACGGGCAGGACGCTGAGCCGGCCTGCCTCCGCACCATATATGGGAAAAGCGATGCGCGGATTGATTGCTACAATTTCGAGCCTGGCACTGGTGGCCATGACAGCGCCGGCTCTGGCGCAGTCGGCGACCAAGATCGGCCAGCACAATGCCTGGGGCACCTACAGCTACCAGGCGTCGGGCGGCAAGGTTTGCTATGTGTTGACCGTGCCGACCGACAAGCAGCCGCCGACGCTTGACCATGGCGACATGTTCTTCTTCGTCAGCCAGCGGCCGGGACAGCAGGTCTCCTACGAGCCGCAATTCATCGCCGGCTACAATTTCCAGGAAAACTCCAAGGCCACCGTCACCATCGACGGCAAGAGCTTTTCGATGTTCACCCGCGGCAAGTCGGCCTGGGTCGAGAACGCCGCCGAGGAGCCGGTGCTGATCGCCGCGATGAAAACCGGCAGCGACATGAAGGTGCAGGCGAAGTCCGGCCGCGGCAACACCACCACCTATGTCTTTTCACTGAAAGGCATTTCGGCGGCGCTGTCGTCCATCGCCAAGTGCAAATAGCCATAGGCGAAGCGGAGTTTGAGTAAGGGCGGGGCCGCAAGCCCGGCTTTTTGCTTTTTAAAACGCCGCCGGCCGGCACATTGCGGCGAGCCTTGCACCGCCGCCACCCATGACTCCGCCGTCAACCTGTGCTATGCGCCGCGCTTCATTTCCAGCACGATGCTGTAATCGGCCGCAAATCGCTTATATTGGCGCAACAATGACCCTTTCATTCGACCTCACCGCCGAAGGCGCCCGTGACGCGTTGCGCGCCCGCGCCACGCCGGCCGAAAAACCGTCGCTGATCGGCCTGACCCGGGCCGAGCTTGGCGCTGCCCTGGTTGCATCAGGCATCGTGCCGGAGCGCCAGGCCAAGATGCGCGCCCAGCAGCTCTGGCACTGGATGTATGTGCGCGGCGTCTCCGACTTTGCCGGCATGTTCAACATCTCCAAGGATTTGCGCGCCGAGCTCGACAAGCATTTCACCGTCGCCAGACCCGAGATCGTCGAGGAGCAGATTTCCTCCGACGGCACGCGCAAATGGCTGTTTCGTTTTCCGCCGCGCGGCGCCGGCCGGCCGGTCGAGATCGAGACCGTCTACATTCCCGAAGAAGGCCGCGGCACGCTCTGCATCTCGTCGCAGGTCGGCTGCACGCTTACCTGCTCCTTCTGCCACACCGGCACGCAGAAGCTGGTGCGCAACCTGACATCAGAGGAAATCCTCGCCCAGCTTTTGACCGCCCGCGACCGGCTCGGCGATTTCCCCGACCGCGACACGCCCGATGGCGCCATCGTGCCGGCCGAGGGCCGGAAAGTGTCCAACGTCGTCATGATGGGCATGGGCGAGCCGCTCTACAACTTCGAGGCGGTGAAGAAGGCGCTGCTGATCGCGTCCGACGGCGACGGGCTTTCCCTGTCGAAAAGACGCATCACGCTGTCGACCTCCGGCGTCGTGCCGGAGATCTTCCGCACCGGCGAGGAGATCGGCGTCATGCTGGCGATCTCGCTGCACGCCACCAATGACGATTTGCGCGACCTTTTGGTGCCGATCAACAAAAAATATCCGTTGAAAGAGCTGATCGCCGCCTGCCGCGCCTATCCCGGCCTGTCGAATGCCCGGCGCATCACCTTCGAATATGTGATGCTGAAGGACGTCAACGATTCGATCGAGGACGCCAAAGGGCTTATCAAGCTGCTCAAGGGCATTCCGGCCAAGATCAATCTGATCCCGTTCAACCCGTGGCCGGGCACCAACTACCAGTGCTCTGACTGGGAGACGATCGAGAAATTCGCCGACTACATCAACAATGCCGGCTATGCCTCGCCGATCCGCACGCCGCGCGGCCGCGATATCCTCGCCGCCTGCGGCCAGCTCAAGTCGGAGTCCGAGCGCATGCGCAAGGTCGACCGGCTGGCGCTGGAAGCGATGATGATCGCGGGGCACGGCGAGGCGTGACCCGTCTCGTTGCCTATCTCGTCCGCTTCGCCGTCATCCTGATCGGCTATGTCGTCGCCGCGCTGGCCGCCAGCGCCTTCCTCAATATCATGTTTCTGGCGTCGCTGGGCTATACGCCGGAGCACGCGCACCCCACGGCGACGGCTTCGCTGTATTTTTCTGTCCCCTTCGTTGCACTGTTCGTCGCCTATTTCGCCTTCATGCCGGCAGCCATCGCCATTCTCGTCTCGGAAATCCTCGGACGGCGCGACTGGCTGTTCTATGCGCTGGCGGGCGCGGTGGTCGCGGCGGTCTTCCTCGGCTTCGCCTACCAGACCGCCGATGCCAATTTCGAGATCACCGATCCGCGCGTCGTCGCTGCCGTGATCGGCTGCGGCATGGTCGGCGGCATTTTCTACTGGCTGAGCGCCGGGCGCTCGGCCGGAAGCTGGCGTCAAGCCGGAAGGTCCGCGCCTACTTCGCCTGGGCGGTCAGGATCTTAAGCGCGAAGGCCGAAAACACCCCGGCGAACAGATAATCGACGACGCGCGTCACCCGCGGGCTGGTCTTCATCGCCGCGGAGAATTTTTCTGCTGCAAAGACCATTGGCGCTGTTACCGGGATCGACAAAACGACGAACATCGCGCCGAGGAAGAACAGCTTTCCAGGCGCGTTCGGATCATGCGCCGAGACGAATTGCGGCAGGAAGGTCATGAAGAACAGGATGATCTTCGGGTTGAGCAGATTGACACCGAGCCCTGCCGCCCAAGCGCGGAACAGCGAAATCTCCGGCCCGCTCTTCTTCTCGGGTGAAAAGGCCGACCCCTTGGTGATCGCCTGCCAGGCCAGGAAAACGAGATAGCCGGCGCCGAAGATCTTCAGGGCCAGGAAGGACATCGGCGAGGCGACGATCAGCGCCGAGATGCCGACCACGACCAGCGTGGTGTGGATCAGTGTGCCGCACAGCGCGCCCGCCATCGAGGCAAAGCCGGTGGCGCGGCCATGGCTCAATGTGCGCGAGACGAACAGCGTCATGTCAGGCCCAGGCGTGATCGCCAGGATCACGGTGGCGATGGCGAACTGGATCAGCGTGGCGGTATCGGGAATGAAGGTCATCGGCAGGGCCCTGGATAAACAGGTGGAGCCTATAGCGCAGGCGCCAAGCAGGCGCCAGCTTCTCGCTAGCAAAGCGTCTGATCCAGCCGGGTCGAAAGTTCGATGTCGGCGCCGTTGGTAGTTGGCGAAGGCCGCAGCGACATCCGATCTCCCCGCTTGCGCGGAGATCGGCAGCTTCACCGACGGCCTGAACACCGTTCGTCTCTTGCGCAGCCCGGAAAGCCCGTGATACCTCGCCCGGCGAGAACCCTTGTCGCGGAACCGCCAATATGTCCCCCAGCCTGTCAAAAGCAAAAGCCGTCAAGAAGGTCGTGCTCGCCTATTCCGGCGGCCTCGACACTTCCATCATCCTGAAATGGCTGCAGACCGAGCTTGGCGCCGAAGTCGTCACCTTCACCGCCGATCTCGGCCAGGGCGGTGAGTTGGAGCCGGCGCGGCGCAAGGCCGAGATGATGGGCATCAAGGACATCCGCATCATGGATGTGCGCGAGGAATTCGTTTCCGACTTCGTCTTCCCGATGTTCCGTGCCAATGCCGTCTATGAAGGCACCTATTTGCTCGGCACCTCGATCGCGAGGCCACTGATCTCCAAGCACCTGGTCGAGATCGCAAAAGAAACCGGCGCCGATGCCATTGCCCATGGCGCCACCGGCAAGGGCAACGACCAGGTCCGCTTCGAGCTCTCGGCCTATGCGCTCAACCCCGACATCAAGGTCATCGCGCCATGGCGCGACTGGTCGTTCAAGTCGCGCACCGACCTGATCAACTTCGCCGAGCAGCACCAGATCCCGGTGCCGAAGGACAAGAGGGGCGACGCGCCGTTTTCGGTCGACGCCAACCTGCTGCATTCGTCTTCCGAGGGCAAAGTGCTGGAAGACCCGTGGAGCGAGCCGCCGGAATTCGTCCATCAGCGCACCATCTCGCCGATGGACGCGCCGGACACGGTCACCGAGATCGAAATCGAATTCCTGAAGGGCGATCCGATCGCGCTCGACGGCAAGAAGTTGTCACCGGCGACGATGCTGGCCGCGCTCAACGATCTCGGCCGCGACAACGGCATCGGCCGGCTCGACCTTGTCGAGAACCGTTTCGTCGGCATGAAATCGCGCGGCGTCTACGAGACCCCCGGCGGCACCATCCTGATATCAGCCCACCGGGCGATCGAATCGATCACGCTGGACCGTGGCGCCGCCCACCTCAAGGACGAGTTCATGCCGCGCTACGCCGAGCTGATCTACAACGGCTTCTGGTTCGCGCCGGAGCGCCTGATGCTGCAGGCGATGATCGACAAGAGCCAGGAAGATGTCGAAGGCACGGTGCGGCTAAAACTCTACAAGGGCAACGTCATCGTCACCGGCCGCAAGTCGAAGAAGACGCTCTATTCCGACGCGCTGGTCACCTTCGAGGACGACCGTGGCGCCTACGACCAGAAGGACGCCGAAGGCTTCATCCGCCTCAACGCGCTGAGGCTGCGGACGCTGGCGGCGCGCAGTCGAAAGAGCTAACTAGAATAGGACATGTAGAACCCGGTGAAAGCCGGGGTTCTTTATTTGTATCCCCTAATATACCGACATCAAAAGACTAAACCAGACGCTTTCTCGCTTGACCTCTCGGCGATCTTGTCCAACTGCTTTCGCAATGGGCAGGGGAATTTGCTATGAGATTGAGGTTTTTGAGTTTGCCGGCGATGGTCGGCGCTCTGGCAGGTTGCCAGACTGGACAGGACACCGCGAAGAAGAATCCCGAGGCGGGGTACAACCGCTGCATCGCCGCTGTCGCTGTATGGAGCATTACGCTCAAACATGAGACCTCCGCCTTCATGGGTGTGTCCCAGGAACGCATGCCAAGCCTCTTCTGTCAGCGCCTGCGCGATGCGGTGCTCAGTGGCCGAATTTCCGCGTCCGACATCAACAGCCTCCAGCTCAACCAACCGACCGAGATTTGGAAGGTCATTAAGGGTAAGTGACGGGTCAGGCGCTGGCTACGCGCATTGCGCTCGATGTCTCTACCGTCGTTTCACATCAAAGGTTTTCTGCACCGTCGATCCGCCCTGTCTGGCCTATGGCGGGAAGGCACTTCTTCGCTCAACATTGCCTAAGGACAATGCGAGGAACCATGCGAAAACTGATCTCCACCGGCTCGCCGTTCGAGAAGGCCGCCGGTTATTCGCGCGCCGTGGTACAGGGCGACTGGTGTTTCGTTTCCGGAACGACCGGCTACGACTATG
This sequence comes from Mesorhizobium delmotii, assembly GCF_900149755.1. Lineage (NCBI taxonomy): Bacteria > Pseudomonadati > Pseudomonadota > Alphaproteobacteria > Hyphomicrobiales > Phyllobacteriaceae > Mesorhizobium > Mesorhizobium delmotii. The sequence goes on along the minus strand of NZ_FUIG01000026.1, from coordinate 160,627 downwards.
CGACCATGTCGATGCCGGAGACGGTCGAGGCGCAGACGCGCAATTGCCTGGCGACGATCGCCAAGGCGTTGCAGGATGGCGGCTTCGAGATGGCCGATGTGGTGCGGGCGCATTACTACATCACCGACGCGGCTTTCGTGGACACGGTCTTTCCGATCCTCGGCGAGGCCTTTGGCGACATCAGGCCGGCGGCGACGATGATCGTCTGCCAGCTCAACAAACCGGAAATGAAGATCGAGATCGAAGTGACGGCGCTCAGGCGCACGGCCTGAGCGCGGCGGCGGTGCAGAAGCTTGCACGACGTCGGCGGGGCAGAAGGTAGCGCGAAGCATCGCAAAGATGCTCTGAACCAAACGCTTGCGCATAGCCCGCTTGGCGTTTAGCAAGGCCGCAGCTCACGACAGCGCCGCGCGTCCTTTTGGACGCGCAAAGGACGCCGTCGAATTATAGTTCTGCGCATGATCCTTTCCGAAATCGATGCCGATTTCGCGGTCATGCGCCACAGTTAGGACGGTTCCGATGGCTTCGAAAAATCTTCTCCTGCTCGCCGGCGACGGCATCGGCCCCGAGGCGATGGCCGAGGTGAAGAAGCTGATCGCCGCCATGAACGACAAGCTCGGCAGTGATTTCGTCACCGATGAGGGGCTGGTCGGCGGCTGCGCTTATGACGCGCATGGCGCGGCGATTTCCGATGCCGATATGGCCAAGGCGATGGCTGCCAACGCGGTGCTGTTCGGCGCCGTCGGCGGGCCGAAATGGGATGCGGTGCCGTATGAGGTGCGCCCGGAAGCCGGACTGCTGCGGCTGCGCAAGGACATGGAGCTGTTCGCCAATCTCAGGCCCGCCATTTGCTATCCGGCGCTGGCGGCGTCGTCCTCGCTCAAGCAGGAGGTGGTCGAAGGGCTCGACATTCTGATCGTGCGCGAACTCACCGGCGGCGTCTATTTCGGCGAGCCCAAGCAGATCATCGATCTCGGCAATGGCCAAAAACGCGGCATCGACACGCAGGTCTACGACACGTTCGAGATCGAGCGCATTTCGGGCGTCGCCTTCGAGCTGGCGCGGACACGCCGCAACCACGTCACCTCGATGGAAAAGCGCAATGTGATGAAATCAGGCGTGCTGTGGAACGAGGTCGTCACCCAGACGCACAAGGCACGCTATGCCGACGTCAAGCTCGACCACATGCTGGCCGACGCCGGCGGCATGCAGCTGGTGCGCTGGCCGAAACAATTCGACGTCATCGTCACCGACAATCTGTTCGGCGACATGCTGTCCGACATCGCCGCCATGCTGACCGGCTCGATTGGCATGCTGCCGTCGGCGTCGCTCGGCGCGCCGGATGCCAAGACGAAAAAGCGCAAGGCGCTCTATGAGCCGGTGCATGGCTCGGCGCCCGACATATCAGGCAAGGGCATCGCCAACCCGATCGCCATGATCGCCTCCTTCGCCATGTGCATGCGCTATTCCTTCGGCATGGTCACCGAGGCCGACCGCCTGGAAAGCGCCATCGCCGCCGTGCTCGACCAGGGCTTGCGCACAAGGGATATTCTTTCCGAGGGCATGACCGAGGTCGGCACCACTCAGATGGGCGACGCGATCATTGCCAAGTTCCTGGGCTGAGCCCTGTGGCGGTCGAAGTCCGCCCGCCTTCCAGCCCCTCAAAATCACTGTGTCGAGCAGCTAGGCCCTGACGCCCGCCGGCACTGGACCCCACTGGTTTTCACGGGCCTGCGTTGGGATCAGCGCGAAGACCAGGATGATCAGCCAGCCGATGGTTGGGATGAGCACCGCCAGAAAAAGCCAGCCGGTCAGGCCGATGTCGTGCAAGCGACGCACGTTCAGTCCGATCCATGGCGGGATCATCGCCAGCACAAACGTGCCGCAAAGACCGACCGTCACTGCCGGCAATTCGTCAATATTGCCCATGGCGTCGTCGATGAAGAGGCCAATGCCGACGACCACAATCAGCGCGATCGTCCAGAACAGGCAAAAGCCCCAATATTCCTTGCGGCGGGCACGACCGGCGAAGTTGAAGTAATTTTCAGTCAGGCCCCGCCAGAAATAATCCCACAATCCGGTAGCCGCGGCGGGACGACTTTCAGCGGACCGGCCGAAATGTTGCGGCGCCCCGGGCGCATTGCCGGTTTGAGTCGGGGCGGCGGTTGCGGCAGGCGGACTGGCAGCCTGGGCACGGATCGAAAAAACGTCGCGTGCCCGTCCGCCGGCCGGCTGGAACTCAATAACCGTGCCCCTGGCCATCGACGCCTCTCGGCGCAGATCCTCGCGCGCGAACGTGTAACGGTTGCCGTCGGCTCCGGTGATGAAACCGAAGCCCTGATCCTCGTCATAGTGAAGCACTTCGCCGCGCATGTCCTGCCCACCCCTCTCGCGCCGCGCCCAGACTGTTCAAAGTTCCGGCAGATCGCAAGGGGTGCGGGCGAAACGCAGCGCGTTGGCTACGAGCAGGCCACCCCGCTTCAAGCCGGCCGCTTCTTCGATTTCTTGTTCTTGGCGGGTCCGGCCTTGTCGAATTTCGGTTTGCCCGCCTTCCCGGCCCAGGGCTTTGCCTCGAACGCGGCAGGGCGCTGATCGGCTGACGCTGCGCGCTTCTCGAATTTGGGCGCGTTCTGGTCGAATGTCCGCTTGCCACGGTGCGGCTTCTTGTCCGGGCGTGGTTCCTGATAGCCGGCCCGCGACAGGTCGGGCGTGCCGTCCAGCCGCTTCACCGCGATGTTGTTCTGCAGCTTGCGGTCGGGGCCGATCGCCTGGAGAAACCGGTCGGCCCAATCCGCCGCGATCTGCACGAAGGTTTCCTCCGGCTGCATCTTGATGGCGCCGATCTCGCGCTTGGAGATGCCGCCGGTCCGGCACAGCATCGGGATCAGCCAGCGCGGCTCGGCATTCTGCCGGCGCCCCACCGACAGCGAGAACCAGACGCTGTCGCCGAAATCGTCGCGCCGGCTGGGTGCCTCGTCCCTGCGCGCAAACTTGTCACCTGACGGCGTGAACGGTGCGACGTCAAGGAGATCCTCGGGCGCCGAGCGGCTGGAGCGGCACATCCGCACAAAGGCCGCCGCCACCAGTTCGGCGCCACGTTGGTCGAGAAGCGTGCTGACGAAGCCGCGCTCATCGTCCGTCACAGGCTCGCCGAAGACCGGGTCGGCGAGGATGCGCTCGTCGTCGCGGCGCAGGACGTCGTCGGCCGAGGGCGGGCTTGCCCATGTCGCCGCAAGGCCGGCGCTTTGCAGCAGCCGTTCGGTGCGCCTGCGGGCATTGTTGGGCACGATCAGCGCGCTGACGCCTTTGCGTCCCGCCCGTCCCGTCCGCCCGCTTCGGTGCAGAAGTGTCTCCGGATTGGTCGGCAGGTCGGCGTGGATCACCAGTTCAAGATTGGGCAGGTCGATGCCGCGCGCCGCCACGTCGGTGGCGATGCAGACTTTTGCGCGGCCGTCGCGCATCGCCTGCAGCGCGTGGCTGCGCTCGTTCTGGCTCAGCTCGCCCGAAAGCGCGACGACGGAAAAGTTGCGGTTGTTGAAGCGCGCGGTCAGGTGATTGACGGCAGCGCGGGTGTTGCAGAACACCAGTGCGTTCTTCGCCTCGTAGTAGCGCAGCACGTTGATGATGGCGTTCTCCCGGTCGGCTTGGGCCACGCTCAGCGCCCGGTATTCGATGTCGAGGTGCTGCTTTTCCTCGCCGGAGGCCGAGATGCGTACCGCATCGCGCTGGTAGCCCTTGGCCAGCGTGGCGATGGAGCGCGGTACGGTGGCCGAAAACATCAGCGTGCGACGCTCGGCAGGGGCAGCGTCGAGGATGAATTCCAGATCCTCGCGAAAGCCGAGATCGAGCATCTCGTCGGCTTCGTCGAGCACGACTGCCTTCAGTTCAGACATGTCGAGCGAGTTGCGGGTGATGTGGTCGCGCAGCCGGCCAGGTGTGCCGACGACGATGTGGGCGCCGCGTTCCAGCGTGCGTCGCTCGGTGCGCATGTCCATGCCGCCGACGCAGGACGCTATCGCTGCGCCGGTCAGTTCATAGAGCCATTCGAGCTCGCGCGTTACCTGCAAAGCGAGCTCGCGCGTCGGCGCGACGGCCAGCGCCAGCGGTGCGGCGGCGTGGGAAAAGCGCTCGGCGCCATCGAGAAGGGTCGGCGCCAGGGCCAGCCCGAAGGCGACGGTCTTGCCGGAGCCGGTCTGCGCCGAAACCAGCGCATCGGCCTGCCCGAGCTCGAGAACCGCCTTCTGCACCGGTGTCAGCTCGACATAACCGCGTTTTTCCAGCGCCTTTGCCAGCGCAGGGACAAGTGCTTCGAAATTGGACATATGCTTCTTTCGGAATTCGGATTCTTTTATGCCCGGCAATGGGTCATCCGTCGGCGAGCGCCAGGAGCGCCACAAGCCAAACGATCCAATCGTTCGTACTTCGCGCCGCCGCCATTGTACAGGGCAAGCCGCCTCGCCGCATCGCGATTGACTCTTTACGCAAACCGCGTAAAAGCCGGCACCGAACGGGATAGTTTCGATGCGCGGCCTTTTGATGGCGCTTCTTGCATTCGACTTTCCCGGCCGCAATGCGAACCATTGGGCCGGGCGTGTCGGCGCGTCTCCTCGTTCCAGCAAAACTACGGCTAAAACGACCACTAAAACGGTCTGATTCCCTTGGCCCAACCACCCTCTCCCGGGTCCGGCCCGGGGGTTGAAACCCGCATCGGCCGGCGGGTTTTCTCCAAAACCGAGCGGAGAGGACAGGAGATTTCGATGAGTTTCAAGGTTGCAATCGTCGGCGCCACGGGCAATGTGGGCCGGGAAATGCTCAACATACTGGAAGAGCGCGGCTTTCCGGTGAGCGAGGTGGTGGCGCTGGCCTCGCGGCGCAGCCAGGGCACGGAAGTGTCGTTCGGCGACCGCACGCTGAAGGTCAAGGCGCTCGACCAATATGATTTTTCCGACACCGACATCTGCATCATGTCGGCCGGCGGCAACGTCTCTAAGGAATGGTCGCCGAAGATCGGCAAGCAGGGCTGCGTCGTCATCGATAACTCGTCGGCCTTCCGCTACGACCAGGACGTGCCGCTGATCGTGCCGGAGGTGAATCCGGACGCGATTTCGCTGTTCACGCGCAAGAACATCATCGCCAACCCGAACTGCTCGACGGCGCAGCTGGTCGTGGCACTGAAGCCGTTGCACGACTTCGCCACCATCAAGCGCGTCGTCGTCGCCACCTACCAGTCGGTCTCCGGCGCCGGCAAGGAAGGCATGGACGAGTTGTTCACGCAGACGCGCGCCGTGTTCGTCGCAGACCAGGTCGACGTCAAGAAGTTCACCAAGCGCATCGCCTTCAACGTCATCCCGCATATCGACGTCTTCCTCGACGACGGCTTCACCAAGGAAGAGTGGAAGATGGTCGCCGAGACCAAGAAGATGCTCGACCCCAAGATCAAGCTGACGGCGACCTGCGTGCGCGTGCCGGTGTTCATCGGCCATTCGGAAGCGGTCAACATCGAGTTCGAAAAGCCGATCACCGCCGAGGAAGCACGTGAGATCCTGCGCGAAGCGCCGGGCTGCCAGGTTCTCGACAAGCGCGAGGACGGCGGCTACATCACGCCGCTGGACTCGGCCGGCGAGGACGCCACCTTCATCTCGCGCATCCGCGAGGATTCGACCATCGACAACGGCCTGTCGATGTGGATCGTCTCCGACAATCTGCGCAAGGGCGCCGCACTCAACGCCGTGCAGATCGCGGAGCTGCTGATCGAGCGCGGGCTGATCCAGCCGAAGAAAAAGGCGGCATAGTTTTCGCTCACGGGCCGTATCGCCGCTGCCGCGGCGGGCCCTCCGCGGGGGCGCCGGACAACCGGCGGCCCGCGGTCGCGGGCTCGGCCTTCGGCCGGTTAGCCCCTTCTCCCCGTTTTACGGGGAGAAGGTCCCGGCAGGGGGATGAGGGGCAGCGCCCACATTTCCAGACACAAGGCGCCCGCCTCACCCACGATTCTCTTCCGCCAGCTTCGTCAGTATCGCCATCGCCTCCTCCGCCCGGTCGGCCGGGACGAACAGATGGTCGTGGTAGAAAGCCGAAACCGGATTGACGCCCATGCCGGCGGCGGCAAGACGCGTGGTGATGGCGGCGAGAAAGCCTACCGCCTCCAGCGACGAATGGATGTTCAGCGTCACCATGCGGCAGCGAAACACGATCTCCAGGCCAGCGGCCTTGGCTTTCTCCTCTAGCGCGATCAGCGTCGTGCCCTCGCGCTCGCGAAACAGCATCACTGGCTCAAAGGCGTCTGGTACGGGCGCATCGGGCGGCAATGTGGCGAAGACGTGGATGCCGGGACGCAATTCCGGCGTCATCGTTGCCAGCAGTTTCTTCAGATCGGTCTCGCCGGCCATCGATTGCTCCCGAATGTCTTGCGGATTTTCGATAACGTGCTCGGGCCCAGGCCGGCAAGACGACATCGCCATGTCGCTGGCGGCTGGGCTTATGCGTGTATTGCGTCAAACAATGGAACCGATCAGGATCATTGCCGGTCCGTGAAAGGGGTTTCGATGATCGTTCGCCCGCGCCCGGGATTCTTGCATCTGTTCTTCATCATGCGCGGCTCGGTGGTGCCGCGCATCCTGCCGCAGATCTTCGGCTTCGGCGTCTATGGCGCGCTGGTGGTGCTGGCGGTCAGAGCGCTGAAGCTCGACCTCGGCAATGCCGGCCCCGCGCCGTTCGCCTTGCTCGGTGTGGCGCTGTCGATCTATCTCGGTTTCCGCAACAATGCCGCCTATGACCGCTGGTGGGAAGCGCGCAAGCTGTGGGGTCAGCTTGTCTTCGACATTCGCAATCTGGCGCGCGCCAGCACCGGGCTGATCGAAAACCGGGCGGAACTGCGCGGCCTGCTGATGGAGGCGATGGCCTTCTGCCACTTCCTGCGCGGCCTGCTTCGGCGGGTGGACGCAACGTCGGACGCACGCGCGTTCATCGGCGACGAAGCCGAAAGTGCCGCCAAGGCGGCCAACGCGCCCGACGCCATGGTGCGGCGGATGGGCGAGCGAGCCGCCGCACTATACAGGGCCGGGGCGATCGACGTCATGGGCTACCGCATCCTCGACGAGCGCCTGGCTGAAATCGCCGCAGCGCAGGCCGGCTGCGAGCGCATTATGGGAACACCGCTTCCGTTTGCCTACACGCTGCTCCTGCAGCGCACCGCCTATATCTTCTGCCTGCTGCTGCCGTTTGGGCTCGCCTCGACTGCCGGGTGGGCGACGCCGCTGTTCACGGCGCTGATCGCCTACACCTTCTTCGGCCTCGACGCGCTTTCGGAGGAACTCGAGGACCCGTTCGGCACCGAGGCCAACGATCTCGCCCTCGACGGCCTGTGCCGCGTCTGTGAAATCTCGGTGTTCGAGGCGCTCGGCGAGGCGCCGCCAAAAATGATCCCCGCCGAAAAATACTATTTTTCCTAGGGTTTGTTCCCACGCGTATGGCAGCGCCGTGTGCTCAAAAGATCGTAGGCGTGTCGGATCGCCGCCTCACGCCGCGTCCTTGGTTCGACCCTCGCCAAGAGGGCTCGAAACAACCGGAGGACCAATGACCATGTCTCAAACAGCATCCGTCACGCCGGGCGCGCTGTGGACCGGCCGAGGGCTCAGCGCCCTCATCGTGCTGTTCATGATCTTCGACGGCGTCATCAAGCTGCCGCCGCTCGATGTCGTCACCCAGACCATGGTGCAGCTCGGCTGGCCAGCCGATCCCAATGTCTCGCGCATGCTCGGCATCATCGGACTGGTCTCGACCGCGCTCTATGCGGTGCCACGCACCTCGGTGCTTGGCGCCATCCTGCTCACCGCCTACCTCGGTGGCGCCATCGCGACGCATATACGTATCGGCAGCCCGCTGTTTTCGCACACACTGTTCGGCGTCTATCTCGGCTTCATCTTGTGGGGTGGCCTTTTCCTGCGCAACCCCAGGATGCGATCGCTGATCCAGTTCAACCGATAGGCACGAAGGAGAAGAAGATGCTCACCGCTATTGTCATTCTACTTGTCCTGATCGCCGCCTTGCTCATCTATGCCGCAACAAAGCCGGACAATTTCACCGTCAGCCGCTCCGCCAGCATCAAGGCGCCGCCCGAAACGATCTTTCCGCTGATCGACGATTTCAGGCGCTGGACGGTATGGTCGCCCTACAAAAAGCTCGACCCGGACATGAAGCGCACGCTCTCCGGCGCCGAAAGCGGCAAGGGCGCCACCTATGCCTGGGAAGGCAACAGCAAGGCCGGCATCGGCCGGATGGAAATCACCAATTCGATGCCGTCTTCCCTGGTGGCGAAAGCTCGATTTCGAAAAGCCATTCAAGGCCAACAACACCGTCGACTTCACGCTGAAGCCGACCGGCAACGAAACCGCCGTCACCTGGGCGATGCACGGGCGCTACCCCTTCATCGCCAGGCTGATCGGCGTCTTCATCAACATGGACAAGATGGTCGGCAAGGATTTCGAAACCGGCCTCGCCAATCTCAAGCGGGCCACCGAACAGCAAGGTGCCCTGCAAGCCGAAAACGGCTGAAAGCGGTCCTGCTACCCCAGCGCATGTGCCTGAAAACACAGCGTCTTTGCGCGCCCAGATGGACGCGCAAGGCTTAAGGGCGGATCAAATCACGTTCTCGTGCGTTATCGCTGCACGGCGGGTGGAGGCGTTTTCCCGTTTGGGAGGAGCGATGATGAAGAAAACGATAGTTCTGGCGGTGCTGGCGATGGCGCTTGGTGCCTGCTCGCAAACGGAGAAGGGCGCGGCTGTAGGCGGCTTGGGCGGTGCCGCCGTGGGCGCCGCCGTGGCAAATGATCCGGTGGAAGGCGCGGTCGTTGGTGGTGCTGTCGGCGCCGTCGCCGGTGCGCTGATCGGCCGGGCCAACGAACCGGACCGCTGCCGCTACCGGGATCGCTATGGCCGCGTATACATCGCCCGTTGCCCGCAGGGCTATTGAACAGGCGCGGCCTCCCTCACGGGCATGCCCTGAAAAGACAACGGCGGGCAATGGCCCGCCGTCTTCATGACCGATAAAGGTCGACTATTCGGCGGTCGCGGCTTCCGCCTCGGCCGGCGCGGCGGCCGCGGCGGCAACAGCGGCGGCTGCATCGTCCTGCGCCTTCTTCAGAAGTGCGGCGCGTTCCTGCGCCTTCTTGCCGGGCTCGGCCTTCTTCGGGTTGGAGCGGGTCTCACGCTTGGCGATGCCGGCTTCATCGAGGAAGCGCAGCACGCGGTCGGTCGGCTGGGCGCCGTGCGAAAGCCAATGCTTGACGCGGTCGGCGTCGACCTTGACCCGCTCGCCGTCCTTGGGCAGCAGTGGGTTCCACGAGCCGAGCGACTCGATGAAACGGCCGTCGCGCGGCGAACGGGCGTCGGCGACGACGACGTGGTAATAGGGACGCTTCTTCGAGCCCGCACGGGACAGTCGGATTTTCAGTGGCATTTTCTTTCTCCTAAAATTCTGATTTTCGTTGATCGGGGTTATGACTGTTGTCTTTATGCATGTCGTTGTCCCAAAACCGCTGCGCACTTTTGCGCGACATGCACTGGTCCTCAGCCGGTTTTCGTTACGCCGTTGGATGCGGCGATATGCTCGTGATGCCGGATCACTTCACGGACGACGAAGTTCAGGAATTTCTCCGCGAAATCCGGGTCGAGATGGGCGTCCTTCGCCAGTTGGCGAAGGCGGGCGATCTGCTGCTGCTCGCGTGCCGGATCGGCCGGTGGCAGGCCATGCGACGCCTTCAGTTCGCCGACCGCCTTGGTGCAGCGGAAACGCTCGGCCAGCATGTGGATGAGCGCTGCGTCGATGTTGTCGATCGAGGCGCGGTAGTCGACCAGCGCCGCACGTGCGTCGGCCATGTCCTTTTCTTCGTTCATCGCGCCCTCATTTCTTCTTGCCGGGGCCGTTCTTGCCAAGCATTGGCAGACCGCCGCCAGATCCCGGCAAACCAGGAAGCTTCATGCCGCCGGGCAGCCCAGGCAGGCCGCCACCCCCGGGAAGACTACCGGGCAGGCCCTTCATGCCGCCGAGACCGGCTGCCTGCGCCTGCTTCTGCAAGGCTTCGAGCTGCTTGGGGTCCATCTTGGACAGGTCCGGCATGCCGCCGCCCATCATGCCGCCCGGGCCACCCATGCCTCCCATACCGCCTGGCATCATGCCGCCGAGGCCCATCTTCTGGGCCAGGCCGCCCATCATGCCGCGCATCAGGCCACCGCCTTTGCCCTTGCCGCCCATCGCCTTCATCATGTCGGCCATGCCGCGATGCATCTTCAGGAGCTTGTTGATCTCGGCCGCATCGGTGCCGGAGCCGGCGGCGATGCGCTTCTTGCGCGAGTGCTTCAGAATATCGGGGTTGGCGCGCTCGGCCTTGGTCATCGACGAGATGATGGCGAGCTGGCGGCCGAACATCTTGTCGTCGAGACCGGCGGCAGCCATCTGGTCCTTCATCTTGCCCATGCCCGGCATCATGCCCATGATGCCGCCCATGCCGCCCATCTTCGACATCTGCTGAAGCTGGCCGGCAAGGTCGTTCATGTCGAACTTGCCCGACTGCATCTTCTTGGCCATCGCCGCCGCCTGCTCGGCGTCGATGTTTTCGGCAGCCTTTTCGACCAGGCTGATGATGTCGCCCATGCCGAGGATGCGGTCGGCGATGCGCTTGGGATGGAATTCCTCCAGCCCGTCCATTTTCTCGCCGGTGCCGATCAGCTTGATCGGCTTGCCGGTGACGGCGCGCATGGAAAGTGCTGCACCACCACGGCCGTCGCCGTCCATGCGGGTCAGCACCAGGCCGGTGATGCCGACGCGCTCATCGAAGCTTTTCGCCAGATTGACGGCGTCCTGGCCGGTCAGCGAATCGGCGACCAAAAGGATTTCGTGCGGCGACGACACCTTCTTGATGTCGGCCATCTCGACCATCAGCGGCTCGTCGATATGGGTGCGGCCGGCGGTGTCGAGGATGACGACGTCATGGCCGCCGAGCTTTGCCGCCTGCACGGCGCGGCGGGCAATGTCGACCGGCGTCTGGCCCTCGACGATCGGCAGCGTGGCGACCTTGACCTGCTCGCCGAGCTGACGGAGCTGCTCCTGCGCGGCGGGACGCCGCGTGTCGAGCGAGGCCATCAGGACCTTCTTGTTCTGACGCTCGGTGAGGCGCTTGGCGATCTTGGCCGATGTCGTCGTCTTGCCGGAGCCCTGCAGGCCGACCATCATGATGACGACCGGAGCCGGCGCATTGAGGTCGATGGCGACGCCCTCGGCGCCCAGCATCTCGACTAGCTCGTCATGGACGATCTTGACGACCATCTGGCCGGGCTTGATCGACTTCAGCACGGCGGCGCCGACGGCTTTGTCGCGCACCTTGTCGGTGAAGGAACGCACCACTTCCAGCGCCACGTCGGCCTCGAGCAGCGCACGGCGCACCTCGCGCAGCGCCGCCGCGACATCGGCCTCGGACAGGGCACCGCGGCCGGTAAGGCCGTTCAGGATGGAGCCAAGGCGCTCCTGAAGGGATTCAAACATCTGTCTTCCTTCAATCTCGGTTCGGGTTCGATCCGAGAGGTAATGCGTTCGCGCCCAGTATCCAACTCAAAGCCAGCCCAAACAAAGCCAGCCCGGGCAAAAGCCCAAAGCCAAAAAGCACCCGGGGGCGCACAGCGCTGCCGGATGTTGGCCTCCAGGATCGATTTACAGCACGTCACCTCAAAGAGGCTTCGGCGTCCCGGTCGGCTTGCTCGGAGGGATACTCGTCGCGGAATTCGCAGCGTGTAGACAGGAAATCGGCCGCGGAGTCAAGGTGCGGGGCCGAATACGCTGAACCGGGCCGGTTCGGTTTATGGCAGCACCACCAGCGTGATGCGCATCAGCTTGGGCCGCCGGGGTGCGAAATATCCGGCCCGACCTTCAGCGGCGAGCGCGGATGCAGCAGCAGCAGAACAGTCAACAGGGTGCAGACGATGCCGATCGCCGCGATGAGGACGGCATCAAGCGTCGTCCAGCCGGGGCCTTCGAGCGGCTTGGCGTTGAACAGGGCGAAGGAATTGTAGCTCTGCTGGTGCGAAATCAGCAGGAAGCCGGTCAGATTGTTGCCGAGATGGGCGCCGAAGGCCGCGCCGAGGTTGCCCGTGGCATAGACCACAAGCGTCAGGAGCAGCGCAAAAGCAGCGATCGAGGCGAGCACGCAGGCGTTGATGGCGGCCGTCGAGCTTGGGCTCCAATGCATCGAAGTGAACAGAAGCGCTGGCAGCAATGCCCAGATGAAGGGGTTTTGAAACCGGTTGGCCAGGCCCCTGAGAAGATAGCCGCGAAACAGCAACTCTTCGGACGAGGTCTGCAGCAGGGCCAGCGCAGCGATCGGGATCAGGAACAGCAGCCAGGACGACAGGCCGATCGCACCGCGCGCTATGTCGGGCTGCAAGAGATAGAGCAGGATTTCGGAGAGCAGCGATGTGATCAGCACCGCGGCCAATCCCCTAAGAAATCCCGAGCGCGAAACGCGGTGGCTGGTGCCGATCAGCGCCATCAGCGGTTCGCGATGGACCCAGCGCATGGCAGCCCACAGGCCGAGCCAGATTCCGGCGAACGAGGCGAGCGCGGCGAGGATCCCGGCGGGCGAGGCCATGAAATTCTGCACCGCCCCTCCTTCCATCGGGGTGCCAGACGATGCCTGCCAGATAACAAAAAGATAGGCGCCGCCGAACAGCACGGCGATGGTTGTCGCGACCCAGAACAGGACGACGATCGCCGTTCCGAGCAGGAGCCGCGGCAGGTTCGTCTTGGCGTTGGGAGAGCGCCGATAATGCTCGAAGGCGGCAGGGTCTGATATCACGCGGGTTCCTTGCCTGATGCATCGGGTCGCATGATCTAGAGCATCGGACCCAAAAGTGGAACCGGTTTTGGGAAAATCCGATGCTCGAACAAAAGGCTGGAGCGGCGGGCACGCCGCTCCAGCACGAAGCTCAGGTTAACGATATCGGACAGAGGCGGCCGCCGCTGGCTCTTGCCGGGCGGCCGCCTGATTGCTTGCTGATGTCAGCGCTCGACGTACATGATGCGTCGGGTGCCGGGATCGACCAGTGCCGGCTGACCGTTCACATAGACATAGCGGTAGTCATAGTCCGGAATCTCGCGCAACTCGACGGTATCCGGCAAGGTCGCGCCGGTAACCACCTCGCCCTCGAGATAGACCGGGTCGACCCGGTTGGTCTCGATGTAGGTGCGGATTTCGGCCGGCGGCCGTCTGATCGGCTCGATCGGCTCGCCAGCGACGATCGCTCCGGTATAGGTGTCGGGATCGTCGACGTCGGCGGGCGCTTCGACGATGGTAATGTCTGCGTCCGCCGGGCGCCGGGTCAGGACGACCTCGTTGCCGCCGAAATCGGCCGTCACATAGTCGGAATAGATCCAGCCCTGGCCATTGGCCTCGGCTATGGTGCACCATTTGCTGTTTTGGATGCAGCCATCAAGCGTTGCCGACTGGCCGGCGGCGAGCACGCCGATGACCGGGTATTGCGGGCCTGGGCCGGCGCGAATGTTGAGATCGGCGACAGCCGAGACGGCGGTATCGGCCAAGGCTGTGCCCGACATGGCGACAAGCGCTCCGGCGACAGCAGGAAACAGTATGCGCTTCATGGTTTCGCTCCGTGTTGATGGTCCCTCGCGAACGAAAACGAAACAAGGCCTCATGCGTTCCGGCTAAAACGCCTCGGCCGGCTCACGTTTTGTTCCGGTTTCTTTCACTACACCAGTCAGGAGTTCATGGACGAAGGCCAGCTTCTGTGCCGTCAGCTCCGAGATGACGAAGGGATAGAGGTCCGGCAGGCCCATGCAGCGGTTGATCGAGTTCGACGCTTCCGACAGCACCAGCCAGCGGGCCAGGATCTTTTCGAACGGTTCGGGAACGGCGGCAGGTTCCGACGGCGCCGGTTGCAGCTCGCCGCCGGTGTCGTCCCGCGACAGGTCATTGGCCTCCACGGTTTCCAGCCGGCCGAGCGGGAAATTCAGCGCATGCACCATCTCCAGCGTATCGGTGATGTGCAGATGGTGTGCCCATGTCTCGGCCCAGTCCTCCCAGGGATGGGACGTGGCATAGGCGGAAATGTGGTCCTGCTGCCAATCGGGCGGCGCGCCATTGGCATGGTAGGCCTTCAGCGCCTGCTCATAATCGGTGCGCTCGTCGCCGAACAATGCACGGAAGGCGGCAAGCCGTTGCGGGTCGTCGCGGATCAGGCGGTCCCAGAAATAGTGGCCGAGCTCGTGGCGGAAATGGCCGAGCAAAGTGCGGTAGTTCTCGCCCATCTCGACGCGCCGTCTTTCGCGCTCGGCCGAGTCCGCCTCGGCGACATTGAGTGTGATCAGGCCGTTGTCATGGCCGGTCAGGATACGCTCGCCACCCGGACCGCCGATCGGATCGGCGAGGAAGTCGAAGGCGAGGCCGGCCTCGTCGCCGGCGTTCTGCTTGGGTGCGACCGGCAGTCCGGCGGCGAGCAGCGAATAGATTGCCCGCTTCTTTGCCGCTTCGACGCGGATCCAGCGACGGCGGTTGCCCTCGACCGAAAGGTCCGGGATCAACTGGTTCAGCACGCAGGCGCGGCAGAAGGCATGGTCAGGTTCAGCCATCCAGTTGCAGGCGCACTCGTCGGCATTGGTGCATTGGAAAACGCCGCCGGCGTCGGACAACACGAAGCGCGCATGCCCGGGATCGTAGAGCACGGAGCTGGCGCAGTTCAGGCACTGGGCGTTCTCGAAATAGAGGCGGTAGCCGCAATGCGGGCAATCGAAGAGCTTCATACCAATCTCAAATCACCAGGTCTCAAATCATCAGCCCGGATATAGTGCGGAGCGGCATATCGCCCAAACGCCTGTCGGCGGCCGGCGTTCCTGCCGTTGCTATTTTGCCGCAAGCTGGGCGGCGACCGTTCTCGCCACCGCCTCGCCCGATAGCCTGGCGCCGCCGCAGGTCTGGATCAGCGGACCGGCCAGATGCTCGCCGGCGAAGAAGATTTTTTCCGCCACCGGCTGCATCAGCGTGGCGCGCGCCTGCGAACGACCAGGTCGGGTCGCCGCATAGGCGCCGCGCACGAACCGCTCGCCGCCCCAATTGGTCATCATGGCGCGCCCGACATGTTTTCGCACGTCGCCGCCGAAGATGGCGCACAGCCGGTCGACGACGAAGTCGACGCCTGCCGCCTCGCCCGCCGCCGACATCTCCCAGGCGAAATCGCCGCCGACGAAGCCGACCATCAGATCGAGGTCGAAGGGAAAGCAAAGGAAGTAGATGTCGTGCCTGGCCAGCCGCTCGATCAGCAGGTCGTCGAAGGGCGCCAGCCCGAGCCTTGTGCCTGTGATTTCAACCGGCAGCTTGCTCAGCATGCCCATCGGCAGGTCGAAGAAGGCAGCGAAATGCGTGTCGGGCAGCGCCGGCGCGAATTCGATCTCCTCGAAGGCGAGCACCGCCGGCGAGGCGGTGACGATGGCCGCCTTGGCGCGGATGGTGCCGCGATCGGTGACGCAGGCGACGCCAGGCACGTCCCAGAGGATTTTCCGCACCGGCGTCGACAGCTCGACCGGCACGTCGGCGCCGAAACGGGCGACCAGCGCGCCGAACCCCTCCTTGGTGAAGTAGTTCGGATCGAGATCGGCGGCGGCCTGAAAGTCGCGGATCGATATCTCGTCCTCGTCGGCGCCAAAGTCCATCGGCCCGGCAAAGGTGGCGGCGGCGCGCGGCGCATGGCCCCTGGCGAGCAGGGCCGAAAGACGGTCGTCGTCACCAGGCTTGACCTCATGTGCCGCCAGCAACTCGAACAGCCTAGTATCAGCCGCTTTCATCGCGGCCTCTTCGTCCTCGCTCGCCTTTCGGTTGCGATAATAGAGATGATCGACATTCATGTCGTGATGATGAAGCGTCCAGCGGGCGGCTTGCGCCTCGGGAAAGTAGGGATTGCGATCGGCCGCGTGCAGCCAGGCGCAGCCAATGTCGAAAGGGGTGCCGAAATGCTGATCGCTGGTCCAGGCGCGGCCGCCGATACGGTTCATCGCTTCGACCAGCTTGAAGGAAAGGCCAGCTGCACGCAGGGTCTTGGCAGCGGAAAGTCCCGCCGAGCCGGCGCCGATGACCACGACGTCAACGTCTTCCATGAATATTCTAGCCCCCCGCCACAATAATTACTTGATCGTAAGCAAGTTGTCCGGCATTCGCCAGCCCTGCGGCGGCGATGCGTAAACGAGTTCTTAGCGCATCGGCTCGAAAATCGGTTCCGATTTTCGGAAAGCACGATGCGCAGATTGTAAAGTGTTGGAACGTACTGCGTCCAAGTGGGCGCACGTCGCTCCATCAGTGACAACCGGGCGTTTCGCTGGCAAATTCGTATTTGGGACAAGATCCAGGCAACCAGGAGAGAAACATGGCATTTTTTGCCAAGGGAAAGATTTTCGCGGCGGCAGCATTGATGATGCTTGCGGCGGCAACAGCGGCACAGGCCGCCCAGTGCGGCAATACTGGCGCGGGCTTCGAAGCGTGGAAGGCTGAGTTCGCCTCGGAGGCTAGTGCCAACGGTGTAGGCTCGAAGGGTCTGGCCGCTCTGGCTAACGCGACCTACGCAAAAAGGACGATCGCCGCCGACCGCGCTATCCACAAGGCTTTCAGCGGCTCGGTGGAAGCTTTCATGAAGCGCCGTGGCGCGTCCACCATCATTTCCAAGGGCCGTTCGCTGAAGAGGTCGAACGCGGCGCTGTTCGACAAGATCGAGGGAACCTACGGCGTGTCGCCGGGTGTGTTGCTCGCCATCTGGGGCATGGAGACCGGCTTCGGTTCCTCCATGGGCAACCAGAATACCGTCTCTGCCATTTTAACGCTTGCCTATGATTGCCGCCGCCCGGAGTTCTTTTATCCGCATGCCATTGCAGCCCTGAAGCTGGTTGATCGCGGAGCGTTGAGCGCGTCGTCGGTCGGTGCCGCGCATGGCGAGATTGGCCACACGCAGTTCCTGCCCGGAAATGTTTTGAAGTATGGAGTCGGCAACAAAAATCTGCGCGACAAGAGCACTGCGTTGGCTTCCACCGCCAACTTCCTCAAGGGTCATGGTTGGCGGGCCGGCGGGAGCGCGCAGGCGAATATGGGCGCAATTGCTGGCTGGAATTCCGCGAGCGTCTATCAACAGGCCATCGCCCGCATGGCCACGGCGATCGATGGCGACTGATGGAAATCTCTATTCGACGGAAAACCCGGCCATGCGCCGGGCCTTTTTGTTGATGCTCTAATGCATGTCGCCCAAAAGTGCGCAGCGGTTTTGGGATAGCGACATGCATAAAAACAAGAACTTAAAGCGCGTCGCGTGAATCCTTTCAGACGCAACGCGCTTTAGGGTTACGACTGCCGCCGCTCGGCCCCGCCTCGGGAACGAAGGCGCGAAGCAGAGAAGCTAATTCGGCGAGCCGAGCGCCTTGTCCATCGCTTCCCTGACCTCGGCAGGCCACGTGTTCACAGCTGGCCACGCGTCCGGCTCGGGCTTGTCGCCCCGGCGGGCGAAATAGAGCTTGTGGTTGGCCGGGTCGACCGCCATGAAGCCGTCATTGCCACCGCAATTGTGCGGCACGCAGCCGCTGGCATAGAAGGCGCCCGAGGCGGTTTTCTCGGTGCCGCCGCCGACCAGCAGGCTGGTCGCCATCTCGGGCATCTCCTTGCCGAGCAGCGTCTCGGCCAGCCTGTAGACGGCCTCGTTGTGGAAAGCGGCGACGATGTTGTCGTATTTCGACGGATCGACGTCTTTCCAGTCAGTGCCGGGCTCCGGCATATAGGTGAGATTGCCGGAAGTCGTCAGCCCGTCCGTCGGCGACCATTGCAGCGCCGGCTTGGAAACGCCCGGCAGCAGATAGGGCACGAAATAGATGGCGCTGTCGGAGATCGCAGCCGGCGGTGCGCCGCATTCATCCTGCTCGACCGTGATGCTCTGGATGGTGCCGCCTTCTGGCTTCCACACGATCACCGTGGCCGGGCCGCACTGGTTGCCGCCATCGCCGACATCGACCAGCGCGACGTTGACCCCGCCGACCTTGACGATCCTGTCGAAGGACACCTCGTAATTGCTGGCCAGCTGCTTGCCGTCATAGGCCAGCACCTTCTCGCCATACTCTTCCTGCTGGGTGATGGTCAGCTGCCCACTCTCGAACGGGACCGGTGCTTGGCTGTCATCGTCGGCTAGGGCCGCATTGCTCGACGCGCCCAGGTCGGCGGCCCGGCCGGACGCATCGTCAGCCGGCACGAGCACCGTGTCGGTCTGTGCATGCGCGCCAGCCACCGGCATCAGAATCCACGCCAGCGCGCAGGCGCCGGCAAGAAGCGAACGTGTCATGACTGTCCCTCCGTTCAGCCGCCACGAACTCGGCCTGTCGCGGCCGGGGTCATCGTACCGCTTAGGCCCAGGGACGCTCAGCGGCGTTCTTCTTCTCGAACGAGGCGATAGCGTCGGCCTTCTCCATGGTCAGGCCGATATCGTCGAGCCCGTTGAGCAGGCAGTGCCTCTTGAAGTCGTCGAGGTCGAACTTGACCACCCCGCCGTCGGGGCCGCGGATTTCCTTGGCTTCGAGGTCGACCGACACCGTTGCGTTGGAGCCGCGCGAAGCGTCGTCCATCAGCTTCTCCAGATCCTCGGGGCTGACGGTGATCGGCAGGATGCCGTTCTTGAAGCAGTTGTTGTAGAAAATGTCGGCGAACGAGGTCGAGATGACACAGCGGATGCCGAAATCGAGCAGCGCCCACGGCGCGTGCTCCCGGCTCGATCCGCAGCCGAAATTGTCGCCGGCGACCAGAATCTGCGCCTTGCGATAGGCCGGCTTGTTGAGCACGAAGTCGGGGTTTTCCGAGCCGTCGTCCTTGTAGCGCATTTCGGCGAACAGTCCGCTGCCGAGCCCGGTGCGCTTGATCGTCTTGAGATAATCCTTGGGGATGATCATGTCGGTATCGACATTGACGATCGGCATCGGCGCGGCAACGCCGGTGAGCTTGGTGAATTTTTCCATGGTCTTTGCCCGTCTTCTTTTCGCTGCGGGGATGTGTTGGCGCCCGGTTTACACAAAGCTGCGGGCAAATAAAAGGCGGCTGTTTTCGGCTGGCCCTGGTCCTGGAGCACAGACCGCTTCAAAGTTGCCGCCCTATGGTGCACCTTGGCCGGCATGACAACACGTCCCGAAGTCCTCTACGCCAGCGAACCGGCCCTCGACGCAGCCGAGTTCCGCCGCGTGCTGGTGGAATCCGGCCTCGGCGTCACTCGGCCCATCGATGACGACGTCCGTCTGAAGGCGATGCTTGCCAATGCAGATCTGGTGTTGACGGCGCGCCTCGATGCGCCTGGCAAGCCGCTGATTGGCCTCGCCCGAGGCATCACCGACTTCTCGTGGGTATGCTATATTTCCGAGCTCGCCGTTTGCAAATCGGCGCAGGGGCTCGGCGTCGGCAAGGGCCTGCTCGATGAAGCGCGGCGGCAGCTCGGGCCGTCCGTCGCCATCTCACTGATTTCCGTGCCCGACGCCGTCGGCTTCTACGAACGGATCGGCATGGCGCCCATGGCCGACGCGTTCTGGTTCGGCCGCGAGCGCTGACGGCTCGCCTGTCGCGATCCTTCGCGCCCCCCTCTGTCCTGCCGGACATCTCCCCCACACGGGGGGAGATTAGCAGTTTCAGCGCCCGCTCGCCCTGCGACGAAGGAGGTTGGCGAAAGCGGTGGTGACAGCCAATCTCCCCACTCGTGGGGAGATGTCCGGCAGGACAGAAGCGGGGCGCTGTCCCTCCAGCATCAAAAATCGCGGAGCGATCGCCGCCTTTCCCTTCAAATCACATTCAACTCCCGAAACGCCCGCCCCTCGGCGACACGGCTGTACCCAAACGCCGAGCAGTCCACCGTGCGGTAGCCGCCATGTACGATCAGCTCGGCCAAAGCCTTGCCGACCGCCGGCGCCTGCTGCAGGCCGTGGCCGGAAAAACCGTTGGCGAAGAGGAAATTCCTGACCTGCGGATGCGGGCCGACCACCGCGTTCTGGTCGAGCGTGTTGTAGTCATAATGGCCGACCCAGGCGCGCGTCGGCTTGATTGCCTCGAAGGCGGGAATGCGGGTGGCCAGCACCGGCCAGATTACCTCTTCGAACAGCGGCCAGTCGGGCTCGAAATCGCTGGGATCGGCAGGGCCGTCGCCCTCTTCCGGCTCGCCGCCGCCGGTGATGTAGACCGAGCCTTCCGGCCTGACATAGATACCTGAGGGATCGACCAGCAGCGGCATGTCATCATATTTCTCGCGCGCCTCGAAGATGAAGACGTTGCGCTTGCGCGGCTCCACCGGCAGCGCCAGTCCGGCCATTGCGGAAACCTTGCCGGCATTTGGCCCGGCGGCGTTGGCGACGATGCCGGCGTCGAGCCGCTCGCCGTTGTCGAGGTTTACCCCGGTGACGCGGTCGCCCTGCCGTTCGATACCGGTCACATCAGCGGTGATGAAATCGATGTTTTTGTCCCGCAGGGCCTTGCGGAACAGCATCAGCATGGCATGCGCGTCGAACCAGCCCTCGCCCGTGCGGCCGTAGGCGCCGGCGGTGATGCCCTCCGTCGACAGCCACGGAAACCGGCGGACGAGCGCCTCCGCATCCTCAAGCACGATGTCGGCGCCCTCGGCCAACTGCGTCTCGTGGTTGGCCTTGAGTATCGGCAACCCGTTCTCGCCGGCAAGGATGAGATAGCCGCCTTCGCGAAAGCCGATATCGGCGTCGGCCCCGAATTCTTCCGTCAGTCGCCGGAACAGTTTCAACGTGAACTGTGACAGGCGGATGTTTTCGGGAATCGAAAACTGCTGGCGGATCGAAGCGCAGGACAGCGTCGTTGCCGCATGGGCGAATTGCGGGTCGCGCTCGACCAGCGCGATCGAGCCCGAAAAGCCTTCCTCGCGCAGATAATAGGCGATCGAGGAGCCGACGATGGCTCCACCGATGATGACGACGTCGTAGCGCACTTTTTCGATTCTCCAGTTCCAGAGCATGATGCCGAAAGCCGGTTTTCGGATCAGGCTCCAATTCACACAGCCGGCAGGATGATCTCGAAGCGCGTGCCGCGCTCGGAGTCAACCAGCCGGATCGTGCCATCATGCGCTTTCAGGAGGGCCAGCACGATGCCGAGGCCCATGCCGGTGCCGCCTGAATCGCGGCGCGTGGTGAAGAACGGCTCGAAGATCCGCCCCCGGTTACTGGGCGAAATGCCGGCGCCGTCGTCGCTCACCAGGATCGTCGCCTTGCCGTCCGCGCTCGCCGCCGTGATCGAAACGAGCGTCGCGCCATGGCGGGCCGAATTGTCGATGAGATTGGCGAGCACGATGGCTGCATTCTCGGCCGAGATGCGCAGACCGATATCGCCGCCCGCCTCGACGCGCACCGCCAGCCTGTCCTCGGCCGGCAGCAGTGCCAGCGCAGCACCGAGCGATGTGCTTTCGCCGCTGGGCGCAAGATTTTCAGCGCGCGCCAGGTCGAGCAGACGGCGTACCAGCAGATTAAGCCGCCCCGCGTCGGTGACGATGTTGTTGGAAAACCGCCGCCGCTCGGCCTCGTCCATTGCGCTACCCGAATCGCGCAGCAATTCGGCCGCACCCTGGATCGCCGTCAGCGGCGATTTGAGCTCGTGCGAGACATGGGTGGCGAAGGTCTGGATGCTGTCCGACCGCGCATGCAGCTTTTCGGCCATGTCGAGGAAGGCGTCGGAAAGCGCTGCCATCTCGCGCGTGCCGTGATGATCGAGCGGCCTGATGGCTTCGCGGTCGCCAGCAGCGATGCGCTTTGTCCGTTCCATCAGCGCGTAGATCGGCCGGCTGACAGTGCGCAGGAAGATCAGGCCGATGAGCAGCGTACCGCCGAGGACGGCGATCGCCGCCAGCACCACCTTGCCGCGCTCGCCATAGAGATGCTTGACGATGTTGTTCGGTGTTCGCGACAGATAGACCACGCCGGCGACCTTGCCGTCAACCGCGACCGGCATGGCGACGAAGACGCGGACTCTCGTGCCGCGGCTGACCGAATAGAGCGATGGTGACGGCTGGTTCGGAACCCTCTGCCGGAGCGCGCTGGCATAGCGGCCGGCAAGTGCTGCGCGAACCTCGCCGACGGCGCCGAGCGACAGGCCGACCTCTTCGCGTCCGGCGATGACGACGCCTTTTGGGTCGAGCAGCCGGAAGCCGGCAAGCGTGGTTTTCTGCGTCTCGGCAAGAATGCCCGACAGGCGAGCGCCGAGCGCCGTGAAGGCGGGATCGACGGTGGCGGCCGTCGCCGCAGGCCGTGTCGCCAGAACCCTGTCGGAGGCGAGATCGAGGCTTGGCTCGATCGGCCGGTAGGGAGAGTCCGGATTGTCTCTGTCGGCAGGCACGGCCGCGCCGAGCCTCTCGGCCGGGATGCCCGCGGCGCGGACGTCTTGCGCATAGATGGAGGCGAGGACGGCGCCCTGCGCGATCAGCTCGGCCTCGGTCTGGCGGATCAGCTGGTTCTCGTAGAGCCGGAAGAAGAACAGGCCGACCAGCGGCAGCGCCATCACCATGATCAAGATGGTAACAACGACCGTGGCGAGGCGCGGCCGCCATTTCTGCGCCGTCACGCGCCGCACCTGCCCAGCCGGAAGCCGACGCCATGCACGGTCTCGATCGCATCCGTGCAGCCGGCCGCCGCCAGCTTGGCGCGGATGTTGCGGATATGGCTGTCGACGGTGCGGTCGGCGACATGGATGTTAGCGGCATAAGCATTGGCCATCACCATGTCGCGGTCAAGCACATGCGCCGGGCGTGCCAGAAACCCTTTCAGGATGGCGAATTCGATCGAGGTCAGCACCAGCGGCCTGCCGTCGAAGCTGGCGGCGTGGCTGGCCGGCAGCAAAGCCAGTCTGCCGTGCGAGAATTGCCTGTCGTCGGCCTGTTCGGCCTTTGTCGGGCGAGCGCGCCGCAAGATGACATTGACGCGGGCGACCAGTTCGCGCGGGCTGAAAGGCTTGGTGACATAGTCGTCGCCACCCATTTCGAGCCCGAGGATGCGGTCGATTTCTTCATCACGCGCGGACAGGAACAGCACCGGCACATCGGATGTGTGCCGCAGCCGCCGGCAGACCTCCAGGCCGTCCATCTCCGGCATGCCGATGTCGAGCACGACAAGATCGGGCGCGCGGCGTTCGATCGCCTGCAATGCGCCAGCGCCGTCGGCTACGGCAACCGTTTTCATGCCGGCCTTTTCGAGCGCGAAGCAGATGATTTCGCGGATGTGCGGATCGTCGTCGGCGACTAGGATGTTATGCGGCATCAATCAGCGACCCGGCGCGTGAGATTCGTATCCGTCAGGAACCACGAGCGACCCTCTCCTGTCGAGGTAGCGCAGAAGCCGCCAGTCGCGAAAGCTCCACGCGCGCCAGTTTCTTTGCTCGGCGCGGTAGTGGGCTTCGGTCACAGCGTCGGCTGGGTCTCGGAGATCGGTGAGGAATGTCTTCTTTTGTTGGTCGAAGAAGCGGTCGAGGGCGGGCAGCGCGTCGGGGCCGAGCGAGCGGGCATAACGTATATCGAGGCGGGTGCCGGGACCTCTCATCTCGTACGAACGGTCGACATTGTAGTTGGCGATCAGTGCGGCAAAGTTGATGAACGAGCAGGCATAAAGAGTCGCCGATAGCGTCAGAAGATTGGCGGAAAGCAGCCATTCATTGGATTTTCCGAGCGCGATGCGGGCGATGATCAGGGCGAGGCCCGCCGCCACCAGCCCCATCCAGACAAAGGCGGCGACGCGCCAGTAGGTCAGCGCATAGATGCCGATATAGAGTTCGAGCCGCAGGATCGACGAGACGACCAGAACGATGTTCTGCGCCACCCAGACATAGACCAGCCGGCGGATGAACGGATCGCCGGAGGTCGCACTGCCCGGCCGCAACGCCGCCAGGACGAAACCGGCGGCCAGCAGCGCCGTGACGATCAAGGGATAGGCGCCGCGATGCGCGTAGGCGGCATAGGTCAGCCCGTCGGGAAGGGCGATGCCGCCCCACAGATAAGTGGCGTCGAGCACGGTCTGCACCGCGAACAGGATGTTGAAGACGACCAGCGCGCGAAGAATGGCGGCCTTGCCGAAGATGATGTCCTCGACCGCAGCGGTGGCTCTTGTCGTCGTCACGCCGAGGGGGATAGGCAACGCGAGATGTGCAATGCGGCGCAAAAAGCGCGGCAGCCGCGGGCGCAGAAAGACCCAGACGCCGGCAAGCGCGAACAGCCAGAAGGCCAGCCGCGGCAGCTCGATGAAGTCGAGCAGTGCGAGGAGATCGATCAGCGACAACCAGTATTCGATGACCGGATTGGCGGCGCCGAACAGCGCGAGAAACACTGCGCCCAGGGTCAGCGGCATGATCCAGACGGCGATCGCCGCCAGGCGGATGCGCCGCCGACCGAACCGCCGTGCCGCCTTGCGCCAGCAGAAGAAATCGTGGACGAACCGGAAGGGTGCTGCGAGCAGGAAGAGCGCGACCTGGCCGGCAATGCGGGCAGCGCCGCGCCACAGCCGCCCGACCAGCGAAAGCGCAAAGACGGCCATCGCCACCAGCCCGATCGCGACCGACAGCGCACTGACATTTTCGATAAGCGGCAGCAGCCCGACAAGCAAGGCAACGGACCACAGGCCGCGGGCGCTGAGCGCCGACGGCTGGATGGCCGCTGCTGCGGCGGCAAGCGTGATGCCGAACAGGAAAAACGTGATGCCGACGGGCTGCCCATAGAAGAAGAAATCCGCCAGCGCGGCAAGCAGGACGGCAACGCCGAATCGCGCGCAATAGCTCGGCGCGGCCGTAAGCAACGATGTCATGATCGGATTTTCTCAGCGGCTTTGATCCGGCCGGGGGGCGGAGATTTGCGGATGAAGGGGAAGAGGGTCGCCGAACCGTTCGGCCGCGGTGGATCGACCAGCCACCAACCGTCATTGCGGAGGCGGTACGGCAGGGACCAACGGGGCTTTTCTCGCTCTTGCATACCGCCTGTATCGCCGGCCGAAATGAGGGCAGCGAGGCGCGTCGGAGGAGATTTTCCGCAATCCCGTGCAGTTTTCGTGCAGGCCAAGACCGCTTGCCTCGACCGGCCGCAGGCGGCATAGATCTGAGATGACTGAAACCTACCGCCCGCGGCGCTCGGTGCTTTACGTCCCGGCCTCGAACGACAAGGCGCTGGCCAAGATCTCGTCGCTGGCCTGCGATGCCGTCATCATCGATCTCGAAGATGCCGTCGCCCCGGCCGACAAGGTCTCCGCGCGGGAAAAACTGGCCGGCATCTTCGCAAATCGCCCCGGCCGGCGCTGCGAGATGGTCGTGCGCATCAACCCGCTCTCCAGCGAATGGGGGCCCAAGGACTTGCTGGCGGCGGCACTCTGCGAGCCCGACGCCATCCTGCTGCCCAAGGTCGACACACCGCGCGACGTTCTGGAAGCCGGCGACGTCCTCGACGACAATTTCGGACCCGACGAGGTGAAACTATGGGCGATGATCGAAACGCCCAAGGCTCTGCTCAACATCGGACCGATCGCCGAGCTTGGCCGCGATCCGGACTCGCGGCTGGTTTGTTTCGTTGCCGGAACGAACGATCTGGTCAAGGAGACCGGCACTCTCGCCACGCCCGACCGGCGCTACCTCACACCGTGGCTGATGCAGATGGTGCTCGCCGCGCGCGCCGGCGGCCTCGACCTGCTCGATGGTGTCTTCAATGATTTTCGTGATCTGGACGCTTTTGCGCGCGAATGCGGGGAAGCGGCCGCCATGGGGTTCGACGGCAAGTCGCTGATCCACCCGGCTCAAATCGATGCCGCGAACCGGGCCTTCGCGCCATCTGCCGAAGCGGTGGCCGAGGCACGCTCGGTGAAAGATGCCTTCGCGCTTGCCGAAAATGCCGGCAAGGGTGTCATTGCGCTGAATGGAAAAATGGTCGAACGGCTGCATCTGGCGCAGGCCGAAAAACTGCTGGCGAAGGCGGCCGCCATCGGGGCATGATTGGCAACTCACGACAGGAATGAAAAATGAAACTCTACCGCTTTCTGTCCGGTCCGGACGATTCCAGCTTCTGCCACAAGGTGACGGCAGCGCTGAACAAGGGCTGGCACCTGTTCGGCTCGCCGACCTATTCCTACGACATGGAGGCCAAGGCCATGCGCTGCGGCCAGGCCGTGGTAAAGGATATCGAGGGTCAGGAATACGGGCCCAACACCAAGCTCAGCGACTGGTAGATTTTGCAAAGCTCCGACGCAGGGTGTGTTGAGATTCAGGTCAGGCCGCGCCGGAGTCGAAGACGGGCGCGAAGCGACCAGACTGGGTGGTTTCCCGAGAACCGGAGCGGAGCGTACTTTGGGTACGTGAGCACCGGAAGCGCAGGGAACTGCCGTTCGCAGGCCGGCATCACCTGAATATCAACACAGCCTACTCCGCCGCCTCTTCGATCCGCTCCATATCATCGTCCGACAGGCCGAAATGGTGGCCGATCTCGTGGATCAGCACATGGGTGACGATGTCGCCCAGCGTCTCTTCGTTCTCGGCCCAGTAGTCGAGGATGGCGCGGCGGTAGAGCGTGACGCGGTTCGGCCCCTCGCCGGTCTGCGGATTCCAGCGCTCGGCAATGCCGCGCCCCTCGAACAGGCCGAGCAGGTCGAAAGGCGTTTCCAGCGACAGATCGTCCATGATCTCGTCGGTCGGAAATTCGGCGATCTGGATGACGATCTCGCCGGTCAGCTTGCGAAACTCCTCCGGCAGATGGGCGTAAGCCTCCAGCGCCAGGAACTCCATTTCCTCCATCGACGGCGAAAGCTGGTCGTGCCAGGTGCGGGTCTTGTAGATGCGGGCCATGCTTTGTCCTTCTGATCCCGGCATATAGGCTTTCGAGCCGGGCTCGGCAAATGGGCGGGTTGCCGCCTACGCGAGGACAGGAATAAATTCCCCATGACTCCGCTTGACTCTTCGGTCGCCCTCTGGAATCCTAGAGAACATAACAGGAACAATTGTGAGTGGAAGCTGACCGTCATGGCGACAAGCGCCGTGGCGCGGGAGACTGTTTTTGCCCTGCGCCGCCAGATCGCGAAGATCGAGGGAACGCTGCCCGAGCGCCTGGAGGCGCCGGCCGGCGCAGCCCCCGTTGATGCGCCCCGGAATCCAACAGCTGATGTCACGCCCCAGAATCCAACAGCGGACATCCCGCCTCAGGATCTAACAATCGTCCGCCGCGGCCTCGCCGTGGCGCCGCCCGATGCGTTTCTGCGCACCGGCGCCGAAGGTCTCGATACTGCGCTCAGCGGCGGCCTGCCGAAGGCGGCGCTGAGCGAGATCCATGGCGCCGCGACCCGCGATGCCGGGGCCGTCGCCGGCTTCGCCCTGTCGCTCGTCAGCCTGATCCTCAAACAGGGGCCGCGACTGCCGGTCCTGTGGATCGGCACCGCGGAAATCTTCCGGGAGGCCGGCTTTCCCTATGCCAGGGGGCTTCACGCCCTTTTCGGCATCGAGCCGGAGCAATTGCTGTTTTCCGAGGCGCCAAGGCTCCTCGATGCGCTGTGGACCGCCGAGGAGGCCGCCCGGATGACGGCACTCGCCGCCGTCATCCTCGAAATCCGCGGCAGTCCGCAGCGGCTGGACCTCACCGCGACGCGGCGGCTGCACGCCCGGGCACAGAATGCCGGCCGGCCGGTGTTCCTGCTGCGCCAGGCCGGCGAATCCGAGCCGACGGCGGCACCCGTCCGCCTCGTCCTGTCGGCGGCGCCGTCGGCACCCCGCGAGACGATCGCCGGGCCGCTCGCCGGCTCGATCGGCCGCCCCGCCTTCACCGTCAGCATCGGCAAGAGCCGCACGGCCTTGCCAGGACAATTCACACTGGAGTGGAACCCCGATGAACGCAGTTTCGAGGAAAGAAGGACCGGGGAAGAACGGGCAGCGAATCCTGTCCCTGTGGTTTCCGCATCTCGCCGCGGAAAGGATCCTGCGGCAGCGTCTGGGGCGGTCCTGGCGTTCCCGGCCGTCGGATCACCTGCCCCTGGTGATCAGCCATCGCCAGGGGAACGCGCAGCGCATCGCCGCCCTCGACGAGCGGGCTGAGGCGCTTCACCTGAAGCGCGGCATGGGCATAGCCGACGCGCGCGCCATGCATCCCTCGGTCGACGTGGTGGAAGCCGATCCCGAGGCCGACCGCCGCCTGCTCGAAAGCCTTGCCGACTGGTGCGACCGCTACACCCCGCTGGTGGCGCTCGACGCAGCCGATGGCCTGTTCCTCGACGTCACCGGCTGTACCCATCTTTTCGGCGGCGAACGGTCGATGCTGGACGACATCCTGTCGCGCTTTTTCCATCAGGGTTTCGATGTCCGCGCCGGCCTTGCCGCCACACCTGGTGCAGCCTGGGCGGCGGCGCGGTTTGCCAGTGATCGCATTGTCCCCGGTGGCGAAGAGGAAGCGCTCCTCGCACCCTTGCCGCTGGCGGCGCTGCGCATCGAGCCTGATATCCGCGCCAGCCTGGAAAGCGTCGGCCTGCGCACGGCGGGCGCCGTCATGGCAGCACCGCGCGCGCCGCTCGCCCGCCGCTTCGGTGTCTCGCTGCTTTTGCGCCTCGACCAGGCGCTCGGCCGCCTCGACGAGGCGGTGTCGCCGCGCCTGCCGGTGGCGCCGCTTTCGGTCGAACGCCATCTCGCAGAACCCATCATGCTGACCGACGAAATAGAGCGGCTGGTGAAAATGCTGGCGACGACATTGAAGGCGGACCTCGAGCGCCGCGGCGAGGGCGCAAGAAGGCTGGCGCTGCTGCTCTTCCGCGTCGACGGCGCCGTCAGCCGCATCGCCGTCGGCACCTCGCGGCCGTTGCGCGAGCCGTTGCTGATCCAGAAATTGTTTCACGAAAGGCTTGCCGCGCTCGAACAGGACATCGATGCCGGCTATGGCTTCGATCTCGTGCGCCTCTCGGTCCTGTCGGCTGCGGCCTTCGACATGCAGCAGGCGGATCTCGCCGGCGAAACGCGCGACGACGGCGCCGACATCGCCCTTTTCGCCGACCGCATCCGCGCCCGGCTCGGCGACAGCGCGGTTTTGAAACCGGTCGCCGTCGAGAGTCATCTGCCGGAGCGCGCCGTCGCCATGCTTCCCTATGCGGAGGCGCCGCAAAGGGTCTCTCCGCCGAAGAAGCCGGGCAAGATACAAGACACTTCCTCCAAGCCTGTCTTTCGGCCGGAACGGCCGATCCGGCTGTTCCGTTCGCCCGAACCGATCGAGGTGCCGGCCACCGAAATGCCTGAGGGACCGCCGATGAATTTCCGTTGGCGGCGGGCTCTCTACCGGGTCGCGCGCGCCGAAGGGCCCGAACGCATCGCCCCGGAATGGTGGCGGGAGGCGGCGGGGCAGGAGGACGCGCCGACCCGGGATTATTTCCGCATCGAGGATAGCGACGGCCGCCGTTACTGGCTCTACCGCCAGGGTCTCTACGGCGCCTCGCACGCTGCGCCGCGCTGGTTCATGCATGGGGTCTTCGCATGAACGCGCTGACGGCCGTTCCCTATGCCGAATTCGGCATCCAGTCGAATTTCTCGTTCCTGCGCGGCGCCTCGAAACCGGAGGAGCTGGTGGTCGCGGCAAAGTTCCTGGGCTTTTCGTCGATCGGGCTTGCCGACCGCAATACGGTGGCGGGCGTCGTGCGCGCCTGGCAGCAGGCCAAGGTGGAAGGTCTTTCCTATCATCCTGGCTGCCGCCTGGTTTTTTGCGACGGCACGCCCGACGTTCTCGCCTATCCGCAGGACCGCAAAGGCTGGGGCCATCTGTGCCGCATGCTGACGCAAGCCAATATGCGCGACGAAAGCGAAAAGGGCGCACCGCTTCTCTATCGCGACGACCTTTTCGAATGGGGCGATCTCATGTCGCTGGCAGTCCTGCCGGATCTGTCGGCGGGCGCCAATGATGACCTCACTTTGCTTAGCCGGCTTAAAGATCGCTTCGGCAAGGCTTTGCGGCTTGCCGTTTCGCCGGATTATCACGGCAACGACCGCTTCCGTATCGAGCAGGCAGCTGCCATGGCTGAGGTATCAGGCATTCCGCTGATGGCGACCAACGACGTTCTTTACCATACGTCCGAACGGCGCCGGTTGCAGGACGTGCTGACGGCGATCCGCCTCAACGTACCTGTTTCCGAAGCGGGGCTGGAACTGGCGGCCAATGCCGAGCGCCATTTGAAGCCGCCAATGGAGATGGCGCGGCTTTTCCGCAGGCATCCGCAGGCACTGGCGGAAACGCTGCGCTTTGCCGGCGAATTGAGCTTCTCGCTCGGTGACCTCCAATACAATTATCCCGACGAACCGACGGAATCCGGCCTCGGGCCACAGGCCGAACTGGAACGGCTGGCTCGAGAGGGAGCCGCGATACGGTATCCCTCAGGCGTTCCCGCCGATGTGACGAAGCGCATCCGGGAAGAGCTCGCTTTGATCGAGCGCCTGAATTACGCGCGCTATTTCCTGACTGTCTACGACATCGTCAAATTCGCCCGCAGCCAGGGCATACTCTGCCAGGGACGCGGCTCCGCAGCCAACTCGGTGGTCTGCTATTGCATCGGCATCACCGAAGTGGGCCCCGAGCGGATCGACTCGCTTTTCGAGCGCTTCATTTCCGAGGAAAGAAACGAGCCACCAGATATCGATGTCGATTTCGAACATGAAAAGCGCGAAGAGGTCATCCAGTATATCTATTCCAAATACAGCGCCAAGCGCACCGCGCTTGCCGCGGCCGTCGTTAGCTACCGGGGCCGGTCGGCGATGCGCGAAGTGGCCAAGGCGATGGGCCTGTCGGACGACGTCAGGAGCGCGCTGTCCAGCTCGATCTGGGGCTGGTCGACCTCGGAGCTCGGCGAAAAGGAGACCAGGGCCGGCGGCCTCGATCAAACCGATCCGTCGACAAGGCAGGTGATCGAATGCGCCAACGAGATCATGGGCTTTCCCCGTCATCTGTCCCAGCATGTCGGCGGCTTCGTCATCACCAGGGACCGGCTCGACGAGATCGTGCCCATCATCAAGACGGCGATGGACGAACGCAAGATGGTCGAGTGGGACAAGGACGATCTCGACGCGGTGAAAATCCTCAAGGTCGACGTGCTGGCGCTCGGCATGCTGACCTGCCTTCAGCGTGCCTTCACCCTGCTTCAGGATCATTATCCGGAGGCACGGGATGACTATGGCCAGCCCTATGTGCTGGCCACCCTCCCTGCCGAGGACAAACATGTCTATGACATGATCTGCCGCGCCGACACGATCGGCGTCTTCCAGATCGAATCCCGCGCCCAGATGTCGATGCTGCCGCGCCTCAGGCCACGTACCTTTTATGACCTCGTCATCGAGGTGGCGATCGTGCGGCCGGGCCCGATCCAGGGCGACATGGTCCACCCCTATCTGCGCCGCCGGCAGGGCAAGGAAAAGCCCGAATATCCCAAGCCGGAGCTGGAAGAGATACTCGGCAGGACGCTGGGCGTGCCGCTGTTCCAGGAACAGGCGATGAAGATCGCCATCGTCGCCGGCGGCTTCAGGCCGGGCGAGGCCGATGAACTGCGCCGCGCCATGGCCACTTTCAAGCGCACCGGCACGATCGGCAATTATCGCAAGCGGATGGTCGACGGCATGGTTTTGCGGGGTTACGAAAAGGACTTCGCCGAGCGCTGCTTCAAGCAGATCGAGGGGTTCGGCGAATACGGCTTTCCCGAAAGCCATGCCGCCTCCTTCGCCCTGCTGGTCTATGCCTCCTGCTGGTTCAAGACCTTCTATCCAGACGTGTTCTGCGCCGCGATCCTGAATTCCCAGCCGATGGGATTCTATCAGCCGGCTCAGCTTGTCCGCGACGCGCGCGACCACGGCGTCGAAATCCGCGAGGTCGACGTTAATTTTTCCGGTTGGGACTGCGCATTGGAGGAAGCGCCTTTCGACCCGGCCCGCGTCCTCGACCGCCATGCCCAGATGCGCGGTGTCATCCGGACCAATCATGCTGTCCGGCTGGGCTTTCGTCAGGTCAAGGGCCTGTCGAAGGAGCGCATGGAGGTGTTTGTCGCCAGACGCGGCGACGGTTATGAATCCGTTCGCGATGTCTGGCTGCGCTCGGGCCTCTACGTCGATGAGATCGAGAAGCTGGCACAAGCCGACGCTTTCCGTTCGCTCGGCCTCGACCGCCGCGACGCACTGTGGGCGGTCCGCGCGCTCGACGGCAGGAGTGCCGCCGAGACCTTGCCGCTGTTCGACCAGCCGGGGATCCGTTTGCGCGATCTCGAGCCCGAGACCAGGCTGCCGACTATGCCGCTCGGCGAGCATGTCATCCACGACTACCGTTCGCTCGGCCTGTCGCTGAAGGCGCATCCGTTGGCCTTTCTGCGCCAGCGGCTGGACCGTTCCGGCGTCACGCCCAATGCGCGCCTCGGCCAGGTTCGGGACGGCAAGCGCGTTTCGGTCGCCGGCCTTGTTTTGGTGCGGCAGCGACCGGGTAACGCCAAAGCGATTTTCCTGACGCTGGAAGACGAGCAGGCGGTCGCCAACGTCATTTTCTGGGAAAGAACCTTTAACCGCTACCGGCCCATTGTCATGGGCGCGCGGCTGGTCCGTGTCACCGGCAAACTGCAGTCGGAATCGGACGTCATCCATATCGTTGCCGAGAAGGTCGAGGATCTGACGCCCTGGCTGGCGACGCTCCTGGAGGAGGCTGGTGCCCCTGATCCCGCAAATGCGCCCTCGGCCAGCGGCCGCGCCGAAGATAGCCATGACGGGATCCACCCCATTCCGGGTGGCGCGCAGGACCGGTCTGTCCTGCGGGATCTCGCGGCGCTATCGGGAAAGGCGGAACAGGTCATGCCCAAGGGTCGCAATTTTCAATAGAGCATGATCCGAAAGCTGGGGCACCGGTTTTGGGAGAATCCGATGCTCAAACAAGAAGATGGAGCGGCGGTCCGATTCGACTTGAGGGTCCGCCGCTCCAGGGTCGAAACCCAATCACTCTGAATGACCAAGTTCGACCCAAGGCGGAGGTAGAGGAGCGCTTGCTTAGACATGGTCGCGGACTTATTCTGGACGGTTTGCGGGCCTGCCCCAGCGCGCAACGGGGTGGAAGGCCCGGCGACACAGGGAGGTTATCATGAAAATCGCATCGATATTTGCAATCGGCTTGATCGGATTCTGCGGAATCGCTTCCTTTGCCTCGGCAGAGGATGCGCACACAATGGTCGCTCCCAATGATATTAAGTGGGGCCCGGCCCCCAAAGTGCTTCCTGCCGGAGCAGAAGCGGCGGTCTTGTTCGGCGATCCCACCAAGGAAGGTTTGTTTGCCCTTCGGCTCAAAGTGCCGTCTGGGTACGCGATCGCACCGCACACGCATCCTGCGGATGAGGTGGTCACAGTCATATCAGGGACTACTAATCTTGGAATGGGCAAAACCGCCGATCGGAGCGCCGCCAAGGCACTGCCTGCGGGCAGTTTCTTCGCACTGCCGCCCAGCACGGCACATTTCGTTTACTTCGATGAGGAGACTGTCGTCCAAATCACCACCAATGGCCCGTGGGGTCTCAAGTATGTCAATCCGGCGGACGATCCTCAAAAAACACAATAGCCAGCCGCGGGCTTGAAGGCCAACTGCCGCCGCCGCCGCCAAGCGCGGCGGCGGCGCCGGTGCCTCACACAACTGTCATCATTGACGATGGCAAAGATCCGCCGCGGGGGCCCGCCATTCAGGACGGTCCACCCAGCCGCGGCGGTGGCAATCCGTCCTCGAAGGGGAGCGAGCGCGCCTCCGAAGGCAGCATGATCGGGATGCCGTCACGCACCGGATAAGCGAGCCGTGCGACCCTCGAGATGAGTTCGCCGCGCTCCGGATCCCAGGTAAGCGGGCCCTTGGTAAGCGGGCAGGCCAGCAATTCCAGCAGTTTGGGGTCGACATTGACCTTCTTTCCGTCACGCCCATCCACCATTCGGTCTGTCCTTCTTTGGGCAATCACTTCAGCTTTCGCGTTCGCGGTTTCGCCAATCACCAGCGTTGCAGGACGGGTGCCGAGCCCGCCACCAGCCCCTTCTCCCCGTCACTATACGGGGAGAAGGTCCCGGCAGGGGGATGAGGGGCGGCGCCGACTTCCGCAATTGGGCTAATCCCTGCGTCCTTCTACCTTGCCTATTGCAGACTCGACCCGAAATCCTCGTTTTCGCGTGCCAGTGCCATTTCTGTGATGGCGATCAGCGTTTCGGCGCGTGTCTTCAAATCCGCCGCTTCGAGCAGCGCCTGTTTCTCGGCCGGCCCGTAGGGAGCCATCATCGACAGCGCATTGACCAGCATGGCATTTTCGGCGCGGCTGACGCTTTCCCAGTCGGCTTCAAGATCGTTGGCCTGCAAATAGGCGCGAAACGCCTTGAGCAGCGCCGGCCGGTCGATTCCGGCCTCTGCCTGATCTTCGTCGAGATCGGTGAGAAAGGGCGCAAACCGGCACTGGCGGAAGGGCGTCTTGACCGCGAGTTCCTGCACGATGCGGAACCGGCACACACCTTGCAGCGTAATCAGGTAACGGCCGTCGCCGCTCTCGGAAAGCGCGATAATGCGTCCGGCGCAGCCGACATTGCAAAGCTCCGGCTCGCCGTCGGCACGCTGCGCGCCGTCGAGGCTGGGCTGTATGACGCCGATCAGCCGCGATCCGGCGATCGCCTCATCGACCATCTCCAGATAACGCGGCTCAAAAATGTTGAGCGGCATGCGGCCACCCGGCAGCAGCAATGCGCCTTCAAGCGGGAAGATCGGCACCGTCGACGGCAAATCGGTATCGAGCCGGTAATGCGCGTTTCCCGCCTGCACTTCGAACCTCCGCTCGCTTCCTCAAGAAGCGCATCAAATCCCGATCCTCCCCGATCGGCACAAGCGAGAGAACCGACGGCCTGATCTCTCGCCCTAATCTGGCGCAGCCGCCGCCGACCGCAAGGCCATCAGGCAAAAACAGCTTGATGCGCGCTCACGAAAACAGCAGCGACGACAATTTGCGCCGCGCCGCCAGCGTTGCTTCGTCGGTCATGCCCCATGCCTCGAAGAACTGCAGCAATTGCGTCTTGGCGCCGTCGTCGTTCCACGAGCGATCGGCCTTGACGATCGCCAGCAAATTGTCGGCCGCGGCCATGCGCTCGCCGTTGGCGTTCTGGATCATGGCAAGATCGAACCGTGCCTGGTGGTCCCCGGGGTTCTCAGCCAGGCGCCGCTCGAGCTCGGCCGGATTGCCAAGTGCTTGTGCCTGCGCGGCAAGCGCCATCTTGGCACGCAGCGCGGCAAGCGGCGGCGCATCCTTTTTTGCTTCCGGCGCCCGCGCCAGCACGGCTTCGGCGCCCTCGGCATCGCCGGCCTCGAACAGCAGATCGCCCAGCCCGGCAATCGCCTCGATCGTCTCCGGCGCCTGTTCCAGGATCGCGTCGTAGATATCCGCCGCGGTCTGCACATCGCCGGCGGCGCGCGCCTCCGCGGCCGCGGCTAGCGCCTCGGCCACCTGCGGCGCACCATTATTCTTGCCGCCGACCTTCTGGATGAACGCGGCGATCTGGCTCTCGGGAATGGCG
Source organism: Mesorhizobium delmotii (assembly GCF_900149755.1). Taxonomy (NCBI): domain Bacteria; kingdom Pseudomonadati; phylum Pseudomonadota; class Alphaproteobacteria; order Hyphomicrobiales; family Phyllobacteriaceae; genus Mesorhizobium; species Mesorhizobium delmotii. The sequence goes on along the minus strand of NZ_FUIG01000026.1, from coordinate 125,042 downwards.
CCCATGAAGCCGTCGACCGGCTGGCCGTCCCTGAAGGCGATGACTGCCGGTATCGACTGGATGCCGAGCTGTCCGGCGATCGAAGGATGGTCGTCGATGTTCATCTTGACCAGCTTGACCTTGCCGCCGGCGGCCGTGACCGCCTTTTCCAGCAGCGGCGTCAGTTGCTTGCAGGGTCCGCACCATGGCGCCCAGAAATCGACCAGCACCGGCTGACGGCGCGATTCCTGGATGACGTCGGCGGCAAATGTGGCGGTCGTCGTATCCTTGATGACGTCGACGGCGACAGGCGGCTCGCCAAGCGCGACTTTCGCGGGGGTGGCGTCAGTGCCGCCATACTGCACCGACGTGGCATACTGCCCGCCACTGCTGCCAAATGGATTATTATCGCTCATCTCGTCATCCTTTCGGTCGCACCGCCGGCCACCGGCCCGGCACAACGTCCTTATCCCCACTCGGAAGTCGGTTTATCGTCATCCATGTGGCGATCATGCCGTCACTTTCAAGATAACAGCATCATGCCCGGTTGCCTCGACGAATTTGACGAGGTCGGCGGCGGCGATCGACGTCGTTGCCTCATTGGTCAGCGGATGGGCATTGATGACCGCATGGCCCATCAACTCCTGGTCGAGAACGACCTTGACCCGCAACTCCGTATCGTTGATCAAGCCGAACACCGTGACCGCGCCCGGAACGACGCCGAGAAGCTCCATCAGCATCTCCGGCTTGCCGAAGGACACGCGCCCGGCGGCGCCGATGACATTGTGGATCTGCTTGAGATCGACCACCGCCTCCTCGCCGACGCTGACCAGGAAGAAATTGTCTTTCTTGTCCTTGAGGAAAAGATTCTTGGTGTGCCCGCCGGCAATTTCTCCACGCAGCGCCTGCGAATCGGCGACCGTGAACAGCGGCGGATGACGCAAGGTCGAGACCTCGATCCCGAGATCGGCGAGAAAGGCGAAAAGCTCGGCTTCGGTTTTCGGCATGTTGTTTCTTGTGGGACTTCTTGTTGTCGCGGTTTGGATCATGCCGTTTACGGCCAATGACGCGGCCGAGACAAGACCGTTGCGCAGCAAGGCTGCCGATTGCGTTCCTATCCGCGCTAGGGAAGGCTCGTTTACGTCGCCGGTGCGGCCAAAAAACCTGCGATTTCCCTGTTGCAATCGCCGCGCCCTTCAGCCATATAGGCGCGGCTTGCGGCCCAAAAGCCGCGCGAGCGGGTGTAGCTCAGGGGTAGAGCACAACCTTGCCAAGGTTGGGGTCGAGCGTTCGAATCGCTTCACCCGCTCCAATTTCCCAAGGGGAATCAAGCATCGAAAAGCCGCGGTTCGCCGCGGCTTTTTCGCTTTTGGGCTTGCACGGCATCACTCAGCAGACGGAGCGAGCTTGTGGCTTGCCGGCTGCCTGCAGGCGCTTTGTTCGCCGCTCGGAAAACCCCCAATAGAGTTAGGACCTTTGCCTTTCAATTTCGGACCAAGGTCCCTTGCGGACAGGTGTATTTAAACCAAACTGGCTAAGCAGTGGACCATCATATTAGAGAGTCCTCATAGTCATAACCCGGAATCATCCTGGCGGGAGGGCGGCTCGAAGGAGGAATTATGAAAACTCGAACCAGTCTGTTCGCAACGGTCGCCGCTCTCGCCCTTGTCGCGTCTCCAGTCCTCGCCGGACCCGGCGGCAATGGCGGCGGGAAGGGTAACGGCGCAAGCAACGGCAACGGCGGAAACTCGGCCGCGGCCGGATCGCAGGGACACGGAGCCGCAACGTCTGCGGCGGCCAGGGATAAGTCCACTCGGGGAATTGCTCATGCAATGGCTGTCGTTTCGACGACGCCAGCCTCGCCGCAGGCCACCCTGTCCTTGCAGGTAGCCTTGGACAAGTTCCTGGCAAGAACGGCCGCGGATGACCCGGTAGAGTCTTCCGACGACACCTCCGGCGAAATTCCTGACGCTGCCGAATAGAATTGCAAATCATGCGCTGCGCGGCGGCGCACCGCATTATCGAGATTCTTGCCAGGCTGGCGGGCTCCTTCATCTGTTCGGCCGATGCCCCGGATCAAGGAAAAGCCGACATTTGAGCCAGGTCCTAAGGGATCTGAGCCAGATCCTAAGGGATCCCTGGACGGTCCTGCCCCTACAGACTGATCCAGAGAGCGCCACCGGCTTCGGCCGGTGGTGCGTTTTTCGCGCGGACGCTCAACTGGCCCGTGGCCGTTTTGGGGTTCGGAGGGCGGCTTCGCGAGGCGGGCGGGCTCGGCGAGGATATGCTGACTTCCGGCGCACTGCGCCTGTCTCTACCGTCCTCCAAGGCGACGCACTGGAAGGACCGGCGGCGTTAGCGGGGAACTGCGAACATGTCGAAATTTCATCTTCCTGCCGAGGTCGTTTTCGCTGAGCTTCGGACCGAACAGCGTTGTCGGCCCAGCCAGGTGGACGTCGTAGCCCTTGTCGGCAAAGAACCGGTGCATCCGCAGCCGCTCGTCCGCCGAAAGATTGTGATTGACCTCGGACTTGATGTAGGGCCGGCATTCGTCGATCAGCGCGCCGATCGAGGTCAAAACCGACAGGTCGTGCGACTCCACGTCGGTCTTGATGTAGCGCAGGCGCTTGATGCGCTGGCCAAGCCGGGCACGGATCAACGGTTCGATCCGCCGCCCCTCGACCGGGATACTGAAAGCGCTGCCGTGCTTCCACCGCGACACCCCGGTGTGGTTGCCGCCGTTCTCGAACTCCGGGTTGCCGTAGTCGAAGACGAACGACCCATCTTCCGGCGTTGCCGCGTAGGGAATCGGAAAAATGTTCAATCGGGAAGGATTGAGCGCGGCATTGGCGCCGAGGATCGTGAGGTATAAGGGTTCGGCTCGAAAGCGAGGACCAGGCCCTGCGGTCCGCAGGCGAGCGCTATCGGTACCGTGCTGTCGCCGACCTGGGCGCCAACATCGATCGCCACGTCGCCATCGCTCAGGAACGTCCGGAGATCATCGACCTCGCCCTGGGCGAGATCGAGATCTGCCCCGCGCGGGTTCTTCCATCGAGCGAATTCAATCTTCCCGTCTTTCGGGAGATCGATGATCTGTATCGAGTGGCCGTAAACGCGTGTTCTTGGCTTCAATCCAAGCAGGTAAAAAAATTCTTTGAGCCTCATCCGCTGCTGATAGCTCAACCCGTGACGGCATTTCAACCGGCGCAGGGCGTTGTAGCGCCGGCATCGACCGGCGTGGCTCTATTTGACTTGGACTATCTGATTCACTGGGACTATCTGGCGCCTGCACCTCTGCGAAAATCCGAAGGCGACATGCCGGCCAGTTTGCGGAACGACTTGTTGAAGGCGCTGAGCGAGCCGAAGCCGGAGTCCATGGCGACGCGCAGCACGTTGGCGTCCTGGTGCATCAGCAGCGCCTGCGCGTAGCTGAGCCGCAACAGGTTGACATATTCGTTGAGTGTCATGCCGGTCGATTTCTTAAAAATGCTCATGGCGTATTTGGGATGAATGTCGGCCGCCGCCGCGATGTCCACGCAGTCGATGTCGTAGAGGAAATTCTCCGCGATGAAGTCGCACATGCGCCCGACATTGCGCAGGGATTGCTGATCGAAGGGGCTGCCTGCTTCCTGCTCGATCGGAGTTTCGGGTACCAGCCGGTAAGGTTCGAAGCGCACCCGCTCCAGCCGCAGAAGCAGTTCGTTGACGGCGTGCTCGGCTTTGCCCGGATCGCCTGACCGGACGTAGCGGTTCCAGCGCTCGAAATTGTCGCTGTCGGACCGGTCGGTGGCATTGGTCACCAATGTCGCGCCCGTCATCAGCCGGTTGCGGACGTCCGCGGGCAGGTGCAGCCGGAAGAAGTGCACCAGCGGCAGATGCGCGCCGGCATAGACGGCGTCGTCCGACGCATCGTCCATCTGGTGCGGCAGGCCGCCCCAGAACAGGCACATGTCGCCGGCCGAAAGCGAGATCTCGTGCTCATCCATGCGGTAGTGCACGGCGCCGCGGACGATGAAATTCACCTCGACCTGGGCATGCCAATGCGGCTTCAGCATCACCAGAGGCTGGGTGTGAAACATCTGCAGCAGCAGCGGCAGACCCTCCACGCTGCTGGCGCCAGGCTGGTAAAACGGCCTTTCCGGCATCTTACTTTCCGCCAATTTTTTATTCCTTTTGTCGCGGACAAGCCTTCCCCAGTGCCTAGTCTAGGCATGCTCGCGATGAGAGAGCAAATGAAATGGGAGGATTTCAATGCGCACCATACTGACCTGCGCCGCGCTCGCGCTTGCCCTGGGCTCTGCCCCGGCCTTTGCGCAATCCGGCGAAATCACGATCTGGAGCTGGAACGTCGCCGCTTCGTCGCTGAAGGCCACCATAGAAGGTTTCAACAAGCAATTCCCCGACATCAAGGTCACGGTCCAGGATCTCGGCAACAACCCGACCTACGACAAGTCGATCGCCGGCTGCGCCGCCGGCGGCGAGGGGCTGCCGGACATCGTGACGATCGAGAACGGCGAGGCCGAGAACTACTGGAGCCAGTTCCCGGACTGCTTCGTCGACCTTCACACGCTCGGCTATACAGCCGAAGACCAGGCAAAATTCCCCGACTTCAAGCGCACCGAGCTCGAAGTGGAAGATAAGGCCTATGCGATGCCGTGGGATTCAGGCCCGGTGGCGATGTTCTACCGCCGCGACTTCTACGAGAAGGCCGGCGTCGATCCAACCTCGATCAAGACCTGGGACGATTTCATTGCTGCCGGCAAGAAGATCCAGGAGGCCAATCCTGGTGTGAAGATGACCAATGCCGATTTCAACGGCGACTCCGAATTCTTCCGGATGATCGCCAACGAGCAGGGCTGCGCCTATTTCGCCGCCGACGGGCAGTCGATCACCGTCAATCAGCCGGCCTGTGTGGCGTCGATGACCAAGATCAAGGAGATGAATGATGCCGGCATCATCACCTCGGCCGACTGGAGCACCAAGATCACCAACAACACCGCCGGCACTGTAGCCACCCAGATGTATGGCGGCTGGTACGAGGGCACCATACGCACCGAGTCGCCCGACGGCAGCGGCAAATGGGGCGTCTACCTGATGCCGAGCCTCACTGCCGACGGCCCGCGCGCCGCCAATCTCGGCGGCTCCTCGCTCGCCATCACCTCGGTGTCCAACAACAAGGAAGCCGCCTACGCCTACCTGAAATACTCGCTCGCGACCAACGAGGGCCAGATAGCGATGCTGAAGGGCTTCGGCCTCGTGCCGTCGCTGATCTCGGCGCTCGATGACCCCTATGTCTCCGAAGGCCAGCCCTATTGGGGCGGCCAGGCGGTGTGGAAGGATATTCTCGGCACCTTGCCCAAAGTCGTGCCGAGCCGCGGCACGCCGTTCCAGAGCGACGCGGAAATCATCGTCCGCGCGGTGCAGACCACATATCTGGGCGGCGGCTATCCCGATGCCAAGGCGGCGCTCGACGATGCCGCAAGCCAGATCGCCTCGGCGACCGGTCTGCCGGTCGAAGAGTGAGCTGAACGCGGCTCCCCCTTGTCCCCTTGTGGGAGAAGGTGTCGCCGAAGGCGACGGATGAGGGGTGTTCCAGCTTGGCGCCAGCGCCGAGTTTCTTCCAGCACCCCTCAACCATCTTGGCGCTGCGCGCCAAATCCACCTTCTCCCACAAGGGGAGAAGGTAAGACAGCGGCGGCGCCGACTTCGACAGCAGGCCGGCAAACCTAGAAACGAGAGGCAAAGGAGGGCAATGATGCGCTATCAGAACGCCACGGCGTATCGCTTCCTCGCGCCCTACCTGCTGATCTTCTCGATCTTCTGGCTGTGGCCGATCATCAGCTCCTTCCTGATCTCCTTCCAGGCGACGCGCACCGTGCCGTGGCGGTTCGCGCCGACCTTCAACTGGGGCCGGCTGATCGGCGATCCGGCCTTCTTCAACGCGTTGAAGAACACTTTGCTTATCCTCGTCATCCAGGTGCCGGTGATGATCACCTTGGCGATCGTGATGGCCGTGCTACTCAATTCGCCGCTGCTGAAAGCCCGTGGCCTGTTCCGCTTCGCCTTCTTCGCTCCTGTCGTGGTCGGCGAAGTCGCCTATTCGGCGGTGTTCCGGCTGATGTTCAACCTCGATTACGGCATCATCAACAAGCTGCTGAACAGCGTCGGCCTGCCGCGTATCGACTGGTTTTCCAACGTCACCCCGGCGATGGCGGTCATCATGATCGCGGTGACCTGGCGCTGGGCCGGCTACAACGCCATCATCCTGCTCGCCGGCCTGCAATCCATCCCCCAGGATGTCTACGAGGCGGCGACGCTGGACCGCGTCAGCAAGCTCAAGCAGTTCTTCTACATCACGCTGCCGCTGCTCAAGCCGATCATCGTGTTCTGCGCCGTGCTGTCGATCATCGGCACCATGCAGCTGTTCACCGAACCGTTCCTGATCACCGAACGCGGCGGACCGGGCGGCGGCACCGAAACGCTCGGGCTGCTGCTTTACCGCCAGGGTTTCAGGTCGCTCAATTTCGGTTACGCCTCGGCCATCGCCTACACCATGGCCGGGCTGGCGATCGCCATCTCGCTTGTGCAACTGTGGCTGACGAGGGAGCCGAAATGAGCTCGCGTTCCTCTTCGAGCCGTTCCTCCGCCAGATTGGGACGCAGCATCGCGCTGCATCTGTTCCTGACGCCGCTGGCGCTGATCTGGCTGTTTCCGCTGTGGATGATGGTAATCTTCTCGACCATGCCCGACAGAGGCATCTTCAGTCCCAGCATCGAGCTTTTGCCGCACGGCAGTTTCCTCGACAATGTCAACAATTTGCAGCGCGACACGAATTTCATCGGCGCCATCGGCATCTCCGTCTCGGTGGCGGTCACCTACACGTTCCTGTCGGTACTGCTCACCTCGATGGCCGGCTGGGCGCTGGCGCGCTACCAGTTCTTCGGCAAGGGCGTGGTCGTCGCGATCATCCTCGGCACCATCACGCTTCCCTATGCGGTCGTGCTGATCCCGCAATTCATCATGGTGGCGCGCGACTTCAAGCTCGCCAACACCTGGGTGGCGCTGATCGTGCCGCCGCTCTTCAATTCGCTCGGCGTGCTGTTCATGCGGCAGAGCTTCTCGATGATGCCGGGCGATCTGTTCGACGCCGCTCGCGTCGAGGGGGTCAAGGAATGGCGGATCTTCCTGTTCGTAGCGCTGCCGCTGGCGCGGCCGATGCTGGCGGCGCTCGCCATCATCCTGTTCCTTGCCTCCTGGAACAATTATCTCTGGCCGCTGCTGATCAATTCCAAGCCCGGCGCGATGACGGCGCCGGTGGCGCTCGGCACGCTGATCGGCCTCACCAAAGTGTCGTGGGGCGGCATCATGGCGGGCGCCGTCATGCTCACCGTGCCGATGCTCGTCGTGTTCGTGCTCTTGCAGCGCCATTTCGTCGCCGGCATTGCCGCCGGCGCCATCAAATAGGATCAGCATGGCAGCGGTCACACTCAAGAATGTCGTTAAGCGCTTCGGCGTCTTCGAGATCGTTCACGGCGCGAACATCGACGTCAACGACGGCGAATTCATCGTCTTCGTCGGCCCTTCCGGCTGCGGAAAATCCACGCTGCTGAGGATGATCGCCGGACTCGAGGACATCAGCGGCGGCGAGATCACCATCGGCGGCAAACTGGTGAACGACATCGAGCCGGCCGATCGCGGCATCGCCATGGTGTTCCAGTCCTACGCGCTTTACCCGCATATGAGCGTCGAGCAGAATCTGAGCTTCGGGCTGAGGATGAACGGCAACCCGAAAGCCGACACCGAACGGCGGGTGAAGCGAGCCTCCGAAATTCTCCGCATCGCCGAGCTGATGAAGCGGCGCCCGCGGCAGTTGTCGGGCGGCCAGCGCCAGCGCGTCGCCATCGGCCGCGCCATCGTGCGTGAACCGCAAGTGTTCCTGTTCGACGAGCCGCTGAGCAATCTCGACGCCGAGCTCAGGGTGCAGATGCGGGTCGAGATCTCGCGCCTGCACAAGGAGCTCGGCGTCACCATGATCTATGTGACGCACGACCAGACCGAAGCGATGACGCTGGCCGACAGGATTGTCGTGCTTAACGCCGGCAATATCGAGCAGATCGGCGCGCCGCTCGACCTCTATGACGACCCGGCCAATCGCTTCGTCGCCGGTTTCGTCGGCTCGCCGAAGATGAATTTCATGGCGGCGAAAGTGGTCGGGAACGACGGCGCAGTAACCCTCGAACTCACCAACCATTGTGGCGCCAAGCTACGGAAGCCGCTTTCGGGCGCCCCGCCTGCGGTCGGCGCCGAGGTCGTGCTCGGCGTCCGGCCGGAGCATTTCTTCGAGGCCGGCGAGGGCGATTGCGACATCGCCGTCAAGGCCGATGTCGCCGAACATCTCGGATCGGTGAGCTATGTTTATGCCAATGCCGGACCAGAGGAACTGATCATCGAGCGCGAGGCATCGCGGCAGCGGGCGAATGGCGACCACATGGTGGTGTCGATCAAAGCCGGCCGGTCGCTTCTCTTCGACAAGTCAGGTGCACGCATTCGCTAATGCATGTCGCCCAAAAGCATGCCCTCGGGCGTGAACCGAGGATGCGCAGCGGTTTGGGACAACGACATGCACAAAACTAAGACACGCAATTTTTCTTTTACCAACTCGCGACGCCGAGGCGACCCCAAGGAGATCTAAAAATGACGTCCGAACCACGAAAAATCCGCTGGGGCATTCTCGGACCCGGCACCATCGCCAAGGCCTTTGCCGGCGGTGTGGCCCATTCGCATACCGGCGAACTGGTTGCGCTCGGCGCACGCAATCCCGGCAAATCAGGCCTCGCCGATAACTTCCCGGGTGCTCGCATCCTCGACGGCTACGATGCTCTGCTCGCGGACCCGGACGTCGACGCGATCTACATTTCGACGCCGCACCCCAGCCACGCCGAATGGGCGATCAAGGCGGCCGAGGCCGGAAAGCATGTGCTTTGCGAAAAGCCGATGGGGCTAACCGCTTTCGAGGCGGACGCGATGATCCATGCAGCGCGCAAGGCCGGCACCTTTCTCGGCGAAGCCTTCATGTACCGGCTGCATCCGCAGACGGCAAAGCTGGTCGAGCTGATCAGGTCCGGCGCGATCGGCGAGGTGCGCATGGTGAAGTCGAGCTTCGGCTTCGCCATGCCTGATTTCATGCCGGAACACCGGCTCTACGCGAACGATCTCGCCGGCGGCGGCATTCTGGATGTCGGCGGCTATCCCGTTTCGATGGCGCGGCTGATTGCCGGGGCAGCATTGGGAAAACCGTTCGCCGAGCCGGACAAGGTGGCGGGTGCTGCGCATCTTGGCCAGTCCGGCGTCGACGAATGGGCTTCGGCGCTGCTGCATTTTCCCAGTGGCATCGTCGCCGAAGTCTGCTGCGGCATTTCGCTGGCGCAGGACAATGTCCTGCGCATCCTTGGCACCAAGGGCCGCATCGAGGTCGCGGATTTCTGGTATGCGAGCGGCAGGGAAGGCGGCACCGGCGAGATTCGCATCATCCGTCCGGGCGGTGAGGAGTTGGTCGAGGTCAGGGAAGACCGCTGGCTCTACGCTTTCGAGGCCGACGCCGCCGGTGAGGCGATCCTGGCCGGAAAGCAGGAGTTTGCCTGGCCGGGCATGGACTGGGCCGACAGCCTCGGCAATCTGCGCGTGCTCGACAAATGGCGTGCCGCCATCGGGCTCGAATACGAGATCGAGAAGCCCGAAAAACGCGTCAACACCATCTCCGGCCGGCGGCTGTGCTCCGGCGGCACCACCATCCCGAAGCGCGAAATTCCAGGCCTGCCGCCGCCGGCCTCGTGCCTGGCGCTCGGCTTCGAGGATTTTCGCACGTTCTCCTCGGGCATGATCCTGCTCGATGCCTATTTCGAAGCCGGCGGCAACGTCTTCGACACGGCCTACATCTATGGCAGCGGCTACACCGAAACGCTGCTCGGCCAGTGGTTGAAGAACCGCGGCGTGCGTGAGCAATCGGTGGTCATCGGCAAGGGCGCGCACACCCCGCTCTGCTATCCCGATGTGATCGGCAAGCAGCTCACCCAGTCGCTCGACCGGCTGCAGACCGATCATGTCGACGTCTATTTCATGCACCGCGACGATCCGGACGTGCCGGTCGACGAATTCGTCGACGCAATGGACAGGGAGGTCAGGGCTGGCCGCATCCGCGGTCCGTTCGGCGGCTCGAACTGGACTAGGGAACGCATGGACGAGGCCATTGCCTATGCCGAGCGGACCGGCAAGCAAAAGCCTGGCGCGCTTTCGAACAATTTTTCTCTGGCCGAAATGCTGGTGCCGATCTGGCCGGGTTGCGTCACATCGTCGAGCGATGAATGGAAGGCCTGGCTGACCGCCCGGCAGATGCCCAATTTCGCCTGGTCGAGCCAGGGCCGGGGTTTCTTCACCGGTCGCGCCGGGCGCGACCAGCGCGACAATGAAGAGCTGGTCCGGGTCTGGTACTCGGAAAAAAATTTCGGCCGCCGCGACCGGGCGATCGAGCTCGCGAACAGGCTGGGCAAGAGCCCGATCCATGTCGCGCTGTCCTACGTCCTGGCCCAGCCGTTCCCGTCCGTCCCGCTGATCGGACCACGCACGCTCGACGAGTTGGAGGACAGCCTGCAGGCCCTCGACATTGCGCTTTCGCCTGACGACATCGCGTGGCTGGATGGCGGTTCGGACCAGCATCCCGCCCGACGCACGGGCTGACCTAGCTTGCCTTCTCCCCTTGTGGGAGAAGGTGGATCGGCGCGCAGCGCCGAGACGGAAGAGGGGTGCTGGACGGAGTGCCGTCGGTGCCAAGCTGGAACACCCCTCATCTGTCGCCTTCGGCGACACCTTCTCCCACAAGGGGAGAAGGGAAGACGGGGCGGCGCAACGCCGCGACTCCGCCCTACCTACCCGCTCACCTTCGGTCAGCAGTTCCAGTCGGTCATCCCGCAGAAATCAGCCTGTAACTCTCCTACTTTACTGCCAAGCGGCGACCACGTCTCTCGCTGGCAAGATCGCTACTCTCAGCCACATGTGTTTGTTTTAATTGAGCTTTCTATTTCTTGAAAAGCTTGTTGCTTTCCTACATACTTCGGGAACCGGCCGCGTGAGGCGAGCAGGCAAGCGACGCGCGAACATGGTAGAGGTCGAGTTCTACGAACGGCACGGGAATGATTCATGACCGAAGCTGAAGGCCATGTACGATTAACCTCGGGCGACGAACCCGATGGGCGCGATCATGTCAGGCGCATCCCCGACATCATCTCGCTGGTCAAGGACTCTTACGGTGAATTGCGCCCGGCGGAGCGGCGCGTCGCCGATGTCGTGCTCGACGATGTCAGGTTCGCGGTCGACGCCTCCAATGCCGTGCTCGCCGAGCGCGCCCAAGTCAGCGAACCCACCGTGACCCGGTTCTGCCGCGCCATCGGCTGCGAGGGCGTGCGCGACTTCAAGCTGAAGCTGGCACAGAGCCTGGTCGTCGGCGCGCTCCATCTGAGCAAGCCGCCACCCACCAGCAGCGACAATGGCATGCCGTTCTGGAATGCCGTATTCGGCGAGGCACGCCGGGCGCTGCAGGAGGCCGAACGGCAGCTTGATCCGGCACAGCTGGTGAAGGCGGCCGAGCTCATCGCCAAGGCGCGCCAGGTTACGGTGTTCGGCCTCGGCGGGAGCTCCTCGGCGCTGGCGCAGGAAACCCAGTACCGGCTGTTCCGCTACGGCATCACCGTCAGCGCCCAGTGCGACCCGTATCTGATGCGGATGACCGCCTCGACCTTGAAGCCCAGCGATCTGGTGATCGCCATTTCGGCGACCGGACGCACCCGCGAAGTGATCGAGGCCGTCGAGCTGGCCAAGCATTACCGCGCCAACGCGATCGGCGTGACCGCGCCCGACACCGACCTTGCCCGCGCCTGCGACGTCAGGCTGACGGTGGCGGTGCCCGAATATCCCGACACGCTGAAGCCGACCGCCTCGCGGTTTGCCTTTCTGGCCGCGATCGACCTGATGGCGGTGGCGGCCGCCTACAAACTCGACGGCTCGGCTCGCGAAACGGTCCGCCGCATCAAATACAACGCCCAGATCCACAGGACGGGCAAAGAGATGGAGCCGCTGGGGGACTGAGAGGCGCGGCTTCTCGTTCTCCCCTTGTGGGAGAAGGTGGCCGAGCGAAGCTCGGTCGGATGAGAGGTGTTCCAGCTTGGCACCGCCGCATTCCGTCCAGCACCCCTCAACCGTCTTGGCGCTACGCGCCAATCCACCTTCTCCCACAGGGGGAGAAGGAAAGACCGGGCGGCGCCGACTTGAAACGCAGAGGAGACAACAGATGCTCGACATGGGACCATCGAAACAGGCGGCCACCTGGTTTTCCTCCCTCTCCCGCGCGCTCGAGACGGGCGACGCAGCGGCCGCGACCAACCTGTTCGTCGAGGATTGCTACTGGCGCGACCTGCTGACCTTCACCTGGAACATCAGGACGATGGAAGGCCGCGCGGCGATCCGCGACATGCTGGAAGCCACACTGGCTACGACCAAGCCGACTGCCTGGCAGCTCAGTGGCGAGGCAAGCTCGGACGAAGGCATCGTCGAGGCTTGGTTCACCTTCGAGACGTCATCGGCGTGGGGCCGGGGCATCATGCGCCTGCAGGACGGCCGATGCCGGACGCTGTTCACGGCGATGAGCGAACTCAAGGGTTTTGAGGAGCGCAAGGGACCGGCGCGGCCGTTGGGTGTCCGCCACAAGGCCGACCCGGACCGCGAGACCTGGTCGGAGGCGAGGGCACGCGAGACGCGTAATCTCGGCGCCATTGAGCAGCCCTATTGCCTGGTCATCGGCGGCGGCCAAGGCGGCATCATGCTGGGGGCACGGCTGCGGCAGCTCGGCGTACCGGCCCTCATCATCGAGAAGAACGCTCAAGCCGGCGATTCCTGGCGCAACCGCTATCGCTCGCTCGTGCTGCACGATCCGGTCTGGTACGACCATCTGCCCTACATCCCGTTTCCGGAGAACTGGCCGGTGTTCACGCCCAAGGACAAGATGGGCGACTGGCTGGAAATGTATACGCGCGTCATGGAGCTCAATTACTGGCCCTCCACGAGATGCGTCAGCGCCAGCTATGACGAGGCGGAAAAGATCTGGACGGTCGAGGTCGATCGCGCCGGCGAGAGCATCACGCTGAAACCCAGGCACATCGTCTTCGCAACCGGCGCCTATGGCCCGCCGAGGCAGATCGAGCTGCCGGGCGCCACGGCGTTCCAGGGCGAGATTCTGCATTCCAGCCAGTATTTTAGCGGCGAAAAATTCCGCGGCAGACGCGTCGCGGTCATCGGCGCGGCAAGTTCGGGGCACGATGTCGCCGTCGATCTCTGGGAGAGCGGCGCTGAGGTGACCATGATCCAGCGCTCGCCGACGACGGTGGTCAAATCCGATACGCTGATGGAGGTCGGCTTCGAGATCTTTTCGGAAAAGGCGCTGGCCCGCGGTATCACCACCGAAAAGGCCGACATGATCGTCGCCTCCACGCCGTTCGCGGTGCTGCCGCAAAGCCAGCGGGCGCTCTACGACGTCATCAAGGCACGCGACGCGGCCTTCTACGACCGCTTGCGCGGCGCCGGCTTCGCCATCGATTTCGGCGACGACGAGACCGGGCTGCTGATGAAGGCCTACCGCACCGGCTCGGGTTACTACATCGACGTCGGCGCCTCGGATCTGATCATCGACGGCGAGATCGGCATCCGCAGCGGTGTCGAGATCAAGTCGCTGACGCCGACAGGAATCCTGTTCGACGACGGCACCGAACTGGCGGCCGACGCGATCATCTCCTGCACCGGCTATCAGTCGATGAACGAGACCGTGGCGGCGATCGTCTCGCGCGAGGTCGCCGACAAGGTCGGGCCGTGCTGGGGGATTGGCTCGGGCGTGAAAGGCGACCCGGGACCATGGCAAGGCGAACTGCGCAACATGTGGAAGCCGACGGCGCAGGAAGCTCTATGGTTCCACGGCGGCAATTTGGCGCTGTCGCGCTTTTACTCGAAATTCGTCGCGCTGCAGATCAAGGCGCGCATGGAAGGGATTGCGACGCCGGTTTATGGGGCGCCGGGGTGAAGCTGTAATCTCCCCCCTTGAGGGCCCTTGAGGGGGAGATGGCCGGCAGGCCAGAGGGGGTCGCCGCACGTCGAGCGCCAACCTCCATCCGTTGCAGGAAGGCGAGCCCGGTCGAACCGACCCCCTCTGTCGCCTTCCCCCTCAAGGGGAGAGATCACCCACGCCCGAAATGCCTGGCCACAACATCGACATGCGTCTCATGCGCATGCGCTTCGAAGCGCTCGGTATCGCTCAGATCGTCCACCGCCTCGTTCGGCCACCAGGTGCCGCCGACCACGATGCCGTCCGAGACCAGCCGCTGCTCGGCGACCAGCGAGGCGCCGACCGCATCGACGAAGGTGAAACTGCCCGGACGCAGCCGCAGCACCGCGATGTCGCCGACGGCACCGACCGCCAGCGCGCCAAGCTCGGGCCTTGCGATCGCCTCGGCCGGCCGCTGTGTTGCGGCGCGCAGCACCTCGAGCAGCGGCATGCCGAGCGCCAGCAGCTTCGACATGCAGACCAGAATGTCGAAGGCCGGTCCGTCGACGCAGTAGAGATGCACGTCGCTGCTGATCACGTCAGGCGCCAGCCCTTCGCTGAGCATCGCCCTGGCGACCTCGAAATCGAACGAGCCCATGCCGTGGCCGATATCGAAGATGACGCCGCGCTCGCGCGCCAGCCGCATGTCGGGCCGCACCGCGCCGGATGTGAAGATCGGCGCGTTGGGAAACGGCCGGAAGCAATGGGTGAGGATGTCGTCCTTGCGCAGCCGCGGCAGCACTTCCGAACGGCCGGGCGGCGGCTCGTCGATATGCGCCATCAGCGCCAGGCCGGCCTGGTCGGCGGCCTCGAGTGCGAGATCGACCGGCGCAATGCCGCTGCCGCCGCCGGCATGGCGACCGGAGCGGACTTTTACGCCGACAATCACCTCCGCGTGCTCGCGCACCGCCGCCACCGTCTCGCGCGGTTCGCAGAGCCGGAGATCGCTGCACTCGCCAACCGAAACGGTCTGCGAGAAGCCGAAAATCCCGGCAAAGGAAATGTTGACATAGGCCAGGATGCGCACCTTCGAGCGCTCGATGACGTGGCGGCGAAAACCGAGGAAGTTGCCGGCGCCGGCACTTCCGGCGTCGATGAAGGTGGTGGTGCCGCTTTTTGCGGCGAGGCGGTCGGCATCGACGCCGAGCGAGGTGCCGCCCCAATAGACGTGGCTGTGCAGATCGATGAGGCCGGGCGCGACAATGGACCCGGTGGCATCGATGACGCGCGCGGCGCGCTCGAAGGGAATGTCGGCATCGATCGCGGCGATGCGGCCACCGGCGATGGCCAGATCGCGTTGCGCGTCAAGGCCGGACGCCGGATCGATGAGGCGGCCGCCCTTCAGGAGAAGATCAAATTGCATCGGCGTCTGGCTCCGCTGTGTCTTCTCGTCAAACCGGTCTGTAGGCGACAGCCTCGACCTCAATCTTGATGTCGATCATCAGCCGCGACTCGACGGTTGTCCGCGCCGGCGGATCCTTTGGAAAATGCCTGGCATAGACGGCATTGAAGGCGCCGAAGTCGCGTGCGTCCTCGAGCCAGACTGTCGTCTTGACCACGTCGTCCATGGTGCAGCCGGCCAGCGCCAGGGCTGCCTGCACATTCGAAAGTACCTGCTCGGTCTGTTCTACGATACCGCCCGTTACCACCACGCCGTCGCTGCCAACCGGCACCTGGCCGGAGACATAGACCATATCGCCGGCCCGGACCGCCGGCGACAGCGGCACATGCGATGTTCCAAAACACTGCTTGGACAAGGTCTGTTCTCCTCAAAAAGCATTGGTGCGTTGCCGTGCTTCCGGCAATCGCCGCAGAGTCCGCGAGGTTCGGGCTCTTTCGCTACGCCGTTTGCCCGTTTGCTGCCGCAAGGTCTACGCCTGCCCGAGCGATTCTCATACAGGCCGTGTTGGAAAGCAACATTTTTTGGAATTCATGTTGCTTTATTACAAGAGCATCGCAGGCGTGAGCGGAGCGCCGAAACTGCCGATCTCCCCCCAAGTGGGGGAGATGTCCGCAGGACAGAGGGGGGCGCTGTCCCGCCGACGCCCCGAAAGGTTCCGCTCGACAGCAGCATTTGGAAGGAACATGCCCCCAAGAGTTTCTGCTCCGTCCTGGGAGGGAAGCAGCCCAAATGCTCCCGCCAAGCCAGTCACCGATCAATCCGTGTCGACAGGATGATCGAGGACGACGTCCGTTCGACCCCGTCCATCGCGCCGATCTGGTCGAGGAGCGTGTCGAGATCCTTGATCGACGGCGCGTCGACGATGACGATCATGTCGAAATTGCCGCTCACCGAATGCAGCGTCCGCACTGGCGGCAGCGCCTGCAGGCTGCGCACCACCTTGTCGGCGAGCTTGGGCGTAACAGTGAGCAGGACATGCGCCCGCACCAGTCCCTGTTCGTAATCCGGCGAAAGCCTGACGCCATAACCGGTGATGATTCCGCGCTGTTCCAGCCGCTCGATCCGGCTCTGCACCGTTGTCCGCGACACGCCCAGCCGCCGCGCCAGCTCGGCCGTCGAGGCGCGCGCATTCACGCGCAGCAGGGAAAGCAGGGCTTGTTCGGCGTTGCTAAGCACTTTCGACGAACCTCATCGGCATCCTGTTCAATTTGGCACTTCGTTTCGAACAATTCAACGCTTCCTTTCGACAGGCAAGCTGCGAAACTATTTGTCGATCAAAGGTGAGGCGAGGGAACTGTCATGAAGAAAATCATCGTTGTCGGCGCCGGCAAGATCGGCTCGACCATTGCCGAGATGCTGGCTTCCACCGGCGACTATCATGTCACCCTCGTCGACCGCTCGGCCGCACAACTCGGCGCGGCCGAACTGCCTGATACGGTCGAGACGCTCGAACTCGACATCGAAGCCGCCGGAACCCTTGAAGCGGCCTTGGCCGGCAAGTTCGCCGTGCTCAGCGCCGCCCCCTTCCATCAGACCACGCGCATCGCCGAAGCGGCAGCCAGCGCCGGCGTCCACTATCTCGACCTGACCGAGGATGTCGTCGCGACCCGACGCGTCAAGCAACTGGCGCGCTCCGCCAACAGCGCCTTCATCCCGCAATGCGGGCTGGCGCCGGGCTTCGTCTCGATCGTCGCCAACGATCTCGCCAGCCCCTTCGACACGCTGGAGAGCGTGCGCATGCGGGTCGGCGCGCTGCCGCAATACCCGTCGAACGCGCTGAACTACAATCTGACCTGGAGCACGGACGGCGTCATCAACGAATATTGCGAGCCTTGCGAGGCGATCGTCGAAGGCGAGCTTATCGAGGTGCCACCGCTGGAGGAGCGCGAGGAATTCTCGCTCGACGGCGTCACCTACGAGGCGTTCAACACCTCGGGCGGGCTCGGCACGCTGGCCGAAACGCTGAAGGGCAAGGTGCGCACGCTGAACTATCGCACCATCCGCTACCCCGGCCACGCCGCGATCATGAAGGCGCTGCTCAACGATCTCGGCCTGCGCCACCGCCGCGACGTGCTGAAGGACATTTTTGAGAGCGCCCTGCCGGCAACGCTGCAGGACGTGGTCATCATCTTCGTCACCGTCAGCGGCCGCAAGAACGGCCGCCTGCTGCAGGAGACCTACGCCAACAAGATCTACGCCAAGCGTGTCGGCGATAAGGTGCGCAGCGCCATCCAGATCACCACGGCCTCCGCCATCTGCGCGGTGCTCGACATGCTGGCCGACGGCACCTTGCCGGCGAAGGGTTTTATCAAGCAGGAAGACATCGCCCTCGACGCTTTCCTCGCCAACCGCTTCGGCCGCGCCTATGCGCAGCACGAAATGGTTAGCCGGCTTGCGGGGTGAGCTGTGTAATCTCCCCCCTCGAGGGGGAGATGTCGCCGAAGGCGACAGAGGGGGTCGCCTCGCGTAGAGCGCTAACCTCCATCTGTCGCAAGGGAGGTCGCATCCAGTCGAACCGACCCCCTCTAGCCTGCCGGCCATCTCCCCCTCAAGTGGGGAGATCACCTGCTCTCAAACATGCAGCGCGTGCCCAAGCGCCTTCAGCGCGGCTTCCTGAAAACCCTCGCCCTGTGTCGGGTGGGCATGGATGGTGCCAGCGATGTCCTCCAGCCGCGCGCCCATCTCCAGCGCCAGGCCGAACGCCGCCGAAAGTTCCGACACGCCCTGGCCGACCGCCTGGATGCCGAGCACCAGATGGTTGTCCGCGCGGGCAACGACCCGGACAAATCCATCTTCACCCATTTTGGTCATCGCCCGGCCATTGGCGGCAAACGGAAACAGGCCGACCTTGATCTCACCACCGAGCCCCTTTGCCTCCTCCGGCGAAAGGCCTGCGGTGACCAGCTCCGGATCGGTGAAGCAGATGGCGGGAATGCAGCGTTTGTCCCAGCTGCGCTTGTGGCCGGCGACGATCTCGGCGACCATTTCGCCTTGCGCCATCGCCCGGTGCGCCAGCATCGGCTCGCCGGTGACGTCGCCAATGGCAAAGATGCCGCGCATCGAGGTGCGGCACTGGTCGTCGATGCGGATGAATTTCCCCGCCATGTCGAGGTCGATCTGCTCTAGCCCCCAGTCTTCGATCACCGGCTTGCGCCCGACGGTGACCAGAATCCTGTCGGCAGCGATCTTGCCATTCTTGCCGGTGGCCGTCTCGATCAGCAGCGCATCGCGCTTGGTCGACAGCCCCTTGGCCTTGGCGTTCACGAGCACCTCGATGCCGAGCTCAGTGAGCCGTTTCACCACCGGCCGGGTCAGTTCGGCATCATACTGCGCCAGTACGCGCGGCAAAGCCTCGACAACGGTCACCCTGGCGCCCATCTTGGCGAAGGCGATGCCGAGCTCGAGCCCGATATAGCCGCCACCGACGACGGCAAGCCTTTCCGGCACTTCGCTCAGCCCCAGCGCTTCGGTGGACGAGATCACCGGCCCACCGAACGGCAGTGACGGCAGCTCGACCGACGCCGAGCCGGTGGCGATCACCACCGTCTCGGCGCGGACGACCTGTGTGCCGGTCTCTGTCTCGACCTCGACAGTCTTGCCGTCACGGAATTTCGCCCAGCCATGCACGGTCTTGACCCCGGCCCTCTTGAGCAGGCCGGCGACGCCGCTGTTCAGCCGGCTAACAATGCCGTCCTTCCAGGCGACGGTCGTTTCGAGATCAATGGATGGTGTTGCGACTGAAATGCCAAGCGGGCTCTTGCCGCCGGCCATGTGCGACGCCTTTTCGAACTCTTCGGCCGCATGGATCAGCGCCTTGGACGGAATGCAGCCGACATTGAGACAAGTGCCGCCCGGCTTGCCGAACTCGACGATAACCGTATCGATTCCGAGCTGGCCGGCGCGGATGGCACAGACATAGCCGCCGGGCCCGGCGCCGATGACGAGCAGCTTGCAGGATATTTCCTTCATGTCGATATGCTCTTTTTGGCGAAGAAAGGCCCCCTCATCCGGCCGCTTCGCGGCCACCTTCTCCCCACCGGGGAGAAGAGGCTGGCGCCGGCGCTGGAGACCTCCTCTCCCCTCGGGGAGAGGGTGGCCGTAGCGAAGCGGAGGCCGGGTGAGGGAGCCTTTGCGACCGTTCTCATCTCATCAATCCACGAAAATCAGCGCCGGGGTTTCCACCAGCGCCTTAATCCGTTGAATAAACACTGCGGCGTCCCAGCCGTCGATCACCCGGTGGTCGAAGCTGGAGGACAGGTTCATCATCTTGCGCGGGATAAATTGGGTGCCGTCCCATATCGGCCGCACCATCATCTTGTTGACGCCGAGGATTGCCACTTCCGGATGGTTGATCACCGGCGTCGTCGCCACACCGCCCATGGCGCCGAGTGAGGTGATGGTGATGGTCGATCCCGAGAGCTCGTCGCGCGTCGCCGTGCCTGATCTGGCCGCCTCAGCGAGCCGGTTGAGCTCGGCGGCGCAGTCCCAGATGTCGCGCGCCTCGGCGTGCTTGACTACCGGCACCACCAGCCCAGAAGGCGTCTGCGCGGCGATGCCGATATGGACGCCGCCATGCTGGTGGACGACGCCGCCCTCGTCATCGAACAGCGCGTTGATATTGGGCTGGTCGGCGATCGCCTTGACCATCGCCCGCATCAGGAACGGCAGCAGCGTCAGCTTCGGCCGCTCGACGCCGCTGCGCTTCTCCTTGTTGAGCGCCGCGCGCAAATCCTCCAATGCCGTAACGTCGATCTCCTCGACGTAGGTGATGTGCGGGATGCGCGACTTAGCCAGCGCCATCTTCTCGGCGATCTTGCGCCTGAGCCCGATGATCTTGATGTCCTCGACGGCCTCGTTGCGTGCGAGGCCGGAGACCTTCGCAAGCTGCGGTCCGCGCGCCAGGGAGGCGTCGATGTCCTCGTGGAGAATGCGGCCGGCCGGGCCGCTTCCCCTGACCTGTCGGAGATCGACGCCGGCCTCTTTTGCCCTGAGGCGGACGGCCGGCGAGGCGAGCGGCTTTTCGCCTTCGGGACGCGGCGCGGCGACGGGCGCAGTACCCCGACCGACGGCAGTAGCCCCACCCCTAGCCCCTCCCCACAAGGGGGAGGGGGATTCCGTTGCCGTGGCAGACTCATCCTCACGCGCGGACACTTTTGCGGACGGGCGCGCGACAGATTTGGCATCAGCCTTGGGAGCCGAAGCGGGTCCCCCTCCCCCTTGTGGGGAGGGGGCGGGGGTAGCTTCGGTGGGGGTAGCGCCGGTAGCTTTCGCCTCACCTCCCGACGACTTCGCACCAGCACCCACATTGCCCTCGCCGGCCACTTTCAAGCGTACAATGGGCGAACCGATCGCCACCGTGTCGCCGATCTCCGCACCCAGCCAGACGATTTCGCCATCGACCGGCGACGGAATCTCGACCGTCGCCTTGTCGGTCATGACTGCGGCCAGCACCGCGTCCTCGCGCACGAAATCGCCGACCTTGACCTGCCATTCGACGAGCTCGGCCTCGGCGACGCCTTCGCCGACATCGGGCAGCTTGATCACATATTCGCCCATCATCGTCAGGCCTCCATCGTTTCAACGAGCGCTCGGCCGAGCCTGGCCGGACCGGGAAAATAGTCCCACTCCTGCGCATGCGGATAGGGCGTGTCCCAGCCGGCGACCCGCGCCACCGGCGCTTCCAGATGATAGAAGCAGTTCTCCTGTACCAGCGCCGAAAGTTCGGCAGCGAACCCGGATGTCAGCGTCGCCTCATGCACGATCACGCAGCGGCCCGTCTTTTTCACCGAGCCGACGATCGTCTCGAGATCGAGCGGCAGCAGCGTCCGGAGATCGATGATCTCGGCGTCGATGCCGGTCTCCTCGGCCGCCGCCTCGGCGACATAGACCATCGTGCCATAGGCAAGCACGGTGACATCGGCACCCGGCCGGCGGATCACCGCCTTGCCGAGCGGGACCGTGTAATGCCCGTCCGCGACCTCGCCGAGCTCATGCTTCGACCACGGCGTCACCGGGCGCTCGTGATGGCCGTCGAACGGACCGTTGTAGAGCCGCTTCGGCTCCAGGAAGATCACCGGGTCGGGATCCTCTATCGCCGCGATCAAAAGGCCCTTGGCGTCGTTCGGGTTGGACGGCACGACGACCTTCAGGCCGGAGACATGCGTGAATAGAGCCTCCGGGCTCTGGCTGTGGGTCTGGCCGCCAAAAATGCCGCCGCCGGTCGGCATCCTGACCACGATCGGGCAGGTGAAATCGCCGTTCGAGCGGTAGCGCAGCCGCGCCGCCTCCGAGACGATCTGGTCATAGGCCGGATAGACATAGTCGGCAAACTGCACCTCGACGCAAGGTTTCAGGCCGTAGGCGGCCATGCCGATAGCCGAGCCGACGATACCGGATTCGCTGATCGGCGTATCGAAGCAGCGGCTTTTGCCGTATTTCGCCTGCAATCCTTGCGTGCAGCGAAAGACGCCGCCGAAAAAGCCGACATCCTCGCCGAACACGATGACGCGTTCGTCGCGCGCCATCGACACGTCCATGGCGTCGCGGATCGCTTCGATCATGGTCCGCCTTGGCATGGTCAGACCCCTGCCTGCTGGCGTTGGCGCCTGAGATGCGGCGGCATCTCGGCATAGACTCCCTCGAACATGTCGCGCGCCGAGGGCTTGCCGCCCGCATGCAGCGTGCCGTGGCGCTCGGCCTCCCTTTGCGCCGCGATCACCGTTTCGAGGATTTCCGCCTCGGCCTGGGTGTGGCGTTCGTCCGACCAGACGCCGCGCTGGATGAGGTGGTTTTTCAGCCTGACGATCGGGTCGCCGAGCGGCCATGCGTCGGACTCGGCCTTCGGCCGGTAGGCCGACGGATCGTCCGAGCTCGAATGCGCGCCGACGCGGTAGGTGACATATTCGACCAGCGTCGGCCCGAGATTTTTCCGCGCGCGCTCGGCCGCCCATTTAGCCACCGCATGGACGGCCAGATAATCGTTGCCGTCGACCCGCAGCGAGGGAATGCCGAAACCGAGACCGCGGGCGGCGAAAGTGCCGGAGCCGCCCCGGGCGATGCCCTGAAAAGTCGAGATCGCCCACTGGTTGTTGACGACATTGAGCACGACCGGCGCCTTGTAGGTCGAGGCGAACACCAGCGCCGAATGGAAATCGGACTCGGCCGTCGAACCATCGCCGATCCAGGCGGCGGCGATCTTCGAATCATTGCTGATCGCCGAAGCCATCGCCCAGCCGACCGCCTGGATATATTGCGTTGCCAGATTTCCGGAGATCGAGAAGAATCCGTGCTCCTTCGACGAATACATGATCGGCAGCTGCCGCCCCTTCAGCGGATCGGCCTCGTTCGAATAGATCTGGTTCATCATTGTGACCATCGGATAGCCGTCGGCGATGAGCAGCCCGGCCTGCCGATAGGTCGGAAAGTTCATGTCGCCCGACGCCAGCGCCTTGCGGAAGGCGCAACTCACCGCCTCTTCGCCGAGATGCTGCATGTAGAAAGAGGTCTTGCCCTGGCGCTGCGCCATCTGCATGCGCGCGTCGAAGCTGCGCAGCGTCATCATGTGGCGCAGCCCTTCCAGCAACTCGTCGTCGGAAAGCAGCCCGGCCCATGGTCCGACCGCCTCGCCGGCGCGGTTGAGCACGCGGATGATCGAGAAAGCCATGTCGCGGATGTCGCGCGGATCGACCTCGATCTCCGGGCGCGGCACCGAGCCGGCCTTGGCGATGGTCACATCAGAGAAATCCGGCGTCCCGCCCGGCCGCACCTCGGGTTCCGGCACGTGGAAGCGCAACATTCCTGTTTCGGCCATGACCTTCGTCCTCCCATGTTGCCCGGCGCGATATTTGCACACCGCCAGACCAGTGCCAATTCGTCGGGCAGGGCTTCAGGCCAGCGACGCGCCAGCCAGCACTTGCCAAGATGAAGATATGTCGGCGAAATTTCTTGTCGATCTTCCGCCGCCACGCGCAATTTGGCGAATGATTGCGCCGGGTTTCCCGCCAGATAAGACAATGCGTCGGATTGAGGCCTCGCGCGGCGCCCCTTTCCTTCTCCCCTTGTGGGAGAAGGTGTCGCCGAAGGCGACGGATGAGGGGTGTTCCAGCTTGGCAAGGACGGCACTCCGTCCAGCACCCCTCAACCGTCTTGGCGCTACGCGCCAATCCACCTTCTCCCACAGGGGGAGAAGGAAAGGAGGGGTGCGCCGTTCACCCCGCAACCGCATCATGCTAACCAGAACCCATGGCACAGAAGAAAGGTTACGAAGTCGATTCGTGGTTGGCGCGGCCGGACCCGCGCATCTCGATCGTCCTGCTTTACGGGCCCGATCGCGGGCTCGTCGCCGAGCGGGCGAAGGCCTTTGCCGGCAAAACCGGCCTGCCGCTCGACGATCCGTTCTCGGTGGTCAGGCTGGACGGTTCGGAAGTCGACCGCGACGAGGGCCGCCTGCTCGACGAGGCGCGCACCGTGCCGATGTTTTCGGACCGGCGCCTGCTCTGGGTGCGCAATGCCTCGGGCCAGAAGGCGCTTGCCGATGACGTCAAGGCGCTGACATCAGAGCCGCCGCGTGACGCCATCATCCTGATCGAGGCCGGCGACCTGAAGAAAGGCGTCGGGTTGCGTTCCATCGTCGAGGCGGCAGACATTGCCATGGCCTTGCCGTGCTACGCCGACGAGGCCCGCGACATCGACACGGTCATCGATGATGAATTGCGCAAGGCCGGCATGTCGATGACGCTGGAGGCTCGCCAGGCGCTGCGCCGTAACCTCGGTGGTGACCGGCTGGCCTCGCGCGGTGAGATCGAGAAGCTGGTGCTTTATGCCCACGGCCAGGCCGAAATCGGTCTCGACGACGTCAAGGCGACATCGGGCGACGTCTCCGGCCTCTCCTTCGACGACGCCGTCGATGCCGTGCTCGAAGGCAAGGTCGGCGACTTCGACATGGCCTTCACCCGCCACTGCCAGTCCGGCGGCCAGGCTTTTCTGGTGCTTTCCTCGGCGATGCGGCAGCTGCAGGCGATTCAGGCGATGCGCGGCCTGATGGACACCGGCGGCCGCAACGCCGCGGCGGTCGTTGCCGCGGCGCGCCCGCCGGTTTTTTTCTCGCGGCGCAAGCTGGTGGAGAAAGCCCTCGAACGGTGGAACAGCGAGGCGCTTGGCCGCGCTTTGACCAGGCTGCAGACGGCGGTCCTGCAGACGCGGCGCCGGCCGGACCTCTCGGTCGCGCTGGCACGGCAGGCGCTGCTCGGCATTGCTGTGGAAAGCGCCCGGCTGGCGCAGCGCACCTGATCTCCCCCCTTGAGGGGGAGATGTCGCCGAAGGCGACAGAGGGGGTCGCAGCGTGGAACGCCGACATCTTCTTCGCTTCCGCAAGGCGCCGGCGCTTGATGCTAGGCGACCCTTTCTGGGCCTGCCGGCCATCTCCCGCTCAAGGGGGAGATCAGCAGCCTCGGCGATTTCGCCAATCACCAGCGCTGAAAAAAGGAAGGGCTGGCAATCGCCAGCCTTCGTTGTGGACGAGGATGTCCGCCTAGGTCGTGCTTAATCCTAAGCCGGAAGATTATTTGCCGGCTAAAAACATGAGCACCTCAAGCACCTACCGCTCCTGCTTCAACCGCCGGCACAATTCATCGAGCTGCTCCAGCGTCCGGTAAGCGACGCTGATCACACCGCCGCGTTCCTTGTGCTCGATCGTGACGATCATGCCGATCGTGCCGGTCATCAGCTTTTCCAGCGCCAGCGTATCGGCATCCTTCTGTGCCGGTGCTGCAGGCTTTCGCTTTCCCGTTGGAGCGCCGGTCGGCATCTGCGCCAGCGCTTCCGCCTGGCGCACCGAAAGCCCGTCCTCGACGATCCGCTTGGCCAGGCTCGCCGGATCCTGCGCCGTCACCAATGTGCGGGCGTGGCCGGCCGACAGCGCGCCATCGACCAGCATGTCGCGAATCACGTCCGGCAGCTTCAGCAGCCTGAGCGTGTTGGCGACATGGCTGCGGCTCTTGCCGATCACCTGGCCGAGATCGGCCTGGGTGTAGCCGTGATCGTCGATCAGCTGCTGGTAGCCCATCGCCTCCTCGACCGGGTTGAGGTCGGTGCGCTGGACGTTTTCGATGATCGCCAGTTCGAGCGCGGTGCGATCGTTGACATCGCGCACGATGATCGGGATATCGGTCAGCCCCGCGCGCTGTGCCGCGCGCCAGCGCCGCTCGCCGGCGATGATCTCGTAGCGGCCAGCTTGCGTCGGCGATGGCCGTGCCACCACCGGCTGCACCACGCCATGTTCACGGATCGACTGGGCAAGATCGGTCAGGTCGGCGTCGCCAAAATGCCGGCGCGGATTCTTTGGGTTCGGGCTCAGGAACTCGATCGGAACTTTGCCGTCGGCATTCATGCTCTGCTTTTCCGGCGCTGCCGGACGATCGATTTCGCCGATCAGCGCCGCCAGTCCCCGCCCCAGTCTTTTTCTCGAAAGGTCTTCACTCATCATCTGTCCAGATCGTTTCGGTGTCGAATCGGCTTCTAGGCGGCGCGCAGTTTGCGCTCGCGGCGGATCACCTCGGAGGCAAGCTGCAGATAGGCCTGGCTGCCGGAGCATTTGAGGTCGTAGAGGATCGCCGGCTTGCCGTAGGACGGCGCCTCGGAGACACGCACATTGCGCGGGATCACGGTTTCATAGACCTTGTCGCCCATATGCGCGCGCACGTCCTGCACCACCTGGTTGGCGAGGTTGTTGCGCCCGTCGAACATGGTTAGCACGATGCCCTGGATCGTCAGCTCGGGATTGATCGAGCGGCGAACCTGCTCGACCGTCTCCAGCAGCTGGCTCAAGCCTTCGAGCGCGAAGAACTCGCATTGCAGCGGCACCAGCACCGAATCGGCTGCCGCCATCGAGTTCAGCGTCAGAAGATTGAGCGACGGCGGACAATCGATCAGCACATAGCCAAAATTGGCCGATCGATCGGCCGAGGCGCGCAAGGCGTTGCGCAGCCGCAGCACTCGGTCCGGCGCCGAGGCGATCTCCATCTCGATGCCGAGCAGGTCGAGCGTCGACGGCACGATCGACAGGCCCGGCACCGCCGTCGGGATCGCCGCCGCCTCCAGATCGAGCTCGCCGGTCAGCACGTCATAGGAGGAAACGGTGCGGTCGCGCCGGTCGATGCCGAGGCCCGTGCTGGCATTGCCTTGCGGATCGAGATCGACGATCAGTACCCGCTCGCCGATCGCCGCCAGCGCCGTCGCCAGATTGATGGCCGTCGTCGTCTTGCCGACGCCGCCCTTCTGGTTGGCTACGGTGATGATTCGGGGGCCATTCTTCATCATGGGTCTATGCCAGAAATTCATTCCGAGGTCGCCGATCTAAGTCAGTTGGCGCAAATCAGACAGTTCGAGGATGACGCCATGAGCGTCGGTCGCGCTGGCATGTTCTACCAGATCGAATGACCATCGTTGAGCGCTTTCTGCCACTTCGGCACGGTAATCCCGGCCTTTGTGGAACAGGCCGCGCGCGCCGGCCGTCAGCCACGGCGCCGACAGTTCGAGCAAGACCGGAAGCGACGCCAGCGCTCTGGCAGTGACGATTTGAGGTGTTGAAACAAACGGATAGGCGTCGTCGATGCGACGCGCGACGACCCTGGCGGGCAGGTTGAATTGGCCGACGACCGCTTGCAGGAACGATGCTTTTTTCCGATTGCTTTCAACCAGATCGATGCTGGCGCCGTCGCGCTCGGCAAGCAGGAACGCAAGCACAAGGCCGGGAAAACCGCCGCCAGAGCCGAGATCGATCCAGCGCTTCGCCTCTGGTTTGATTCGCACCAGCTGCGCGCTGTCGAGGATGTGGCGGCGCCAGACATCGTCCTGCGTCGACTGCGCCGCCAGGTTTATCCGGCGGTTCCATTTCTGGAAGACCGTCTCGAACTCTACCAGGCGTTCGAATGTTTCACGTGAAACCGGACCGGCAGCCTCTTGCAGGCTCGCCCATGAGGCAGCGCTCACGCAACATTCCTTCGTGCAGCAGCCTCGGCGTTGCGGACATGCGCGACAATGATGGCCAGTGCAGCCGGCGTCATGCCTTCCATACGCTGCGCATCGGCGATCGAGCGCGGCTGACGCGCCGCCATTTTTTGCTTCAGCTCGTTGGACAGGCCCGGAACAGAAGCGAAATCGAGCGATTCCGGGATCAAGCGGCTCTCCTCATGCCTGATCTGCGTGACATCGGCATGCTGGCGGTCGAGATAGACCGAATATTTCGCCTCCGTTTCGAGACGTTCGGCCGTCTTGGCGTCGATGCCGCCAAACTGCGGCGCGATTCGGGCCAGCCAACCGACATCGACACCCGGATAGGCCAGCAATTCGTAAGCGGATCGGCGCACACCGTCCCTGTTGATCTCGAGCCCATGGCGCGCCGCTTCGTTGGGGGTCATGGTCGTGCCAAGCGCAAGGTCCCTCGCCTTTTCAAGGTCCTGCACGACGTCGCTAAACCGTTGCATCCGCTCCTGCGAGGCAATCCCGAACTTCATCGCCAGCGGCGTGAGCCGCTCATCGGCGTTGTCGGCCCGCAGCGACAGCCGGAACTCGGCCCGCGAGGTGAACATCCGGTAAGGTTCGGCGATGCCGCGGCTGGTCAGGTCGTCGACCATGACCCCGATATAGGCCTCGGTGCGACTGAGCACGATCTGGTCGCTCGCCGAAGCCTGCCGCGCGGCGTTGAGGCCGGCCAGCAGCCCTTGCGCGCCGGCCTCCTCGTAACCGGTGGTGCCGTTGATCTGCCCTGCCAGAAAAAGACCGGAGATTCGCTTGGTTTCCAGCGTCGGCTTGAGCTCGCGCGGATCGACATGGTCATATTCGATGGCGTAACCCGGCTGCAGCATGGTGGCACGCTCAAGGCCAGGAATGGTTTTTAGAATGTCGAGCTGTACGTCCTCCGGCAGCGAAGTCGAAATGCCGTTCGGGTAGACGGTGTCGTCGTCCAGCCCTTCCGGCTCAATGAAAATCTGGTGGCCCTCGCGGTCGCCGAACTTGACGATCTTGTCCTCGATCGACGGGCAGTAACGCGGCCCAACGCCTTCGATAGAGCCGGAATACATTGCGGAACGGCTCAGATTGGCGCGGATCAGCTCATGCGTCGCCGCGGTCGTTCGCGTGATGCCGCAATGGATCTGCGGGTTGTCGATGCGGTCGGTCATCAGCGAAAACGGCACGGGATTGTCATCGGCCGCCTGACTCTCCAGCGACGCCCAATCGATCGTCCGCCCGTCCAACCGTGGCGGCGTGCCGGTCTTCAGCCGCCCGAGCTTGAAGCCGGCGCGGCTCATCGTGGCCGACAGGCCGAGGCTGGCCTGCTCGTTCATGCGGCCGGCAACGATCTTCTTCTCGCCGATATGGATCAGCCCGCGCAGAAAGGTGCCGGTCGTCAGCACCACGGCGCAGCAAGCAAGTCTGCGACCATCCGCCAGCAGCACGGCCGCTATGCATCCATCGTCGATTTCGAAATCCAGAACCTCGCCCTCGACCACGTCGAGACCGGCCTGCTCGCGAATCGCCGCCTGCATGGCGAGCCGATAGAGTTTTCTGTCCGCTTGCGTCCGCGGCCCGCGAACTGCCGGGCCCTTGCGGCGGTTGAGCAAACGGAACTGGATGCCGGCCGCATCGGCGACGCGCCCCATCAGCCCGTCCATGGCGTCGATCTCGCGAACCAGATGCCCCTTGCCGAGCCCGCCGATCGCCGGATTGCACGACATGACGCCGATCGTATCGAAGCGCAGTGACACCAAAGCCGTTTTCGCGCCAGCGCGCGCGGCAGCGCTGGCCGCCTCGCAACCAGCATGGCCGCCGCCCACCACAACCACATCATAGTGATCGGTCATTTTCAGAATCCCGAATTGAAGTCGCCCGACACATGTCGCCGAGAACCTGCGCTGTCAAGGACAGCTCGACGAATCGTTTCACGTGAAACAATTCCGTCCGCGTTGATTGGGAGGTGTTTCACGTGAATCACAGCGCTGGCTCCTCTGCCAGAGGATCCGATTTGCCCAAGCCAAAAAAGGAGATGTCGGAGTTGGTTACCAGCGCTACTCATCGAAGCGGAGTGGGACGCAGAACCCTCCGATCATTCCCTCAGGCGCTGAGGCGCGAGGAAGCTAGCGAGACGCTGGAGGGACAGCGCCCCCCTCTGTCCTGCCGGACATCTCCCCCACACGGGGGGAGATCGGCCGTCATCTCCGCTTTCGCCAATGGTCAGGGCTGAAGGAGGAGCGGGACGACGAAGCTGCCAATCTCCCCACTCGTGGGGGAGATGTCCGGCAGGACAGAGGGGGGCGCGAAGGATCGCCGACGCTCCATCTCCATCGCTGCGTTCTCCCACTCCCATGTTTCACGTGAGTCATTTTCCGATGCAGAACTGCGCAAAAATGACGTCCAGCATGTCCTCGACATCGACCGCTCCAACAATGCGGCCAAGCCTATCCGCTGCCAGCCGCAATTCCTCGGCCCGCAGCTCCTGCCCCCGTTCGCTCCCTGTCACTGCCGCCAGCAGGAACCGTTTCGTTTCGTTGAGAAGGTCGACGTGCCGCAGCCGCGACGGCAGAATATCGCCGGCTTGGCCGATCTGCGCCGCGGCGCGACGGGCGATCTCCGCCAGTAGCTCCGCCAGCCCTGTCCCGTCCCTGGTCGAGATTACCGCGTCGTAGCGCGCCACAAGCGATTCATCCCGCAGCAAATCGACCTTCGTCCCGATCCTCAATGACGGGACATCGGCCGGTATTGCCCCGATGGGGACCGGCTCCGCTATATCCTCCAGCACCAGCAACAGATCGGCAGTGCCGGCCTTGCTCCTCGCCCTTTCGATACCGATCGCCTCGATCCTGCCGGGTGTTTCGCGCAAGCCGGCGGTGTCGGTTACTCTTATCCGCATCCCCTCCAGATCCAGCACCACTTCGAGCAGATCGCGGGTGGTGCCGGGCTCTTCGGTGACGATCGCCGCCTCGCGCCGGGCCAGAGCGTTGAACAGGCTGGATTTGCCGGCATTCGGTGCGCCGAGGATGACGACCTCGAACCCGTCGCGGATGATCTCGGCGGCCCGGAACCCTTGGACATGATGCTCGATCTCGTCGATCATCGCGCGGACGTCCGACCAGACCGTCTCAGCAACGGAACCCGGCACATCGTCTTCGTCGGCAAAATCGATCTCGGCCTCGATCATCGCCCGCGTATGAATGAGCCGTCGGCGCCAGCTTAGATAGAGCTCGCTCTGCGCCCCTTCGGCATTCTGCACGGCAAAGCGCCGCTGCGCCTCCGTCTCGGCATTGACGAGATCGGCCAGCGCCTCGGTCTCGACCAGATCGACCTTGCCGTTGAGAAACGCACGGCGGGTGAACTCGCCCGGTTCGGCATGCCTGACGCCGTCAAAGCCGGCGATCGTTTCCAGCATCCTGGCCACCACGGCACGCCCGCCATGGACATGGAATTCGGCGATGTCCTCGCCGGTAAAGCTGTTGGGCCCGGCAAAAAAGACGACCAGGCCGCTGTCGAGCACCGGTCCGTCGGGCGCCTTGAACTTGCGATAGGCGGCAACACGGTTCTGAACCATCGAACCGGCAATCGTTTCGACGACGAATCGACTTTGCGGGCCGGAAATGCGGATCACGGCAACACCAGCGGGCAGGCGGCCGCTTGACAGGGCAACTATGGAATCACCTGAAATCATTTGCCGACCCAGCACAACCGCCCTAGCTTCGCTTATTCATGACAATTCGCCGAGTGCCCGACCGTGACCGCGCAAAATCTGCCCGCGCAAAATCTGCTTGCCGAAGAGGCGAGCCCCTATCTGCAGCAGCATAGCGGCAACCCGGTGCATTGGCGGGCGTGGTCGCCGGCGTCGCTCGCCGAAGCAAGGGCGCTGCAGCGGCCAATCCTGCTCTCAATCGGCTACGCCGCCTGCCACTGGTGCCATGTCATGGCCCACGAAAGCTTCGAGAACGACGACGTCGCCGCCGTCATGAACCGTCTCTTCGTCAATATCAAGGTCGATCGCGAGGAGCGGCCGGACATCGATCAGATCTATATGGCCGCGCTGTCGTCGATGGGCGAGCAGGGCGGATGGCCGCTGACAATGTTTCTGACACCTGACGGAAAACCTTTCTGGGGCGGCACCTATTTTCCGCGCGAAGCACGCTACGGCCGCCCGGGCTTCGTCCAGGTGCTGGAGGCGGTCGACAAGGCGTGGCGGGAGAAGAAAGAAAGCGTTAACCAAAGCGCCGACGGCCTGACCACACATGTCGAGGCGCGGCTGGCGGGCACGCATGCCAAGGCCGTGCTCGATCGCGACACGCTCGCCACGCTCGCCAACGGTATCGACGGCATGATCGACCGGGATCTGGGCGGCCTGCGCGGCGCGCCCAAATTCCCCAATGCGCCGTTCATGCAGACGCTCTGGCTGTCCTGGCTGCGCGACGGCGCCACAGCCCATCGCGACGCCGTCCTGCTCAGCCTAGAAAAGATGCTGGCGGGCGGCATCTATGACCATATCGGCGGCGGTCTCAGCCGCTATTCGACCGATGCCGAATGGCTGGTGCCGCATTTCGAAAAGATGCTCTACGACAACGCTCAGCTTATCCGGTTGTGCAACTGGGCCTATGCGGCATCAGGCAATGAATTGTTCCGGGTGAGAATCGAAGAGACGGTCGACTGGCTCTTGCGCGAGATGCGCGTCGATGGCGGTGCCTTCGCTGCCAGTCTAGACGCCGACAGCGAGGGCGAGGAGGGGTTGTTCTACACCTGGAGCAGGGATGAGATAGAAACCGCTCTCGGCGACGAATCAGCCTTATTTTTCCAACACTTCACACTTTCCAGCCCGCATGGTTGGGAAGGCAAGCCGATCATCCACCAGACTGAGGCCCAGCAAACGCAAAGCGTCGCCGATCGCGACCGGCTCATTCCGCTGAAAGAAAAATTGCTGGCAGCCCGAGAGCAGCGCGTCAGACCCGGGCGTGATGAAAAAATCCTGACCGATTGGAACGGCCTGGTGATCGCGGCTCTCGCCGAAGCCGGGCGCGCCCTGAAACGGATCGACTGGATCGAGGCGGCGGAACAGGCCTTTGCTGCCATTGCCAGCGCTGGTCGAGACGGCCGGCTGCCGCATTCGATGCTTAGCGCAAAGAAGCTTTTTCCGGCGCTGTCGAGCGATTACGCCGGCATGACCAACGCCGCGATCTCATTGTTCGAGGCTACCGGCACATCGAGTTATGCCGAGCTGGCCGGCCAATTCATCGCGCAGCTCGATCAATGGCATAGCGATGAGAGCAACACCGGCTACTATCTCACCGCGTCGGACAGCAGCGACGTGCCGATCCGCATCAGGGGCGATGTCGACGAGGCCATTCCGTCAGCGGCCGGCCAGATCATCGAGGCCATGGTTCGATTGTCTTCGCTTTCGGGCTATCTCGAATTGCAGGAAAAGACCTTGAAGGTCGCCGAGCACGCGGCCGGCCGTGCGGCGCACCAGGCCTATGGCCAAGCGGGTGTCGTCAACGCCTGTGCCTTGGCGATCGAGCCGTTGAAGCTGGTGCTGGTGGAGAACCCGGAGAATCCGGGGCTTGTTCCGGTCGCGAATCGAAATCCGGACCCGCGCCGGATCGACACTATCGTGCCGGTCGGTTCGGCGACAAACCTGCCGATGCTCCCAGGCGGCGTTCTGCCGCCAACGACCGAGCCTGGCGCCTGGCTGTGCACCGGGCAGGTCTGCCTGCCGGTGATAACGGACGCTGAGGAGCTTGAGCGGCGGTTGCGGCGCGGATAGGTGAGGGGATGCTGCGCGGGCTCTCCCTTCTCCCCTTGTGGGAGAAGGTGGCCGAGCGACAGCTCGGTCGGATGAGGGGTGTTCCAGCTTGGCACCGCCGCATTCCGTCCAGCATCCCTCAACCGTCTTGGCGCTACGCGCCAATCCACCTTCTCCCACAGGGGGAGAAGGCAGGAAGGGGCAGCGCTGTCCAACCCCTTACGTATTCATCGAATCGAAGAAATCCGCGTTGGTCTTGGTCTGCTTGAGCTTGTCGATCAGGAACTCGATGGCGTCGGTGGTGCCCATCGGCGCCAGGATGCGGCGCAGCACGAAGATCTTCTGCAGATCCTGGCGGGCGACCAGCAGGTCTTCCTTGCGGGTGCCGGACTTGAGGATGTCCATGGCCGGATAAATGCGCTTGTCCGCGACCTTGCGGTCGAGCACGATTTCCGAGTTGCCGGTACCCTTGAACTCTTCGAAGATGACCTCGTCCATACGGCTGCCGGTGTCGATTAGCGCGGTGGCGATGATGGTCAGCGAGCCGCCTTCCTCGATGTTGCGGGCGGCACCGAAGAAGCGCTTCGGCCGCTGCAGCGCATTGGCGTCGACACCGCCGGTCAGCACCTTGCCGGATGACGGCACCACGGTGTTGTAGGCACGGCCGAGTCGGGTGATCGAATCCAGCAGGATGACGACGTCGCGCCCGTGCTCGACAAGGCGCTTGGCCTTCTCGATCACCATTTCGGCGACCTGAACGTGGCGCACCGCCGGCTCGTCGAAGGTCGAGGAAACGACCTCGCCCTTCACCGAACGCTGCATGTCGGTGACTTCTTCCGGCCGCTCATCGATCAAGAGCACGATCAAATAGCATTCGGGATGATTGGTGGTGATCGAGTGGGCGATGTTCTGTAAGAGCACCGTCTTGCCGGTGCGCGGCTGCGCCACGATCAGGGCGCGCTGGCCTTTACCGAGCGGCGCCACCAGGTCGATGACGCGGGCCGAAATGTCCTTCGAGGTCGGAACATCCATTTCCATCTTCAGCCGCGACGTCGGATAAAGCGGCGTCAGATTGTCGAAATGGATCTTGTGGCGGATCTTTTCCGGGTCGTCGAAATTGATCGTGTTGACCTTGAGCAGCGCGAAATAGCGCTCGCCCTCTTTCGGGCTGCGGATCGGGCCTTCGACCGTGTCGCCGGTCTTCAGCGAGAACCGGCGGATCTGCGACGGCGAAATATAGATATCGTCCGGACCCGGCAGATAATTGGCATTGGCCGAGCGCAGGAAGCCAAATCCGTCCTGCAGCACTTCGACGACGCCGTCACCGATGATCTCGATATCCTGGGTCGCCAGCCGCTTCAGGATCGCGAACATCAGCTCCTGCTTGCGCATCACACTGGCGTTCTCGACCTCGAGCGATTCGGCATAAGCGATCAGCTCTGGCGGTTTCTTGTTCTTGAACTCGGTGAGTTTCATTTCTTGCATCATTAGACGGACTCTGAGTGAGTAAGCATGGGGAAATATCGGCGGGATGCGACAAATGCCGGGCGCGGCCGAAGCGATGAATGGGCGGCGCATGACGGGAAGGAAGACCCGTCTTTTATCGTTGGTCGACTGAAAGAGCAAGCCGCCTTTTGTCAGCGCCGCGCGTCTCTCTTGACGCGCAAAGGGACGCTGTAAAACTTCTTGAGTTCCGCATCGTACTTTCCGAAAATCGGCTCCGATTTCTGGCCGATGCGGCGGCGTCAAAACGGCTTCACGATGACCAGCACGACGATGACGATCATCAGCAATGTGGGGATCTCGTTGACGATCCGCCAGTGCTTCGCGGGCTTTTCGTTGCGGTCCTCGGCGAATTTACGAACCGCACCGGCCAGATAGCCGTGAGCGGCCGACAGGCCAAGCACAGCGGCGATCTTGGCATGCAGCCAGCCGCCCTGAAAACCGAAACCCTTCCAGGCCAGCCAGAGGCCGAACGCCCAGGTGATGATCATGGCCGGATTGATGATGCCGCGCAGCAGCCGGCGCTCCATCACCTTGAAGGTTTCCGACTGGACGGAGCCTTTCTCCGCATCGGCATGATAGACCAGCAGCCGCGGCAGATAGAGCATGCCCGCCATCCAGGAGATGACGGCGATGACATGGATCGCCTTCGCCCAGGGATAGAAATCATCCGGCTCGGACAGGAACAGAAGCGCAGCCAGGGCGAGCAAGATGACGATGGCGATCGCTGCTCGACGCATCGCTCCCGCCCCGCTGCTGTCCGCACCACTGTTGGCGTTATTCGTGTCGGTCATCGACGTGCCCGCACCATCTTCACCATCGCCTCGACATGCGCGATCGGCGTCTCCGGCGTGATGCCATGGCCGAGATTGAAGATCAGCGGCCCATCGCCCAATGCTTTCAGGATTGCGTCGACGCCGTCGCCTAGCGCCTTGCCGCCGGCCACCAGCCGCAACGGATCGAGATTGCCCTGTACAGCGCCACCGCGCTGCAGTTCCTTCGCTTCCGTCAGCGGCACGGTCCAGTCGAGCCCCAGCCCCGTCACGCCGGTTTTTTGGCGATAGCTGCGATAGTGGGCGCCGGCGCCCTTGGGAAAGCCGATGATCGGAACGTTGGGATGGACGGCCCGAACCTGCCTGACGATCTCCGCCACCGGCCCGACGCAAAAGGCCTCGAAGGAAACTTCATCGAGCACGCCGGACCACGAGTCAAATATCTGCACCACATCGGCGCCGGCTTCGATCTGGCGGATCAGATAGGCGGCCGAATGATCGGCAAGGACGTTCAGCAGCTGCAGGAAAGCCGCCGGCTCGCGATAGGCAAACAGCCGCGCCGGCGCCTGGTCTGAGGTGCCGTGGCCGGCGATCATATAAGTCGCCACCGTCCACGGCGCGCCGCAGAAGCCGATCAGCGTCGTTTCATCAGGCAGTTTTGCCCGCAAACGTCTGACCGTCTCATAGACCGGTTCGAGATTCACGTGAAACGTTTCGCCGTCGAGAGCCGCAATCTCCGTTGCCGAGATCGGCGTCAACAGCGGCCCGCGTCCCTCCTCGAAGCGCACGTCACGGCCCAGCGCATGCGGTACGACAAGGATATCGGAAAACAGGATCGATGCGTCGAAGCCGAAGCGTTCGATCGGCTGCAGCGTCACTTCCACGGCAAGATCGGGATCGTAGCAAAGGTCGAGGAACGATCCGGCCCGCCTGCGTGTCTCCCGATATTCCGGCAGATAGCGGCCAGCCTGGCGCATCATCCAGATCGGCGGCGGAAACGCAGCCTTGCCCTTCAACACGTCCAGCATGATCCGGTTTTCAGGCATTCAGCACTCGCCTCTCCAGGCTTCTCTATAATTAAATATTCTATTTCTAGGAATCTTATGATTCTAAGAGTCTGTTGGTATCGGTGGTTGTCTGCTGTCCCGCTTTGCCCCGGAAAAGGCCAGCCAGCATATTGTCGCGTACTTCTTCTGCCGGATAGGAGGACTTTGGGGACAGTTGGAGATTTCCAACTGGAGTCAATGCGTTGCCGCCCGCGCAAAGAAAATGGGCCTGTGGATGACGCCGAGTCAAAAAAGCCCGTCCCCGGACTTGTCCCCAGCTGCCCGACGAAGCCGACAGCGCATCGAATTGTGGACAAACTGGCATCTGATACAGTCGCCCCGAACCGGCCGATCTTTCCGACCGACCTTATCCACATCGGCCCACAGCTTGGAACGAACCCCTGTGAACAAACCCCAGAGCTTCTTTCACCTTCACCTGATTTCCGATGCCACCGGTGAAACGCTGCTGGCGGCCGGCCGCGCGGCTTCGGCGCAATATAAGGATGCGCGCGCCATCGAGCACATCTATCCGCTCATCCGCACCGAAAAGCAGGTGACGAAAGTGTTCGAGGACATCGAGGAGGAGCCAGGCATCATCCTCTATACGGTCGTCGACCAGAAGCTCGCCCGCGGCATCGACGAACGCTGCGCCGCCATGGGCCTGCCTTGCGTCTCCGTACTGGAACCGGTGCTGACCGTGTTCCAGTCCTATCTCGGCACGCCGGCCGGCCGCCGCGTTGGCGCCCAGCATGTCCTCGATGCCGAATACTTTCGCCGCATCGACGCGCTCAACTTTACCATGGAGCATGATGACGGACAGCTGCCGGCCAATATGGACGATGCCGACATTGTGCTCGTCGGCATTTCGCGCACCTCGAAGACGCCGACCAGCATCTATCTCGCCAATCGCGGCATCAAGACCGCCAATATCCCGATCGTGCTCGGCGTGCCGGTGCCGGAAAGCCTGGTCAACGCCACGAAGCCGCTGATCGTCGGGCTGATCGCCACCGCCGAGCGCATCTCGCAGGTTCGCCAGAACCGCATCCTCGGCAACACCAGCGCCTATGAGCCGACCGACTATGTCGACCGCGCCGCGATCAGCGAAGAGCTTGCCTATGCCCGCAAGATCTGCACCCGGCATGGCTGGCCGATGATCGACGTCAGCCGCCGCTCGATCGAGGAGACGGCGGCGGCTATCGTTGCCCTGCGCGGCAAGACACGCTAGGACTCGGGCGCTTGTGCTGTGGGCGGTCCTTTCCTTCTCCCCTTGTGGGAGAAGGTGGCCGAGCGAAGCTCGGTCGGATGAGGGGTGTTCCAGCTTGGCACCGACGGCACTCCGTCCAACACCCCTCAACCGTCTTGGCGCTGCGCGCCAATCCACCTTCTCCCACAAGGGGAGAAGGAAAGATCGGGCGATAAAAATGACCGAAAAAATCATCCTTGCCTCGGGCAGCCCGTTCCGTAAGGCGCTGCTTGTCAATGCCGGCGTGGCGGTCGAGGCGGTTCCGGCGGAAGTCGACGAGCGCGCGCTCGAAGCTCCCTTGCAGGGCAGCGGTATCTCGCCCGAGGACGTCGCACTGGTGCTTGCCGAGGCCAAGGCCACCGAGGTCAGTGAGCGAAAGCTCGGCGCCCTTGTGCTCGGCTGCGACCAGACGCTGTCGCTCGGCGACGAAGTGTTCCACAAGCCAGCCGACATGGAAGCCGCGCGCCGCCATCTCTTGGCGCTATCGGGAAAGACCCATCAACTCAACAGCGCCGTCGTGCTGGCCCGCGACGGCGCGGTCCTGTGGCGGCATGTCGGCATCGCCAGCCTGACCATGCGAAAGCTCGAGCCCGCCTTCATCGGCCGCCATCTTGCGCGGGTCGGCGCCAAGGCGCTGTCCAGCGTCGGCGCCTACCAGATCGAAGGCGAGGGCATCCAGCTGTTCGAAAGAATAGAGGGCGACTATTTCACCATTGTCGGCCTGCCGCTGCTGCCCGTCCTGGCCAAGCTGCGTGACCTCGGAGCCATCGATGGCTGAGGTCGCGAAAAAGGCCTTCGTCACCGGCCACCCGGTCGCGCATTCCCGGTCGCCGAAGATCCATGGCTATTGGCTGGCGAAGTACGGTATCGACGGCAGCTATCAGGCGATCGACGTCGCGCCGGAGGCTTTTGCCGAATTTGTCAAAACGCTCGCGGCGAATGGCTATCGTGGCGGCAACGTCACCATCCCGCACAAGGAGGCCGCCTTCGCGCTGGCGGCGCGCCGCGACGATGCGGCCGAACAGATCGGCGCGGTCAATACGCTCTGGTTCGGGGGCGGAAAACTGTGGGGCGGCAACACCGACGCCCATGGCTTTGCCGCCAATCTCGACCAGCATGCGCCGGGCTGGGCAGACTATGGCCCGGCCGTGGTGCTCGGTGCCGGCGGCGCCTCGCGCGCGGTCATCCATGCGCTGAAGCAGCGCGGGGTTGACGATATCCGCATCGTCAACCGGACGCTCGCCCGAGCCGAGGAGCTGCGCCACCGCTTCGGCGGCGGGGTCTCGGCCCACAGCACGGCCGCGACCGGCGAGCTGCTTGCCGATGCCGGCCTGCTGGTCAACACGTCAGCGCTCGGCATGCACGGCAATGAAGGCCTGTCCGCCGATCCGGCCAGGCTGCCGGACCATGCCATCGTCACCGACATTGTCTATGTGCCGTTGGAAACGCCATTACTGGCCGCAGCCAGAGCACGGGGCCTGAAGACCGTCGACGGGCTCGGCATGCTTTTGCACCAGGCGGTGCCCGGCTTCGAGCGCTGGTTCGGCATCAGGCCGCAGGTCACTGCCGAATTGCGGCAGATGATTGTCGCCGATCTTGGCGCCCAAGCAATGACCAGGGAATGAAAAGCATGATCGTGCTCGGCCTCACCGGATCGATCGGCATGGGCAAGTCGACGACCGCAAAGATGTTTGCCGAAGCCGGCGTGCCCGTCCACGATTCGGATGAGGTGGTACATCGCCTCTACGTCGGCAAGGCCGCTCCGCTGGTCGAGGCGGCTTTTCCCGGAACGACAAAATCCGGGTCGGTCGACCGCACCAAGCTGGCCGAGCGGGTGCTCGGCGATGCAGCCGCGCTGAAACGGCTGGAAGCGATCATCCACCCGCTGGTCCGCGCCGACGCCGACGCCTTCCTGGCCAGGAACCGCGCTGCCGGCGTACCGCTTGTCGTACTCGACATCCCGCTGCTGTTCGAAACCGGCGGCCGCGACCGCGTCGACAAGGTCGTGGTCGTCACCGCCTCGCCCGACATCCAGCGTGCCCGGGTGCTGGCGCGGCCGGGCATGAGCGAGGAGAAACTGGCGTCGGTCCTGGCCAGGCAGGTTCCCGACGCCGAAAAACGTAAGGCTGCCGATTTCGTCATCGACACCGGACAGGGTTTTGATGCGGCGCGCGCGGCGGTCAATGCGATTGTCGCCGAACTGGTCGGGGATAAAGCCGGCAAGCCTGCTTAACGCGCTTGCGTCCGGCGTAATATGTTGCCAATTTGTTCCCTTCATGATTCGGCAAAAATGACGCCGGAACCAACGGACTGATTCGATGCGCGAGATCATCTTCGATACGGAAACCACCGGTCTCGATTTCCGTGATGACCGCGTCATCGAGCTTGGCTGCATCGAGTTGGTCAATCGGTTCCCGACCGGCCGCACCTTCCACCATTACATCGATCCGCAAGGACGACCGATTCATGCGGAGGCGCAGGCCGTTCATGGCATCAGCGCCGCCGACCTCATGGGCAAGCCGACCTTCAGCGACATCGCCGAGGAGTTTCTTGCCTTCATCGACGGCGCCAAGCTGGTCGCCCACAATGCCACTTTCGATATCGCTTTCCTCAATGTCGAGTTCGGTCGGCTTGGCCACCCGGTCGTTGATCCCGGACTTGTCGTCGACACGCTGGCGCTGGCGCGCCGCAAGCATCCGATGGGCCCCAATTCGCTGGACGCGCTGTGCCGGCGCTATGGCATCGACAATGCCCGCCGAACCAAGCACGGCGCGTTGCTCGATTCGGAATTGCTGGCCGAGGTCTATATCGAGCTCATCGGCGGCAAGCAGGCGGCGCTCATCCTCGACAGTGCCACGGCGCCGGCCGGCGGCAGAAGAAATGTCGACGACATCGACATCAGCATCGGCGTGCGGCCGATTGCGCTGCCGTCTCGCCTGACCGAAGCAGAGCGCAGCGCGCACGCGAGCATGGTCGGCACATTAGGCGAAAAGGCGCTCTGGCTGCGCGTCGCCCCCGAAGCGAGTTCCGCGGCATAGTGATTGTGACGGGAGCGCTCCGTCGACCCCCCTCTGTCCTGCCGGACATCTCCCCCTCAAGGGGGGAGATTGGCAGCCCCAGCGTCTCGCTCATTCTTGCGAGGATGAAGATTGGCGACGGCCGATGTGAAGTCCGATCTCCCCCCTTGAGGGGGAGATGGCCGGCAGGCCAGAGGGGGGCGCTGTCCCGCCGACATCTTAAACAAAAAAACCCGGTTAAACAAAAAACCCGACGCGAGGCCGGGTTTTTCAAACGTCACCGAGCAATCGCCTCAGCTCGCCTTGGCCTTGCCGGCGGCCTGGTCCTCGGCCAGCTTCTGCTGGAACATCTGCGCGAAATCGATTGGGTCGAGCATCAGCGGCGGGAAGCCGCCATTGCGGGTGGCCTCGGCGATGATCTGCCTGGCGAACGGGAACAGCAGCCGCGGGCATTCGATGAACAGCAGCGGCAGCATGTGCTCCTGCGGGAAGCCGCTGATGGCGAACACGCCGCCATAGACCAGCTCGACGTTGAACAGCACTTCCTTATCGAAGGACGCCTTGGCGTTCAGCGTCAGATTGACGTCGAACTGCTTGTCCGAAAGCGGGTTGGCGTTGACATTGACGTTGATGGCGATGCCGGGGGCCTTGTCGCGGCCGCGCAGCGAGTTCGGCGCGCCGGGGCTTTCGAAGGAAAGGTCTTTCACATATTGGGCAAGCACGTTGAGCGAAGGCTGCGTCGCGTCGCCGTTGCCACTGGCCGCGCCGGTCGGCGCGTCGTCTTTGCTGGCCATAAGCCTTTGTCCTTTTGCCTCGGCAGCGTTGCTGACCGGATTGAAATCGGGCGTTCGCTACCATGGTCGGCATGACAAGACAAGGTTTGGCGACCTGCTCGCAGGGCTACGAACTCGGGTTAACGCACTTTAGGGATTGCGGTTGATCTGATTCCATGGGGCTTCGATGATTCGGAGCCGTGCCATGGCCCTTGCCACCCTCGAAGGATTTGAGAAGCCGTGCCTGAAGGCGCTTCTGGAGCATTTCGCCGCGATCGAAGATCCGCGTGAGCCATGGCGGGTGGCGCATCCGCTGCCGGAAGTCCTGCTTCTGGTTGTCTGCGGCACGATCTGCGACTGCGACGACTATGATTTGATTGCCGATTGGGGCGCGGCGCGTCTCGACTTCCTGCGCCGCTACTTGCCCTATCATCACGGCGTGCCGGGCGGGCGCTGGCTGACCATGCTGATGAACCGCATCGATCCCGGCCTGTTCTCGGCCGCCTTCACCTCATGGGTGCGCCAGACATGGCCCGACAAGCCGGACTTCGTCGCCATCGACGGCAAGACGTCACGGCGCAGCCACGATCGCGGCGCTGGCAAGGCCGCGCTGCATCTGGTCTCGGCCTTCGCCACCACTGCCCGTCTCGTGCTCGGACAGGAGGCCGTCGCTGACAAGAGCAACGAGACGACCGCGATCCCGGTGCTTGTCGAGCGCCTGGCGGCAAATGACGGCCTCAAGGGCACGCTCGTCTCGATCGACGCCATCGCCACCAATGCCGCCATTGCTACCACCATCAGGGATGCCGGCGCCTGCTCGCCGTCAAGGCCAACCAGCCGACGCTCAGAGCCGAGATCGAGCGCTATTTCGACGACGCTCCAGCCGATTGCCTCGACAGCTTCGTCGATCTCGACAAGGGCCATGGCCGCATCGAGCAGCGCACCGTCACCGTCTCGCGCGAGACTGGCTGGCTCGAAGGCCAGCGCCGCTTTCCCGGTGAACTGCGCCTGCCAGACGCCACAACCATCGTGCGCGTCAGCTCGCGCACTGGACTGAAGGACAAAAGCCGCTTCGACACGCGATACTTTATCGCCTCCGCCGAACGGGCCGCTCATGCCGTGCGCGGCCACTGGCTGGTCGAGAACGCTCTGCACTGGACCCTCGACGTCGTCTTCAACGACGACCAGTCGCGTCTCAGAAAAGGCCACGGCGCTCTCAACATGGCCATCGTGCGCCATTTCGCTCTCAACCTCGTCAGAGCCGTCAGCGACAAGCACTCCATCAAACTCAGACGCAAAAAGGCAGGCTGGAGCACCGACTACCTCGCCGCAATCCTCGGCGACCTACGCCGTTAACCTGGATTCGGAGCCCTGGACCTGCTCGTCCTTAAAGGCGACCTACTCATCCTTGAGGCGGCGCCAGGGGGAATTGTGATCCGGGCCGCGCTCGTCGCCGCGCGAATAGTCGCTGTCGTCGAGGTCGATGGTCTTGTCGCGTTGCCGGGCCCCGAATCCGCCGGTGCCGAAACTGGTGGCCAGCACGATGCGGCTTTTCAACAGGCGCCAGGCGAGGTCGCGGACCGGCGGCAGGAACAGCAGAATGCCGAAAATGTCCGTGATGAAGCCGGGAATGATGAGCAGGATCGCGGCCAGAACGATCATGGCGCCGTGCGCGAGCTGGCGGCTTGGATCACGTCCCGCGTCCATTTCGGCACGGACCCGGGTCATGACGCCGAAACCCTGGTATCGCAACAACAGAGCGCCGACGATGCTCGAAGCCAGCACCAGGCCGACCGTCGCCAGCGCGCCGACCTGGCGGCCGACAACGACGAAACCGGCGATCTCCAGCAGCGGAAGCGCAAGGATGAACAGGGGAAGCAGCGAAATGCGCAAATCTT
This sequence comes from Mesorhizobium delmotii, assembly GCF_900149755.1. NCBI lineage: Bacteria > Pseudomonadati > Pseudomonadota > Alphaproteobacteria > Hyphomicrobiales > Phyllobacteriaceae > Mesorhizobium > Mesorhizobium delmotii. Next base: position 81,501 of record NZ_FUIG01000026.1, on the reverse strand, counting down.
GACCGATCGTTACCGTGTTTTGCCGGCCGGCGGGCAATCGCCGCTGGCACTGAACCTTTTAGATAGGTATGGCTGCCTTTAATTTGAATGATTGCAGCTTGCGTTCTATATGCTTTGGATGTTGAACGCTATGCGACCGCAGCCATTGCCTGGCCGGGCGGTCCGGCCGGAGTAGGGATTGATTGGCGGAAGATATGGGATTCTTCGACTTCGGCACGATTTTCTTTCTGGTTGCGGCGGTTGTGATTTTTTTCCAGCTGCGCAATGTGCTCGGCCGCCGCACCGGCAGCGAACGCCCGCCCTTCGATCCCTATACGGCGGGCCGCACGCGCGAGGACGCCCAGAAGCCCGAGAATGTGGTCTCGCTGCCGCGCAAGCGAGCGCCGGGAGAGCCGGCAAGCGACGCCTATGCGGCGATCGACGCCTTCGCCAAGCCTGACACCGATCTCAACAAGGGCCTGCGCACGATCAAGGACAATGATCCGGCATTCGACCCGAAGACCTTCGTCGACGGCGCCAAGATGGCCTATGAGATGATCGTCATGGCCTATGCCGATGGCGATCGCAAGACGCTGAAGAACCTGTTGTCGCGCGAGGTCTATGACGGCTTTGTCGCGGCCATCGGCGACCGCGAGGCGAAATCGGAAAAGATCCAGTCCTCCTTCGTCGGCATCGACAAGGCCGACATCGTTTCCGCCGAGATGAAGGGCAGCGAGGCGCATATCACGCTGCGCATCGTCAGCGAACTGATTTCGGCGACGCGCGACAAGGCCGGCGCCGTCATCGACGGTGATCCCGAAACCGTCGCCGAGGTCAAGGATGTCTGGACCTTTGCCCGCGATACGCGCTCGCGCGACCCGAACTGGAAGCTCGTCGCCACCGAAGAAGAAGACTGAGCCCGGACCACGGCGGGGTCTGTCGTGTCGCTTTCTCAGGCGTTCAGCGAAAAATCCTTTGACGATCTGCCCGGTTGGGACGAGGACGACCATCTGGCTGCGTTCGCCGCTTTCCGGCGCTCGGCTTTTCATGTCCTGACGAAACCCTATCGCTCCGGCGGGCTCGGCGTCGACTTCAATGCCTTCACCGAAGTCTACGCTGCAGCCCGCACCGTGTCGCCAACCGACCGGCGCGAAGCCCGCGCCTTCTTCGAGCGGCATTTCATCCCGGCGCACATAGGAGCCGAAAGCGGCGGCGCCGGCCTCGTCACCGGCTTCTATGAACCCGTGGTCGGCGCCTCGCCGGTGCGAACCGAACGATTTGCGGTGCCGCTGCTGTCGCGTCCGGCCGATCTCGTCGACATTGACGACGCCAACCGGCCGCACGGCATGGATCCCTATCTCGCCTTCGGCCGCGCCACGCCGAACGGACCGGTCGAGTATTTCGACCGCGGCGAGATCGAGCGCGGCGCGCTTGCTGGCAAGGGTTTGGCTGGCAAGGGTTTGGAAATCGCCTGGCTCGCCGACAAGGTCGACGCCTTCTTCATCCACGTACAAGGTTCTGCGCGGCTCACCATGACCGACGGCCGGCTTTGCCGCGTCACCTATGCCGCCAAATCCGGCCAGCGCTTTACCGGACCGGGCAAGATCCTGAGCGAGACAGGCGAAATCCCGCTCGAAGCGGTGACCATGCAGTCGGTCCGCGCCTGGTTCCAGGCGCATCCGGATCGCATCGACGAGATCCTGTGGCGCAACCGCTCCTATATTTTTTTCCGCGAGACTTCGGTTAGCGAGGCGGCTGTCGACGACCCGGAACTCGGGCCGATCGCTGCCGCCAAAGTGCCGCTGACACCGGGCCGCTCCGTCGCTGTCGACCGTCTGCTGCATACATTCGGGACGCCGTTCTACATCGATGGGCCGTCGCTGACCGCTTTCGACAACAAGCCGTTCCGGCGGCTGATGATCGCGCAGGACACCGGCTCTGCCATTACCGGGCCAGCCCGTGGCGACCTGTTCGCCGGAACGGGACATGCGGCCGGCGAGATCGCCGGCGTTATCCGCAACCCTGCCGATTTCTACGCGCTGATACCGCGTCCGCTTGTACCGGGAGCGGGGCGATGACCCGGCGCATCGACAGGCTGAGCGAGGACGACCGGGTCCTGTGGAACCTGGTGGCGCGCACCGCCAAGCCGCTGAAGGGCAAGTCCGCCATCGACAGTCCGGACATCGGCCCGGGCATCGCTGATGACACGAAGCCACCGCCGCGTGTCCAGGCGATGGCTCCGGCTGCGGCGGCGAAAGCCAAGACGCAGCATGTTTCGCATGCACTCGACGAACCGACGCTGGAAAAGCTGTCGAAGGGCCGGCTGCCGATCGAAGGCCGCGTCGACCTGCATGGCCTGAGCCAGGACGAAGCCTATTCGCTGCTGTTTTCCTTCCTGCACCGGGCGCACGCCGGCGGCATTCGCTACGTGCTGGTCATCACCGGCAAAGGCTCCTCGTCGGGCGGCGACGGCATCCTGCGGCGCGCCGTGCCGGCCTGGCTGTCGACACCCGCATTCAGGCCGCTCGTCTCCAGCCACGACCATGCTGCCCGCAACCATGGCGGCTCGGGCGCGCTCTACGTCCGCCTGCGGCGCGCGCGCACATGAGAATGCACCCCATGAGGATGCACTTGTGACTCCGTTCGGCGAAAAGCTTCGCGCCCTGCGAAGCGAACGCGGCGTCAGTCAGAAGGCCATGGCCGAGGCGATCGGCGTCAGCGCCGCCTATCTGTCGGCGCTGGAGCATGGTCGCCGCGGCGCGCCGACCTGGACGCTGATCCAGAAGATCATCGGCTATTTCAACGTCATATGGGACGATGCCGAGGAACTCGCACGGCTGGCCGAGACCTCGCACCCACGGGTGAAGCTCGACACGTCGGGCCTCAGCCCCGCCGCCACCGAGCTTGCCAATGTTTTGGCCGAAAACATCGAAAAACTCGACGAAGCGGCGCTTCGCCGCATCACCGCATCGATCCGCGCCGCGCTGAAGCAGCCAAAGTGACGGCCTGCTACTGGACCGCGCCGACCAGAACCGGCTGGCCATCACGGATCGAGACCCAGCGGCCGGTATTGTCGATCGCTTGTCGCTTGAGGAAGCGGTAGCCGGTCCGGTCCCATGAGCGGACCTTTCCGTCCAGATTGTCGAGGATGTAGTCGCCCTTGCTTGTGCGCACCGTAAGCACGGCATGGCCTTCGCCGTCCGGCTTGCGCACGACGGTCATCAGAAGATTGGCGTAGGACAGGCCCAAGCGGTTCAATTCGCGGCGCTTTTCCAGGACATAGTCCTCACAGTCGCCAACGCCCTTGACGGGATAGGCCCAGACCTCGTCCCTGCCATAGATGTCGATGTCGCTTATCGGCTTGACGGCGGTGTTGACCTTGGCATTGACGCTGAGGATCTTGCGCCAGAGCGCACCGGTCATGGTGGCGGGGGCGAGATGGCCCGGGTGGATCGAGCATTCGGCCGGACTGGTCTTGCAGAAATCATAGTGGCCGATCGGCTGCGATGTCGGCCCGCCGGTTGCCATTGGTCCGGCCGCCGATGCCGTCGTCGACCAGCCTGTCGCAAGTGCCAGCCCAAACAGTGCGCACACGCATAGCGTTCTCGCCAGTGGTGAGGAAATCATTGTCCCCCTCGTCCCTTGTTGTTAACGAAAGGTTAAGGGCGATTGACAGTCCCTGTCAATTATACCAACGGCCAGTTTTGCGACATGGTTACCCGCGCGGCCGAAACAGCGGCTATTGTGCAACAGATCGACTGAGCGGACACGAGACCGCCGTTCCACCGGCCGCTCCCTTACTTGCTGGCGATGCGGACCAGCTTCGGCTTCACCGCAACGCGGGTCTGGCGGCCATAACTGGTGATGAAGTCGACGATGCGCGGCACGATTTCGGAGCGGAAGCGCGAGCCGTTGAAGACGCCGTAATGGCCGACCGCCGGCTGCATATAGTGAGCGTGCCTGTCCGCCGGGATGTTGACGCAGAGGTCGTGCGCGGCCTGGGTCTGGCCGAGGCCGGAAATGTCGTCGTTCTCGCCCTCGACCGTGAACAGGGCGACATTACGGATATCGGAGGGATCGATGGCCACGCCGCGATGCGTCATTTCGCCCTTGGGCAAGGCGTGGCGGACAAACACGGTGTCGACCGTCTGCAGGTAGAACTCCGCCGTCAGATCCATCACCGCCATATATTCGTCGTAGAAGTCGCGGTGCTTCTCGGCATTGTCGCCATCATTCTTCACCAGATGCATGAAGAAGTCCTTGTGGGCGATGATGTGGCGGTCGAGATTCATGCTCATGAAGCCCGAAAGCTGCAGGAAGCCGGGATAGACCTCGCGGCCGAAGGCCGGTACCGGCCACGGCGCCTGCATGATGACGTTGTCGCGGAACCAGTCGACGCCCTTCTCCTCGGCCAGAAGGTTGACCGCGGTCGGATTGCGGCGGGTGTCGATCGGCCCGCCCATCAGCGTCATTGTCGAGGGAACGAACGGGTCGCCGCGCGTTTCCATCAGTGCCACCGCCGCCAGCACCGGCACCGAAGGCTGGCACACCGCCATGACGTGGGTGTCGGGCCCCAGCGCATGCAGCATGTCGACAATGTAGTCGATATAGTCGTCGAGGTCGAAGCTGCCCTCGCTGAGCGGTACCATGCGGGCGTCGACCCAGTCGGTGATGTGGACGTCGGCATGGGGCAGCATCGCCTCGACCGTGCCGCGCAGGAGCGTTGCATAGTGGCCCGACATCGGCGCCACGATCAGCAGCTTCGGATCAGGCCGGCGGCCGGCGGAAACCGCCCGCTCGAATCGGAGGAGATTGCAGAACGGCCGCGACCACACGGTCTTTTCGGTGACATCGACGCTTTTCCAGTCGACCACGGTCTTGGTCAGGCCGAATCGCGGCTTGCTGTAGCGGCGCGTCGTGCGCTCGAACAATTCGGCGGTTGCCGCGACCGAGCGGCCCCACGACGTGTGCGTGAATGGATTGAGCGGATTGGTGTAGAACATCCGCACCGCATCGGCATAGAGGCGGGCCGGCTGCACGGCGGCGTGGTTAAATTCGTAGAACTGGTAGAACATCGAGAACCCCGCTGCTGCGACCGAAGGGACGACAGCAGCGTCGAGCCTTGAATCTCTCGCGCGGAGGTTAACAACAAACTGCTGCGATGCAATACGTCAAGTGAAGTGATTTATGCTCATACTTTCGTTTAAGCTGTTGAAAACCGGCTTTGAACGGCGGGAGCCGGCTTATTGTGCGAATGCGAAGGCCGGCAACGGGCAATCGCTACAGCATAATCTCAGACGCGTGGCATCAAACGCGGTCGGTGCACACAGCGGTATGGCCCGAACTGATGAAGCCGAGCCGTCTGGCGGCGCCCTTCGACAGGTCGATCACGCGACCTCTAATGAACGGGCCGCGGTCGTTGATGCGCACGACGACGCTGCGGCCATTGTTGCGGTTGGTGACCTTCAGCTTTGTGCCGAAAGGCAAGGTGCGGTGCGCGGCGGTCAGCGCCGACGGGTTCATCCGCTCGCCGGAAGCGGTCTTCGAGTGCAGCGCGTACCAGGAGGCGCGGCCGCATTGAGCGGCGGCAGGGGATGCGGCGACCATCAGGCCAGCCGCGATCGTCACCGCGACAAGCGCGGTCTGGTTTGGTTTCTTCATCTGCGGCAAATGGCTCCGTTTGACAGACCCGGCCGTTACGGATCGAATGTGGCACGAAATGCGGCAATCGTCTGGCGGTTCCATGACTACTGTACACGTTTGGAGTCGGCGGGAAACAGTCTGTCAGGGAATGTTTAGATTGTGCCGATGTATGTCTGGTGGTCTTCGCACCCGCACCCGGGTGTTGCCGGCAAGAACCGGCCTTATCATGCAAGTAGATGTGAGAGCGATCGGGTCGCTTCCTTTCGCTTTGCCGTGGCGGTCATGGCTGAATTGAGGATCGACTTGGGAAGGAAATTCCGACGATGAGATTGATCAAAAATCTGCTGGCGTTGATCGTGCTCGCCATCGGCGCGCTCTGGTCGCTGCAGGGCGTCGGCCTGGTCGGAGGCAGCTTCATGACCGGCCAGTCGCAATGGCTCTATATCGGCATCGTCACCGTGCTGGTCGGGCTGGGCGGATTGGTGTGGGCGAACCGTTCGCGCCCCTGACATTGATACTGGCCTGACATTCACATTGAAATGGATCATTGATCAGGCCGGGTACCCTTCACCGCGTTTCGGGCAACCGGCTGCAAACAAGCATTTCTCGTTTTGCATCCTCCTCAGGCAAATCCATGCTGCGGATGGCCGAGGATTTGAAAACTGATCCCTGTATTCGCGGTTAAGTATAGTAGTCTTATCGACATTACAGAAATTGGAGAGGATGATGAGCGACGGCAGCCTCCATATCGATCGCCGGCGGGGCATCCGCCTTCAATGCCGAGCGCGCTGGCTGCCCAGCTGCCTCTATGCCCTCAAGGGCGCAAAACGTCCGCCAAAATGGCCGCAGCGGCTTGAAAACGAAGCAAAATCAACGGTGCTCGGCTTGTATATCATGTCACTAGAATTTATGTGTCATGTAAGCTTGGACGCGGTGGGGACGCACGCCAGGCGTTTCACAACCGGTGGCCCTGCGCCATCGCACAACAGAGAAACGTTCGGTCTATGCTCACGAAAAAGGGCAAATACGGCCTCAAGGCGCTCGTCCATCTCGCGCGGCTGCCGGTTGGACAGCTCGCCTTCGTTGGCGATATCGCCACCGGAAACAACATTCCGAAGAAATTTCTCGATGCCATCCTGGTCGAGCTGCGCAACGCCGGCTTCGTCCAGAGCCGCAAGGGCAAGGAGGGCGGCTATCGCTTGGCGCGGCCGGCGGATGAAATCAAGATCGGCCATGTGGTGCGCGTGCTCGACGGGCCACTGGCCCCCATCCCCTGCGCCAGCCGCACCCGATATCAGCGCTGTGAAGACTGCAACGAGGCGACATGCCAAGTCCGACATCTGATGCTGGAGGTCCGGCAAGCGATCGCCGAGGTGCTGGATCAACGCAGCCTCGCCGAGATGCGCGATATCGCCGGCGAAGAAGACCTTTCGGTTGCGTTGGAGTTTCAGGCCTGAGCCGGAACCGACGGCTCCCGAGGCAATTGGTGCGCGCATGACCGGTCGCGCAAATTCGATCGTCCCGAATTCGATCATTATTGTCGGCGGCGGCGCCAGCGGCGTCGTCCTTGCCGCGCATCTCCTGAAGTTGCCCAATCCCGATCTCCGCGTCACGCTGATCGAAAAGCGTCCGCATTTCGGACAGGGCATCGCCTATTCCACGCTGCTGTCGGCGCATGTGCTGAATGTCAGCGCGGCCGGCATGAGCGCCTATGCCGACGACCCCGGCAATTTCTGGCGCTGGCTGCTTGAACGCGGCCTGGCAACTCCAGAGCAGGCGCCGGCCTATGCGCCGCGCAGCGTCTATGCCCGCTATCTGAAGGAGCTGCTGGACGAGCTCGAGGCTCGCGAGACCGGGCGTCTTCGGCTGATCCGCGAGGAGAGCCTGTCGATCTCGCCGACTGCGTCCGGGGTCGAGGTGACGCTGGCCAACGGCACCAGCGTCGTCGCCCATCTTGCCGTGCTGGCGACCGGGCATGACGAGGAGCCGGGCGCCGGCCAGGGCCACGCGATCAGGATGGGATCAGAGGCCGACACCGCGCTGGACCCCGAATCCCGAGTCCTGGTGCTGGGCACCGGCTTGAGCATGGCCGATGCCTTCCTGTCGCTCGAACAGCGCGGCCATCGCGGTGAGATCGTGGCGGTGTCGCGGCGCGGTCTGCTGCCTTCGCCGCATCGCAAGGGCAATCCGATCAAGCTCGACGTCGCCGACATTCCGCTCGGCACCCAGCTTTCCTACTTTGTCGGCTGGTTCCGCGATCTGATCCGGGAAAACCAGAAGGCCGGCATCGACTGGCGCGATGTCGTCGACGGTCTCAGGCCGTTCAACCAGAAGATCTGGCAGAACTGGCCGTCTTCGGCCAAGCGCCGCTTCGTCGAGCACACCAAGGCGTGGTGGGATATCCACCGCCATCGCATGGCGCCGGAAGTCTATGGCCGCGTCACCGAGGCGGTTCAATCGGGCCGCATCCGGCTTGTCGCCGGGCGCGTCGTCGGCATCACCGCGGGTGACGATTTCAGCGTGCAGGTCCAGTCGCGCCACACGCAAAACATCGAGACGTTCGAAGTCGCCCGCATCTACGACTGCACCGGCATCGCCAGGGACATCTCGACTACGTCGAACAGCGTGGTGCGGTCGCTGGTCGACCGCGGGCTGGCGCGGCCGGACCCGCTACGCCTTGGCCTCGACGTATCAGACAATTGCGAGGTCATCGCCAGCGACGGCACCGTCTCAGCCAAGATCCTGGCGGTCGGGCCACTGACGCGCGGCACCTTCTTCGAGATCGACGCCATTCCGGATATTCGCGTTCAGTGCGCGCGGCTGAGCCGGCGGCTGCTGGGGTGAGGCAGAACCTGTTGATGCCGGAGGGACCGATGCCACGCGCACTCTTGCGACGGTGATGATTGGCGAAAGCAGCCGAGCGCTCAATCTCCCCCCTTGCGGGGGAGATGGCCGGCAGGCCAGAGGGGGGTGGGAAGGATCGCTGCAGAAGGCATTTGGGTTGGGACCACCGGCAGCGAAAGCCGGAATCCCATTCCCCGTCTGGCCAATGGATTGGCACGATCTATCTTCTTTCAGACTGCAAACGGCTGGAAAAGAAGATAGGCTGACAGTCTGCCCAAGTCGGTCGCTTGACCATGGAGCATCTGATATGAGCAAGCATAAGATCGCCGCACCCGACAGTTCCCCCTCGGGCAGTGCCCATTCGGACGGGGCCCCATCCTCAGACAGGGCAATGTCCCGCCTGCGTCCGCCCTATGCATCAGTTCTCGACCTGATCGGGCAGACGCCGGTCGTCGAGCTGACCAAATTCGACATCGGCAAGTGCCGGCTGTTCATCAAGCTCGAAAGCCAGAACCCCGGCGGCTCGATCAAGGACCGCATCGCGCTGTCGATGATTGCCGCCGCCGAAAAGCAGGGCAAGCTGAAGCGCGGCGGCACCATCGTCGAGGCGACCGCCGGCAACACCGGTCTTGGCCTCGCCCAGGTCGGCATCCCCAAGGGCTACCGCATCATTCTGGTCGTGCCCGACAAGATGTCGCGCGAAAAGATCCAGCATCTGCGCGCGCTCGGCGCAGAAGTGCGCATGACCCGTTCCGACGTCGGCAAGGGCCACGCCGAATACTACCAGGACATGGCCGAGAAGATCGCCGCCGAGCTGCCCGGCGCCTTCTATGCCAACCAGTTCGCCAATCCGGCCAACCCGCTGGCCCATGAAACCACGACCGGTCCGGAAATCTTTCAACAGCTCGATGGCGACGTCGATGCCGTGGTCGTCGGCGTCGGCTCCGGCGGCACGCTGACCGGGCTTGGCCGCTATTTCGCTGATGTCTCGCCGAAGACCGAGATGATTCTCGCCGATCCGGTCGGCTCGGTGCTGGCGCCCCTGATCAAGACCGGCAAGATGATAGAGGCCGGAAGTTGGACCGTGGAAGGCATCGGCGAGGATTTCGTCCCGCCCAATGCCGATCTGTCGCTGGTCAAGAAGGCCTACTCCATCACCGACAAGCAGAGCATGCTGGCCGTGCGCGACCTGCTTTCGCGGGAAGGCATCCTCGCCGGCTCGTCGTCCGGCACGCTGCTTTCGACCGCGCTTCGCTATTGCCGCGAGCAGACCGTACCGAAACGGGTCGTTACCTTCGTCTGCGACAGCGGCAATAAGTACCTGTCGAAAGTGTTCGACGATTTTTGGCTGGCCGAACAGGGCCTCGCCGAGCAGGAGCAGCATGGCGACCTGCGCGATCTGGTGATGCGCACACTGCGCACCGGCGACATCGTGTCTGTCGGCCCGGACGAAAGCCTGCTCAACGCCTATGGCCGCATGCGCCGTTCGGATGTCTCGCAACTGCCGGTGCTGGACGACGGCAAGCTGGTCGGCATCGTCGACGAAAGCGATATCCTCGCCCACGTCGAAGGCCCCTATGACAGCCGCTGGGACCGGTTTAAGGCCCCGGTCCGCACGGCGATGACCTCCAATTTGCACACGCTGCAGGCCAGCCAGACGCTGGACGCGCTGCTGCCGGTGTTCGACCGCAACGAAGTCGCCATCGTCTTCGATGGCGACGAATTCATCGGCCTGATAACCCGCATCGACCTGATCAACCATCTGAGGCGCGCCCGATGACCGTAAGAGAAACCCTATCGGGCAGGAACCGTCTGGCCTTCTCGACGCGCACGATCCATGGCGGCCAGAGCCACGACCCGACGACGGGCGCGGTGATGGTGCCGATCTATGCGACCTCGACCTATGGCCAGCAGAGCCCGGGCGTGCACAAGGGATTTGAATACGCCCGCAGCCAGAACCCGACCCGCTTCGCCTTCGAGCGCGCGGTGGCCGATCTCGAAAGCGGCGCAGCCGCCTTCGCCTTCGCTTCGGGGCTGGCGGCGATCGCCACCATTTTCGAACTGCTCGATTCCGGCGCCCATGTCGTCGCCACCGACGACATCTATGGCGGCACCTTCCGGCTGCTCGAGCGGGTGCGCAAGCGCTCGGCCAACCTCCAGGTCGACTTCGTCGACTTCACCGATCTCGCCGCGGTCGAGGCGGCGATCCGCCCGGAAACCAAAATGCTCTGGGTCGAGACGCCGACCAACCCGCTGCTGCGAGTCGTCGATCTCGAAGCGATCGCAGCACTGGCCAGGCGCAAAGGCGTGCTCTCGGTTGCCGACAACACCTTCTGCAGCCCCTATCTGCAGCGGCCGCTGGAACTCGGCATCGACATATCAGTCCACTCGACGACGAAATACCTCAACGGCCATTCCGACATGGTCGGCGGCGTCGCCGTGGTCGGCGACAACAAGGATCTCGTCGACCGCCTGAAATTCCTGCAGAACGCCATCGGCGCTATATCAGGCCCATTCGACAGTTTCCTGGCGCTGCGCGGCCTCAAGACGCTGGCGCTCAGGATGGAGCGCCATTCGTCGAACGGCCAGAAGATCGCGCACTGGCTGGAAAGCCGTCCCGACATCCGCCGCGTTATCTATCCCGGTCTCCCCAGCCACCCGCAGCACGCCATTGCGAGGCGGCAGATGCATGCCTTCGGCGGCATGATCACGGTCGAGCTCGACCGCGACCTCGCCGGCACCAAACGCTTCCTTGAGCACACGCAACTGTTCACGCTGGCCGAAAGCCTCGGCGGCGTCGAAAGCCTGATCGAGCACCCGGCGCTGATGACACATGGCTCGATCCCGGCCGGAAAGCGGGCGGAGATCGGGATTTCGGATTCGCTGGTGCGGTTGTCGGCTGGCATCGAGGATGGCGATGATCTGATTGCGGATCTGGATCAGGCGCTGGCGAGTTGAAGGGGGACCTGTGCCCTAGCCGTTGGATAGTGAGGTCAGTTTGAAATTTCCTGGCTGAATGGCGCATCCAACTGTGAATTGACAAAGCGACGTACCCTCGCTTTGTTATTGGGGCAACCTGGGAGGGAAGCCATGGCTTACTCGTATCGTTGCAGGGACTATCCAGGAAACGAGGCCTGTCCAGCGACGTTCACGGCAGAGACCGAGGCGGAAGTGATGAAGCACGTCGAGCTTCACGGCGCGATCGCTCATGGGGAAGACCCGAAGCAATGGTCGCCGGAAGACCGTAAACAGGTCAAGAAGCTAATTGTAGCTACCTAAATCCGCTGCTTGCACGGGCCGCGCAGCGCCCCCACCATTATCTCCAATGTTCGGCAAGCATTTAGGAGTTCAGCCCGATAGGCGACAACGACTAGTGGTGAAAACCTGACGGTTGGTACCGGGGCCGTTAGCCCGCTCAGGGTGGGAAGGAGACCTAACTCACCAGCTCTCCGACGGCGCGTGTGCGCCAGGAGCGGTCCTTAAAGCCGCTGTTATGGAACGACCTGTGTGGGGCCGACAGCAAACTGGCAGCTTCAGGCTGCGGATCTTCAAGGGCGGACATTCAGGTCGGCGTGGGCATCGTCGTGAGCTGGACCCGAGGCAGACCTTTGTGTCGATCACTCGGAACGGCCGCAAGTAAACTCGAAGTGGCCATTCGCAACCGCGCAAACGGTCTCCCTGACAGTGAGGCGCTGGCGGACGTTTGGCGGAGTAAGTTTTGCGCTCGCAACCAACGCAAATTGGGGGTATCGTGGCATATCGTCGGTTGCTAATACATGAGCCGGCGACTGAGAGCGCAAGACTCCCGCATCAGACTGGGCGCGCTCGAATCCACGGCTACTCGTCGCGCTCACGAGACCATCTGCCTCTGCTGAGACCTCTTTTTGCTCGGTTCCGGCCAGAATTGCCTTTTGCAATTCGGAAGAGAGGAGCGTTCCGATGCAGATCATTCAAAATCGCCGCACCTTCTTGGTCGGTCTCTCCGCGGCAGGCGGAGCGGGGCTTCTTAAGGTTCGCCCGTCCAATGCAGCTGAACCGCCCCCGGAGACGACAACCGTCCGTCTCGGGCGCTGGAACAATGCCGCCTATTGCTGGGGGGCCGTCTACCTCGCCGGAGAACTGATGCGCGCCGACGGCCTCACCGATGTTCGCTACGTGGAAGTCGACCATACCGTGGACAATTCGCAATGGCTCGCCCGGGGCGACACGGACTTCGACATGAACATGCCTTCGATGCACATCAGCCTGATCGAAGCCGGCGTGCCCATCAAGATACTCACCGGCGTGCATACGGGATGCTTCGAACTGATCGCCAACGACAGCGTTCAGCGCGTTACGGACTTGAGAGGCAAGCGAGTGGGGGTCGGCAATATCGGCTCGCACCCGCAAATCCTGGTGAGCCTCATGGCCAACTACGTTGGGCTCGACCCCGCCAACGATATCAACTGGGTCGAGAGCCGCAATCCGATCCAGTCCTTCATGGACAACGAGGTGGACGCGGTCCTCTCCGCCATGCCCGAGCCGCTGATGCTGCGCGCCAAGAAAATCGGCCACACAGTGGTCAGCAACGAAGTCGATCGCCCATGGTCGCAGTACTTCTGCTGCATGGTCGCCGGCAACGCCGACTATGTGAACAAGCATCCGGCCACGACGAAGCGCGTCCTCAAGGCCATACTCACGGCCGCCGACCTCTGCGCCTCCAACCCTGAATTGGCTGCGCAAGAACTGATCGCTCAGGGCTTCGTGCCGAACTATGACGATGCCCTCGGAACCCTGAGAGAGACCGGGCATGACAAGTGGCGCGACTACGATGCTCAGGATTCCATACGCTTTTATGCGCTGCGGATGCAGGAAACGGGCATGATCAGGTCGAGCCCGCAACAGATCATCGCCAACGGAACGGATTTCCGCTTCCTCAAAGAGCTCAAGCGCGAGCTCAAGACCTGAGTGAGCAGCTTAGCTGGCTCGCTGTGCCTTTTTTTGGGAAGGAGGAACCCATGCAGAACATCCAGAACCGCCGTCATTTTCTGGCCGGCGCTGCGGCCGCCAGCGCCGCGGGCCTTATCGGCACCTCGACACAAGCCTGGGCCGAACCGCTGCCGGAGACCACCTCGGTCCGCCTGCCGCGGTACATCGGCGGCGCCTATTGCTGGGCGGGCCTGTACCTCGCCGGAGAGATGCTGCGCGCCGAGGGGTTCACCGATGTCCGCTATGTGCAAGGCGACAAGAAGGTTGATCATTCGGCATGGATCGCAAAGGGCGAGACGGATTTCAGTGTGAACTACGTGCCGATTCATTTGGCATCGATCGATGCAGGAGTGCCGATCAGGGTACTAAGCGGACTGCACTCCGGGTGCCTCGAACTGATCGCCAACGACAGCGTCAAGGGCATCTCGGATCTGCGGGGAAAGCGGGTTGGGGTCTTTACGCTTGATTCGCCGCAATACGTGTTGGTTTCTCTGATGGCCGCCTATGTTGGGCTCGATCCCGTCAACGACATCAAATGGGTCATCGAAGAGCACAATTTTGCGGAAGGCTTCGTCGAAGGAAAGTACGATGCGGTGCTCGGCCAACCGCCCCGCACGCAGGAACTTCGCTCCAGGAAAGTAGGCCACACGATCCTCAACTCGACCACCGACCCGCCCTGGTCGCAGCATTTCTGCTGCATGATTTCCGCGACTGCGGATTATGTCGACAGATATCCGGTGGCGACGAAGCGCGTGCTCAGGGCCATTCTCAAGGGCGCCGACCTCTGTGTCTCAGATCCCTCGTGGACTGCAGGGCAGATGGTCGATCGAGGTTTCGTCCCCAGCTACGAACTCGCGCTGCAAACGCTTGCCGACATCCGGTACGACAGATGGCGGGATTTCGATGCCGAAGCCTCGATGCGCTTCTACGCGCTGCGCATGTACGAAACGGGCATGATCAAGTCGAGCCCGCAAGAGATAATCTCGAGCGGGACGGACTGGCGCTTCCTCGACGCGCTGAAGCGAGAGTTGAAGACATAGGTAATCGCCACCACGGGAGGTTCCCATGCATACGCTATACCCTGGACGGTTCAGCCGACGGAGGTTCCTGCGTGGGATGACGCTGGCGGGGACGGCAGGGCTACTGGGCTGGCACACCGGGCGAGCCGCTGCGGAGCCACCACCTGAGACGACGCGGATCCGGCTCGTCAGGATTCCCAGCATCTGTCAGGCCCCCCAGTATGTTGCCGAAGAACTGCTGCGCAGCGAAGGATTCACCGAGGTGCACTACCTCCAAAAAAGGGGAACCGCAGACATCGCGCCGGCCCTCGCCTCCGGTGAAGCCGACCTCAGTGCGCATTTCGCCGCCCCGCTCCTTCTCCACCTGGAGGCGGGGGATCCGATCGTCATCCTGGCAGGACTCCACGTCGGCTGCTTTGAGCTGTTCGGGACCGATCGCGTCCAGGCGATCCGCGACCTCAGGGGGAAGACCGTGGCCGTGCCGTCGCTGGATTCCAGCCGATACGTCTTTCTCGCCGCTATGACGGCGTATGTGGGCCTGGACCTCCGCAAGGACATAAACTTCGTCACGCATCCCGGACCCGAGTCCATCCGGCTCCTAAGTGAGGGGAAGATCGATGCCTACCTGGGCTTTCCCCCCGAACCGCAGGAGATGCGGGAGCAGCAGATCGGCCATGTGGTGATTAGCAGCACCGTGGACCGGCCCTGGTCGCAATACTTCTGCTGCATGCTGGCTGGGAACCGGGAGTTCGTCCGCACGAATCCGGTGGCCACCAAACGCGCCCTCCGCGCTATCTTGAAAGCGGCGGATTTCTGCGCCAGCGAGCCCGAGCAGTCCGCCCAGTTCTTGGTCGAGCAGGGCTATACCAAGCGCTATGACCCTGCCCTCCAGGTCATGAAGGCGATCCCCTACGGTTGGCGTGAGTATAGCGCTGAGGACACCCTGCGCTTCTACGCCCTGCGCCTCCGCGAGGTCGGGATGCTTAAGAGCACCCCCCAGAAGCTCCTGGCCCAGGGCACCGACTGGCGTTTCCTCAACGAACTGAAGAACGAGTTGAAGACGTAGGCAATCGCCGACACGCCGTGCCCCATCAGGGAAGGAGAGGCTAATGCAGATCATCCAGAACCGCCGTCATTTCCTGGCCGGCGCTGCGGCCGTAGGCGCCGCGGGACTTATCGGCACGACGACACGAGCGCAGGCCGAGGCGCCGCCCGAAGTCACCAGCGTCCGTTTGCCCGCGTTCCCCAATGTCTCAGATTGCCAGGCGGCCATGTACGTTTCGGAGGAGCTGCTGCGCGCCGAAGGCATCATGGACGTACAGTTCGTAACATCGGGCACGGGCCCGGATTCCGCGGACTGGATAGCGAATAACGAACTGGATTTCGATTGGAACTTCCCGCCCGCACATATCCGCTCGATCGCCAACGGCGTGCCTATCACGGTACTGGCTGGCATGCATGCAGGCTGCCTCGAACTGTTCGCGAATGACAGCATCCGCAGCGTTAAGGACCTTAAGGGCAAGCGCGTCGGCGTCGATGCAATTTTTGGGGCTCCCCACATGCTCCTGGTGATCATGACGGCAAGCGTCGGGCTTGATCCGAACAACGACATCAACTGGATTGCCACCCCGAACTTCAACCCAGTGGAAATGTTTGCCGCCGGCAAGATTGATGCATTTCTCGCTGGACCACCCCAACCGCAGGAAATGCGTGTCAGGAAACTGGGCCATGTGATTCTAAACACGAGCATCGACCGCCCG
This sequence comes from Mesorhizobium delmotii, assembly GCF_900149755.1. Lineage (NCBI taxonomy): Bacteria > Pseudomonadati > Pseudomonadota > Alphaproteobacteria > Hyphomicrobiales > Phyllobacteriaceae > Mesorhizobium > Mesorhizobium delmotii. The sequence goes on along the minus strand of NZ_FUIG01000026.1, from coordinate 65,288 downwards.
TGGTCGCAATACTTCTGTTGCATGCTCTCTGGAACTTCGGATTTTGTTCAAAGGTATCCAGTGGCGACGAAGCGCGTGCTGCGCGCCATGCTGAAGGCCGTCGACCTCTGTGTGTCTGATCCAGAGCAAGTGGCCAGAGTCGTGGTCGAAAAGCGCTTCGCTAGCAGCTACAACTACGCGCTGCAGGCGATGACCGATGCGCGCTTTGACAAATGGCGGGAATACGATGCGGAGGATACGATCCGCTTCTACGCCCTTCGCATGCAGGAGACGGGCATCGTCAAGCCGGGCCCGCAAACGATCATCACCGAAGGAACTTACTGGCGCTTTCTCGACGAGCTCAAGCGTGAGCTGAAGACGTAGACCTATCGCCGACACGCGGTGCCTTTTTCAGGGGAAGGAGAGACTCGTGCAGATTGTCCAGAACCGTCGCCGTTTCCTCACAGGCCTGTCCGCGCTCGCAGGTGCGGGTCTTGCAAGGGGCCGCAACGCGTCCGCCGCCGAAGCGGCACCTGAAACCACGGTCGCCCGCTTTGCGGCGGCGCCGGGTATCTGCATCGCTCCGCAGTACGTCGCCGAGGATCTGATCCGCGCAGAGGGGTTCTCGGATTTTGGCTTCGTGGCCGCCGACGCCGGTATCGCCCAGACCGAGATGCTGGCGCGCGGCGACATCGATTTCGGCATAGACTTTGCCACGGCCCTAATCATTCCGGTCGACACTGGCGCCCCGATCAAGGTGATCTCCGGAGTACATGTCGGCTGCTACGAGTTGTTCGGACGCGAGGACATCAAGAGCATCGCGGATCTCAAGGGCCGCAAAGTCGGCGTCGGCGGCAATCTGTCGTCGGATCCGCATATCTTCGTCAGTGCGATGGCGACCCATGTCGGCCTCGATCCGCAACGCGACATCGAATGGATCGTCGGCGAAGCAAAGCCGGCGGAGCTCTTCGCCGAGGGCAAGGTCGACGCCTTCCTGGCTTTTCCGCCTGAGGCTAAAGACCTCCGCGCCCGCAAAGTCGGTCACGTCATCCTCGACAGTTCCAAGGACCGGCCGTGGTCGCAATATTACTGCTGCATGCTGGCGGTCAACGCCTCCTATGCCGAGAAAAATCCAGCTGCCACCAAGCGCGTCATCCGGGCTGTCATCAAATCGGCCGACATCTGCGCGGCCGAACCGGAACGGGTGGCACGCCTCCTGGTGGATGGCGGACACACCGAACAGTACGACTACGCCGTGCAGTCGCTCCGCGAGCTCCCATACTCTAATTGGCGTGACTTCGATCCCGAGGACACGATGAGGTTCTTCTCGCTGCGGCTGCATGAAGCCGGGATTGTCAAGTCGAGCCCAAACGAGATCATCGCGAACGGCACGGATTGGCGCCTTTTCAACGAGGTCAAGCGCGAGATGAAAACGTGAGCGAGTGGCCGGCGCGCATCTTGCTGCTGGCGCTGATGGCCGGGCCGGCACACGCGCACGACGCGCCGCACGACGAGCGCCTGCCGACGATCGGACAGGCGCCGGACTTTACCTTGGTATCGCAGGACGGTGTGCGAGTGTCGCTGCACGACTTTCGCGGCAAGGTGGTCGCCGTCTCATTTATCTATACGTACTGTACCGACGTCTGCCCCATGCTGACTGCCCATATGGCCAGCGTGCGGGAAAAGTTGGGTAGTGCGTTCGGACCTAAAATCGCCTTCGTTTCGATCACCGTCGACCCGGAGCGCGATACGCCCGATGTTTTGAAGGAATATGCGCAGAATTTTGGCGCCGATCTGAAGGGCTGGTCGTTTCTTACCGGTGATCCGGCGATTGTCCATGAGGTTGGACGGAAATACGGGGTCATCGCGAAGAAGGCGGCGAACGGCGATGTCGACCATACCTTGTTGACGTCGCTCGTAGACCCCGATGGCATCTTGCGCGTACAGTATCTTGGCGTCCGGTTCGACCTGGAGGAGTTTCGGGGTGACCTTCTCAGCCTCTTGGACGAATCCAAATAGCATAACGAACCGGCTCGTTGGCTGGGTTGCCCGGTTGCCGGCACGCGTCCAGACCAAGCTCTTGATCGCGTTTCTGTCGATCGTCGGCCTGCTGATCGTGCTCGGGGCAGTCGGGTTGCAGGTGCTGAGTGGGGTCAATGATCAAACAAACGAGCTGATCAAGCTGCAGCGCCGGATAGCAGCCTATCACCAGGTCCAGCACGATACGACCACCCAGCTCTACGGCATCTCCACCGCCCTTTTGCTTCAGGACGACCGGATGCTGGATGCGGCGCTGCGCCAGCTCAACCAGTTCGGCTACGACCTCGACCGCATGGAGTTCGTCGCCGAGAGTGAGGCGGAAGTGCTCGGTCAGGTCCGGCAAGAGTACGAACGGCTTACAGATGGGGTGACGCACGTGGCAGAGCTCGTCCGCGCCGGCCGCACTGAGGAGGCGCGCAAGGTTCAGCTCGATAAAATCATACCGTCGGCTGATCGCCTTGAGCGGCTGACAAACCAGCTGGTCAACATGGCCGAAGCCGACATGGTGGCGGCCATCGAAACGACCGAGGGTGCGTACGGCACGTCCAGACTGATCGTGGCCTCGTTTGCGGTGGGCAGCATCCTGCTGGCGTTGGGGCTCGGCTACATCATCTCCTGGTCATTGATCGAACCGGTCAAGAAGATCGAGACGCGTCTCAGCCAGATAGCGGCCGGCGACTTCGCCCAACAGGTTGCCGTCGCCAACCGGGACGAGCTGGGAGCGCTTGCGGACAATGTCAACCAGACATCCGAGCAGCTGGGCCGCCTGTATCGGGAGATTGAGACGCGCACCCAGCAGCTCGATGAAGCTCTTCAGCAGCAGACAGCTACTGCAGACGTTCTGAAGGTCATCAGCCGCTCGACCTTCGATCTGCAGGTCGTGCTCGATACGTTGGTGGAATCGGCTATCAGGCTCTGCCGTGCCGACAAGGGTGGTATCGTGCAGTCGCTGGATGGCGTATTCCGCTATGTGTCGGCGCATGGCTACCCGCCCAGTTTCCGTGCTTATGTGGACGCCAATCCAACTCCGGCCCTTGCCGCAGGCCGAGGCTCCGCCGTAGGGCGCGTAATCGAAGAACGGCGGATCGTCCAAATCGAAGACGTGACGGCTGATCCGGACTACCGCGTTGCCTTGATCGCCGAGGCAGGCGGCTTCCGCACCGTCCTCGCTGCCCCGCTGTTGCGGGAAGGTGATCTCGTTGGCGTATTCGTCATGACGAGGGTTGAGCCGCAACCTTTCAATCCCAAGGAGATCGCCCTCGTCGAGACATTCGCCGACCAGGCCGTGATCGCCATCGAGAATGCGCGGCTCTTCGAGGAGGTGCAGTCACGGACTCGCGAGCTTGCCGCGTCTGTTGGTGAGCTCGAGGCTCTTGGTGAGGTGAGCAAGGCGGTCAATTCGACGCTGGATCTCGACACGGTGCTGAAGACGATCGTTGCCAAGGCGGTCCAGTTGTCGGAAACGGATGCTGGCACCATCTACGTGTTCAGCAGCACGCGGCAGCAATTCCGTCCGCGCGCAAACTTCGGTATGAGCGATGAGCTTATCGCCGCAGTCTCGCACCAGACGATCGGGCTGGCCGACATGGGGATCGGCGACGCGCCCGGGCGCTGCACGCCGGTGCAGTTTCCCGACCTCAGCGAGGAGACCTCATCCTTCCTTGTAAGAAAGACGATCGTCGACGCCGGATATCGCGGTATCCTGATCGTTCCGCTGCTGAGGCCCAACAAGATCGTCGGTGCACTGGTCGTCAGGCGCCACAAGCCAGGTGCCTTCGATGAGCAAGTTGTCCACCTGCTGGAGACCTTCGCAGCCCAATCGGTGCTCGCGATCCAGAATGCCAAGCTGTTCCGCGAGATCGAGGAGAAAGGCCGGGAGCTGGAGGCAGCCAGCCGCCACAAGTCCCAGTTCCTCGCGAATATGAGCCACGAGCTCAGGACACCGCTCAATTCGGTCTTGGGCTTCACAGAACTGCTGGTCGACGGCATCTACGGCGAACTCCCGGACAAGGCAAAGACGACCGTCGCGCGCGTGCAGGCAAACGGCCGTCACCTCCTCGGGCTCATCAACGACGTACTCGACCTTTCCAAGATCGAGGCCGGCCAGCTCACGCTGGCGATCGAGGACTACTCCGTCGGGCAGATTGTTCGATCGACCGTGACGGCTGTCGAGCCGCTGGCACGAGCGAAGGGTCTTGAGCTTTCGACGACTGTTGCCGAGAACCTTCCAATCGGCCGTGGGGACGAACGCCGTTTGACGCAGGTCCTGCTCAACCTTGCAGGCAATGCCGTCAAGTTCACCGAAACGGGTGCGGTCGACATTCTTGCCGATGCGGTCGACGGGCACTTCGAGGTGACCGTCCGAGACACCGGTCCCGGCATCGCGTCCAAGGACCAGGCTCTCATCTTCGAAGAATTCCAGCAGGTCGACAACAGCAGTACTAGGCAGAAGGGCGGTACGGGTCTTGGCCTGGCGATCTCGAAGCGCATCGTCGAAATGCATGGCGGAACCATAGACGTCGAGTCCGTGATCGGGTCAGGGTCGACATTCCGTCTGAAGGTACCAATCCGGGTGAATGAGGACGTGAGGGCCGCATGAGCAAACGAATCCTGATGGTGGAAGACACCGAGGACAACCGCCAGATCATCCGCGATCTCATTGCCACCACCGAATACGAATTGATCGAGGCGGCGGACGGCGCCGCCGGCATCGCTGCAGCCGGAGCGCACAAGCCAGACCTGATCCTTATGGACATTCAGCTCCCGGTGATTGACGGGTACGAAGCCGCTCGCCGCATCAAGGCCGACCCGGCGCTCCGGCACATTCCGATTATCGCCGTCACCTCCTACGCGTTGTCGGGCGACGAGGCGAAAGCCCTTGCTGCTGGGTGCGATGGTTACATTGCCAAGCCATTCAGTCCGCGCCAGCTGCTTTCCGAGATTCGCGGGTTCCTTTCTTGAGGGAGGCAGCGCCGTGCACGATCCGCCTCGCATTCTCGCGGTCGACGATACTCCGGAAAACCTCGAGATCCTGCGCATGCGCCTCGAGGCGAATGGCTACGAAGTTGCAACCGCCGCCGACGGTGAAGAGGGGCTTGCGAAAGCCCGCGAACTCACGCCGGATCTGATCCTGCTCGACATCATGATGCCGAAGCTCGACGGCATCAGTGTGGTACGCATGCTCAAGCACGATCAATCGCTGCGATCGATCCCCGTTATTCTGGTCACCGCGAAAGCCGACACGCGCGACGTGGTCGAGGGGCTGGACGCCGGTGGCGACGACTATCTGACTAAGCCCTTCGAGCACAGGGCGCTGTTAGCGCGGGTGCGCTCGATGCTGCGCCAGAAGGCGCTTCACGACACTGTCGCGAGCCAAGCCAAACGCCTTGAGGACCAAGCCACGCAACTTTCCGACTGGAATCGCTCGCTCGAGCAAACCGTGGCTGAGCAGGTGACGGAGCTCGAGCGAATGGCGCGGCTTAGGCGGTTCCTGCCCGAACAGGTCGCCGACCTCATCGTTGCGGCGGGCAATGGAGATGCGCTCTTGCAGAGCCACCGTCGAGAAGTGACCGTTGTCTTTTGCGATTTGCGCGGCTTTACAGCCTTCGCGGAGACCGCCGAACCCGAAGAAGTCATGACAGTTCTTGCCGAGTATCATTCCTGTCTTGGTGAACAAATTGTCCGCCACGAGGGGACTCTCGAGCGGTTCGTGGGCGACGGTATCGTCGTGGTTTTCAACGATCCACTGCCATGCGCCGACCACAGCGAGAGAGCTGTCTCAATGGCTGCTGCGATGCGCGACGCGATTGACGGGCACTCAGAGCGATGGCGCAAGCGGGACTATTTGCTTGGCTTTGGGATTGGCATTGCCAGGGGCCACGCAACCATCGGGCGCATCGGTTTTGATCGGCGCTCGGACTATGCCGTCATTGGCACTGTGTCGAACCATGCCGCCCGATTGTGCGAGGCCGCCAAGTCCCGCCAGATTCTCGTTAGCCAACGGGTCCTCGGCGCTGTCGAGTCGCTGGTCGAATCCGTTCTTGTTGGCGAACTGACGCTGAAGGGTTTTCGCCGCCCGATGCCTGCCTATGAAATCGTACGGTGGATCGGTCGGCCAAGCTCACGTTAGACGCACTCCGGTCTCTTTTGGACGATACGGCCCGTCGAACCGTCGGCACAAAGCATCCCCGTCATCGACCGATCTCGAAATCGCCGCAACGGGGAGAAAGCGGTCGTTCCGCGAGTAACAACCTAATGGCAGCCCTATGGCGCGACCATGACCTCCAGCATTGTCACCCGCGATGTCCGCTTCCGGGCGGAGGCAAAGGTTGCCTCTATGGTGGAGATGCGGCGCATTGCTGCTCGGCAGCCTAGGGCCGAAAGCGGACTGGCAGCTTCGGGCATCAAAAAACGATGGCAGACATTCAATCAGGTGGGATTGAAGTCTCTAACTGACCCTAGCGCGGACGTTCCCGCAATCAAACCGGAACGTCTCGAAGGGCTGGGAAGCTGACGTTGCCCTGCGGCAGAAGCCATCAAACATCGACTTTGCGCGGGATTTTCATGCCGCTGACACAGCGGCAATCGGGCCTCAAGTCAGAAAGAAAGCGGTCACCAACAACGCTGCCCTATTCGCATATTTGATCCTTTTGCCCGGCGGTGTCCGGCGCTATAATCAGCGATCGCTAAAATTAGGACGGAGCAGCTGTAGAACCAGAAAAGCGCCCGTCTTTGGGCCGGGGACCAACCATGGGAGGCAAAACATGCTCAGCGCCTTATGCAAGGCTTGCGCAGTGGTCCTTTTGTCAGGGAACTGTGCTTTCGCCCAATCGGATCTGATAGAGCCAAAGGCTGGAACGTGGAAGACGTGGGTGATCACGTCGGGCGAGGACTTTCGAGTCCCGCCCCCACCGGATACTTCCACAGCCGAGCTGGAGCGGCTCCGAGATATTATCGCAAAGAACGATGCGCAGGTCGCCGCGAAGATCACGTTCTGGGATGCCGGCTCGCCTGGCTATCGATGGATCGACCTGGTCAACGACCGCCTTCTCGAAGGCCGGCAGATTCCCAACGCGCACCGCGTCTATACCTATTTGACGATGGCGATGTACGACGCCACCATCGCCGCGTGGGATGCAAAGTACTTCTACAATCGCCCGCGCCCGAGCGAGGCGGATGCGACACTGGCGACTGCGCTGCCGCCGCCGCGGAGTCCCTCCTATCCATCCGAGCATGCCGCAGCCGCCGGAGCTGCCGCGACTGTTCTTTCTTATTTTTTTCCCGAAGAAACATCGTCGTTCAAGGCAATGGCCGAAGAAGCGGCTCAGTCGCGTGTCCTTGCCGGCGTCCAGTTCCCAAGCGATTCTTCCGCCGGCCTGGAGTTAGGGCGGAGGGTCGCAGAGCAGGTGATTGCGCGGGCAAAGGCCGATGGCTCCGATGCAGCGTGGGCCGGTACTGTTCCGACCGGGCCGTGCATGTGGGTCGGGAACAAACCCGCCAATGTAACCATGCCAAACTGGAAGCCGATCGTGCTGGCAGCACCCGATGAATTCAGGCCGCCAGCGCCGCCCGACTGCCAGTCCCCGGCCGTAAAGGCCGAGATGGATGCAATCCGGCAGTTTGAACGAAAATTCCCTAACAGCTACAAAGCGTTCTACTGGCAAAGCCCATCCGGCCTGTTCACCGACTGGTACGACTATGCCAGCAAGTGGATGTTCGAGGACAAGACGGATACGAACCCGCCGCGCGCCGCGCGGGCTTACGCGATGCTCGCAACGGTCTACTACGACGCCTACATTGCAAGCAACGACGGGAAGTACGCTTATTGGTACCTGCGCCCCCACATGCTTGATCCGAGCATCACTCCCCTGTTTGCGGTGCCGGCCCATCCCAGTTATCCGTCCAACCACTCCACTCTTTCAACTGCTCGATGCGAGGTCCTGGCATACCTGTTTCCCAGCCATGCGGAATTCATCCGCAAGGTTGGCAAAGAGGCCGGCGATTCGCGCGTCTGGGCCGGCATCCACTACGAGATGGACAACAAGGCCGGTGCCGCACTCGGCAAAGCGGTCGCGGAGAAATTCATCGAGCGGGCGAGAAAGGACGGAGCAGACTAGCGGAAGGAGAGGACACCTGCTCGACCCGTTCGGAACCTTCTTTGCCGATCGCCGGTCGAGGCCAAGGGTAGAACGGAACTTTGTTCGCCACGTATCAGAAAGTTGCGGGCCCCACGCGCCTTAATCTTCTGACGCTTTGTGGACCTGAGACGCAACAAGGCTTCCAAGTTGCCGTTCCCCTACGCCCCGATCCATAGATCCGCTTCGGAGTCGACTCGTGACATTGGCTGCGTCCGGCGCAAACGTCTGCAGGTGGCGCAACCGCGACCTCAGCGTGGCATCAGCAATATCCGCATGTGGTAGGCGGTCAAGTCGGTCGGAATGACCCGGCCATTCGCTACACGCAAGACATAGGTCGCCTCGGGGTCAAAATGGTATTCCGTTTCGAGTACCAAGCGTCAGGTTTTAACCACTAGGCGCGGTGGAATTTTCAAACTGACCCACCACCGTCCGTTGACCTGAGTGGCATCCGGCGGAATTGTGGCCTTCCCTGCAATTGCCGACAGGCCGGTTGAAGTCATGACCACTCGAGAGCGAGACCAACCGATGGCAGCCGACACTCCGCTCACCTTCGCGGTGCTGGTCTTCCCCGGCTTTCCGATGATGGCGTTCAGCTCGGTGATCGAGCCGCTGCGTGCCGCCAATGTGCTGGCAAAGCGGGACTGCTACCGCTGGATCATCGTCGGCGCCGCCGCAGGCCCGGTCGAGGCCTCGAACGGCGTCGTCATCCAGCCCGGCTTTTTTGCCGGCGATGCGCCGAAGGTCGACCGCATCGTCGTCTGCTCGGGCGGCGACGCCGACCATCTCGTCGCCGACGACGCGGTGATCTGGATCCGCAGGAGCCTGCGCGGCGGCGCTCATATCGGCGCGGTGGCGGATGCTGCCTTCTTTCTGGCCCGGGCCGGCCTGCTCGACGGCCATGCCTGCACCTTGCACTGGACGAGCCAGGCGGCGTTCACCGAGGCGTTTCCGGACATCGAGTTGAGGCGCGATCTCTACGTCATCGACCGCAAGCGCTTCACCTCGGCCGGCGGCGTCGGCAGCCTCGACATGATGCTGGAGATCATCACCAACGATTTTGGCGCCGAACTCGCGGCCGGCGTCGCCGAATGGTTCGTGCACAGCCCGCTGCGCTCCAGCGTCGACCGCAAGCTGATGCCGCTGCGTTTACGCACCGGCGTCCAGAACGAACTGGTGCTGTCGGCCATCGCCATCATGGAGGATGCGGTGGAGGAGCGGCTCGGCATGGCGGATCTGGCGGAAAAGCTCGGCGTCTCCTCCGACAAGCTCGAACGAAACTTCCGCTCCGAGCTCAGCATCTCGCCCAACGGCTATTACCGCCGCCTGCGGCTGAAACGCGCCGCCGACCTCCTGGCGCATTCGACGCTGATGGTGCGCGACGTGGCGCTCGCCTGCGGTTTTGCTTCGATGTCGAGCTTTGCCCGGGCATTTCGGGAGGAGCATGGCCATGCGCCGAAGGTGGCGCGCAGGCATTAGGGCGTGGTCGCACTAGGCGCGCCTTGCCGAGTTCCTTCCCACCCCCTCTGTCCTGCCGGACATCTCCCCCGCAAGGGGGGGAGATTGGCTGTTGCCCCCGTTTCGCCAATCTCGGACGTCGAAGAAGAGGCATAGCACGCGAAGCTGCCGATCTCCCCCCTTGCGGGTCCCTTGCGGGGGAGATGGCCGGCAGGCCAGAGGGGGGTGCTGTCCCTCCAGCGCCTCTGCGGCATCCCGCACAACATCTGCGGTATCCCGCACAGCCTCTGAACGACGCCTGGGTCATCTTCCCCGCTTCAGGAGGCACCCCATGAGCATTGTCGTGTTCGACCCCGACAGCACTGAGGACGTCGACTTCAAAGACCGCATGCGCCACCCGGCGGCGGCCGATCCGGCCGGCGGCATGTGGCTGTCCGACACCGAGCCGTCCTTCATCGATGCGGACGCGCTGCGCAAGGGGCGGCTGGCGAAGCTGCGCGACTGGATGCGCGAGGCCGGTTATGGCGCCGTCGTGCTGTTCGATCCCTATAACCAGCGCTACGCCACCGGCTCGCGCAACATGTTCGGTTATTTCCTACGCAACTCGACCCGCTACTTCTTCATCCCGACCGAAGGGCCGATCGTGCTGTTCGAATATCCGCAGAGCTATCATGTCTCGATGGTGCTCGACACGATCGACGAGGCGCGGCCGTCCAAGCTGGTGTGGTCTTCGGTGTCGGGCCGCGACGACGAAACCGCGGGTCCCTTCGCCGACGAAATCGCCGAACTGCTCAAGGCGCATGGCGGCGGCTCGATGAAGCTCGGCCTCGACCGCTGCGGCCATCTGCAGGCGCTGGCGCTGGAGAAGCGCGGCTGCGAGGTCCGGGATTGCCAGGGCGAGATCCTCGCCGTCCGGGCGGTCAAGACGCCCGAAGAAGTAAAGTGCCTGCAGGTGTCGATGGCCGGCGCCGAGGCCGCCGTCTATGCGGTGCGCGAGGCGATCAGGCCCGGCGTTTCCGAAAACGATCTGTTCGCCATCATGTATCACGAGGTGATCCGGCAAGGCGGCGAGTTCATCGAAACCCGGCTCTTGACCTCGGGCCAGCGCACCAACCCATGGTTCAACGAAGCCAGCGGCCGCAAGATCAGGCCGGGCGAACTTTTGGCGTTGGATACCGATACGATCGGCTGCTACGGCTATTATTCGGACTTCTCGCGCACCTTCCGCTGCGGCCCGGGCAAGCCGACGGATTATCAGAAATCGCTTTACCGCATGGCCCACGACCAGGTTCAGCACAACATCTCGATCGTGAAGCCGGGCATGGCGTTTCGCGAGATTGCCGAAAAGGCCTGGAAGATCCCGGACCGCTTCGTCGACCAGCGCTATACGTCTGTCATGCACGGCGTCGGCATGCACGGCGAGACGCCGTTCATCGCGCACGCCATGGACTACGAGACCTACGGCCGTGACGGTTTTGTCGTGCCCGGCATGGTGGTCAGCGTCGAGAGCTATATCGGCGAGAAAGGCGGCCGCGAGGGTGTCAAGCTCGAGGACGAGATCCTGGTCACGGAGACCGGCACCGAACTTCTGTCGCGCTTTCCCTATGAGGACGATTTTCTGGAGAAACAAGTTTGACGCTCGTTCCCTCGCACAGAAGTTTTGATAGCCGGATGCGTTTGACCGGTCGCACGCTTTGGCGACTGTCGCAAACACCCTTCGCTTCGTCATCCCAGGGTCTCCGCGACGGAGCTTCGCTCCTGCTTCGCCCTGGGATGACGAAGCTGGCTAGGCGTCAGCCAATCTCCACGGCTTGCGGTAGCCCACCGAAAGGAACAGCGTTGGCCGGGAAGGCAGGCGCGGTCGCATGAAAACGCACATTTCCATCAAACGCGGCACGGCTGCCGCGGTGTTCGTCGACCTCCAGGAGGAGCATCGGCAGGACAAGCGCTATCTGGTCGAAGGTTTCGCCGACATCCTCGCCAACGTCCAGCGCCTGCAGGCGGCGGCGCGGGCCAACGATGTGCTGCTCTACCATTCGGCCTATATCGTCGATCTCACCAGGGAGGCGCGGCGGTTCCATCCGGTCGATGCGAATGGCAGGTCGGCTTTCTCCGACAAGGACGATCCGCTGACGGCGATCTGTCCGGAAGTGGCGCCGGTCGCCGGCGAGATGATGCTGGTCAAGACCGAGGCCAGCGCCTTCGGTGCGGGCCCTGCCGCCGGCCGGCTCAAGGCCGAAGGGATCGAGTGGCTGGTCGTTGCCGGCGTATGGACCGAGGCCTGCATCGACGCCACCGTCAGGGATGCGGTGTCATCAGGCTTTCGGGTGCTGCTGGTCAAGGATGCGTGCGGCAGCGGCAGCACGGCAATGCACCAGACCGCCATCCTCAACCTTGCCAACCGGCTCTATGGCGGCGCCGTCACCACCACCGACGGCGCCTGCCGGCTGATGGCAGGCGAGACGGTCGATGCATGGCAGGTCGTGGGCTCGGTGCCTTTGCGCTTCACCTATGAAAACGCCGCCCGGCTATACGACGAACTCTGACGCTTCCAGGGTCCAGAAACAAGGGTCCGGAAGGATGGCCACGACTGTCGATCAGCCCGAAACAAAACGGGAAAAATACGCGACGCTGCTCGACCCGGCGCTGTGGACCTATATCGACCGGGTCAACGCATGGTATCCGCCCGAAATGGATCTGCCGGTCGACAAGCAGCGGGCGGTCTATGACGCGATGTGCCGGGCATTCCACGAAGGCACTCCCGCAGGTGTCGAAGCAAGCGACGGCACGGTTGTTGCCGGCGGCCATGCGGTCGCGATCCGGCACTACCAGCTGGCAGGCAAGGCGCCGCAAGCGATGGTCGTCTATTATCACGGTGGCGGCTTTGTGCTTGGCGGGCTCGACAGCCATGACGACATCTGCGCCGAGATCTGTGCCGGCACCGGCTTTGCGGTCTTATCCGCCGACTACCGGCTGGCGCCCGAACATCTGCATCCGGCCGCCTTCGACGATGCGCTGGCGGTGTTCGAATGGGCGGCGACAAGCGGGCTGCCGGTTGTGCTGTGCGGCGAGAGCGCCGGCGGCAATCTTGCCGCAGGGGTGGCGCACGCGGCGCGCCGACATCCTCGCGCCGCAATTGGCCAGGTGCTGGTCTACCCCGAGCTGGGCGGTGACGAGAGCGCCGGCTCCTATGTTGAGCACGCCGAGGCGCCGCTGCTCACCCTCAGCGACATCGAATTCTATCGCCAGGTCCGCTCCGGCAAGGCACAGTCGCCGGACGACCCGACCTTCCTGCCGCTGCACGACAGCGACTTCTCCGGCCTGCCGCCGACGGTCATCGTCACAGCGCAATGCGATCCGCTGTCATCGGACGGCGAGGCCTATCGCGACCGCATCCTTGCCGCCGGCGGCCGCGCCTGGTGGTACGAGGAGCAGCGCCTCGTGCACAGTTTCCTGCGCGCCCGCAAAACCGTGCCGCGGGCCGGCGAAGCGTTCACCCGCATCGTCGCCGCCATCGCCACGCTCGGCAAGGGCGACTGGTTGTAGGGAACCCGCGAAGGCCCCCTCATCCGGCCGCTTCGCGGCCACCTTCTCCCCGAGGGGAGAAGAGATCGCCCACGCCGGTGCCAGCCTCTTCTCCCCGCCGGGGAGAAGGTGGCCCGAAGGGCCGGATGAGGGGGCCTTACAAGCACCCCACTCCACCTCTGCGGAACAGCGCACAACAACTGCGGAAACCCGAACACTTCCCCGCTAAAACCCGCACTATCATTGCCCATGGCCAAAGGCGCCCGGCGGCCGCATCCGCCCCCGCGACGCGGTCGGCCGGGCGCCGACAGGGAGGATTCGACGATGAAGTTCATGTTGACCGACAGAGCGTTGCATCCGCAGGCCGAGCCCGTCGCCGCCGGCTTCAAAAAAGGCGGCATGAACCGGCGCGAATATCTCGCTACCATGGCAGCACTTGGCGTCAGCGCCGCCGGCGCGCTGGCGCTTGGCGGCCTCGCGCCCTCCCCGGCCCGGGCGCAGGAGCCGAAGCGCGGCGGCGTCTTGCGCGTCGCCATGAACGTCAAGGGCTGGAAGGACCCGCGCACCTTCGATGGCGTCGAAATGTCCAACGTCGCCCGCCAGTGCAACGAGTATCTGGTGCGCTGGAACCGCGATTTCACCTTCGAGCCGTGGCTGCTCGAGAGCTGGGAGACCAGCGACGACGCCCGCGTGCTGACGCTGCATGTCCGCAAGGGCATCACCTGGTCGAACGGCGACACCTTCAATGCCGACGATGTCGTCCACAATCTGACGCGCTGGTGCGATGCGAGCGTTGCCGGCAATTCGGTCGCCGAGCGCATGGGGGCGCTGGTCGACGCCGCCACCAAGAAACCCATCGACGGCGGCATCGAGCGCGTCGACGACTTTACCGTCCGGCTCAATCTGCCGAAGCCCGACATTTCGCTGATTGCCGGCATGACCGACTATCCGGCGCTGATCATGCATCGCAGCTACGATGGCGACGGCGATCCGCTGAAGGCGCTGGCGATCACCACGGGACCTTGCGAGCTGGTGGCATGGGACGCCGAAGTCGGCGCCGAGGTCCGCCGCAAGGACAAGCCGTGGTGGAAAGGCGACTTCTGGCTCGACGGCATCCAATGGGTCGACTACGGCTCCGATCCCAATGCGATGTTTTCGGCATTTGAATCGGGCGAGATCGACACCAACCACGAAACCGCCGCCGATACGGTTTCGCAAACCGATGCCATGGATCTGAGCAATTCGGAACTTGCAACCGGCTCGACCATCGTCGCGCGTTTCAACGTCGGCAATCCGCCCTATGACGACGTCAGGGTGCGGCGGGCCGCCCAGCTCGCCGTCGACAATGCCGCGATCCTGAAGATCGGCATGGACGACAGGGGCAAGCCGGCCGAGAACCACCATGTTGGGCCGATGCATACCGAATACGCCGATATCGGGCCGGCCGTCCGCGACGTCGACGAAGCCAAGGCGCTGCTTGCCGAGGCCGGCAAGTCCGACCACGAATACGACCTGATCTCCGTCGATGTCGACTGGCAGAAGAACACCGGCGACGCTATCGCCGCGCAGATGCGCGACGCCGGGCTGAAGGTCAAACGCACCGTGCTGCCGGCGGCGACGTTCTGGAACGACTGGAGCAAATATCCCTTCTCCTGCACCGAGTGGCTCGGCCGGCCGCTGGGCGTCCAGGTGCTGGCGCTGGCCTACAGATCGGGTGCTGCCTGGAACGAGGCCGCTTATGCCAATCCGGAGTTCGACGCCTTGCTCGACAAGGCGCTGGCCACACCCGACGCCGGCGAGCGCCGCGAGATCATGGCCAAGATCGAGCAGAACCTGCGCGACTCCGGCATCATCATCCAGCCCTATTGGCGCTCGGTTTACCGGACGTTCCGCAAGGGCGTGCATGGCTGCGAGCAGCACCAGTCGCTGGAGCAGCATTTCGACAAGGTTTGGCTCGAGGCGTGATAGCGGGTGCCGTCCCTCCAGCCTCTCAAGACCTGGGTTCCTCGCCCACGCGAAGCGGGGGAGAGGTGGCCGCGAAGCGGCCGGAGAGGGGGCTTTCGTAGAGCGCGGTTCCCCCCTCTCCGTCTCGGCTTCGCCGAGCCACCTCTCCCCCACTCTCGTGGGGGCGAGGAACCCAAGCTGGAATGAAGCCGCTTTCCCCCCAATCTCGGAGCATTGACGATCATCGCGCCACACGGATCAGCGAGCGGCGCCCGATTTTGAAATCTCCTGTCCGAGGCGCACCGATTCCCGCACCAGCAGGTCCGGATCCTCGCGCCGGGTGCGGTGATTGTTGATCGCCACACGCAATTTGGCATTCAGCAGTCGATTGCAACGGCCGCCAGCCATCGCTCAAGCGATGGACCAGAAGCCCTTGTGTGAGCTCCTGCTCGCCAGGAGTTAGGCTGCGACTTCCCGGATCGCTCGCGCAAAGACGGGCAAAGAGCGCTCCACCATGCCGTCGTTTGCAGTCAAACTGATCCGCAGACGTCCAGGCAATTGGGCGACGCTGCCGGGCAGCACCCAGACACCGTCAGTTGCGAGGCGTGCCGCGAAGGCCATGTCGTCCGGTATTGGGGAGCGTGGAATGAGATAGAAGGTACCTTCAGGCACCGGCAGGTCGTATCCCGCTGCCCTCAAGCCTTCGACCATGCGATCGCGGCGCCGCGCGAGGGCTGCGACATCTATGCTGAGCTTCTCGAGATCAGGCAGTGCCCGCTGCAGGGTACGGCCGGCGAAAGCCCAACCGTGCGAAACCTGCGCTATGTCGACAGCCTCGCGCAACAGTATGCGATCGGCCTCGGGCATGTCCGCCCCGAGTGCGAGCCAGCCCAGGCGCTCGCCGGGCGCGAGCAAGGTCTTGCCGAAGGAATAGGCGATCAGCGTGTGCGGGTAGCTCTCGGCCGGACTGATATGCGCATGGCCGTCAAACACCAGTCGCGCATAGGGCTCGTCGGCAAGGAGATAAATCACCTTGCCAAATCTTTCGGACGCGGCCGCGAGCTTGTCGGCGAGCGCGTCGAGTTGAGCGCGGGGAAAGATGCGGCCGGTCGGGTTGTGCGGCGTGTTGACCACCACCACGCGGGTGCGCGGGGTGATCGCTGCCTCAATCCTTTCGAGATCGAGGTCATAGGTTCCCGGTGCTAGGTCGACGGCGACGGGTGTCCCTGCCGCGCCGCGAATCTGGGCACCATAGGCGAACCAGCCGGGACGCGGATAGATGACCTCCTCTCCCACCTCGAGCACGGCGAGCAGCGCAGCCGCTATCGCGCCGAACCCTCCCGCGGTGATCGCAATGTCGTCTGGCTTGTAGTTCCGGCTTCGCGCCTGGCTGAGCGAACGGGCCACCGTTTCGCGCGCCAGCGCATCGTACTTTTTATAACCGAACCAGTGAACATCCTGTGGCTCGACGTGGCGGATCAATGCATCGACAAATCCACGCAACGGCGTTTCCTGCGGATTGCCGAACATGAAATCGCAGGCATCGGGCCCCAGGCCGTCGCCCTCCAGGACGTTTCGCGCAAAATCCATGACCGTGCGCATTTCCTCGGTGACGGCGAGCATCCGGCTGGACACGGTGGCGATTGGCACGACGCACTCCCCCTGCTGCAGGCGGCGCATGTCGAGCGTTTCTTCGAAAGCCATGCCGGAGGATCTTGACGTCGCGTCCATGGTGGTTTCTCCCTCTCCCGCTACTCGGCCGGGTACTGGCAGCCTGGCGTCGAGCGCGACAGCGCGATCTCCTCGGCGTCCATCTCGGCTTCGATGCCGTCGAACAGCGGCGTCGTCATGTAGCGTTCGCCGGTGTCGGGAAGCATGCACAGGATCACCGAGCCGGGTGTGGCTCTTTCGGCGATCTGGCGCGCCACCGCAAAACTGGCTCCGCCGGAAATGCCGGTGAAAATCCCTTCCTTTTGCGCCAGCGCCTTGGCCCATTTGATGCCCTCCGGCCCGGCAATCGGCACCACCTCGTCATAGAGGCTGGCGTCGACCGCCTCCTGCAGCACGTCCGGAATGAAATCCGGCGTCCAGCCCTGGATCGGGTGCGGCTCGAAGGCCGGATGGCTGGCGGCGGGTGCGCCGTCGGCGCCGCGCTCCTGCGCCTTGCCGCTGCCGATGAGCTGGGCATTGGCCGGCTCGGCCAGCACGATCCGGATCTCCGGACGCTCCCGGCGCAGCACGCGCCCGACACCGACGACGGTGCCGCCGGTTCCATAGCCGGTGACGAAGCAGTCGAGCCGCGATCCGGCGAAGTCGTTGATGATCTCGCGCGCCGTCGTCGCCTCGTGAATGGCGGCATTGGCTTTGGTCTCGAACTGGCGGGCCAGGAACCAGCCATTGGCCTCGGCGAGTTCCACCGCCTTGTTGTACATGCCAAAACCCTTCTGGGCGCGCGGCGTCAGCACCACCTTGGCGCCCAGCATGCGCATCAGCTTGCGGCGCTCGATGGAGAAACTGTCGGCCATCGTCACCACCAGCGGATAACCCTTCTGCGCGCAGACCATGGCCAGCCCGATGCCGGTGTTGCCGCTGGTCGCCTCGACGACGGTCTGGCCCGGCTTCAAGGCGCCGCTGCGCTCGCCCTCCTCGATGATGTTGAGCGCCAGCCGGTCTTTCACCGACGCCGCCGGATTGAAGAACTCGGCCTTCACATAGATCGTCACATGATCGGGGCCGAGATTGTTGACCCTGATCACCGGCGTATCGCCGACCGTGTCGATAATGCTGTCGAACAGGCGGCCGCGCCCGGCCGTGGTTCTGATTTTCTGTCGTTGCAACATGTCTGCTCTCCTCTTTTTGTTGTTGTCACGAGTTGTTGTTGTCACGAGCCGGTTACAAACCGGCGGCTTGGGCGGCGAGGTTTCGAGACCTTGCCGCAGTACGGTTGCTTTGCCGGCATGTGGCCCGGAAAAGGGCGATGCCAGCAGCCGGCGCGGAAATTCGTTGCCGGATGCACTCTATCGCTTTCGATGGTAGAACAGAGGACAACTGGCCAGCGTGGGAGCAAGCGTGGAAATGCACGTGGAATCCGCTCGATCGAGCCTGAACGGCGCAACGGCCGGGCTGTCCGTGCGGCTGCTCGGACCGCTGACGATCATCCGCGACGGCGCCACAGTGCAGCTGCCGGCATCGCGCAAGGTGCGCGCGCTCTTCGCCTATCTGGCGCTCGCGCCGCATGCCGTCGGCCGCAGCCGCCTGTGCGAGCTGCTGTGGGATGTGCCGAATGACCCGCGGAGCGAGCTTCGCTGGTGCCTTAGCAAGCTCAGGGGCATTCTCGACGAACCGGATCGCCATAGGATCGAAACATCAGGCGACACGATCGCCCTTGATCTAGAAGGCGTTTGCGTTGACGCCGTTGACATCGCCTCGGCCACCGCCAAGGGCATCGAGACGCTCGATCTGCAGCGGCTGCAGGCCCTGTCCGGAATGTTCGTTGGCGATTTCCTCGACGGGCTGGAGATCGACCGCAGCCCGCATTTCAACAGCTGGCTGATCGCTCAGCGCCGCCGCTTCAGCGCCTGGCATGCCGCCATCCTGGAACATCTCGTCAGCAAGCTCCCGGCGGATGCCGACGAAATGTCCGCGCATCTGGAGAAATGGGTGGAACTCGCTCCGTTCGACGAGCGTGCGCATCTGGCTCTTCTGACAAGGCTGGCGCAGCGCGGCCAGATCGCCGCGTGCGAGGAACATCTCGCTTCCGCGGCGCAACTGTTTGCCTCGGAGGATCTGGATTTCGAACCCGTTCGTGAGGCATGGCGGACGATCCGCAGCGAACGACCTGCCGCGACGCTCTGGGCGCGACCGGCACTCTTGCCCGTGGTCCCGCAAGCGGAAATTGTGCTGCCCGATTCCGGTGTTGCTGCATCGTGCAAGACCTCGCTCGCGATAATGCCGTTTGTCGAGGAGGCGGCTGTCGACCCTCGCGGCGGCCTCTCTCGCGGTGGCCCCTCTCGCGGTGGATTGGCCGACGGCCTCACCCACGACATCATCACCCGTTTGGCCAAGCTCAGGGATTTCTTCGTCATCGCGCGCGGCTCGGTCTTTGCGCTGTCGGAAAAAAACATCGCGCCGGAAGATGCCGGCCGGCGGCTCAACGTCGACTATGTCGCCACTGGCACGGTGCGCAGCCAGGCGGGCCGCGTCGTGGTCAGCGTGGAACTTGTAGAGGTCCGCACGGCCAGGATCGTCTGGGCCGAGACGTTCGAACGCAAGCCCGACGATATCTTTGCCGTCCTTGACGATATCGGCAATAGCATCGTCTCGTCGATCTCAGCCGAGATCGAGATGGTTGAGCGCAACCGCGCCATGCTTAAAGCGCCCAACTCGCTGAATGCCTGGGAGGCTTATCACCGCGGTCTCTGGCACATGTATCGCTTCACCCGCACGGAAAACGAACAGGCTCGGCATTTCTTCGACATGGCCTTGAAGCTGGATCCGACCTTCGCCCGCGCCTATGCCGGCCTATCCTTCACCCATTGGCAGAACGCCTTTCAGCGCTGGGGGGACCGCGACCAGGAAAGTGCGCTAGCCTTCGAGGCCGCCGGCCAAAGTCTTTTGGTCGACGATCACAATCCGGCCGCCCACTGGGCCATGGGCCGGGCGCTGTGGCTGCGCGGTGAGCAGGACGGCTCTCTGATCGAGCTGGAACGGGCCGTGGACCTCAGCCCCAACTTTGCGCTCGGTCACTACGCGCTTTCGTTTGTGCACTCGCAGTCGGGCGATCCAAATGCCGCGATCGGTTCATCCGACCATTCGCGGCATCTGAGCCCGTTCGATCCGCTGCTGTTCGGCATGCTCGGCGCCAGGGCGATGGCGCATGTCCGGCTCGGCCAGTTCAACGAGGCCGCCGAATGGGCGCTGAAGGCAGCCGCCCGTCCCAACGCCCATGCCATCATCCTGGCGATCGCCGCCCACTGCCTCGCGCTGGCGGGACGGCTTGACGAGGCCCGCACTTTCGCGGCCGCCATCCGCAAGACTCTGCCGAACTACTGCGCCGACGATTTCATCGGCACCTTCCGCTTCGAGCCGGACGCCACGGCCCTGTTCCGGCAAGGCGCCAAGCGCATCGGGCTGGGGTGATCCAACCCCAGCCCTGGCCTGACAGTGCTTTAACCGGTCAAGACCGCGACCCTCGCCGGCCGACAACCGACAAAAGCCCCGCAATCGCGAAGCCGCGTTAGTCGCAGCTATATGCCGAGCATCGTCTTGGCTTGGTTGAGGGCAGCCTCCGACCCTGCATGATCACCGGCGGCGTGCAATTTCTCGCCTTGGGCGCGCAGTTCCTTGACTTTGTTCATATCGGCTTCGGCGAGCGTCGCGGTCGGTAACGCTGCATCGATCGCGGCCATGATGGTCGGGCATTTATTTGCAAAGGCTGTCGCAGGAATGACCGCCAGGAAAACCGCAAGCGAAATTGATCGTAACATGGACGTTTCTCCCTCGCCGGAACACGCCACGTCGACGACCGGCGTAGGAATGGTACAGCTAATGCCCGGACGTGCCAATCACGATGATGCCGCTGAGCGTCCGTTCACCGAATCCGGCAGGCGTGACTCGAAACCCGCGCCAGGTTCGCGGCAATCGTCAGATCCTCGCAAAATTCCTTGACCAGAGCGGATCAGGTGGGCTGAACGGATTTGACATTGCCGTCCGTATCCACCAGGCAACTCGTCTTTTTGCCGCTGGCATCGAGTTCGACCTGATAGGTTTTGAGATCGATCTTGCTCGATGAAACCGGAAGTATTTTGGTGCTATCGGCGCCGCTCGCCTTGGCGACCGCGTCGGCGCAAAGCAGCTGAAGGTCCGCCGGGGCCGTCTCGACCTGGGTCCTGGACATCTGGTCCTGAGGCGGCGGCGGCGCGCTGACGCAAGCGCTCAGGGTCCCCACCAAGAATCCAATTGCTGTTGCCCGGATCGAAGTTCTCACTGCACGTTTTGCCGACATTGCCTGGTCCCTCTCCGAATGCCGCTTCACACACCCCGGTTTCACACACCCCGGCTTCACACACCCTTGTAAAGTGCCGCCCCCTGCATGAGAACGATGACCTTGGCCCCAACCTTGACGCGGGATGCGAGATCGGTGATGTCGTCGTTCCTCATCCGGATACACCCTGATGACACGTCGAGCCCGATCGTCCACGGCTCCGGCGTGCCGTGTATCCGGTAGATCGTGTCCTGGTCGCGCTCATACAGATAGAGCGCCCTGGCGCCGAGCGGATTGTCAGGCCCTCCCGGCATGCCGCCCGCATGTTTGACCGCATTCGGATCACGAGCGATCATTTCGGCCGGCGGTGTCCAGGTCGGCCACTCCGCCATGCGGCCGACGCGCACGATTCCGGCCCATCCAAACCCTTCCCGGCCCACCCCGATACCGTAGCGCATGGCGCGCTGACCCGGCTGCACAAGATAGAGGAAATGCTGGTTGCCATCGATGATGATCGTACCGGGCACTTCCGCGGTGCGGAACTTGACCATCTGCGGGCGAAACGCCTCTGGCACTTCATTATGCGCGGCATAGTATTTGCGCGCCTTGGTACGGTCGTAGTCCACCCATTTGCGGGTTTTCGGATCGAAAACCTGTGTTCCCGCAGCCAGCGCCGCCACCGCGACAAGACCGAACGCTACCGCGACAATTGCCGTAAGGGATTTCCGCTGGAGAGCGGCGCGTCCCGCGATCATCAGCTTTCCGGTCATGGATTTGCCCAACCGTGCACCCGAGCGCCCTGCGCGGCAACCCATTGTTTGGCGTATTCGTAAGGATCCTGACGCTCCACCTGAAGCGCATAACTCATCTTTGTAACGTCCTCGGGCTTGAGGTCGACCTGTTCCAGGAACTCGACCACCTTCGGATATTTCTTGCGCAATGAGGTGGCATAAGCGATGTGGAAATGCGCGATATCCCATGACACCGGCGCGCTGGACTTGGAGACCCAGAGCGGGTCCTCGGAAGGCAGCACGATCTTCCACTTTGCCGGGTCAAAAGGCGGCTCGGTAAGCCGGACAATTTCATGCAATTTAAACACGTGATGCGGCGCGTAGCAGGCAAACACCATCGGATGAGCCGTAGCGACAGCGGCATCGACAGCCGCCATTCCGACATCCTCCGGCGTCTCCAGCAAAGTCATTGTTTTGGCATAGCCATAGCTGTTGGCGCGGACACGCTCGATCGCTGTGGAGGACCAACCCTCAGCGCCAATCCAGAGTTCCCCACGTCCGTCCCGATCAGTGTCCAGAGCGGCGGTTTTGCGCGGGTCGGTGAGGTCCGAAATGTCACGAATCCCAAACTTGTCGGCAGTTTCGCGGGTAGCGCATATGCCTTGCCATGCCGGCACACCGATGGGACTGATGGCTACCGTGCCGGCACCGTCGACATACTTCTTCACCAGATTGTCGAGGTTGGGTAGCCAGATTTCGGGATGAATATCCACCTCGCCCGAATTGAGGCCGGCAAAGGCGATAAGCGTCCCCATCTCGCGCACATCGGCATCGAGCCCGAAATGTTGCTTCAGGCTGACCTTGAGAATGTTTGCCGTCGCCTGGCCCGACGGCCAGTTCGGCATTGCAATGACGAGATCAGCCGCGTGGACCGGGGCCGCCAGCATCGTCAATGCCGCCAGCGACAATCTGCGCAGGCACTGCCGAAATCGGTTGTGCATTTTCTTCCCCCTCGCTTCGGTGCTAAAACGAACCGGGACGGGAACAATCTGTCACGGCAAGCACCGGGTTGTGACAGCAGCTCCCATCTGCCGACGGCAACTGCTGAAGGTGCGGCAGTGCATTCGCCAAAGAGAGCGCCGTCACATGCCGCCCCTGCACGCTACTCGATGACATTCCGTATGGGAAGATGCTCAAAACGCGGCCGCCGGGCCCAATGTTTAGGATGTCCGCGGTGGCGGTCAAGGCCGCCGAGAATCCGAGATGGTCAATACCAGTGAAATGATGCAGGTTCTTCTGGACCACGTGGCAAGCAGGCCGCTAAGTAGACGCAGCTTCCTAGTTTCAGCATATGCACCCTCTTGGGTAATACGAATTGAAAATTGCGCCCTCATGTTTCAAAACAGGTCGGTAGATTCGCGAGGATGGTTTCGTGCGGGTCACCAACGGTCCTCAAGCCGAGAATTCTAAAAGACTTTCAACAATGACCCAGCACGCACAAAATGCTCGAATTCTCATGTACAGCCACGACACGTTCGGGCTCGGCCACTTGCAGCGCTGCCGGACGATCGCGCATTCGCTGGTTGAGGATTTCCGCGGACTTCAGGTGCTTATCATTTCGGGTGCGACTATCGCTGGCGCCTTCGACTACCGCGCCCGTGTCGACTTCGTGAAGATCCCCAGCGTCATCAAGTTGCGCAACGGCGAATACACCTCGCTGGAAAAGGATATCGATCTACATGAGACGCTAAGAATGCGCCAGTCGATCATCCGCCACACAGCCGAGACCTTCCGGCCGGATATCTTCATCGTCGACAAGGAACCGCTCGGCCTGCGCGGTGAGATCGAGGACACGCTGTCCTACCTCAAGACGCGGGGCACCACGCTCGTGCTTGGCCTGCGCGAGGTGATGGACGCGCCGCATCTGCTCGAAGCAGAATGGGCACGCAGGGATGTGATGCGCAAGATAGGCCTGTTCTACGACAAGATCTGGGCCTATGGTCCGCCGGATTTCTACGATCCGTTGACCGGCTTGGATGTGCCGCCGGCTATCAGAGCAAAGATGAAGTTCGTCGGTTTCCTGCAACGGAGCCTGCAGAAGAACGAGTTGCCCGGCCACCGGCCCGAGGGCGACTATATCCTCGTTACCACCGGTGGCGGCGGTGACGGCGCCGAACTGATCCACAGCGTCATCGATGCCTATCAGCAGGATCCGCAATTGCAGCATAGGGCGCTGATCGTGCTTGGGCCTTACATGCCGGCGCGCAAGCGCAACAAGCTGCTCAAGAAGGGGTCCAAGATCCCCTATATCAAGATCATCGAGTTCGACAACCGCATGGAAGAGCTGATTGCCGGCGCCAAGGCAGTCGTGGCGATGGGCGGTTACAACACCTATTGCGAGATACTGTCTTTCGACAAGCCGGCGCTGATCGTGCCGCGCGTCAAGCCCCGCGAGGAACAACTGATCCGAGCACGGCGCGCAGCCGAACTAGGCCTCATCGAGATGCTTTTGCCGGAAGAAGCCGAGGATTCCCAGCGGTTTGCCAATGCACTGGAGGTGCTGCCGGACCGGCCCGGCCCATCGCAGAGCCATCCGCATCTGACGCTGGAAGGGCTGCCTCACATTTCCGAAATCGTCGCGGAACTGCTCGACCGGCGGGGCGGGCATCACCTTTCGGTCATTGAAGGCATGAACTGAGTTGCAACATCGCAAGATCGTCGTTGTTCTGAAGGGCTATCCGCGGCTGTCGGAAACCTTCATCGCGCAGGAACTGCTCGGCCTGGAGCGTGCGGGGTTCGACCTGATACTCGTCGCGCTCAGGCGGCCGACCGACGCAAAACGCCACCCCGTGCATGACGAGATCAAAGCGCCCGTCCATTATCTGCCGGAATATCTGCATGAAGAGCCGCTGCGCGTGGTTCGCTCGCTGTTTGCTTATCTGCTGCGGCCGGGCTTCTGGCGCGCGCTCGGATCGCTGGCTACCGATATCCGCCGCGACTTTACGCGCAATCGCGCGCGCCGCTTCGGGCAAGCGCTCGTGCTGGCGGCCGAATGGCCGGAAGGCGCGAGCTGGCTGCATGCACATTTCGCACACACACCGGCATCGGTGACGCGCTATGCCAGCCAGCTTCGTGGCCTGCCCTGGAGCTGCTCGGCCCATGCCAAGGACATCTGGACTTCGGCGGACTGGGATCTGGCTGGCAAGCTTTCCTCGGCGCGCTGGACGGTCACTTGCACGAAAGCCGGCTTCGACCGTCTGAAAAAACTCGCTAACGGCAACTCGTCTGTGCATCTGAGCTATCATGGGCTAGACCTTGATCGCTTCGGCGGTTTCGGCGAGGCGCGAAAACAGCATGACGGCTCGGCGCCGGCCGAACCGGTTATCGTTCTGAGTGTCGGGCGCGCCGTTGAAAAGAAAGGTTACGATACCTTGCTGGAGGCCCTTGCCCTCTTGCCTGGTGATTTGGCGTGGCGTTTCGAGCATATCGGCGGCGGCGAGGAACTGGAACGGTTCAAGGCGCTGGCGCAAAAGCTCGGCCTGGATGGTCGCGTCTCTTGGAAAGGCGCGCTTGCGCAGGAGGAGGTGCTTGAGCACTACCGCTGTGCCGATATCTTCGCCCTGGCCTGCAGGATCGCCGCAAATGGCGACCGGGACGGTCTGCCGAATGTTCTGGTGGAGGCGGCTAGCCAGCGGCTTGCCTGCGTATCGACCGATATTTCCGGCGTGCCGGAGCTTTTATCGCCGGATGAAACCGGGCTGCTGGTTCCGACGGAAGACCCAATTGCCCTGGCACAGGCGCTGGAGCGCCTGATCCGTGATCCCGTGTTGCGCGCCCGCCTCGGCGACGCCGCAGAGCGGCGCGTGCGCGGCAATTTCGATCATATGGCAAGCATTGGACAGCTCAAGGAACTGTTCGAGCGGGAGTGGCAGGCCGCCGAATGAAGCGGCTGCGCGCTTTCTTCTATGTCCAGCACCTGCTCGGTATCGGCCATCTCGCGCGCGCCAGCCGCATTGCGGCGGCTCTGGTCGATGACGGGTTTGACGTAACCGTCGTGACCGGCGGAGCGCCGATCGCGGGGTTTCCGGGACTGGGTGCAAAATCTGTAACCCTGCCACCTGTCACCTCCGGTGATGAAGGATTTTCCGGACTTGTCGACCTGCA
The DNA here is from genome assembly GCF_900149755.1 of Mesorhizobium delmotii. Taxonomy (NCBI): domain Bacteria; kingdom Pseudomonadati; phylum Pseudomonadota; class Alphaproteobacteria; order Hyphomicrobiales; family Phyllobacteriaceae; genus Mesorhizobium; species Mesorhizobium delmotii. The sequence continues at coordinate 39,330 of NZ_FUIG01000026.1, read as the reverse complement.
GGGCAAACCCATCGACGATGATTTCAAGAAATGGCGTTCAGAGATGCTGCTGCAGGCATTCCGGGATTTCAGGCCTGATATCGTCATTGTCGAGGCGTTTCCATTTGGACGCCGGCAGATGCGTTTCGAACTCCTGCCGCTGATCGAGGCCATCGACGCGATGTCGCCCAGACCGCTGCTGGCGACGTCCGTCCGTGATATCCTTCAGGAGCGCGTCAAGCCGGGCCGGAACGAGGAAACGGTCGATCTGATCAACAGGCATTTCGACCTTGTTATGGTCCACGGCGATCCGGCTTTCGCAACCATCGACAAGACATTTCCACTGGCTGGGGCGATCAAGGCCGAGGTCACCTACACAGGGCTCGTTGCCGCGCCGCCATCGCCCGCGGCCTCCGAGCGCTTCGACGTTCTGGTGTCGGTTGGCGGCGGGGCTGCCGGAAAGAGCCTTGTCAGCTCCACCATCGCAGCGGCGCGGAATGCCAACGACGCTTGGAAATGGTGTTTGATCACCGGCCCAAACCTGCCGAAAGACGAGTTTGACGCGATCGCACGCGATGCCTCGCCGGTCCTGTCCATCTTCCGGTTCCGCGAGGATTTCGCCGGCCTGCTGACCGGCGCCCGCCTGTCAGTCTCGCAGGCGGGTTACAACACGGTCTGCGATGTCCTGCGCGCGGGTTGTCGCTCCCTGCTCGTTCCATTTGCGGCCGGCGGGGAAACCGAACAGACGGTTCGCACCCTGAGGCTCGAAGAACTCGGTCTTGCAACGGTGCTGATGGAAAGGGACCTAACGCCTAAAGGTTTGGCGCAAGCGATCGAACAGGCGCTTGTGGGACCGACGCCAGCCGCGCATCGTCTCGATCTGGAAGGCGCGCGTCGCTCGGCGCAAATCCTGCGCGAGCGGTATCGAACATGGTCCCTAAAAGTGAGGCCCGGTTTCGGAAAAGTTCATGATCAAACAGACGATGGATCCTAACGCGCGTCGCGTCTGGCGAGATTCGTGCGACGCGCTACGCACTTTTGGGCGAAATGCATTAAACAGTTCCAATCAGCATGAAGCGCGTATAATTTTTTGTCGGCAGTTCGCCGGAGAACCGCACCTCCCGTAGCGCCGCCATTGCTTCGAAGGCTGCAAGTGAAGCCACACAGTTGATGTGCGTCGGCTCGCTGAAATAATCGTTCGATTGCAGCAGTACAGTCGTGCCCCGCGGAAGCAGAGCAAGCCAGGCGCGCAGATCGGCTATGTGTTCGCAGCTCGTATTGACCATCAGGTCGGGCCGCCCGGCCGCATAGTCGAGTGCGTACATATCTGCCGTCAGCGCCCGGAACCGGTCGCCGGCTTCCCGGTTGAGGGTCCGGGCGACCGGCGCGACTTCGGGATCGATGTCGATGCTATCGACCGCCGCGATGTCGAAGCGGGCGTCGTTGAAAAGCATCGCCGGCAATACGCCGTACCATCCACCCAGAACCCATATGCGCCCGAACCGGCCACCGCAGCTTTCGAACAGCCTGTCGAGCGCCCACATCTTGCAGGCGACCTGCTTGTGGTTGAAGGCGTTGGCGATATCGGCCTTCGGATGCTTGGTGATGACGCGGGCCAGCCCTGCCACCACCGGGCAGTTGACATAGGCAGCAATTCCCCGCGTGAGGTCCAAGGCTTGCTCGTGCCATTCCATGCCGGCATTGCGTGGTTGCGTGACATCCATCATATTGGTCTTGTATGTTGGGATTTCGGGCGACACAACGCAATCTTGCCTGCCGCAAGGCTGTTTAATTCGCGGACGTGATTATGCTGCAAGCGGCTTCGCCATTGCCCGGTGCCGGAGAGAACCTGTTGCATCTGTCCGGACCATCGGCGTCCATCCGCCAGCACCAGCGGCGCAGCTGCGGCCTCGTGCTGCTCGGCTATTCGCCAAAACACTACGGAAGCCGCGAACCGTTTGGCCAGCTGCTTTCTTCGCTGATCAACAATGCCTGTGACGTTCTCATCGACCATGCGCCGGAACTGGATCGCGCCGCCTCGCAGGTTCCTTCCATCGTTGAGCGCAGGACAATCTCCGTGCGCTGCAGCTTCGAGCTTGTTGTTGGCGATGAAGAAATTGCCGATACGCCATTCGCCAGCAGGTGCTTTTACATCCTGCATCCTTCCAACTGAGGGGTCCATATGGAACCCAGCATAGCCCGCTATATCTGGACGCACACCAAGAAGCAGCAGCTCTGGATATTGATGATCGTCGTGCTTTCGATGATCCCGTATTTCATGTCCTTCGACCTGCCGAAGCTGATCGTCAACGGCCCGATCCAAGGTAGCGGCTTCGGGCAACCGGGCGCGACCCAGCCATTCATGAGGCTACACTATGACCTGCCGTTCATCGGAGAGGTCCAGTTCTTCTCCGGTTTTCAGCTCGACCGCAAGGCGACGCTGTTTGCCCTGAGCCTTGTGTTCCTCTTGCTAGTCGTCATCAACGGCCTGTTCAAACTCTACATCAACACCTACAAGGGCCGCCTCGGCGAACGCATGCTGCGGCGTATCCGCTTCGATCTGATCGATCGTGTGCTGCGGTTTCCGCCGTTTTACTTCAAGCGGGTGAAATCCGCCGAAGTGGCGACCATGGTGAAGGACGAGGTGGAGCCGCTGGGCGGCTTCATCGGCGATGCCTTCGTGCAGCCGGTGCTGCTCGGCGGCCAGGCGCTGACGGCCATGCTGTTCATCGTGGTCCAGAACTTCTGGCTCGGAATGATAGCGGCCGTGATCGTGGTGATCCAGATCGCGCTCATCCCGCGAATGCGGCGGCGGCTGATCGTGCTCGGGCGCGAACGGCAGTTGACGGCGCGCGCGCTTTCGGGCCGGGTTGGCGAAATCGTCGACGGCATCGGCGCGGTTCACGTCCACGACACATCAAACTACGAGCGCGCCGACATAGCTGCCCGGCTCGGGCTCATCTTTAAGATCCGCTTCGATCTTTACCAATGGAAATTCATGGTGAAGTTCCTCAACAATTTTCTCGCGCAGGTCACGCCCTTTCTGTTTTACATGATCGGCGGGTATCTGGTCATCCAGGGGCGGCTGGACGTCGGTCAGCTCGTGGCCGTGATCGGCGCCTACAAGGATCTGCCCGGACCGATGAAAGAACTGATCGACTGGGATCAGGCGCGGCAGGATATCCAGGTCAAATATCAGCAGGTTGTTGAACAGTTCACCGCCGAGGGTCTCATTGCGCCGAGAATCGAGGCGTTGACGATCGACGATCCCGATCCGATGACCAACCCCCTGTCGGCGATCAGTCTGTCCATAGCAGACGATGGCGGTGCAATGCTCCTCGACCGTATCTCCCTCCAGATCAAGCCGGGTGAGACGGTGGCGCTGGTCAGTACCGCAACAGGTGGAGCCGAGGCGCTTGCAGAAGCCTTCGCGCGGCTGAACTGGCCGGACAGCGGAAGGGTCGCTTCGGGCGCCGACGACCTGCTTGAACTCCCCGAAGCAGTGACCGGCCGGCGCATGTCCTATGCCTCGTCGGACGTTTTCCTGTTCCAGGCAAGTCTCCGCGATAACCTGCTCTATGGGTTGAAGCATGCGCCGCTGACATCGGTGCCTTATGACGGTGCTGCGGCAGACCAGCACCGCTGGAACATCAACGAGGCGCGCCGGTCGGGCAATCCGGATTTTGATATCCACAGCGACTGGATCAACTATGCTTCCGCCGGCGCTACCGGCCCGCACGACCTCTTTGAAGCCGTGCGCCGGGTGCTCGACGCGGTTGTTCTATCGCGCGACATTCTGGATCTTGGCTTGCGCTCTTCGGCCGACCTCACGCGTCACACGGAGCTTGCCAGGCGGATCGTCGAACTGCGTGCGGCGCTGCGAACCCGGCTGGAACACGAAGGGCTGAGCGAACTGGTGGTTCCTTTCGAACCGGGAGCCTACAACAAGGAAGCAACGATCGGCCAAAACCTGCTCTTCGGCGCTGCCGCCGGCCCCGAACTGGCCGACAGGGCTCTAGCGGCCAATCCCTATTTTGCTTCTGTGCTGAGGCAAGCCGGCCTCGACCGCACGCTCTACGAAATGGGCATGGAGATCGCCGAACAGGCGATCGAGCTGTTTGCCGACCTGCCGCCCGATCACCCGTTCTTCCAGCAGCTCGCCTTCATGAGCGCCGAGGAGATACCCAGCTACGAAACCTTGCTGCAACGGCTCAAGAACCGTCCCCACGAGGCGGTTTCGGAGAACGACCGCGCCATGATCGTCACCTTGAGCTTTGCCTATATCGAGCCCCGGCACCGCTTCGGCCTGCTGAGCGACGAGCTGATGAGCAAGATCGTCGCTGCACGCAACCGGTTCTATGAAAACCTGCCGCCCGAGCTGCAAAATGCGATCGAACGGTATGATCCTGCCAAATACATTGCCGCGGCCACCGTCATGGATAATGTCCTGTTCGGGCGTGTGGGCATCAACCATCCCGACGCGCCGGACCGCATACGCTCCATCGTCTATGACATTCTTGACGAACTGGGGCTTTATGCCGAACTTCTGGATGTCGGCCTGGACTTCAACGTCGGCTCCGGCGGCAGGCGGCTGACCGGTGGACAGCGACAGAAGCTCGATGTTGCCCGGGCCCTGCTCAAGCGTCCTGATTTTCTCATTCTCAACCGGCCGCTGTCGGCGCTCGACCAGCGCATGCAGGATAAGGTGCTGCGAAACGTGCTCGAGGAAGCCAGGCGCGACGACCATTCGCCGGCAATTGTGTGGGTCGTGACGAATCCGGCGATGGGGATGATGTTCGATCGCGTTATCGTCTTCGACTCGGGTAAATTGGTGGAAGACGGAACACCCGAGACACTTTTGTCAGGGAACGGTATCTTCAAGGAACTGTTGTCATAGAGCAACGGACATTCAGATGGGATCATTCTGCCGGTGGGAATTTACTGCAAGCTCAAGGGATTCAGCGAAGGGCGTCTCGCCATCCCGGAAACAGAATTCATTTCATCTGGGCGTCCGTTGCTCTAGTCTGGCAAACGCGAATTTTGGGAAGGTTTGCGACAATGCTGCTCAAGGATGAAGTTGCAATGCTGCAACGCGTTCCCTTGTTCTCTGCCATCGAGCCGACAAAGCTCAAGCTGCTTGCGTTCACATCCGATCGTGTGAGCTACAGCGCCGGTCAGATCCTTTTCCGGCAGGGCGACGAGGGAGACGCCGCCTATGTCATCCTTTCAGGCAGGGCGGATATTCTGGTCGATTCCGACAGCGGACCGATAAAAGTTGCCGAACTGGAGCCAAATTCGATTGTTGGCGAGATCGCCATATTGTGCAACAGCTCCCGCACTGCCACCGTAAGAGCGGCAAGTCCGCTGGAAGCCTTGAGAATCCGCAAGGATCATTTCCTGAGGCTTATGAGGGAGTTCCCGGAAATGACCATCGAGATATTGCGGGTTCTTGCCGATCGCCTAAGCCATACGACCGCGGATCTGATCGACGCACGAAGCGCCAAATAACGAATGACGTGCGCTCGATCCTCGCCGTCGTGATGGGACTGTCCTCTTGCTGAGAAGGTCACCCGGAGAAAGCCTGTCTCGCCTAGCAGCAGTTGTTTGGCTAAGATGGGCGAAGGGGTAGCATGGACGACGACGTTTTCCTGGTCAGGTTTTGGGGTGTGCGCGGCAGCATTTCGGTATCAGGGCCAGAATTCTCTCGCTATGGCGGCAACACAGTCTGCATTGAGATGCGATGCGGTAAGCATACGCTTCTGTTCGACGCAGGCTCTGGCCTAAGGCCTGCCGGCGGGGCGCTTCAGGCGTTGGCCGTGACCGATTTCGACCTGCTTTTCACCCATTGCCATTACGATCACATCATCGGGCTGCCATCTTTTGCGCCGATCTATGACCGGAGCGTCAAGGTTACGCTTTGGTCCGGGCATCTTGCAGGACACATGACGACCCGGCAGATGGTCGATGAGTTCATGCGGCCGCCGTGGTTTCCGGTGAAACTGGAGATCTGCAAGGCAAGCCTCGACTATCGCGATTTCGTATCCGGAGACGTGCTTCGGCCGCGCGAAGGGGTGGTGGTCCGAACCGGCAGTCTTATCCATCCGGGCGGCTGCATAGGCTACCGAGTCGAATGGGGCGGCCGCGTCGTGGCGGTGATCACAGACACTGAGCACGAACCGGACAAACTCGATCAGGCGGTGCTCGGCCTGATCGAAGATGCCGACCTCGTCATTTACGATTGCACCTACACCGAGGAGGAAATGGAACGCCGCCGCGGTTACGGGCACTCGACATGGCAACAGGGCGTCAAGCTCTGTGAGGCGGCCGGTGCGCGGGGGCTTGCGCTGTTTCACCACGATCCGACACGGACCGACGCGGAACTGGACGAGATCGAGAAACTGGCCAAAGACAGGTTTGCCGGCGCTTTTGCCGCGCGGGATGGCCAGACGCTCAAATTTCCAGTCTCATTGCGCAAAAAGCGCTGAGCTATTTTCCTCTACCGGCGCTGCGCCCGATCAATGTCCTGATCGGAAGCCATGCGCAGGCTTCAGTCTGAGCGGTGACTGTGAACAGCCGTTCGAGGAAGAGCCAGGCCGATTCGTCATGTACGAGATGGTGGGTGAGCAGGCCGACCGGTTCGCCGCCGTCGATTGCATGCTGCAATTGCGCGATGATAGCCTGAACCAATAGGCCATGGTCGCGGCAGCCGCGCGTGCCATGCCAATCCATGATGTCGACATTGCTGTTGATGACCGCAAGTGAAGCCGGCACCGGCGGCCCATAGACCGACAATGCCGAAAATCCTATCGATCCAAGGTCGGATACCAAGCCGGCGTCGATCCTGTTCCAGGGTGGCACCAGCATCGGAACGGCACGTGCGCCGTGCAGGTCGGTTACATGCGTCAGCCCGCGAGCCAGATCATCGAGCACCGCCTCGCGCGGCCGATGCGCGCCGAGCTCCTGCTTTTTCTGGTGCTCGGGCGCATGATTTCGGTGCGCCCAGCCATGGATGGCGACCGTGGCATGCGGCGCCTCGCCAAGCCGGACGACAAGCTTCTCATCAGTCAGGGCCGGAATGACGGCCAGAGTGACCGGAACCGCGAATTCACCGGTGAGGTCGAGCAGCCGATCAAGCGCAGGCGTCGGATCCACGGCGTCGTCGTCGCGCAGCCAAAACTCTGCCTTACGGTCCGCCCGTTGCCGGCACGCCAGTTCTTCCACCAAGGGCCGCCAGATCTGATCGGATGTCATGAACCCGGGATCCTCGCAAGAAGTTCGGCCAGACGCGCCACTGCAGGACCGAGGGAACGTTCTTCGAGGATGAAACGTCTGGCTTCCGCGGCCATGATGGTTCTTTCGTCGTTACGGGCGAGAAGCCTTTCAATGGCAGAAGCGAACGCCGCTACATCGCCCGGCGGGGTGAGAAACCCGGTCTGGCCATCCCGCACGACCTCCGGCACGCCGGCGATGTCCTGTGCCACCACCGGAAGGCCGGCGGCCTGTGCTTCAAGATAGGCAATGCCATAGGCCTCGCCGTAACCCGGCCAGACGTAAATTCCCCCACTGTAGAGGACATCCGGCACGGCGGCTGGCTCAATCGCGCCAAGCCATTCGATACGGTCGGCGGGCAAGCCGGCGAATTGCGCTTTGACCTCGTCACGGGCAGGCCCATCCCCGACGACCGACATGGTCCAGGGCAGGTGGCCGATCGGACCGAGCGCCTGCGCCAGCATGCGATAGCTTTCGGCTTTGTCACCCGGGCGCATCATGGCGACGGTAACGAGGCGCGTCGGACAACCCCGTGCCGGCATTTCCCGGAATACCGATGTATCGATGAAGGGCGAAAGCATACCGAGAGCGGCGTCGGGAATCGCATCCGTCAGTCCCTGACGATCCCTTTGCGTGAAGCAGATGTTCAGCGCTGCCTGTTCGACCGCTCGCGCCACCAACGCTTGCGTATCGGCCCACAAACCGGCATTGCGCCGCCTCGAATAGGAGGCTTCCGCTGTCACATAGGGGATAGCAAAGGCCGACGCCAGCTCGGGTCCGATCAGGTCGGGCGCCTTGTAATAGGGATGATAGGAGAACCAGAGATCGGGCTTGCCGTCACGATCCCAAAGCTTTGCCAGCCGCGCGGCTTCCTCTCGGGCCTCGATCTTGAGCGCATCGAAACTTTTCGACTCCGGTTCGCGTAGATAGAAGCGCAATTCGGATGCTAGTTCGACGCTATGCCCTCCATGCTCCAGCGCCTTGACCAGCATCCGTGCCATCTGGCGGTCGCCGGAGGCAACGGGATGGTTGGGCGACTTCAGCGGCGCGTAGAAGGCAATTCGCATCGCCGGAACCCTATCATCGGAAAGCCTGCGCAAGTCAATTTCGAAGCATGATCGACTTCACCTTCAAGCAGTGGAATGTGCTATCTGATGCTTATGGAAACAGCTGCCGCGTCCGACCCATTTGTCGCTTCTTTGCCGGTTTTCGCAAAATTCGAAAGCGTTGCCGATATCGATAACTATCGGCCTCTTCCGGATGGCTGGGCGCTGGCCACCGCCGACATCGTCGGCTCGACCAAGGCGATCGGCGCTGGGCGCTATAAAACCGTCAATATGGCCGGCGCCAGCGTCATTTCGGCGCTGCTCAATGCGCTGGGTCGGAAAGATCTTCCCTTTGTCTTCGGCGGCGACGGCGCGCTCGTGGCGTTTCCCGGCTCGGCGCTGGAGATCACCCGCAACGCGCTGGCGGCTGTCCAGAGATGGGTGGCGGACGAACTGGACCTGACCTTGCGTGCCGCAATCGTGCCGATAAAGGATATAAGAGCGCAAGGCCTCGACGTTCGCGTGGCGAGGTTCCGGGCCTCCGAAGCGGTCTTCTATGCCATGTTCGCCGGCGGTGGCGGCAGTTGGGCGGAAGCCGAGATGAAAGCGGGGCGCTACCGCATCGATCCTGCGCCAGCCGGCGCGCGGCCGGATCTGACCGGCCTCTCCTGCCGCTGGAACCCGATCGAAGCCCGGCATGGCGAAATCGTCTCGATCATAGCCATACCGGGGGCGTCGCGCGACTTGCGCGGTTTTCAGTTTCTGGCTTCCGACATCATCGCCCTTGCCGGCGGGCAGGAACGCGAAGGCCACCCGTTGCCGGTGAACGGGCCGGCCTACAGTTTTTCGCCCGCCGGCATCGATATCGAGGCGCGGGCCATGGCACCGGCAGGTTGGCGGTGGCTGTCGAAGCTGTGGATATTGTTCCTGCTGACGCTTACGGCTGTCACCGACAGATATGGCTGGACGATCGGCAGTTTCGATCCGAAGATCTACAAACGCGACGTGGCCAGCAATTCGGATTTCCGGAAGTTCGACGACGGCTTGAAGATGACTATCGACGTTGACGCGGATGTGTTGCAACGGATCGAGAACCGGCTGAAACAGGCGGAAGAGGCGGGCATCTGCAACTATGGCCTGCACCGCCAGAAATCGGCCTTGATGACATGCCTCGTCGCCTCGCCGCTGCAGCGCGATCACGTTCATTTCATCGATGGCGCCGCCGGCGGCTATGCGATGGCTGCCGCAAGCCTGAAGGCGAAGGTGGCGGTCTGACGACGACTTGCGGAAATCGATTTTCCGCAATATGCCTCGTGGTTCTTGGGGAACCAGGTGAGCTTCGCCATGGGAGCGGACGGCCTGTCCGAATTGACGGAAAGCAGATTTTTGGACGCCTCACGATCGGCATATGACCGTCTTCTGAACCTGATTTCGACGCGCGCCGCGCAAGTCGGCGTGATCGGGCTGGGCTATGTCGGGTTGCCGCTGGCGGTTGCGATCGCACGCGCCGGCTTCCCGGTTTCCGGCTTCGACATCGAAGCCCAGAAGGTCGAGAGCCTGAACAACGGCCAATCCTATATTGAGGCGGTGATGTCGACAGCCCTTGCCGGCCAGGTGGCGAGCGGACGGTTCCGCGCCACTGCGGATTTTGCCGAACTGGCCGTCTGCGATGTCATCATCATTTGCGTTCCGACACCGCTGACGAAAAACCGTGAGCCGGACCTCTCCTTTGTCAGGAACACGGCAGGCACCATCGCGAAGCATCTGCGTCTCGGCCAGCTGATCGTGCTGGAATCGACCACCTATCCCGGCACCACCGACGACGTGATCAAGCCCATACTGGAAGAAACCGGCTTGCAGTCGAAGATAGACTTCTTCCTCGGCTTCTCGCCCGAACGCGAGGATCCCGGCAACCGCAGCTTTGAAGTCGCGACGATCCCCAAGGTCGTGGCAGGCGACGGCATTGAAGCGGCGACACTCGTGCAGGCTTTCTACCAGGGCGTGGTCAAGACCGTCGTTCCGGTTTCCACCACGGCGACCGCCGAGGCGGTCAAGCTGACGGAAAACATCTTCCGCTCGGTCAACATAGCCCTGGTCAACGAGTTGAAGGTCGTGCTCGGTGCGATGGGCATCGACATCTGGGAGGTGATCGAGGCGGCAAAGAGCAAGCCCTTCGGCTACATGCCTTTCTATCCTGGCCCCGGACTTGGCGGGCACTGCGTTCCGATCGATCCCTTCTACCTGACGTGGAAGGCGCGCGAATACGAACTGCCGACCCGCTTCATCGAGCTGGCGGCAGAGATCAACACGGCCATGCCGCGTCATGTGGTCGATGAACTGGCGAAGGCGCTGGACCGGCGCTGCGGCAAGGCGCTCAGCCGCTCGCGCATTCTCATCATCGGACTCGCCTATAAGAAGAATGTGCCCGACATCCGCGAAAGCCCTTCATTGCGGCTCATTGAACTCATCGAGGAATGGGGCGGCAAGGCGGAATTCCACGATCCGCATGTTACCGAGATCCCGACCACACGGGAGCATATGGCGATCAAGGGGCGGCGCTCGGTCGAATTGACCGAGACGGCCTTGAAGGATTTCGATGCTGTCGTCGTTGCAACCGACCACGACGCGATCGACTATCAGGCGATCGCTGATCACGCTCTTCTGATCGTCGACACACGCAATGTTTTTGGCCGTCTCGGGCTAGCCCGAGAGATGGTGGTGAAGGCCTGACGGCGTCTGAGCCGGCGAATTTTTTGCCTGATGTCAGGATCGTGATTGCACTCCGCCGGCAGCCTCGCCACATAATGCCCCTTCGCCGGCTTTTACCGCCGAAGCCGGCTTTATTGACTTCGAGGGTCTTGTCTTTGGGTCGTTAGCGGACCGTGTCGTGGCGGATTAAAGGAGAATGGCTCGTCTTTGACGGGTCTCAAGATAGCATGAGCACAGCGCAAGCAGAAATTTCCACCATTCTCATGGATAAGGTTGCCGATTGGCTGACCCAATCGGCGCTGGCGGGCAACGACCTGGAAACATTGGTAAAGGGCTTTTGTGAACGGCTGGCTGCTGCCGGCCTGCCGCTGAAGCGGGTGCATTTGAGCTTTTCGATGCTTCATCCGCTTTATGACGCGCTTGGCTTCACCTGGGTTCGTGGCCAGGGCATGGAAGTGGAAGGCTTCCGCAAAGAGGACGGCGTTCATTCTGACAGATTCCTGACCAGCCCATACTACCATCTGCTCAGCAACAAGCTCGACCATCTGCGGCGCCGGTTAGACCCGTCGGTGCCGTCGGAGTTTCCTGTTTTCGATGACCTCAGGCTTATGGGCGTCACCGATTACATGGCTTTCGTCCATCCCTTCAGCGGCAATACCAGTCAGGGCATGATCGGGTCCTGGTCCACCGACAGTGCTTCAGGCTTCAGCGACAGCATGATTTCGGCGCTGCTGCGCATCCAGAACCATCTCGCTATTGCAACCAAGATGGCGGTGCTCACCAAGCTCGCCGACAACATGATGATCACTTATCTCGGCGGCGACGCCGGCAGGCGCGTGCTGGACGGCCAGATCAAGCGCGGCGAGGGCGACACAATCCGGGCCGCACTGGTCATGGCCGATATGCGCGGGTCGACAAGGCTTGCCGAAACTTCCGGCCGCGAAATCTACATCGATACGCTGAACCAGTTTTTCGATGCCATCGCTGCACCTTTCAATCGCAGAGGCGGGCAGATCATGAGTTTCATAGGGGATGGCTTCATTGCGGTCTACCCTTGCGAAAGGCACCGTGCGCAGTCCGAGACCGCCTGCCAGGCTGCTCTTGCGGCAACGCACAAGGCCACCGCGCGCATGATGGATCTCAACCTGCGCAGAAAGGAGCAGGGATTGGGCGACATAAAATTTGGCATCGGCCTGCATGTCGGCAATGTGATGTTCGGCAATGTCGGACTTACCGACCGGCTAACATTCTCTGTCTTCGGCTCGGCTGTAAACGAGGTCCAGCGCCTCCAGACCCTGACCAAGAAATATCCGCACAGCGTTCTCGCCAGCAAAGACTTCGCCAGCTATTGCGGCGCCAACAGCTGGCTGACGCTCGGCAACGAGGAACTGGCGGGCATCAAGCAGAAGCTGACGGTGCTTTCACCCGATCTGTCGGGTGCTCTCGCACTCGATGAGGACGGTGCGCTGGAGCCGATTTACGACCGAATATCGGACGCCGAACAGGTCATGCTGCTTCATCGCGATGCCGCGCGGCTGTCGGCGGGCGACCCGAGGAAGCTCCAGTAACCGCCACGATCTGATCCGAACGCCTTGGTATGCAGTCAGGTCGCCGGTTCCGTCAGGGAACTGGCGACCGATTCGAATCCAAGTTGCTCTAGGCTGGCAATGCGCTAGTCTCGCTTTCTGGGTCTGCCGCCCGGCAGGCTGCCAGAGTGGGGCTGGTGTGAGAATGAATTCGGGTGTTGATCTGCTGCGGATCGAGGATGTTGGCATCTCTTTTGCCATTATCGGGGGACCGTTGCATGCCGTCAGGCGTGCAAACCTTCGCGTCCTGCCCGGCAAGGTTACCGCGCTTGTGGGCGAGTCCGGTTCCGGAAAATCGGTTATAAGCCAGGCAGTGATGGGCATTTTGCCGAAGACAGCCCATGTTCGCGGCCGTATTCTGTTTTCCGATCCTGAAAAGCCCGGCACGACGCAGGATATCCTGCAGATGCCGCGTGACGGCCCCGATATCCGGGCGTTGAGAGGCAGCCGCATCGGCAAGATCTTTCAAGAGCCGATGACATCGCTGTCGCCGCTGCACACGATCGGCAACCAGGTCAGCGAATCCCTGCAGATTCATAAGCCCATGGCTCGGGCAGAGCGCAAGGCGCGGACCGAGGAAATGCTCGGCCTTGTCGGCTTTCCCAATCCCGAGCGCGCCTACGACATGTATCCCTTTGAACTTTCGGGAGGATTGCGTCAACGCGCCATGATCGCCATGGCGCTTATCTGCCGGCCCGCCTTGTTGATCGCCGACGAGCCGACGACGGCGTTGGATGTCACCATCCAGGCGCAAATCCTGCAATTGCTGCGCGAGCTTCAGACCAAGCTGAACATGGCGATGCTGCTGATCACGCACGACCTTGGCGTGGTCGCCAATGTCGCCGACGAGGTGGTGGTCATCTACCAAGGCGAGATCATGGAAGCGGGACCTGTCGAGGCGATATTCCGTCGGCCAGGTCACCCTTACCTGAAGGGCCTGATGGCAGCCGTTCCGCATTTCGACCTGAAGCCTGGCGAAAGGCTAAAGGCGCTCCGCGAGGTGCCGGTGAATGTCGAGAACCTGCTCGGCGAGCAGACGGCGCCGGCATCGAAGGGGCCGGACGACATCCTGCTGTCGGTCAGGGATCTGAAAAAGACCTTCACCACCCGCAAGTCCGGATGGTTCGGCGGGGATCATCAAACCTCTGTTCGCGCCGTGGACAGCGTGAGCTTCGATATCAGGCGGGGTGAGTGCCTGGGTCTGGTCGGCGAAAGCGGCTCCGGCAAAACCACCGTCAGCAAGATCCTCATGCGGGCTGTCACCCCTAGCGGCGGCTCTTTGATCTTCAACGGCCGCGATGGACCGATCGACGTCTTGGAAGCCGAGGGTGACGCCCTGCGCATGCTGCGCGCGAAAATCCAGATGGTCTTCCAGGATCCGGTTTCGTCGCTTTCACCTCGCATGACGGTGGAGAATATCTTGAGCGAGCCGCTGGAAATCCATCAGCGTGGCAATGCCGCGTCCCGACTCGCCACGGTCAAGAGCCTGATGCAGGCAATCGGGCTCGATCCGCGCTTCATCAAGCGTTATCCGCACAGTTTCTCCGGCGGGCAGCGTCAGCGTATCGGCATCGCGCGCGCGTTGGCTCTGGGGCCTGAGCTCCTGATCTGCGACGAGCCGGTTTCGGCGCTCGATGTCTCTGTCCAGGCGCAGATCCTGAACCTTCTGAAGGACCTGCAGAAGGAATTGGGCCTGACCTACCTGTTCATATCCCACAACCTGGCGGTGGTGGACTACATGGCAGACCGCATCGCGGTGATGTGCGGCGGGCGTATCGTCGAGCTTGCGCCGCGCGAAATTCTGCTTAGGAAACCGGTCCACCCCTACACGCGCTCACTGGTCGCCGCAGTACCTTTCGCCGATCTCGACAGGCCGATGGATTTCAAGACGCTGAAGCTCAGCGGCGCTTCCGACACCAGCGCATGGGGATCGCAATTCCGCGACGAGGGCGACGAGGATATGCTGTCGCCGCTCGACCTTGGCGGCGGCCACCTCGTGCTGGCCCGGCGTACGGCCGATGTCAGCGAGTTACGCCATTGATCAGCCGGCGCACCGTTCTTGGACTTATGGCTTCGGCATTTCTGCCGGGCACGTCGCGCGCCGGCGATCTGGAGCCGGAATTTCTTCAGCCGCAGCTGAAGGCCAGGGCGCTGCCGGCACTCGCCGAACGCTTGCCCAAGAGCCCGCGCGCGTTGAACCTCGCCGCGATGGGCCGGCAGCCCGGCCAGTATGGCGGCACGCTGCGCACGATCATCGGCAGCCAGAAAGATATCCGAATGATGACGATCTACGGGTATGCTCGCCTGGTCGGCTATGACGAAAAGCTTAACTTGCAACCCGACATTCTCGAAAGTTTCGACGTAGCGGATGATCGCGTCTTCACTTTCAAGATTCGGGAAGGGCATAAATGGTCTGACGGTAGCCTGCTGACGCCGGAGGATTTTCGCTATTGCTGGGAAGATGTCTGGCTGAACGATGAGCTTTCGCAAGGCGGGCTTGCCCCGGCCCTGCTGGCGGACGGCAAGCCGCCACGTTTCGAGATCGTCGATCCGTCGACGGTCCGCTATAGTTGGGATGCGCCCAATCCCGACTTCCTGCCCAAGCTTGCTGCTGCTTCGCCGCTATCGCTTGTTCTGCCGGCCGCCTATCTCAAGCAGTTCCACAAGAAATACCAGGATCCATCCCGACTCGCCGGCCTAATGAAGGAGAACCGGGCCCGGAAATGGACGCTCCTGCATATCCGCATGTCGCGGCAGTATCGCCCGGAGAACCCGGAACTGCCGACGCTCGATCCCTGGCAGAACCGGACCAAGCCGCCGGCTGAGCAGTTCGTCTTCGAGCGCAACCCGTTCTTTCATCGAATAGACGAGAATGGCCGGCAACTGCCCTATGTTGACCGGATTGTCATGAATGTCAGCTCGCCGGCGATCATTTCCGCCAAGACCGGTGCGGGCGAGAGCGACCTGCAAAGCATGGGAATTGACTTCACCGACTACTCCTTCCTGAAGGATGCGGAGAAGCGCTACCCGGTGAAGATGCATCTCTGGAAACGCACACAGGGTTCGCGGCTGGCGCTGCTGCCCAATCTGAATTGTGCCGACCAGGTGTGGCGTGGCCTTCTTCGTGACGTGCGCGTGCGCCGCGCCCTTTCGCTCGCTGTGGACAGGCGCGAGATCAATTTGGCCGTGTTCTACGGATTGGCGCAGGAAAGTGCCGATACGGTCCTGCCGGAGAGCCCGCTCTACCGGCCGGAATTCGCGAAAGCCTGGGTCGCCCATGATCCCGACCGGGCCAATGCGCTGCTCGACGAGGCCGGGCTTCAGACGCGTGACGATGACGGCCTGCGGATACTTCCCGATGGACGCCCTGCGCAGGTCATAGTGGAAACGGCCGGCGAAAGCACGCTGGAAACCGACGCGCTCGAACTCATCACCGATCACTGGCGCAAGATCGGGATCGCCCTGTTCATCCGGACTTCGCAGCGCGATATCTTCCGCAGCCGCGCGCTTGGCGGCCAGATCATGATGTCGATGTGGTCGGGCATCGACAATGGCGTGCCGACCGCCGACATGAACCCGTACCAGCTGGCCCCCACCATCGACGACCAGCTGCAATGGCCGCTCTGGGGTGCTCACTACTTGTCTCATGGCAAGGTCGGTGAGGCGCCCGATCTTCCGCCTGTCGTCGAGTTGATGGCTTTACTCAAGCGCTGGAAGGCATCGACCGAAGCCACGGAGCGCGCCGAAATCTGGAATTCAATGCTGTCGATCTACACTGATCAGGTGTTTTCGATCGGCACCGTGAACGGAACGCATCAGCCGATTCTGGCGTCCTCGCGGCTGCGCAATCTGCCTGACAAGGCGCTTTACGGCTACGACCCGACCGCCTATTTCGGTGTCTACATGCCGGATACATTCTGGCTTGGAGAGTCCTGAGCGTGTTTCGATATTTTGTCTGGCGCATCGCCGTGATGGTTCCAACGCTGCTGGTCATATCGGCGCTGGTGTTCACGATCATCGAACTTCCCCCAGGCGACTATTTCGACAGCTATGTTGCCGAGCTTCGGGCTCAGGGCGAAGCGGTGGATTCCGATCGCATCGAGATGATGCGCAGGGACTATGGTTTCGACCAGCCACCGGTCATTCGCTACTTCTACTGGGTCGGCGGCATGCTGCACGGCGATTTCGGCTATTCCTTCGAATATGAGATGCCGGTTCGCGACGTCGTCGGGGACCGAATGTGGCTGACCGTGCTGGTTTCCTTCGTCACGATCATCTTCACCTGGCTCATCGCCTTTCCGATCGGCATGTACTCCGCCACGCACCAATACAGCTGGGGCGACTACGGCCTGACTTTCTTCGGCCTTCTCGGCCTTGCCATTCCAAACTTCATGCTGGCGCTGATCCTGATGTATTTCGCCAACATCTGGTTCGGCACATCCATCGGCCATCTCATGGACCAGCAATATCTCGGCGAGCCAATGAGCTGGGCCAAGGCGAAGTCGATCCTCGCCCATCTCTGGATTCCGGTCTTGATCATTGGCACCGGGGGCACGGCAAGCATGATCCGGCGGCTGCGCGCCAATCTTCTCGACGAGCTACACAAGCAATATGTCGTGACCGCGCGCGCCAAAGGACTTCATCCGTTCAAGGCGCTGGTCAAATATCCGCTGCGCATGGCGCTCAATTTCTTCATTTCCGACATCGGCTCGATCCTGCCGGCCATCATCTCCGGCGCCGAAATCACGGCGATCGTGCTGTCTTTGGAAACGACCGGGCCGATGCTGATCAAGGCGCTGCAAAGTCAGGACATGTACCTGGCAGGGTCGTTCCTGATGTTCCTCGCCTTCCTGACGGTCATCGGTGTCCTGATTTCCGACCTGGCGCTGGCGCTGCTTGATCCACGAATTCGTTTGCAGGGCGGCAGCACCAAATGAACACGCATTCGCCGCTGCCCGCTCCGGGTGCTCCACTTCAACACTACGTTTCCACCGCGCCCATTGACCTGCAGTCGGTCGAGGCGATGACGCCGGAGCAGTCGAAGGTCTTTCAGGCGTCGCAGTTACGGCTGATGTGGTGGAAATTCCGGATGCACCGGCTTGCCGTTATATCCGGCATATTCCTGGCAGCGCTTTATTTCGGGATACTGATTTGCGAGTTCCTGGCGCCCTACAATCTGCACACGCGCAACATGGACTACATCTATTCGCCGCCGCAGCGGGTGCACCTGTTCCACAACGGCCAGCTCGTCGGGCCGTTCGTCTATGGCCGCCAGATGACGCTTGATATGGACACGCTCAAGCGGAACTACATCGAGAATCAGGATGATGTTCAGCGGATCCGTTTCTTCTGCAAGGGCGACAGTTATCAGTTCTGGGGCCTGATCGAAGGTGACAGGCATTTTGTCTGCCCTGCCGAAAACGGCCAGCTCTTTCTAGCCGGCACTGACAGGCTGGGGCGCGATGTGCTCTCGCGCATCATCTATGGCGCACGCATTTCACTGACAATCGGTCTCGTCGGCATCAGTTTCAGCTTCCTGCTCGGCATTGTCATCGGCGGACTGGCCGGCTATCACGGCGGTATCTTCGACCTGATCGTTCAACGGATAATCGAAGTTCTGCAATCGATCCCCAGCATTCCGCTATGGCTGGCTCTGGCGGCGATCATGCCGATAACCTGGAGTCCGATCCTGATCTATTTCGGCATCACCGTCATCCTCGGGCTGCTCGACTGGACTGGACTGGCGCGGGCCGTGCGTTCAAAGCTTCTAGCCTTGCGCGAGGAGGATTACGTTCTGGCCGCGCAATTGATGGGCGCCAGAAGCAGCCGCATCATCGGGCGGCATCTCATTCCCGGCTTCATGTCGCATCTGATCGCGACGGCGACGATCTCCGTACCCGGCATGATTCTGGGCGAGACGGCGCTGAGCTTCCTCGGGCTCGGCCTGAGGGCGCCGATAACCAGCTGGGGCATCCTGCTCACCGAGGCGCGCAGCGTCAGCGTGATCGCGTTCTATCCATGGCTGCTTTTGCCGATGCTCCCCGTCATTCTCGTCATCTTGGCGTTCAATTTCCTCGGCGACGGCTTGCGGGACGCCGCAGACCCCTACAAGTGAGATCGCTATTCCGCCGCGCGCCGGGCCGCCGACTCCACCCAGTATGATCCTTGTCGGCGGCCTGTGCGGTTATTGCAGTGTTCATCGTTCGCCTCTATATGTGGCGAGACGCGATCGGGGTTTAACACGTCGCCCTCGGGTTCACCCGTGAACCGTTCTGGTCGCGGGCATTGCCGATCTCTTGAGCTGGTTCAGACACACAAACGCATATGACTCGCCTCGAGAATTTCATCAGCAGGATGACCGCACAGCGCGACATTCTCGATCAAGTCTGCCCCGAGGTGGCGAAGATGGAAGGGCTGGTGCTTGAGCTCGGCCTCGGCAATGGCCGGACGTTCCACCATCTGCGCGAGCGCCTGCCCGGACGCCGGATCGTGGTGTTCGACCGCGCACTTGGCGCACACGCCAGCTCAATTCCCGAAGCTGAAAACCTCGTGCTCGGCGAAATACGCGAGACGGCGAGCAGGTTCATTGGCATCGACGCTGCTCTTGTTCATGCCGACATCGGCACCGGCTATGACGATCGCGATGCAGTGACCTCTACCTGGCTTCCCGATCTGATCGCGCGCCTGCTTCGCGTCGGTGGCATCGCGGTCAGCGGCACGCCGCTCGATCACCCGCTGTTGCAACGCCTCCCGCCACCGCCTTCGGTGCCCGCCGATCGTTATTTTGTCTGCAGGCGCGTGTGAGGGGCCGAGACGACTCAAATCTTCAGGGGCCAAATCTTCAGGGGATCGTATATACTGCTATCTCCCGCGCAATGCCGCGCAGCGAGACCTCGTGGGGCACGGGCGTCAGCGCGTTCCTGTGCAACAGATCGGCGGTGAGATTGTCGTCG
This sequence comes from Mesorhizobium delmotii, assembly GCF_900149755.1. Classification (NCBI taxonomy): domain Bacteria; kingdom Pseudomonadati; phylum Pseudomonadota; class Alphaproteobacteria; order Hyphomicrobiales; family Phyllobacteriaceae; genus Mesorhizobium; species Mesorhizobium delmotii. The sequence goes on along the minus strand of NZ_FUIG01000026.1, from coordinate 19,788 downwards.
ACCACCGCACGAGTGGCGAAGATCGCCTGTGCGTTGGCAAGGTTCTGGACCCGCGAAGCAATATTGACCGTCTGGCCGAAATAGTCCTGTCGCTCGTTCATAGACACGGCGATGCAGGGGCCGGCATGGACTCCGATCTTGAGCAGCAGATCCTCGCGCCCGCTTTTGTCGTTGAGCGCACGCATGGCATCGCGCATCCTGAGGGCCGCAGCAATCGCACGATCAGGCGTCGCGAAGGTCGCCATCACCGCATCACCGATCGTCTTCACCACCGCGCCTGCCTCCGCCGCGACGATCTCGTGCAGAACCTGGAAATGCACGCGCACGAGATCGAAGGCTGAAAGATCGCCCACCCGCTCGTAAAGCTCGGTCGATCCGCGCAGGTCGGTGAACAGGAAGGTCAGGCTGGTGATCTTCAGGCGCTGGTTGATGTCGAGTGTATCCGTGCGATAGAGATCGCGGAACGTCTGGTTGGTGAGCAGGCGCTTGGCAGTCAGGAAGGGCCGGCGTTTACCCAGGAAATCATGCAATTCCTGGCCGGCGATGAAGACCGTCGGCAGCACGCGGGTGTCGGTCCTGTTCTCCAGTGAAATGCGCAACGGGCCGGGTTGCATCTCCAGCGTCTGGTTCTGGACATGGTCGCGATCGAAGACCAAAGAGAGGCTTCGGCGCTCTTTTGTGGGTTCGCCCTTCCCGTCTATGAACTGCACTGAATGGGTGACCGGCTCGAAGACGATGATGAATTCAGACGGAAGCTGTATGGGCAGAACCGCCTTTTCACCGGGGGCAAGCTCGATATCCTCCAGCGAGAACGCTTCTATCTTTTTCGCGAAATCCTCTTCCGGCAGATCGACGCCGGACCCCCAGTAGATCTGGCGGAAATATTCCACCAACGGCAGTTCGTGTGGATTGTGGGCGGCAATCCTGCGCACGCGGGGACTGACGGTGAATGTCACCTCGACCATCTCGTCGAGGGTCGGCGAATAGCCCTCGGAGCACAGCGCGCAGGTGTATTCGTCCTTCTGCAGGGTTTTCAGCGTGGCGTTGGTGTCGAGCACGCCGCCACAGCCGGGGCATAGAACATTCCAGGAAATGTCGAAGATGCCCACCCGTGCCGCATGGAGAAAGGCGCTTATGGCGCGTTCCTCGTCGAGGCCATGCTTGCTGGCGAAGGCTGGCGCATTGATGCGGCAAAGTTCGCGGTCCTTGCCCTCCGCGATGGTTCGCTTGATCGCGTCGATTGCCTGCGGATCGACATCGGTCGATTGCCGCAGAAGCGAGAACAGATCCTGAGCTTCGTTCATCGTGCAGGCTCCAGAAAATGCGACCCGGAGGCGTCTTTGCTCCGAGTGCTCCATCTTACTGCGAAACGGATCGTACGGCCATTCGAATGGATAAGCCTGCTGACAGTTCAATTTCCATTCGGCGGATTTTCACCGGCCGCAAGCGGCACTATGATGGTCCATGGGGCATTCATCTTTGGGACTTTCTCCCATGCCGACATCCAGCAACCCGCCATTTCACGCGGCCCTGCGCCTTTTCTCTGTGGTTGTCATCATCGTCCTGATCGTCGGCGCCGGCCTGTTTTTCGCGCCTGTGCTGGTCAAGCCGCGCTGGCCTTGGGCCGTCACGCCGTTCAATGCCCGCTTCCTCGGCGGCTTCTACACCGCCGAAATGGTCGTGATGGCGGCGCTGCTGGTCTGGAATCGCTGGTCGCCCGGCAGGCTCGTGCTCGTCATGGCGTTCATCTTCACCGTCATCGTGTCGGTGGCTTCGTTCATCAATCTCGGCTATTTCAACTTCGAGCGCAATGCGCCCTGGCTCTGGTTTTTAGTCTATCTCGCTTCGGTCGCGGTATCCGGGCTGTTGCTGTGGCGGGCCAGGGCCCGTCCTTCTGCAAAAGGCGTGACCTTAACCCCGCATGGCGCGGCTACATGCCGGTGGAATCGGCGATCGTTGGGCTCTATGGCGTCGGCCTGTTGCTGTTTCCCCTGACATTCGGCAGCATCTGGCCATGGCCGATCGATGCCTTCCACGCTCAGGTCTACAGCGCCATCTTCCTTGCCGGTGCGGGCGGCATATATCTCGTCTGGAGAAGCGCGCCGCGCGAGGAACTGCTGGTGCTCGGCTTGGCGCAGTTTCTGGTTGGCCCGCTTGCCATCCTTGGCCTCGTTATCACCGACGCTGCGGTGCACCGGATCGACTGGACAGCGACCGGGACATTGTGCTGGCTCACCCTTTTTGGCTGGATCGGCATCAGCGGCGTCTTCAAACTCTACGCCGCCTACCGGTATTTTAGCTCGCAATCGGCATCATAGTTGCAGAGACGGCTGGATTTTCAGGTAAGGTCCGGTGCATCGTTCGCCGGGAACGCCATGACCAGCACGACCTCGCCATCCTCGGAGAAAATCCAGCCGCAGCTCCGGTCCGTCCGGCTAAGCGATGCGGAGGCGCTTTGCGCTATCTTCAACATGCCGGGCTTCCGCTGGGGCACGCTGAGGATGCCCTTCGAGATGGTGGAGCAGGTGGAGCGGCGCATCGCCAAGTCCGGCCAGGAAACCACCTGGATCGTTGCCGAGTTGGACGGCAAGGTCGTCGGCCATGGCAGCCTGGTCGTGCAGGGTTCGCCGCGCCGTTCGCATATCGGCGAGATCAATATCGGCCTTGACGATGCCTTTGTCGGCAAGGGTATCGGCTCTGCCATACTCGGCGCGCTGCTTGACGTGGCCGACAACTGGCGCGCCCTGAAGCGGGTCGAATTGACCGTCTATGCCGACAACGAACCGGCCGTCCGTCTCTACACAAGCCACGGCTTCGAGGTCGAAGGCCGGCATGTGAAGGCTGGTTTTACCGACGGGCAGTACCACGACCTCCTGAGCATGGCCCGGCTGCGGTTCTGAGATCCGCTGTTTGGCCTTAACTGTTTAGCCAATCTAACAATTCGTGCCGAGTCGACGAACCGGCGATTGCTCATGGAGAACTCCGTTGGATACGGTCAATTTCGTCTCACACCATCTTGATCGAGTTGACAATCTATCTGTGGGCCGGTCGCATCCAGCAAGTCTGGTCTCCCTTGGCGTTTGCACTGCAAGCGGCTAGACGGGACCAATGACCGCCGTCTTTGACCCAACCCCTACGCCTCCGGTGGAAATTCTGGCTGTGCTGTCGCTGCTCTGCCCGGAAGTCGTGCGTGACATCGAGCAGAACTGGAATGCACCAGTTTCCGATTACGCTCGCCATCTGTGGCGGCCGGTGGCAAGGCCTGCATCGGGCCCGGCGATCGCTGCCCGCTCGATTCTGCGCGAAGTCCTGCATCAGCGCCTTGGTGTGATCATGCAGCCTGAAGAGATCGGCAAGGCCCTTGAAGAGTTCGAGCACAGACCGGTGATTCAGTCCGGCCTGCACTGCCTGCTTCTGATGGACCGGATCACCTTCGATGCCCTCCTGCTTGCCTGGCTCGGCGCGGTCGAAAACGGGCTGTCGGCCTTCTTCGGCTTCATGGGAACGACGATGACCATGGAGACAATTGGCCGGGAGGGGCCGGGATGGCTCGATGTCGGTGACGACAAGGTCAACCTGTTTGGCATGGGGCGCCACAAACTGTGCCGCAAAAGCGCCTGCGTGGCCGGTCCCGTCTCCCTCAACAAGCGCGCGCTCGAGGCGGTGGGCGATGAAACGGATGCCAGCCGCTGGCTGGGCACACTGCTTGCCAGCCAGGACAAGGTGTTTGGAACCGCCGCCGATGCGCTGACAGCCCTCAACGAGGATCTGGTCGCCGATTGGGATCGTTCCGGCATGGCCCTCCCGGTTTTCATCGATGATCGGCTCGCCGCGGCTGCCATGGCGCGGCATCTAGAATATGACGGCAGCCTTCTTTCCAGGCTGCTCATTGAGCCCGCAAGGCGCCAGCGTCTCGAACGTGCCTTGCAAGAGGCCGCATCAAGCACATTTGGCAGATTCCTGCCCAATGCCACGGCCTATTTCTGGGGCATCCGCGAGGAGCGCGTGCGCAAGCTCGTCCTCGAGAACGGGCACCTGATCGAGCCTGGCAGGCCGCATGGTCTTTCCATCCCGTTCGAGCGGCCGCATCTCAGGCAGGCGCTGCTGGACGGCGTGCTGCTGCCGAACTTGTTCCTGATGTTCCTCGTCCTTGCCATATTGCCGCGCGTGCGGGTTGTGGGCGGCCTGAGACAGATTGGTTATGTAGCGCTTTTCCACTCGATCCTGCTGGCTGCGCTAGACGAAAACGCGCCGGAAGAACGCGATCTGGCTGCGGAGCTGCAGGTTCGGGAAAATGCCTGGGGCATGCGGGTCATCGACGAAAAGATCTCGGTCCGCGAGCAGCTTGCCGGCCTGCCGGAAGGGGCGCTCTTCCCGAACCTGCTCCGGCAGTACCGTTTGCAGACATTTGCCGAGACGACCGACGACCTGAAGCTGGTTCGCGAAAACGCCCGATGGCGCAAGATCGGCCAGGCCGAGATCAAGGCGACCTGAGCCTCACTTCAGGCCTTATTGCAGGTTGATTTGCGGTGTGGGTCACCGTTTCACGGAAACGCAGAACCGCTATTCTCTTTGCTTTGACGCCATTCCTGACGGGAAACCGGTACCTACTTTTGCTGGAATTGCTCTAGTGCGCAACCGCAGCGACGGCGATCTATCGGTGAGCCTCTGGCGTCGGACCGGCCGCATGGGCCTCACCTGTCATTGCACGACACCGGCCTTGCGGAGCCCATCCACCACGTGTTCGAAATCGGCAGGGTTCTTGTAGGGCAAGACTTTGCGACGGTATTCCAGCGAATAGTCGGGATTGACGCGAAGCACCTCCTGCCATGCTTCGCGGGCCTCGGCGAAACGGCCCAGATGGCCGTAGCTGGCGGCCAGAAGCGCGCGCGAGACGTCGGTGACAGCGTTGCGAGCCAGCCGTTGCATCAAGAGGTCAACGGCCTCTTCGTACCTTCCTAGTTGAAACAAGGCCAAAGCCTGGAAGTGCAGAAGCACATCCGGAAAGTACGGATTCAAGGTCTTCCCCCGGCCGAAACTCTCGAGGGCCTCCTCGGATCTGCCCGAATAGTACAGCGCCTCGCCGAGGATGACGTGCCCTTCGGCGAAGTTCGGATTGAGGACTATCGCGCGCTCGGCCTCGTTGATGGCCCCATCGTGCCGTCGTGTGTACAGCTTGACTATAGCCAGCGCCCAGTGCGCCCAAGGATCGCTGCCATCCAGCGTTACCGCTCGCCTTGCGGCCTCTTCCGCCTGCACCATCGATTCCGGCGGCGACGCGCTCCATCTGTTCAGGTAATCGAGTCCGTGCGTGAGGGCGAGGAAAGCGTGGGCAGAGGCAAACTTCGGGTCCAGTTCGATGGCACGTTGCAAGAGGTCGCGGGCCGCGATGTTCGTCTCCTTCGTCAGCCGGTGCCACAGCTCCCGGCCCCGCAGGAAATAGTCGTACGCCTCCGTGTTGCGCGGGTGCTCGGGTGCCAGCCGCTGACGGTCACCCTCAGTCAGATTGAGCGCCAGCGCACCAACGATCTGCTGCGTCACGTCGTCCTGCACGGCGAATATGTCGGTCAGCTCGCGATCGAACCGCTCCGCCCAAAGATGGCCGCCCGAGGTTGCATCGATGAGCTGCGCGGTGATGCGCACCCTGTTCCCCGACTTGCGTACGCTGCCCTCAAGCACATGCCGCACGCCGAGCTTCGTGCCCACCTCCTGCACATGGACGTTCTGGCCCTTGAAGGTGAACGACGAATTGCGTGCGATGACGAAGAGCTGCGACAGTTTGGACAGCGCCGTGATGATATCTTCAGAGATGCCGTCGGCGAAGTAGTCCTGTTCGGCGTCACCGCTCATGTTGGCGAACGGCAAGACGGCGATCGACAGCTTTGGCGGCGCTGCCGTCGCCGGCCGGCTCCTCGCGGTTTCCGTTGTCGCGGCCACCTTGGTCCCGGCGCTGCCGACTTGCAGCGAATAGACCCGGATCGGCTCGGCGATGTTCTTGAGCTGTGTGCTACCGAGATCGCTGACCGAGAGGTCGAGCCTCGCCTTGACCTGGCGATAGGCATCCTCGGACAGGCAGATGGCGCCTGGCGCCGCGACGCCCTCCAAACGCGAGGCGATGTTGACGCCGTCGCCCATCAGGTCGCCGTCGCTTTCTTCGACCACATCCCCCAGATGGATGCCGATCCTGAACTCGATGCGGCGGTCCTGCGGCACGCCGGCATTGCGCTCAACCATAGCATTCTGAAGCTCAACGGCGCAGCGCACGGCATCCACCACACTGCGGAACTCAACCAGCGCCCCATCCCCGGTGCGCTTGATCACCCGCCCGTGGTGCACTGCGATGGTCGGATCGATCAGGTCGCTGCGCAGTGCCCGCAACCTCGCCAAAGTACGATCTTCGTCCGCGCTCGCGAGCCGGCTGTATCCGACCACATCTGCAGCCAGGATTGCGACTAGCTTACGATTCTCGCTCATAGGTCCGTGTCCTCATCTCCATAATAGCAGGAAGACGGAGGGTAAGAGGGAACTTTCGCAAACAACGGCCAGGCAGCCGCCCGAATCGGCAGCGCTCTGCCACCGGACCCACACGGATCGCTCGATGCCCATTTGCGCTGCCGCTTGCTGGTCGACGGCTATCGGTGCATCCTTGTGAATAGCCTGGCCGTGAAGTGCGTAGCGAGATCACCCCCGTCACGGCCCCTAGTGAGGTCTGGTTCGATGGACTGCCCGGGCTGCGGTTTAGAGGTTGAGGGCGGCTATGCCTTCTGTCCGAGGTGTGGCAGGCGCCAGCCCGTGTCATGCGCCAGTTGCGGCTACCCCTGCGCACCTGATTTCGAGTTCTGTCCGAAATGTGGGGTACGCGTCGGTGCGCCCGCAAAAGCCGTCGAACGGCCTGCTCCGACACCAAGCCGGACCATCGTGCCGCCTTCTCGAACTCCGTCGCTGCTTCCGAACATCGAAAGCGAAGAGGGGCTGCATCCCGTCTCTGACGCCGATCGCCGGACGGTAACGGTCCTGTTCGCCGACCTTTGCGGCTTCACGACACTCAGCGAGCAGCTCGACCCCGAGGTGATGCAAGCGCTGCAGAACCAACTGTTCAAGGAATTGACGGCGGCCGTGCGAAACTTTGGTGGTTTCGTCGACAAATTCATCGGCGATGCACTGCTCGCTTTGTTCGGTGCCCCGGTCGCGCATGAGGACGATCCGGAACGTGCGCTTCGCGCCGCTCTCGATATGATCGCCCGGACGGCGCGGCTCGGCGAAAGCACCCCCCACTCCGGCTCGCCTCTGTTACTCCATATCGGCATAAACACTGGTCCGGTCGTTACTGGCGGATTGGGCATCGGCACCGCCAAATCCTATTCAGTGACCGGCGACACAGTGAATACGGCACAACGCCTGCAATCGCTTGCCGCACCGGGTGAGGTGCTGGTAGGCGAGCTCACTCACAGGCTGACCCGGCATGCCTTCTCTTACGAGTCGCTGGGTGATGTCATGTTTCGTGGCAAGGCTGGCAGTGTGCTCGTCCATCGACTGGATGCACCGCTTGCGACGCCGCGTCCAGCGCGTGGGCTCGAGGCGCTCGGCCTCAGTGCGCCGATGATAGGTCGTGGTGCGGAGCTCAATAGAATGCTGGCGAGCCTTGACCAGGCGTGCGGCGGCTCGGCCCAACTTGTCCGCCTCGTCGGAGAAGCCGGTATCGGGAAATCGCGGCTGGTGAAGGAGTTCGTCGCCCGCATCGGCGACGAGGATCGTTTTCGCAACGTCGCCGTGCGGCTGGCCACGTGCTCACCGCTGGGCGAACAATCATTTGGCGCCTTGGGCGCAGTGGTGCGCAGCGCTGCCGGGATGATGCAAAACGACAATGGGGACGAAATGCGGGGGAAGCTCGCAGGCTTGCTTACCGATCTCGGCCTGCAGGGCGAGGAGGCGAAGCGGCTGATGCCTTTGCTCTACCATGTGCTCGGCCTTGGCGACCCCGATGCCACCTTGCAGCATGTCGAGCCCGAGCAGCTGCGGCGGCAAATTCTCTACGCAGTCCGCACAATCGTCGAACGGCGGCTTGCGTTGTCGCCGCTGTTGATTGTCGTCGAAGACCTGCACTGGGCCGACGCCGTGTCGCTCGAGGCACTGCGTTTCGTGATGGACAGGTTGGAACGCACGCGGTTGATGTTGCTGGTCACGCATCGTCCGGCGCCGGACAACGGCCAGCTCGATTCAAGTCGGGTCAGTCACACAGCGCTCAGGCTTTCGCCGCTCAACAATGATGACGGACGCAGCCTGCTGGCGATGCTTTTCGGCGAGAGCTGGGTAAACTCCGCAGGGGGGCTTCTTGACCAGATCCTCGAGCGCGCGGGCGGCAACCCCCTTTTTGTAGAGGAGATCGTCCGCGGCCTTATCGATCGCGGTGTACTGATGCGCGAGGGCCAGCGATGGCGGACTGTGGCAGGCGAAGTCGCAACCGGCATTCCCGCCACTATCCAGGCAATGTTGCTTGCTCGCGTCGACCGGCTGCCCCAAGAGGTGCGCCGGTTGGCCCAGGAAGCCGCGGTAATCGGCCCGCGCTTCGATGCCACACTTCTGAAAGCCGTGACATCCGATCCCGGCCGGCTAGAAGCCGGCTGCGAACTGCTTTGCGATGCGGAAATCATCGAGGAAGTTGCCGGATCAGGCTCGGTCTCGTCGCAAAGCTACCGCTTTACGCAAACATTGCTGCAGGACGTGATCTACCAGAACCTCCTCCTGCAACGCCGGACCGACATCCACGGGCGGGTCGGTGCTGCCTTGGAGCAACTGTGCGGCGACAAGCCGGAACGGCTTGAGGATTTGACCGTGCTCGGTCATCATTTCGCACAGAGCGCCGAGCGGGAGAAGGGCGCGCATTACCTGCAGGCGGCAGGCGATCGCGCTCGCATGATATACGCCAACGACGACGCCCTTCGTTTCTACGAACGAGCACTGACTGCGTTGGGCGCGACCGGGCAAACACCGCTCAAACTGGCAATTGCAGAGCGCATTGCCGATTTGAGCGGCCCGGCGGGCCGCCGCGAGATCGCGCACCACCATTACGAGACGGTGTTGCAGGCATACCGCGAGTCAGCCAATCGTGTCGCGTCGGCGCGAGTTTTGCGTAAGATCGGTCGGCTGCTCTGGGACGTCGGCAAGCGCGACAAGGCCGAATCCCGCTATGCTGAAGCGACAGCGCTCCTCGATGGAGCGGATGCCCCGATCGAGCAGGCGCATCTCTGGCAAGAACGTGGCCGACAGGCGTTCCGTAGCGGAGATCACGCTCTCGCGGCAAAATGGGCAGACGCGGCGCTGGATTGCGTACGCTCTCTGACAACGGAGTATGTCTCCGAGGTAGGGTGTGATGCCACTCTTGTGACCGCCGAGGCACTTAATACCAAGGCTGTTGCGCTGGCTCGCCTTGGGCGAAACCGTGAAGCCGTGCGTCAGGTTGAGCGTAGCATTGAATTGGCCGAAGCCGCCGGTCTACTGGGCGCGGCCTGCCGCGGCTACACCAATCTCGGGGTGCTTTACACGACCATCGATCCGGCACAGGCGATGGAGGTCTGTCGGCGCGGTCTTGAAGTGGCGTGCCATATTGGTGATTTGGGTTTCCAGGCGCGCCTCCTCGCCAACCTGGCGGTCGCTTGTTGCACTTTCACGGATCGCTGTCCAACGGAGGGCGTGCCTGCTGCCGAGAAGGCCATCGAGATCGACCGGGCGCTCGACCAGCGCGAGCACCTGCCGGTGCCGTTGATCGTGCTTGGGCAGATCCACCAGTGCAACGGCCGTCCGGAACTGGCGGTTGGCTTGTTCCAGGAAGCGCTGGACGTAGCCCGCGAAACGGGCGAGCCCCAACTGCTGTTTCCGTGCTATGATGGTCTCGCAACGCTTAATCTCGACCTCGACAATCTGGCCGAGGCCGAACGCTACTTTTCCCTGGCGCAGGATATATGCGCCCAGCACGGGCTCGACCCGGAAGCGCTTGTGGTGCTGCCTTTTCTCGACTAGCTGGGTTGGAGGTTGGAAATGTCCGCGCGTAGTGACTTGGTACCCCTTCAACCGGGCGACCGTGCGCCGAACTTGGTACTCGACGCGATTACCCAGGAAGGCAAGATCGCGCTTGACGACTTTCGCGGACAAAAACCGGTGCTGGTCGGCCTGTTTCGAGGTCTGCATTGTGCGTTTTGCCGGCGCTATATCGCCGCCCAGGCGCGGCTTGATCCGGAGCTGCGCGAAAAGGGCGTGGAGAGCCTGACGGTGGTCAACACGCCGATCGAACGGGCGCGTCTCTATTTCCGCTACCACCCGATGCCGAATCTGCTTGCGGCCTCCGACCCTGAACGCGCTTCACATCGTGCTTTTGGACTGCCCAATCTCGAATTCACCCAAAACGAGACGATCTGGCCGTACAAGGTCTCGATGGCAGCGGCAAAGGACATGCGGGTCGACATACCAGGCGAGTTGCCCGGTCCGATGGATCCTTTTGCGGCCACCGAAATTCTCAACAAGAAGGACAAGTACGAAGTGACCGAAGCCGACGAGCAGATGATGGCAACGGGACACGGACAACTGGTCGGTCAGTTCCTACTGGACCGGCAGGGGATCGTCCGCTGGACCTTCACGGAGGTTCCAGAGGGTGGGCGATACATGTTTAGGGCGCCAAACCCGCAGGAGCTGATGTCAGCGGTATCCCAAGTCGCCCAATAGACTTGCGAACGAGGTAACCGGGCGGGAAATTGACACTGACACGTTCACCGTTCATTCGAGCACGGCCTCGACCCTGGCAACAAAGTCATCGAGCGAGCGATCCCCGCGAATCTCGATGCGCGGAAGGTCGATGGGATCGCCATCGAGGTCCGCCGGCCCGTGTCTGCCGCCGAAGCCGATCCGATAGCCGCACTCCTTGGCCAGCCGGCCAAGCCGTCGGTCGGTGACAGAAAAGGGTGCCGCGAACGCCGTGGTTGGCCGACCGGTCCACCGTTCGATGAACATACGCGAGCGAAGCAGCTCGCTGGCCAAGTCAGAGCTCGACAGACCATCTATCGCGCGATGCGTCGCCAGATGGCTTCCGAAGAACGCACCTTCGGCGGCGAGGCGTCGCACCATCCCGGCGTCCATAAGCTGCGTTGGCGGACCGCTGTCGGCGTCCCACTGTGCGCTTGCGCCCACCAGGTCCGTCACCAGGAACACTTCCGCGGTCAGGTCGTTCGCGCGCAAGATCGGCCAGGCATGGTCGGCAAAGTTCTGGAAGCCGTCGTCGAAGGTGATGAGCACTGGGCGGCCAACGAAAGGTTGACGGTTGGCGATGAACCATTCCAGCTGCTCGGACCTAATCGCGTGAAAGCCATTGGCGCGCAGCCATGCCATCTGGCTGTGGAATGCGGCGGGCGTGAGCCGAAAACGGGCGAGCGCGGCCGGACCTTCATCGGAGACGCTGTGATACATGAGGACAGGGATACGCTGCCGCCGCTCGCCACGCGCAACGTCGCGGCGCAAGGCCCGCGCCCCGCCCCAGACGATATTTCGCGCGACCCCGATTTCGAGGGGCGCGCGGATTGGCGCATGATCAATCATCGGTTCCGTCGCCACATCTCCAGGTGACAGGCGGCGGAAGCGGTCTATGCGATAGAGCTCGGTCTGGATCGATCGCTCGAGGACGAGGCCTTCGGTCGCTGCCAGCGTCTCTGAGATCGCTTGTGCACCGAATGTGTTCCAGTCGAAGCCGGTCCTTTCAACATTGTCACGTAGCACGAATGCGTGTGCGTTGATGAAACTGCCGCCAGGCGCCAATGCCTCAACGATTTTTTTGGCGATGCGCCGCAACTCGGCGAGATCATCCAGATAGTAGAGCACTTCCGAACAGACGATCAGGTCCATCTCACCAGGCAGCGTGTCGGCGCAGAAATCCAGTACGCCGAACTCAACATTCGGCTGATCGCTGCATCGCGCGCGCGCCCGCCCGATGGCTACGGCGGAGATGTCAGTTGCCGTCAAATGGCCCACTCGCGGCGCCAGCTGCCGCGTGAAGTGCCCCTCTGCGCAGGCCAGTTCAAGCGCCCGTCCGATGGGACCGGCAGGCAGAATTTCGAGCTGCCGCTCATATTTTTCCTGCTCATAGGACGAACCATAGTTCCAGGGATCCTCGGTCGCGAAACGGCGATTCCAGAACGACGTGCGATCATTGTCGTGCCCATCCGCGGCCGATGCGCGGCGCGGCGCTGCAAGCGGCTCTGCAGCTTCGGCGCTCGACCGAACCAGCCGCCGCGCTTCCGCGGCCAACCGCGCGAGTTTGCCGAAGTGGCTGTCCCGATCAGACCGGCGTCCCGCGATGGACAACAATGCCTCGGCTGCAAACATGTTTGACTTGTCGGCACCGGCGCCCTGTTGCGGGGCATGTACAGGCGATCGCCTTGCAAGCCGCGCGGCACTGTCTATAAGCCGCTCAGGGGGCACGAAATTTCGGATCAATTCAATCCAATGGCGCCTTGTCACTTTCCCAAGTACGCCGAACTGCACGACAGCCTCGATCTGGCCATCCATCATCAGATAGGCATAAATTTGATCGATTCCTTCCGGAAGTTCGATCGAGGCCGGATTTCGAATATCGACGCGAATTCCAAGTGTCCGCGCCAGCCTGCGCGGCGCGGCAAGATCGTCGACGTCGAGAAGCATTTGCTCAAGGTGATACTGGACGCGGCGACCCGCGACGGGATTGTCCCAGGCTTTGCCGAGTTCGATGATCAACTCGGTGAGGGAGCCGCCGAACCTGTCCCACCTGGCAGCCAATTGCGCTGGCACCGATAGGCTTCCTGCCATAAGGCCATCGAAGGCCACCTTGGCGATCTCACGCGCCCACTTACGTCCTGCCGGGAGCGCGCGCAGGGACTGTGGGTTGATCGAGCGTGAGCCGCAGCCGCAATCCGACGCGGCGTTCCACAACGCGAACCACGCGAGTGCTTCGGAAGCGGTGCGGCCGTTCGCCTCGATCGCTCCATTGGCGTGAGCCGATGCTGGCTGTTTGACCCTGGGATCAGCAGAAAAGCCGCGGGCGATCACGATTTCCGCATCTATCAGCATCTGCGTCGAATTGCGGCTGAGCGAGTTGGGGCTGGTCCGATAGAAAGCGAGCGGCTCGTCGACCATCACCCAACGTTTGCCTAGACGTGCGAGGCGCTGCCACAGATCCCAGTCCTCGCAGGTGCGCAGCGACACATCGAAACCGCCCAACTCGACAATTGTCTCCCGGTCGACTAGCAGCGCGTGACTGCGGATGGCGCACCGGCGCGCGAATGTTTCGAAGGGCTGGATCGCAACCTCCGTCGGGATGCTCGATGGGGTGAGTTCGCCATCGGGCATCACGCGCCGGGAACCGCAATAGGCGGCGACCGCATCGGGCGCGGCTTCAAGTGCGGCCAGCATTTTCGCAAGGAAGCTGGCATCCACCCAATCGTCCGCATCCAGGAACATGAGCCAGCGGCCGCGCGCTGTCGAAATCCCGCTATTGCGCGCGCCGGCGGCGCTATACGCGCAAGAGCTCAACATCCGAAACCGGGCATCGTGCTCCAAATAACCGGTGACAATCGCGGCGGTAGCGTCCGTGGAGGCGTCGTCGACGATGATCGCCTCCCAGTCCATTATTTCCTGATCGAGAAGGCAATCGAGTGCGCGCGCCAGCGTTACCTCCGCGTTGTGCGCAGGAACCACGATTGAAACCAAGGGATTATGCGTCACGCCGTCTTACCCGCGCCTGGTTCGAAGGTCGAACAAGAGTCCCGAAACATAGCCGGCGATTTCCTGCCAAAGGGAACGGTCCTCAGGGACGCTGCGCCCAAACAGTCTCCTGCGAACTCTCCCGAGCCGCCGCGACGCCGCCATTTGGCTGCAGAGCGAGCTTGCTCCTGTCGTGCTACCGGTGTTGGAAGCCTGGCGCAGCATTCCCATCCGTGCCGCCGAGCTTGGGCGCCAGCTGTCGCAGATGCACGTCAAAGCCAAGCATGCCGCATACTCATGTCGATCCCCGGAGTCGGCGCCATGACCACAAGCTGCGGTCCCTGGCTCCGTATGAGTGCAATAGCTATGGCAACCTGACGTCTTTTGCAATCGGCGGCGCAATAAATGCAAGCCCACTGAAGCTTTGGTGTGAATGACTGCAGTTATTGGGACTATTGCTCCCCTCTATCGACCGAAACGCCTCGATTCCGAGGTGCATTCTCGAACAGCCATTCTCCGTGCCAAAGAACGCCTTCCTTCTACCGTTGGGCACGCATCGGAAGCTGATCGTCGCAGTATACAGCCGGGTGCGAAACAGTATGTGCACCGCCAGACCAGCTAATTTAGATACTTCTAATGAATCTGCGCTACTTAATTGCGCTACAGTAGCTATAGCCTGACATTGTATTACTCATTTCGATAGTAGATTGCGTCCAATGGTCGATTAGATTAGCCGGTTATGGCTGCTATCACAAAGAGATGCCAGAGCGACACCAATCGGAACTCGTGCATTTGCTGCTAGTCCAAGAGATGTAAAAGGGACGCACGATTTGGTTTAAGTCAAGAAGATTCCGGCTTGCGAGCCGGGTATTTTGCTGACATGCTTGGGTGTTTTTGAGTTTTGCACTGTGACAGGTGCTCAAATGAAGGGGCATAAGGATGGCTAAGGAATCTTCGAATACCGCTTCTTCAGCAAATAAAGCGGACGGAAATCTGATAAGTAATGCAGACGGAAATGGGCTGACCTTGATGGGGGTCCAGGCTCGCGAGGGCGGGGTCTCCGGCGACGCTGTAGGTGTCGACAAGATACGTGATCTGCTGTTCGGCAACCAGATGCAGGACTATGACCGCCGTTTTTCCAAGCTTGAAGAACGGTTCTTACAGCGCTTCAAGGATGTCGAATCCGAAGCCAAGCGCAATCTTGAAATGTATGAGTCAAATGCAAAGAAGCAGGTCGAATCGCTCGCGGCGCAATTGCGGAACGAAAAAGATGCACGAGCCGAGGCCGACAAGGAGATTGACCGGAATCTTCGCGAGCAAAATCAGGCGCTTGAAAAGCAGGTGCGCGCGTTGTCGGATCAATTGAGCGAGCTTGAGCGCGAAGTCGCGGACCGGATAAATCGAAGCGATCAATTGCTGCGTGAGGAAATCAAGCAAAAGAATGAAAGCATGCAGATGCTAATGGAAAAAATGTTTTCCGATCTCAGCAACGTAAAGACCGACCGAAATCTTTTGGCTGGCCTGTTTGTCGAGGTTGCAAAATGTCTAAATCAGGATCCCGCCGGCAGCAAGAGCAACTCGGAACGTAGTTGGAAAGTGAGTTGATCGGAACTTGACGTCGACCGTCGACCCAATCAGCCTTCCTCAAAGAGCAGCTTCGAACGATACAGAGATTGATCGCGAGGCTCTGGCTACTCTTTTGGTCGAAATTGCCCGGAACGTTGATCCGGACTATCGTGCGCGTTTCCACGGAGTTCCAACCGCCGATCCTCGCATGGAAACGCTGCGCCAGTTGCTGGTCGGCCGCGAAATTTCGGAGCTTTCACGCGTTACGCACCTGCTCGACGAACCTGAGCAGCTTGCGGCTGCAGTTGGGGGTGTTCTCCCCAGTGCAGCCGCACGTGCGCCTCATGCGCAACTCGGCGAGGCACTTGCGCCAGCTGTCGAGAGGGCTGTGCAACGGTCCATCCAGAAGAGCCCGCGAACGCTTACGGATATATTATACCCGGTGTTTCTGCCGGCAATTCGCAAGTCGATCGGGGAAAAGATCGACCAGACCTTTCAGTCGCTGAATGAAACTTTAAGACATATATTTACCTGGCATGGTCTCAAGTGGAGATTTGAAGCATGGAGAACGGGCGCAAGCTTCTCAGAAGTTGTTCTTAAGCATTCTCTTGTCTATCGTGTAGAACATGTCTTTCTAATTAACCGAAATTCCGGGCTTTTGATAGCGCATGTAACTGCCGATAATGCAACGAGCGAAGATCCTCAGCTCATTTCGTCGATGCTTAGTGCAATTCAAGATTTTGTGAAAGACTCATTTAACGAGAAAGAACAGAGCGGCCTGGACACTATCCGTTTTGGGGAACTTCGTCTCTGGTCAGAAGTTGGACCGTTTGCGACCTTGGTTGCGGTGATCCGGGGAAATCCGCCAGAGGAATTACATGAAATAGTTCGCGATGTGTTGCTTCGCATCCATGATGAATGCTCACAGGCTTTAGAGCAGTTTGACGGCGACAGTTCGCAGTTGGCCGGCGTAGAGACGCAGTTGCAGACCTGCGTTGAACTGAAGCAGGAGGACTCAAACCAGGGATTTCCGTGGCTGGTGGTGGCTGCAGTCCTGCTGGTTTTGATTCCGGCAGGCGGTTGGTTCCTTCTTTCCTGGCAATCCGGGCAACGCTGGCAGACTTATGTGTCGCGACTGGAGACCCAGCCGGGCATCATCGTCGCCCAACAAACGG
>NZ_FUIG01000026.1:2806-3318 GCF_900149755.1 Mesorhizobium delmotii | reverse complement strand
AGGTTCGTGATGTGAGCCCCGAAGCACGCGCGGCGGAGCACTGGCAGACTTATGTGTCGCGACTGGAGACCCAGCCGGGCATCATCGTCGCCCAACAAACGGCGAGGGGTGGACACTTCTATATTGCCGGCTTGAGAGACCCGCTTGCCGCCGACCCGCAGTCGCTGTTGTCCGGAACGCAGGTCGATCCCGCCCGCGTTCATTCGCAGTGGCAATTCTATCAGAGCCTTGAGCCGGAGTTCGTGCTGAAGCGGCTAACCGCGTCGCTGACCCCGCCGAAATCGGTTCGGCTTTCGATCGTCAATGATCGCATCGTTGCCGAGGGTGAGGCTCCCGACACCTGGATAGATCGGGCACGCGTAGCGGCCCGACAGCTTTCGGCAGGCGGACCGGTATTCGACATCTCCAAGGTTCGTGATGTGAGCCCCGAAGCACGCGCGGCGGAGCACTGGCAGACTTATGTGTCGCGACTGGAGACCCAGCCGGGCATCATCGTCGCCCAACAAACGGCG
>NZ_FUIG01000026.1:298-2796 GCF_900149755.1 Mesorhizobium delmotii | reverse complement strand
AGGTTCGTGATGTGAGCCCCGAAGCACGCGCGGCGGAGCACTGGCAGACTTATGTGTCGCGACTTGAGGCCCAACCGGGAATCATCGTCGCCCAACAAACGGCGAGGGGTGGACACTTCTATATTTCCGGCCTGAGAGACCCGCAGGCCGCCGACCCGCAGGCTCTGCTGTCCGGAACAGGGGTTGATCCTGCTCGCGTTCATTCGCAGTGGCAATTCTATCAGAGCCTTGATCCGAAGTTCGTGCTGAAGCGGCTGGTAGCGTCGCTGACTCCGCCGAAATCGGTTCGGCTTATGATCATCCAGGATCGCATCGTTGCCGTGGGTGAGGCTCCTGCCGCCTGGATAGATCGGGCGCGGGTCGCCTCCCAACAGCTGTCCGCGGACGGACTCTCTCTAGAAATCTCCGAGCTGCGTGAGTTGACTCCTCAGGAACTCACTCATTTGAGGGAGGCTATTCAAGCGGTCGACATTTTCTTCGATTCTGGCAAGGCTATACCGGGACCAGAGCAACTGCCGGTTCTCGACAAATTGGCAAATCAGTTGAAGGAATTGGCCAAGGACGCCCGCAAGGCAGGCGTAACAGCACAGTTCATGTTGACCGGCCATTCGGACGCGACGGGCCGTGAAACGGCCAACGTGTCGATCAGCGCCGCCCGCGCGGAGACAGTTCGTGCGCTTCTCAAGAAGCGCGGCGTCGATCCGGAATTGCTCTTGGTTCGCGGCGCGGGCACCTTTGAGCCAGCGGAGACTGAAAATAGCCGAACCGGGAGCTCCGCCAATCGCAGAGTTTCGGTTACGGTAAACTTCCACTAGGGCGGAGCCCAGGATATTGCAAAAGAAGATCTGCATGTTGGGCGGGTTCGCTGTCGGAAAGACGAGTCTGGTTCGCAGGTTTGTGCAAAGCATCTTTTCAGAAACCTACTTGACCACGGTGGGAGTGAAAATCGACAAGAAGAGTGTCGCATTCCCGGACAAAACCGTGGATCTGATTTTGTGGGATTTGGCCGGCGAAGACGATATCGGCTCATTCCGCGTAAGCTATGTGCGAGGTGCGAGCGGGCTCGTGCTTGTCGTCGATGGAACCCGCGCCGCTACTCTTGCCGTGGCGCTCACGCTGCGCGAGCGGGCCGAGGCCGAATTCGGCGCTATGCCGTTTGTATTGCTGTTCAACAAATCCGATCTGGCCGATCGGTGGGCGATATCGGATAGGGAGATTGACGAACTGAGGCAACTTGGATGGCAAGTCTATCTAACAAGCGCGCTTTCGGGTGAATATGTTGATGATGCGTTTCGTCAGCTTGCTTCGATGGTCGCCAAATAGACCATGCATGGATTCCCAAGAGAAGTCAGAAGCTGGATTTACGATTTCTTCTACAACGAGCACTCTGTCGCATATCTGAAAATTGACGCTCAGCTTTGCATCGCTGCGAAGGGCGGTAGTGTTGAACATTACGGACTCTCATCACTTCGCATTGGTAAGCCTGTTGCCGAGCAGCTTGAATTCATGGAAGGTTTGCTGCCTTGCCCGGAGCTTCCATATCATATGGCCATGGTCGAACTGCCCAGCGGGCGTGTCGCGGACCTTCATCTTTTTGCTGACAATGCCTGCGTGTGGCTGCTCTTTCTTGACGCCACTGCCGAACGCGACAATAGGCAGCGGCTTCAACAGAAGGCTTATGAAATGACACTCCTGCAAGAGAGGGAGCGTCAACTCAACGAAAAATTACAATTGACGAACGAGGCGTTGAGGCAGAGCCAAGAGGGATTGTCGCGTGAATACCAGCGCGCCGAAAGCCTACTCCTCAACATTCTTCCGGCGTCGATCGCGGAGCGGTTAAAAGCGGACGAACAAATTGCAGACAACCACGCTGAGGTGAGTGTGCTTTTTGCCGACATCGTCGGCTTTACGGAAAGAGCACGGAGCGTCGGAGCCGAGACAACGCTCGCTATTTTAAATTACTTCTTCAAGGCGGCGGATCTGCTCTCGGAACGATACGGCTGCGAAAAGATCAAGACAATCGGCGATTGTGTGATGGTGGTCGCTGGCCTGCCCGCCGCGCGATCCGATCATGCAGAAGCCCTTGCGCACTATGCACTTGAACTGCGGAAGGCGGTTAAGCGCGAACGCTTCGCAGGAGAACCGATAAGACTCAGAATTGGAATTCACTCAGGACCAATCGTCGCGGGCGTCATAGGCAAAAGGCGGTTTGCCTATGACCTGTGGGGCGAGACCGTTAATCTCGCCGCACGTATTCAAACGTCAGCGGAGCCCGATGAAATCCGTATTTCGGATGCAACTCGCAAACTGCTCGGACCCAATTTTGCTTGCGACCCACTCGCGGAAACGGAATTGCGTGGTACAGGTCGTGTTCGAATGTGGCGGCTCCCGGCCTGATTTGGGTCGTGTCCCACCGCGTAGTGTAGGTCGGCGGCAGCGAAGCCGCTCGCGAGCGCGCCCTCAACAGCGCTGTAGCGAGCGAGCGGCGTAGCGGCAGG
>NZ_FUIG01000026.1:0-288 GCF_900149755.1 Mesorhizobium delmotii | reverse complement strand
CGGCACGTCTGAGGCCGAGCCGATCTGGACGGAGTTTTTGCGCAAGCTGACCCGTCGCGGCCTGCGCGGCGTCAAGCTCGTTGTTTCCGATGCCCATGAAGGCATCAAGGCGGCCGTCACCAAGGTGCTGTGCGCGACATGGCAGCGCTGCCGGGTCCATTTCATGAGGAACGTGCTGGCGCATGCCGGCAAGAGCGGCCGCCGCGTCGTTTCGGCCTTCATCGCCACCGCCTTCGCCCAGGAGACGGCCGAGGCCGCCAGCACCCAATGGCGCGCCGTCGCCGACCA
>NZ_FUIG01000027.1:9897-21985 GCF_900149755.1 Mesorhizobium delmotii | reverse complement strand
GGGGGAGGGAGACTTCCGTTGGCGCTGACCTCGGCAAAATGGCTGCCTTTTCGGTGCCAAAGGGAAGTAAAGGCGCGCGGCAGCGTTCCCTCCCCTTGTGGGGAGGGTTAGGGTGGGGGTCCACCTTCGCAAGAATCCAAATGCGATTGCCCCGCGATCAATAGGGGCAGGAATTGTCCGACATGTAGTCGTGCACCTTGATGGTACCGGCAATGATGTCAGCCTTGGCCTTTTCGACCGCCGCCTTCATCGCGTCATCGACAAGCGCCTTGTTGTTGTCATCCATGGCGTAGTCGACACCGCCTTCCTTGAGGCCGAGATCGTTGATGCCGCCGGTGAACTTGTCGTTCTTGGCGTCCATGAAGGTGTTGTAGACGGCAACGTCGACCCGCTTGACCATGGAGGTCAGCACTTTGCCGGGCTGCAGGCCGTTCTGGTTGGAATCGACGCCGATGCCGAGCTTGCCGCCGTCGGCCGCTGCCTGCAACACGCCGACACCGGTACCGCCTGCCGCTGCGTAGATCACGTCTGCGCCCTGGTCGATCTGCGTCTTGGCGATCTCGCCGCCCTTGGCCGGATCGTTCCAGGCTGCCGGCGTGTCGCCGGTCATATTCTGGATGACATCGGTCGCGCCGGCCGCCTTGGCGCCGCCGACATAGCCGCAGCCGAATCTGCGGATCAGCGGAATGTCCATGCCGCCGATGAAACCGACCTTTTTGGTCTTCGAGGCCATCGCCGCCATCACGCCGACGAGATAGGAGCCTTCCTGCTCCTTGTAGACGACGGAGCGGACATTGGGCTTGTCGACGACCATGTCGATGATGGCGAACTTGGTCTCTGGAAACTCGACGGCGATCTTCTCCAGCGCATCTGCCCAGGAGAAGCCCGCCATGGCGATCGGATTGCGGCCGTCCTCGGCGAAACGGCGCAGTGCCTGCTCGCGCTGGGTGGCGTTTGAGACCTCGAATTCCACATAGGCGATGCCGGTTTCGGCCTTGAACTTTTCGGCGCCGTTGTAGGACGCTTCGTTGAACGACTTGTCGAACTTGCCGCCGAGATCGTAGAGAAGTGCTGGCTGAATGTCCGCGGCGAAGGCCGGAAGAACCATCGCAGTTGCGGCCAGAAGGCCGAGAACGATACGTTTCATGTGATCCACACCCTGTCGGTTATTTTTTCCGTTATGCACCGCCTGCCCGTCCGGTTCTCCGGCAGGCATGCGACATCAGACAGGAGTGTCTTCCTCCCGCTTCGGGCCAATCTGGCACGGCCCGAAACAAAATTCACGCGGAATTTTGACCCTTTGGAAAAGCGTGGCGCCGCATCCCGGCGCCACGGATCATCGTCTCGCCAAAGGCCTCAAGCGGAGACGGCAGCCGGGATGGCGCAGGCGACGCCGGTGCCCTGCAGATTGCAATAACCGTAGGGATTCTTCGCCAGATATTGCTGGTGGTCTTCCTCGGCGAAATAGAATTCCGGCGCCGGGGCGATCTCGGTGGTAATCTTGCCGCGGCCGGCGCCGTGCAACGAGGCCTCATAGGCGTCGCGCGAGGCGATCGCAGCCTGGTATTGCGCATCACCGAACGTGTAGATCGCCGAGCGGTAGGTGGTGCCGACATCGTTGCCCTGGCGCATGCCTTGCGTCGGGTCGTGGCTTTCCCAGAACAGCTTCAGAAGCTGTGCATAGGAGACGATCTTCGGGTCGAAAACAACGAGCACGACTTCGGCATGGCCGGTAAGGCCGGTGCAGGTTTCCTGATAAGTCGGGTTGGGGGTGACGCCGCCGGCATAGCCGACGGCCGTGACCCAGACACCCTCGACCTGCCAGAACAGGCGTTCGGCGCCCCAGAAGCAGCCCAGCCCGAACATCGCCGTCTCCAGCCCTTCGGGATACGGCCCCTTGAGCGGCCGCTTCGAGACGAAATGCTTGGATGCCGTCGGGATAGGCTTCGCGCGGCCCGGCAGCGCCTCGGCAGGCTTCGGCAGATTGAGTTTCTTGTTCAGCATGTCGCTGAGAAACATGTGCGGTCTCCCTTTCTCTTTGTTTGGGGCTTTCTCTTTGTTTTGGGGACGCCAGAAGGTCATCAACAACAAATCATCAAGTCTACGCGAACCGCCCGGTCGGCCGCTCCCGCCTGTAGCCGATCAAGTACAGAATGAAGGCAACCACCGCAAACACGGCGAAACCGGGCTGGTTGAGCACCCAGGCGATGGCGCCGTCCCACAGCAGCGGACCAAGCTTGTCGCGGACGAAACTTTCGAAGGCGCTTCGCGTATCCGGCGAGACGGCGAGCCAGCTCGTGTTGAGCGGGGTCATGACCAGCGCGGAGGCCGCCACCGAGCGCGTCGCGTCGATCACCGCCATGATGACGGAAACCGAAAGCGCAACCAGTGCCGCGAGACGGAAAAGAAAGCGGAACATCCAGACCTTACCTCCCCGGAAGCTTATCAGATGTCTGTATCGGCCTGATAAATAGGATCTGCGCGCTTTATCCGCAATCGCGACACGCGAAGTTGAACCTACGCCGCCGGTTTGCGCCGCTGAGGCGCCAGTCGGCTAAGACGCCGCCGCCGATCGCGGCGATCGGCTACCAAGGCAGCGCTGGTGGCATGGACAGAGCATCCTTATCCGACAAAGCGAATAGAGTGCCGTTATGTCTTGGCATTCGGCACCGGATCGACTAGATGAGCCCCGCGCCTGTTGCTTTGACGGCTCAGGTGCGGGGAAAGGGTGTCCGCCGGTTGACGGCGCCCACGGTGCGGAGTTCCGGACCGCAATCCCAAGGGAGACGCATCTCCCCAACCCGCGCGGCGAAACCGGCCGCGGCGAAAATGCTAAGACGGAGAGGTGGCCGAGTGGTTGAAGGCGCACGCCTGGAAAGTGTGTTTACGGGAGACCGTAACGCGGGTTCGAATCCCGCTCTCTCCGCCAGTATACGTCAGTAATTGCTTGTTTTCTTAACGGTTTTTCTGATGGCTCGAAAGTCAACGGGATCTTGAACGGGACTTTTGCCGCGCGCGTAAACTCCCTTCTCCGGCTCGACCCGTGACAGCCTGCCCACCGTGCTGCTACGCTGGAGCAAGCCGTTTCCCCCTTGGCTTAGGCAATCGCCCACGCATAGATCTCGCGTCCAACATTGACTATGTAGAACCTTCATGCGTCAGCCTGCGCCGTCGCAAGAGTCTGGGCAAGCTTGGGACGACGGCATTCTTCGAGCGACCGGCGACGACCGTTTAGCGTCCCACGATCTTTCCGATGGACCCTCTCACGGGCGTTCAGCTCACCGACCGAGCAATTCTCAACAAAGATCAGCTCAATTTCCCGTCCATCGAGCAACGCGGCATAAAGCTCGCGGTGGATGCGACGCCATCCGTCAGGTCTGCTCGGCTTGTAGATGCCGCCGCTAAGCTGGTCGCGCACATGGCGTGCATAATTGCCAAACGGACGGTCGCTGAAGGTGTATCTGCCGATATAGCTGCCCGCGCCCTCGATCCGCCACTCGTAGATGCCCGGCTTGTTCGTATCCACGCCCTCCAAGATCGAGAGCCGATACCAAATCTCAGGCATGGCTGTAGCGACATCAGACATGCGTTCCCTCCATACCTCCTATGCCCTTCGTCCTGCTTTCGGCACTGCTCCGCGCTCGTCTCTGATCCGCTCCAAGAGTGCACTGGCGGGCTCGTCAGCAGGATCTGCTGGCGCAAGGTCGCCCGTTCTACACCTCACCCGAAATCACCCGCGAATAGGGCGGAAGGATGTTACCCTCGTCGTCGACCCAAACGCTGCCGCCAGTGTCGCACATCTCGCAGGGCTCTGCCAGCCACTCCTCATCTTCAACGACGACGTGTTTGATGGAGCCTTCTCCCATGCACTCGGGGCAGACGATCAAATCGTGCGGCTTACCTTTCGGCATCTCGGCCTCCAATTGTTGAGTTTTAAGACGATGCGGCAAACTCAGCGTAGTAGCCGACTGTGCCCTCGGTCTGAAACAGAAATGGCCATCTCTCTTCATCGTCGCGGGTTGCGGCGGCGGCGTGGTTCCAAGCAATGCGCTCCAGCCTTCGCCTTTGAACAGCATCCATTGGCGGCACATTCCCTTCGGGTTGTCGACGTACATCGTGTGCATGCAGGGCGCGTCGAAACCGGTCAGCCACATGTCACGCACGATCACCAACTTGAGCAGATCATCGGGGTTGCGCGCCCGTTTAGCGAGGTCGTCGCGCCGCCTCTTGTTGCCGATATGCGGCTGGCCTCCTAACGAACCTTTCCGAACTGTTTTGGGAAAACGGCAACATCGACAACCCAGAGTTCATGGCCGGTGTCTGCCTCGCCGCCGTCATCGGCGCGCTCGGCTATCTCGGCTTGCACCCGAAGCTGACCCATCGTGACTAGCCCGACCATAAGAACCGCATTCCTTTTCGCCGCCACACTGGTCGGCATCATTCCGGCTAGTGGTCAAATTCTGACGCTTGGTGCCGGAACCGTAGGCCCGCTCAGGGTGGAAAGCTCGCATTGCCGTCATCGATCTGAACGGACAGGAAGCGCCAAAAACCGGCCGTTCGATCGATCGAAATCGAACATCCGGTTTCGATCCTTCTCGGATCTTCCTGCAAGTAGGTTGGAAAGGAAGACCACCCAATGGGACGACCAGATTGCTCCGATGTCGCCTGCACGGAAAAAGGGCATCAAGGATTATGGGTTCAAATCTCGTGTGGCGCGTCATTTTGAGGCGACGGGCCGAACCGCGAACATCAGAAGGGCTTTGAGACTACACCCGATCGCGGGACGTATCGGTTGCGACATTTCCAAGGACATGCTCGACATGTTCGATCCGCGCAACGGCCGGTTCCAACGCGTTGTTGCCAATCAGGCCGGCGGTTTGCGAGCCAGCAAGAACCAGGTCAGCATCCTGCCCTTGCCTTTGACCTCGATCTCGCCGCGTGCTTCTAGCTCGAACCCTTCCTTTAAGCGCTCGTAGATATCCTCTGATACTTGGATCTTGCCGGCCGATCCTGTCGTCTCCATGCGGGCGGCCACGTTCACCGCATCGCCCCAGACGTCGTAGAAGAATTTTCTAGTGCCGACGACGCCGGCAACGACCGGTCCGCCGCCGATGCCGATGCGGACCGGCACGTTCCGGCCCCGCGCGTCGCGCCACTCCGTGGCGGCCTTGCACATCTCCAGCGCCAGAACGGCTAGGGCCTCGGCGTGGTCGGGCCGCGCCATCGGCACGCCGCTCACCACCATGTAGGCGTCGCCGGTGGTCTTGATCTTCTCGAGCCCGTGCCTCTCCACCAGCCGGTCGAAGTCCGAGAACACGCGGTTCAGGAACTGCACGAGATCGTCCGGAGCGGTTTCGCTCGCCAGCGCGGTGAAACCTGCCATGTCGGCGAACAGGACGGACGCTTCGTCGTACCGGTCGGCGATGACGACGTTGCTTTCGCTCTTCAGTCGAGCGGCGATCGGGGACGGCAGGATGTTGGTGAGCAGCCGCTCCGACCGCTCGTATTCGCGCTCGGCGGCGGCCTCCGCCCGCGCAGCCTCACGCAGCGCATAATATACGATCAGCAATAGCGTGCCGCAGCTGACGAAGGCGTTCGTGACAAAGCTCGCGATGAAAAGCCACTCCGGCAACAGTCCGGTGTCATAGGGCACCATCAGCTGTAGTACTGTGATCAGGAATGCTGCGACCGCACCGGAGACTGCCGCCAAAGCGACGTACTCGGGGCCGACGTACAATAAGGCGAGGCCCACACCGATCAAAAAGTAGAACTGAATGCCGATGCTGGTGCCGAGCAGCCAAACGTAAGCGGACACATCCGCATAGAAGATGACGGTAACGGCAACCGGCCCGGCCAGACGCCCAAAGCGATGAAGGAGCGGAATGCCCGCGTAGAGCAGCATCGCGACCGCGTTTCCGGTGGCAAGCCACCAGAACCGTGTGAAATCGGGCAACAACGCGACGACATAGAAGGCGTGCGTAGCCGAGGCGATCCAGGTGACGATGTTGAGCCCCCGCAGCCGCCGCGCAACCTTCTCCGGGTAGCGCTCGGTGCCGAGACGGATGTTCGGAAGCATACGCACAGCGGCGACCTTCCCCGTCGTCCGGTCAATAGCACGATGCGCCTCGCAACCGACGCGGTCAATCGAACCGCCTGATCTGGTACAGTGCCCCTGAAAAACGACTCATATCCGATCGCATGAGCATTGTGCGTCCTTCGACCGGAGCAGGATAGGGGCCGTACTGGCACAAAGTCCGCTTTGGGGGTGGTCGCGAGGTCTGGAAACTGGTGTGCTTGCACCGCACGTTTGTCTGCTGGCAATGACCCATTTCCACCCTCTCGCGCCCATCCCGCCGTGGATTAGCAACGACCGGATCGGGTCAGATCGCGTCATGCGACGCTCGCAACTGAACGACCGCAAAGGTTCGAACTAGGTCGTTCAGGCAAATTTGGGTTTGGGAGCGAGAGCGGCCGGCCGCGAGGAGGTGCCTAACCTGTGTGAGGGTGTCGGTCGGAGGCCCCACAAAGCCACCCCAATCCCCGCCGCCGACAAACCCCGGCGGGGGCTGGTGCCCGAGGCAGCCTACGATGGCAATTGCCTGTGCGTTCTTACCCGCGCAGGTGTGGCCTTAGGTCGCAAGCTATTGGCTTCAGAAGCAGGGCGTCGGGCTTCATTGACGGTGCGACCAACACCATATGGTGATCCATAGCCCTCCAAAATGAGAGAAGCTCGCCCCGACGGGTCGCACTGCGGCCGTCAGCCGGCAATGGCTATGAACCTGGAACCTGAAAACCATCATGCCTGAAAATATCAGACTAACTTCGAGAGACGTCCCCCTCATTCAGCTAGGCCTCTATCAGTGCCGCTTCCCGGTGAGCGAAGACCCGTCAGTACCCGGCGGTTACCGTTTTTGTGCTGGGCCAACTTCGCCTGACCGCGTGTACTGTGATCACCACCACAGCATCGTGACCGCCGTCGAGCCTCGTCGAGCCCGTTCGGGTTTCCACCTCGCTCAACGACGCGCCGCGTAAGTAGATACCAGGCGGCTGCACCTCGAACGGGTCTCAAGGGCTCGATGTGATGCGCTCCCACTACGTTCGGGCACCACATCGTCGGGCCGAGCAGTCCAAGGGAGCCGCAGAACCATCCGCTTTCCATTGAACTCGTTGGAGCCATCGTCCACGGTGGTGACCAGACGGGCGGGGCCCACATGTCACCCCGCCCCTGCCTGCCGACAAGCCCCGGCGACCGACCTTATTACTGGGCAGCCATCGGCAATTCACCGATGTGATCCTTGCAGGTGCCCAAGTACTGAGAGGCCATGTAGCCGCTGAGCGGCTCCGCGATGTGCCTCGACGTCACCGCTCGGATCGTGCCGTCTTTGGTCGGAGCCAGCACCGTCGTCAAATTTACACTGCCTAGTGGCGTCCACTCCAGAAACACCACGCTCTCAAAGCCACCTCGCTGTGCAATGACCTGCGCCGATCCCTGATTTCCGATCAGCTGCGCACGATGCGCCAAAAGGTCGATAGCAGCGAACGCCAATTCAAATTTTGTCGAGCCTACCTTCAGTCGCTCTTCATTACGATGGTCCGGGTAAATGTCGTCCGTAGCCGAAAACGCCGACTCCGTGAAGACGCAGCCCAAATAGGTTGGGCTCCACTCAGCCGCCTCGGCAGACATCGCCGAGCTACCCATCACCGCCGCCAACGCTGCGATTAGATGCTTCTCCACAACGCTAACCCCCTCAGCGCGGCTCGCCGCTCGCGACGTCAAGGTCTTACAGGACGATGGTCCGGCGGTCGATAGGCGGCGATTCGCCGGGTAACGCCCACACTAGCGATCTGCTAGGCGCATTAAGGGTGCGTGGTAGGTGGTGATCAAATTTTGGACGGGATCAAGTCCCTTGAAAAAGGCCCCTGAGTCCACACCGCCGTTCTTGTAATCAAGGCCAGTTACAGACCTGACTGTCTTAAGCGCCTCCGGACGCACTTCTTCAGTCCATCGGGGAAACCCGATTTGCGCCAGTCTATCGTGCACCACTCTAGCTTTCCCGAGGCCGAAGAAGGCTCGTTTTTCGATAACCTTCACAACATCAATATAGTTATTACGCGGGTTCTCCAGCGAGAAGCCATGCTTATGCAGTATTGCCTGAAGCTCTCGAAAGGTTATTGTGTATTTTCTCTTATCAATTGAACGAGTATTGTTACGAAGAAACCATGATATGTAAGCGACTTCCGGGTCAGGATTTCCGTCTTCAACGAATTTGTTGAATCGGGCAAAGCGTCTCAAATCATTGTCGGCCACTTGGACCGTCAGATCTTCAAATTGACGTTCGCTGACGGCAGGGCACCAGCCGTTTGTGTCGAGATGAAAAAGTGCGGTTAGGAAGGCCGTCCTTTTGTTCGCGTCGTGAAACGCGTGATTCTTTATCAATCCGAAAAATAATGTCGCGCAAATGTCGAAATGGTTCGTCCATTTTGCTTTGCCGCCGAACGATACGTGCTGCCGACCAACCGCTGACTGCAATAATCCGATGTCCTTTAGTCCGATCCCACCGAGACCGGCACCATCGAGATAGAACTTGTTCGCAATCAAAAAATGCGCGCGCAGAACTTGACGCGTGCTGATGTAGCCTTCGGGCACACCCGATTCATGATCTAACTCGGCGAGGTACCGGTCATACTCGGCTTGGAGTTCTGGTTCTAGCTGAAGCAATTTCTTTGATTCTTATTTCGCCGACCTCACCTAGCCGACAAAATGTCAATTTGCTACTTGCTGGATCGCGTAGGGAGGCCCTAGGACGTTCGCGGTCGGGCGCGCCGCCAAGGGGCCCCACAATCCCACCCCGCCCCCGCCTTCGGGAAACCGTCCCCCTCGGGGGAGTGCCCGCCGCGATGACGCGCAGCACGGGTTTGGCTTGGTCAGATGACAACCCGCAGCCTCGGCTTCGGAAAAACTCGGGGAGGTAGCTATCCGCTCCCGCCGGTCGCCAGATCATCCGCTCGCCGTCGCCTCGAAATCAACGACAGCAAAGCTTACGGACATATGTATTCCCATAGGCCACGATTGCGTCGGTGGGTACCCGGCCCCCCGCCTTCAGTTCGGCTAGCTTTCCGACAGCCGCTTTCGATGAGAAGGTCTCGGCAAGGGCAATGGCGAACATCCCATTGTTCGAGAGATGGACAGCAAGGGGGTATTGGTGAGGAGCGGGCGTAGGCTTCGGCAGCGGCAAAGTCTGTCAGGCTCTTAGCCCTGAATGTAGCTCTGGTCCAAAGGGCCGCTTTCGTACTGGTCCACGGCGACAGACCGCAAAGGGATGGTGCCATTCGTCTCGTCGATTGGAACGAGCAGGTCGCGCCACCTCCTGACATTGCCGCTGGATGCTGCGAAAGTCGCTATTCGAGCTACAGCATCCCTTCACAGTGACGGCTGCAGGTGGATGACCTCAGGCTGGCAGACCAGCGGCCTTGAGCGCACTGGTAAGTGCGTTCATCTGCGTCGGTCTAAATAGTCCCATTCGCGCAAAACCGCTGACGGTGAACTCTGGTGCGACTTCGAGTAGGCGACTAGCCCCCGTGCCCGCCGCGTCGAAGTTATCCAACCCGACCTGGGCAGCAACCAGATAGGCATAAGCCACCCTGAAACTCGGGTTCGAACGGATTGCAAGCGCGGCATAGGTCCCGGCCTCGGCGAAACGTTCTGTAAACAGATTGGCAAGTGCAAGCGCGCAATACGGATGGTAGTTCAAGGGATCGAGGGGGCTGAGACGTAGTGCCTTCAGCGCATGCTCGATCGCCCTTTCGATGCGTACGCTGTGGGCGGCCACCAGCGAGCTGAAGCCGAGTGCGAGCGCCGAATTGCTGTTCATTTCCAACGACCGGTCGATAGCCAGGATCGCAGTGTCATAGTCATGGGTGAGATTGGCCTGAACAAAGGCGGCGATGCTCAATGCCTGCGGATCATCCGCACCGAGGCTGTCAGCAGCGCGCGCATGCTCGAGGGCAATGGACTTGTCCTGCTCATGGAAGCCGCCTCGAAAATAGCGCTGCTCCAGACACCAGGCCGCATAGGCATGGGCCACAGGGTAGTTCGGGTCGCGCCTCAAAGCTTCCTCAAGCAGGTGCAGCGCTCTTTCGGTTTCGTCCGGCGAATTGGCGTAGACATGCGGAAGGGCTCGCAGATAGAGGTCATAAGCGTCCAGCGCATCGGGGCGCTTTCGAAGCGCGCGCTCGATTTCCGCGCGCCGCATAGCCGGCTCCAGCACGCCGACGATGCTCATCACCATTCGGTCCTGAAGATCGAAGATGTCCTCCGCAGAGCCCTCCATCTTTTCGGCCCATACATGAGTTGCGCCGGCGCACTCGACGAGCTGGCCAGTAACGCGGATTCGGTTCGCGGCTTTCCTGACACTACCCTCAAGGACATAACGAACGCCCAGTTCTCTGCCGACTTGGCGCACGTCGACGGTCCGGCCCTTGTAGGTGAAAGTCGAGTTCCGCGCGATGACCAAGAGGCTCGGAATCCTGGCCAGTCCGGTGATGAGATCCTCGACCAGACCGTCGGCAAAATACTCCTGCTGCGGATCCCCGCTTATATTCTCGAACGGTAGCACGGCGATGGATGGCTTCGTCGGGAGCGCGAATAGCCGGTGAATGGAGCCGACGGATTCACCCGCCGGTCCAGCGCCGGTCCGGATTCGAAAGACACGAACGGGTCGCGCTATGTTCTTGAGGATCTGATCGCCGATGTCTTCAAATGCTATGTCCAGCCGATCCCCGATAAGGTCACGGACCGGAGCCGAAACGGCGACGCCGCCGGGTTCTGCAATACCCTCGAGCCTTGCGGCAACATTCACCCCGTCGCCGAAAATGTCATCGCCCTCTACGATGACATCACCCAGATTGACGCCGATACGAAACTCCATTCGCCGTTCCTGTGGCGTTTCTCGCGTTCGCTCGGCCATTGCGCGCTGTATCGCGGCAGCGCAGGCGACAGCGTTAAGCACACTTTGGAACTCGGCGAGCAAGCCATCGCCGGTCAGCTTCACGATGCGACCCTGGTGCTCAGATATCTTCGGATCGATTACCTCGCTGCGATGTGCGTTCAACGACGCGAGAGTGCCGGGCTCGTCGAGTTCCATGAGGCGACTGAAGCCGACGACGTCGGCAACAAAGATCGCCGTGAGCTTCCGCTCCATGCAAAGCCTCCTTCAGGACCGCATTCGCGGAACTACTACAGAAGAACTTCAGTGCGCGCAAAATTCCAAACTGCCTTCGGCGGCACATCCGCAAAGTGCATAGCCTGCTTTACCCCTTGGGCGCTTCCTGGTCATTTCAATCGAGACGAGAGACGGCAGAAGACCATCGCTCTGTTGGACCGCAAGGTCCGAATTGGGTCAGTTCACGTCGATGCACGCAGCCCGACTGAGGGTCCGCTTCTGACATTCCGAGCCTCTAAGCCGCAAGTCCGCCAACGGCCCCAAGGCTGACTGTCAGCAACGCGCCGCCAAATCGACCGTTCACCTACGAACCCTTGCCGCGTGAAAGCCGACATCCCTGTTGAGGACGTTAGGCATTCCGGAACTACGGCAAGAGATCCGTCACAGCGCGCCCACTTCCGTCCATTGCCATAGGGAAGCTGGCATGTTCGTGGATGATTTTCCAAGAACCGGCGATGCGCCTTAGCACGATGGTTCGCCGGCTCCAGGAGTCGACCTTTGTGCCATCGGTCTTAATGCCAGTCATGCGCGACAGCCCGAAGGCCACTGCAAGATCGCCGTCGATCATGAGCTGCGGGTCAGCCATGTGAACGGCGACGCCGTTGCGCCAAGTTGCAAACCAAGCATTTATCCCTTCGACGTCGCGTGCCTGTTCGCCTCGATAGGCAAGCGGCGGCGGCAGATCGAAAACCACGACATCCGGGTCCATGGCATCGACGTTGGCGCGGGCGTCCCCCTTGGCAGTTGCGTCTTCCTGGCCCCGGATGACAGACAAGACTTCCTTTTCAGACATATCGTTGCTCCTTCATTTTCTGGAACGACGAGACCGGGGCGATCAATCCGACATCGACACCATTCGTAACAAA
>NZ_FUIG01000027.1:0-9887 GCF_900149755.1 Mesorhizobium delmotii | reverse complement strand
ACTGCCGTTCCGCCCGCTGCCAAAAATTCTCGAAATGCCGTGTCCACATCATCAACCAGAATATCAGTCTCTGGACCAATACGAAGATGAACTACTAGTTCTGCATCTGCTTCAGGCAACGCGAAGCCGGCAGCTTCCGCGTCCCGCCAGATGAGGGCATGGCCGAGCCGATCCCGATAAAAGGATATGGCTTCGTCAAGATCGCTCACATGCAGTAGATAGTTGTCGAGTTTTCGGAACAACGGTCTTTTGGCGGCCTCGTAAGCCATTGCGGGACCTCGCGCAGTATCACGGGCTCACATCAGTGCCCAAGATTATGGTTCCGCGACGAGTTCCGCAACGGCTCAGCGTCGGCTCCAGCTGATGCCAGCTTGCAACAGCTCTTTGTATCGCGGGAACGGCAGCTATGGGGTCGATTCCGGGCCTAGCGCGAACGTCCGGTTCGGAGATTCGTCATGAACGACCGGAAGTGGCGCTAGTTACCGGTTCGGGCCGCCGGCTCAAGCGGCAAAACCTGACCCTATCCGGACCTTGCTGCCACGAAATTCCTCCCCGAAAGCGGACATCGAGCACAACCAGCGCTCATGGACCCAATCCTGACCTTCCGTACATGACTTCATTCCCGAAGTCAGACATTTCGCCCGACGGCGTCATACCCATGGTTCCTTGTCCGGGACGGCCGGCGTTCGGCTCGTGTTCATGCGGTCAGGACATCTTCAATCTTGATCGGCAATGTCCGCACACGCTTGCCCGTCGCGTGGAACACTGCGTTGGCAATTGCCGGAGCGGTACCAACCAGCGCGATCTCGCCCAGCCCTTTCACGCCTAGCGGATTCACGTGCGGATCGACTTCGTCGACGAACAAGGCCTCCAGCTTCGGGGTGTCTAGGTTCACAGGCATGAGGTAGTCAGCCATGTGAGCGTTGACCGGCCGGCCGTCACGCGCATCCAGAACGGTGCGTTCCATCAACGCCATGCCGAAGCCGCCGATCATGCCGCCCGTGCACTGGCTCCTGGCGAGGAGCGGATTGACCACCCGCCCAATGCCGTAGGCTCCGACAAGGCGGCGTACCCTGATCGTTCCGACGTCCGGATCGACGGAAACCTCGGCAAAGACTGCGCCGAACGAGTGCATCGAGTATTTTTCGGCAATTTCCGGATCGCGTTGGGCCGAACCGTCAGCCTCAATCGGATTGCCAGCCTTCGCCAGAATGTCCTGGTAGGAGAGCCCTGGCGCGGTATCTCCTCGCCGACGCAGGCGTCCTTCCGTCCATTCAAGATCCTCCATCGAGATTCCAAAGACAGGCGAATTCTGATCGGCTATTGCAGTTTTGGCTGCCTGCGATTGTGCCTCCAGACAGGCAGCGCGAATTGCGGATCCGACAGAAGCCATCGTCCAGGAGCCGCCGTGGGAAGGAGTTGGCGGATAGTCCGTCGTGCCGAGCTTGAACCGCACCTGCTGCGGCTGCAGCCCCAGGTATTCGGCAGCCACCTGCGTCATTGACGTATAAGTGCCCGGCCCCATGTCGCTCGCGGCCGCTTCAACTTCGGCAGTTCCGTCCGCGAGCAGCCGCACCCTGGCGCTCGAGGGCGCATGGAAAGCTGGGTAGGTGGCGGTTGCGGTGCCCATCCCGATCAACAGGCGTCCGTCGCGCATGGACCGCGGTTCCGGAGTCCTTCGAGCCCAGCCGAAGCGCTCAGCGCCAAGTTCGTAGCACTGGATCAGCGAGCGGCTCGAGAACGGTTTGTTCTCAGCCTCATCGATCTGTGGCTCGTTGCGGCGTCTCAGCTCGATTGGATCGATCCGGAGTTTATAGGATAGCTCGTCCATGGCACTTTCGAGTGCAAAAATGCCGCTTGCCTCGCCCGGCCCGCGCATATGGTTAGGCGTGCCTGTATCGAGTTGCGCCAGGCGATATTGGGTGCGTACATTCGGGCAGGAATACAGGTACTCTGTAACGGCGGTGAGGGCCTCAGTGAACTGCTCGTAGCGGCTCGTCTCTCCCGTGCCTTCGTGGACCACGCCTGTAAGCTTGCCATCGGGGTTAGCACCAAGCGCAACCCTCTGGAGCGAGCGCGGCCGATGGCCCGTGGTGAAGAACATCTGCTTGCGGGTGAGCACAAGCTTGACCGGCCTCCGGACATGCCGCGCCGCAAGTGCAGCCAGCGTCACATGCGGCCACGTCCTGAGGCTCGTTCCAAAGGCTCCACCGATGAAGGGGCAGATGACCTCGACGTTCTCGACAGGCAGGCCGAACACCGCGGCGATCTCGGCCTGCTCATTGACCAGGTACTGGCTCTTGCTCCACAGGGTTAGCCGATCGCCGTCCCAGGTGGCGACTGTCGCGTGCGGCTCCATGGGGTTATGGTTTTCACGGGCTATGTCATAGTTCTCGTCAACCTTGATGGCCGCCTCCGCCACGGCGGCATCGGCATCGCCCCGCGATCTGTCCGCCGTGCCCGTCCCCGGAACGATTCTGGCTACCTGCTGATCTGCGTGATCGACGATCGGCTGACGAGCGTCGTAGGTGATACGCAGCGCGGCGGCAGCGCGCTCGGCATTGTCGATGGAATCCGCAACGACAACGGCCACGGGCTGGCCGTAGAAACGAACGCTGTCGTCCTGCAGCACGTGAAAGCGCTCGCCGACCGCGGGATCGATGCCGGCCTTGTGCGGCAGATAGGCCAGCTTGGGTGCATTGCGGTGCGTGATCAACGCAACGACACCGGGCATGCGCTCGGCCTCGACGCCTTCGATCGCCGTCACGCGGCCAAGACCGACGGTCGCGCTTACGATCACGGCATAAACCTGGCCGGGCTGGTTGAAATCGGCGGCATAGCGCGCCTTGCCTGTAACTTTGGTGTGCCCGTCGACCCGCGTCAGAGGCTTTCCAATCACGTTCATGCGACCTCTCCCGCCATTTCCAGCGCCCGGACGATCGTCCTGGGCAACAGCGCAACCTTGAACGCATTGTGGTGCAACGGCCGAACCCCTTCGGTGGCAAGTTGGGCTGCTTCCTCGAAGGCTTGCCTGTCCGGCTTCCTTCCAGCAAGCGCGGCCTCGCAAGCGCGCAGCCGCCAGGGCCGAGTGCCGACGCCGCCTGCTGCTATGCGCGCCTCGCGGATGACGCCGTCCTCGATGGCAAGCGCGGCAGCGGCCGAAACCAACGCGAATTCGTACGAGGCACGGTCGCGGACCTTGAGGTATCGGGCTCTGCGTGCATGGGATCCGCCTGGCACGCGTATTTCGACGATCAGGTCGCCTGGCAGCAACGTATGTTCGAGATGGGGCGTGTCGGTGGGCAGGCGAAAAAGTTCCTCGACCGGGAAGAGGCGCTCGCCCTGCGGACCTTGCACCCGCATGGTGGCATCGAGTGCGACCAGCGCCACCGCGACATCCGATGGATGCGTCGCCACGCAATAGTCGCTCGTGCCAAGGATCGCATGGCCAGCGTTCAGCCCCTCGATCGCGGCACATCCTGATCCGGGCGTGCGCTTATTGCAGCCGACGTCAAGCATGCGGAAGTATGGACAGCGCACCCGCTGCAACAGGTTGCCGCCCATCGAAGCCATGTTGCGTAACTGCGGCGAAGCGCCTTCGATCAGGCTTTCCGCGATCAGCGGCTGCAAACGTTGGACATCGGCATGAGCGGCGACCTCGGCCATGCGCGCGAGCGCGCCGATGATCAGGTCTTCGCCTTCGACACGGATGCCGGTCAGAGGAAGCCTGTTGATGTCGACCAGCCGCTCCGGGCGCTCCACCTCGTCCCGCATCAAATCCACGAGTGTGGTGCCACCGGCGATGTAACGCGCTCCGGATGCGGCAGCGGCGATGGCTGCTTCGGTGCTGCCTGCCTTTTCCATCGTGAAGGGAAACATGCGTCAGCTCCTTTCCGCCGCATCGGCGACTGCCGCGACGATGCCTGGGTAGGCACCGCAGCGGCAGATGTTGCCGCTCATCCAGAACTGGATTTCCTCGGGCGATCCGGCGTGCCCTTCGGCGATGCAGCCAAGGCCGGACATGATCTGGCCGGACGTGCAAAAACCACACTGGAGGCCTTCGTGCTTCACGAAAGCCTCCTGGAGAGGGTGTAGCTCGCCGTCCTTTTCCAGCCCTTCGATAGTCTGGATCTCGGCACCGTCGTGCATCGACGCAAGCGTCAGGCAAGAGACGATGCGCTTGCCGTTGACGAGAATGGTGCAGGCTCCACAGGCACCCTGATTGCAGCCCTTCTTGGTTCCGGGGAGATCCAGCGTCTCGCGCAGGACGTCGAGCAGCGATCGTCGGGGATCGACAGTCAGCGTAAGAGGGCGACCGTTCACGGTCATCGTTAAGGTCATGTCGTTCATGACAGCTGCAGGAGGGTTTGTTGCCGCGACCGACTGATGTGGCAAAGTGGCCAGCGCTACTGCTCCGGCCGTTGCCTGTATCGCTTCCCGGCGCGTTATGATGGGGCCTGCCGGATGCAATTCTGACGTATTCTCGGCCATGAAGGAACATCCTCTTCAGATCAGTTATCGCGAAGAGGATAGGACCTATGCCGCGACGTCACTGTCCCAATCTTTTGGAATTGTTCGAATATTGCGATGACGACAGCGAGACGAAGGCAAGTGGTCCGCAATCGTGCGCAAAAGCCTGGATGCCTCGGGTCAAAGGCCTTGTGGCGGCCACCTTCCCCGGGGGCTGGCTGACTAGGCAACTTGCGCTGCTTGATAGCCCGCGTGCTGAAGCAGGCACGGAATTTCAAAGTCGACGGCGGAACTCGCCCGGCGTGAGGCCTACCACTTTGCGAAAGCTCGCAGAGAAAGCGGATGGCGTTTCGTATCCGACCACAAGTGCGATGTCGGTGATGCGGAGCGTCCCGTCCTTGAGAAGCTTCTTGGCATAGGCGATCCGCTCGTGGGTCAGCCGTTCATGCGGCGTATACCCAGTGGCCATGCGGAACGCGGTGCAGAAATGAAAGCGGCTCAAGTTGACCAGGTCCGCCAGTTCCTGAAGCCGGATATTCTCTGTGAGGTTTTCGCGAATGTAGGTGGTAACGCGCTTGACCTGCCAGCCCGAAAGACCGCGCTGGGGCCCCGGCGAGATCGGCATCGAAGTTGCGGAGTGGGCTCTGAGGAGTTGGAGGCACACAAGATCGAGGAGCTGCTCAACGATCAGGTGCGACATCGCGTCTCCCGAACTGATCTCGTCGTTGATCAACGACATGATCGTGAACAGTTTGGGATCGCTAAAATTCACGCGGTCAAGCAGCTCGGGCTCGCGGCCATTGCCTACCTGATCGGCGCACGACAGGAGGCGATTATGGCCCAAAAAGATGTTCGAGACCTCGACGGCACCGTCCGCCCGCCACTGACCATCATGCCCCCTCGGTGCCAATGTTATCGTTCCGATCGCTGCGGGAGCGCGAATAATCTGGCGGCCGATTTTCACCGAGGCCATACCATGCCCGGCGTACTTCGCAGAGATGACATGATCTTTCAGGGGCGGTAAGCTGTATTCGAACGGCTCGTTACGCCACCGGCCGACTAGACGGGTATCGCCTGAAAATACCTCAGGAATCACGGGTGGCGCCACACCTCGTTGCAAACGGCGAATATGAACCGTCGTGTCCGCAAGCGATATTCGACCCATGAAGGACGTCTCCATTTCTGGGAGCTTATGTCTTTTGCAACGCGCGGCAATTCCCGTGCTATTCGAGGATCTTATCGACAACTAAATTGGTTGTGCTGATCATTCTAGATTTGTCGGTGGGGCTGAGCCTCGTCCTCGCGTGCGCTCTCGGCCTCATCGAATTGGCGGGCCCATTGCTCGCCGAGCGCAAGGCCGGAGGTACGCCTTGGCATGCCCACCATATCGTCGAGCGTCACGGCCTGTTCGCAATCATTGCGGGTGAAGGGGTCGTAGGCACGGTTGCTACACTATCGGCTGTCGTCGAGGAGCAAGGCTGGACCATGGATGCGGCGCTAGTTTGCATTGCCGGGACCGGACTCACCTTCGGCATGTGATGGATTTATTACATCCTGCCTTCCGCGAGGGTGCTTCACGCTTCTCGCAATCGGGCCATTGTCTGGGGCTACGGGCAAATGGTGATCGTCACCTCCATCGTCGCAACAGGCGCCGGACTGCATGTCGCAGCCTCCTTCATCGAGAACGAGACCCATATCGGACCGCTTGCGACTCTATTCGCCGTGGCCATCCCGGTCGGTGTCTATCTCGGGACGATCTATGCGCTCTACTATTATCTCGTTCAAAGTTTCGTTCGCCTCCATGCGTGGCTGCTGATGGCAACCGCGGCAGTCGTAGTGCTCGCCATCATCGCCGCGCTTGCCGGGATCGATATGGCCATTTGCCTTGTTATCCTGATGCTTGCGCCGGCCGTCACGGTCGTGGGCTATGAAATGCTGGGACATCGCCATCAAACTCAGGCACTGGCATACGACGAAGGGCCGACGGTGAACTAAAGCAGACGAGGCGATAGGAGGCCGCCTGTTATCTTTGATTGATTGCAGCCTCACCAGCGCTGCTGATGAACTTCAAACCTCGAAACCCGCGCCCTCCCGCGCGAGCGGGTTCGTTCAAGGGTCGGCACTGGCCAAAGCGCGAACGGCAAGTTTGGAGAAGCACCATGGATGTCAACAAAAGGCGCACATCGTCCGTTGGTGCGTTCAGGCCTCAGATTGCCTGATGAGGTTGAGGAAGGTCCGGCCGGGGTGGAAAGTTCACGTTGCTGCTCTTGATCTGAACGCGCAGGAAGCGCCATCAGCGGAAGTCCAGGTGACCCGTGGCACTTCGCCGCTAGGTATCGAGATCTTGAGCCGTCATGGCAAGCCTGCCTTGCGCAGTCCATCGAGGACATGGGCGATGTCTTCGGGCCGCTTCCAAGGGCAATTGTATTTGAATTCCCACCTCAGGTAATCGGACACGTCGGCGGCTGGGTCGCCGACCCAGCTTCCCCGTAACTCCTCGACATATTGCATAGCGTGTCGGCGCGCTTGTTCGATTCGGCCGGCATGCGCGTACGCAGCGGAAACAATCTCGCGATTCTCGGGGACCTCAGGTAACTTGTCGAATAGTGCGATTGCCTCATCATTGTGATGCGCGAAGAAATGGGCCACCGCCAAATCGAACAGATCGGCGTCGGAATGGCCTGGATTGCGGTGGATCACGGCCTCGGCCAGCGCAATGGCCCGCTCCGCCTGACCGAAAATGGACAGAGCCGTCACGTAACTCATCGCGATGTCGACGTTGTGAGGATTGAGGGCGTAGGCACGCGCGATGAGGTGTTCGCCTTCTACAAAGCTGCCGCTGTCCAACAGAAACATAGCCGAGGGCAAGGAGCGAATCCGCGTCCGAACCATCGAGTGACACTCCCTTTTGGGCATACCTTTGCGCGGATGCCATCGCCCTTGCTCGAGCGTCGAAATCTCCTCGGGTGTTGACGGCTAAGAGGGTGTAACTAGCGCCTAACTTGCCATAGGCGCGCGCATACTGCGGATCCGTTTCTATCGCTTTTTGGAAAAATTCAATGGCGCGTTTCACATTTTCGCGCATTCGAGGCAGTCCGTAGCATTCCATCCCCATCAAGAAGCAGTCATACGCCTGCCAGCTTGAGGGCGGCTTCCTTTTGGCGCGCATCGTAGTGGCATTTATGATGTGTCCTGACAAAGTCGCCACGATCATTCCGATTATCTCGTCCTGGACGTCGAAGATGCCCTGAATGTCGCGGTCGTAGCGTTCTGCCCAGACGTGGGTGCCGGTTGCAGTATCGATGAGCTGAGCGGTAATGCGGACGCGGCTCCCCAGCTTGCGCACGCTACCTTCAAGCAGGTATTGCACCCCCAACTCGCGACCGATCTGCTGCAGATTCACTGCCTTGTCGCGATAGACAAATGAGGAGTTCCGCCCAGTGACCGATAGTTCGCGGAATCGGGAGAGTTCAATGATGATGTCATCAGTGATTCCATCGGCGAAGTACGCTTGCTCGGGGTCACCGCTCATGTTGACGAGCGGCAGCACGGCGATAGAAGGTTTGTCCGTTACTGCTCTGGGCGTGGTAACAGACACGCGTCCCGTGCCAGTGACCCGGTAGACGCGCACCGGCTCGGCAATATTCTTCAATGTTTGAGTCCCCAGGTCCTCAAAGCCTGCCTTGACCTTGTTCCTGACGTAGTCGAAGACAGTCCCAGAGACTAGGACGCTCCCCGGTTCGGCGACCCCCTCGAGACGCGCCGCGATGTTGATGCCGTCACCGTAGAGGTCGCTGCCCTCGACTATAATGTCACCTAGGTTGACCCCTATGCGTAACGCGATGCGCCGAGCCTCCGGCAGATCGCTGTTCGCGCTGGCCATGTCATGCTGAAGATCGACCGCGCATTGCACGGCATTGACCGCGCTGCCGAATTCGACAAGGACACCGTCGCCGGTGACCTTGAAGATGCGGCCATGATACCGGGCAACGAGGGGCTCCAGCACCTCCCTCCGCCGTGCCTTTAGCGTTGCGAGCGTGCCGGACTCGTCCTGCCCCATGAGCAGGCTGTACCCGACCACATCGGCAGCCAGGATGGCAGCGAGGCGGCGTTGGGGGCGTTCGTCGGCCATACCGCGCCTTCATTGAATGCGCTGCACGAAATTGTATTGATGCCCCATTCAAGAGTCTATCCGGAATGTGCCTTGGGGAACGGGTCAATCGCGTCGTTGCGTGCTCCACCCCGAACGACCGGAACGGGGTCAAGTTTTGCCGTAGGCTGAGCGCGATGGAAGGGCAGAGAAGGGTCGACTCAAGCCGTAGCGCGAAGGTCAGGTTCGGAGAAGCGCCGGGAATGGCAGCTCCTGGCGCAATCGAGGCGACCCGTGCTTTTAACCGCTCTGCACGCGGAGGAAGCCGTTGGAGGACTAGGTTGGGTGGGAAGCGGTCGTTGGTCTCGTCCCAACGAGCAAGTAGCGCCCCTGAGCTGACTCATCCGCGCCGGACCCCGGGGCAGTCTCGCGTGCCGCCCGGGATAACTCGCGAGGTTAAGCC
Source organism: Mesorhizobium delmotii (assembly GCF_900149755.1). Taxonomy (NCBI): domain Bacteria; kingdom Pseudomonadati; phylum Pseudomonadota; class Alphaproteobacteria; order Hyphomicrobiales; family Phyllobacteriaceae; genus Mesorhizobium; species Mesorhizobium delmotii. The sequence goes on along the minus strand of NZ_FUIG01000027.1, from coordinate 864 downwards.
CAGAACGCATCCCAGGCGTAGAGGTCGTAGAAGTGCTCCCGGCCGTCAATCACCTTGCCATTCTTGATCTCGAAGACAATGCAACAGAGCACATCCAGCCGTTTGCCGTTGCGCTCCCCAGCATTGCGATGGACGCCGACCACGCGTCCGGTCTCGCTCGCCATCACATGCAAAAGATCGGCCCTGAAGGTCCCGTTGGTTTCGCCGCCATAGCGGCCGAACTGGCCAAAGGTCGCCTCGCGGCCTTCGTAGTCTCCGGCGATCGGACTTTTCCCCGGAGTATGCCACGTGCAGGATTCGTCGATGATTTGCGTGAGCGTGTCCATGTCTCCCGAGTTGAACGCGTCATAACCGCGCCGAACGAGCTCGGAGTTCTGATTCCTTAGCGTCACGTCTGCCATAACTTCCTCCCGTTGCTGACCCGACCCCGCTAGGTCGCGTGAGAGCCTAATGGGCGTCGGCCAAACTCATATCAGCAACATACACCCGGCACGGTGCGCGCGCACGAGGAAGCTTGCCTTCGCTCTTCTCCGCAGGAAGGTCAGCTACGGGTCGGTTTCGGACGATAAGCGAAGGTCCGCTCCCGAAAAGCGTCGGGAATGTCTGGAAATGGGCGCAAAGCTGCCGTTCAGACTCTGACGTGCGGGCGTCGCCTTCGGGTCAATTCTTCTGGTTCTCGAGGTGGACAGTTGCGCCATTAACGCACGTTGGTTGGGGTCCGTGACTTCGTTTTGACAAGCTATGAAAGTGCGGGCAGGTTGTGCTTTGCCGACGCGGGACGCATCCGGATTTCATGCTCACTATTGCGGTGAACCTTGGATAAGCAGCACCGATGATTGCACGGCCGGAGAAAAGCCCTGAGCG
>NZ_FUIG01000031.1:0-53895 GCF_900149755.1 Mesorhizobium delmotii | reverse complement strand
GTCGCCACCTGGTACACGATCGCGATTGCCATCCTCGCCGGGCTCGGCGCGCTCGGCGGGCGGGTTTTTGTGCGCTGGTAGCGACGGCCCGCGATCGGAGACCATGATGCTCTAAGGTCAAAACTCATTCATTCTGAACGACCTAGTTCGACCCGTTGACGACCTTGGGCGTTGCAGACTTGAACCTCCAAATCGAGGTCGGGAACCTGACCTTCAGCGCAAGAGCATTCGGGAGTGCGCTCGCGTAAGGTAATTCACCACATTTGGCGGCACCCGCAGATGCTTTTTCGTGTTATGATGGGCTTGCAACGCGCGTAATCTCGACCTCGGCAATATGGCAGAGGTCGAAAGCTATTGCCTTGGCACAGGAAGCTTTCGCCCCAGCACTTGATCGCCTCCGAAACGCTGGGTGTGCTGCTTTCCCTGACTGACCCGGGGCGAGGAGGTTGTCCATGTCCACGAGTAGTATCGACCGCCCGCTGCAGCCCGGCGACCGGGCACCGAATATTGTGCTCGACGCGATCTCGCGCGAAGGCAAGATCGCGCTCGACGATTTTCGAGGCCGTAGCCCGTTGTTGATCGGTTTGTTCCGAGGCCTGCACTGTCCGTTCTGCCGGCGCCATGTCGCGGCGATGGCGCAACTCAAGCCGGCCCTGCGTGATAAAGGCGTCGAATGCCTGGCGGTGGTCAATACGCCGGTCGAGCGGGCGCGGCTCTATTTCCGTTACCACCCGTCACCCGATCTTCTCGCCGCATCCGACCCGGAGCGGGCCTCGCACCGTGCTTTCGGCTTGCGCGAGGTCGGGATGGACACGGTCATGGCGATACGGATCCATCTCCCGGGCGAGTTGCCCAAGCCTATGGACGTCATGGCAATGGACGAGTTTCTTAATAAGAAGGAAGGATATGAGATTACGGAAGCGGATCAACAGATGATGGCCACCGGCATGGGGCAGCCCGTCGGCCAATTCCTGCTCGACCGCGACGGTGTCGTTCGCTGGACCTCCACTGAAGTTCTGGAGGATGGCCTCAACACCTTCAGAGCGCTGAATCCCGAGGAATTGATGTCGGCAGCTTCCCAAGTTGCACATTAATAGGCTGCGGAAATGGGCTGCTGAAAACTCGCTCGACGGCCACCGTCCTGTGGTGATTCTTTGGATTTAACAATCATCGAAATGCTCAGCGCAGGAGGCTAAGGTCTGCCCGTGGGCTTCGTAGCGATTTCGTTTCAACGGTCTGCGGACCGCCCCGACGCTAGAGTGAGCAAGCCGCATAGGCGGGGCGACGTCCGCTCCTTGCCGCAATCACGTCGTTCCGACAGGCGCGCATACGGCAAGTTTCCACCCATCTCGGCCATTGGCGGCAGCCCGCTGATTGAGTTTTGACCCTAAAGCGGAATGCGTTTGGATTGAACCGGCATTCCGCTCTATCTCTTTGTTTTAGCCGCATTTGTGCGACGCCAAGTGATTCCACTTGGCTGCAAATGCTCTACGTGAAACGCTCTGCCGGGCTGGTTTAAGCCAAATCCATCGGGCTTCGGCGGTCGGCGAGCAAACGGGCAAGGATCGGCCTGATGCGGTCTTCGATCAGCGGCCAAGAAGCTGTCGACAGACAGCCGCATGGTCTTCACTCAGCGCGACCGCGCGCGATGTCCGTGAGCTCGTATCGCCGGTCAGCGCGTCGGAACGGGATGCTCGCCGCGATAATCGTAGAAGCCGCGTCCGGTCTTGCGGCCGAGCCAGCCGGCCTCGACATATTTCACCAGCAGCGGGCAGGGGCGGTATTTCGAATCCGACAGGCCGTCATGCAGCACCTGCATGATCGACAGGCAGGTGTCGAGGCCGATGAAATCGGCGAGCTGCAGCGGTCCCATCGGATGGTTGGCGCCGAGCCGCATGGCGGTGTCGATCGCGTCGACCGAGCCGACCCCCTCATAGAGCGTGTAGATCGCCTCGTTGATCATCGGCAGCAGGATGCGGTTGACGATGAAGGCCGGAAAATCCTCCGAGACGGTGATGGTCTTGTCGAGATGGTTCACATAGGCCTTTGCCGCTTCGAAGGTCTGGTCCTCGGTGGCGATGCCGCGCACCAGTTCGACCAGCTTCATCAGCGGAACCGGATTCATGAAATGGATGCCGATGAAACGCTCCGGCCTGTCGGTCTGCGCGGCGAGACGTGTGATCGAGATCGACGAGGTGTTCGTTGCCAGGATGGCTTCGGGATTGAGCTGCGGGCAGAGCTGGGCGTAGATCTTGCGCTTGACCGTCTCGTCCTCGGTCGCCGCTTCAATCACCAGATCGGCACCCGCAAGATCGGCCATGGTGGGCGCTGCCGAAATGCGCGCCATCGCCTCGTTGCGCAGCTTTTCCTCGAGTTTGCCGGAGCCGACCTGGCGGGCCATGTTGCCGCTGATCGTGGCGATGCCCTTTTCGATGCGGTCGGGTGAGATGTCGTAGACCAGCACCTTGTAGCCCGCAAGCGCGGACACATGCGCAATGCCGCCGCCCATCTGGCCCGCGCCGATGATGCCGATCGTCTCGATCTTGTTCATTACACCGATCCCGTCAAAAGGCCTTTGCGGCCTGCTTTTTGTGCGGTGCAAACTAAAAGGGCGGGGCGACTTCGTCTACCCCGCGCTTCACAATTTAATACGCTTTGCCAGAAGGCGTCAAAGCGCCTTTTGCAGCTCCGGCAGAATGACGAAAAGGTCGCCGACGAGGCCGTAGTCGGCGACCTGGAAGATCGGCGCTTCCTCGTCCTTGTTGATGGCGACGATGACCTTCGAATCCTTCATGCCGGCAAGATGCTGGATGGCACCGGAGATGCCGACGGCGATGTAGAGATCGGGTGCGACCACCTTGCCGGTCTGGCCGACCTGCCAGTCGTTCGGCGCGTAGCCGGCGTCTACGGCGGCACGCGAGGCGCCGACGGCCGCACCGAGCTTGTCGGCGATCGGCAGGATGACTTCCTGGAATTTCTCCGAAGAGCCCAGCGCGCGGCCGCCCGAGATGATGATCTTGGCCGAAGTCAGCTCCGGACGATCGGTCTCGGAAAGCTTGTTCTCGACGAAGCTCGACAGGCCGGGATTGGCCGCCGCCGGAACCGTCTCGACCGGGGCGGAACCGCCCTCGGGTGCGGCCTGGAAGGAGGCGGTGCGCACGGTGATGACCTTCTTGGCGTCGCTCGACTGCACCGTCTGGATGGCGTTACCGGCATAGATCGGCCGCTTGAAGGTGTCTGATGACACCACTTCGATGATCTCCGACACCTGCGCGATGTCGAGCAGGGCTGCCACGCGCGGCGCGACATTCTTGCCCGATGAGGTTGCGGGCGCGATGATCGTGTCATAGGCGCCGGCTATGCCGACTACGAGCGCCGCCAGCGGCTCGGCGAGACGCTCGGTGAGTTCGTCGGCTTCGGCGAGCAGCACCTTGCTCACGCCCTTGAGCTTGGCGGCGGCGTCGGCTGCCGGCTTGGCGCCCTTGCCGGCGACCAGCACATGCACATCCGAGCCGATCTGCAGTGCTGCCGAAAGCGCCTTGGCGGTCTGGTCGGAAAGCGTAGCATTGTCGTGTTCGGCAATCAGAAGAATAGCCATTATGATATCCCTGACTTTCGTTTTCGAGACACCTGAAATCCGGTCAGGCCGAGTCGAAAACGGTTGGTTTCGAGAACCGGAGCGGAGCGTACTTCAGTACGTGAGCACCGGAAGCGGAGAAACCGGCCGTTTGCAGGCCGGCCTCATCGGATTTCCTTAGAGCACGCCGGCTTCGTTCTTCAGCTTGTCGACCAATTCGGCGACGCTCTTGACCTTGACGCCCGCCTTGCGGCCGCCCGGCTCCTCGGTCTTGATCACCTTCAGCCGCGGCTTGACGTCGGCGCCGTAGTCGGCCGGGCTCTTCTCGTCGAGCGGCTTCTTCTTGGCTTTCATGATGTTGGGCAGCGAGGCATAGCGCGGCTGGTTGAGGCGAAGATCCGCGGTGACAATCGCCGGCATCTTCAGTTCCACCGTCTGCAGGCCGCCATCGACCTCGCGCGTCACCTTGGCCTTGTCGCCATCGATAACGACCTTGGAAGCAAAAGTGCCTTGCGCCCAGCCCAGAAGTGCGGCCAGCATCTGGCCGGTCTGGTTCGAATCGTCGTCGATCGCCTGCTTGCCGAGAATGACAAGACCGGGCTTTTCCGCCTCGACCACGCCCTTCAGCACCTTGGCGACACCCAGCGGCTCCGTCTGCTCGTCGGTCTTGACCAGGATGGCGCGGTCGGCACCCATGGCCAGCGCGGTGCGCAACGTCTCCTGCGCCTGCTGCGGCCCGATCGAGACAACGATGATCTCTTCCGCCTTGCCGGCCTCCTTCAGCCGGATCGCCTCTTCGACCGCGATCTCGTCGAACGGGTTCATCGCCATCTTGACGTTGGCGAGTTCCACCGCCGAACCGTCAGCCTTCACACGAACCTTCACATTCGCATCCACAACCCGCTTCACGGGCACAAGGATCTTCATTTGCCTGTCACCTCTTTCACGATAGCCACCTCTTTCAAGATAGTCGGGCGCGCTATAGCAGTGTGCGCCTCTTCAGAGTTGTCGAAAGCCGACATTCCGGACGGAATTCTGGTCTCCGACCGCCTAAAGCGCGTCGCGTTTGACCGGCCTCACGCGACGCGCTTTAGGTTGTTGTTTTATGCATGTCGTTATCGCAAAACCGCTGCACACTTTTGCGCGACATGCATTGTGGGAAAGCTTCCGTAGTTGCGGCGACCCCGCACGTCAATATCCGGGGCGCGCCCAAATCATCCGCGACGCACTCAAATCGGTTCAGTCCGGACTGGAGGCGCTTCCCCGGCCCCAGCGCGGCGCCGGCTGCGCTAGCGGGTCGCTTGCCGTGGGCTCTGCAGCAGCGGGTGCCGGGCCGACGACCAACGTGGTTTCTTCCTCAGCACCGGCAAGCAGTGGTACGGCGCGGTTGCGCAAGACGAGCACCAGCACGGCCCCGGCGATGATGCCGCCGACATGGCAGGCCCAGGAAATCTGATCCTCGCCGCCGGCGGCGAACATCACGATCTGGAACAGGATCCAAAGGATGAGCGGGATGAAGGCCGGGATGCGCAGTGGGATGCGGGCGAAGGCCAGCACCCATACCTTCACCCTGGGGTAGAGGATCAGATAGGCGGCGACCACGCCGGCGATGGCGCCTGACGCGCCGATCAGCGGAACCTGCGAGTCCCACGCGATCAGGCCCTGGAAGAAGGCGCCGGCAATGGCGCAAAGCAGATAAAAGATGAGAAAGCGGACATGGCCGAACGCGTCCTCGACATTGTCGCCGAACACCCAGAGGAACAGCATGTTGCCGGCGAGGTGGAAAATATCGGCATGCAGGAAGGAATAGGTGACGTAGCTCAGGCTCTCCGGAATGACGACAAACTGCGGAGCCAGTTCGACGCTGTCGTGGACGACCGACGGAATGAAGCCGAGGCCCAGCACAGCGGCGTTGGTGAACTGCTCGCCGCCAAGCGCGGTGGCGAAGTAGATGAGCGTGTTGAACGCGATCAGGCCGATCGTCACATATTGCAGCTTGATGTGGCGCAGCCGGTTGGTGTCATAAAGCGGGATGAACATCGGACCCCCTCCCGCCTCGGCAGATTCAGCGGTTCTTGCCGGGAACCCATAGCACGTCGGCGTTTCCATTGTCATTGACTGCGCGCGCGGCGACGAACAGAAAGTCCGATACGCGGTTGATGTATCTTATCGCCTCGCGGTTGACATGCTCGCCTGGGTCCTGCGTCAAAGCCACCATGATGCGCTCGGCCCGCCGTGCAACCGTGCGGGCGAGGTGAAGGGCAGCCGCCGCCGGCGTGCCGCCGTTGAGCACGAAGGATTTGAGCGGCTGCAGGTCCTTGTTGAGCAGGTCGATGTCCTTTTCGACACGGTCGGTCTGCGCAGCGGTGATGCGCAGCGGCTCATAGTCGAGCGGCTTGCCGTCGTCCGGCACGGCCAGATCGGCGCCGAGGTCGAAAAGGTCGTTCTGGATGCGGCCGAGCATCGCATCGATCGCCGGATATGTTGCTGCGGTGTGGATGCGGGCCATGCCGATGCAGGCATTGGCTTCGTCGATCGTGCCATAGGCGTCGATGCGCAGATCGGATTTCAGCCGCCGTTCACCGGTGCCGAGGCCGGTGGTGCCGTCGTCGCCGGTGCGGGTATAGATCTTGTTGAGCTTGACCACGCTCTGCCTCCCGAACTCGCCACCCTCGTCACTTGCGGGTGAAATACACCGCCAGCATGATCAGCACCAATGCCACGAACTGCAGCAGCACGCGCGTCTGCATCAGCTTGTTGGAGGTCATGCCGGAGCCGCCGCGCATCATGTTGACGAGGCCGCGGATCAGCACGATCACCACGGCGACCATGACGAGGACAGCGAGGATGTTGAAGACGGTTGCCATAGTGTGTTTCCAGTCGATTGCGTTCAGGCGCGTTTGGCAAGCAGGCGGTAGAGCATTGATGCCGGCAGCATGCGTTTGAGGATAACGCCGATCCTGGCCGGCACCGTTACCACATAATGCGGATGCGGGCGCCGCGACAGAAGCGCATGGCGCAAGGCCGCATGAACCACCTCCGGCCCAGGCTTCAGCCGTGACGTGCTGCCGCCGGCCTGCAGCCGTTGCAGCTGCGCCTCGTAGGCGCGGCGGTGGACGGAATTCTCACGGTCGATATTCCTGAGAAACCACACAAGGCCGTTGCTGGCGATCTTCGATGTCACCGGCCCCGGCTCGATCAGCGAGACATGGATGCCGCTGCCCTGAAGTTCCTGCTGCATGCACAGCATCAGCCCTTCGATCGCGTGCTTCGACGCCGAATAGGCGCCGCGAAAGGGCAGCGGCGCCAGGCCGAGGATCGAGGAGCAGTGGACAAGACGGCCATGGCCCTGGCGCCGCATCACCGGGACGACGCGGCGGGTAAGGTCATGCCAGCCAAAGACATTCGCCTCGAATTGCTCCCTGAGTGCTGCCACCGGCAGGTCCTCGACGGCGCCGGGCTGTGCGTAAGCGCCGTTGTTGAACAGGGCATCGAGCCGTCCGCCCGTCCGCTCCAGCACTGACGCCACCAGGGTCTCGATGGATCCGGTCTCGCGGTAGTCCAGATAGAAGGCCTCGATACCATCGACCTCGAGGGCGGCGATATCCTCCGGCTTGCGTGCCGTCGCGAACACCCGCCAGCCTTCCGCCTTCAGCGCCCGGGTGCAATAGGCGCCTATCCCGGAAGAAGCTCCGGTGACGATGATGGTGCGCAACTCTCCTCCAGGAGGAGGCGTGCTTTGACCTAGGCTTGCCATTTGCCGCAATCCCTTCCCATATTCTCGGCGTCGAGACAATCGAAGGGAACGCGGTTCGTGTTGCGGAAGATCGTAGCCGTCAAACGCGTGCTCTATGACGCGTTCGGCCATTTCGATGCAGACGATGGCTGGGCGATGGCCAGTCATCTGGCGATCACGGCGCTGATGGCGCTTTTCCCCTTTCTGATTTTCGCCACGACGCTGGCCAGCTTCCTCGGCGCACAGGCTTTTGCCGACACCGCCGTGCATCTCGTCTTCGACACCTGGCCCGAGCAAATCGCCAAGCCGATCGCGCGCGAAGTGCTCAACGTGCTCACCGTGCAGCGCACCGACTTGTTGACCTATGGCGTGCTGCTTGCCGCCTTCTTCGCCTCGAACGGCATCGAGGCGCTGCGCACCTCGCTCAACCGCGCCTACCGCGTTTCCGAAACGCGCGGCATCATCTATCGCCGGGTGCAGAGCATCGTCTTCGTGCTGATCGCCACGGCAGGTTTTCTGGTGATCAGCGTGCTCGTGGTTTTCGCGCCCTTACTGGGGCGGCTGGCCGAGGCCAATTTCGAATGGATAAAGCCCTATATGGGCACGATCACGCTGTGGCGTTACATCATCGCCTCCGCCGTTATCGTCGGCGGGCTGTTCGCGGTGCATTACTGGCTGCCTGCGGGCAAGCGCCGCTTCGTCTCGATCATACCGGGCATCATCTTCACGCTGATTGCCTGGCTCATCGGGTCGACCATCTTCGCCGCCTATCTCGACCGTTTCTCGTCCTATGTGACGACCTATGCCGGGCTTGCCTCGATCATGGTCGCGGTCGTCTTCCTCTATATCGTCTCGGCGATCTTCATCCTCGGCGGTGAGCTCAATGCCGCGATCAGCCGCTATCTGGAGGCACGCGCCCGCGTCGGCTGATTCTTGGTCGGCTGAGCGGTTGCCAGCCCGACGCCGAGCGTCGCGATCGCCATGCCGACGATCTGGACCAGGTTCAACTGTTCGCCGAACAATATCCAGGCGATGACCGCGGTGACGGCCGGGACCAGATAGAACAGCGAAGCGACCTTCGACATCTCGCCGTCGCGGATCATCACCATCAAAAGGAAGATGGCGCCGATCGACAGCACCAGCACCAGCCATGCCATGGCAAAGATCAGCTCGCCGTTGACGACGACCGTTCGCGTCTCGAAGGCGAGCGAGGCCAGGACCATCACCGACGCGCCGCCAACATATTGCCACGTCGTGGCCGCCACCAGATCGCCGCCCGAGGCGAAGCGCTTCTGCCAGATCGTGCCGGCGCTCATGCCGAGCACCGAGACAAGCGAGGCGGCCAACGTCTCGGCCGTCACGCCGCCGCCGAGGGCACCGAGCTTCGGCCACAGCACGATGACCACACCGACCAGGCCAATGCCGAGACCGGCCCAATGGCGCGGCAAGATGGCCTCGCCAAGAAACCGGCCGGCCATCACCGCCGTGATCAGCGGCTGCAGCCCGACGATCAAGGCCGAAAGCCCGGCCGGCATGCCTCGATGGATGGCCCAGAACACGCCGCCGAGATAGACGCCATGCATCAGGATGCCGGCGCCGGTCGCGTGGAGCGCTTCCGCTCGGGTCGCCCGCCTGGAACCGAATGCTGCCATCAAGGCGGCCAACAGGACGGCTGCCAGAACGAAGCGCGCGGCCAGGAAGGTGAACGGCTCGGCCCACGGCATGGCGTAACGCGCGCCAATGAAGCCGGTCGCCCACAGGACGACGAAAGAGGCGGGGATGAACCGCTTGATGCTGTGCATTTTCGGAAGGCTGCCGCGTGATCGGTGAGGGTTGACTGTCGCGACTGCTCTAATGCGGTTCAACCCGGCAAGCAAAACCGAACGGTTGATCCATAGGCTCATCCAAATTGAAGGATGCGCTCTGGGTCAGGGAGGTTTCAGATCAAACATAATCCAGTTCCTCTGCACAGAGGATTTGGTTCTTAGACCGAGCCTGAAAGCGACTGTGGACGATCGCTGTCAGCCGGCCTCCAGCCGCCATCCCTGACGCTGGCGATTAGCCGTAAGCCCCCGCGCCTTCGTCATCCCAGGGCGGAGCAAGGAGCGAAGCGACGCGGCGCAGACCCTGGGATCCATGCCGTGACATCAGCCGAAGAATGCAGCGGCTCAGGATAAATGCTCATCTGTAGTGATCCTTCGCGCCCCCCTCTGTCCTGCCGGGCATCTCCCCCACAAGGGGGGAGATCGGCAGCTTTGGCGCACCGCTCGCTCCTGCGACAGTGGCGGTTCGCGAAGGCGGTGGTGACGGCCGATCTCCCCCCAAGTGGGGGAGATGTCCGGCCTCCGCCATAAAAGGGTCTGCACCGCCGTGACGCCGCGTCGCTTCGCTCCTTGCTCCGCCCTGGGAACGACGAAGCGACTATGCGCTTGGCCCCTAAATCCCAATCAGCCGCCTGACGTCGGCCGGTGATGCGCCGGCCTCGCGCAGGGCGGCAAGGCCGGTATCCGCAAAACTCTTCGACAGCTTTCTTCCGTCCGGGCCGAGGACGAGACGATGATGAAAGTAGCTTGGTTGCGGCAGGCCGAGGATCTCCTGGAGCAGGCGCTGCACGCCGGTGGCGGAATAGAGGTCCTGGCCGCGCACCACATGGCTGACGCCTTGCAGCGCGTCGTCGACGACGACGGCGAGATGATAGCTTGTCGGGATTTCACGGCGCGCCACGATCACGTCGCCCCAGTCCTGCGGCCGGGCGTCCACCGCATGTGTTGCGGAAAGCATCTCATCCGAAAATTCCATCCATGCCAGATTCTTGCCGACGCGCGCCATCGCAGCATTGACGTCGAGCCGCCAGGCGAAATGCGCGTTCTCGGCAATCCGACGTTGGCGTTCCCTCATCGGCAATGCCTTGTCGACGGCGGGATAGAGCGGTACACCGTCCGGGTCGCGCGGCCAGTCGCGGCCGCGCTTTTCTCTGTCGGCAATGAAGGCGCGGATTTCGCCACGGCTCATGAAGGCTGGGTAGACGAGTTCTTCCCTGATCAGCCGGTCGAGCACCGCCTGATAGTCCGCGAAATGCTCGGACTGACGGCGCACCGGTTCTTCCCAGCCAAGCCCGAGCCATCTCAGGTCGCGAAAAATGCCGGCCTCGAATTCCGGCGTGCAGCGCGTCGTGTCGATGTCCTCGATGCGCAGCAACAGGCGCCCGCCGGTTGCCCTCGCCAATTTTTGATTGAGCAGCGCCGAATAGGCATGGCCGAGATGCAGTTCGCCATTTGGGCTCGGCGCGAAGCGGAATGTCAGGAGTGTCATCCTTCGGCGGCAATCGGATTGTGCGGCGCTTTCGCCAGTTGCTACTTTGCGCCTGATTACGAATTGCTATTTTGCGCTGGGAACAAGCAAGCATGCAACGCATCGCCACGCTCGACGACATCGCGCAAGGGCTCGACGCGCTCTGCCTGCTCGACCCGCGTCTTGCAAAGGTGCGCGGCATGGCCGGCGAGGTGCCGCTTCGGCTCTCCGAGCCGGGGTTCAGAAGCCTTGCCTCGATCATCGTCTCGCAGCAGGTTTCCCGCGCCAGCGCCGACGCCATCTTCGGGCGGCTGACAAAACTCGTCGATCCGCTGACGCCGCAAGCCATTCTTGCCGCCGACAAAGCCATTTTTCGCGAGGCCGGACTGTCGCGGCCGAAGCAGCGCGGCCTGATCGCCGTCGCCCAGGCGGTGGTCGATGGCCTCGACCTCGATCATCTCTGCTTGCTCGACGCCACTGAGGCGATCGCGGCGATGACCAAGGTGTCGGGCATCGGCCCGTGGACGGCGGAAGTCTATCTTTTGTTCGCCGCCGGCCACCCCGATGTCTTCCCGGCACGCGACGTTGCCCTGCAGAGCGCGGTCGGCCACGCGCTCGGCATCGACCCGCGTCCGCCCGAGAAAACACTGATCCAGCTCGCCGAATCATGGAGCCCGTGGCGAGGTGTCGCATCAAGGCTTTTTTGGGCCTATTATCGTGAAACCCGGGGCAGGGACGCCGCGCCTCCTGCCTGAATCCGCAAAAAAGCATGAAAATCCTGCATTTTTAGCGCTGCGTTTGATCGACAAGCCGCTTCACATCCCTGTCATGTCGGGCTTACAGTATCCGCGCCGACAGGTTACAGCGCCGCGCATCCGATTGGATGCGCAAAGGACGCTGTAAGACTTTTGAATCTGTGCATGATCCTTTCCGAAAATCAGTCGATTTTCGGGGTCATGCACTGGACCAAGGAGGTCAATGACGTGACGGTTGCCGTATCTCCGGATGGGCTTCCAGCACTGGTGCTGAACGCGGATTACCGTCCGCTCAGCTATTACCCTCTGTCGCTCTGGTCATGGCAGGACGCCATCAAGGCGGTGTTCCTCGAGCGGGTGAACATCGTCGCCGAATATGAGCACGCCGTATCGTCGCCGACCTTCTCGATGAAGCTGCCGAGCGTCGTCAGCCTGAAGGCCTATGTGAAGCCATCGCGGCATCCGGCCTTCACCCGCTTCAACGTCTTCCTGCGCGACCGTTTCCAGTGCCAGTATTGCGGCACACCCGAGGATCTGACCTTCGACCATGTCGTTCCCCGCCATCGCGGCGGCGCGACGACGTGGGAGAATGTCGTCGCCGCCTGCTCGCCCTGCAATCTGAGGAAGGGCGGCATGATGCCGGCGCACGCCAAGATGTGGCCACTGCAGAAGCCCTATCAGCCGACGGTGCATGACCTGCACAACAATGGCCGCCTGTTCCCGCCCAACCATTTGCATGAAAGCTGGATGGATTATCTGTACTGGGATGTCGAACTCGAGCCGTAGAGTTCGGCAGAATCCGCCATGCCGGTCGCCTGACGCAGCTTTCTGCGCTTCCGGTGCTCACGTACTGTAAGTACGCTCCGCTCCGGTTCTCGAAACCCACGTCATGCGCTCCGGCCTGACGAATTTCTGGACGAACTCTGCGCTGTGCAGCTCAGTCGCGGGCAAAGGCGCCGCGGAAGGCGATGACCGCCAGGACAAAACTGGCGATGGCGTTCCAGCCGGCCAGTGACAGGCCGAGGATGCGCACGGCGGCCTTGTCGCAGGAGGGCGGGACGAATCTGTCGAGCGCGTCGAGCACGCCCTTGCCGCCGGTATCCACCGGTCCTGCCGCCGCCGCACAATCGGTCGGCCCCGGCCACCACGCCCATTCGACGCCGGAATGATAGACGCCGAGATAGACGCCGTAGGCCATCAGCAGGCCGCCGACGGCCAGCAGGCCGCGGGTCACCCATGCGGGGGCACGCAGTGTCGACGCAAGCGCCGCCAGCAGCATCAGCGGCACGCCGATGTAGTAGGGGGTGCGTTGCTCCAGGCAGAGCTTGCAGGGGATGTAGCCGCCGAGGTGCTGGAAGGCCAGCGCCGAGCCGACGGTGGCGGCCATGGCGACGGCGAGAAACACCGCCGTTCGCAAGCGCTGGCGTCCAGTGTCGGCATTCACGGTCGCTGTCATTGATCTACCGTCCATTCCCGTCAGAGCAAAGGATGGTTCAACTTGAATATCCTTGCTCTAAAACGCGTATTTGACGACGATATAGAGCGAAATCAGGGCAGCGGCGCCGGCGCCCGCGATCATGCCAAGGCGCTTTTCGATGAACTCGCGGATCGGTTCGCCATAGCGGCGCAGCAGCCAGGCCAGGAACAGGAAGCGGGCGCCGCGCGCCACGATCGCCAGCGCGATGAACAGCAGGAGATTGACGCCGATGACGCCGGACAGGATCGTCACCACCTTGATCGGCGGCAGATGGGCGAGGCCGGAGGTGATGAGCATCAGGATGATGAAGCCGACGCCCGACGAGACGCGCAGTGTCTCGAAGTCGTCATATTTGCCGTAGAATTCGAGGATCGGCCGCGCCACCGTGTCGTAGGCATAGTGGCCGATGTACCAGCCGGCGATGCCGCCCAGAACGGAAGCCAGCGTGGCGACCAGCGCGTAGCGATAGGCGCGATCCGGCCGCGACAGCGCCATCGGCAGATACAGCACGTCGGCCGGCACCAGGAACACCGAGCTTTCGACGAAAGCGATGATGGCCAGCCACCATTCGGCGGATTTCTTTGCCGCCAGCGACAAGGTCCAGTCATAAAGTCCGCGAAGCATTGGCACTCCTGATGCACTCACCCAAAATGCGCAGCGGTTTTGGTATGACAATGCATAAAAACAAAGACCAAAAGCGCGCCATATGAATCTCTCCAGACGCGACGCGCTTCAATGCGCTGCCTGTCTAGAAAGATTTTTGGCGCCGCACAATGGCCGCCGCTTCACGAAATCGAAAGGTCGTGGCCGAGCGAAGGCCGCATGTCGGGAATTGGCCAGTTGACGAACAGGCCTCCAACCGTATAGTCCGCGCCCAGGCCGCCCGGCCTGAGCCCCTATGGCGGAATTGGTAGACGCGCTCGACTCAAAATCGAGTTCCGCAAGGAGTGCTGGTTCGATCCCGGCTAGGGGCACCACTGACCGCCGACAAAGCCCAGTAATTCAAGGCTTTCAAGGGCTTAGACATCCCCCGAGGTACATCGTTGAGGTACATTAAGGGGTCCAAACTAAATGAGCAGCGTGACCGTGGACTACTGGCAAGAGCGCAAGAGCAAGAAGCTGGGCAGCTCCAGCTATCGTTACCGGCGCGTCGTTGAACGAGAGCTGCGACCGATATTAGGCAAGGGTGAGATCACCATTGCGTTGGGGAATGCCAAGGGTGATGCGCTGGTGAAATACCGGCAGGCGCATCGCAAGGTCGAGCAGACGCTGGCAGCGGCATGGGATGAGGTGCGCGGCATCAAGAAGCCCAAGACCGCGCGGGAGTTGTTTCAAGAGACCGTCGAACAGGTTAAGGCGCTGGGGCTCAATCCCTACCGGCCGCCGACGGATGATGACGGGGGCGGCGACGATCACCACGACGAGATGCGCGACTGGATGGAGCGTAGCGCTGTGGCCGAGGGCATCGCAGCTAAGTACCCGACCGACCCGGAGACGGATCATCCGATAGGGATGCCGCCTCATACCAGAAGGCGCTGGCCGAGACTCTGGCGCTACACGGCTACAAGGCTCCCAGGTCTTTTCAGAAAGCTCGTTAAGCCAAGACAATCCGCCCCTCATAATAACGCCGAGGGGTCGGACGCTGGCGAGCAGAACGACGAAGGCGACGATGACCTGAGCGAGGAGGAACGCAAGGCAAAGGCCGAACAGGCCGAGTATGACGAGATGGTCTCGACCACCGATAAGATACTTGGCGAGTGGACGGCAGCCCAGCCCGAGGAAGCAAGGCAGGCTGTGATTGACAGCTACATCGAAGGCGGCGTGATCGACGCGGCGGCGGCTGGCGTTCACGATGTTGAAGCCCTGATCGTCGAGGCATCATTCACCAAACACATCGAGCGGCAAATCCTTGGCCCGCTTGGCCTGACCACGAACCAGTGGCAAGAGCATATCGACGAAGCGGAGTTGCCAGCCTTCCGCAGGGCAGTCGTCAAGGGCGATTGGCAGCTTCTCACTACCCATGCCCGAGCAGCCGCCAAGATGCGTCTCGACCTCGGCATATAGCAGTACCACCTCGCTTCCCCGGAGAGGGCCAGGTCGCCAACCAGGTGAACCCGTTGCCCCAAGCTCAAAGCCCTCTCCGGGTCTTTCATCAAACACCATCAGAACACTGTGCGGTAGGACCGCCAGAGCGCGTTCGCTGCCTCGTCGGTACAAATCTACCGTCCAGAAACAAACGCCCCTCAGCGGGCCAAACTCTAAGGAGCAGATGCTACAAATTGAAGTGACAGGATCGTACACTGCCGCCACCACTCTACGGGGCGAGGAAATCGAGACGACCACGACGCGCAAGGACCTGCTTTAGAATGTAAACCCACGAACATACAGCAAATAGATCATCATAATAGCTAATAACAACGAGACAAGCCAAAAAATAATCATCAAGACAAACTTAAGTTTGTTATTTTTTCTGCGCTGTATCCAATGGCCAACCTTTGTCAATATAAAGTCTAATAATACATCCACTATAAAGTCCTTCCTGTGGTCTTTTCCTTTAAAAGGACGTCACGGAAAGCGACGTGACCGGGCTGCGGGTTGTGAAGTGCCGACCATTTCCGGCCCACGCAGCAGCAAGTAACGTGGCCGCAGCCGTAATTTCCTCAATACCCCAGTTCATAGCCGATGGGTCCCAATGGTTCCGGTCGACGGACTATGAAGCAGGACGTTCTGCCGCGCCAGTGTCGCGCTGGCGGCTTGACCAGAGGTACAGCGCCTGATACCCACTGAGGTACATTGAGGCTATCGGACTTCGGGGGCGATAAGCCCGTAAGGTCTTGTGATTGCTGATAGATTGTTCGGTCTGGACGTCAGTTCGATTTAGTCCAGGGACCCCGGCTAGGGGCACCACCCGAGACGCCTTGAAAGCTCGGTTGAATGTTATCCCAGGAACATCCTGGGATAACCATAATTCAGGCCCAGGCCGGGTGCTTCCTGATTAGATCAGACTCCGTACCTCAGGTCGCTATTACATCGGCCCCGGCACCATCTTGGTCGGCTGCTCCGGCATCGGAAACGCGTAATTGTCGCATTTCACGTCGGGGTTCGTCGGGCTGAACATTCCGAGCGGGTTGTCCTTGAACAGCCAGACGTGAAGATCGTAATGGTAGAACTCCACCGGAATAAGCGGATAATGCCCCTCCATCGGCCCCTGGAACGTCTGTCCAAAGAGTTTCGGCGGCTCTTTGGTGTCGGGCGTCAGCGGAACAAGCCATTCCACGGCCACCAGGCGCAAGCCGCCGTCGACCGGCTCATAGATAAGGACATTGGGGCGCGCTGGATCTGGTGTCGGGCTGACGCTCGCGACGTTGACGAAATGAATGCCCATCGCGCCCTTCGGGTAATCCATAGCTCCAGCCACTTTTTCGCCGCTGTAATAAACGCATCCGACCGTCGACAGATAGAGGTCGCGAATGGCGGCCTTATAGTCTTCGTACTTTGATAGCGATTGTTTCAGGGCATCGATCTCGACCTTGCCGGGCTCGGCGGCCTGACCTGCGGCCGCAGTCAGGCAGGCGCCGATGAGGCCGGTCAAAGCGAGAATACTGCGACGCCTGAGGTAAGTGGTTTTCGTCATGCATTCCTCCCAGTTTTTTGTTCTGCCGTTCTGCCGTGCAGGACCGAGGCGGCAATGATGCTGGTTGCGCGGCCGATCGCCGATGCTAATCCTTTCCGCTGCTTGTGAGAATTAATCCTCACGACCTAGGCTCTGGTCTTCGACTGAGCCTGAAGGGGGCTGTCGACGGTCGCTGCCAACCGGCCTCCATCTGCCAATCTCCAACGTCTGGTGATTAGCTAAGTCCCACCGCGCCTTCGTCATCCCAGGGTCTGCGCTCCGCTTCGCTGCGCTCCTTGCTCCGCCCTGGGATGACGAAGTGGAGGGATGCTTCGGCTATTGGCCCGACCTGTCAAACCAGGTCCCTAGCAGGACCGCCAACGCTACCGCCGTCCCAGCAAGCTCTTCATCCGGTTGCGCAGCAGGCGCGCCATGTTGCGGGTTTCGCGGTAGAGGTGAAGCTGCGACGCCGCCTGGCGGGCGAGGCGGTCGGCGTCCGGCGTCAGGCCGATGACCAGCGTGCCGATCGGCCTGCGCTCCGTCCATAGCCGGCTCATCACCGGATGGTCGGGCACGGCGCAGGAATCGGTGATCATGATGTTGGGATCGTCGAGATGCTGCCCGGTCACCTCGATCATCAACAGCGTGCCCGGCGAATAGGCGGCGAGCGTCTCGTCATAGGCCGTCTTCCAGGTGTAGGCGACGCCGGCCTCGACGAAGACGACCAGGCTGGCGATGGTGCGGTCGTCGAGCGTCAGCGAATGGATGCGGCACAGATCCTGTTCGGCCAGCCGGTGCACGGCCTCGCGAGCGAAGGCGGCGCGGTAGCGGTCGATAGCCATGGCGGTGCGCTCGCGACCTTTCCAGCCTGCTGCTTCCAGCGTCAGGAAGCGTTCGATGGCATAGCGGATATTTTCCGGTCCGCGCGCCACCAGATGCTCCAGCCTGCCGAGGTCGGCAAGGCGGCGCTTCAGGCGGCGGAACTCACGATAGTGGTGCGAGCGCAGCGAGGCCTTCAGATAGTCATCGCCGTCGATCTCGCTTTCGAGCATCGGGCGTTCGGCCTTGCCGGTGGTGACCAGCGTCAGGCCACGCGTCTCGGCGACGGTGGCCAGCAGGCTGGCCACCGGGCCGTCGAGCCGGATGTCGGGCAGCATGAAGACTTTAGGCAGCTTGAGATGCGGCCGCGACAGCATCGAGAAGAAATCCTCGATGACGCCGACGGGATCGTCACGGTCGACCAGCGGCGTGCCGATCGGGCCGAACGGGCTCGACCATGTGCGCATGACCCGTACCCCGAGCGGCATCGCCGGCCGCTCCACCGAGAACGGCACCAGCAGGCGCAGCCGGTTGCGGTATTCGTCGCCGTCGCGGATGACCGCCAGCCGCACCTCGCGGTCTTCCAGCCGCGGCATGGCGGGCGCCAGGAAGCGCGGGTTGAAGAAGACGTTGGGCTCGATCGTGCGGGTGCAGAGATAGTCGAGTTCCTCGACCAGGTCGAAGCCGGCGGAAGCCGGGTAGATCGCCAGCTTGCGCTCGGGCCGGTCGTTGGCCAAGAGTTCGATATGGGCGGGATCGGCTTCGCGGGCCAGCCCTGCGAGGCCGGACACCATGGCGCCGGCCGGGCCGCCGCTGGTTTCCTCGAGCAACGGGATGGCGGCCATCACGCGGCTCCTTCGGCGGCTGCGAAAATCGCCATGACGATGCCGAGCCTGCGCCAGACCGTGAAGGACAGCGCGCCGGCCTCGAAGATCATGGCGAAGGCAGTCGCCATCGCCGCGCCCCACAAGCCGAAAAGCGGGATCAGCACCAAATTGAGGCCGATATTGAAGACCAGCGTCATGGCGTAAACGGCGGCGCAGATGTTCTGGTTGCCGCTCATGGTGAGCAGGCTTTCGCAAGGGCCGACGGCGGCGCGGGCGACGACGCCGAAGACCAGCAGGAACAGCAGGGGATAGCCGGCAACGAATTCGGCGCCGAACAGGCTCAGCATCGGCTCGCCCAGCACCAGCACCAGCAGCGCCATCAACAGCGACGGCCAGAACGTCCACGACACCGTTTCGCGGGCGAAGGCTGCGAGCTTTTCCGGCTCGCCATGGGTGAATTGCGCGTAGCGCTGGGCGACGCCCGCCTTGACCGCGAAATAGACGAAATGCACCAGCGCCAGCGTTTTCACCGTGGCGAAATAGACGGCGACGTCGTTGGGATTCATATAGGCGCCGACCATCAGCACGTCGGCATTGGTGAGCAGAAAGAAGAAGCCTTCGACCAGGAAGATCGGCAGCGACACCAGGAACCACTGCGCGAAATGCACCTTCATCGGCCCGGCCGGGATTTTTTTGTCGATGCGCGTGGTGATGCCGATGAGTTGGCCGAGCGTGGTGGCATAGGCGGCGGCGATCGAGGCGAAGATCGCGGTCCTGGCGTCGGGCGCAAAGCCGACCACAAGCATCAGCGCCATGAGCGCCAGGATCAGCATCGGCCGCACCAGATAGGTCGGCGCCAGCGCAAACAGCGCCCATGAGTTGGCCCGCGCCAGCCCCTGCAGCAGGTCCGACATGGCGATCATCGGCATGCAGATGAGGCCGAGAATGAACGGCACGACATAGTAGTTTTCGATAAACGGCGAGAGCAGCCAGACGCCGAGCGCGCCCAGCCCGGCAATCGCGGTCGAGGCAACCAGCACGAACAGGCGGCTGGTCAGCACGATGCCGCGCAATTCGGCCAGCATGTTGCGCTCGCGGTATTCGGGAATGAAGCGGATGACCGAAGTGTGGAAGCCGAGGCAGGCGAGATTGCCGACGATGACCATCGTCACCCAGACGAGGACGAAAATGCCGTATTCGAACGAGCCCATCCAGCGCGCCATCAGCACCTGGCTGACGAAGGCGATGACGGCGCTGACGATGCGGATGGAAAAGGCGATGAGCGACATGCGGCCGGCTTCGCCGCGCTCGTCGGCGGTGAACAGCACGGCGTCGATACGGCCAAGCAGCGGCTTTACGCGCAGCGCAAGGCGCTGCGGCAGGAACCGCCCGGCTGTCGTCGCCGCGGAAAAGCGCACTCACAACTCTCCGTTTTCCGCCTCTTTTTCGGGTCTGGGTCTAGCGAGAACACATTAAGAAACGGTTGGGTGGGGAGGTGGAGGCGCGGCGCGCGGGATGCGCATTCGTCATGCCGGTGGCATGACGAATGGCGAGCGAACGCCGGGGAGCATGCGACAGGCCCCCGGCCGATCGGCGCGCCTATGCCGTAAGGTGAGACGTAAGAAAACGAATCTTTCGTTTCCGCGAAAGCCCCTATGCCGGGAAAATTGACGCGGTCTCTTCCGTGCTTCTCATCCGGACAACTCGTCGTACATATTTTGCGACGTCCTCGACAGCATAATCAACCGCAAGCTCTATTACTCGTTCGCCCTTCTTTCTCTTCGTTTTCCAGTGCTCGTACGGGTATTCCGATATCCGCCGAAAAGTCGAATTGCCGCGAGGTGAGGAAAGAGTTTGGTACAGCCGCTGTTGATCGGACAGAACCAAATGCGATCGGCATAGTCTTTGACGAGAGCTTTCGCATCTAAGTCTAGTGGTCTGAGTCCGACGCTTCAAACCCGCACCTGCGGCCCGCGCCGGACTCGGCACGTCTGACGGCAATTCGGACAAAGCGGGCTATCCAGCGTGACGCCCGTTATAGGTCCGCTGACTAATCTGCCAGGGCCACTGGCTTGCCATGCGGTGTATTCAGGTAGGCGTTTCGCCAATCCTGTTCGCGTCTGTCCACCTCGGCCTGTAGGGCGAACTGGCTCCTGCCCAGTATCTGCTCCAAAGCGCTGAGAAAGGCGCTGTAATAGGTCGCGTCGGTGTCGATAGCAGTATCGGTCACCCGTCGGTCAAGCTCGGCGCCCAGGGTCTGAGACCAATCCTCGGCTTCGATCTTTCCATCGGCGATGAGCAGCTCGACCATCGCAATGACCTGAGCGTGCCATTGCTCGAACAAGACCGGTTCGCCATCGCGATGGCGCCGCGCGTGACGGGCAATCTCAGGCCGGCTCAAGATAGCTGTCCCACATGTCAATCAGCAGGCTGTCTGCGGTGTCGCCGGCTTCAGGCCAAAGATCCGACATGCGAAACCGCACGACGTATGTCTGCTCGCGCCGTATCGTGCCGACAGCTTTCTCGTCGGGCAAAGGCTGTGGTCCGATCACGCTGTCGACGACCCCGGGCCGGCCCCGGACATATCCCGTCAGCCGCGTGTGCATTGTGGCGATGTCGCGCCGTACCACAACCTTGTTGCCAGGTTTGAACCTTGCCCGTGTGGGCGGGGCCTCCGCCGTAGGCCTGAGCGATTCGTATTCGAAGGTTCGACTCGAGGCCCTGCCATCGAAGAACTCCTGAACGCCCGCGACGCCTTCATCCACAGACGTGACCATCATGGCCAGAATCCATTTCTCGAAATAGTCGAGGCCGAAGTAGGCGTCCGGGGGAAGCCTTTCCAAGACGTGGCGATACCAATCGAGCGTCCAGCCCGTGCGATCTGTCGTCAGCTTGCCCATCGACATCATGGCGATCGCCCATGTGCGCGCCTTCCATTCATCGGAAAACAGAGCCGAGTCATCTTCTGCGACGTTCGGGATCGGTCTGAACCCTTGTCTGCCGCCGAGGTCGTGTACCGTATCCACTACCCCGCCTCCTGTTTTGGCGACAGGTCCCTCGTCGTCCCGATCATTGCATTGCGCGTCACGAGGCCGGCGAGGTCCTCTTCGGTCCAGCCGTCCGTCCCCTCTGGACGCTCCGGGACCACCATGTACCGCCGGTCTGAGGTCGAGTCCCACACCTTGACCTCAACCTTTTCCGGCAGGTCGGTTCCGAATTCGGCGAGGACGCCGCGCGGATCGCGGACCGCTCGCGCCCGGTACTCGGTCGACTTGTACCAAGATGGAGACATTCCCAAGATTCCAAGTGGATAGCAGGAACACAAGGTACAAACGACAACGTTGTGGACATCAGGCGTGTTGAACACTGCGACAAGGGGGTAATCCTTATCGACGCTTGGGACGATTTCCGAAAACGCCTCGGCCGCATGTTTCGCGAGGCGTTCGGCAAACTCGGGATCAGTCCACGCCCGCGCGATGACCTTGGCTCCATTCATCGGACCTACGTTTTCCGAGTAGTTGTCGAGCCACTTGTCCACGGCGTCGGCCGCCAGAAAGCCTTTCTCGACCAGAACCGTCTCCAGTGCTTTCAGGCGAAGAGCCGGTTCAGGCGGAAGATGGCTGTGCAATTCCCGATGAAGTTTGGCGACCTTGTCGGAATCGTATGAACTCATTGCTTGCTCTCCCTGAGAATCATTCTTGCTCCGCTTCGCGCCGCGCTGGGTGGGCCTCAAGGGTTGCGGGGCCAACTCCCGCTGACCATCAATGACCAGACTATAGGGGCAGTGCACTCGAGTCATTGACTTTCTGACCTTACGTCAGCTGCGGGCTCGAAACCGCCGTTATCCACGTCCTGTCGGGCCGCCCAAAACGCGCGGCGTGAGCATTAGCCGGTCGCCTCCAACGCTTGGAATCCTCGGTATCGGCTGCGATGATGGTGTCCGGATCTGCGCGCCAGACAAAAGGCTTTGCCTCGACCTCGTTGTGTTCAGCTATGAAACGATTGATCGCCGCCTGCAGCTCGACGACAGAGCCGAAGACGCCCTGCTTCAGCCGCCGGCGCGAGAGTTTGGCGAAGAAGTCCTCGACTGCGTTCCCCGTATAGGGAGGGGGAGAAGGAAAGCTGACGCTTACGCAAACGCCCCATGGCAATGCTTGTACTTTTTCCCTGAACCACACGGGCAGGCCTCGTTGCGGCCGACCTTGCCCCAGGTGGCGGGGTTCTTGGGGTCGCGGTTTTCGGGGGCGACGGTGGCGTGGGTCTCCTGGCGGACCAGAAGCCCGGTCTCGCCGAAATCGTCCTCGCCGGTGGTGCCGTCGAGATGGCTGCCGAACATGTCGGGCGTCTCGGGCGGCGGCGCTTCGGCGGCCTGGCGGACCAGCTCGACGCGCATCAATTGTGCGGTGACGGCCTGGCGCAGATTGCCGAGCATCGCCTGGAACAGCTCGAACGCCTCGCCCTTGTATTCCTGCAGCGGGTCACGCTGGGCATAACCGCGGAAGCCAACGACCGAGCGCAGATGGTCGAGGTTGACGATGTGCTCGCGCCACAGATGGTCGAGCGTCTGCAGCACCACCGAGCGCTCGACATAGGTCATCACGTCCGGGCCGAAGCGCTCGGCGCGGTCCTTGGCGGCGGTGTCGGCGGCCTGGGTGATGCGTTCGCGGATGTCGTCCTCGGCAATGCCCTCTTCCTTGACCCAGTCCTCGATCGGCAGGTCGAGATTGAGGAATTCGGCGACCTCGGCCTTGAGGCCGGCGACGTTCCACTGCTCGGCATAGGCGTTTTCGGGAATAGCCTTGGCGACGATCTCGTCGATGACGCCCTCGCGCATCTCGGCGATGGTCTCGGACAGGCCTTCACCGTCCATCAGCTCGAGGCGCTGCTCGAACACCACCTTGCGCTGGTCGTTCGAGACGTCGTCATATTTCAGCAGGTTCTTGCGGATGTCGAAGTTGCGCGCCTCGACCTTCTTCTGTGCTTTTTCCAGCGCCTTGTTGATCCAGGGGTGGATGATCGCCTCGTCTTCCTTGAGGCCGAGCTTCTGCAGCATGCCGTCCATGCGCTCGGAGCCGAAGATGCGCATCAGATCGTCCTGCAGCGACAGGAAGAACTTTGACCGCCCAGGATCGCCTTGGCGGCCCGAGCGGCCGCGCAACTGGTTGTCGATGCGGCGCGACTCGTGGCGCTCGGTGGCGAGCACGTAGAGGCCGCCGGCGGCCAGCGCCTTTTCCTTCAACCGGGCGACGTCGTCGCGGATTTCCCTTTCCCTGGCTTCGCGCTCGGGACCAGCCGGCATGTCGCCAAGCTCCTCGGCGATACGCATGTCGGCATTGCCGCCGAGCTGGATGTCGGTGCCGCGGCCGGCCATGTTGGTGGCAATGGTGATGGCGCCGGGTTTTCCCGCCTGGGCGACGATCGCCGCCTCACGCTCGTGGTGACGGGCGTTCAGCACCTCGAAATCGGTGAAGCCTTCCTTGCGCAGGCGCGCGGCCAGCAACTCGGATTTCTCGATCGAGGTGGTGCCGACCAAGGTCGGCTGGCCCTTGGTGCGGGCTTCCTTGATCTCCTTGACGATCGCCTTGTATTTCTCCTCGACGGTCCGATAGACCTCGTCGTCTTCGTCAGTGCGGATCACCGGCAGATTGGTCGGGATCTCGGTGACATCGAGATTGTAGATGTTGCCGAATTCCTCGGCCTCGGTCAGCGCCGTGCCGGTCATGCCGGCGAGCTTCTTGTAGAGGCGGAAATAGTTCTGGAAGGTGACGGAGGCGAGCGTCTGGTTCTCCGGCTGGATCGCCACATGTTCCTTGGCTTCGAGCGCCTGGTGCAGGCCTTCCGAATAGCGGCGGCCGGGCATCATGCGGCCGGTGAATTCGTCGATGATGACGATCTCGCCGTTGCGCACGATATAGTCCTTGTCCTTCTGGAACAGCTGATGCGCCTTCAGCGCATTGTTGACGTGGTGGACGATGGCGACGTTCTCGACGTCGTAGAGCGACTCGCCCTTGAGCAGGTCGGCGTCGCGCAGAAGGTTTTCCAGCTTCTCGGTGCCTTCCTCGGTGAAGATCGAGGTCTTCTGCTTCTCATCGATCTCGTAGTCGGCCGGCTCGAGCTTCAGCATGAAGGCGTCGATGGTGTTGTACATTTCCGAGCGGTCCTCGAGCGGACCGGAAATGATCAGCGGCGTGCGCGCCTCGTCGACCAGGATGGAGTCGACCTCGTCGACGATGGCGTAGCTGTGGCCGCGCTGCACCATCTGGGCGCGCTCGTATTTCATGTTGTCGCGCAGGTAGTCGAAGCCGAGCTCGTTGTTGGTGGCGTAGGTGACGTCGGCGGCGTAGGCGGCGTGGCGTTCCTCGTCGGACAGGCCATGGACGATGACGCCGACGGTAAGGCCGAGGAATTTGTAGACGCGGCCCATCCATTCGGAGTCGCGCGTGGCAAGATAGTCGTTGACGGTCACGACGTGGACGCCTTTGCCGGCGAGCGCGTTGAGATAGACGGGCAGCGTGGCGACCAGCGTCTTGCCCTCGCCGGTGCGCATCTCGGCGATACCGCCATTGTGCAGCACCATGCCGCCGATCAGCTGCACATCGAACGGGCGCATGCCGAGCACGCGGCGCGCCGCCTCGCGCACGGTGGCGAAGGCCGGCACCAGGAGATCATCGAGGCTGGCGCCGTTGGCGACGTCCTGGCGGAATTTTTCCGTGCGGGCCGTCAGCTCGGGGTCGGAGAGCGCCCGCATCTCGTTTTCCATGGCGTTGATCGCTTCGACGCGCGGTCGGGTCGACTTGACCCGACGATCGTTGGAGGAGCCGAAAACCTTACGGGCGAGACCGCCAAAACTGACCATTCAATGGTCCTTTCGATAGCATTCCAAGTCGTTGCGACGGGTGCCGGCGGCCCCATCAAATCCACGTGAAACGCGGACAAACGCAAAAAGCGCCCGGAAAACGGTTCTGGACGCAAAGTCGTTGGACAGATAAGAGGGGGCTCAATCGATGTCAACGGCGCGCTCGCCCTGACGACCGTGCCAAATTCCGCCACAATCTGGCTGGTCTGGAAGCCATCCCGCTCTAGCTATCCCCTATTGGAGTTATCGTATGTCCTTATTGTTCCGCCGCGCGTCGCTCGCCAGCCTCGGCCTGGCATTCGGGCTGTCGGCTCTGCCGCTGTCGCCGCTGATGGCGCAGGACACCGCGCCTGCCCAACCAGCCCCGGCCCAACCGGCCGCTCCCGCCCAACCGGCGCCGGTCGATCCGAACGCCGTGGTCGCCACGATCAACGGCCAGACGCTGACCGAGGCAGACCTTGCGCTTGCCGAAGGCGAACTGTCGCAGCAGTTCGCGCAGATGCCCCCCGAACAGCGCCGCGCCGCAGCACTTTCGGCGGCGATCGAAATCAAGGTCATGGCCGCCCAGGCGGTCACCACCGGCCTCGACAAGGATCCAGACTTCCAGCGCCGCATGGCTTTCCTGCAGCAGCGCGCGCTGCATGGCGAAATGGTCGAGAAGGATGTCGTCGGCAAGGTTACGGATGCCGAGGTTCGCGCCCGCTACGACCAGGAAATCGCCAACACACCGCCGAGCAACGAGGTGCATGCCCGTCACATCCTCGTGAAGTCGAAGGAAGAGGCCGATGCGATCATCAAGCAGCTCGACGGCGGCGCCGATTTCCAGAAACTCGCCAACGAGCACACCAGCGATCCGAGCGGCAAGACCAGCGGCGGCGATCTCGGCTGGTTCGGACCCGGCCAGATGGTGCCGGAGTTCGACAAGGCGGTCTTTGCGATCGCGGTCGGCAAATACACCGAACAGCCGGTGCAGTCGCAGTTCGGCTGGCACGTCATCCAGGTCGAGGACAAGCGCGCCAAGCAGCCGCCGGCCTTCGATCAGGTCAAGGACCAGGCCCGTCAGGCGGTCATCCGCGACAAATACATCGCGCTGGTCAAGTCGCTGCGCGCCGAGGCGAAGGTCGAGATCCCGGACGAGAAGCTGAAGAAGACGGTCGACGCGCTGGAAAACACCAAGTAGGCGCGCCATCGGTGAAGCTGCCGATCTCCCCCCTTGCGGGGGAGATGCCCGGCAGGGCAGAGGGGGGTGCTGTCCCTCCGACCTCTCAAGACTTGGGTTCCTCGCCCACCGCGAAGCGGGGGAGAGGTGGCCGCGAAGCGGCCGGAGAGGGGGCTTCGTAGAGCGCGGTCCCCCTCTCCGTCTCGGCTTCGCCGAGCCACCTCTCCCCCACTTTCGTGGGGGCGAGGAACCCAAGCTGGAATGAAGCCGAGATCCTTCCCCTGCTGGACATCTCCCCGCAAGGGAGGAGATTGGATGCCGCGTCGGCTTTCGCCAGCCACCAACGCTGGAGAGCAGCCAACAGGCGCGCAAATGTCGACAACGGATAGTTCTGCTTCTCTACCTATCCTACGATGCGTCGACGCCTTGAACGCTGCCGGATCGCCGGCGGCGAGTTCGCCGGTGGAGCGATGCCTCGTACCACATAGCGGACCGCCCTGCGCAGCGTCGCTTCGTCTTCGTCGAGGCGATTGGTCAAAAGATGCGTCCAGGCAAAGGAGGCGACCAGGTCGGCGACGAGCGTGGCATCGACGTCGGCCGCCACTTCGCCTCTTGCCTTGGCGCGCTCGATCATCTGGCCGGTATGGGCATGGCGTCCTTTGGTGTATTCGACAAGCACGGTGGCCACCGTCGCATCCGACTGCGCCTCGGCGATCAGCGATCTGAAGACGCTGCCTGACGACGTGTCATGCCAGTGCGAGAACAGGTTCTTGAGGAAGCCGACGAGATCGTCCTCGAGGTTTCCGGTATCGGGATTTTCGACGCGCTTTAGCCGCTGATAGACGTCGAACAGCAAGGCGGCCTTGCTCGGCCACCATCGATAGATCGTAGGCTTTCCAGCACGCGCCCGCCGCGCCACCGCTTCGATCGAGAAGCCGGAATAACCGGCCTCGACCAGCACCGCCTCGGCGGCGTCGAGAATGGCGTCGGCGCTGTCGGGATTGCGCCGCGCGCCAGTTGATTTGCGGGCCCGATCTGCGTCCTCAGCCATCTGCTTTTTCCTTATCGGTAGTTTCCTCAACGTGCATATACGACCTCTTGACGAAACGGAACGGCCCGTTTTATATAACGGAACGTTTCGTAACGATAAGGAAAAGCCATTGACCTCGACCGCCGTCCGCTACTCGCGCCTCCGGTTTGCCCTGCTGGTGCTTGCCGGCGTCTATCCGCTGATCACCGCCATCCTCTATGTGGTGTTCCCGCTGACCGAACAGTGGGAGATATGGCAGCGCACGCTGGTCATCGCGCCGCTGATGGTCGCGATCATGATCTGGGGGCTCATTCCGGGCGTGCAGAAGATGTTCCGACGGTTCCTCAATCCTGCCCAGTGAGGTAAGCGTGGTGCGGCAGTTCGGTGTCGTCCGCAACGGTCGGGAAAACGCCCTTGCGCCGGCGCCCGCTATCGGGCAAACCGGCGTTCCCCTTGCGATTTTCCTGCCCGAGGTCTTCATGTCAGCCACGATTTCGCCGCTCGCGCCGAAAAAATATCCTAAAATGCCTGACATCGAGGGCGTCCGCATCGCCACTGCCGAGGCCGGGATAAAGTACAAGAACCGCACCGACCTGCTCGCCATGGTCTTCGATGCCGGCACCACGGTCGCCGGCGTGTTCACCAGGTCGAAATGCCCATCGGCGCCGGTCGATTTCTGCCGGCAGAATCTTGCGCAAGGCAAGGCGCGCGTCCTGGTCGTCAATTCCGGCAACGCCAATGCCTTCACCGGCAACAAGGGCCGAGCCTCCACGGCAATGACCGGCGAGGCTGCAGCCAAGGCTGCGGGCTGCACGCCGGACGAGGTGTTTCTGGCCTCGACCGGCGTCATCGGCGAGCCGCTGGATGCCGGCAAGTTCAGCCACCTGCTCGCCGGACTGGTCAAGGAGGGCAGGCCGGATCTGTGGACCGAAGCCGCCAAGGCGATCATGACCACGGACACCTATCCGAAACTGGCGACCGCGACGGTAAAACTCGGCGACGCCGACGTCACCATCAACGGCATTGCCAAGGGCGCCGGCATGATCGCGCCCGACATGGCGACGATGCTCTCCTTCATCGCCACCGATGCGCCGATCGCAGCCCCAGTGCTGCAGGATCTTTTGTCGCGCGGCACGGCCAAGACCTTTAATGCGGTCACCGTCGACAGCGACACCTCGACCAGCGACACGCTGCTGATGTTCGCCACCGGCACGGCATCCAGGCGCGGCGCGCCTGACGTCACCGATGCCGGGGATGCGCGCCTCGGCGCCTTCCGCCGCGGGCTCGGCAAGGTGCTGAAATCGCTGGCGCTGCAAGTGGTGCGCGACGGCGAGGGCGCGCGAAAACAGGTCGAGGTCACCGTCACCGGCGCGAAATCGGCCCGCTCGGCCAAGCGCATCGCGCTGTCGATCGCCAATTCGCCGCTGGTCAAGACGGCGGTCGCCGGCGAGGACGCCAATTGGGGTCGCGTCGTCATGGCCATCGGCAAGGCCGGTGAACCGGCCGACCGCGACCTTCTGTCGATCTGGTTCGGCGATATCAGGCTGGCGCATGAGGGCGAGCGCGACGCCGCCTACTCCGAGGAGGCGACATCGGCCTACATGAGGCGCGACGAGATCCGCATCCATGCCGATATCGGCATCGGCCGCGGCAAGGCGACGGTGTGGACTTGCGACCTCACCAAGGAGTATGTCGCCATTAACGGCGATTATCGGAGCTGATGGCGTTGGTTTCCAGACATCCGGCAAGCGTGCTTGCCATCGTGCGCCGCTATGAGGCGGCCGGCTTTCGCGCCTGGCCGGCGGCGGCGGTCCATTATGACGGCACCTGGGTGGTGCGGCTGACGGCGGGTCATCCGGCCAAGCGGCTGAATTCGGTCAACCCGCTCGATCCCGGCGACATCCAGCACATTGCCGAGCGCATCGGCCGCGCCAGCCGCCGTTTCGACGCCTACGGCCGGCCGCTGACCTTCCGCATATCGCCGTTGTCGGGGTCGGTCCTTTCCAAACATCTCGACAGTGAAGGCTGGAGCACATTCGACGAATCGCTGGTGATGCGGCTGCCGCTCGCGGACGCCCAGCTCGACGCCGCCATGGACCAGATTCCGCTGAAGGACATCAGCCGCTTCATCGGCGCGTCGCTCAAGGTAAGCGGCTCGGATGTGTCGCTGCGGCCGGGCCTGTCGGAGATCATCGGCGCCATCCAGCCGGAAGCCGGGCTGTTCGCGCTCGAAAAGGGCACCGAACCGCTGGCGACGCTGATCTGCGTCCATGATGGCGATCTTGCCGGACTGTTCGAGATCGCCACCGACAGATCGGTACGCAACCAGGGCCACGGCCGTCACCTCATCCTGTCAGCGCTGAAATGGGCACGGCTGCGCGGCGCCCGGGAAGCCTGGCTGCAGGTCGAGGCCGATAATGCGCCGGCGCTGGCGCTTTATCGTTCGCTCGGGTTCGACGAAGTCTATCGTTACCATTATCGCCGGCCGCCCGGCGCATGACCGGCCCGAACCCTGTCGGCAAACGCCTGCTCCTGGTCGCAGCCTGCGCGCTGGTCGATACCGACGGCCGCGTGCTGCTGGCGCAGCGGCCCGAAGGCAAGCAGCTCGCCGGCCTGTGGGAGTTTCCGGGCGGCAAGGTCGAGCCCGGCGAGACGCCGGAAGAATGCCTCATCCGGGAGTTGTACGAGGAGATCGGCATCGAGACCGACATCCCCTGCCTGGCGCCGTTCACGTTCGCCAGCCATTCCTACGATGATTTTCACCTGCTGATGCCGCTGTTCGTCTGCCGTCGCTTCCGCGGCATCGCGCGGCCGAAGGAAGGGCAGGTGCTTAAATGGGTGCGGCCGCGCCAGATGCGCGATTTTCCGATGCCGCCGGCCGACGCGCCGCTGATCCAATTCCTCATCGATCTTCTGTGATTGTGCCGTCACTGCCCGATTTAGACAGCGTTAATGGAAGATTTATCTCGCTGTGAGAAATTGACGGCATAGAAAATCGAAGGGAAGGCCGTGTTCAGGCCTTCGCCGGAAGGCGGTTGCATGAGCCTCGACAGGGACTGGGAATCGATCCGACCCGACCGCAGCTTTAGCGCTGTCCATGCCGGCATTGGCATATTGCGGATCACGCTGCTGTTCGGCTCGGCCGCGGTGGCGCTGGCCTTGATCGCGACGCCCCTGCTCGACAGCCGGACGCGATCCGCCCGCGACCATTTTGCCGGCGGCCTCGACGGAATGAGCACAGGATCGGTCGGGAGCACAGCCTCGATTGGAAGCACAGGCTCGATCGGCCGTCGTGTTACCTACACGCTGCGCAGGAGCGTGCTGCAGCCGCTGCCCAGTTCGATCTGCGTGATACGCGACAATGGCAAGCGCAGCGGCGACTGCTGAGATGGTTTAAAGCGGTCGTTTCATCGCCTGTTAAGCCTGTGCCGTTAACCTTTCTTAACAGGTCGACGCTAGGGTTCCGGCAAGCGGGATCGACGGTCATGAAAACAGTGCTGCAACGATTTTTGGAAGACAAGACCGGCGCGACGGCCATCGAATATGGGCTGATCGTGACCGTGCTGTCGCTTGCCATCATAGGCGGCATCGGCCAGGCCGCAGACGCAATGGCGTGGCTGTTTAGCGACAATTCCAGCAAGCTTGTGAACGCTTTCGCGCAGTGATCACGGCCGGCCAGCCGCATCCGTAGAATCCGGCCAACGCCCGCCGGGATCTTCCAGTATCGTCTTCAGCGATATTTTCGCCGAGCCGGGCTTCAGCGGTTCTTGCTGCGAGGCGTCGGGCGCCCAGCCTGACATCCATACGATCGGAAAACTCGCCCTGACGCGACCATCGGCATCCGAAAACCGCTCGGCGTAGATTTCGGCGACGCGGGCAAACAGCCTTCGTGTGCCCGGTCGCCTGCTGCGGTCGATGAGCGCGCTGGTCTCGCCCATCGCCCGCAGGTCCGCCATCAGGCCGAACAGGGAATCGTAGCGCACCGTCACCGTCTCGACATCGGCGACGGGCAAGGCCAGGCCGGCGCGTTGCAAAAGCGCGCCGGCGTCGCGCACGTCGGTGAACGGGATGACGCGCGGGCTGGCGCCGCCGTAAAGCTCGGTCTCGGCGGCGAGGAGGCTTTCGCGCAGCTCGGAAAGCGTACCGGCGCCGGCGAAAGCGCCGAGGAAAAGACCGTCCGGCTTCAGCGCGCGGCGGATCTGAACCAGCATGCCGGGAATGTCGTTCATTGCCTGAAGGGACAAAAGAGACACCGCGAGGTCGAGGCTTTCCGGCTCGAATGGCACGGTCTCCAGCGGCGCCACCAGTCCGGCGGCATCGCCCAGGAACATAGCGTCCGCCTCCACGCGTATGATGTCCTTCACCTTGCCGCTTGTCGCGAGCACGTCGACCGCCGCCGGCGTCTGGCAAAACAGCACGGCCGCTCTGGCGAATTTGCGTTCGACGGCGCCCAGCCGCTCGGCAAGCTCCTCGGCCGCCCGCCGCATCAGGAAATCTGCGCCGGCAGTCGGTCGGGCGAGCGCCCGGCGCTTGTGCGCCAGCCAGAGAGAAGTGTCGACTAAAGGTTGCAACTGACGGTTCCTGCTTTCCGCTGTCTGATATAGGGTGGCGGAGGAGCAACCACGTGGCCGATCCAATGCCAGATATCAAGAGTACCGCTCGAAAGGCATTGGACTGGCCGGCGCGCATCCTGTTTCCGCCGGTTTGCGCCGGCTGCCGCCGGCATGTCTCGCAGCCCGGCGTGCTGTGCGGCGCCTGCTGGCCGAAGCTCAGGCTCCTGGAGCGGCCATGGTGCCCGGTGATGGGCACGCCGTTCATCCATCACATGGGCGAGGGGTTCCTGTCGGCCGAGGCGATCGCCGACCCGCCGCCGTTCGAGCGCGCGCGGGCCGCGGTCGCTTATTCCGGTGTCGCCCGCCAGATGGTGCAAGGGCTGAAATACCAGGATCGCACCGACCTGGCGCCGTGGATGGCGCGCTGGATGCTGCGCGCCGGTGCCGAACTGATCGCGGAGGCCGATGTGGTCGTGCCGGTGCCGCTGCACTGGCGGCGTTTCTTCAGGCGCCAGTTCAACCAGTCGGCGGAACTGGCAAGGGCGGTATCGCAACTTGGTGGCCTGCCTTTTGCGCCCTCGGCGGTCAGGCGCGTCAAACTCACCCGCCAGCAGGTCGGGCTGGAGCGGCGGGAACGCGAGGAGAATGTGCGTGCCGCCTTCAGAGTGCCGGAGGAGGCCGAGATCGAGATCGCCGGCCGCCGGGTGCTCTTGATCGACGATGTCTATACCACCGGCGCTACTGTCCGCGCGGTCGCCAAGGCGCTGAAGAAGGGCGGTGCCGGGACCGTCGACGTGCTGACCTTTGCGCGCGTGCTGCCGGGGGACTTTCGGGCCGACGAGTCCGCGACTATATAGATTGAAGAAAGGCAGGATTGCTGACCGATGGTCGACGTGACGATCTATACACGGATGATGTGCGGCTATTGCGTGGCGGCCAAGCGGCTGCTCGAGCGCAAGGGCGTTGCCTACACCGAGCACGACGCCTCCTTCTCGCCGGAACTGCGCCGGGAAATGATTTCCCGTGCGAATGGCCGCTCGACCTTTCCGCAGATATTCATCGGCGATACCCATGTCGGCGGCTCCGACGATCTCCACGAACTGGAGGCGGAGGGCCGGCTGGACCGTCTGCTCGCCAATGGCTCGACGAATTGAGGATATGACGATGGGTACTTTCAAGGCGGCGGCGATCCAGATGCGTTCGGGCACCAGCCCCGAGCGCAACGCGGTCGATCTGGAGCGGCTGGTGCGCGAGGCCGCGGGCCAGGGTGCGACCTATATCCAGTCACCGGAAATGACCGGTGCGCTGATCCGCGACAGCCAGGCGCGGGCCGCCTCGTTCACGTCCGAGGACAAGGACATCATCGTCTCGACCTCGCGCAAGCTGGCGAAAGAACTTGGCGTCTTCCTGCATATCGGCTCGACCGCCATCCTGCGCGCCGACGGCAAACTCGCCAACCGTGCGCTTTTGTTTGGGCCGGATGGCGCGACACTAGCCATCTACGACAAGATCCACATGTTCGACGTTGATCTCGACAATGGCGAAAGCTGGCGCGAATCCGCCGCCTATGAGCCAGGCACCGAGGCCGTCGTCACCGAGATCAGCGGCGCCGGGATCGATGGGGCGAGGCTGGGTTTCGCCGTCTGCTACGATCTGCGCTTTCCGCAGCTCTTCCGCGCCGAGGCGCTGGCCGGCGCCGACCTGCTTTCGGTGCCCGCCGCCTTCACCCGCCAGACCGGCGAGGCGCACTGGCATGTGCTGCTGCGGGCGCGCGCCATCGAGAACGGCGCCTATGTTGTCGCCGCGGCGCAAGGCGGACTGCACGAGGACGGCCGCGAGACCTATGGCCATTCGCTGATCGTCGATCCGTGGGGCCGCATCGTCGCCGAAGCGGCACATGACGTACCGGCGGTGATCATCGCCGAGATCGACCCGGCACAGTCGGTCGCTGCCCGCAAGAAGATCCCAAATCTGAAAAATTCACGCGACTTCGCCGTGAACGTCACTCCGGTCGAGGCGCAAAGTCTCAGGGGTGCGGCGTCTTGATTCGCTTTTCGCTGATCTGCGACCACGAGCATGAATTCGAAGGCTGGTTTCGCAGCAACGACGATTTCGACACCCAGAAGAAGCGTGGCTTCGTCGATTGCCCGACCTGCGGCTCGCACAAGGTCGAGAAGGCGTTGATGGCGCCGGCCGTCTCGACCGGGCGCAGCCGAGAAAAGATCGCGCTCGCCATGGGCGAGGCCCAGAAGCAGGCGCTGGCGCAATTGAAGGCGATGGCCGAGAAGGTGCGCGAGAACGCCGACTACGTCGGCGACAAGTTTGCCGAGGAGGCACGCAAGATCCATTTCGGCGAGAGCGACCCGCGCGGC
This sequence comes from Mesorhizobium delmotii, assembly GCF_900149755.1. Lineage (NCBI taxonomy): Bacteria > Pseudomonadati > Pseudomonadota > Alphaproteobacteria > Hyphomicrobiales > Phyllobacteriaceae > Mesorhizobium > Mesorhizobium delmotii. Next base: position 19,830 of record NZ_FUIG01000031.1, on the reverse strand, counting down.
ATCTATGGCGAGGCGACGCTGGAGGAGGCCAAGAGCCTGGTCGAGGACGGCGTCGAATTCATGCCGATTCCAAGTTTCCCCGACGAGCGGAACTGACTGGCTAGGTTACGCTGCCGATCAATTTCTCAAGCAGGCGAGCAAGCGTCTCTTGTTCGGCGCGCGTCAGACCGGAAAGTATCTCGTGTTCGTTGGCGACGTGGGCGGCGACAGCCTCATCGATCAATGTCAGGCCTTTTTCGGTCAGTTGCACGACAACCCCGCGCCGGTCGTTGGGATGCGGCCCACGCTTGATCAATCCTGACTTTTCGAGCCGGTCGAGCCGGTTGGTCATGGCGCCCGACGTCACCATCGTCGCTTCGTAGAGAGCGGTTGGCGTCAGCGCGTAAGGTGATCCGGAACGGCGCAGCGTCGCCAGCACATCGAATTCCCCGGACTGCAAACCGAAACGCGCAAACAGCGGAGCGAGGCGTTCTCGTGCTATCAGCGACGAGGCTTCGTTCAACCGTCCAAGCACGGCCATCGGAGAGACATCCAAATCCGGCCGCTCTCGTTTCCACTGCTCGATGGCCTTCGCGGCGCGATCCATCTATATCACCGTTAAATATCTTGACGTTAAGAATCTTTGCATTATCTTACCTCAAGACACAGTGCTGGCCAAGAGCCGCAAAGACAATAGGTTCGTTATGAAATTTCTCTGGGATTCAGCGCTCGGCCTTTTGGTCGTCACCGGCGGCCTGCTCGGCCTGACGCTGCCGTTCGGCAAGATCGCAACGGCGGCCGGTGTTTCGGCCATGGTCTGGGCCCTCGTCATCTCGCTCGGCGCCGGCAGCGTGCTTTTGTGCGCCTTGCTGCTGCGCGGACAGCGCATCCGGCTCACCCTGCACAGACTGCGTTATTTCTTCGTCACCGCGGCGGTGTCCTATGCCTTCCCCAATCTCTTGATGTTCTCGGCCATTCCGCATCTCGGCGCCGGCTACACCGGTATCATGTTCACGCTGTCGCCGGTGGTTACACTGGTGTTTTCGATCCTGCTCGGCGTCCGGCGTCCCAATTTGCTTGGTATCGTCGGCATTGCCGTCGGCTTCCTCGGTGCTGTCATGGTGGCGGTGACGCGCGGCGAGGCTGGCCAGCCGGCCGAATTTTTCTGGGTGGCGGTGGGCCTGCTCATCCCGGTCAGCCTTGCCGCCGGCAACATCTACCGCACGGTCGACTGGCCCGAAGGGACCGGACCGATCGAGCTTGCCGTCGGCAGCCATCTGGCATCGGCTGCGCTGCTTGTTTGCGGCATCTTCACGCTGCAGGGCGGCGGCTCGCTCGCCCTGCTCGGCGGCGTGCCGCTGGTGGTCGTCGGGCAGGTCGCCTCAGCCGCGGCGATGTTCGCCTTCTTCTTCCGGCTGCAGGCGGTCGGCGGCCCGGTCTATCTCAGCCAGATCGGCTATGTCGCGGCCGCGGTCGGGCTGTTTGCCGGGACGATCTTTCTCGGCGAGCACTATCAATTGCTGACCTGGGCGGGTGCTGCCATCATCATCGCCGGCGTGTTCATCACCACCAAAGCGCAAAGCCAGATCACCACGAAGGCGCAAAGCCAGACAGGTGAGAAGGTGGCGGCGTGAGAAGGTTCAGGCGGGTGCCTTCTCCGCCAGCACCATGTAGTTGACGTCCATGTCCTTCGACCGCTGCCAGCGGTCGGCGAGCGGATTGTAGGCGACGCCGGTGCGGTCGATGATGGTCAGACCAGCGCCGGCAAGCGCCTTTTCCAGCTCGTCTGGCCGCACCAGCTTGCCGAACTGGTGGGTGCCGCGCGGCAACCAGCGCAGCACATATTCGGCGCCGATGATGGCCAGGCCCAGCGCCTTCAGCGTGCGGTTGATGGTGGCGACGAACATGATGCCGCCGGGCTTGAGCATCTCGCCGCATTTGGCCACGAACAGGTCGATGTCGGCAACATGCTCGACCACTTCCATGTTGAGGATGACGTCGAATTTCTCGCCGGCGTCGGCCAGATCCTCCGCTGTCGTGGCACGGTAATCCACCGTCACGCCGACCTCCGCCGCATGTAGCTTGGCCACTTCGATGTTGGTGGCGGATGCGTCGGCGCCGAGCACTTCGGCGCCAAGCCGCGCCATCGGCTCGCACAACAGCCCGCCGCCGCAGCCGATGTCGAGGAAGCGCAGGCCCTCGAACGGCCGCGCCGCACGCGGGTCGCGGCCGAAGCGCGCCGCCACCTGGTCGCGTATATAGGCAAGCCGGATCGGATTGAACTTGTGCAGCGGGCGGAATTTGCCGTTCGGATTCCACCATTCGGCGGCAAGCGCGGAAAAGCGCTCCACTTCTCCGGCATCGATCGTCGACCGTCGGGGTTCTGGCATGGCGTGTCTCCCGCAGACTCAAAAGTTCAGAGCGCGATCGGGCGCAAAACCGGATACCACTTTTGCTGATCGCGCTCTGGTGCGCTAGGAAGTCGGTCGCGAGGCAGCGAATGTCAAGGCAGCAATTTCGCCTGTCGACAGAGCAGTGCTGATGATGCCGGGCGGTGCCGACTGCGATCTGTCAGCATGTGGCAGCTCGATACGCCTCACGGCGGAAACAAAATTATTCCGGCGGACGAAGGAGAGGCGTTGCTTTCAACGGGAGGAGACCATGATGCGAAGCGTAGCTTCGATCCTTTGGCGCCGACTTGACCTCGAGGGCCATGACGCCTGCGTGCTGTCTGAAATTGGCCTGCTGTCTGAATCTGGCCAACCTTCGGAAACGGACGGTGGGCGCAGCCTCAGAGGGCAAGCGCTTTTCGTCCAGGACGGCAAGCCGTGCAGCATTGCCTACGAGGTGACCTGCGATGCCGGCTGGCATGCACGATCGGCGCACATCGAGGGCTTTCTCGGCACACAAGATCTGCAATATGCGATTGAACGACTTGCCGACGGCGGATGGACGCTGAACGGCGAACGCCAAGGAGAAGTCGCTGGCCTCATCGATGTCGATCTCGGCTTCACGCCCGCTACCAACCTGCTGGCGATCCGCCGTTTCGACCTGGAGGTCGGCATGTCGACACAAGCTCCGGCTGCGTATCTGACATTTCCCGAACTCAGGCTGGTGCGCCTCGAACAGACCTATCGGCGTCTCGACGAGGCCCGTTACGCCTATGCTGCGCCCATGTTCGGCTACGATGAGATCCTGAAAGTCTCGCCGGCCGGCTTCGTTGTCGACTATCCGGGCCTGTGGAGAGGCGCAGCGCACCTGGCCTGAAGCCACCGCATGTCGTCGATAGGCATGCGGGCACGCGCTGCCGCCCTCGTCTGTCGCCTTCGTCGCCAGCTGCAACCGGCAGCACGCCTTGCGAAACCCAAAGCATTTGGCTAAGGAGGCCGCGAATTCAGCGGCCGGCCCAGTCGGGCGCTCCCTTTCCGTTTTTTCGGCAGCCGGTCCGGCACCCAGTCAAAGGCATTTCGCTTCCATGGCGCGCATCGTGATGAAATTCGGCGGAACCTCCGTCGCCGACATCGCCCGCATCCGCAATGTGGCGCGCCATGTCAAACGCGAGGTCGATGCCGGCCATGAGGTTGCGGTGGTCGTCTCGGCGATGGCCGGCAAGACCAACGAGCTCGTGCAATGGACGCGCGAAGCCTCGCCCATGCACGATGCACGCGAATATGACGCCGTCGTCGCCTCCGGCGAGCAGGTGACCGCCGGCCTGCTGGCGATCACGCTGCAGAACATGGGCGTCCATGCCCGTTCCTGGCAAGGCTGGCAGATCCCGGTCAAGACCGACAATGCGCATGGCGCGGCGCGCATTCGCGACATTGACGGCGCGTTCCTGATCAAGCGCTTCGGCGAGGGCCAGGTGGCCGTGGTCGCCGGCTTCCAGGGCATCGGGCCGGACAATCGCATCGCGACGCTCGGCCGCGGCGGCTCCGACACCAGTGCTGTCGCCATCGCGGCGGCGGTCAAGGCCGACCGCTGCGACATCTACACCGATGTCGACGGGGTCTACACCACCGACCCGCGCATCGAGCCGAAAGCGCGGCGGCTGGCCAAGATTTCCTTCGAGGAAATGCTTGAGATGGCCTCTCTCGGCGCCAAGGTCCTGCAGGTACGCTCGGTCGAGCTTGCCATGGTGCACAGGGTGCGTACTTTCGTGCGGTCGTCCTTCGACGATCCCGACGCGCCCGGAATGGGGGATTTGCTCAATCCGCCCGGAACGCTTATTTGCGACGAGGAAGAGATCGTGGAACAGCAGGTCGTCACCGGAATTGCCTATGCCAAGGACGAAGCGCAGATTTCATTGCGCCGTGTCAGCGACCGGCCGGGCGTCGCCGCCGGCATTTTCGGGCCGTTGGCCGAGGCCAACATCAACGTCGACATGATCGTTCAGAACATTTCCGAGGACGGCAAGTTCACCGACATGACCTTCACCGTGCCGTCCGGCGATGTCGACAAGGCGCTTGCCGTGCTCGAGCGGCTGAAGACCACGATCGGCTACGACGTCGTGCAGTCGGAAGCCGGCATGTCGAAGGTCTCGGTCATCGGCATCGGCATGAGGAGCCATGCGGGCGTCGCCGCCACCGCCTTCAAGGCGCTGGCCGACAAGGCGATCAACATCCGCGCGATCACGACCTCCGAGATCAAGATTTCGATCCTGATCGACGGTCCCTACACCGAACTTGCGGTTCGCACTTTGCATTCCGTCTACGGTCTGGATAAGCAGTAGCAGACTGCATCGGCCCGAGAATCGGAGTCGATTTTCGGAAAGCACGATGCAGCAGATCGAAAGTCTCAGAGCGTCCTTTGGCGTCCAATTGGACGCACGGCGCTCTAATTGAGTTGTTGCGTGAGCGCCGGCCGCGGGAGAAACTGCGGCGGGCAAAATGTCCATTGGAGAACAAGCCGCGATGCGTGATACGGCCAGTGGCCCGCGCGTTTTGCTGAAACGGCTCCGCGAGCTCATGCAGGAGCCGCTGGAGCCGCAGGAGCGGCTCGACCGCATCGTGCGCGATATCGCCGCCAACATGGTCGCCGAGGTGTGCTCGCTCTATGTGCTGCGCGCCGATTCGGTGCTCGAACTCTATGCCACCGAGGGTCTGAACCCGAACGCCGTCCATCTGGCGCAGCTCAGGCTGGGGGAAGGCCTCGTCGGCACGATCGCGGCGTCAGCACGGCCGCTCAATCTCTCCAATGCGCAGGAACATCCAGCCTTCGCCTACCTGCCGGAAACGGGGGAAGAGATCTACAATTCCTTCCTCGGCGTGCCAGTGCTCAGGGCAGGGCGCACGCTTGGTGTTCTGGTCGTCCAGAACAAGACCATGCGCCACTATCGCGACGACGAAGTCGAGGCGCTGGAAACGACGGCGATGGTGATCGCCGAGATGATCGCCACCGGCGACCTTGCCCGGCTGACCCGGCCCGGGCTCGAACTCGACCTGCGCCGCCCGGTGAGCTTTACCGGCCTGTCCTTCAACGAGGGTGTCGGGCTCGGTCATGTCGTGCTGCACGAGCCGCGCATCGTCGTCACCAATCTGTTCAACGAGGACAGCGATGAGGAGATCAAGCGGCTCGATGCATCCCTTGGTTCGCTCCGGCTCTCCATCGACGATATGCTGGAACGCCGCGAAGTCGCTTTCGAAGGCGAGCACCGCCAGGTGCTCGAAGCCTATCGCATGTTCGCCAACGACAGCGGCTGGGTGCGCCGGCTGGAAGAGGCGATCCGCAACGGCCTGACGGCGGAAGCGGCGGTGGAAAAAGTGCAGAGCGACATGCGTGCCCGCATGCTGCACATGACCGATCCGTATCTGCGCGAGCGAATGAGCGATTTCGACGATCTCGCCAACCGGTTGCTGCGCCAGTTGATGGGGCGCGGGCCGGACGATGTTGCGGCCTCGCTGCCGAAGGACGCCATCATCGTCGCCCGCTCGATGGGGGCCGCCGAACTGCTCGATTATCCCAGAGACAAGCTGCGCGGGCTGGTGCTCGAGGACGGCGCGGCGACCAGCCATGTCGTTATCGTGGCGCGGGCCATGGGCATACCGGTCGCGGGCCAGATGAGGGGCGCCGTTTCCATGGCGGAAAACGGCGACGCCATCATTGTCGACGGCGAGGAAGGCGCGATCCATCTGCGCCCTCAGCCCGACCTCGAAGCCGCCTATGCCGAAAAGGTCCGCTTCCGGGCGCGGCGGCAGGAGGTCTACCGCGAACTGCGCAAGAAGCCGTCCGTGACCAAGGACGGCGTCCAGGTCGACCTTTTGATGAATGCGGGCCTAGCCGTCGATCTGCCGCAGCTTGCCGAGGCTGGCGCCGCCGGCATCGGCCTGTTCCGCACCGAGCTGCAATTCATGGTCGCCTCGACCTTTCCACGTGCGGAAGCCCAGGAACGGCTCTACCGCGACGTGCTCGACACGGCGCGCGGCAAGCCGGTGACCTTCCGCACCATCGATATCGGCGGCGACAAGGTGCTGCCCTACTTCAAGGACACGATCCAGGAAGAGAACCCGGCGCTCGGCTGGCGCGCCATCCGCCTGACGCTCGACCGGCCGGGCCTGTTGCGCACCCAGATCCGCGCGCTTCTGAAGGCCTGCGGTGGGCGTGAACTGAAGCTGATGCTGCCGATGGTGACGGAGCTCGGCGAGATCGCACAGGCGCGCGAGATCATCGATCGCGAGGTGCGGCATCTGTCGCGTTTTGCCCATCATCTGCCGACCAGCCTGAAGCTCGGGGCCATGCTGGAAGTACCGTCGCTGCTGTTCCAGCTCGACGAGCTGATGAAGGCCGTCGATTTCGTCTCGGTCGGCTCGAACGATCTGTTCCAGTTCGTCATGGCGGTCGATCGCGGCAACACGCAGCTCTCCGACCGCTTCGATGCGCTGTCGACGCCGTTCCTGCGCGTTCTGAAGCAGATTGCCGACGCCGGGGTGCGCAATCAAACCCCGGTGACCTTGTGCGGCGAACTGGCCGGCAAGCCGATCTCGGCGATGGCGCTGATCGGCCTTGGCTACCGGTCGATCTCGATGTCGCCGGCTTCGATCGGTCCGGTCAAGGCGATGCTGACGGAACTGCCGCTGGCCGAACTGGAGACGTTCTTCGACGACAATCTCATGGCGCCGGTCCAGGGGTTGCCGATGCGGGCGCTGCTGCAAGCCTTTGCCGACGACCGCTCCATTCCGTTATAGATTCACGTGAGGGCGGCCTGCAAATGTCGATTTTCTGCGCTTCCGGTGCTCATGTACCTAGAGCGATTCATCGTTTCACGGAAACGCCGAACCGCTCTATCTCTTTGTTTTTGCGCAATTTCGGACGGAAAACCGCTTCACACTTTTCCTGGAATTGCTCTAAATGTACATTCCGCTCCGGCCTTCGCCGGCCGAAGCCCTCATCGATGCCTCCGCCCTATGAAGGCTACGGCCGGCGTAGGCCGGTTCTCGAAACTCGCCGTTTTCGGCTCGCCCTGACGTGAATCTTATCTAAGTTCCAGGACTATGATCAACCTGCCCCGCGACCGTATGGATCAAGTCGTCAAGCGTTTCGACATGCTCGAAGCGCAGATGTCGGCCGGGCCGGCGGCGGACGCCTATGTCAAGATGGCGTCGGAATATGCCGACATCCAGGAGATGGTGGCAAAGATCAGGGCGCTGCGGACCGCCGAGGATGAACAGGCCGACTTGCAGGCGATGCTCGCCGACAAAAGCACCGATGCCGAGATGCGGGCATTGGCCGAGGCCGATCTGCCCGAGGTCAGGGAACGCATCGAGGCGCTGCAAAGGGACATCCAGATCCTGCTTCTGCCCAAGGATGCCGCAGACGACAAGAACGCCATCCTCGAAATCCGCGCCGGAACCGGCGGCGACGAGGCGGCTCTCTTTGCAGGCGACCTGTTCCGCATGTACGAACGCTACGCCGCGGCACGCGGCTGGCGTTTCGAGACGGTGTCGGCCAGCGAGGGCGAGGTCGGCGGCTACAAGGAAATCATCGCCACTATTTCGGGCAAGGGGGTCTTTGCCCATCTGAAATTCGAGTCCGGTGTGCATCGTGTGCAGCGCGTGCCGGCGACCGAGGCCGGCGGGCGTATCCACACCTCGGCGGCGACGGTTGCAGTGCTGCCCGAAGCGGAAGAGGTCGACATCGACATCAGGGCCGAAGATATCCGCATCGACACGATGCGCGCCTCGGGTTCGGGCGGCCAGCACGTCAATACCACCGATTCGGCGGTGCGCATCACCCATCTGCCGACCGGCATCATGGTGGTGCAGGCGGAGAAGTCGCAGCACCAGAACCGGGCGAAAGCCATGCAGATCCTGCGCGCCAGGCTTTACGACCTCGAGCGCAGCAAGGCTGACGAGGAACGCTCCGAATCGCGCAAATCGCAGGTCGGTTCCGGCGATCGCTCGGAGCGCATCCGCACCTATAATTTCCCGCAGGGCCGCGTCACCGACCATCGCATCAATTTGACGCTCTACAAGCTCGACCGGGTGATGATGGGCGAACTCGACGAGATCGTCGACGCGCTGATCGCCGATCACCAGTCGAAGCTGCTCGCCGATATCGGCCTCGATGGCTGACAGTCTGCCCGGGACGCTCGGGCCGCTGCTGAAAGCGGCGCGGGCACGCCTTGCCGCGGCGTCAGTCGCCGATCCGGCGCTGGATGCAAGGCTGATCGTCGAACATCTTTCCGGCACGACCCGCACACAAGCCATCGCCGATCCCGAATGCACGGTCGATGCCTGCGCGATTGCCGCGATCGATGCAGCCTTGAAGCGGCGGATTGCCGGTGAGCCGGTGCATCGCATCCTCGGCCATCGCGAATTCTACGGCTTGCGCCTGTCGCTGTCACCGGAAACGCTGGAGCCGCGACCGGACACCGAAACGCTGGTCGAAGCGGTGCTGCCCTTCGTTAGGGCGACAGCGGAACGGCAAGGCCAATGCCGCATCCTCGATCTCGGCACCGGCACCGGCGCGATCGCGCTGGCGCTGCTCAGCGCCGTTCCGGCGGCGGTCGCCACCGGTGTCGATATTTCGCAAGGCGCGCTGGCGACCGCCATGCGCAATGCCGGGGAATTGGGGTTAGCCGACCGGTTCCAGGTGCTCAAATCCGACTGGTTCGAAAAAGTTTTTGGCCGATACCATGTAATTGCCGCTAACCCGCCCTATATAGCGTCCATAGACATTGAAAATCTGCAGGACGAAGTCCGCGATTTCGATCCACGCCAAGCCCTCGATGGCGGCGTGGACGGTCTGAGTCCCTACAGGATCATCGCCGCCGAGGCGGCAGGTTTTTTGGAAGCCAAGGGCAGGATTGCGGTCGAGATCGGCCACACCCAACGCAAAGAGGTCACGGGCATATTCTCCGCAGCCGGCTATATGCCGGCGGGGGTATTCCGAGACTTTGGCGGAAACGAGAGGGTTCTGATCTTTGAACTGACAAAGGAACTGACAAAGCCGTGATGCAGTGCAAAAAAAGCGCTTGGCAATGCCGGGGAATGCGGCTAGGGTCGCCTTAACCGGATGAGACGAAGCAGGCAGTGCTCTTAGCGATTCGGTTTCCTTGGAAATAGCTGCCTTCTTGCGCAAACGACGCCCAAGCTTCGTGCGGGAATCGTCCGACAAGTGATGTAACCGGAACAGGATGAGACGTGGCGCCAACGCAATCGATGCGGGCGAACGCCGGTGAAGAACGAGACGGCTGGCTGCATGAGCGCCTCCGTGCGTGAACAATTTTCGAAAATTTCAAAATGAAGAGAGTCGAATGAGGCCACAACAGCAGAACAGGCGCATGCGCGGTCGCAACAACAATGGCGGCGGCAATAACAACAACAACAACCGCAAGGGCCCAAATCCCCTGACGCGCAACTACGAGAGCAACGGTCCGGACGTGAAGATCCGCGGATCGGCTCAGCAGATCGCCGAAAAATACGCAACCCTTGCCCGTGACGCGCAAAGCTCCGGCGACCGGGTGATGGCGGAAAACTATCTCCAGCACGCCGAGCACTACAATCGCATCATCGCTGCCGCGCAGGCGCAGCTACCGATCCAGAGCGCTCAGCAGAACCGCGACGATTTCGACGATGACGGGGACGAAGATCGCGACGAGTTCGACAATGCCGGCAACAGCAATGTCGGTGAGACTGCGGCTCCGGTGGTCAACCAAGGTGGCGGCCCGCAGCCGGTCATCGACGGCACGCCGGCCGAGTTGGCGTTCAACCAGGAAAGCGCCCGTGATAATCGCGATAACCGTGGCCGCGATAACGATGGACGCGACAACGGTGGGCGCGACAACAATGGCGGCCGCCATCGTGACCGTCGCCCCAATGGCGGCTACGGCCAGAACGCCCAGCGCGGCGAATACGGTGCGCGCGGCGAGCAGGGCGGACAACGCGACGATCAGAACCGGCGCGACGATCTGAACCGGCGCGGCGATCAGAGCCGGCGCAACGAGACACCGGTACAGAACGAGACGCCCGTACAGGCGGAAACTGTGTCTCCGGTCGAGCCGGTCTCTGTGACCGAACCCGCGCCGCAGTTCGAAAATTTTTCGCCGGCGGCTCTCGCTGCCCAGGCCGAGATGAACGAAGCAGCCGCCGAAAGCGGCGCTGCCCGCCGCCCCAGGCGTCCGCGCCGCCCGCGCGTCAATGCTGATCAGGTGGATGGCGGTAACGACAATGCTGGCGCTGATAACGTGAATGCAGCGCCGGCGGAAGACGCCGGTGGCGAGCCCGCCATCATCGACGTCAACAACTGATCGAGCAAGGCTTCAGACATTCTTGGACGGCGGAGAGAAATCTCCGCCGTTTTTGTTTTGCGCGCCCGGGCAATATTATGCATTCACCATTATTGGGACGTCTTGAGGGTCCGTGGCTTGCGCCCCATATCTCGCGTGAACAGGACCCGGCTCGAACGGGCGGGTCCGTCACCGCAATCTGATCCGGTGCCGCAAAGCGGGCCGGTGACGGAAGGAGACAGAGATGAACCTTGAAAAATATTCCGAGCGCGTGCGCGGCTTCATCCAGTCCGCGCAGACCTTGGCGCTCTCGCGCAACCACCAGCAATTCACCCCCGAACATATATTGAAAGTGCTCGTCGACGACGACGAGGGCTTGGCCGCGTCGTTGATCGAGCGCGCCGGCGGCAGCGTCCGCGACGTCAAGCTTGGCGTCGAGACGGCACTTGAGGCAATGCCCAAGGTGGAAGGCGGCAACGGCCAGCTCTATCTGGCGCAGCCGCTGGCCAAGGTATTCTCGACCGCCGAGGAACTGGCCAAGAAGGCCGGCGACAGCTTCGTCACGGTCGAGCGGCTGCTGACGGCGCTGGCGGTCGAGAAATCCGCCAAGACCGCCGACATCCTGACCAAGGCCGGCGTGACGCCACAGGCGCTGAACCAGGTGATCAACGACGTCCGCAAGGGTCGTACCGCCGATTCGGCGAGCGCCGAGCAGGGCTATGATGCGCTGAAGAAGTACGCGCGCGACCTGACTTCCGACGGCCGCGCCGGCAAGCTCGACCCGGTCATCGGCCGCGACGACGAGATCCGCCGCACCATCCAGGTGCTGTCGCGCCGCACAAAGAACAATCCGGTGCTGATCGGTGAACCCGGCGTCGGTAAGACGGCGATCGCCGAAGGGCTGGCGTTGCGCATCGTCAACGGCGACGTGCCGGAATCGCTCAAGGACAAGCAGTTGATGGCGCTCGATATGGGGTCGCTGATCGCCGGTGCCAAATATCGCGGCGAATTCGAGGAGCGGCTGAAGGCGGTCCTTTCGGAAGTTACCGCTGCCGCCGGCGGCATCATCCTGTTCATCGATGAGATGCACACGCTGGTCGGCGCCGGCAAGGCGGATGGCGCCATGGATGCGTCGAACCTGCTGAAGCCGGCGCTGGCACGCGGCGAACTCCACTGCGTCGGCGCAACGACGCTCGATGAATACCGCAAGCATGTCGAGAAGGACGCCGCCCTTGCCCGCCGCTTCCAGCCGGTCTTCGTCAATGAGCCGACGGTGGAAGACACCGTCTCCATCCTGCGCGGCCTGAAGGAAAAATACGAGCAGCACCACAAGGTGCGCATCTCGGATTCGGCGCTGGTCGCGGCAGCGTCGCTGTCCAACCGCTATATCGCCGACCGCTTTCTACCGGACAAGGCCATCGACCTTGTCGACGAGGCCGCGTCGCGGCTCCGGATGCAGGTCGATTCGAAGCCCGAAGCGCTGGACGAGATCGACCGCCGCATCATGCAGCTCAAGATCGAGCGTGAGGCGCTGAAGGTCGAGCAGGACGACGCGTCGAAGGACCGGCTCGCCCGCCTCGAACAGGATCTTTCCGCTCTGGAAGAGGAATCGACCGAACTGACCTCGAAATGGCAGGCCGAGAAGCAGAAGCTCGGGCTCGCCGCCGACCTGAAGAAACAGCTCGACGAGGCGCGCAACGAGCTCGCCATTGCCCAGCGCAAGGGTGAATTCCAGCGCGCCGGCGAGCTTGCCTATGGCCAGATTCCGGAACTGGAAAAGAAGTTGAAGGCAGCCGAAGCCCAGGACGGCAAGGTCGGCATGGTCGAAGAGGTGGTCACCCCTGATCACGTCGCCCATATCGTGTCGCGCTGGACCGGCATTCCGGTCGACAAGATGCTGCAAGGCGAGCGTGACAAGCTGCTGCGCATGGAAGACGAGATCGGCAAGCGCGTCGTCGGCCAGGGCGAGGCGGTGCAGGCCGTGTCGAAAGCCGTTCGCCGCGCACGCGCCGGCCTGCAGGATCCGAACCGGCCGATCGGCTCATTCATGTTCCTCGGACCGACGGGCGTCGGCAAGACCGAACTGACCAAGGCGCTCGCCAGCTTCCTGTTCGACGACGAGAGCGCCATGGTGCGCATCGACATGTCGGAATTCATGGAGAAGCACTCGGTCGCCCGGCTTATCGGCGCGCCTCCCGGCTATGTCGGCTATGAGGAAGGCGGCGCGCTGACCGAAGCGGTGCGGCGCCGGCCCTATCAGGTCGTGCTGTTCGACGAGATCGAGAAGGCGCATCCGGACGTGTTCAACGTGCTGCTGCAGGTGCTCGACGACGGCCGTCTGACCGACGGGCAGGGCCGTACGGTCGATTTCCGCAACACGCTGATCATCATGACGTCGAACCTCGGCGCCGAATATCTGGTCAATCTCGGCGAGAACCAGGACGTCGATGTCGTCCGCGACGAGGTGATGAGCGTCGTCAGGGCGTCGTTCCGGCCGGAGTTCCTCAACCGCGTCGACGAGGTGATCCTGTTCCACCGACTGCGCCGGCAGGATATGGGCCGCATCGTCGAGATCCAGCTCAAGCGGCTGGAAAGCCTGCTCGTCGATCGCAAGATCACGCTTTCGCTGGACCAGGAGGCGATCGACTGGCTGGCCGCCAAGGGCTACGATCCGGCCTATGGCGCGCGGCCGTTGAAGCGGGTGATGCAGAAGGACCTGCAGGATCCGCTGGCGGAGAAGATCCTGCTCGGCGACGTCCTCGACAGTTCGACCGTCAAGGTCACCGCCGGTTCCGACCGGTTGAACTTCCGCTCGAAGCCGACAGTCGTGGCGACCGAGGCGGCGGCCTGATTTCGAGCCCGCCACGTGATTAGACACTAAACGGTGGGGCGCAGATGACGCTGGATGACTACAACAGCTTCTGCGCCTCGCTGCCTGCGGCGAGCCACGTCGTCCAGTGGGGCGGCGCCCATGTCTGGAAGGTCGGAGCCAAGGTCTTTGCGATCGGCGGTTGGAGCGAGGGCAAGGAGCCGTTCGTCACCTTCAAATGCTCCGACATCGCTTATGACATCTTGAAGGAACAGCCGGGCCTTCGGCCCGCGCCCTATCTTGCCTCACGCGGCATGAAATGGATCCAGCGCCAGACAAGCCAAAGCATGGACGATGACGCGCTGAAGGACTATCTGCGCGAAAGCCATCGCCTTGTCGTGCTCAAGCTGACGAAGCAGGCGCGCAAGGAATTGGGACTCGCCACCTAGCTATGTTGCTCTCACCGCCAGAAATCCGCCATCTTCATGCCCGGTTCATGTTGGAACCTTATGGTCGGTAACTGATTTGCTGGCGAAGGGGTTCGCTGCCGCATAGGCCCTAAAATCGAATTCGATTTTCGGAATGCATGACGCGGAGATTTTAAGTGTTAGAGCGTCCTTGCGCGTCCGAAGGGACGCGCGGCGCTCCAAAGTGACAACGCCGGGCGGCGGCAATTATGGACTGGAGAATTTGCCCAACATGTTCCGCACGATCTTCACCCTTTCGGCGCTTGCCGCCGGGCTGCTTTCTTCGAGCGCAATGGCCGCGCCGACGGAAGACATCGCGCCGCGATCTGCCCGTGCGGCCGATGCCGGTGGCGTGCTGGTCGCCCAGAACGGCGATTTCGACGTCTATTACGACGCCAGGGGAAACCGCGTCATCGTCGATGCGGAAACCGGCAAGGTCCTCGCTATCCAGCCGCCGCAGACCAGGTTCGACCGCCGCGCGCTCCGCCGCGAGCGCTTGCGCAATCTCGGACCGGTCGAGGACGACCGCTATTATCTCGACGACCCGGAAGACGCGGCGCGCTTGCGCCGCAGGCAATTGGAGGAGGAAGGCCTGATCGTCGTACCGCCGGTCGACGAAGTCGTACCGCCGGTCGACGAATACGATCCCTACAGCGACAATTCGGTGGAAGCTTTTCCCGAAGCACCGCGCGATGACGGCAGCTATGGCAACGATTATCCGGAAGCGCCGCAGCCGATAGAGCCGCGCACCGTCAAGCGCCAGCCGCTCGACGAGGCTTCGATCGAACCGGTCGAGCCGACGGCGCCGGGCGACCAGGCGGCACTGCCGCCAAAGATCGGCGGCGAGACCGTTATTGATCCGTCGCTTTCACTCGGTGCACGCCAGGATGTTGCTGCGTTGCAAGTGCTGCTCGACCGCGCCGGCGCTTCGCCCGGCGTCGTCGACGGGCGCTTCGGCTCGAATGTCGACAAGGCGCTCGCCGCCTACAACGAGATCACCGGCGGCAATCTGCGGTCGACCGATGTGGTCGGCATCCAGGCGGCCCTTGAGCAGTCCGGCGGCGATGCCTTCGCCTCCTACAACATCACGCCCGAGGATGCGGCCGGCCCCTATGTCGCCTCGGTGCCGGAAGATTACAGCCAGAAGGCGCAGCTCGACCGGCTGAGCTACACCTCCGTCACCGAAGCGCTGGCCGAGCGGTTCCATATGGACGAGAACTATCTGAAGGCGCTCAATCCCGAAGCGAACTTCAACCGTCCCGGCACGGTCATCAAGGTCGCCAATTTCGGCAGGCTTGTGGCGAATCCGGTGGCAAGCATCATCGCCGACAAGGGCAAGAAGCAGGTCCGCGCCTATGACGCGTCGGGCAAGCTAATCGCGGCCTATCCAGCCACCATCGGCTCGGCGGACACGCCTTCACCCACCGGCACGCATGCGGTGTCGCGGGTCGCTCTCGACCCGAACTACACCTACAACCCGAACATCAATTTCAAGCAGGGCGAAAACAACAAGATCCTGACCATCCCGCCGGGCCCGAACGGCCCCGTCGGCTCGGTCTGGGTCGCACTGGACAAGCCGACCTACGGCATTCACGGCACACCCGACCCCTCCAAGATCGGCAAGACCGAAAGTCATGGCTGCGTGCGGCTGACCAATTGGGACGCGCGCGAACTGGCAAAAATCGTGTCGCCGGGCGTCACGGTGGAATTCATCGACTGAGCGCCCTATCCCAAATCATCGCGCAGCCCTGGGTCAACCCGGGAGCAGGCTCTTTGGGCGACGTATTAATCGGCCGATGATCCTTGGCAAGCGAAGGAGCCGCGATCCGGCGGCGCAGAAGTCCCCATCCTGTTCTGGTTTCAACGACAACAACCCTCTGGCTGGTTGTTGCCGGCGCAGAGGAGGTCTAAGCAAGCTTCATGCGTTCTCCAAGCGAAGTCGGCGCCGAAGCCGTCCCACTGGTCAGGCCGCTCCCGGCCGATACGTTTTGCCCGCAATCGCGGCGCAGCTTCGTGCTGATCGCGGCGATCCTGGCTTCCGCGCTCGGCTTCATCGACGGTTCGATCCTGGCCATCGCCACCCCGGCGATCCGCGTCGATCTTGGCGCCAGTTTCGCCGAGGCGCAGTGGATTTCGAACGCCTATGCGCTGACGCTTTCGGCACTCATCCTTGTCGGCGGCGCCGCCGGCGACCGTTTTGGCCTGCGGCATGCTTTCGTGGCAGGCATCGCGCTGTTCATTGCCGCCTCGCTTGCCTGCGCGGTGGCGCCGAACCCGCCGGTGCTCATTGCGTTTCGCGCCATTCAGGGCATCGGCGCCGCCATCATGGTGCCGGGCAGCCTCGCCATTATCGCCAAAGCCTATCCGAAGAAGGAGCGCGGCAGGGCGATCGGCATCTGGGCGGCGGCCTCGGCGCTGACGACGGCGCTTGGCCCGGTGCTGGGCGGCGTTGTCTTGTCGGCCTTCGGCGACGGCATCTGGCGGGCGATCTTCGCGGTCAATCTGCCGCTTGGTCTTGTCTCGATCTACCTTCTGCTCGCCAAGGTCCCGGCCGACGCACCGACGGAAAAGCGCAGCCTCGATCTCGGTGGCGCTGCCCTCGCCACCTTGGCGTTCGGCGCGCTTGCCTACGGTTTAACTTCGATGAGCAGCGAAGGCGAGGTGCAAATGTCCGGCCCGAGCATCGCCGCCGGCGCGGTGCTGCTCATCGTATTCATTGCCTTCGAGCGCCGGCAGCGCGAACCGATGATCGATCTCTCGCTGTTTCGGGTCGGCGCCTTCGCCGGCGCCAATGTGGCGACCTTCTTCCTCTATTTCGCGCTATCGGCCAATCTGTTCTACCTGCCGATGCTGCTGATCGCCGGATGGGGGCTGAGCGCCGCCGAGGTCGGCTTCATCTTCCTGCCGCTATCGGTCTTGATCGCGCTGTTGTCGGGGCCGGTCGGCCAGTGGTCCGACCGGATCGGTCCGCGTTT
Organism: Mesorhizobium delmotii; assembly: GCF_900149755.1. NCBI lineage: Bacteria > Pseudomonadati > Pseudomonadota > Alphaproteobacteria > Hyphomicrobiales > Phyllobacteriaceae > Mesorhizobium > Mesorhizobium delmotii. Next base: position 2,877 of record NZ_FUIG01000031.1, on the reverse strand, counting down.
TCCGATCGCCAGCGGCAGCCTCGTCGTCGCTGTCGCCTTTGCCGGGCTTGCTTTGCTGGCCTATGCCGGCATCCACAGTTTCTGGTGGGGAGTGTTTCCGCTGATGGCGCTGATGGGGCTCGGCATGGCGCTGGTCGTGTCGCCGCTGTCGACGGCGGTGATGACGGCGGTCGGGGACAAGGATACCGGTGCTGCTTCGGGAATCAACAATGCCGTCTCGCGCATTGGCGGCCTGATCGCGGTGGCGGCGATGGGGTCACTGGCGGCCTGGATCTATGCGGCAGCGCTGAATAGCGGTGCCGCATCCGGCATTCCGGGTTTCGGCGAACCGGCGCCGGCGGGCCTGGCACCGGATCTCGATGCAGCAAGGCTTGCCGCCAGCGACGCAGCGTTCGCAGCCGTCGCCTTGGTGACGGCGCTGCTTTGCCTGCTCTCGGCAATCGTGGCGTGGACGACTGTTTCCGGCGAACGACTGCCATGGCCGCGTGGATCTGAAACTTCGCAGAGCTGAGGAACCCGGAAAGGCTCCGGCTCAGCCTTCGATTTTGGCGCTCGCGACCTTCAGCGAATCACTGTCTTCCTGCTTGAGCAGATCATCGATGCGCCCGCGCTCGCGCTTGAAGGCGACGAGGTCGTCGCCCTTCAGCACCTTGCCGACCGGCAGGCGAACGCGCATCGGATCGACCTTGGTGCCGTTGACGATCAGCTCGTAGTGGAGGTGCGGACCGGTGGCGAGGCCGGTCTGGCCGAGAAAGCCGATGGTCTGGCCTTGGCGGACGCGCACGCCCGGCGCGATGCCTTTGGCAAAAGCGCTCTGGTGATTGTAGGAGGTCTCGTAGCCATTGGCGTGGCGGATGATGATCTGTTTGCCATAGCCACCGGCCCATCCGGCCTTTTCGACGACACCGTTGCCGGAGGCGATGATCGGCGTGCCGATGGAGGCTGACCAATCGACGCCGGTGTGCATGCGCACATAGCCGAGGATCGGATGCCTGCGGGCACCGAAGCCGGAGCGAAATTTTCCCGCGGGCAGGGGATTGCGCAGCAGGAACTGCTGGGCGCTGCGGCCGTCCTCGTCGAAATAGTCGGTGCTGCCGTCCTGCATCTGGAACCGGTAGAAATTGCGCGTCGTACCGCCGAAGCTCGCCGAGACATAGAGCAGCTCGGATTCGTCGGATGCCCGGTCGTCGCCGTCCGGCTGCGAGAACAGGACCTCGATGCGGTCCGACGGACTGAGCCGCGACTGGAAATCGACACCGGACGCCAGGAGCTTGATCAGCCGCTTGGTCATCGCCTTGGACATGCCGTAGGAGTAGGCGGCGCGGTAGATGCCGTCATAGACGTTCGGCAGATTGCCGCGCACCACCACCGGCGGCGAATCATCGAAGGCAGTCAGCAATTCGGGATTGGGCTCCGGCTCCTGCGCCGGCACATGTTGGCCGTGATCATCGAGCGCGATGGTGACGATATGCTGGGCCCTGTCGTAGATGCCGGTGCGAACGACCTTGGCGGCGTCGCCATGGATCTCGAGGCCGACGCGCAGCACGGTTCCCGCCTTGAGCGCTGTCGCATTCAGCAATTTGGCGATCGCCTCGGCCATGCCGGTGGCGTCCTCGCCCGTATAGCCCGAATCGGCGAAGGCCTCGACTATGTCGCGGTCCCTGGTGAAGGGGATGATCTCCTCGGCGAAGGCCGGCGCCTGATCGTCGGGGGCAGCACGCGGCGACACCGAGACGTTTTCCGGGACGATCCTGACGTCGTAGGACCCGGCCATGCTCTCGGCGAATGCATCGCCGAATCGCTGCGGGTCGACATAATGCAGCGATGCGACCTGCACGGCGCCGTCGCTCAGGCCCGTGCCGGCCTGGCGCACCACCTTTTCCACCTCGTCGGCGGACAAATCACTCTTTTCGTCGAAGGCCGCCGTCTCGATCGGGAAATCGACCGTCTTCAGGCTCATCTCGCTTTCGACCTTGGCGCCATAGATCTGGCCGGCGGCGGCGGTCGCCGGCTGACCGGCATTGCCGTTGCGGTCGTCGCCAAACACCTGCATGGGGTTGAAAGGCGGATAGGCGCGGCTGGTCGTGTGCCCGGCGGCAAGCGCCATCTTGATCTGCACGAAAGGCATGGTGTGGATGACGTCGCGGTCACCGACCTTGGTCACCATCGACACTTCCATGCGCCGGCGGTCCTTGGCCTTGGCGATCTGGCGCGGCGCCACCAGCCTGGTGGTCTTGGCGATCTCGCCGGAATCGTCGCCTCTTGCAAGGCTGATCAGTTCGGCGATCTCGGGCGGCGTTGCCAATTGCTGACGGCCGTCAAGGGCTGCGAACAGCGCCACGCCCATCAGCACGCTCGACGTCACGCCCGTAAGAAAAGTGCCCGACAGCCAGCGCGCCGAAACCTCGCGCCGGTCGGGCGGGCCACTGCGACCGTCCGCAATCAGCGGCGGCTCGTTGCCGAGTTCGGCTATGACATTTTCCGTATCTGGCATCCAGAAAGGCTGCTTCTTCCCCGGGCGGGACGGCTTGTCGCTTTTGTTGTGGCCATGACATTTGCCTGTCACGGCGGGCGAAGTCAACGAAGCGCCTGGCTTCGGCCGAGATCCCCAGTCATACTTCTCTCTTAGTGGCTCTCTTACAGTCTCTTATAAGGCGCCGCGCCGGTGGTGCATGCGCCGGCTTCGTTGGCCTTGGTGTCAAACCGCAATGCGGCGGCAATAGGGCTCCGTGGCGGTGGTCGGCTTTGTTATCCCCATGCCGCCGCGGAAGTCGGCTACCGAAAATCGGCGCCGCAATCTTTCGTCGCAAAAAATTCAAAAAAGACGGAAATGGTTGTTGACACTTTGGACGGCTGCCGACTATATACGCCTCACCA
>NZ_FUIG01000032.1:0-108471 GCF_900149755.1 Mesorhizobium delmotii | reverse complement strand
CACATGTTCACACGCTGCGCTCGTTCGCAGATTGCAAGGCGATCATCGAGCGAGCCACGACTGCGCGCCGCGCCGTCGTGCTTGGCGCCAGTTTCATTGGCCTGGAGGTTGCCGCGGCGCTGCGCTCGCGCGCGATCGAAGTTCATGTCGTGGCACCGGAAAAACGGCCCATGGAACGGATCATGGGTCCGCAAATGGGCGACTTCATCCGCGCCCTCCATGAGGAGAATGGTGTCGTATTCCATCTCGAGGACACCGCGACCAGCATCGACGGCAGCAAGGTGAAACTCAGCAGTGGCGATACGTTGGTGGCGGATTTCGTCGTCGCCGGCATCGGCGTGCGACCGCGGACAGGGCTTGCCGAAACGGCGGGGCTCATCCTTGACCGCGGTGTCGTAGTAAACGCCTTTTTGGAGACGAGCGCACCAGGCATCTTCGCGGCCGGCGACATTGCGCGGTGGCCAGATCCTCACAGTGGCGAGAACATTCGGGTCGAGCATTGGGTAGTTGCCGAGAGGCAGGGGCGAACCGCGGCCCTTAACATGCTCGGCCATCGCGAGAAATTCGTCGCCGTGCCGTTCTTCTGGAGCCAGCATTACGATGTTCCCATCAACTACGTCGGCCATGCCGTGCAATGGGACGAGATCGCGATCGATGGAGACATCGTTGCCAAGGATTGCCTGCTCCGCTTCAAGCGCGAAGGGCGCACGCTGGCTGTCGCTTCGATCTTCCGCGACATCGAAAGTCTAGGGGCCGAGGTGGAAATGGAGCGCCAAATCACCTAGTGAAGCGCCCGCTGTACGGCCGGTTCAGCCCGCGCAATCAGTCTCGGCGCGCAATGATCCAGTCGGTTGCTGCCGCGAGATCGGCGACGGTTGCGGTCGGGCGCGGATCAAACCGTTTCTCATCGCCCTGCCGGTATTTGCCTGTCCGCACCAGCAGCGCGCCCGAAAGTCCGGCGCGCAGGGCGCCAGCTATATCGGCCTCGGCGTCGTCGCCGACCATGATCGCCTGATCTGGCGGACAGTCCATGCTTGCCAGCGCCGACAGAAAGAATTCCGGCGAGGGCTTGCCGAGAACGGTTGCGCGTTTCACGGAGGCAAATTCCAATGCCGCGACGAATGGCCCTGCATCGAGGCTGAGCTCGCCGTCAGCATCCCGAAACGTCCGGTTGGTGGCAAGGGCCAGCAATTCGGCCCCCGCGCTCAGTTCGCGGAACGCGTCATTCAACGCCGCATATGTGAAGGCCTCTCCGGCATCGCCGACGATGACGGCGCGCTTGTCGCGATCCGGCAGGTCGCAAAAATCCGGCGCAAGGCCGGGGTGAACCAACAAGTATGGCGCGCGGCCATTGCGAAGCAGCCATTCGCGTGCAGCGTGCGCCGGCGTGAAAACATCTGCATTGGTAACGGTGAGTCCCATCGCCTCCAGACGTTCGAGAACGCTCTGTTTCGACGAGCGCGTGGTATTGCTTATGAAGCGTATGGCCAAACCGGCCTGACGCAAACGCGCGACGGCGTCGATCCCGCCTGGTATGGCGATCTCGCTATCGTAGATGACGCCTGCGAGGTCCAGCAGTACACCCCTTGTCATCGGTCCAGCATGACCACGAGTCCGCCATGCGTCAAATCCGGAACAAGGCCATTGTTGTTCCCTGTGGATCAGGGCGGGCAGGCGCACTCGATTAACCGACGGTCACCGCCACCATTCGGGGAAGGCCGTGCGGGCGGGTTCGGCCAGCGTCGCGATCTCCCCGTCGGGAACCGTAGGGCCAGAGTCGCGGGCCAAGCGGCGCCCAGCCGCCGGCCGCCGCCATCGCTTTGTCGAGAGTGAATTGCACCGCCGCCGGGCGAAGTGCCAACACCCGCACAAGGCTGATGCCGATCTGGAACGGCAGGCGCGCGCGGTCGGCCATCGCGGCCACCAGGTCGCTAACCCGGTCGACTCCGCAAGCGCAGGAGGCACCTCTTCGCGCCGCAATGCGTGTGGACCCGCAGACAACGAGGCCGGACGCGACCCGCAACCGACAACGATCCCTGCCGGGCGGCGGTGAACGGCGACGTTGGGCCCTATCGGAAATCCGCCGGGAGCGATCTTTACAGTTGGCCGCCCAGCCATTCCCGCAAATCGCGGTCTTGCTGACTTTCGGCAATGGGCGGCGAGGGCCGCATCCGGACATACCAGATGGCGGCAAGCACTCCGGCAGCCCACGCGCCGGCGAACACATTCGCAATGAGGTCGATCGGAACCTCCCAAGCCGGCCAGAACATTAGCACGGCATCAATCAGGGGCGCGACACCAATTAGGAGTACAGCAGGTGGATTGCTGAAGAGGACGTTGCTTATGGCGGAGAATACGTCAGAATCCTATCCGCGAGGGCCGGTGCTGTCGCGCCGGGAAGCGCTTCAGGCGGGTGCCGGGGCCTTGGGGCTGACAGCGCTGCCGTCGCAATCGGGGGCGGCGGCGACCTCTTCGGCTAAGGAGACAAGCACCATGACGCGCATAGCTTGCCAGGCATCCAATCGCTTTAATAAACAGCTCCACAAAAAAGAAGCCAATTGAATAGCCCGAAAAACGTAACCGAAATCCGGCCGCTTCGAAACTCGACGCATACAGTCGTATGATAACAGCGTACTGGGATCGGGGGCCGCGCGGCTTGCCCGGCTAATGCTCTAAAATTACTTCCGCTTTCGAGGCATTGGGGACATGGCGGGACTTGGCTCTGGCTCGACTCGGTCGTGAATGACGCTGGCTGCGTGAAAACGCTGGAACCAGTCATCAGCGCGAAACAAAAGAATCGAAACTCCGGCCTTGGCGAACCTTTAATGCGCGAGCGCCGCCGCGGACGAATCAATCTTGCGCCAGATCAACCCGCAGATCGGTTTTCACGCAGCCAAGACCCGAAGCCGACCTGCCCAGACGTGCGATTCCCCTGTCCATGAACCAGACAGGTCTCAACCAAATGGCGCGATCACAATTGGGGCGGAGATTGATGGTGCAGCCTGGTCGTCAATGCGCCATCGAGTTTCCATAGGCGTGCGGTTCCATAATGTGATGCGGGTGATCTATTCATTGCTCTAATGGAATCACTTTTGGCCTCGACATTTCCATAGTCAAAGGCGAGCGCCGTCAATGGACCGACAATGATCCACTGAACGGCCGTGAAAGCCGTCTCGATCATGAGATAGTCAGGAACCGATGACATGAGGGTTTTGGCAGCAACGGCAAGCGTGGTGAAACTCCAGGACAGAATGCCACGATGCGGAGAGCGCACCCAGCAAGATCCGCGTGCACCTGCTTGTTGCTCTCATCTCGCTCCAAGTGTACCCTGACGATTGCGGACGGCGTTTAAAGCCATCCTTCTATGAGACACGAAGGGGGTAAACGGGACGTAAGACCGCGCTTTTGGCTGTAGCGCTTTCCAGTGGCGACTGTCAGGACCAGATAGGCGGCCGTTACCGTCCATTGTGAACGGAGGTCCACTATGCCCAAGAAGGAGCAACTCGCTGCGGACACGGACAACGATACCTTTCTGTTCGTTAGCAGCACCAACACGAAGAGCGTCATGGCATACGACGGCGAGACCGGCGCCTTTCTGAAAAAGTTCGCCAACGGTGGCGGCCTCATCGAACCCGAAGGCATCGCCTTCGGTCCCGACGGCAACCTGTACGTCGCCAGCCGCAGCGATGAAGTGCTTCGTTACGACGGGGAGAAAGGCAACTTCCTTGATGTCTTCGCCAGCGGCCACGGCCTCGTCGACCCGGCCGGCATCGCATTTGGCGGACCAGACAACGACCTTTTCATCGCCGCGGGCCTCACCGACGACGGCCTCGGCAACCAGATCCTCCGCTTCGACGGAGACACCGGCGTCTTCGAGGCCGTCGTCGATCCTGCCAACGCGGCCGGGCTCGACGACCCGGAAGCGCTGGTCTTCGGACCGGATGGCCTGCTCTATGTTGCCAGCGCTCCGGAATCAGGACCCGGCGAGGTCCTTCGCTACGACCCAGCGACGAACTCGTTCGTCGACAAGTTCGTCCCCAGTTCGGAGAGCAACATCTTGGATCCGACCGGCATGGTCTTCGGCCCCGACGGCGACTTGTTTCTCAGCAGCGCCGCGACGAGCGAGGTCATGCGCTACGACGGCACGACCGGCGACTTCGAAGGTGTCTTCATCACCGCCGGCAGCGGCGGCCTCAATGAGGCCGAGGGCATGGCGTTCAACTCGAACGGCAACCTCTTGGTCGCAAGCGAGCTGGGCCACTCGGTGCTGGAGTATGACGGCACCACCGGCGCATTCGTCGGCGAGTTCGTCGTTGCGGGCAGCGGCCACCTTTCGGAGCCGACATTCATCACCTTCGGACCCCCTGAATCGGACTTTTTCATTTGAGGATTCCAGTGTCAAAAGATCGGCCGTCCTAGAGTCGTTTGCAGGAATCGGAACCAGGCGAGCCCGCGGGCTTTGGCGACACGCCGTTGCGCACGCCTGAGGCCCTCTACGACAAGGGCCTTGGGCAGTTCATCCTGCCTTGCGACGCGGTTCGTCGGTCGCCCAACCCGGACGAGTTCCTCCTGGGTTTTCTTCAGGAAACCTATGAAGCGGCCGCCAATCTCGGGAAGTGGGATCGGCAAACGCTTGAGCGGCATTAGGTGTAGCCGGACCGGGCAAGGCGCAGCCCCCTGCGCAACGCGAATGACGAGGTCGACGTCGCCGGTGTGAGCGTCGGCACCTGTGCGCAAGCTAATAGGTCCGCCGTGGTCAGGTCTTGAATCTGATTGGCCGACAGGGAAGGCGTCGATCACGCGCAACTTTTGCTGCAGTGCATGAGTCCGGAGCTGGCCCATCGCGTCGTCTTGCTGCGCCGCGGAATTTGGTCGGTATCGGGGCATAGCGGGCATCGATCAAGCACCATTTATGAGTACGCGTCCTAGGACAGCAAGGCCGCGAAAGCGAGACGTATTAAGCAATTCCATGGGTGTTTTGCAGTTTTCATAACAGCAACCTGTTGATTCGGTTAGCTTTTCGATGACTCGGTCTGATTTTCACATTTTCTTACACATTCCTGGCATGTGTAAAAAATATCTAAACTGAATCAAGAGCTTATAGATACACGCAGGGGACTTAAAAGTTCTTGCTGGTTAGCGGTTTCTCACTTGTGGCGGCAAGATTTTACGCTTCCGCGCCAGCGCCGCCCCGATGGGCGGTCATCATGTGCCAGCGCCCACAAGCACCCGGTCCGTTTTCTTGGAGCCGGATCGAGAGCACCGGAGCGCGGGTCTCGTCATGAAGTGCTTGGTCGAGCACTTCGGCGAGGGCTGACCCGACAACCATCACCGCAAATTCAACCGCATTCTCAGGCGCAGGAAGGACCACATTTCCGCAGCGTTCGGTAATCTTGTTCCACTGTCACGACCGGACTTTCCTGCACGATCCGTGCCTTGACCCAATTCGTCCATCGAGATGCCTCTCCCGTCTGCCCCTCCACGTTGTGAGAACCTCCGACGTAGCCTCCATGGACAAACTCCCTTCGATATTCCATGGAAGGTCGATCACAGATCACTGCAGACGGGACAACGTGGAGGCAGAACACCGGTTACGGTGGATTGTAGGAGTGGGAGCGTCACCGCCATGCGGTATGCTATGCAGTTCGACCAATGGCTGCGTGGCGCCGGTCAGACGAACATTCTAGCGTCTCAACCAGCCTTTCATTGCAAGGACGCAGCCAGCCGAAACCCCGACGCTGCCGGCGCGTCCTCAACGGTAGAGTGCCAACTAGGGTGCTAGCATCTGCAATGGATGCTGACTCCAGCCACGATTACCAGGCTAAGCGCTAGCATCCAGTTGCGGTCGCAGGCGAGCCCAACAACAGACCAACGACAAGGAACGCAGCGACTCGTCCTAGCTCTGGGCCAAAGCCTGAATGGGCGCGCATACCAATCGGCACAATCGTCGCGGTCAAGGTGGCGATGAGCAACAGACATGCGGTTACCTTGAAGACGGCGCGTGGCATTCTCCATCAATGGCAATGATTGGAACGCAACGCTACTCCACGTATTAAGCCGCCGAGCAAAACCGCGTCTGCAGAAGGCCAAGCGTAGCAGATCGGTGGATCTGCCGCAGGAAACAGGTCATATGTTAATCAATTCGGCTTATGTCCGAATGTAGTAGCAGGTGTACTGACCGTTTCACGATAGTATTCGACCTTGGCCTCTGGCAAGGTTCGGAAACATTATATGGAACGCAATGTCCACTACCACGTCATGGACTTCTTGCGCATTTTTGCAGCGCTTTTGGTGTTACTGAACCATTTCGCGACATTCGCCTGGAGCAGTGCGTCAGTCGCCGAGGGAAGAGATGTCGCTTTCGGTTTTCTGTCGGCGTTTGCCGGTTTGGGTGCTGTAGGGGTCGAAGTTTTTTTCGTAATTTCCGGGTTTGTCATTGCCACGAGCGCCTCAGGCGAAGGGGGGGCGTCGCACGCGCTGCGTTTCGCGCGCATGCGCGCTACGCGTATATTGCCCGCCTTGTGGCTGTCCGCGCTCGTCAGCTTGGCCGCACGAGTTCTTTATGGCGAGGATTTTTCCCGTCTTCTGATGGATTTTTGCAGATCGGTAACGTTGTCTCCTAAGGGCCCTTATATCGACGGGGTCGTATGGTCTCTCGTTGTCGAGGCCGTATTTTACGTCTTGGTGGCCGCGTCAATTTTGTCGAGGTTTCGTTTATCACTCTACGATCTGGCCAAAATAATAGGGTTTTCCAGCTCGGTATACCTTCTTGTTCTCTCCGGGTTGCATTTGCTGCCGCCGTCCACGCGGCCGGAAGAAGCGATATCAGTGCTATCGCGGTTCCCCTTCAAACTGCTTCTGCTGCAGCACGGCGTTTTTTTTGCTACAGGCATGATCTTCTTTCTTGTCAAGAACGACGGTGATGAGCATCTCAAAATGGGGAATCATGCGCGGAAGGCAGTATTGTTATTGCTTTTTGGCAGTATGAGCACTGTGGAAATCTTTATTTCGATTGAACGCGGTTATGAGTACAAGCTATCAGCAGTGATAATTTGGTTGATCTGCATGTATGCAATGGCAGCAGGAATAAAATATCGTGAGTTCGTTAGGCATAATCTTTATAGGAACAACGCGTTAGTGAAGTATATTGGAGGAATAAGCTACCCCATATATTTGAATCACTATTCATTTGGCATGATTATCGTATGGTGGTTGTTTTCATTGGGTTTTCCGATGCCCATTGTTTTCGTCCTCTCCATCTTGCTCGTTTTAGGTTTGAGCATGGCCGTTATGTGGTTGGAAAAGAGGATTCAAAACGCCGTCAGGGGAGGGTTCCCTAAACCCGCCGCCAAACGAGATCAAAATGGCGGTTTAGCGTCCCCGATAGGGAATCAGGAAACCCCACGGCTATTGGGTGGTGAGCAGTGGGGACGTAACCGATGAGATGCGGGCATGGAGCGCAATTAAGGCGGTTGAAGTGCCGCTCGCCCTAAGCGCTGGTTTCCATGATGCGCAAAAGCCGATGCGCCCCCCGTTGCACGGGCTTCGATCGGTGGGGTTGGCACTCCAGACAAACCTTTTTCCGGGTACCTGGCAGGCGGTCTCTTCGCATTTGCGAGGTAATCGGGGAGTCATAGCTACCGCGAATGAGGTATCCCTTGCCCCTGTCGCGGCTGAAACCGGAGACAGTTTGGCTCGAAAGAGGGGCATCAATCGACCCATTCCGGGTCCTGGAACTGCAGCGAAGGTTACTCATCGAGCCGGAGTAGTTCCGAGCGTCTGAACTAACGCTCTTGCCCGTTGAAACGTCGTCACGGCAAAGAGAAAATCTCGTGCCGGCCCCAGTGGCGAGCTGCTGGTCCTGTGAGGCAGCTGACCTACAGCGGCTTGCAGCGTTGCACTTGAGTGAATCGGGGCTGCCCGAGTTGGAGCATTCCGAGGTGTTACCTGCGAGTGAAATCAGAGGGTTGCATAAAGGAAGTGGTACGTTCCGCCCGATTGAACGACCGGGCGGTTCGCGCCGGACAACGTCAGCGCGACCTCAAGTCAGCAGCGATGCTTGGCTTGCAGTCGGTACGGCGGGCCAGTCACACCGAAGGTCGTAAGCGATCCGTAAGCGTGCGTGTTCGAAAGTTGCACGGTGAGTGGCTGGTGTCACCAAGCGCTTCCGACCGCCGGAGGCCTTGCCATTCGAATGGATGGTGCAGAGAGTCGATCAAACTTTATGATGAGTATTGGGTACCTACTGCGCTCGATCAGGCGTGATCCTTGCCTTTTTGTGAGAGTGCAGTGCAATATCACCCATTGGTTGTAGCCCGCGCAGGGTACTCAACATGTCAAAGCTGGAGTACGTTTTCGCGTAGGGAGGTTATCTAGGGCGGATTGGCGGGGTTCGAATGACGTATGCTACAAGCCTTTCATTGAGTGAGAATGAACACCGGCCGACGTCAGTCGCAGTCAAAAGCGACGATAAGGCGTATATCAAGGCGCTAGGCTTCGTGCCAAAGCGATATGCGGCGGAAACCGCTATCGTCAATCAGGGCGAGGACGGCGACCGCGTCTTCATAATCGAGTCTGGCTGGGGATGCATTTCTCATGATCTTGCCGGCGGACAGCGACAGATTTTGGACTTTGCCCTGAAGGGCGACATTGTCCGGCCACAGACGTACTCGGGCACTGCTCTTGAGACATTTGTGGCTCAAACCGACCTTGCGGTGTTAGAAGCCTCGACCAAGACACTTGCTCTTGGCGCAGCGAAGTCGCCCTACATAGCCTCCCTTTTTCTCGAAACTCTCGCGCGCCAGAGAGCGATTGTTACCCAACACCTAACCAATATAGGTCGACGCAGCGCCTTGGCGCGTACAGCGCACCTGCTGCTCGAACTGAGAGCGCGATTGGAGCGCGTCGGCGCTGTCAGCCGCGCTGGCTATGCATGCCCTCTCACCCAGTACGACCTCGCGGACGCGCTCGGGCTGACGCCCGTCCATGTCAATCGAATGCTGCGGGAATTGCGGGAACGCGGGTTTCTGGAGTTCCGCCAAGGTCATGTCCGCGTGCTGGATCGACTGGGCGTAACGAAATTTGCCGAGTTCGATGACAGGTATATCGATGGTTGACACTTACATTGGCGCACGACGCAAAGGCGGCGCGACACGCCTCAAAGTCGCACTGCCATCGGCGAGGCCGGCTGTCATTACGGACGGCGCCAACCCGCGCCTGACAAACAACGCGAGGTCCAGATTCCAGTCGGTGTGTTCTCAGGCTACCCTCCCTCCTAGACCAAATTACTAGGGCCAAAAACGAAGGAGTAAAATTTTTTACGTTTTATTAACCTAAATTAGTGAAGGCGCATCTTTTCGGCGATAAACATTATTGACGGGATAGTGCTGTTCCATGGCGGGGCTTGGGAATCCCACAGTTATAGTGAAGGCGACGCGAACAGAACATCGCTCGTGGGAAATAGTATTTGCCTGAAGTCCATCTCGTACTGGTCACGAAACGTGGGTAAAAGTTTGGGGAGTAAGTTCATGGTTCCGACAATTCAACTGGATAGCAAATCACCCGGTGCACTGGAATTCGTATCGCGGACGACCGGGAATGGAATACATCTTCGTAGACACGGCTTAGCCGAATCCTGCCTGGCTCTGCTGGATGAGCGAGTGCTTGACCGACAATGTCTTGCGCAATGCCTGACCGCCTATGGCATCGGGAAGGAAATCCTGTCGTTCAGTTCGATCGAAGAGTGGCGGCATCAAGAGAATGCACTGACGACGTCGGCTATTCTGCTGAACGTGGGCAGCCGAAAGGTGACAGACGCAAGGACCGGCAGCGAAATCGCCGATCTCGTGAATGAGGCCCACCCGGTGCCAGTGCTGATTTTGGCCGATACCGACGATTTAGAGCAGATTCTGAAGGCGTTGAATTATGGCGCAAAAGCCTACATCCCGTCGTCGATCCGTTTCGAGATCTGTGTTGAAGCCGTAAATCTTGTCCTAGCCGGTGGCACGTTTGTCCCTGCAAGCAGCGTGCTTGCCCAGCACAAGGCAATCGACACAACCGTCGAAATGACAAGGCCCATGGCGAGTGTGTTCACGGAGCGGCAAGAAGAGGTCGTCCAGGCTCTCAGGCGTGGGAAGGCGAACAAGATAATCGCTCATGAGCTCAACCTCCGAGAGAGCACGGTCAAGGTTCACATCCGCAACATCATGAAGAAGCTGAAGGCGACGAACAGGACGGAGGTCGTCTACAAGCTCAACGAGATGTTTCCTGGCGTCCACGTGTTGAGCCGACCGAGCTAAACGGTTTTGTCGTCATGACAGTGGCACGGCTGCATGCTCGCAATGGGGCCCGTTGGTGGCGATCCTGCTCGACCGTTGCAGTTCGCCGCTCTTTTTGTTGCAGATATGGATTGAAGCCATGCTAGACCGGCCGATGGCGGCAATTGCTCACAAGTCATGGCTTGGGGCGGACGCCGCGCAGGACTTTATCAGCCTCGCTGACGTTGTTTCATTTGTTCGGCAGTACCTTTTCTCGATTCTGGCGTTCATCGTCGCCGGAATCGTTTGCGCCACGTTTTACTTTGCTACCTCGGATTCTATTTATGCCGCGCGAACCCAGATCCTGATCGAACCAAAGATACCCAGAGACCTTCAGCAGCAACCCGCCGAAGTGAATCTGTCGCTCGATACCGCTCAGGTCGAGAGCCAGCTCGCAGTTCTGCGCTCCCAGAAGATCGCGATGATGGTGATCGACGACCTTGGACTCATGGACAATCCAACGTTCAGGGATATGCACGGTCCGACCATCGGCGAGAGGTTTCACAGGGCTTGGATGAGTGTCGTTGAGGCCGGCGGGCTCGATACCAGCTATGCCGCGTTGACCAATTTCTTCCAACGAGTGCTGCCCGGGCCGGATCAAATCCAAACCAACAGTCCGCAGCTGGAATCCGAGCGTCGGCGTAGCGCGGTCGAGATTTTCAACGATGGCCTGGATGTCCAGCGTGTCGGTGTCTCGTATGCAATAGACATTTCGTTCCAGTCTCTGGACCCGGCATTGGCGGCACGCATCGCAAACGCCACAGCGGAGGCGTTCGTGCGTGAGCAAGTGCAAACGACAACAAAAGCGGCCGGCGAAGGCATCGCATGGTTGGAAAGGCGGATGCGGGAGGTCGGCGATCAGATGAACAGGGCGACTAGGGTCGTCCAGGAGTTTCGCGCAAAACACGACTACAGCATAGGTCAGGACGAGACGCCCATTGAGGGACAGGGTCTCGCGCCCAGCGAAGAACAACCAACACGCCAGACTACGCTAGAGCAGCTGGAAGTTACAGCCGACACCTATCGCAAGATGTATGAAAGCCTGCTCGGGGCGTATACGAACTCGGTCGACCAGCAGCTTTATCTGATCGCCAACGCTCGTGTCATTACATCCGCAACGAGCCCAAAGAAAGCAAGTCGGCCGCGCAAGACGCTGATCCTCGCCTTTGGCGCACTTGCCGGAATGGTGGCTGGCGTCGGGTTCGCCGTAGCGCGGCGCGGGCTCGATCGGAACGTGAGGACCCCGCATCAGATCCGCCGCGAACTGGGCCTGGCCTGTATCGGAGAATTGCCGCCGGTCAGTTTCAGGCGCGGTGGTTTTGGCCGGCTTGACGAGGTGCTCAAGAATCCGGACTCTTCATTCAGCGGCAGCCTCAGGAGCGTCAAGGCGATCATGGGCTTGGCCGGGGCCACCCCTTCAAGACGTCGCATCGGAATCACATCTGTGTGCCCCGGTGATGGAAAGAGCACCGTTGTAAGCAATCTGGCGGCCCTGTGTGGAGTGTCGGGCACAACGACCCTCGTGATCAACGCCGACCATAGGTCGGCACTGGCCAACGAACGTCTCTTGTCCTCCGATCTCAACGTGATCGATGGAGATTCCGGCAGCCCCAAAGATATCGGCAAGCAAATCGAGTTTATTGAAAAGACATCGTTTTATTACTTGAAGAACGATGTGTCGAATTCGACGAATTTGCTTGTTCCCGATAATATGGAGAAATTACTTAGCGAAGTTGACGCTTACAGTGTCATCATTGTTGAGCTCCCATCGTTTAGTTCAGGCGCCGAAGGGCTTGCTGTTTGCCCGCTTCTTGATGGCGTGATTGTGGTGGCGCAGTGGGGCGTGACGCCGCTTGATCAACTGGAAGATCTGACGCAGACACTCAAAAACACCAATTCGTCCGTCCTTGGCGTGTTGATGACACGTGTTCGTTCTGTTTCGGCTCATCGTTACCGCCGGAAGCGCGCAGCTCAAGCACCGCGCTGACATCCTGTCTTCCTCGCGGCGGTGTCAGTCGAGCACGAGCCCAGCGGCAAGTCTCGACACCGCCCGTCAATTCGAACACCTGCCTGTCAAAGTGAATCTGCGCCCCTTGCAGGCGGCGCAGAGAACCGCGAGACGAACGATCAATTCCGATATTGTGCCAGTCATTGAACCGAGCAGCCATTCGTCCGTACCCAGCCTAGCATCATAGGGGGTAGCCCCCGCTGCCAATCATCCCCGATCTACCACCTTTTCCTTGCTTGCCGGAGATCATCCGTCGTCGACAAAATGCAAACGAAAAACAGCTGAAATCGGGCGCAAGCAGAGATGTCCAAGATGATCGAAAGCAATCTGCGACCGTGCGAAGACTTGGCCATTGACGACTGGACCATTCTGGTCGGAGCCAGGCCTGCGGCGACATTGCCTCTTCGGCGTGAAAGCGGCGCGGCCGCCACATCGAACACGCCAGACCTTTCGTCGCCTCAACTCAACGCAAGCCATGACAATAGCACCGTTTCGCTTGAGCCGGATATGCAAACGGCAAGCATTGAAGAAGATGCGCGGGGCGACCGGCGACAGCCTCTCGGCGGTTGGGCCAAGAGGTTGCTGGATCTGATGGTAGCCTCGACAGCGCTCATCCTGGCCAGTCCAATCCTGGTTCTGATCCCGCTACTGATCAAGGCCACCACAGGCGGTCCGGTGCTGTTCGTTCACCGCCGTATTGGATTCAACGGAAAGGCCTTCGACTGCTACAAGTTCCGCACCATGGTACCGAATGCCGAGGAGGTGCTCGAACGGCATCTGAGCTGCAATCCACAAGCCGCCCAGGAATGGGCAGCCAACCAGAAACTGAAGTGCGATCCGCGTATCCTGTTTCTCGGAAACATGCTTCGCAAATCGAGCCTGGATGAGTTGCCGCAGCTGTTCAACATCTTGCGTGGTGACATGAGTTGCGTCGGTCCGCGACCTGTCGTTGCCGACGAATTGCAACGCTATGGCGCCGCATCGCACGAATATTTGAAGACGCGGCCAGGTCTGACCGGCCTCTGGCAGATAAACGGGAGAAACATGACCGAGTATTCACATCGCGTTTTACTGGATATGCAGTACGTTCGGACATGGTCTCTGCGCCGCGATCTTTCGATCCTGATGCGGACAATACCGGCCATCATGAAGTTTGATCAGACCTCCTGAAATTGGCCATGTCAGGGGGAGGTGCAGCACAAATGGCCTCAACGGATTGTCGCCCACGCCGTTATCGCCCCGGGCGGTGCCGCAGCACGGCAATTGCAAGGCCGACCAAGTAGGCAATTTGGGTGACGACAACAAGGTAGAGTGTCGATCGGATGCTGGTTTGAACAGACAGGTGGAGAAAACTGCTCGTAACGATGCTGCCGACGATCACCACCAATGTCGCCACTATCAGCGCCGGCGCGCGCAGCGTAAGCCCTATTATCAGGGCAACACCTGCAACGCCGACAATGGCAAGCAGCACGGCGATCTCCTCCTCCCAGGGTCAATTTACGCTGCGCGAGGTCAACCCTGTCCCAAGGAAATCAGAGTCGCTCGTTTTTGTGAAGCCAACCATTTAGCTCAGCGGTTCCGGCGGCGCCGTCAGGGTCTGGATCATTGATGGTCGGAGTGTGAAATGCAGGTTTCGCTCGTTGGGGCACTGATTTGCACGGGACTCCTGGCCCTCGTCGTTTATATGCGCTGGTCGATGATCACTGCGCTGATTGCCTCTCTGGCTTTTGGAGCGACGGCAATCGGGACAATAACCTCGCTTGGCGGCTCATCGCCGCTCATCTTCACCGTCTTTAATATGCTGGTGATAGTGGCCGCGCTGGCTCGAAGGGGAATCTGGAGAGAAATAGGAGCGGTCTTCGTTCGTATAGGTGCAGCATGGATCGTCTGCGCGCTGATGATCTATGTCTGCATCGGAGCGCTGTTATTTCCGAGGCTCTTTGCAGGGCAGACAAGCGCCTTCGTCGCTTCCCGCACCGGCAAAGGCGTCTACGAAGCGGCCTTGGCGCCGGTATCGGCCAATATCTCTCAGGCGGGATACTTTATTCTGGGAGGGCTGACGTTCCTGGCGGCCTGTTTGCTGCTTCAGCGCAGCGGCACGTTAGCCGACATCAGGCGAGGCTTCTTCCTTTGGTTCAGCTTGCACGTGTTCATGGGCATTTTGGATTTGTTGGGCAAAGTGATCGGCGCCGGCGACATCCTCGCCCCGATTCGTACGGCCAACTACGCCATGCTGACGCAAGTTACGGAAGCTGGATTTTGGCGGATCGCGGGGGCGTTTTCAGAGGCATCGTCGTTCGGTGGGGCATCGCTGGCAGGGCTGGCGTTCACCTACACCTATTGGCGCAAGACCGGATCCAAATTTGCATTGGGGTTAGGAGCGGCCCTTTTTGTTCTCCTGCTGCTGTCGACATCGTCGACCGCCTATGTCGGTCTTGCAATCGTAAGCGTGCCCGTTGTCTTTTCCATCGTGAAGTCGCTCGCTTCAGGTCGGCTGAGGTGGGGGGAAGCACTGCTTATCGCGTTGCTACCGCCCTTGCTCCTCTCCGCGATGGCCGCCAGTCTGTTCTATCCGCATTTCTTAGATCCGGTCTTGCAGCTTGTCGACAACACGGTAATCAACAAAGTCACATCAGCCTCCGGCCAGGAGCGCAGCTACTGGAACTACAAAAGCCTGCAGTCTTTCTTCGATACAGGTGGACTGGGAGTCGGGTTGGGAAGCTCGCGGGCCTCGAGTTGGCCGATCGCGGTGCTTTCCCAGTTGGGGCTGTTCGGCACCGCGATGATGGCAGTTCTGTTGGCAATGCTGGTGCGGGGGATGCGGGGTAGCCGCGTCGGTCGCATCGATCCCGAGATCGACGCGATCGCGTCGAGTGTCCGCGCTTGCGCCTTATCGGCGCTCGTGGCCGGATCCCTGGCAAGTGGCGGCGCCGACCCGGGTATCGTGTTCTTGATTCCTCTCGCTGTCGTTCTTGTCAGCCGGCTCTTGCCAGTTGAAGACGACAGTGTTGCTGAGGCTCCCGTAAGGACGCTCCGGCATTCGCCCGATTCCAGCGAACACGTGATTCAATCGCAGGTCGGCACTGTTCCCGGCCGCGCCTAAAGCGATATAGGCTCAGAGCTTTCGGAAGTATCCATGAGCTCCGAAACCCATAGTGCTATCGAATCCACCATACAAAAGCGCAACCTTTTCGGGTTTATCGCTAAAGAACTCGTCGCAGGCCTTCTTTACCCCCGGATAGAGATCGACCGAGTCGAACAATCCAGGATCACTGTAGTCGTCTATCAGACATGCAGCACCCTTTGATAGGCGAGGATACACATGCTCCAAGCTGACCTTAACCGAGTCGTATAGGTCACCATCCAGATGCGCAAATGCAATTTTGTCCGGCAACTGTGTGGGAAGCGTATCTTCGAACCATCCCTGGTGAAGAATAGGCTGCCGAAGATTCAAACGCTTGAAGTTTGCCATGAGCGCATCCTTCGTAGTGGCCATGTCGCCCTTGTGAGCGTTGGCGTGGCCGTCTTCGGCACTGGCGTTCGGGAGACCTTCGAAGCTGTCATACAAGTGAAGGTTCCTGCTTGGATCGTAGTGCTGAAGTATGCGTTGGAATACCACGGCTGACTTGCCTTCGTGGCATCCCAATTCACAGAAGTCTCCCGGTACGTTGTAGAAAAGCGCTGCGCCTGCCAAGTGATACATGTCCATTCTCTGTTCAACACTGGTCATCCAGCCCGTGCGAACAGGTGGTGCGAGGACGAGTTTTATTCCAAGTTTTCGGAGAACCTTGTTGGCAAAGCGAACCGTCTGAGATTTGGATGGCTTCTGTTGAATCCATTCATCGAACGTGTTGGTCAAGAAGACGTTCGGTAGTTCAGTTGCTTGCATAGCGAAGTCTCTTTTCCTATAAAAGAGCGCGATGGCGATAGAGCCATATAGTGCGTGTATTGGTCAAGGAAGTTGCCTGATCTACATCAAGCAGTCGCGCGCTTCTACCTAATCATTCTAGCCGCCGCCGGGGGCTACGGAATGCCTACAGTATCGACGGCGGTTTCTGCCTTGAGTTCTATTCCCGGCGCCTCGTGCCGCTCGGTCGATGTCAGGTCCAGCGCGCCCGTTTCATCCGGAGCCAGTGGTATTTCAACCTTGATCGTGTCTCCGGGCTCTACGGCACTCGTTTCGTTAGCTTGGATTTGCACTGTCGCGCCATCCGCCGACGGTCGGAAAATCGTGTAGATCGGCGCAGCCAGATCCGCGTCGGCTCGGCGGGCAAGAAGGGTCGGGGCAGATACCGCCGACTCGTACAATAGCCGCCTTGCTGTTTCTGTCTTGCTTTCGAGAGCATCGAGCTCAGCTTGCGTTTGACGCAGGTCGATCGTTACCTCATTTTTCCGCCCGTCCTCGAGCTCGAGAATTGATATGTCTGTTTTACTGATTTCCTGACGCCCGCGCAGCAGACTGGTTTCCGCCGACAACCTCTCGCTCTGCGCCTGGGCAAGGGCCCGCTCTAGAGAAAATTCCCGCGGCGCCGCCGCAAGACCTTTGACCACCAACGCCGAAACCGCTGTCAACTCTTTCTGGATTGAGCCGATCTGCTTGTCGAGGAAAACGAGTTGCGCTTCCAGCGAGGCCAGTTCCTTCTGGAGGAACTCACGCAGACCATGGAGCGCCTTGATCTGAGTGTCCAATCCCTCGCTGCGCGCTTGGAAGATCAAGCGCTCCTGCTTCAAGAGCATAGCAAAGACGTCGTCCTGAATACGCGACGTCAACTGGGCCGGAAACTTAATGTCGCTGGCATGCGAGAGTTCCGCCTCGAGTCGTGCCTTGCGAGCGAGGAGACTGGCCTCGCTCAGTCTAAGCAGGCTCACATCCCCTTGGCCCTGGATCACTTCGCGCTCGAACCTGGCATCCCTGTCCTCTCGAGTCCGCAACCCGCCCGCGATGCTCAATGCCTGCAAGACGGTCAGTCCGGGCCGGTATGCGAATTCTCCCGACTGCGTCACCTTGCCGACAACATAGAACGGTCGGAACTGGACGATTTCCACCGCCGTATTCGGTTTTCGCGCAAGGCCGACACTTTTCATCAGCCTGTCGCCGATGGAGTTCGCAATCTCGCCGGTGGTGAGGCCGGCAGCCTTGATTTCACCGACCAGCGGCAGCGAAACGGAGCCGTTGGGACCGACCGTGTATTCGTCGTTGAGAGCATCCCAGCCAAATATCGTGTCGCGCGACGCACGCCACTCGTAGACCTTGACGCGCAGCTTGTCCTGCGGGCCGAGCACATAGTCTTTGGCGTTTGCAGCCGAAACACCCAACATGCAGGCCAAGGACATCCCCGCCGACACCACGACGTGGAGAAAGCGCCAAGCGCCACGATCGGACAGCTTGCCCAGGCACCGAACTCGGTGATTTGAACGAGCGCCGCTGTTGACGGAAAAGGGCAGTTCCTCGAACATCACTTACCTCTGCACTAGATCTTCAGAATATATTCGGGCTCCACCCGGCCCCTTGCGACATGTGAAAGGGCCAGGAGATTGCCGCGCAGTCGCCCTCGCCGGTCGACATAGGGTTCCGGCCAGAGGCTGCGCGCGAGATTGGCGAGCAGATTTTTGCCCATCAATCTAAGTGCGAACGTCGATGGAACGGTCCCTTTGCGGACGAGGTAGATCGGATTCGCCACCTGGGAATAGCCGAAGCGAATGCCGTTTACGCGACCGCTCTTGATGCCGAGATGAACCCCGCGGATCGACCGCAAACAGACAACCCGCCCTCTGGCTCTCAACTGGCTGGTGAAATCAACGTCTTCCTGCCACCCATAGAGCACAAGCCGTTCGTCGAAGCGCAGGCCGCCGATGAATGCCGCCCTGATCGACATGTTGCATCCATAGGCGCTGAGTTGGTCCACCCCACGCGTTTCGGTCGCTGGGCCGGCTTCGCGAAGCGCCTGGATACCCTCGTCCCACGTGAGCCCTGCAGTGGTCGCACCGTCCTTCAGCACGTTTCCAGTCACCACTGCCCAGTCGGACTGCTGCTTGAACGCCTTCGATACGCCTTCGAGATAGTCGTCCGCAGGAATGAAATCGTCGTCGAAAAAGGTGATTATGTCGAAACGGTCGCCTGCGATATCGAGGGCGATGTTGCGTTGCGCCGGCAAGCCGGTTTTTCCGAATACGCGCGATACAGGAAACCGGCAAACTATGTTGTTGGGAGTATGATCGGCGTCAGGAGCCGAGACTATCACCGCGTCAGGGAGCAGGGTCTGTCGCTCAAGCTGTGCGAGAAGCCGAGCCACATGTTCCCTGCGACCAAACGTTGCGACGATAACAGCCACTTTCATCGACGATCAACTCTCCTCGCGGGCAATGGATGCAGATACGGCGCGCGACCACTGCTTGCGAAGTGAGCGCGCTATGATCCTAATCCGCCGGTCGCGCCGATGCAGCCTGCGCATAAGGTTAGCGTTGAGGCGTGCTTAGGCCCATCGAAGTAGGGGACGTACCTCGTTGGAGTACATCCGGCCTCGGGAGGGTGCGGCGCTTAACCCGATAGGCAACTTGTTTGGACGGGACGGACGACACACAGTCGCTAAGCATCCGGGCAACAAGAATTCCGGAAAAAGGTGCCAACATTCCGTGAGGGGCAAAGCATGCGCCATGTGCGACAGCCGAAAGCAACCACCATGGTGGGCCGTGATGCCAAACATTTGCGATCCATCAGCAAAACGCCATTTGCCGCGATAGACCGCAACGCCCGCATCGCCGTCGTGCATGATTGGTGCCCCAACTTTCGGGGAGGGGAGCAGGTCCTTGCTCGGATCTGCAAGACTTTTCCGAGAGCCGAGGTCTTTACCCTCTTTGATTTTCTCCCGAAGGAAATCAAGGAAGAGTATTTTCCAGGCGTAGTTTTCCACGTTTCCGGCATGAATCGACTTCCATTCGTGGAAAAGTACTACAGGTCACTTTTCTTTCTCTGTCCGTTTATGATCGAACAATTTGATGTCACAGGTTATGATGCGGTAATTTCCTCTTCGGCCGCATTCTCTCGAGGCGTTCTGACTCGCCCAGACCAACTACACCTGTGCTATGTGCACAGTCCGGTGCGGTATGCGTGGGACGAACAATTCTCCTATCTGCAGCAAGCCGGCTTGGGATTTGGACCGAAAGGTCTTGCGTTTCGTTACATGCTTCACAGGCTGCGGACCTGGGACACCCGAACGGCACATGGTCCTGACCTGATGCTGGCAAACTCGAATTATGTCCGCTCCCGAATCGAACGGATTTACGGCCGCGACGCGCGGGTAGTCCATCCGCCCGTCGCCATCGAGGATTTTAAACTCGTCGTCAACAAGGATGACTACTACGTCACCGCCGCGTTCCACGCCCCGTATAAGCGTACGGATCTGATAATCGAGGCGTTCAGCAAAACGCCGTCGCGTCGCCTGATTGTTGTAGGCGACGAAGTACAATCCAAGCATCTGCGATCGCTTGCCGGCTCCAACATAGTCTTCACCGGTTATCTGCCGCGGCATGAATACATCGAAAGAATCGCCAATGCTCGTGCGATGGTGTTCGCTGGATGCGAGGATTTCGGGATAGCGCTTGCCGAGGCCCAGGCGTGCGGCACGCCATTGATCGCCTTCGGCCGCGGAGGCGCGCGCGACATTGTCCGGCCGCTTGGCGAGAGCGCCCATCCGACAGGTGTGCTCTTCGACCGTCAGGCCATCGATTCCGTAGCTGAGGCCATTGATCTATTCGAGAAAAATGCGCTGTCCATTACGCCGCACGCCTGTCGCATGAACGCGACCCGGTTCTCCGAGGAAAGATTCGACCTGGCGATTCTCGACGCCCTCGGCCTGGCCCAGTCTGTCCAACTCGCTCGCGCAACCGAGTACAATGAACTCTTCGGAGCCGAGAGCTCGACGCGCGATATAACCGGTTCACTTATCGAGCCAATTCTACAATGAATTCATTTGACCTTCACATGGCAAGCAACAGCAAAGCGCTTCGACCGGCCGCGTGTCCGTGCTGCTCGGCCCCCGTCAGCCGGTCAATCTACCGGGTCGAATCCATCCCGGTGCATAGCTGCGTCCTGCTTAATTCGGCCCAAGCAGCCCACGCCTTTCCCCGCCGCGACCTTGACCTCGCATTCTGCGAAGCATGCGGGTTCATATTCAACAAGGCCTTTGACGAAACGGTCATGGGCTATTCGACCAATTTTGAGGAATCCCAGCATTTTTCCAGCACCTTCAACAATTTCGCGAAGGGACTTGCACGCGAGATTGCACAAAAATGTGCGATAGCCGGCAAGCACGTGTTGGAGATCGGCTGCGGCAAGGGTGAATTTCTCCGCGAACTTTGCATATCGGGTGGCGCCACCGGGCTCGGCATCGATCCAGCTTATCGAGCCGACAAAGGCCGTAATGACGAGTACGGCGACGTCAAGATCATCGTCGATTTTTTCGGACCAGACTACCAGCATCTCCAGGCGGATACGGTCCTCTGTCGCCACACGCTCGAACACGTAAGCTCGGTGTCGAGTTTCGTGCGGCTGATCCGCAAGATGATCGGCAAAAGGACCCAGGATTGGGCCGTCTTCGAAACACCCGATGCAAAACGTGTGCTCGTAGAGAGCGCGTTCTGGGACATTTACTACGAGCATTGCTCCTATTTCAGTCCTGGCGCGCACGCGCGCCTGTTTCGCCAGGAAGGTTTCGACGTTACCGATCTGGAACTCGTCTATGACAACCAGTACATCGTTCAGTACGCCCGGCCGTCGGCAGGCCGGACGACACCGAGACTACCGCTCGAGCACGATCTGGAAGTGATGCACCGTTTGGCGGAAACCTTTCCCGCTCGCGTGCGAGCCGTTCAGAATTCCTGGCAGGAGCGCATTCGCGCCGCGCACGCCGCCGGCCGGCGGGTCGTCCTGTGGGGCGGCGGCTCCAAGGCAGTGTCGTTCCTGACGACCTTGCAGCTTGGAGACGAAGTCTGGGCAGCAGTCGACATCAACCCTTACAAGCAAGGCAAGTTTACGCCCGGAACCGGTCACCCGGTCATTGCGCCTAGCGACCTGTTGGACACTCCGCCTGACTTGGTCATCGTCATGAACCCGATATACCTGAATGAAGTGGCGCAATCCTTGAAAGCGCTGGACCTGCGACCCGAAATCGTCGCGGTCTGATCGCACTTTCGTTAAAGAAGAACCCGGAAAATGGAACATCCCAAGTCGCCGCAAGTGTCCCTTGGTATGCCGGTTTACAACGGCGAGAATTTCGTCGCCGAGGCGATCCAGTCGATCCTTGAGCAGGACTTCGATGATTTCGAACTTGTCATCACCGACAATGCTTCGACAGATAGAACAGCCGATATATGTTTGGAATACGCGCGGCGGGACAAGCGCGTCCGCTATGTCCGAAACGCACGCAATTTAGGGGCCGCGGCCAATTTCAATCGAGCTTTCGAATTGAGCTCGGGCGAATATTTCAAATGGTGCGCGCACGATGACCTCTTGAGCAGTGGTTTCTTGACGGATTGCGTGCGTGCGCTTGACGCGAATGCCCGCCACGTCATTGCCTACCCGCGACTGCTGGGAATCGACGAGACCGGGCAGCTGACTTCCTATGTCGAAAGGGTGCTGCCGGACATGCAAGGATCGTCGCCCGCGTCCCGCTTCCGGTTGATGGTTGCTGCGCACGGATGGGATGCGGCGATGTTCGGCCTTTGGCGTCGGGATTCCTTAGTCAAAACGACATTGCACGAGCCCTACTACGGCTCCGACTGTGCGCTTCTGGCCGAGATGGCTCTTCTCGGGACGTTTGTTCACGCGCCCAACGCGATACTATACAGCCGCGACCATCCGACGCGCTCGGTGCGGTTGCCGAGCTCCGAACGATTGGCTTGGCAAAATCCTGGCGGCGCTAATGCGAATGCGTTTGAATTGTCGAGGCGGCTAAAACACCTCGTCGCGATTGCCTATCGGCACAGGCGCACAGCACCGATGGGTATGACACTGTTTCATCTGGTTGCATGGATCTTGGATCCGCTGCTCATCGCGAGATTTTGCCTGGAACTTGTGGGCGTTGTTTCTCCGAAGCTTCGTACCAAGCTCCGCGGCGCTGGGCTGGGAGCGCTGAAACGCATTCACGCCGTCTCAAACCGATCTCCTGGCTAGAAACGAGTGATCTGGTGCGGCGCCCGCCGGGAGGCTTTGCATGAACCTTCGCCAAGTCACGCCCGCGGCCGCAGCAGTGTCAGCCTTTCGAAAATTGCCGGAGGGCTCGGGCAAGAGAAATCTGGTGATCGTCCGGGCAGGGCGTAGCTCTTTGCATGCCGGCTGGACTGAGGGGACGGGCGAAGCCGACTTCGATCTTCTCGTGGCTGCCTACGAGCCTGGCGTCTCCCATGGACAGAACGATTTCAGCGTATTTCTGCCGGGGCGCAAGATCGCCGGGTATCATGCCTTGTTTCAATGCTACCCTGAAATTGTGACGCGGTATGATCTCATTGCATTGATCGACGATGACATCGAGGTGACGAAGCTGGACTTGAATCGCCTGTTCGCAATCGGCCGCCAATATAAACTTGATCTGTTTCAGCCAGCGCTGTCTTGGGATAGCTATTTCTCCTACGCAGCGACACTTGTCAGCGGCAAGCGATACTTGTTGCGATATACCAACACGGTCGAGATGATGTGTCCGGTGTTCAGCGCCAGGTGCCTGCAAACGGCGTTGAAATTATTCGGGCTTGGCTACGAGACGGGAATAGACCTTCTTTGGACCCGCCTGACTGACATGCCTTGGTTGCGTTACGCCATAGTTGACGATGTCGTTGTAAGACACACGCGGCCAGTCGGGACAACAAAGTCGCTTCAAGGTTTCGCCGCCAACGAGCGTTACGACGTACAGGTTGATGCCGTGCTGAAGAGGTTCGGCGCTGCGTTTCGCGGGTTCGTAACCTATGCAGCGGTTGACCGGCGCGGGCAGCTCATCCGGTCTCGCTTTCTGATCGGCCTTAACTCGCTGTCCCTTTGGCGGGCGCTGTCCAAGACGCCACTTAAATGGGCGCAGTTTATGCGCCGCTCAACCGACTATACGCGACACTGCTGGCTGAGGCCGGTCAACCTGCAACGGATCGACGTCGATGGAGTGGTAAAGTCAGGCCGTCAACCGCAAAAGGTGGGTCGCCGAATGCCACCGCCTGGATCTATCGAGCGTCCGTCCACCCGCTCATCCGGAAAATCGCAAGGTACTGGTTTCACGTCGTCTTAGATTGTGAGTCTGACTCTAAGGCATCTGGCCTTTGGACTTTCCGGGTAGTCCCCATCACAGCTTCCTCGGTAATGGCGCGCGGCTGCATGGGAGGCGGTGCCACAAACAGCCTGGCGAGGCGTTGGTAGATGCCGAGGTCACCAGCGAATGGACGCTCCAGCAGATGATAGGTTGCGAAACCCACGGCTACCGCCGCCGCCATGGTGGCGGGCGCGAGCAGGGCGCGAGCAGCGTCGTTCAACTCCAAGCGATTGGCAACGGCGATGACCGCCGCGATAAAGAAATAGTGTGACAGATATATCGAATAACTTGCGTCACCCGCACGTTGCATCAGTGGAGAGCCGATCCTTGTCCCTGATTGCTCCAGCCCGACCACTCCCGCCACAATCAAGCCGGATGCGATGCCGAACCTCAGGAAGGTATCGGTCGGTGGCGAGACGGGGACGTCGCCGAAACCGATGACTTCCCCTCCAAAAGCGAGCCAAGAGACCCCGGCGGCGAGGCATAGCCACCACCTCATGGGATTTCTGGCGGTGCGCGCCGAATCGTGGAAGTAGCTCGCCGCCAGCACTCCCAATACGAAATCCATCAGGATTGGCCGCGTATAGAAAAAAGCCGCGACCCCATAATCGGAAAGACCTCCAATGCTGTTTCCGATACCGGCAAGAGAGACGATAACAGCGGTGATCGCCATGAGCCTGGCGCGTTTGGGCAACAACAACGCGACTGCAAAAATGCTGTAAAAAAACATTTCGTAGTTCAAAGTCCAACCAAGGTAGTAAATTGGGTAAAGGCTATCTGGCGTTTTCTCAAACGGAAAAAAAACTAGAGATTTTGCGATTTGAGAAACTTCTATTTGAGTGCTGTTTAAAACATCAGGCATGGTCGCGCTCAAAATCACTATAAGAATTGTGAAAAACGCGTACAGAGGGGCCACCCTAAGGATACGCTTCCTGTAGAATTGAATGGGCCGTATGTTTTTATTTTGTGTCGTGCGGACCATGATGAATCCACTTATGACGAAAAATAGGTCCACACCTCCGTATCCAAAACTCCTCAGCCAATGCGGAAGGACGTCGGTCACTATCAGTTCCTGGGTATGAACCCAGACCACCAAAGTCGCGGCGATCGCCCGCATGACCTGAACATTGAAAACCATACCGGAAGGATTCCCGACTTCAACGTGGGCTTGGGCTCCGCATTTTCCTCTCGTCGCTGCCTACAAGGCGGGCGCTCCGGTCAACCTCGACCGGATCGACATCGGTGGGATCGCAGATGCAAAGCGCAAGCCGCAGATCGCCGAATTATGCCACAATGATCTCCGCTGAGAGACCGAGCTTGCAGGCGGCCTGGGCAACTTCGTCTCGATAGAGCGGATTCATCACGACGATAGACTGCAGGGGCTTGCCGCGCAGGCTCTCGGGACCAACCACCGGTGTCCCGGTGCCAGGAGCAAAGCGCCCCTGCTTGTGCGGGTTGACGTCGACCAGCGCCCCAATCCGCGCCCCTTCAGGAACGATGTTGACGAATGTAATGCCCTTCGATCCCGCACCCCAGACAACGGTCCGCTCCGGATCCCTGTTTGACAAGTAATCGCGCCACCAGGCGACCTTGTCGCGATAGGTTCGGTCGAATCGGTGGACGAGCGCATCGATCTTTTCAGATTTTGAATACGGGGCCATCATCCGGGGCTCGCTAGGCTTTGCTTCGATGAAGAGGTACTGGTCACCGAACGACGCGCCCTGGTCAAGCACCTCGAATCCTGCTGTCTCCATCGCCACCCGCAGTGAGTGCGGCGTGAAGTAGGATACATGCTCGTAGATCAGATCCCAGATCCCCATGTCGCGCAATGTATAGAGGGCATTAGGCACCTCGATGTAAAATACGGTGCTCGGCTCAACGCGTGGATGGGAGCGAAGCCCCTGCAGGAAGGCGATCGGGCTGGCTATGTGCTCCAGGACGTGACGGCAGGAGACGAAGTCAGGCTTGACGTCCGGATAGGCATCGCTGAACCAGTCATTGATGAACTCGACGCCGGCGACGTCGTCGCCCCGATTGTCTTCGAAGCTCCTGTCGAAACCAATGCCTCTGGCGCCGCTGGTTGAGCAAAGTCGCTTGAGGAAATCACCCTTGCCGCAACCGATGTCCAAGGCCAGTTTTCCATCGAGTGCGTAAGCTGCGGATAGGCGATCAGCGAGATCCTCGACGAAGGCCACGAAGCGCGGCGAGAAATGCAGGGAGTTCTCGTAATTCTGCGTATAGCCGATCCGACCGTCTTCAAACGCCGCGTTGAAGAAATGTTCACAATTGCGGCAAAACGCGAGAACGAATTGGCCAGTCGGTGCAGCAACGGCCGAGTTTGCGTCAGGGTGCAGGGAATTGCACGAAAATGGAATGGCGTCGAATGATACCGAGTGCAGCAGATTCCTCTGCCGACAGACAGGACAATCGCCGCGAAGACGCATCGAATTCGTCGCCGGTTCATGCGCCTCGGCGCAGGCAGCGCTTTGGACTTGCACGGTCACACGATCCGCGGGTTCGGCACGGGAACGATGAATT
Source organism: Mesorhizobium delmotii (assembly GCF_900149755.1). NCBI lineage: Bacteria > Pseudomonadati > Pseudomonadota > Alphaproteobacteria > Hyphomicrobiales > Phyllobacteriaceae > Mesorhizobium > Mesorhizobium delmotii. The sequence goes on along the minus strand of NZ_FUIG01000032.1, from coordinate 82,321 downwards.
TTCCGCCCCTGGCTCGATATTCAGCCTGTTGTTCCATGATTTCATCGAGGAAATTCCAGGCAAGCACGAGAACGTAGTCAGGTTGGGCCTCCAACAGAGCTTCCGTAGAGCGGATCGGAATTTTCTGACCGGGCATGTGCTTGCCCTGCTTGTGGGTGTTGCGGTCTACGACGAAGTCGACGAGATCGCGTCCGATGCCGACCGTATTGATCAAGGTAGCGCCTTTGGCCGCTGCTCCATAGGCAGCAATTGAGGCACCGCTGGCTTTCAGCCGGTGTAGCAATGTGGAGAGCTCGACTTTCAATTTGTCGACCGTCGCGGAAAAATCGAGATAGTAATCGATGGCGTCAATCCCTCGTGCTCTTTCATGAGCGATCTGGTTGGTGACGCTCGCTCCGACATGTTCCCGCATTTCGACATACAGGCGAAGTGAACCGCCATGAATCGACAAGTGTTTTACCTCGTTGAGATAAAGGCCATGCCGTCGAAACAGCTTGTCCAATGCCGTCACTGAAAAATAGCAGAGGTGCTCGTGGTAGATCGTGTCGAATTCGCAATGGTCGATCATTGGTTCGACATATGGCGCCTCGATCACCGCAACGCCGTCGTCCTTGAGCAACCGCGCAATGCCTGCAACAAAACCATTGGTGTCGGCCACGTGGGCGAGAACGTTGTTTGCGTGAATGACGTCGGCCCGCATCTTCTGTTGGCGAAGCTTCTCCGCCAGTTCACGGGAAAAAAAGGCCAGGCGTGTCGGCACGCCTATTTTGTCCGCAGCGGCGGCAGGTCCTTCGGCGGGGTCGATGCCGAGTACTGGTATGCCCGCCTCGACATAGTTCTTCAGGAGATAGCCGTCGTTACTCGCCAACTCGACCACAAAGCTGTTGGCATCCAAGTTACGACGCTCGATCAAGTCACGCGCATTGTCTCGGGAATGCCTCAGCAGCGCTTGCGAGAACGAGGAGTAATAGGGGTAGGCATCGGCAAACAGAATCCTCGGGTTCACCGTTTCCGTGATCTGTACCAAACTGCAATCACAACAGAAGGCCACGTTGAGTGGGAAGGCCGGCTCTTCCTGGTCATCGTCGACGCTCACGGGAAGCCGATCGGCAAGTGGCGTCGTGCCGAGCTTCAGGAACGTGTCGATATGACTCCCGCCGCAGGAGCGGCAAACCTGCTCGGTTACAGAGGCTGCACCAGCAATCATCATGGCCATGGCTCCCGGCTGTGTTTGCTCAAACCGCTACCGCAAACTGCGGCATGCGGCGCAGATCGGTATCCAGTTCGCCATCTTGGATCAGCTTCTGCACATGGGCGATGCGCTTGAATCGCTCGCCCTCGAAATCCCCAAGTGCAAGGCCTGCTGCGCGAAATGTGTAATAGAGCTGTTCGATACCGCGCCGCGCGGTCCATTGCGGCTTAAAACCGTGCAGGCGGCGACCAATATAGGTGCAGTCGACGCGATAGCACCGCTTGTCTGGCCCGGCGTCGGGCGCGAACTTCACGCGGCTGTCGGGAACGATCGTTTGCACCAACTCCGCGATCTCCCGAATCTGATAGTTTTCCGTGGTCAAGCCGACATTAAATGCCTCGTTGTGGACCAGCTCTCGCTCGGCTTCGAGTACGGCAATATAGGCCAGCGAAATGTCCTCAACATGGACGATCGGACGCCATGGCGAGCCGTCGCTCTTGAGATAGACCAGGCCGGTCGTGTAGGCCCAGGCGGTCAGGTTGTTGACGACGAGATCGAAGCGGATGCGAGGCGACAGGCCGTAGGCAGTGGAAGCACGCAGGAATGTCGGGCTGAACGATTGATCCGCCATCGGCGCGACCGCTCGCTCCACGTTTGCCTTTGAGGCGCCGTAAGGCGTCACCGGGTTGAAGGGAGCATCTTCAGTTAGAAAGCTGTCGCCGGCCGCGCCGTAATTGCTGCAAGAGGAGGCATATAGGAACCGCTGGACACCGGCGGCCTTGGCGAGCTGCGCAAGCCTGACCGAAGCGCCGCAGTTGATCTCTTCGGTAAGGAGGGGTCGGTAGTCCCCCAACGGATCGTTTGAAAGTCCCGCGAGATGGATGATCGCGTCGAAGCCGGCGACGTCGTCGATTTCGATGTCACGGATGTCTTTCTCGATCGTCGGCACTTCGGCCAACGTCCCTACGAAAGTGCATGACCGGAAGATGTCGCTGTCTAGTCCCGTGACGTGATGGCCGCGTTCAAGCAGCATCGGAGTCAGGACGGAACCGATGTAGCCGAGGTGGCCTGTAACCAGAACTTTCATCGATCAATTCCCATGTTTTCCAGGGCGCCTGCCCGCTGTCCCACAATTTCTGAAGGAGATGCTTTTCGCGGATGGTGTCCATGCATTGCCAGAAGGATTCGTGGCGATATGCCATCAGTTGGCCGTCGGTTGCGAGCCGTTGCATTGGCGCGTGTTCGAACATGACGTCGTCGCCATCGATATAGTCCTTTATGCCCGGCTCGAGCACGAAGAAGGCGCCATTGATCCAACCCTCTGAGGCCTGTGGTTTTTCTGTGAAGTCGACAACGCGATGGCCATCGAATTCGATGTGCCCATAGCGTGCCGGCGGACGCACCGCCGTCATCGTTGCAAGCTTGCCATGCGATTTGTGGAAGGCGATCAGTTTATCAAGGTTGACATCCGAAACGCCATCGCCCCAGGTGAGCATGAATGTCTCGTCGCCCATCCAGTCGATCAGGCGTTTTATGCGGCCGCCCGTCAGGGTATTCAGCCCCGTCTCCACAAGATCGACGGACCAATCAGGCAGCGAGTTCGAGTGGCGCTTGACGCTTCCCGATGCGGCATTGACAGTCAAGCTGCCATCGAATGCGACATAGTCGCTGAACCAGCGTTTGATGTATTCGCCCTTGTATCCCAACGCGACGGCGAATTCGCGGTGTCCATAGGCATAGTAATGCATCATAATATGCCAAAGGATCGGCTTTGCTCCGATTTCGACCATTGGTTTCGGCCGGATTTCGGTTTCTTCCGCCAGCCGCGTTCCCAGTCCGCCAGCAAGAATTCCTACCTTCATTGTTTTCTCACCCCAATCGCCTACAGTGTTTTGCTACCATGCGCAGGTCGGGTTGAACCACACCGAAGAAGGGATGATCGGAACCATCGATGCATGACGTCAGGCATACGATTGGCGCTATGCTCGATACAGCGATGCGTAAGCGGTCTCATCCATTCGACGTAGCAGACTGGCAGGCGTCGGCTGTCATCATTGCACCCCATGCCGATGATGAGACGTTGGATGTGGAGGGGTCGCCAGCAAGAAGTTCAGCTCGGGCGCCGATATCCGGTTTATTTTCGTTACCGATGGTTCGGCATCCCATTCAAATCGGCTTGATATGGAGGCCCAGCGGATCACCGGTGAGGACGAAGCGATCGAGGCGGTTTGCCGGTTGGGCGGATCTGCCGATCGGAGTGGGGAAAAGGGGCAGGTCGACCACGCAAAGGCCTGTTGGTGCGCAATCCCGGCGACATCAGGTCAAACTGGGAGCAGCAGGAAATCACCTCGCGTGGCTCCCTCAACAGTCTTTCGGTGGCCGATATGAATGACGATGGCCGGCTGGACCTCATCATGGCAATCTGGACGGGCGGTTCGTCGAGCAACTGGTCGGCGAAGGTTTGGAGAGCCATCTCGGCGCCCGCGCGGTCGACCTCGACGGCGACGGCGATCGCGAGTTCGTTTCAATTGGGTGGGATGCTCCCAAGGATATCCATGTCTGGCGCAACGATCCCACCGTTCCATTGGACCGAAAGCCCGGCAGATACCCAGAATGAGACAATCGGAGTAGCGATCAGCCGGAGGAAGTAGGAGGCGGCCAACCGTTGTCGGGCTCGATCCCGGGTGCACAATCTGTCACCTTCGCGGCGAGCGGCACCGGCTGGCCCGCGTCCCGAGGCGTCGCAGATTGGGGAAGAGCGCGTGAGATTGACGGCAAAGTTCCTCGGCGTGTTCTGCGACGCGCGCGTCATAGCCAAGGGAGAGGCTGCCGGTCTCAAGCTCGTGGCGCAGAGCGCCGACCCGAACTTTGTTCGCGGCACGTACGAGCCGCCCATCCAACAGGCGATCGCGGCAAACCTGGCGCCCGGCGACGCCTTTTTCGACATCGGCGCGAATATCGGTTTCTTCTGTCTCATCGCTGCGCGCCGCGTCGGGCCGCGCGGCCAGGTCTATGCGTTCGAACCTGTCCCCCGCAACGCCGCCGCTGTCGCAGAAAGTGCGCGGCTCAGTGGGTTCGACACGATACGGGTGTTCGCCGAAGCCGCGGGCGCGACAACCGGTCGTGGCCAGCTTCTGCTCGCCCATCACATCGGCGGCGCCACACTTGCCTCGGCGGGAGCACCGCCGGACATGAATGGCCGCTTGGAAGTCAGCATAGTCACTATCGACGATGCCATCGCCCACCGAGGCCTCAGGCCGCCCTCTCTGGTCAAGATCGACGTGGAAGGCGCCGAAATCGACGTCCTGGGCGGTATGACGGAAACGCTGCGGAAGTACCGTCCGAAGGTGATTTATGAGGTCGACGATGCAACACGCGAGGGGCTCGACCGCAAGGCCCGAAAGATCGCGGAACTCCTGACTGCTGCAGGCTACGCATTGAAACCGCTGCCAGCCTCCTATGGCAATGGGGGATGGCGGGTCGAACACGTCTTGGCGCAGCCGGTGGGCGCGTAAGAACTATATTGCGGCGCTATGGAAGGGAATCTCATGCAAGGACAGCAAGCGTGATCAAACGGGAAAAGCGAGGCGGTGCGCGACTTCTGCCCGGGGCTACGACACGTCATCGATGCCTTGAAGAACCTCGCACGATTCTCGCGCAGCCCATGACGACGTGAGGAGGGTCTTAGTTGTTGCACCGTCATGACTGGGCAGAAACTGCTGAAGAGGCTGGGTCCGGTGTTGCCCGGCCGGAGGTTCTTGTCGCAGACAATTTTCAAGATGAACGCGCCCGCGGTGCGGTAATTGGCACCTTGGCAGTTAAGGGAGGTGTCAGGCGAGGACGCGACATCGAACGTCAGATCGCGATCGATCACGGCGCACTTCGTTTCCAGCCGCTCGTCAGGCCAGGCTGGGGCCGGCAAGGGATCTCCTATGGTCCCTTTCAGCGAGAGGCTGGTCTGGTGCTATTGGTCTCGATCACCAACGGCCACAACACATCGCAGGGATCGCCATTGCCTGAAGACCTCGCCAGGCGAGTCTACCGTTGGCTGCGAGGACCCGGCATTGACCCATGGCCCGGCCGTCTGGTTTCCCTGATGCGTGCGCCACGAAAGAGGCTCACCCTTCGCCGTTTTTGGTGGTGGACGCTTAGCACCTCCAGGACCTACCGGGGATCGAACATCGACGAGAACCTGGCTGTCGGTTGGTTCCCCAGTGAGGCGCCGATTAATCCCGTGGAAGAGGGCTGCGGCTTTGTCGTGCATGCCGCCGAAGGCGAAAACGGCGAGTTGTGGGCTCGTGTAGGAAAGCAATGCCTGAGTGCGTTTCGGCGCCTAAAGAACGTTCATGTCTATTATGTCGTGGCGTTGCGAGAGCAGGGCGCTATCTATTATGCGGCCGCCGACCAAAAAGCTCACGGTCTTGCCGCTTTTCCGATGATGCGTCCGATCGCGATCGATCCTTTCAACAAGGACGAAAAGCTGTTTGCGGGTGTTCATCAGTCGGCACTTGGCCAGATCGGGTTTCGGGTCGACACACGGGTCCAAGCGGTTCAAGTCGGGCGGATACCTGAATTTTCGACACTGTTTGGAACCGCCCACGCTGCCGATGCACTCGTTGAAGGCTGGCCGGGGCAAATCGCTGCAATCGGGGGGCGGTGGCATTTTTCGCAGGACGCTGGCAGTAACCTATCCGTCGTCGATCCTGGTCGCCCTTCAGGATTGATCCACGGACTGCTGGAAATTGGCGCCGTCTCGGATGTGTGTGGTCTCGTCTTTCGGTTTCGGGACAAGGACAATTTCTGGGTGATGAAACTGTCGACGCTCGGATGGACCTTGGTGCGCAAGCAATCGGGCAAAGAGATTGCGATCGCGACCGGTACGGAACACGCTTTGCGCGAGTGTACTATCCATTCGGTCCAGATTCTTGACTGGAACGGTCAGGTGAGCTGCTTTCTGGACGGGATTCGCCTTTTCGAAGCGTCTGTCGAGGCCGAATCGGTCGAGAACGCTACCGGAGTAGGTATATGGAAAAGCTTCGACAGCGAGCCGCGCTGGCATAATTTCGAGGCTCATCCTTGCGAAGTTCCCATCCCATTAATGGCGCCTCTGGGGGCACCTTGGAACCAACTCGGAGCAAGCCTGTCCTACGCCGACGGCTTTACCGGTACTGCCGGCGAACTGGATCGCCGCACGTCGGAGCTGGGCGGCGGGCAATGGGCCAGAACACTGGGCACCGGGGTCATCGACGTCGACGGGCTGGGCAGCGCCCGTGTGCGCGCGAGCGTAGACAGACCGAACCCAGGTCGAACATTCTATTCGCTGCCATGGGACCTACCGGGATTCGCCGATCTCGAGGTCACAATCGAGCCTCCCGGGGAGCGGCGAGGACAAGATCAGCGCGGCCGGGCAGGACTGCTTTTCTGGCAAGACAGCGACAACTACGTTTGTGTCACGACTTGGCTCGACGACGTCTACCAGGGTGCCTCGATTTCGGTGTTCATCAAGCGGCTCGGCTTTGAGGAACTTTATGACGCGGTTTGGACCAATGTGGCGGACAAGGTCGTTTGGGGAAAACGTTTTCGCATGCGCGTTGCATTCGACGGAAATCGGTTTGCAATCTTGATCGACGACGAACTGGTGATGCAGCGAAGCCTCACCGACATCTATCCCGATGATGCCGCCCTTCAAATTTTGCGAGTCGGACTCGCCGTCAACTGGGAGTGGGGAGATGACACGGGCTCGGTGTTCACGTCGTTCAAGGCCCGGCGCTGAGCGAAAGAGCGGTTTCCCTTTCCAAGCCGTGAACGGTTGGATGACGATGGCCTTATCGTACAAGTCCCGGGTCGACCGGGCTATTTTTTCCCCCGAATAGAGATCGGCGACCCGCGCGGCTCCCTGGCGCCCCAGTTTCGCCGCCCGCCTGGATCTCCAAGATGACCGATGATTTGGGCTGCAAGCGCTTTCGGGTCATTCTTCTCAACCACAATGGCGGTTTCGACTGCGGCCTTCGTGAGTTGCATCCACACGAGGCTCCACACGCAAGAACCTGCGATAGCCATGCCTACGCCCCACGCGCCGCCGACTTCCGAGCCTGTAAGCGTGCAACGGCAAACAGTCGAAAATTCAGTTGCCGCTTGAGGACTGCCGCCGGTACGACACCAAACGCCTGGATCACAACGATGGCGCTGGTCCATTTTACGAGCGCCTCCAAACACGGTTGGTCGAACGCGGCCGCGATGGCACCGGCGGATATCCAGATAAGTGCAGTGATCGCAACGCCTGTCGCCGCAAGGAGGCGGAAAGCCGAACCAAGGTGGATGGGATCGATTTCCTCCCGCTGGATATTGGCGTCAGGTAGACCCCTCGTTACCGGAGCAGCCAGAATCTTGCGCACCACCATGGCGAGCGCCGCAAGCCCGAACGCCTCGGGGCCAAGGTGCCGCGCCAGCACCACAAATACGCCGAACATAGCGATCTGTCGCTCCAGGTCTCGACAGCGGCCCAAACAGCGCCAGTGACGACCTGTCGGCCGAAAACGTTCATTGAACCCGCTGCTGAGGCTCGTTGGGAAACAGAACCGTGTGTCTCGAGCGAAACTCATACGAATGGATCAATTCCGCCACGATCTGTTCTCCACTTAACTCGCCGCTGTCCAGTTTCGATACGTAAGCAGAAAGCCCCTGGCCGTCAGGCTCCCGTCCCAGCAATGTCCGATAGAGAAGGGCTACAAATTGCGCATTTCCAAGCCCAACTGGCTGATTGTCAGTCCTGAATTCGACCGAAAGCAACATCTTCGTCAGTGTCGGAAAGATAGATGGATCCTTCTTCATCGCGACGACCTCGCGCCACTGCTCGGTCGGAGACGGCATGCGACGCAAGATTAGGCAGTAAGCATATGCAATCTGGTTGGCATGGTTGAAGGCAGACTTGTCGAACGCATCAAGCGAACAGGGGTGAAATGCACCGGCATCGGCAATGGGGGGTACCGACGTCTGGGCCGCAGGCGGCAAGCTCTTCGTCGAGACCGTCGGCGAACTCGAGCCGGCATCGCCGTCCGCAATGACTTTCTTTACGGCATCATATGCCAGCTTTTGCCCGCTCGGCGCCCATAGCCCGTTGTCACGCTTCTTCAGGCGGACGAGGCCCATAAAGGCCTCGTAGCTTGGCGCCCAGTACGTCTCGTCGAGCAGTTCGTAGATATGGGCAGCTTCCAATCCATATAGAGATTGATATCTGCGCAGGAGCGTCATGATCTGGACCAGACCTTCGGCCTGCTGCTTTTCCCCTCGTTGGCTGCCGCCACTGTAGTTGAACTCTGTCAGCCAGATGGGTTGGCCGAACGTCGCCAGGAATTTGAATGCTTCCTCCGGGTCACCCTCGTAAAGGTGCCAGACCGATATATCCCATTTGATACCGTCCTGCAGCATGCGGATGAACGCTGCGCGGTGACCCCAGCCGGCCGTTCCCATTGCTTTTCTTATGGTCGGATCCACTGCGACGGTTGCATCCGATAGACCGCGCAACACTGCGCTTACTTTCGCCCAGCGCGGACTGAAATAGTCGGACGTCTCGGTGCCCCCGGCAGGGCCCCAGGAGCAGTTGTATTGTATTCCGCTGTCCTGCATCTCGCAGGGCATCAAGATAGCGTAGTTCTCCATCTCGTTGCCAAGCTCCCAAACGCGGATGTCGTCCTTGAAGCGGGATACGAGTGTCGACGCGAGATCGTAGGCCTGCGCATAGAGGTCATCGACGGATTCATTGTCGAGGTCTAGTTCGGGCGTGATTACCGGTAGGATCTGGACTCCGCGCTCCTTGCCCGCTTTGACCAGTTCGGCAAGTTTGGTGGCGCTGTCGGCGCTGGAAATGTTGACGCGATACGACTTCATGCCGAGGTCGCGGATATAGTCGAGTTGCTGTTCGATCGATATCCCAGGATAGGCGTTGAAGGGATGGCCGTTCACCCCCCATAGCAGATCCGCTGCGCACGAAGCCGTCATGCCCAGCAGGCATGCCAGGGTTGTCCAAAGACGTCTGGTCGCGGCGACGGCCCGTCCAATGGAACCTGGTTGCGATGGATTGGTCGGCCGCTGCATCAGCGCGAACTTGCTTGTCTTGCGCCAGACATTTTCGGCATCACTCCATTCGCTGAACTCTGCCTGACATCCATCCGAGCACGACGATTGAGACCTGCCGCACTGCCCAACGCAGTCTACCACTGCCGCGCCACGCCGAACCTCAAACATTTGGCGTAAACGCCCATGATTTGCCACGCCATTCGGATGAGAGCTGCCGGGAAGCCTCTCGGGCAAACGACCGGTTACGTCCCAAAGGCCAAGATGACCCTGCCGTCTTGGTCGTCCAAAGTCGCGGAACTGAGACATGGCGCTGGTGACCAAAACCCTGTGATGACACGACATTGGACGATCAACGGCCGTTTTCTCGCGCAGCCGACCACCGGAGTTCAGCGGTACGCACGCGAGATCGTTTCGGCGCTGGATGCCTTGATCGTGGGCCAAGCTCCCTTGGCGCGGGATCTAACGGTCGAGTTGCTGGTCCCACCGGGGACGCTTGACACGTTGTCCTTAGCCGCGATCCGTGTCAGGACTGTCGGCAGCTTCGGGGGGCATGCATGGGAGCAAGCTGTGCTTCCGGCCTATCTTCGCGGCGGCCTGCTCAGCCTCTGCAATACGGGCCCTCTCGCCGTACGCCGGCAGGTGCTGTGCATTCACGACGTCAATACACGGGCATGCCCACAGAGTTATTCATTTCCATTTCGGCTTCTTTACCGCACCTTAATTCCTGCCTTGGGCAGGACCGCGCTTAAGGTCGCGACAGTATCGCAATACTCTGCAGGTGAATTGACGCGCTATGGCGTGTGCCCGGCGGCAAAGGCCGAGGTTGTGGGTAACGGGCATGAACATGCGCTGCGATGGGCTTCTTGTCACTCGGAACAAACCCTGGCAGTTGCCGGCCCTGGTACGATCATCGTACTCGGCAGTTCTATCCCGCACAAAAATGTCGGCTTGATCATTGGCATGCACGACCGCCTTGCCGCGGCGGGGCTACGGGTTGTTGTTGTGGGCGCGTCAACGCCCCGTGTTTTCGGCAGCATTGGCAACAAGACGTCGACGAACGTCATTTGGCTGGGAAGAAGGTCGGACGCGGAATTCGGCGCACTTCTGCGCGATTCCCTATGCCTCGCGTTCCCCTCCCTGGTTGAGGGTTTCGGACTGCCGCCCCTCGAAGCCATGACACTTGGATGTCCGGTGGTCATGTCGGACCGTGCCAGTCTGCCCGAAATCGGCGGGGATGCGGTTTTGTACGCATCACCTTGCGATGAGAATGCATGGTTCGATTGTTTCATGCGCCTGGTCCACGAAAAAGGCCTCAGAGCCAAATTAATCGCACGCGGTCGCGCAAGGACGGCCCGATTTCAGTGGGCCGCGTCGGCTCAACGGTATTTGGAACTGATGGCCAGCGTGGATGGATTTCCAGAAGTGCCACCACTTAGGGAAGTCGAATGCAATCCGAATGAGCGACGTGCGGCCGCAGCGCCCTAAACCGACGGTCACTGCCACCATTCGGGGAAGGCCGTGCGGGCGGCTTCGGCCAGCGTCGCGATCTCCCCGTCGGGAACCGAGCTGTAGGGCCAGAGCAGCCGCGGGCCAAGCGGCGCCCAGCCGCCGGCCGCCGCCATCGCTTTGTCGAGCGCCGCATCGCTGACAGCGTAGCGAGCGCGAAAAGGCAGAACGTGCGTGGCGAGAAAAGCCTGGATGCGCGTCTCGACCTCGGCAGCGGCTGCGACGTCGGTGCGGATCATCTGCCACCACGTCACCGCGCCCTTCGGGTTGAGGCAGGCAACATTGGAATAGCTGCCGTGGGCGCCCTGTGCATACCCAGTCGCCAGCGTATGGCCGGGCACGAAGACCGAAAATCCCGGCAGTTCGCGGCGCATGTCGGCGTACCAGCTGGCGTCGCCGGCCGGCAGCTTGGCGCCGACCAGCGACGGCACGGCTGCACGCAGCCCGGCGATGCCTTGGAGCATCAGGCGGCGCTTGGCATGCGGTGGATTGTAGAGCACCAGCGGCATGTCAGGCGCAGTCTCGCAAAGACCGCCGACGAAGCGCATGACCTCGTTGTCGCTGGGCGGCCACCAGTCGGGCAAGGTGAATTGCACTGCCGCCGGGCGAAGCGCCGACACCCGCATCAACCGCTCGCGCGCGACGCGCGGATTGGACTGGCTGATGCCGATCTGGAAGGGCAGGCGCGCGCGGCCGGCTATCGCGGCCACCAGGTCGCAAAGACGGTCGAACTCGGGTTCGGTCTGGCAGTGGAATTCGCAGGCCGTGCCGTTGGAATAGATGCCATCGACACCTGATGCACAGAGCCGCGCGACCGTCTCTTCCGTCGCCTCCCAGTCGACCGCACCGCGATCGCCGATGGCCAGCATCACCGCGCCCCAGACGCCGCGCGGCGCGTGTGCGGGCAAGTGGGTCAGGTGGTCGTCCGGTTCAGCGCGCACCGGCGATTTCGTGTTCGCGCCGGGTTTCGTTCGACGCAAAGGCGGCCTCGATGATGCCGATGATCTTGCGACCATAGGCGCCGTCGACCGGCACCGGCTTGTTGTCGGCAATGGCATCGCGCATCGCGCTCCACTCACGCACCAGCGCATTGTGCATCCAGTTCGGCTCGAACGAACCGGGCAGGTCGATCCAGGTGGTATCGCGGCCAAGCATCGTGCCGCGGTCCATGTCGATGCGCAGCGTCCCCTGCTCGCAGACCAGGTCCATGGCGTAGCCGGTCGCGCCATTGCGATAGCCAACGCTCTGCACCTGGCCGAGCCCGCCGCCGGCGAAGCGCAGTCCGAGCAGGGCGGTGTCGTCGGCTTCCTGGCCATGGAACTTGGCGCCGAGCATGGCGCTCACCGACACGACGTCGTCATCCATCAGCCAGACCAGGCGGTCGAGCGCATGAATGCCGGCGGTCAACAGCATGCCGCCGCCGGTCTCCTTGCGCAGATGCCAGTCGCGGCGATTGCGCTCCATCCAGAGTTTGATGATCCAGCTCGATCCGATGAGCGGCCGGCCGAGCGCTCCTTTTTCCAGCGCCTGCCTGGCGGCCATGCAGGGCAGGGCGAAATGCATGAGATGGGCCATCATCAGCTTGACGCGACCGGCGGCCACTGCGGCATTGATCGCATCGCATGCCGCCGCCGTCGGCGCCATCGGCTTTTCGAGCATGACGTGCTTGCCGGCCTTTGCCGCACCGATCGCCATTTCGGCATGGAGATGGTGAGGGCTGGCGATGAGGACTGCATCGACGTCCTTGTCGTCCAGCAGCTTGCGCCAGTCGGTGTAGCCGCGACCACCGTGTTCGCTGGTGAAGGCGGCCAGGGCATCGTTGTTCCCGCGGCACGATGCGACGAGATGCAGGCCGTGCACTTGCTTGATTGCCCTTGCGTGGGCCGCGCCGAAATCGCCGGCTCCGATAATGCCTATTCCAATCATCGTCCTGCCTTTTCATACGCGGCGTCGATCAGCGACATCGCCGCAACATAGTCATCGATTGAAGTCGCCGGCGGCGCCGTTCGAGCCAGCCGGTCGAGCGTGTCGCTCATGCACAGCCGGTAGCGCGTCGCCGGCAATTCGATCGCCAGGTCGACGATAGCGCCATCGTCGAGCGTCGCACAGATGGCGCGGTCGCCATAGTCGATGAGGGTCGCATTCTCACTGACGATGCGCCATTCGAAGTCGCCGCCGGGGCGCATCGAGGCGAAAGTGTATCCGGCCTCGACGATGAACAACGTTCCGGCTGCGTCCTCCAGCATAAGCAGCGCATGATCCTCGACCAGGGCGCGGTGAATGCGGTTCTCGATCGAAACGGCTTTCAGTCCAAGCCCGCCTGTTGCCAGACCGAGCGCGGCGTCGACGCCGTGTATGCCTAGGTTCCTCAGCGCGCCGCCGCCGCCGATCGCCGGATCCACGACCCAGGCAACGCCTTCGGCCGCGTAGCGCTGCGGCGGGCCGTTGACCAGCCGGAACTGGCAATGCGCAACCGCACCGGCGCGGCCTTGGCTGCGCAGCCGTTCAAAGGCAGTGACGGCCGGCCCAAAACGGTTGGGCAGGGGAACGCTGACAAACGCCCTGTGCTGCCTCGCCAAGTCGCGCAGTGCGGCCAACGCTGCGGTGCTGCTCGCCGCCGGCTTTTCCAGGATCAGCGGTATGCCGGCTTCGATGACGGCACTCGCCAGCGCCGGCACCGTCGAAGGATGTCCCATCAGCAGGATCACGTCCGGCGGGTTGGAGAGGATTTTCGCAAAATCGGTGATGAACGGCAAATGGTGGCGCGCCGCGAAGGCGCGCGCATGCTCCGCGTCCTCATCCCAGATGCCGGCAATTTCGGCGCCACAAGACTTTGCGGCGTCGAGATGCATTTCGGCGTGCCAATGGCTTGAGCCGGCCAGAACTATCTTCATTCAGCGATGTAATCCTCTCGCTTGCAGGATATCCTACAAGTCGCTATGCTACAAGCATCGACCGCTTTTGCGACGCGCCATCGGGCGCATTTGCAGCGGCTCTGGAAGCAAAATGCCGGAACCCAAATCGATCTCGGAGACCAAGTTGATCTCGGAACAAAAATCGATCGAACCGCTGACCCGACCGCCGCTGCTTCACGTCAGCGTGCAGGAGAGCCTCAGGAAATATATCCAGAGCAACAAGCTCAAGGCGGGGGACCCCTTGCCTCCGGAGACCTTCCTGGCGCAGCGGCTCGGCGTCGGCCGCAACTCGGTGCGTGAAGCGATCAAGGCGCTGGAGTCTATCGGCATTCTGGAGACGCGTCGCGGCATCGGTGTGTTCGTCAAGGAATTCTCGTTCAAGCCCTTGCTGGATAATTTGGCATATGGCCTGCAGGGCTCGTTGCGCGACGTGGAGGAGCTGCGCGAGATCCGCCGGGTCCTTGAAACCGGCCTCATCGCCAAGACCATCGAGATGATCAGCGCCGAAGACATCGCCGCGCTGCGCCAGCTGACCGAAAGCATGCGGCGGCGCGCCGAGCGCCAGGAGAGCTTTGCCGAAGAGGACCAGCAATTCCATCAGCTGCTGTTCCGCTGCCAGAACAATCACATGCTGAGCGCGCTGATCGACATCTTCTGGGTGGCGTTCAACAAGGCCTCGAACTTCACCAGTCTCGACAATCCAACACCGCTGGCGACGTGGCGCGACCATCACGAGATCGTCGAGGCCGTCGCCGCCAAGGACGTCGACCGGGCGCGCGAGCGCCTCGACGACCACTACAGGGGTATTCAGCAAGTCATCGCCAAAAACCGGATTACCTGACCCAACGCCGGACTACCTGACAATGACAAGGGAGGAATACCATGCGCATCAAGACTATCGCTCGTCATCTGGCCGTTACCGGACTGCTGCTCGGCGGCATCGGCCTGGCCACTAGCGTCCAGGCACAGGACGCCAGGACCATCACCGGGGGCTTCGACGTCGGGCCCGGCGGCTTTCCCAAGAACTTCAATCCGCTGGCCGCGACCGGCGGCTTTACCTGGCTCAGCACCTATTTTGAACCGCTGGTCATCTACAACGCCGATCTGACCGAACTCGAAGGCGATCTGGCCAAGGGCTACAAGGTCAGCGACGACAAGCTGACCTATACGTTCAACCTTGCCCAGGAGAGCTGGCACGACGGCAAGCCGTTCACATCCAAGGACGTCAAGTTCACGCTTGAGCTCGCCAGGAACAAAGCCTCCGGCAGTTTGTTTGCCGCGCGCCTCGGCGACATCGCGTCGGTCGACGCGCCGGACGATCGCACCGTGGTCGTCAAATTGTCGAAGCCCAACGGCTCCTTCCTGTCGATTCTCTCGCAGGTGATGATCCTACCGGAGCATGCCCTGGCCGCGATGCCGCCGGAAACGCTGGCCACGAGCACCTGGTGGTCCACCACTCCGGTCGGCACCGGCCCCTTCAAGTTCAAGCGCTATGTCAGCGATCAATATGTCGAACTGGCCGCGGATGACGACTATCGCGGCGGAAAGCCGAAGGTCGACGTGCTCATCAACAGGTATTTCGAAAGCCCGGCGGCGGCCGTTGCCGCGCTGCGCGCCGGAGAAATCCAGTTCACCTATGTCGAGCCCGACGATGCGGTATCCTTCAAGAGCGACAGCAATTTCAAGGTGATCGAGGGCGCCTCCTATGTGGTCAACTACATCGGCCTCAACCAGAAGGTCGAGCTCTTTAGGGATGTTCGCGTGCGCCAGGCGATCATGTACGCGATCGATCGCAATGCCATCATCGAGAGCCTCTATGGCGGGGCGGCCAAACCCGCCAATTGCGGCTACGTCGCGCCGCACCTGCTTCCCGAAGGCCTCGAACCCTATGCCTATGATCCGGCAAAGGCCAAGGCTCTGCTTGCCGAGGCTGGCTGGGACAAGATCAACGGCGACAAGCCGATCACTTTGCTGACCTATTACGGCTCGCCGCAAGCGGCCAATGTGATGGCTGCCATCCAGTCGATGCTGGCCGAGGTCGGGATCAATGTGGTGCCGCGCGTCGTCGATACGCCGACTTATAACGGCATCGTCTACAAGGAAGGTACACCGGACTGGAACGCGTTTGCGATGGTCTATGCCGGCCTGCAGAACGGTCCGAATCCGGCTGGCATCAGCCCGGGTCTCAACAAGTCCCAGATCCCGCCGGCAGGCTTCAACACCATGCGCATCGAGTTCGACGATCTCAGCGCTGCATTGGACGCCGCGCTCGGCCAGACCGATCCGGCCAAGATCGATCAATCCTGGCAGCAAGTCTGCAAGGTGATGAACAAGGATCTGCCCTGGGCGACATTATGGGTGGCCAACCGCTATGGCGTCGCCTCCAACAAGCTGCGTGACTTTGTCTGGACGCCGGCGCCGGCCGGCGGTCCTTATGCGGCTCACCCGGAACGCTGGGACATCCAGTAAAACGGCTGGCGGGCCACTCTGGCCCGCCAATGAAACGGGCCGGCACGATGCCGGCCCCGCTCACCATCACCACTGACCGCCAATGCTGAGTTTCATTGCCCGCCGCAGCGCTACCGGACTGTTGATGCTGGTCGCCCTGAGCGTCCTCATCTTCATCCTTCTGCGGCTGGCGCCCGGCGATCCGATCGACGCCTATATCAATCCGTCCAGCCCGATGTCTGCTTCCGACCTCGAAGTCCTGCGTGACCGGCTTGGGCTCGACCAGCCGCTTCCCGTGCAATATCTCGCCTGGCTTCGCGCTGCGCTCGGCGGCGACTTCGGCTATTCGTTCCAGCGCGGCGGCGTTGCCGTGCTGCCGCTGGTCATGGAGCGCATCGGCCCAACCGCGCTGTTGATGAGCACCGGCTTGGCCATCGCCATCGTGCTCGGCATTTCCGCCGGCATCTTCAGCGCCGTCCGCCGTAACGCGCTGCCCGACATCGCTCTGTCGGTGGTTTCTTTCGTCGGCATCTCCAGCCCGGCTTTTCTGACGGCACTTCTCGGATTGTACTTTTTCTCGGTGCTGCTGCGCTGGGCGCCATCGGGTGGCATGCAGACCGCCGGCGCACCTTTTTCCGTATCGGACGTGCTCGCGCATCTCGTCCTGCCCGCCTGTCTGCTGTCCATCGGACACGCCGCGCTGATCATGCGCTACATGCGCGCGTCGCTGCTGGAGGTGCTCAACCAGGACTATGTGCGGACCGCGCGCGCCAAGGGAGTGCGCGAATTCTGGGTGATCATCAAGCACGCGACCCGCAACGCGCTTTTGCCTGTTATCACCCTGATCGGCTCGACGGTCGGCATCGCGATCGGCGGCGCCATCTTCCTCGAAAGCGTGTTCAACTGGCCGGGCATGGGCCTGCTGCTGGTCAACGCCGTCGGCACAAGGGATTACCCGGTGATCAATGGCGCCACCCTGGTAATCGGCATCTGCGTCATCCTGGTCAATCTCCTGACCGATATTGTCTATGCCGTCGTCGACCCGCGCATTCAGGTGTCGTGATGACAATCACCGCGCCAGACCCGACAGCCGTGCCGAAAACCAAGGGACCGCTCCGCCGCGCGCTCGACCGCTTCTTTGAGAACCGTGCGGCGCGCGCCGGTCTGCTTATCGTCGTCCCCATCCTGCTGGCAGTCTCGACCTATCCTCTATGGTGGCCGTTCAGCCCCAACGCCATCGATCTTAGGGCGATCAACAAGGGACCATCCGCCATTCATTGGCTAGGCAGCGACGGCGTCGGCCGCGACGTCATGGCCCGGCTGCTGCAAGGCGGGCGGATCTCGCTGCTGGTCGCCGTCTGCTCGGTCGCCATATCGATCGTCATCGGCTTCCTGGTCGGCGCCGTCGCCAGCTTCGGCGGGCGCCTTGTCGACGGCACGGTGATGCGCTTCGTCGATCTCGCAATGACGCTGCCGCCGGTGATCTTCCTGCTCGTGCTCGCTTCGATCGCCGGCACCGGCATTGCGCCGACCATCCTGGTGATCTCGCTGCTCTCCTGGCCGGTGCTGTCGCGCATGGTGCGCGCCCGGCTGCTCGAGCTGCGCGAGCGTGACTTCGTCGTCGCCGCCCGTGGCATGGGGGCGGGGCTGCCGCATCTCCTGTTCCGTCACGGCCTGCCGAACTGCATCGACATTCTTGTCGTCTACGCCACGCTGCAGATCGCCAACGCCATTCTACTCGAAGCCGGTCTCTCTTTCCTCGGTCTCGGCATCGCGCCGCCCGAAGCCAGCTGGGGCAACATGCTCAATCTCGCCCGCTCCACCGTGGTGCTCGAGCAATATCCCTGGCAATGGATGTTTCCCGGCGCCGTCCTCGTGCTCACCGTCCTGGCCATCAACTTCATCGGCGATGGCCTGCGCGATGCATTCGACCCCCGTTCCGATCTCAACTGACCTGAAGGTTTTTTCAAAAATGCCCCTGTTTACCGGCGTCGTGCCACCTGTCGTCACCCCGCTCCATTCCGATTTCAGTGTCGACTTGCCGTCGTTCACCCGGACGATCGAAAACCTGCTCGACGGCGGCGTCCACGGGCTCTTCGTGCTCGGCTCGACCAGCGAAGTAGTCTTCCATGACGAGGCCGGCCGCAGGGCCATCATCGAGCACGCGGTCAAGGTCAACAACGGCCGCGTTCCGATCTTCGCCGGGGTCATCGACCCGACAACCGATCGTGTCATCAACCACGCCCGGACAGCCAGATCGGCCGGCGCCGACGCCGTTGTGGTCACAGCGCCCTTCTATACCCGCACCAGCCAGCCCGAGATCGGCGATCATTTCCGCTATATCAAGGACGCGGTTGACATCCCGATCATCGCCTACGACATCCCGGTCTGCGTCCATGTCAAGCTGGAGCGCAGGACCACCGTCGGCCTTGCCAGCGAAGGCGTTATCGCCGGAATCAAGGATTCCAGCGGCGATGACGGCAATCTGCGTTATGTGCTCAAGGACATGGCCAACGATCCGAGTTTCTTCGGCATGACCGGGTCCGAGATCCTGGTCGACAGCGTGCTTGCCATGGGTGCGCATGGTGTCGTGCCGGGCCTCGCAAATGTCGACCCGCACGGCTACGTCAGGCTGTGGAACCTGATGCAGGCGGGTCAGCACGCCGAAGCCCGCCTGGAGCAGGAGCGGCTGTTGAAGCTGTTCGAGATCGTCTGGATCTCGCTCGGCAGGACAAGCGCCGGCTCGGCCGGCGTCGGCGCCTTCAAGAGCGCGATGAAGAGCCTCGGCATCATCGCCTCCAACACCATGGCGCGGCCGCAACGCAGCTTGAACGACGAGGAAACCGCAAAGGTCGAAATCATCCTTCGCGACGTCGGATTGCTGCGCTGACCGTGGACGCTCCGATCCTCTCGATTTCCGGTCTGCGGGCGGTGTTCCGTATCGCCGGACGCGACATCGCCGCCGTGCAGGACGTCGATCTGGTGATAGGTTCTGGCGAGACGGTCGCGCTGGTCGGCGAGTCCGGATCGGGCAAATCCGTCACCAGCCTGTCGATCATCGGTCTGCTGCCGAAGAAGATCGGGCACATCGCCGAGGGATCGATCGCGCTGCGGCGCAGGGACGGCACTGTCACCGAGCTGACCGGCCTCGATCCTGAGTCGCTGCGCAAGGTGCGCGGCAACGACATCGGCATGGTGTTCCAGGAGCCGATGACCAGCCTCAATCCGGTCTACACCATCGGCGAACAGATCGCCGAGCCGATCCGCATCCATCTCGGCAAGTCGCATCGTGATGCGGCAACTGATGCCGTGCGGCTGCTGGCTCAGGTCGGCATTCCCGATCCCGATCGGCGGGCGCGGCAATACCCGCATGAGCTGTCGGGAGGGATGCGCCAGCGCGCCACCATCGCCATGGCATTGTCCTGCGATCCGACCTTGCTGATCGCCGACGAGCCGACCACTGCGCTCGACGTCACCATCCAGGCCCAGATTCTCGACCTGCTGGCCGAGCTGCAGGCGCAACGCGGCATGGGCATTCTGTTCGTCACGCACAATCTCGGCGTCGTTGCCGAGATCGCCGACCGGGTCGCGGTGATGTATGCCGGGCGCATCGTGGAATCGGGTCCGGTGAGCGAGGTGTTCACCCGTCCGCGTCATCCCTACACCGCCGGGCTGATGCGTTCGGTGCCGCGGCTCGGCCAGGCCACCATGCTGAAGGCAGCAGGAACGCCACTTCCGACCATCGCCGGCAATGTTCCGTCGCTGGCCTTGCTGCCCAATGGCTGCTCCTTCGCGCCGCGTTGCGCCCTGGCTGTCGATGCCTGCCGCACTGCTGTACCGCCATTGTTCGCGGCGACACCGACCCAGCAAAGCCGTTGTTTGCGCTGGAAGGATCTTTGACAATGGACACCCCCTTCCTTTCGGTGAGGAACCTGACCAAGCATTTTGCGCCGACGGCGTTCTCGCGCGGTCCCGTCGTCAGGGCGTTGGAAGATATTTCCTTCGACATTGTGCGCGGCCAGGTGGTCGGTCTCGTCGGCGAATCCGGATCGGGCAAGACCACGATCGGCCGCTCGGTGCTGCGTCTCATCGAGCCGACGTCCGGCGAAATAAGATTTGACGGCGTCGATATCACCAGCCTGAGCGCCGGGCCGCTGGCTCGCCAGCGCCGCAAGATGCAGTATATTTTCCAGGATCCGTTCGCCAGCCTGTCGCCGCGCATGACCATTGGGCAGATCCTGACCGAAGGCCTGGATATTCAGGGCATCGGCAACAGGCGCGAGCGGCGGGCGAGGGCCGAGAAGGCACTTGCCGCGGTCGAGTTGCCGGTCGACGCCTATGACCGCTACGCCCACGAATTTTCGGGCGGGCAGCGTCAACGCATCGGCATCGCCCGGGCGCTTACGCTCGAACCCGAATTCATCGTCGCCGACGAGCCGGTCTCTGCCCTCGATGTCTCGATCCAGGCGCAAATCATCAATCTTTTGCGCGACCTGCAGGTCCGGCTCGGTCTGACCATGCTGTTCATTTCGCATGACCTGGCCGTCGTCGAATATATCTGCGACACGGTGATCGTTCTCTACCTCGGCCGGATCATGGAAGTCGCGCCTGCTGCCGCGCTCTATGCCCGGCCGCAGCATCCCTATACGCGCGCGCTGCTCTCGGCCATTCCGTCGCTCGACCCACTGGCCAAGCAGGGCCGGCAGGTGCTGAAGGGCGACATTCCAAGCCCGGCAAATCCGCCAACCGGGTGTGTTTTCCGAACCCGTTGCCCGGTTGCCCTGGATGCTTGCGCCGGCATCGTCCCGCCATTGCGGGCAACAACGTCCGATGGCCATCTGAAGGCCTGCATTCGCGACGACATCGCCTAGCACTCACTCGTTTTCCGCGCGCGCCAATTGAGCTACTTGTCTTTCCAGAAATCGGCCTGGAGTTGCGCCGCTTCATCGGCAAGCAGCGGGCCGACGACTTCAGTCGGACGCTGCCCAGCTTCGAAAACGATCGTGCAGGGGAGGTCGAGTGTGGGATTCTCGACGTGTGCACCCGTCAACCCTTTGACGTCATGTTCGCTCTGCCCAAAGACGACCCTTCCGATGCCCGCCCAATAGATTGTTCCGGAGCACATCGCGCAAGGTTCGGCCGAAGTGTAGAGTGTGCAGGAGGCCAGCTTTTCGAGACTGAAATTCATCCCCGCCCACGAGGCCAGCAGCCTTTCGGCATGAGCGGTGCGGTCGCCCCCTCCGGATTTGTAACCGTTGAGTTGCTCGCGCAACACATTGCCGTCTTTGTCAGCGAGGAGCGAACCAAAGGGATGTTCGCCAGCATCGCGGGCCCTGCGCGCGACTTCGAACGCCTGACGGAGCAGGCGCTCATCATAGGGGCGTTGTGGCATCGGCAGATCCTCCGGCAGTGCGGTTTGATCATAGTGCCGAACAATCCGCCGACTCAAGTCAGCGGATTCGGCTCGGCAATGAGGGGCTGAACAGCGTCAGCGCTGCTCTGTTCTGTGTTCCGTCAGCCATTGTCCCGATCTCGGACGGACCAGACGAGAATGTGCTCATCAATCCTCGTCATCCTGCCGCGGCCCGAATCAAAATCGTACGAGTCGATCCGTTCGGGCTTGACGTTCGGCTGTTCAAAGGCTGACTGCGGGAGGATGAAACCCGGGCCGGTGCAGAAGTCTCCGCGACGCGCGGTTGGCACTGCCAGGCGTTGTTCGCGCATCGCCCGGACTATTGGGCTTGCGTAAGCCATTTGGGCCTGGGCACAGCCTGCAACAGGCTTTGCGTATATTCGTGGCGAGGCGCGCCGAACAGCGCCGCGGTTTGGGCTTCCTCGACGATCCTCCCATCTTTCATGACCATGATCCGGTCGGCGAAATGGCGCACGATCGGCAAGTCGTGTGTGATGAAAATATAGGAGAGGTTGAGCCTGGTCCTAAGGTCGGCCAGAAGGTCGATCACCTGCGCTTGTATAGAGACGTCGAGCGCCGAAACCGCCTCGTCGCAGACGATCAGTTCCGGCTCGCTCGCAAGCGCGCGCGCAATGGCGATGCGCTGTCGCTGGCCGCCGGAAAACTGGTGCGGGTAGCGGTCGGCGTGCTCCGGCAACAGCCCCACCAATTCCAGCAGCTCTGCCACTCGAGCCTTCCACCTGTTCTTCGGCAGAATATCGCGGTGGATCACCCAGGGTTCGGAAATGATCGAATAAACGCGCATGCGCGGATTCATCGATCCGTACGGATCCTGGAATACCATCTGGACCTTGCGCCGAAACGCCATAAGCCGCTTCTCGTTCATTTCAAAGATGTTCTCACCGGCAAACACAGCCTTGCCGGCGCTTGGCTCGTTCAGCCCCAACAGCATGCGTGCGACGCTCGATTTGCCGGAGCCCGACTCGCCGACGATGCCGAGCGTTTCTCCTCTCCGGACCTCGAAGCTTATGTCGTCCACCGCCTTGAACGTCCGCTTGCTGCTGAAGGCTCCGGAAGCAAGCACATAGTGCTTGGTGAGATGTTCTACCTTGAGCAGGGTCTTGTCGGCGATCGTCGTCGAACGCTTGTTCGGCGCCTCCGCTGCGTTGCCGTGGGGCAGGGCGGAGATGAGGCGGCGCGTATAGGCGTGCTGCGGATTGCTGAACACCGCCTTGGCGATGCCTGTCTCCACAACCTTGCCGCCGTTCATGACGATAATCCGGTCCGCCATGGACGCGGCGACTTCGAGGTCATGGGTGATCATGATCAAAGCCATGCCGGTCTCGCGCTGGAGATCACGCAGCAGATCGAGAATCTGCGCTTGCACGCTGACGTCCAAAGCGGTCGTCGGCTCATCGGCGATCAGGATGTCCGGTTTCAGCGCGATCGCCATGGCAATCATTACGCGCTGACGTTGTCCGCCCGAGAATTGATGCGGATAGAAGTCAACGCGGTTTTCCGGCTCTGGAATGCCCACGCGCCGAAGCAGCTCTATAGTCTTGGCGCGTGCGTCCTTGCCGGCTCCCGCGCCGTGGCTCTCATAAACCTCCTCGATCTGGCGCCCCACCGTGTAGACGGGGTTCAAATAGGCGAGCGGATCCTGAAAGATCATCGCAATCCTGCGGCCGTTGATGCTTCGGCGCGCCTCGGCACCGAGGCCCGAGAGTTCGACGCCATCGAAGAGGCAGGAACCGGCCACGACATCGCCTGGCGGACAGTCGATGAGATCCATCACCGTGCTGGTGCTGACGCTCTTTCCCGAACCGCTTTCGCCGAGGATCACCAGTGTCTCGCCACGGCTGACGTGGAAAGAGACATCGTCGACGGCGCGTACCGGCTCATCGTCCGAAAGGAAATCGACGGTCAGGCTCTCGACTTTGAGAATGGTCGCGTTGCTCATCGGGCAGCTTTTCGCAATGTCTGAAGACGCCAGCGTTGCTGCGGATCAGCGACGGTGCGCGCCCAGTTCGAGAGGATGTTGAGCGACAGCGTCGTCAGCATGATCGCAAGACCCGGCCAGAATGCGATCCACCAGGCGGTGGCGAGATAGCCGCGGCCGTTTGCCACCATTGCACCCCAGGTAAAGTCAGGTGGCTGAATGCCGAGGCCAAGGAAACTCAGCGCCGATTCCGATAAAATGACGGTCGCGAAATCAATGGCGGAAATCGTCACCAGTGTCGGCAGGACGAGGGGTGCGATATGCCGGACGATGATCCGGGTCGGCTTCGCACCCATGGCTCGCGCCGCGCTGACGAACATGCGCTCGCGCAGCTCCAGCACCTCTGCGCGCGCCGTTCTGAGGTAGATCGGCATGCGCGTGACGGCGAGAACGATCACCAGGTTGGTGATGCTCGGGCCCAGCGTGTAGAGCACGATGAGCGCCAGCAGCAGCGAGGGAAAGCTCATGACGACATCGGCCAGGCGCAGGATGAGATGGCTGTACCAGCGCTCCGAATAGCCCGCTATCAGGCCCAGCGTTCCGCCAACCAGCATCGACGCGAACACCGCCGCCGCGGCAATGCCGAACGTATTCTGCGCACCGACAGTCAGCCTGGCCAGAATGGGCCGGCCAAGGGTATCGGCGCCAAGGACGTAGATCCAGCCGCTGGCCAGCGAGAACGGGGCGAGATTGCGCTGGCGCAGCCCCAGCCGCGAGGCGGCGTCGCCCACCAGCCACGGGCCGAGGACCGCCGCGATGACGACGATCGCCAGGAAAATAGCAGCGGCGAGCGCAAGCTTGTCACGCTTCAAATAGGCGAAAAGCACGCCGCCGCTGCCTGGAACGGCCGCCGGCTTGATGTCGGGGGTGAGGATCGTCATGGCTCAGTACCGGATGCGCGGATCGAGAACCGCATAAAGCAGGTCGATCGCTATGTTCAGGATGAAGATGGCGGTTGCCGTCACCAGAATGGTCGACTGGACGACAGCAAAATCGCGCTGGATGATCGAGTCGATCATCAGCTTGCCGATGCCGGGCCAGCCGAATATCGACTCCACGACGACGGCGCCGTTGACGAGACTGGTCGCCAGGTCGCCGGCGACCGTGACGACGGGCAGCAGCGAATTGCGAAGCGCATGCCCGAAGATGATCTTCTGTCGGGGCAGGCCCTTGGCCCTTGCGGTCTTGATGTATGGAGAGGCAAGCGCGGACAGCATCGTTCCGCGCACGACCTGCACCAGGAGACCGAAGGGGCGAAGCATCAGCACGAAGGAGGGCATGATCCAATGCGCCCAGGTTCCGGTGCCGGATGTCGGCAAAAGCCCGAGCCCCACGGCGAAGACAAGGATGCCGACGATGGCGACCCAAAAATCCGGTGCGCTTGCGCCGGCCAAGGAGACGAAGCTGGCGGCACGGTCGAACATGCTGCCCGGCCGCGCGGCCGCCAGAGAAGCGACAAGGATAGCCAAAGCGGTCGACAGGGTGATCGCGACGGCGGCAAGCTTCAGCGTTTCCGGGAACGCCTCAAGCGCGACCTGCATCGCCGAGCGGTTCTGGCGCAGCGATTCACCGAAATCCAGCTGCAGAAGATCGCGCAAATAATCCAGAAACTGCCAATAGATCGGCTGATCGAGGCCGTTCAACCGCGCGAACGCGGCCCGAGCATCCGCAGTCGAGTCCAGAGGCAGGTACAAGGCGGAAGGATCGCCGGTAAGCCGTGTCAGGAAAAAGACCAGCGTCAACAGACCTATGACCGACAGGATGCTGTGGAACGCGCGGCGTCCAAGATAGGTAATCATTTGGGATGCCCTTGGACGGATATCGACGGAGGCAACGGGTCAGGGCGCAGGGTCACGATCGGACCCAGCGCCCCCGTATCACTCAGTCTTTTTTGATAGCGATATTGGCCAGCGGTATTTCGCTGTTGGTGGTGATATCGGGCTTCCATTCCAGCTTGGTGCCAACGCGGGTATAGCCGATCATATGGAACATCGGGATGTCCGCCACTACTTCGTTGCGGGCCTTGCCGAAGATCGCCTTGAAGCTGTTGGTGCGGGCCTCGCCGGTCGCCGCCAGGGCCGCGTCTATCTCCTTGTCGAATGCCGGATCGGCCAAGGTCGAGTAGCTGCCGCTCGATCGGTAGAAGATCGGAACCGTGAAGGCCGCATCGCCCTTGTTGTTGTCATGCATCATCTGCAGGAGATTGGGGCCGCGCTCCGGCGGGAACGGCTTTTGCAGATAGCGCAGCCAGTCGGCGACATCGAGCATGGTAAGCTTGACGTTGAGGCCGGCGTCCTGCCACATCGTCATCATGGCCTCCATCGCTTCGGCGCCGTTCGGATAGATGCCGTTTCGCCCGATGAGCTTGATCTCGGTGTCGACCGCGACACCCGCCGCGCGCGCCTCTTCGACGAGCTTTTTCGCCTCTTCCGGATCGTACGGCCAAGGCTCAAGTGCATCGTCATGGCCGTTGATCCCGGAAACGACCATTTGCGACGCACGCTTGACGTCGTCGCCGAACAGCTGGGCAAGGCCTTCCCAGTCGATCGCCAGGTTGAGCGCCTTGCGGACGCGCAGATCATCGAGCGGCGGCTCGGCGGCATCGATGCGGATGGCGGTGGTTTCGGAGTTCAGGTAAGCGAAATCCGTCTCCGGATTGCTGGCGTCCTGGATGGCAATCGACGGCGTCAGGTCGGCTTCCCCGATTTCGACCATGGCGGCTCGAATCGAGGATTCGGGCCGCCAGACATAGGTTGCCTTCGTGATCTCCGGCTTCTTGCCCCAATAGCCATCGAACGCGTCCAGCACCACGGTCTGCGGGGAAAAGCTCGACAGCGTGAACGGGCCGGTACCGACCGGATCGTTCACCGCCTGGTCGACAGGCGTCTTCGGCGAGACGATCATGACCACGCTCAACAGCGTCGGCATAATGGGCTCGGGCCTGTCCGACTTTATCTCGACGGTCACATCGTCGACCGGCGTCAGCGTCAGCTTGGCATCGCCGAATTTCGCTATGTTGCTGCAAGTGAGCTTGCCGCTGATCATCCTGTTGATGGAGTATGCGACCGCATCCGCGTTGAGTGCCGTTCCGTCCTGGAACTTCACGCCTTCGCGCAGCTTGATCCGCCAGGTCGTCGGGTCCACGCTGGTCCACTCGGTCGCCAGTTTCGGCTGAGGTTGTCCGGTGATCGGATCGATGACGGTCAACGATTCAACAACGTTTTGGCTGAGTATCTGGCCGACATTGGTGATGATGGTGCCGCAGGGCTCCAGATTGGCCGGCTGCTCCGGCAGGACGATACGGATTTCCTGCGCCGCATCTTGTGCGACAGCCGATGGCGCGGCAGCGGTCATCAATACGACAGCTGCAATCGTATGAACGCTTCTATTCATGTCTCTCCTCCCTTTGATCTTCCGTTTGGGATCTTCCGTTTTGGCTGTCGTGCGACGGGCGAACCTCCTCGGCGCGTTCGTCCGACAATTTGCCGATCTCCCAGCGACTAGGCGGCGATTTTCGCGATCAGTCCGCGCAGCATGTCTTTTTCCTGAGGCATCAGATCCGTCAGCGGCGGACGGAGCGGGCCGGGTGTCCGTCCTATGAGTTCGACGCCTGCCTTGATGATCGACACCGGATAACCTTGTTCTCGATCGCGCAAAGCCGCGAAGGGGAAGAAGAAGCTGTGCAGGATTTCTTCCATGGCGGCGCGATCGCTTGTTCGCATCGCCCTGTAGAACCGCTGTGCCAATTCCGGTACAAAATTGAACACCGCAGAGGAATAAGTCGTCACGCCGGCGCCGTTGAAGCCTTCGGCAAACAGCTCATGGGTGGGCATGCCACCGATGTAACAGAGCCGATCGCCGAGCTTTGCGGTGACGTGGCGGACAAGATCGATCTTGCCTGTGCCGTCCTTGAACCCGATGAGGTTTGGGCACGCGTCAGCAAGGCGGGCAACCGTGTCGGCATTGGCGACCGAGTTCGCACGGTTGTAGATGATGACGCCTAGGCCGGTGGATTGGCACACGGCTTTGACATGCCGGAATATCCCCTCTTGCGAGGCCTCCATCAGATAGTGAGGCAGAAGCAAGAGACCGTCGGCTCCCGCAGCCTCGGCGCGGCGGGCGATTTCCGTGGCGAGCGCCGTGCCGTAGCCGCAGCCGGCGATGATCGGCACGTCTCCCGAGGCATCCTTGGCTGCACGGGTAACGTCGGCGACCTCTTCCGGCGACAGGGAGAAGAATTCACCCGTGCCGCCGGCCGCGAACAGGGCAGCGGCACCGAACCCCGACAGCCATTCCACATGCGCGCGATAGCTTTCGAGATTGAGGCTGAAATCCTCGTTGAAATGTGTGACCGGAAACGACAGCAGCCCTGAAGCGACACGCGACTTGATTTCATCTGGCGACAAAGGAACTCATCCCACAATTAATACGATGTCATCAAGATTCATATGATGAGTATGCGGACGAGTCAACTGCTGTTGTTGTCTTGATTTGTCGAGCGCCGGACGGTGAGGGCACGATAGCGCTTAATCCCCGTCACCAAATGGCGGCGCATCGCCTCACGTGCCTTTTCCGGGTCGCGGGCGAGAATCGCATCCGCGATTTCCCTGTGCTCCTCCAGAATTGGATGGTCGCGATTGGGCAAGGGATCGATCCCGCCCATCATCGTCTTGAACTTCACCCGCGGGATCATCCGCCGGCCGATATGTTCGAGGAATGCCTTGAACCTGGCGTTGTTGGTTGCGGTGGCAATCGCCAAGTGGAACTGGAAGTCCGCCTCGTCGGTGGGTTGTCCTTGCGCCATGAGATCGGCGAACGTTTCGACCTGGGCCTCGATTTCGGCCTCCTGCGCCGGCGAACTGCGGGCTGCAGCAAGGCCCGCTGCCTCGACTTCGATGCCGATGCGTAGCTCGAGCTCTTCGATGATGTCCGAGATCTTGTTCGTTTCGTCGGTGAAGAGCTTCAATCCCTCGTCGACGGGTTTCGGGCCGAGAACGAAGACGCCGGCGCCTTGCCGCGATTCCACCAGCCCGTCGGCGCGAAGCGCGGCAATGGCCTCCCGGACGACAGTGCGGCTGAACCCGAACCGGTCAATCAGCGCGGGTTCTGTCGGCAATTTGTCGCCAGGCGCATAAAAGCCGGCTTCGATCTGGCCGCGCAGCGCATCTGCGACCTGAGAAACGAACGACCTGCGGGACGTTCGATGTTCGGCCTGCTGCATGGGTCCTCCAAACTTTGCCGGGTCAAGACATTGCATACTCCCGGCGCAGGGTAAAAGCGAGGTCATCATATGAAAATTTGTCATCCAAGGTCGAATGTGTTTGGATCATCATATGGGTTCTGTCGCGCTCCGCGTGTCGGCCGTGACGTCGCCTGGCTCGCTTTTCGTTGGCATCTTTGCTGATGCGGCCACAGGCGAACTCCTCTGGCGGAGTTTCATAACGCGGCGACCAGACTTGGCCTTGATCCGCATCAAAGGGCTGGGATGGCGTTGTCAGAAGATCGGCGGCAGCGACATCGCGCCATAGCCGGCCACTGCGGCGATCAGGGTTGCGCCGGCCAGCGGCAACCAAAACCTGACCGGGCCGATAAATGCCGCCAGCAACAGGCGACCGATCGCGTTTGCCGCCAGCGCCGCGAGCACCGCCTGGCCCACGGTCTCGACAGGGATCGATTGCTTGACCAGGCGCAATGCGCTGAGCACCGAGACGTCGACATCGAACGTACCTGCAAGCGTCGAGCTCACCAGCAAGCCGCGCCCGCCGAATTGAGCAGCCAATGCAGCGCTCGCGGTGGCGACAACCGCAAAGAGCAGAGCGAACAGCAGCAACGGGCCCAATTCGAACGGATTGCGTGCCAGTGCACCACTTTTGTGATCCCCGCCGGAGCGGACCAACAAGAATGCTCCGCAGGCTGCGAAGACAAGCGCTGCGGCAATCGCCGGGACGCCGATTGCAGCGAGCACGCTTGGCTCGACGATCAGTACAACAGCGCAAACACGCAGCACCGAGACCGCCGCCGCCAGCGAAGCCGCGCCGGTGAGCGGCCGTGGATTGCTTACGGATGTGGCGTTGCGGGCTAGCGCCATGGTCACGGCGGTGGACGAGACGATGGCACCTGCAAGCGAGCTGACGAGCAGACCGCGCGTGGTTCCCAGGACGCGAATGGCGACATAGCCAGCGAACGATATCGACGCCATCAGCACCGTGAGGAACCAAATTTCCCACGGGTTGAAGCCACCCCACGGGTCGATCGTCCGGTTTGGCAGCAAGGGCAAAACGATCGCGGTCATCACCGCCAGGATCAGCGCCGAACGAAGCTCGATCCAGGTCAGTCGCTTCAGAAGGTCGTGCAGGACCTCGCGACTGGCAAGGACCGCCGCGAGTGCCGCCCCTCCGGCAGCCGCGACCCGGTAATCACCGGCGACGGAAAGTGCACCGAGCGCGAACACGCCAAGGCCCGCTATCACTGCCGTAACGCTGAAATCCTCGTCATGGGCAGCCTCGCGTGCCTTGTACCAGGCGAAGATTGCCGCAAAGGCGATGAAGCCGCCGACCAGCACGGAACTTGCGTAGAGCGCATCGGCCAGCGCTGCGAGAATGCCGCCGAGCAGGCCGGATATGCCGAACGTTCGAATTCCGGCCGTCCGGCTGTGATCGGGTTCGTCCCGCTCGCGCCAGCCACGTTCCAGTCCGACGAGGAGGCCTATCGCCAGTGCCAGTCCGAGCCGTGCGATGAGCGAATCCATGGCGTGGCGGCTTTCAGGCTGCGACCGTCGGCAGGTGGTCGCGGACCCACCTGACGATCTGCCCCGCCGTCATGGCGCCGGATGTGCGCGCAACCTCCTGTCCGCCATGGAAGAGGATCATGGTCGGGATGCCGCGAATGCCGAGCCTGGCTGCAACGGCCTGCTCATTGTCGGAATTGAGCTTGATCAGGCGAACATGCGGCTCCAGTTTGTTTGCTGCCGCTTCATAGGCCGGCGCCATCATCTTGCAGGGGCCGCACCACGGTGCCCAGATGTCGACGACGACGGGGAGGCTGCTTCGCTTGACCTGGCGATCGAAGCTCTGTGCGTCGACGTCCTCGGGATGGCCCGAGAACAGCTTGAAGCCGCACTTTCCGCATTTCGCGTCCCCGGCATTGCGTGCCGGCGGCAGGCGATTGACCCCGCCGCATTTGCCGCAAACCACCAGTTTTTCCTGCGTCATGCCCATTCACCCATCTTTATGCGCGTCGCCGTTACGATGCTGTCTTGAGTGGAGCACCCTGCGCAGCAGCGGCCGCTTTCGAAACGCTTGCCAACTCGGCGGCGATATCGGCGAGCTTTCGATCGGCGTCGACCTTGCGCCAGGTGGACGGGGTGGCCTTTCGTTGCAATTGCCGCGAAAGGATATCGATGGTGGCATCGGAAGGGCCACCCCGGCGCTCGCTTACCCGTCGCCAAAGAACAAGCGGATCCGCCTCCAGCCAGAATCCGGCGAAAGCAACGTCTCTGCCGTTTGCCGCCTTCTCGATGCGGTCGCGATCGGCCGGCCGGTCGAAGACGGCATCGGCGACCACAGAACCGCCTTCGGAAAGGATCAGGTCGGCGCGCCATGCCATTTCGCGGTAGACGCGGTCCGACACGTCAGGTCGATAAGCCCTGTCCGGCAGCTTCGTCTCGGCCGGCACACCGTGCATCGCTTTGCGGATGCGGTCGCTCTCGACAATGCGCGCGCCGGGCGGCGCGCCGACATGTGCGGCGAGTGCCTCGGCAACGGCCGTCTTGCCGGAGCCGCTCAAGCCGCCGATGGCGATCAGCCGCGGCGGCCTTGCCTGGAGAAGTGTTCGAGCGAGCTCGAAATAAGATCTGGCCTCGGCAAGCAGGCCGCCGGAATTGTCACCGCCTTCCTCGATCTGGGTTGCGGTGACATGCGCGCGCACCGCGGCTCGCACTGCCATGAAAAACGGCAGGAGGATGAAGCCGTCCTCGTCGTCTGCTTCGTCGAGGTAGCGGTTCATCACCAGGTTGGCGAGTTCCGGAAAGCCGCGATGCCAGAGGTCCATCAGCAGGAAGGCCAGGTCGTACAGCACGTCGATGCTGGCGATCTGGTCATTGAATTCGATGCAATCGAAGAGGCGGGGCTCTCCGTCGAAGTGACAGATGTTGCGCAGATGCAGGTCGCCGTGGCATCGCCGGATCTTGCCTGCCGTCTCCCGCCGGTCGAGCAACGCGCAATGACGGGCGAGGGCGGTGCGAAAAATCCCGGTGAATGCCTTTGTCTCGGCCTGCTCGAAAACATCGCTGGTGGCAAAGCCGGCTTCGTTGATGGCGAGCACGCCTGCCAGGTTCGAGGATCCGCTGCCCTTGTGGACCTCCGGCGCGCCGCGATGATAGCGCACGATCATGCGCGCAACATCCGTCATCAGCGCAGGCGTCAGGTCGCCACCGACTGCCATTCGATCGAGCAGCTTCGACTGATCGAAGCGGACCATCTCGATCGCCGCATCGACCAGGTCGCCGCTTCCGTCGAAGGCGAGCTGGCCGCCGGACTCTCGGGTAATGCACCGCACGCCAAGATAGAGGCCGGGCGCGGTCTTGGAGTTGAGCTCGACCTCCTTTTCGCAAGCGGCGAGCCGCAGAACCGCGGTCGAGAAGTCGACATAGGGCAGCTTGACTGCTCGTTTGATCTTGTAGGCGCGCTGGCCAACAAGGAAGACACGCGAGATATGGGTTTCGATCGCCTCGACCGGCCCGGTCTCGCCATATGCGGCAGGGTCCATCAACATCGCGGCCACGGATTCCTGATCCTCGACGATCATCGGATGCCTCTTTGTTTGTATCTAACCTGTGGAAGCCAACGAGCGTGGTCGCTGAAATTCCGCGCCATCAGGCCCTTGCTGCCGCAGCGTCTGGATATAACCAGCCAGGTCATGGATGCGTTCCGTGATGATGCTTCTCCGGTGTTCGGGGCGTATTTCTTAGCTCCGGCGGCCTGAAATCTGTTGGCGTCGGCACGTGGGCACGTTGATACGGATCAAATGATGCGTGGCGACGTTCTTCACTCAGCGCCAGGAACGCGCCGAGCCGTCTCGCTGTTATTACAACGACGATTTGGCTTTGACGCAAAATCGGGAGCAGCCACCATGGCTTTCAGGACGATACTTACCGTGACGGGACCGAACAAGCGAGACGGCGATCTCAAGCTTACCGCCGATCTATGCAACGAGATCGGCGCCCATCTTGCTGTTCTGGTGGTTGCCATTGCTGCGCCGCCACCAGTCGGAGAGTACGCCGCGGTCGTTTCAGAAGCCTGGCTCGAACAGCGTCAGGCCGACGAGAATCTGTTGAAGAAGCGAACCGCTGCCGTGTCGGCATTTCTCGCCGGCAGGGCGCCTTCGGCCGATGTCTCCAGCGAATATCCGGAAGCCGGCTGGGTCGACGACACAATCGGCCGCCGTGCCCGCTACGCTGACATTACGGTTATTGGACCGGAGTTGCTTGCCGACCAAACGCTGAAAAGCAAAGCGATCGAAGGCGCGTTGTTTTCTTCGGGAAAGCCTTTGCTGCTCATCCCCGAGGGGTCACGGCCGACCCTGAAGCCGAAACGCGTGCTGATTGCATGGGACGCCGGTCTGGAGGCATCGCGTGCCGCCCGCGAATCTCTCGACATGCTGCCAGGCGCCGATGAGGTGCACCTTGTTATGGTCGATCCGGTGGAGGACGAATACCGCCACGGGGCCGAACCCGGAGCCGACGCCGCTGCCTATCTCGCGCGGCATGGCGTGAATGTCACGGTCGACCGGCTACCCAGCCTGGACCATTCAGTCGTCGACGTACTTCGCCGGCACGCACTCGACATCGCCGCCGACCTGTTGGTGATGGGCGCCTATGGTCATTCCCGGTTGCGCGAGCGCATCTTCGGCGGCGTCACCGTCTCGATGCTTGAAGACCCGTCAATGCCGATCCTTATGGCGCGTTAGCCGCCGGGCAATACGGTATGGCGCTCACGCCCGAAAACACGCAGAAGATTGGGCTTGCGAGTGAGTTTCAGGTAGGGTTTCAGGTGGGAGGCAGCTTCGGGAAAAAGCTAAGTGCTTGTTTTTTCTGGTCGGAGTGGCAGGATTTGAACCTGCGACCCCATCGTCCCGAACGATGTGCGCTACCAGGCTGCGCTACACTCCGTGACCAGACGGCGGGCTTATAGCCGCCGCACTTCGTTCCTGCAAGCGCCAATGGCAACGCATCCGTCGCATTTCTTCCGCTTTCGCCTTAACGTCATACAGGTTTCAGTCCCCTGGGGATAAACACGGCCTAAAGGCTCGTGTTATAGGCATCGGCCACCTGCGTTGAAACCACTCTGATTCCAGCTGCTTGGAGTTTGCTGTCTTGCCCCTGAAGATCGTTAGCCCCCTGAAGATCGTTGGTGAAGCCCGTCCCAACACCTTCGAGTTTGAAACCTCGGCGCTGATCAAGGCGTCCGGCTTTCGTGAGTATGATGCGCGCTGGTGGTTCGGCCATCCTGGCTCGGCGGAGCCGCCGGAGCTCAACCTGATCGGTGTCCAGGCGCTCGGCATGGGACTCGGCACGCTGATCCGGCGCTTGGGCGCCGGGCCGGACATCGTGACCGGGCATGATTTCCGCTCCTATTCGCTGGCGATCAAGCTGGCGCTGGTTTCCGGGCTGATGGCCGCCGGCGCGCGGGTTAGGGATATCGGGCTGGCGCTGTCGCCGATGGCCTATTTCGCCCAGTTCGCGCTCGACACGCCGTCGGTCGCCATGGTCACCGCCTCGCACAACGAAAACGGCTGGAGCGGCGTCAAGATGGGGGCAGCGCGTCCGCTGACCTTCGGTCCGGAGGAAATGAGCGCATTGAAGGCGATCGTGCTTGCCGGCGACTTCGACCTGGTCGGCGGCGGCTCCTATGACTTCGTTGCGGATTTCCGCAAAACCTATCTGGACGACCTGACCCGGGACAAGCGCATTGCGAGAAAGCTCAAGGTGGTCGCCGCCTGCGGCAACGGCACGGCCGGCGCCTTTGCACCTGAAGCGCTGGAACGGATCGGCTGCGAGGTGATCCCGCTCGATGCCGAGCTCGATCATATGTTTCCGCATTACAATCCCAATCCCGAAGACATGAAGATGCTGCACGCCATCCGCGACAAGGTGCTGGAAACGGGAGCCGACGTCGGACTTGGCTTCGACGGTGACGGCGATCGCTGCGGCGTGGTCGACAATGAAGGCAATGAGATCTTCGCCGACAAGGTCGGCGTCATGCTCGCGCGCGACATCGCGCGACTGCATCCCGGCTCGACCTTCGTCGTCGACGTCAAGTCGACCGGATTGTTCAACACCGACGCCGCGTTGCGCGCCGAAGGCGCCGTCACCGACTATTGGAAGACCGGCCACTCCTACATAAAACGGCGCGTGGCCGAGCTTGGCGCCATCGCCGGTTTCGAGAAATCCGGCCATTTCTTCTTCAATCCGCCGATCGGGCGCGGCTATGACGATGGTCTCATCACAGCCATCGCCATCTGTCAGATGCTGGATCGCAGCCCGACCAGCAGCATGGCCGATCTCTATCGCGCCCTGCCGCTGACCTTCGGCACGCCGACCATGTCGCCGCACTGCGCCGACGAGTTGAAATACGCTGTGGTCGAGCGGGTCGTTTCCGATTTTCAGGCAATGAAGCAGGACGGCACGGTCTTCGCCGGCCAGAAGATCGCCGATCTGATAACCGTCAATGGCGTGCGCGTCGTGGCCGAGGACGGCACCTGGGGCCTGGTGCGGGCGTCGTCGAACAAGCCGGAGCTCGTCGTCGTGGTGGAGAGCCCGGTGTCATCCGAGCGGCGCCGGCAGATGTTCGAAGCCGTCGACGCGGTGCTGCGCCGCAGCCCTGAGGTAGGCGCCTACAACCAGACCTTCTAAGGTCTCTGACCAGCAGTAGCCGCGAGCCTCAATACGGGCTCGCCACATCCCCGGTCTCGACATAGACCGACTTCAGCTGCGAATAGAGCGCCAGCGCCGCCAGCGAATTTTCGCGGCCGATACCGGACTGCTTGAAGCCGCCGAACGGAATTTCGACCGGCGTCAGGTTATAGGCGTTGATCCAGCAGGTGCCGGCCTGCAACTCGGCGATGACGCGGTGGGCGCGCGGCAGGTCGCGCGTGAACACGCCGGCGGCAAGCCCGAATTCGGTATCGTTGGCACGGTCGATCACCTCGTCCTCACCGTCGAATTTCAGCACGCTCATCACAGGCCCGAAAATCTCCTCGCGCGCGATGCGCATCGTGTCGGTGACGCCGGTGAAGACCGTCGGCTCGACGAAGAAGCCGCCACCGAAACCCTGCAGCGAGGGCACGTTGCCGCCGCAGGCGAGCACGGCGCCATCCTGCTTGCCGGCCTCGATATAGCCGATAACCTTCTCGTGCTGGGCCTTGGAGACCAGCGGCCCCATCTGCGTTTCCTGGTCGAGCGGATCACCGATACGGATCTTCTTGGTCCGCTCGGTCAGGCGCTCGACGAAACGGTCGTGGATGCCCTTCTGCACGAACACCCGCGTGCCGTTGGAGCAGATCTGGCCGGTCGAATAGAAATTGCCGAGCATGGCGCCGCCGATGGCGTTTTCGAGATCGGCGTCGTCGAAGACGATCAGCGGCGACTTGCCGCCAAGCTCCATGGTTGCATGCTTCATCTTCGAGCCGGCGAGCGACAGCACCTTGCGCCCGGTCGGTACCGAGCCGGTCACCGAGACCTTGGCGACGACATTGTGCCCGACGAGGCCGGCGCCGACATCGCCATAGCCTTGCACGACGTTGAACAGCCCGTCGGGCAGGCCGGCTTCGGTATAGATTTCGGCGAGCGCCAGCGCCGACAGCGGCGTGTTCTCCGACGGCTTGAACACCATGGCGTTGCCCATGGCGAGTGCCGGTGCCGATTTCCAGCCGGCGATCTGGATCGGATAGTTCCACGCACCGATGCCGACGCAGACGCCGAGCGCCTCGCGCCTTGTGTAGGCGAAGGGTCCGCCGAGATCGATGGACTCGCCATTAAAGGCCGCGACCACGCCGCCGAAATATTCGAGGCAGTCGGCGGCCGATGGCGCGTCCGCCACCAGCGTCTCCTGGATCGCCTTGCCGGTATCCAGCGTCTCGACGCGCGCCAGGTCGGCGTTGCGCGCGCGCAAGATATCGGCGGCTCGGCGCAGGATGCGTCCGCGCTCGACCGGCTTCAGCCGCGCCCAGGCCGGTTGTGCTGCACGCGCTGCTTCGATCGCGAGTTCCAGCACGTTCGGCGTCGCAGAACGCAGCATCGCGATGGTCTCGCCGGTTGCCGGATAGATGACCGGCAGCGGCGCACCCTGCTCGTCGTCGATGTAGCGTCCGTTGACATAGTGCGATGCCTTTGGCTGGGCGCGCATGGGAGCTTCTCCAAAATTGTCCTTCGCCGGGACCGGCGGGCGGACAGTCCGTCAGATCATGGCTTATCTGTCCGATGCCTGCCAGCGCGGATTGATCCATGGTTCCTGGTTGGACGGCGCCAGCGGCGTGCGGCCGAGAATGTGGTCGGCGGCCTTCTCGCCGGTCATGATCGAAGGCGCGTTGAGATTGCCGTTGGTGACGCGCGGGAAGATCGAGGAATCGGCGACCCGCAGCCCTTCGACACCGATGACACGGCATTCCGGATCGACGACGCTCATCGGATCATCGGTGCGGCCCATCTTGCAGGTGCCGCAAGGGTGGTAGGCGCTTTCGGCATGATCGCGGATGAAGGCGTCGAGATCGTCGTCCGACTGCACGTGCGAGCCCGGCGAGATCTCCTTGCCGCGATAAGGGTCGAATGCCGACTGGCCGAAGATCTCGCGCGTCAGCCGGATGCAGTGGCGGAACTCGGTCCAGTCGTCCGGATGCGACATGTAGTTGAAGCGGATCACCGGCTTCGACCTCGGATCGGGCGAGCGCAGCATGACAGAACCGCGCGACTTCGATCGCATCGGCCCGACATGCGCCTGGAAACCATGCGCTTTCGCCGCCGCCTTGCCGTCATAGCGAACCGCGGCGGGGATGAAATGATACTGGATGTCGGGATAGTCGACACCGGCGCGCGAGCGCACGAAGGCAGCCGCCTCGAAATGATTGGTCGCGCCGAGACCCGACTTGAAGAACAGCCATTGCGCGCCGATCATCGCCTTGGAGAAGGGATTCAGCACCGAATTCAGCGTGATTGGCTGCGTCGATTCTTGCTGGATATAAAGCTCCATATGGTCCTGCAGGTTGCGGCCGACGCCGGGCCGGTCGGCGACCACCTGAATGCCGTATTCCCTGAGATGTTCGGCCGGGCCAATGCCGGACAGCATCAGGAGCTTGGGCGAATTGATCGAGGAGGCGGCGACGATCACTTCACGTCGCGCCCTGACCACCTCGATCCGTCTGCGCACTTCGATCTCGATACCGATGGCGCGTTGATTCTCGATGATCACCCGCCGGGCGAAGCCCTTGACCAGGCTTACATTTTTCCGCCTCAGCGCCGGCCTGAGATAGGCGCTCGCCGCCGACCAGCGGCGGCCGCCGCGAATGGTCTGCTCCATCGGCCCAAAGCCTTCCTGCTTCGCGCCGTTGTAGTCGTCGGTCAGTTCAAAGCCGGCCTGGCGGCCTGCCTCGACGAAGGCGCCGTAGAGCGGGTTGGTCCTTGAGCCCCGCTGCACGGTCAGCGGGCCGCCGTGGCCGCGCCAGCCATTCTCGCCGCCGTTGGCGTCCTCCATGCGCTTGAAGTAGGGGAGCACGTCGGCAAACCCCCAGCCGGCCGCGCCCTGTTCGGCCCAATGGTCGAAATCGCGAGCATGGCCGCGCACATAGACCATGCCATTGATCGACGACGAGCCGCCGATGACCTTGCCGCGCGGCGTCGCCAGCACGCGACCGCCGAGATGCGGTTCC
Organism: Mesorhizobium delmotii; assembly: GCF_900149755.1. Taxonomy (NCBI): domain Bacteria; kingdom Pseudomonadati; phylum Pseudomonadota; class Alphaproteobacteria; order Hyphomicrobiales; family Phyllobacteriaceae; genus Mesorhizobium; species Mesorhizobium delmotii. Next base: position 43,853 of record NZ_FUIG01000032.1, on the reverse strand, counting down.
GGCTCGCTGGCAAAGCCCCAGTCGTAGAGGCTCATGTTGAGCGGGATCGACAGCGCCGACGGCATCTGGATCAGCGGCCCGATATCGCTGCCGCCAAATTCGATGACAATCACCGAATGCTTGCCGTCCTCCGACAGCCGGTAGGCCATGGCCGAGCCGGCCGAGCCGGCGCCGATGATGACGAAATCCGCCTCAAGCATGGTTCATATGCGCCCATCGTTCATATGCGTCATGAAATCGGTGAGCGAGACATTGCCGCCGGTTGCCACCACGAGCACGGTCTTGCCGCTCACTTCCACCTTGCCGCCGAGCAGCGCCGCCAGCGATGCAGCGCCCGAAGGTTCCAGCACCAGCTTCATCCGTTCGAAGGCGATGCGCATCGCGCGGCGCACCGATTGATCGTCGACGGTGATGCCGCGAACGCCCGCGGTTCTGACCGCCGCGAATGGCGCGTGGCCAGGTTTGCGCGCCATCAGCCCGTCGCATATCGATTTTGGCCCGATCGGCATGGTTTCGATGACGCCATGCGCCAGCGACGAGCCCATGCCGTTAAAACCTTCCGGCTCGGCGCCGATGATCTCGGTCGCCGGCGACAGATAGTGGAAAGCCAGCGAAACGCCGCCGATCAGCCCGCCGCCGCCGACCGAACAGAACAGAAGATCGGCGCTGGCATGCCTGGTATCGAGTTGCTCGAGTGCCTCCAGCCCCACACCAGCCTGGCCAGCGACGATCTCCGGATCGTCGAAAGGATGCAGCAGCGCCAGCCCCTCGGTCTCGGCGATCTCGCGCGCCGTGGCGGCGGCCACCTCCTCACGCGCGCGTTCGCCATGGTCGGTCAGCACCACGCGCGCGCCATAGCCGGTCGTTGCGTCGCGCTTGGCGGCCGGCGTGTCGATCGGCATGACGATGGTCACTGGAATGCCCAGCGCCTGGCCGGCAGCGGCCAGCCCTTGCGCAAAATTGCCGGAGGAATAGGCGACGACGCCCTTCCTGGCTTCATCGGGCGAAAGCCGCTTCAGCCGCCAATAGGCGCCGCGCACCTTGAAGGAACCCGCCCATTGCAGCGACTCCGGCTTGACGAAGACGCGCGCGGCGCCGGTCTCTCTGGCCAAGGCCGCTGACTCCAGCAGCGGCGTGATCTGCGTCGCCTTGGCGGTGGCGGCATAGGCCTGTTTGAGGTGATCGAGGGAGGGGACAAGGGTTGTCATCATTCGCCTCGCGGAAAGCGCTTCTGCTCTTCGAGCAGGTCAAGGTTCATGTGGTTGCGCATGTAGCGTTCCGAAGCCTTCTGCAGCGGCTGGAATTCCCAGGGGTAATGGGTGCCGTTGCGCAGCGCCGGATAGACCACCCAGCGGCGCGCCTGGCTGGCGCGGACGGCGGCGTCGAAAGCGGCCATGTCCCAGCGCGCCCGAACCTTGTCGGTGAATGCAGCCACCAAAGCCGCATGCGCCGGGTCGGCGGCGAGATTGGTCAACTCGAGCGGATCCGATTCAAGATCAAACAGTTGCGGCGGATCGATCTCGCAATGGATGAATTTGAAGCGACCCTCGCGGATCGCCACCATTGGCGCATTAGAGCCTTCGGCCGCATATTCCATCAGCACCGGTGCGGTGCGCGTCTTGCCGTCGAGCAGCGGCAGCAGCGACTGGCCGTCGGTCCATGGCGCAATCGCGCTCATGTCGATGCCGGCGAAGTCGCAAAGCGTCGGCGTCGCGTCGAGATTGGAGACTGGGGTCTCGATCAGCCCGGCGTGTATGCCTTTTCCGGCGATCATCAGCGGCACCCGCGCCGAGCCTTCGAAAAAACACATCTTGAACCACAGGCCTCGCTCGCCGAGCATGTCGCCGTGATCTGAGCAGAAAAGGATGATCGTGTCGTCGAGCATTCGCGTGCGTTGCAGCACCGACAGCAATTCGCCGATCTTGTCGTCGAGATAGGAGATGTTGGCGAAATAGCCGCGCCGCGCGCGGCGGATCTGCTCCGGCGTGATCTTGAAGCTGTCATAGTCGCTCGCCCGGTAGAGCCGCTGCGAATGCGCATCCTGCTTGTCGTAGGGAATGAAGCCCACCTTGGGCTCAAGCGCTGGGCAGTCCTCGTAGAGATCCCAATAGCGCCGCCGGGCGACATAGGGGTCGTGCGGATGGGTGAAGGAAACGGTCAGGCACCACGGCCGGCGCGAAGCGTCGTCGGAGACGCGGGCGAAATCATAGAGCTTCTGCACCGCGTGAAAAGCGACCTCGTCGTCATACTCCATCTGGTTGGTGATCTCGGCGACGCCGGCGCCGGCCACCGAGCCGAGATTATGATACCACCAGTCGATCCGCTCGCCGGGCTTGCGATAATCCGGCGTCCAACCGAAATCGGCCGGATAGATGTCGGTAGTCAGCCGTTCCTCGAAACCATGCAACTGGTCCGGCCCGACGAAATGCATCTTTCCGGACAGACAGGTATGGTAGCCGGCGGCGCGCAGATGATGCGCATAGGTCGGGATCGACGAGACGAATTCGGCGGCATTGTCATAGACCTCGGTGCGCGACGGCAACTGGCCGCTCATGAACGAGGCGCGCCCAGGCGCGCAGAGCGGCGAGGCAGTGTAGTTGTTTTTGAAGCGCGCCGAACGAGCGGCCAGCGCCTTCAGATGCGGCGCATGCAGGAAGTCCGCCGGTCCATCCGGGAACAACGTGCCGTTGAGCTGATCGACCATGACGATCAGGAAATTGGGTGGCTTTGACGTCACTGCGCGCTCCGGCGGCTGAGTTTCGTTTCGAGGTAATCCTCGATCAGTGCGATCGCGGTCGCGGCATTGGGCACGCCGTCCTTCAGCGCGCGCCTGATGTAGAGCCCGTCGATCAGCGCCGCTGTCGCCTCGGCGACCCGGTCGGCTTCGCTTCTCGGCAGGATGCCGGTCAGCCCGCTCAACAGATTGGAATGCAGCCGTCGCGCATAGACCTTGAGCAGGCGGCGAAGTGCTGCTGATTTCTGCGCCTCGACATAGAAGGCCAGCCAGGCGGCGATCGTTTCCGGCCGGAACTGGACGTCGGAGAAATTGACGGCGACCACGGCCGAAACGCGCTGGCGTGGGGTGCCGGCCGATCGAAGCGCGCGCCGCATGTCGGCGGTCAGCTCGGCCAGGATGTGCCGCATCGTCGCCAGCAAAAGTTCGTCCTTGGCGCCGAAATAGTGATGGGCAAGCGCCGAGGACACGCCGGCGCGCCCGGCGATTTCCGACATCGTCACATCAAGCGAACCGTGCTCGCCGATCGCCGAGATCGTCGCGTCGATCAGCGCCCTGCGGCGCAACGGCTCCATTCCGATTTTCGGCATCTTTGCTCCGGCCTGTTGCGACGAGATTATTTTTTATTGACGGATCAATCAACAAAAATCCAGCCTGATTTGGTGGCAAAAGCCAGGTGCCGTGACCAGATACACAAGATCAAGCGATTGTGTGGTTCTGGCCTCTTCATGAAGTCGCTGGAACGGTTCATGCTTGAACAATGCTGAGGCGCTGCGACATCGCGTAGCCCGGGCCCGCAGGATGGAGATAACCATGACAGCATGCATCGTCGGCTGGGCGCATTCGCGTTTCGGCAAGCTCGAAGGCGAGACGCTGGAGGGCCTGATCACCAAGATGTCTAGCGAGGCGCTCGATCATGCCGGCATCGGTCCGGACGAGGTCGACGAGATCGTGCTTGGCCACTTCAACGCCGGCTTTTCCGCACAGGATTTCACCGCAAGCCTGGTCCTGCAGGCCGACGACCGGCTGCGCTTCAAGCCGGCGACCCGCGTCGAGAACGCTTGCGCCACCGGTTCGGCGGCGGTCAGGCAAGGCATCCGCGCCATCGACGCCAATGCCGCCCGTATCGTGCTGGTGGTCGGTGCCGAGCAGATGACGACGACATCAGGTCCAGAAATCGGCAAGAACCTTCTCAAGGCCTCTTATCTGCCCGAGGAGGGCGACACGCCGGCAGGCTTCGCCGGCGTTTTCGGCAAGATCGCCCAAGCCTATTTCCAGCGCTATGGCGACCAGTCGGACGCGCTGGCGATGATCGCCGCCAAGAACCACAAGAACGGCGTCGACAATCCCTATGCGCAGATGCGCAAGGATTTCGGCTATGAGTTCTGCCGGCATGAGAGCGAGAAGAACCCCTTCGTCGCTGGCCCTCTGAAACGCACCGACTGCTCGCTGGTTTCGGACGGCGCCGCCGCCCTGGTCCTTGCCGACACGGCGACTGCGTTGAAGATGCGCCGCGCCGTCGCCTTCCGCGCCAACGAGCATGTGCAGGATTTCCTGCCGATGTCGAAGCGCGACATCCTGGCGTTCGAAGGCTGCGAACAGGCCTGGGACCAGGCGCTGAAGAGGGCTGGTGTGACGCTCGATGATCTGTCCTTCGTCGAGACGCATGACTGCTTCACCATCGCCGAGCTGATCGAATATGAGGCGATGGGACTGGCGAAACCGGGCGAGGGCGCAAAACTGGCGCTGGACGGCGAGACGGCGAAGGATGGCCGGCTGCCGGTCAATCCGTCCGGCGGGCTCAAGGCCAAGGGGCATCCGATCGGCGCCACCGGCGTCTCCATGCATGTGTTGAGCGCCATGCAGCTCGTTGGCGAAGCCGGCGGCATCCAGGTGCCGGGCGCCAAGCTCGGCGGCATCTTCAATATGGGCGGTGCCGCGGTCGCCAACTACGTTTCCATTCTCGATCGGATCAGATAAAAGCGGCCCGCATTACAGCGCCGCGCGCCCTTCCGGGCGCGCAAAGAACGCTGTAACACTTTGATTTTACGCATGACTTTCGAGGTCATGCGTCAGCGGGGAAATCATGACGAATCCGGTTCTGGTCGAAGTTTTGCGCGGCACCGTGGTCGAGAGCGCGCATCGTGGCGCCATTGCGGTCTTCGATGCCGACGGCAGGCCGGTCTGGGAAATCGGCGATACGGCCCGCCCTGTGTTCCCACGCTCGGCGGTTAAGGCGATCCAGGCGCTGCCGCTGGTCGAAAGCGGCGCCGCCGATGCGTATGGTTTCGGCGACCGCGAACTGGCGCTAGCCTGCGCTTCGCATTCCGGCGAGCCGGCGCATGTCGAACTGGCGCGGGCGATGCTGGCGAAGGCCGGGCTGGACGAGGCGGCGCTGGAATGCGGCGCGCATTGGCCGTCGAACCATGATGCGACGGTTGCGCTGGCCAGCGCCGGTAACTTGCCGAACGCGCTGCACAACAATTGTTCTGGCAAGCATGCGGGCTTTCTCTGCACCTGCGTCCACTCCGGCATCGCCCATCGCGGCTATGTCAAATCAGGCCATGCCTCGCAGGAGATGGTTCGCGATGCGATGCAGGCGGTGACCGGTGCCGCCCATGATTTCGATCATTGCGGTACTGACGGCTGCTCGATCCCGACCTATGCCGTGCCGCTACGCAGCTTCGCGCTCGGCTTTGCCCGCATGGCGACCGGGGTCGGCTTTGAACCCGTGCGCGCCAAAGCCGCAAAGCGGCTGCTTTCCGCCTGCATGGCCGAACCCTTTCTGGTCGCCGGCACAGGCAGGGCCGATGTTGCGCTGATGGAGGCCGCACCCGGCCGGATTTTTGTCAAGGGAGGGGCCGAAGGCGTCTATTGCGCAGCCCTTCCGGAGCTTGGCCTTGGCATTGCGCTCAAATGCGATGATGGCGCTGGCCGCGCGGCTGAAGTCATGGTCGCGGCATGCATGGCCAGGCTTTTGCACGCCGACAAGGCACTGGCGGAGAAGCTGATCGAACAGGCAAATCCACCCATCCAAAGCCGGATCGGCGCCAAGGTCGGCGCACTCCGCCCCACTGCTGCACTGAGATCGGGCATTCAGCGCACATGATTGCGCTCGATGGTCAGATGCGCATAGCCGGCATTGCCTGATGAGGCGAGATCGCCGGTCACCGGCTCGGCCCAGCGATGGCCGACGATCGCGCCGTTTTGGGCGCCATCGATGACATTGTCGGAGATGATCGCCGTGCCGGCGCCCTCGACGGTGACGGCGATGCCGGTTCCAGCCTTGCGGATGATGTTTCCCGTGGCGACCACATTGCGCATGAATGGCCCCCAGCCGATGTGCATGCCGTAGAGCGGCGTATTTTCGACGACGTTGCCGAAGGCGGTCGTATCCGCTTCAACGTTGATACCGATGCCGAAACCGGGTGGATCGGCAGGGTAGGGGCCACTGGTCGAGAGGTTGCGGACGATGTTTCCCGAACACACGCCCATGCGGCCGCCTTCGTTGAAATTGACGATAGAGATGCCGTTGGCGGCACCGTCGACGATGTTGTTGCTGACGATCGCCCCCTCGAAGGAGAATTCGCAACAGAGCGCCGTTTCGCCCGACCGCGAGCAGGTGTTGCCGGTGATATGCAGATTGCTGGCGCTGTTGGCGCGGATCGCCGAAAACGCACAATCCGAGACGATGTTGCCCGAGATGACGACGTTGCCGGCGCGGAACGCATTGATGCCGTTGCCGTTCTGGCCGGTTCCGCCGCTACGCGCCTGAATGCGCTCGACGCGGTTGCCGCTGACGATGGTGCCGTCCTCGGCCGCTTGCCGGCGGTGCACGAGGATACCGCCATTGGCGCAGTCGGAAACGGTGTTGCCTGATACCTCCAGGCCGGCGGCTTCGACCGAATAGATGCCGGCGTCGGCCGCGCCTGATATTTCCGAGCGCTCGATGCGGCCCGAAGCATGCTCGAGCGCCAGGCCGTTCTTGCCGCTGCCGGTGATCTGGCAATTGTCGATGACGAGGTGAGCGACGCGGCGAAGGTCGAGCAGGCCTTTCGCGTAATCGCCCATCCAGCGGTTGGTGCCGTCGAATACCAATCCGGTGAATTCGATATGCTCGGCCTGTTCGGCCATAAGCAGGTGGCCGTTGCCGCCATAGACGATCCGCGATGCGCCCGGCACGCCGGAAAGTCTGATACGGCTGGGCAGCGAAAGGTTGGATACGACATAGGTTCCCGGCGGCAGGAACACCGGCATGTCGCGGTCGTTTGCCTCGCGCAGCAGCGTGGCGAAGGCCTCGCTCTGGTCGTCAAGCGCGCCGAGCTGCACGCCGAGGTCGGCAGCGTTGATCGAGCCGCGCATCGAGGCATTGTCGATGCCGGGCAGGCTGCCTGCCGCTGCCTTGCCGAGCGAGAGGCCCAGGACGGCAAAGCCGGCGGTTTGTGCGAGAAATTTTCGTCTGTTCAACATCGGCACAGAGTCCCAGCGTTCGGCCGTCGCGCCGCAGGAATCGTGCCAAACCGATCGGCCGATCGGGTTTGCCGGCAATAGCTTGTGGAGTCGCCGCGCGAGGCATAAGCTCAACCAATGAGCAGAGCCTTCACGCGCGAAGAGGATAGCGAAAACGCCATCGCCGGCATCGGCGAGCGGCCGATCAGTCCGCACCGCAATCTGGTGACGCAACGGGGCCTGGCGCTGATCGACGCCGAACTGGCTGTTCTGCGCGATGATCTGGCCCGAGCGGAAAAGAGGGCCGACCGCGAGCGCATCGCGCTCATCTCGCGCGACCTGCGCTACTGGACCGCGCGGCGTGAAAGCGCCGAGCTTTCCGTACCGGAACCGGGCAGCGACCTGGTTCGCTTCGGCATGGGCGTCACGCTGGAAGGCGATGACGGCAGGAAGGTGCACTGGAAGATCGTCGGCGAGGATGAGGCCGATCCGGCCAAGGGCACGATTTCCCATGTTTCACCGATGGCCCTGGCTTTGTTCGGCAAGAAGGTCGGCGAAATTGCCGTGGTGAACGGCAAGGAGTGGGAAATCGTCAAGCTCTCCGACAATTAGACCTCGATCTTCACGACATGGTCGCGGAAGAATGCCGCCGCCCCAGCCTCGTCGATCTCGCCGGCGGCGACACCCATGACGAATTCATAGATCGTGCCGTTGTCGGCCGTCAGCGTATAGCCGTTGACAATCAGGAACGCGCCGGCGGCGACGATGGCCGTGCGCCTGTTGCCGTCGACAAAGGGGCGATTTCTGGCGGTGCCGAAGATATAGGCCGCAGCCAGGTCCTCGATCGATGGATCACCATAGTTCGCCTTGTTCTCGGCTCGGGCGGGCGCCGATTCAAGAGCATTCTCGTCTCTTAAACCTTGTGCGCCGCCATGCCGGCGCAGCTGCTCCGCGTGCATCGCTTCCACGGCGCGCCGGCTCAGGAATTGCCAGCTCATTCGGCGAGCTTTCGAAGCGCCACTTTGTATTTGTCCATCACCTCGCGGGCAGCTTTCATTTGCCGCTCGAAGCTATCGTCCACCGGCTTCAGCGCAAGGCCATCACCGGTTTCAACGATTTGAAGCTGGTCGCCAGCCTTCAGGTTCAGACGATCGAGAAGCTCCCTCGGCAGGATGACGCCTTCGGAATTGCCGATCTTGCGGATTGTCGTGTTCATGGCGTTGCACCTTGGTTGCAACACCAATTATAACGAAACCCGCCCTCGTTACAACATATATTATAACGGCTCATCCAACCTGCAACAGCCGGTCCATCAGCCGGTCGGCGGCCTCGGGGATGACCGTGCCCGGCGGGAAGATCTCCGCGGCCCCCGCCTGCATCACAGCATCGTAATCCTGCGGCGGGATAACGCCGCCGACGACGATCAATATGCCGTCGCGTCCGAGCTTCTTCAGCGCGTCCTTGAGTTCGGGAATGAGCGTCAAATGTCCCGCCGCCAGCGACGAGGCGCCGATGATATGCACGTCGTGCTCGACCGCGAGCCTGGCGATCTCGTCCGGCGTCTGGAACATCGGTCCGACGGTCACGTCGAAGCCGAGATCGGCAAAGGCCGTGGCGATGACCTTCTGGCCGCGATCGTGGCCGTCCTGCCCCATCTTAGCGACGAGAATGCGCGGCTTGCCGCCGGACTTCTCCTCGAACGCCACGATCTTGTCCTGCAGCCGGTCGACCACCGGATTGTCGCCGAGCGCCTTGCGATAGACGCCGGAGATCGTCTGGACCGAAGCGACATGGCGGCCGAAGACCTTTTCCAGAGCCAGCGAAATCTCGCCGACCGTGGCGTTGGCGCGCGCGGCGCGAATGGCGAACTCCAGCAGATTTTCGCCGCTCTCCGCAGCGCGGCTCAGCGCACTCAGTGCGCTCTCGACAGCAGCGACGTCGCGCGTGCCTTTCAGCCGTTGCAGTTTCGACAATTGACGGGCTCTGACTTCGGCGTTGTCGATTTTCAGCACGTCGACTTTGATGTCCGTCTCCGGACGATAGGCGTTGACGCCGACCAGTATCTGCTCGCCGGAATCGATCCGCGCCTGCGTGCGCGCGGCGGCCTCTTCGATGCGCAGCTTCGGTATGTTTTTTTCGGTTGCGGCGGCCATCCCGCCCAGGCTCTCGACCTCTTCGATATGGGCAAGCGCGCGCGCCGCCAGGTCATGCGTCAGCCGTTCGAGATAGGCGGAGCCTCCCCATGGATCGATGATGCGGGTGGTACCGGATTCCTTTTGCAGGATGAGCTGCGTGTTGCGGGCGATACGAGCCGAATGGTCGGTCGGCAGCGCCATCGCCTCGTCGAAGGCGTTGGTGTGCAGCGATTGCGTATGACCCTGCGTCGCCGCCATCGCCTCGATCATGGTGCGGATGATGTTGTTGTAGGGGTCCTGCGCCGTCAGCGACCAGCCCGAAGTCTGGCAATGGGTGCGCAGTGACAGCGAGCGCTCGTCCTTCGGCAAGAAGTTCTTCAGCATCAGGTTCGACCACAAAAGGCGGGCTGCCCTTAGCTTGGCGACCTCCATGAAGAAGTTCATGCCGATCGCCCAGAAGAAGGAAAGGCGCGGCGCAAAACGGTCGATATCGAGACCCGCCGCGACACCGGCGCGGGCATATTCGATGCCGTCGGCGATCGTGTAGGCGAGCTCGAGGTCGGCGGTCGCACCTGCCTCTTGCATGTGATAGCCGGAGATCGAAATCGAATTGAACTTCGGCATGTGCTGCGACGTGTAGGAGAAGATGTCCGACACTATCCGCATCGAAGGCTTTGGCGGATAGATGTAGGTGTTGCGCACCATGAACTCTTTCAGGATGTCGTTCTGAATGGTTCCGGCGAGGTCCTTCTGCGCAACGCCCTGTTCTTCCGCCGCCACGATGTAGAGCGCCATGATCGGCAGCACCGCGCCATTCATGGTCATCGACACCGTCATCTCGTCAAGTGGTATGCCGTCGAAGAGCTGGCGCATGTCGAGGATGGAATCGATGGCGACGCCGGCCATGCCGACATCGCCGGCAACACGCGGATGATCGCTGTCGTAGCCGCGATGCGTGGCGAGGTCGAAAGCGACCGACAGTCCCTTCTGGCCGGCTGCAAGGTTGCGCCGGTAAAAGGCATTCGACTCTTCCGCCGTCGAGAAGCCGGCATATTGCCGGATCGTCCACGGCTGCTGGACATACATGGTCGGGTAGGGGCCGCGCACGAATGGCGGCAGGCCCGGATAGGTGTCGAGATGCGGTAACCCCTGGAGGTCGCCCTGGTTGTACAGATGCTTGATGGCCAACCCTTCCGGGGTCATCCGCTGGCCCTTGGCCTCGATCGGCGCCCGGCGCGGCGCCGACCAGCCGATCTGGCTGAAATCCGGGATCATGGCGCTGCTCCGATCGATTGATCGAGGCGGATCGGAAACAGCGGCTCGCATACCGCTACGCCCTCGGTGACGGCAGGCCGCCGCTCCGCCGCCAGCGTTTCGACCGGACGTTCGGTCTTCGACGGGTGAAGCGTCGTGCCGATGATGGCCCGATCGCCCGCCTGATAGGCAGCATTGCGGCGGGCGGCGGCCGCCTGAACCCGTTTCTGGATGTGTCCTTGCTGCAGGCTGGACAGCACGCCGCCTTCCGCCTCGATCCGCTGGAATTCTTCCCACGCCGCTTCGCAGAGTTCGGCGGTCAGCGCTTCAACCGCGCCCGAACCGCAAGCAGAGTCGGCGACATGATCGATATGGCTTTCGCTGGCCATGATCAGTTGCGTATTGCGGGCGACACGGCGGGCAAAGCCCGCCGGCAGGCCGTGCGCGATCGTATGCGGCAGGATGGAGATCGAATCCGCCCCGCCGGCTGCCGCGGCAAAACCGGCGATCGCAGTACGCAGGATGTTCGTCTCCGGGTCCGCCGAAGTCATCATGCGGAAGGACGTCTCGGCATGGATGTTGGCGGTGGAGGCGGCGATCGAGCATGCCTCCTGAACACGTGCCCACAGCCTGCGCAAAGCCCTGACCTTGGCCATCGACACGAATTGATCCTGGTCGACGCTCAGCGCAAAGCCGATATGGGGCGCCGCATAGACGAGCGGCTGGCGCGCCTCATCGAACATCCGGAGATAGGAGACCGCCGAAGCCATCATGGCGCCCAGCTCCTGCGCTTCGGTGGCGCCGGCATTGTGGAAGACGCGTCCGCCTGCCTCCAGCAGAACCCCGGGAACGCCCATCGAGAAAAAATGTGCCAGGGACTGCGGCATCGATGCCTGCAGGGCCTCGATCGACATCCGCAAGCGGCCGGTTCCGGCAAAGATCGCCGCCGGATCGATACCGAAGGAAAGGTTGAGTTTTGCCGGGTCCGACCGGCGCTTGCTCAAGAACGCAACCAGCCAGTCGGCCACGGCGCGGCTCCAGGGATGCGCGTCGATGCGGACCTGGATGCGATTGAGCGGCACGCCGTCGAGCACGGTCTCCAGCGCCTCGGCAGTCCTCGGCAGGCCGTAGCCGAACGCATTCGGCGCGCCTTCGAAGACAAGCGACAATCCGGTGGCGCCCTGTGCGACGTCTTCCAGGGCCTGGGCTTTGGCGCGGCCGACATCGGGGTCGTCGATACGCTGGCTGACGATCCACGGCGATCTGGGATTTGCCCGCGCGAGAGGCTCTGCGGTGACCGAACGATCATAGAGCGGCTCGATACGGATGCCATCGTCCGTATGGGATACGAGCTTTTCCTCGAAGGATTCGCCGGCCAAGGCTTTTTCCGCAAGGGCCAGCCACCGCTGCCGGTCAGGGTTCGGAAGTTTGGCATCGTGGTTCAAGGCACCGGCGCCCATCCGCTCTCCTCGTCTTCTCGGCCGATAGGCCTGGAACGTCAGTCTACGGTTCCCCGTCCCATATCACAATGCAACACGCGTCCTGCGACGGTGAACCGTCAACCGATTGCCAAACATGCGTAAAATCCGCAAGCTCCAAAAAGCCCAATTTCGACCATGGCCATTGTCGCTGCGCAATGGCGTCATTATACCTGCGGCGAGCCCCATTACTTTCAATAGACCAGGGCGTTCAACACTTCAGGTTTGCGGAGACCGGACACATGGCTGACGACACCAGTATTTTCATAGGAGCCAGCCGAAAGCCTGATGACAGCTACCAGCGCGCCGAAAATCTGCTGCTTCAGTATGGCAATCGTCACGGCCTGGTCACCGGTGCGACCGGTACTGGCAAGACCGTGACCTTGCAGATTCTGGCGGAAGGTTTCTCCAATGCCGGCGTGCCGGTCTTCTGCGCCGACATCAAGGGCGATCTGTCCGGTATCGCCATGATGGGCACGGCACAGGATTTTCTGGTCAAGCGCGCCGAGCAGGTCAAGCTCGATCCTTATGATTTCCAGGAATTTCCGGTCATCTTCTGGGATTTGTTCGGCGAGCAGGGCCATCCGATCCGCGCAACCGTCTCGGAAATGGGGCCGCTGCTTCTGTCGCGCCTGATGAACCTGTCCGAGGCGCAGGAAGGCATCATGAACATCGCCTTCCGCATCGCCGACGAAGAGGGCCTGTTGCTGCTGGACCTGAAGGACCTGCAAGCGCTTCTTGCCAACATCGCCGAACGCGCCGAAGAAATCGGCGCTCGCTACGGCAATGTCACAAAACCCTCGGTCGGCGCGATCCAGCGCACGCTGCTGGTCCTGGAGCAGCAGGGAGCGACGAACTTCTTCGGCGAGCCGGCGCTACGGATCGCCGACATCATGCGCACCACCCGCGACGGCCGCGGCGCGATCAGCGTGCTGGCCGCCGACAAGCTGATGATGAATCCCCGGCTCTATGCGACATTCCTGTTGTGGCTGATGTCGGAACTGTTCGAGGAGCTTCCCGAAGTCGGCGATCCCGACAAGCCGAAGCTGGTCTTCTTCTTCGACGAGGCGCACCTTCTGTTCGATGACGCGCCGAAGGTGCTGGTCGACCGCGTCGAACAGGTGGTCCGCCTGATCCGCTCGAAAGGCGTCGGCGTTTACTTCGTCACCCAGAATCCGCTGGATATCCCCGAAACGGTTCTAGCCCAGCTCGGCAACCGCGTGCAGCACGCCCTGCGCGCCTACACGCCACGGGAGCAGAAGGCCGTGAGGACCGCCGCCGAGACGTTCAGGCCCAATCCCGATTTCGACTGTGCAACCGTGATCACGCAGCTCGGCACCGGCGAGGCGCTGGTCTCGACGCTGGAAGCCAAAGGTGTTCCGTCGATGGTCCAGCGGACGCTAGTTCGCCCGCCGTCGTCGCGACTTGGCCCGATCACGCCTGACGAGCGCCGTACGCTGATCACCGAGAGCCCGGTCGCGGGACAGTACGATCAGACCGTCGATCGCGAATCGGCTTTCGAGATGCTGCAGAAAAAAGCCAAGGATGCGCTGGACGCGGAGGCGCAGCAGCAGGAGAGCGGCGGCTCACGCTGGACCATTCCAGGCTTCGGCAATGACGATCCCGCCCACCAGCCCACCGGCGGCAGGCGAGCACCGGCGCCGCGAGCGTCAAATCGCCAGACGGTGGCGGAGGCGGCGATCAAATCGGTGGTTCGCTCGGTCGGTTCATCCGTCGGACGGGCAATCGTGCGCGGCATCCTCGGCAGCCTGGCAAGGGGGCGGCGCTGAAAGTACCGCATCGGACCAAAGTGGGCACCGGTTTTGCGAGAATCCGACTGCTCAGGGAAAAGCATCGGACCGGAAAGTTGCGGCGCCGAAAGTCCACCGCTCCAGCGCTTTCGACCAGCTCAGAAAATCGAGTCCGAGATCGTTCTTGCCGGGCCGAGCAGGATCGATCCTTCCGGGACGCCCGCATCGATCGGAATGGCTTTGCGGTCTGCCGTGGCAACCAGCTCCTGACCGACACCGGCGGTAACGACCACCGGCGTCTTGTTGGGCACGCGGTCGTAGAGATCGATGATGTCCTGATTTATCAAGCGAACGCAGCCGGATGATACCGATTTGCCTATGGAGAACCACTCCGGCGAACCGTGCAGGCGGTAAAGCGTGTCCTCGTTGCCCTCGAACAGATACAGCGCCCGCGCGCCGAGCGGATTCGTCAGCCCGCCGGGCATGCCGCCATTCTCGGCGCTGTATTTTGCGAGCTCGGGCTGGCGGGCGATCATTTCGGCCGGCGGGGTCCATTTCGGCCACTTCTGCTTCCACTGGACGACGGCATCGCCAGACCATTCGAAACCGGCGCGACCCAGCCCGACGCCGTAACGAATGGCTTTTCCGCCCGAACGCACGAGATAGAGGTGGTGGCCAGCCGTATCGACGACAATGGTGCCGGGCCGTTGGCCGGTCGGATCGGGAACGATCTGACGCAGAAATTGCTCGTCGATTTTCTCGAACGGTATGCCCGGGAGCTCGAACCCACCGTCGCTGACCGGAGCGTACATTGTTGCATAGTCCAGGAGCGGCGGCTCGACGTTGGCTGGCGGCGGCGGCTCGACCGGCTGCCCTCCCACCGTGGTGCAGGCGGAAACCGCAATCGAGGCGGCGCCGAGTGCAGCGGCGTTGAGAAAGCCGCGACGGCTCAGGCGATAGGACTCGATTTCGGTTGTGAACATGGTTGCCTTTTTTTAGGTCTCAAATCGAAACAAACATCAATACGCCGATCAGTACGGCGCCAGCCCTACCAATGCCCGGCGCGATAGGCGGTTCCGATTCTGGCCTGAGGGTGGACAAACAAAGGCAAAGCTGTGACGGTTCCGCCCCTGTTGCGCCGAGGCAACAGGCCTACAGCGCCGCGCGTCCATTTGGATGCGTAAAGGACGCTGTAGCACCCTTAATTTGCGCATGATCCTTTGCAAATCGATTCCGATTTTTGGGGTCATGTGTCAGCCTCCGGCCAGCAAGCCTTCGAGCGAGGGCAGGATCAGGGCCGGCGGAAAATCCCGATATTCCTCGGGCTGGTCGGAGCGGTTGATCCAGACTGTCCGGAAACCGAATTTGGTGGCGCCGGCGACGTCCCAGCGGTTGGATGACTGAAACGACACCGCATCCGGATAGAGGCGCCAGCCTGTCGTGACCATGTCGTAGACCGACGGATCGGCCTTGAAGCGCTTGACGGCATCGACGGAATAGATGTCGTCAAGAAACTGGTCGAGCGCGGCCGATTTGACCGCCGCCTCCAGCATTTCAGGCGAGCCGTTGGAGAGGATCGCCAGCTTGGCGCCAGACCCCTTGAGCGCCTTGAGCACGGCCGGCACCTCCGGATAGCAGTCGAGCCGCCAATAGGCGTCGAGCAGCTTGGCCCTGAGCCCCTTGTCCGCCGAGGGAACCTTGCGCAGCGCGAAATCGAGCGCCTGCTCGGTGAGTTGCCAGAAATCGGCGTAGGCGCCCATCAGCGTCCTGACCCAGGAATATTCCAGCTGCTTGGCGCGCCATATCTCCGACAGGAGCTGGCCATCCGGCCCGATCTGGTCGGCATGACGGCGCACGGCGGCATGGACATCGAACAGCGTGCCGTAAGCGTCGAAAACGTAAGCCGCGTGGTGCATGGTGACAGTTTTGCGGCGAGGCAAGGCTAGGCGCAAGCACAGATTGCAGTTCACATAGCGCTGGCCTCAACAAATCTCAGCGATCCCCGTTGACGGCAGACGCCAAAGCATCTTCCAATGGCGACACAGGACAGTCTGGAACGGACACCAAGCGATGACACTGGCGACTGCGGCGCAATCCGCGACATGGACCTTTGTGGATGGCGACTGGTACGAAGGCAACGTCGCCATCCTAGGGCCGCGCAGTCATGCCATGTGGCTCGGCACCAGCGTGTTCGACGGTGCCCGCTGGTTCGAGGGCGTCGCCCCCGACCTCGACCGCCACGCCGCGAGGGTAAACGCTTCGGCGATCGCGCTTGGTCTCAAACCATCCATGAGCGCCGAAAAGATCGTCGGGCTGACCTGGGACGGGCTGAAGAAGTTCGACGGCAAGACGGCGGTCTACATAAGGCCGATGTACTGGGCCGAGCATGGTGGCTATATGGGCGTGCCGGCCGATCCGGCCTCGACCCGTTTCTGCCTTTGCCTCTATGAATCGCCGATGATCCCACCGTCGGGCTTTTCGGTCACCGTCTCGCCGTTCCGGCGTCCGACCATCGAAACCATGCCGACCAACGCCAAGGCCGGCTGCCTTTATCCCAACAACGGTCGTGCCATCCTCGAAGCCAAGATGCGCGGCTTCGACAATGCCTTGGTGCTCGACATGCTTGGCAATGTCGCCGAGACCGGAACCTCGAACATTTTCCTGGTCAAAGACGGCCATGTCCTGACGCCGGCGCCGAACGGCACGTTCCTGTCCGGCATAACCCGCTCGCGGACGATGATGCTGCTTGACGAGTATGGGTTCAAGACCACCGAAAAGACGCTGTCGGTGCGCGATTTCCTCGAAGCGGACGAGATATTCTCGACGGGAAACCATTCGAAGGTCGTGCCGGTCACCCGCATCGAGGATCGAAATCTTCAGCCCGGGCCTGTAGCCAAGAAGGCGCGCGAACTCTACTGGGATTGGGCGCATTCGACTTCGACCGGCTGACTGGCGAAAAAGCGAACCGGCGCTTCATTCCGGAGTTGCTCCATATCAATCCAGACCTATGTTAGTCCAGTATTGCACCGGATTTTTCCACGAGGAGTACGACCGATGGCTTTTGAACTGCCCGCCTTGCCCTATGACTACGAGGCTTTGCAGCCTTACATGTCGAAGGAGACGCTGGAGTATCACCACGACAAGCACCACAAGGCCTATGTCGACAACGGCAACAAGCTTGCTGCCGAAGCCGGGCTCGGCGATTTGTCGGTCGAAGAGGTTGTGAAACAGTCCTTCGGCAAGAACCCCGGGCTCTTCAACAATGCCGGCCAGCATTACAACCACATCCATTTCTGGAAGTGGATGAAGAAGGGCGGCGGCGGCAACAAATTGCCGGGCGCGCTGCAAAAGGCGTTCGACAGCGACCTCGGCGGCTATGACAAGTTCAAGGCCGACTTCATCGCCGCCGGAACCACTCAGTTCGGTTCGGGCTGGGCCTGGGTTTCGGTCAAGGACGGCAAGCTGGCGATCTCGAAGACGCCGAACGGCGAGAACCCGCTGGTCCATGGCGCGACGCCGATCCTGGGCGTCGATGTCTGGGAGCACTCCTATTACATCGACTATCGCAACGCCCGGCCGAAATATCTCGAAGCCTTCGTCGACAGTCTCATCAACTGGGACCATGTCCTCGAGCTCTACGAAAAGGCATAGGCCTAACTGAGTTGCAAGAAAGCCCCGGCAAAACCGGGGCTTTCTTTTTGGCTCAAGGGATCGGCCGCCCTTTTCCAGCACAGAACGATCGTCGCGAAAATTCACACAAGCGTGAGGCGAATTTCCGGAATTTTTAAGCCAATTTTGCCGTTATCGATCAGTCGGACCTTCACCCGAAACATCTTCACCATGGAGCCAATTGAATGAGAAAGCTTATCCTCGCCATCTCGATGCTCGCCTTCGCCGGTTCGGCGGCATTCGCCGATCCGATCCAGGACCGCCAGGCCCTAATGAAGGAACGTGGAAAGATCGCCGGCCAATTGTCGAAAGTGGTCAAGGGCGAGACCCCTTATGACGCCGCGGCCGTGCTGGTGGCGTTGAAGGCGCTGCAGGCGAATGCCGAGAAATTCCATGCAAACGTCGAGACCCTTTTCCCGGCTGGCAGCGAAACCGGCGACACCACCGCTGCCCCCAAGATCTGGGAGGATATGGCCGGCTTCAAGACGGTTGAGGAAAAATATCTCGCCGACGTCAAGGCGGCGGCGGCCGCCGCCCCTGCCGACGTTGATGCCTTGAAGGCGGGGTTCAACACCATAGGCGGCGATTGTGGCACCTGCCACCAAACATACAGGATAAAGAAGGGCTGATAGCGGGCGATGCGCCGGCTGAAAAAACTCGTCGGCGCCGCCCTCCTACTGGGCGCCGCCGGCGCTGTCGCCGGCTGGTTCCAGTCGGCGCCGGTCAGGCTCGACACTGAGACCCTGGCGCAACTCGGCCCCGGCGATGCCGCCAGGGGCAAGCGCGTTTTTAAAGCCGGAGGCTGCACATCGTGTCATGCGAAGCCAGGCTCACAAGGCGATGCCCGACTTCAACTGGCAGGCGGTCTCGAACTCAAGACGCCGTTCGGCACCTTCGTGCCACCGAACATCTCGCAGGATGCCAAGGACGGTATCGGCGCCTGGTCGGTCGAAGACCTCGCCAACGCAATGATGAAGGGGGTGTCGCCGAGCGGCGAGCATTTCTATCCGGCGTTTCCTTATGCATCCTACGCGCGCATGAAGCCGGCCGACATTGC
The DNA here is from genome assembly GCF_900149755.1 of Mesorhizobium delmotii. Taxonomy (NCBI): domain Bacteria; kingdom Pseudomonadati; phylum Pseudomonadota; class Alphaproteobacteria; order Hyphomicrobiales; family Phyllobacteriaceae; genus Mesorhizobium; species Mesorhizobium delmotii. Next base: position 25,326 of record NZ_FUIG01000032.1, on the reverse strand, counting down.
CGATCTCCATGCCTTCCTGAAAACGCTTCCGGCGGTCGCCGGCAAGGCGCCGCCCAATTCATTGGGATTCCCGTTCAATATCCGTCGCGGCGTCGGGCTCTGGAAGCGTCTCTATTTGAGTGACAAGCCGGTGGTTTCCTTCCCCGATGGCACGCCGGATCCGGTGATGGCCGGCCGCTACCTGGTCGAAGGGCCGGGCCATTGCGGCGAATGCCACACGCCGCGTGATTTTGCTGGCGGCACCAGGAAGAGCGAGTGGCTGTCCGGAGCCACTGCTGCCGAAGGCAGCGGCATCGTGCCGAACATTACTTCGGGTGAAGGCGGGCTCAGTGACTGGTCGGAGGCCGACATAGCCTACTTTCTCGAAACCGGCTTCACGCCGGATTTCGATTCCGTCGGTGGCGCCATGGTCGACGTGCAGAGAAACATGGCCGAACTGACGCCCGAGGACCGGGCGGCAATATCAGCCTATCTGAAGGCCATACCGCCGCATCCCAATGGCTATCCGGCGCGCAAGTAGCCTTCGAGCTGACGCGAAAACCGGACGGGATGGCGGCGCGTCAGCGGTCGCCGAGGAAATCGAAGCCGGCTTCGAAGAAATGATTGTAGTCGCAGGTCATCTCCTCGCCGGGCGCTATGTCACGCAACGCATATGTCTCCTCGGGTGTGGCGACGTCGCAATTCGGGTCATCGGCATGGTTCATGTAGCGCGCGTCGTCGGCTTCGAAAACGATGTAGTTCGGGTCGCGCCGGTCGGGGTAGGAATAGCGATCGAGATAGGCTTTAACCGACCCGGTTTCGCGCTCATAGACCTCGACGGGGATACGCCGGTCGTAATTGGGATCGAGCTTCCAGACCAGTGTGCCCCGTGGGATGTGGTTCTTGGCAAAGACACCGATGCCCTGGATGGGCGATTTGTCGAGATAGACGTCGACGAGCAACATGGCAGACCCTTGACTTGACTGGATGATTTTGGCGGCGCGGCTGCGAAAAGCCGCGCATTGGGTAGCGCGCGGCCATCGCAATTGCGAGCGGAAAATCAGCCAGGCCATGACCCGAAATCGGAATCGATTCCCCGTTGGGGATCGTGCGCAAGATCAAGCTCCTACAGCGCCCTTTGCGCGTCCAAAAGGGTGGGCGGCGCGGTGGTGGAAAGGTCGGCCCTGCCCGCCACCTTCAGTGCAAACGCATATGTGAAGGCGATTTCCTCGAGCCTGGAAAACCGGCCGGATGCGCCGGCATGGCCGGAGTCCATGTTGATCTTGAACAGCACCGGATTGTCGCCGGTCTTGCGGTCGCGCAGCCGCGCTACCCATTTGGCCGGCTCCCAATAGGTGACACGCGGGTCGGTGAGACCGGCAAGCGCCAGGATCGGCGGGTAGTCGAGCGCCCCGACATTGTCATAGGGCGAGTAGGCGGCGATCGTCCGGTAGTCTTCCGCCGAAGCGATCGGGTTGCCCCATTCAGGCCATTCCGGCGGCGTCAGCGGCAAGGTCGCGTCGAGCATGGTGGTCAGCACGTCGACGAACGGAACCTCGGCGACGATGCCGCCGAAGCATTCCGGCGCTATGTTGGCGATCGCGCCCATCAGCATGCCGCCGGCCGAGCCGCCCTGTGCGACGATGCGATCATGAGCGGTGTAGCGCTCGGCGACGAGGTGGTGTGCGACCGCGATGAAATCGGTGAACGTGTTCATCTTGTGCGCCCGCTTGCCGTCGTCGTACCAGCCATAGCCCTTGTCCTTGCCGCCGCGGACATGGGCAATCGCGTAGACGAAGCCGCGGTCGACCAGCGAAAACAAATTGGTGTTGAAGGCGGCCGGGACCGTGATGCCGTAGGAGCCGTAGCCGTAAAGCAGGCAAGGCGCTGATCCGTCGAGCGGCGTGTCGCGATGGTGGATGAGCGAGATCGGCACCAGTTCGCCGTCGGCTGCGGGCGCCATCAGCCGCCGGGTCACGTAATGCTCCGGGTCGTGACCGGACGGAACTTCCTGGGTCTTCAGCAGCACGCGCTTGCGGGTCCGCATGTTGTAGTCGAAGACCTGCGCCGGCGTTGTCATGGACGAGTAGGAAAAGCGCATGATCTCGGTGTAGTATTCATAGGATCCCGACAGGCCGAGCGAGAAGGCTTCCTCGTCGAAGGAGATGAGGTGTTCCTCGCCGCTCTTGCGGTCACGCACGACGATGCGCGGCAGGCCTTCCTTGCGTTCAAGCCTGACCATATGGTCCTTGAAGCCGATCACCGAAAGGATCAGCCGGCCCGCTTCGTGCGGCACCAACTCCTGCCAGTTGGCGCGCACCGGGTCGCTCGCCGGCGCCGTCATGATCTTGAAATCCTTGGCGCCGTCGGCGTTGGTGAGAATGAAGAAGATATCGCCGCCTTCTTCGAGATCGTATTGCAGGCCGGTCTCGCGCGGCGAAACCAGCTTCGGTTCGGCGAATGGCTCGCTGGCGCTCATGATGCGGTATTCCGAGGTCTCGTGGTCGTTGATGCCGACCATGATCCATTCGTTGGAGCGCGTGCCGCCGACATTCATGAAGAAGCCCGGATCGGTTTCTTCGTAGATCAGCCGGTCGTTCTCAGGACTGTCGCCAAGGGCATGGAACAGCACCTTGGAAGGACGGTGGTTGGGATCGAGGCGGGTGTAGAAAAATCCGTCATTTCCGGCATCCCACACGCCGCCGCCACCTGTGTCCGGGATCCTGTCCGGCAACTCCTTGCCGCTGGTAAGATCGCGCACACGAAGCGTGAAGAATTCGGAGCCCTTATCGTCGAACGCCCACAGGAGCTTGCCGTGATCGGCCGAATGGTCGACGCCGCCGAGACGGAAATAGGCTTTGCCCTCGGCCTCGAGATCGCCGTCGAGCAGGATCTGCTGCTCGCCGCCATCGCGCGGCGTGCGGAAATAACGTGGCTGCTCGCCGCCAAGCTTGAAAGATGACCCATAGGCGTAGGGCCCATCCTTCATCGGCACGGAAGAATCGTCTTCCTTGATGCGGCCCCTCATCTCCTTGAAAAGCTGCTTCCGCAACTGGGCGGTGTCGGCCATCAACGCCGCCTGATAGGCGTTCTCACCCTCGAGATGGGCGCGGATCTGGCTGTCGAGCAGGGACGGATCCCTGAACATCTCTTGCCAGTTGTCGGCTCTCAGCCAGGCATAGTCGTCCGTCCGGCTTACCCCATGATGGAGATCGAAGACAGGTCGCTTCTCGGGTTGCGGCGGGCTGACAGTCGGAAATGCTGGGGTTCGGGTCATTGCGTCTCGCTGTGGAAGTTACTTGAATGGCGAATGAACACGCCGATCAGTGCAGGTTCAAGGGCTGGACAATATGTTTGCGCCGGGCCCCAGAAGATGAGCCGGAGGAGAGGGAAAAATGAAATTCCGTTTTCACGTTGCTGCGGCTTCCGCCGTCGCTTCGACAGTTTTGGCCTTTACCGGCCAATCTCATGCAACCGTGTTCGCAGCTTGGCAAGTGACCAACGTTCCGTTTTGCGACACGCTCAACGTGCGCAAGTATCCGGCGGGATCGTCCCTGAAGCAGGCCGCCTATCCCAACGGTGCCGTTTTGCAGATGACCGGGAAATGCACAGGCGGCATAAACCTGCTCGACATCGCCAAGCAGCCGCGCTACAGCGCCGCGCGTCCTCTGGACGCGCAAAGGACGCTGTAGCACCTTTGAATCTGCGCATGATCCTTTCCGAAAATCGATTCCGATTTTCGGGGTCATGCGCTTGAAGCAGGAACAGAAGATCCGCTATCGCTGGTGCGAAGTCTGGCATGATCCGGCACAGAACGGCAATTTCGTAACCGGCTGGGTCTACGGAAAATACATCACCCCACATTGATGGATCACTGCCGGTCCGCGGTGCTGATTTCCGGCTTGCTTGCAACAGCAAATCGCAACCTATGGTTTTGCGGACTCTGAAAACAACCAGCTAGCCTGCGCCACAACCAAGCATAGCCAAGCATTGAGATTTTTTTTACTGGCTCTCATGGATGTAACGGCAACTCGACCGGGCGTCCGCCGCTGCTGGTCTGCCCAGAAAATATCGCAAAGTTACAGAGTGCACGAAAGGTTGAAGCTGATCGTCGAATATTTTATTGCCATCGATGAATACAGCGCAAGAAGCGAATTGACTTACTTGGTTTAGTGGCTCATTAGGATGCTGCGACGCGAATCGCAGAGGCTCTTTCCTGCAAAAATTTCGCGCGATGCCCGACCTGTCAAAAATAGGGCGCAGATAGAAACAACTCACGTTGGGGCCAGGAAGCCATGGATATTATCGAAACACCTTCCAGAAATAGTGATGCGCTGATCGAATTGACGGCCGACGTCGTAGCCGCCTATGTCAGCAACAATCCGGTGCCGGTCGGCGAACTGCCGAGCCTCATCGCCGATGTCCATGCCGCCCTCGGGCGCGTGGGCGGGGCCAGTGAACAGCCTCCTGCCGACAAGCAGAAGCCGGCAGTAAACCCGAAACGCTCCGTCCATGACGACTACATCGTATGTCTTGAAGACGGCAAGAAGTTCAAGTCGCTGAAGCGTCACTTGATGACCCACTACGGTCTGACGCCGGACGAGTATCGTGAAAAATGGGGCCTGGACGCAAGCTACCCGATGGTTGCTCCCAACTATGCTGCCGCCCGCTCCCAACTCGCCAAGAAAATGGGTCTCGGCCGCAAGCGCAAGGGGCGCTGATATCGGCTCTTCCCAACGTGGGTTGAACGATCAACGGCGCCTCCGGGCGCCGTTTTGGTTTCGGAGCATTGCTGGAGCAGCCGATATGCGTTGCGTCATGTGCGGGCTCTCCGTCATGCGGGGCAATCGCGCGGCCTAATCAGGCGGTCTGCCTCAACGCCGCCTCGGCGTCGCGTTTGATGCGCTTGACCATGGAACGAAGACCATTGGCGCGTTGCGGCGACAGGTGCTCGTCGAGGCCAAGTGCCCTCAGCGTGGCTTCCGCGTCGGTTTTCTGGATCTCGCTGGCAGGTCGTCTGGAAAACAGCGCCAGCATGATAGCGACAAGGCCGCGCACGATATGGGCGTCCGAATCACCGGCGAAGGTGACGACTGGGTCGGGACCCGGTCCATATTCGGTGGTCAGCCAGACCTGGCTGACGCAGCCGGGCACCTTGTTGGCAGGGTTGCGTTCCTCATCGGGAAACGGCGGCAGGGCCTCGCCCAGTTCGATCACATAGCGATAGCGGTCTTCCCACTCGTCAAGCAGGGAGAAGTCGTCGCGGATCGTTTGGATCGTCGTGGTCATCACCTCGGATATAGTCATCCGGCGACGCCGCGTCACGGAAAAAGAGGAAAACACCATAGGCGACGACGGGCGGACGGCCTATGGTGCAGTGACAGATGCGCTAAAAATATCTTAGTTTTTCGCCGGCAGATCGATTTTCGCCGGCAAGTCGATTTTCGCGGGCAACACGATGTCTTCGGGCACGCTGCCGGTCATTGTCGCCGTGTCTGGTTCGCCGGTCCTGTCGTCCAACATGGCGGCCGCGATCTTGGCGGTCTCCTTGGCCCGGGCGGTGATCGTGTGCATTGCGGACTTGCCGGTCTCGCAGACATCGGGCCTGCGCTCGCATATGCCGGCAATGTCGCCGACGGCTTCGCGTGCCGCAAACAACGCCTGGATCGGCCCGACGCTTTGGTGGCCCGTCTCGTCGGAGCCGACATTCAGCGGCAGTGCCAGAAGCACCAGCGAAAACCAGAAAGCCATTTTGATCAGAAAGCCCATCTGTATGCCCTCATCTGTGACCGGATCATGCATTCGTGCGGCATGACCCCTTATGGGTACGATAGTGGCATAGACGCGCAAAGGACGGCTTGCCCGGTCAGCGAAAATTTTCCTCAAATTTTAGGCAAATTCGAAACGAAGCATTTTGCAATGGATTTGTCTCAAATCCAGCCGATTTTCTTCACTTGAGGTTAACCATCCATCTAATTGTTTTCCGTAGTGATTTCCCCGAAACGCAGCGTGCCGGTGGCGACTGTCGGAGGCGAAAGGGCGGTTCGCCCGGATAACGCTCCATTTACTATGGCTGCAATTGCCAAGGTTTTGACGCGCCGGCCTCCCAATATTTGTCTCAGGCCGGGCATTGATCGGTTCCTGCCTTATCCATTCCTTAAACGCTGGATGCGAGTTTCAGATCAACAAAAGCAATCCTGCGAAGCAGGGCAGTTCACGACCAGGTGCGAGTGCGTTGAGTTGAGTTCGATAAGGGCCAGATACGTTGAGTTGCCCGGCGCTATGGCAGCCGGTTGCGAACGTATGGTTCATCCGTCGATCCTCGGACAGAACGACCGCCGGTGCCAGCGCCGGTTTATCGGTGTCATGCTGGCCGCTCCGTTCTTTGCGGCAGGCGCAGCGGTCACGCTGGTCACCTCGGGCATGGGCGCGGCCGTGACCATGGCTGCGATCTTTGCGACTTTCGGCCTCTGCTGGTTTGCCGCCTTGCTGGTGGCGGCATCGGGCAAGATGGCGTTCGCCGGCCAGGTCGCCCTGGTGATGGGCAGTCTTGCTCTTGCCGGTGTCATTGCCGCGGCGGACGGTCTGGCCTCGCCGGTCGCCATGCTTGTCGTGGCGCTGCCGTTCGAAGCCTGGTGGATCGGGGCGTCTCGTCGCGCCGCACTCTGGGGCGCCATAGCTGCATTTGTCGCTATCCTGCTGCAGGCTTTTGCCGGTTCAGTTTTCCCGTTCAGCCCGGCGGAAATCACCGCTTGGCATTGGCTGCTGCCGCTGGGTTGGACGCTCACCGTCGTTCCGCGCGTCGCGAGACTTGGCAATCCGGCCGGCGCGCGGCTTGATCCGGCGACCGACGATCGGCTCGAAAACATCATTGACGCCGTTGTCCTGCGGGCCGGCAGGCATGGCGAGGTTCTGGATGCGTCGGCAAAGGCGCGCACGATCCTGAAGCTGCAGCCGGAACTGCTGTCCGGTAGCGGCCTGTTCGACCGCATCCATCTGTCCGATCGCGTCGCATACCTCAGCGCGCTGGCCGATATGCGCGATGGCGCGTCGGCGCGTCGGCTCGATCTTCGCGTCCGACTGCCGCAAAACGGCAACGGCCCAATGGCGGACAATTACCGGCCGTTTTCCCTTGAGCTGATGCGGGCGGAGCAGGAGGACGTCTTCGCGCTCGTCCTGCGCGAGAACGACGAACTCGTCGGCTTGCGCGAAGAGCTTGCCGCTGCGAAAGAGGCGGCCGCGTCTGCCGAAGTGGCGAAGGGACGGTTTCTGGCGGTCGTCAGCCACGAGCTTCGCACGCCGTTGAACGCCATCATCGGTTTTTCCGACATGCTGCTGCATGAGATGTTCGGCACCTTCAAGGATCCGCGCCAGAAGGAATATGTCGGCCTGGTCAAGGAGTCCGGCCAGCATTTGCTTGCCGTCGTCACCTCAATACTCGACGTGTCGAGGATCGAAGCCGGCGCCTATGCAACCGAGCCGGAACCGTTCCGTTTCGTGGAAGCGGTCGAAATGTGCCAGTCGATGATGCGCTTGCAGGCCGAGGCAAAGAACATCGATCTGCAGGCTCAGATCGCACCGGATGCCGGCGAGATAAACGCCGATCGTCGTGCCGTGCAGCAGATACTCATCAACCTAGTCTCCAATGCCATCAAATTCACGCCCGATGGCGGCGATGTCGTCGTCGGCGCCAAGCGGATCGGCTCGCGACTGCATTTCTGGGTCAGGGACACCGGCATCGGCATCGCCGAGGAAGACTTTGCCAATCTCGGCAAGCCGTTCATGCAGATCCAGAACGACTATACGCGCCGCTTCGAGGGAACCGGGCTCGGCCTGTCACTGGTGAAGGGCCTGGTGGCGCTGCACGAGGGCACGATGTCGATCGAAAGCATGCCGGGCGAGGGCACCACGGTCACGATCAGCTTGCCGGTGAACGGACCGAAGGGACGTTCGACGGACAAGCCCGGCGTGCTGCCAATGCCTGCGGCGAAGGCGGAGACGAAAGGGGACAGGCATGGCTCGCTCCGCAAAACAGCCTAAGACGGTCAAGCGCCGCGGCGATGCCTTCCAGGGTGGCGCGGTCGCGGTCGGCAGCCTGATCTCGCGCAATCCGGTTCTGGTCGGCGGTTCGACCGCCTTCCTGGTGACGCTGTTGTACGTCTCGGCGAACGCCCTGTGGTATCAGCCTTTTCCTCATGCCGGCGCGTTTTTCGCGACCAGGAGCATAGAGAACTTTCCTCAAGCAGGCGCCGACGAGCCCGAAACCACTATCAACATCGTGCGGCCGGGCTTGGCCCCGATCAAGAGCGATCCGGTCGTCGAGCAGATCCAGGGCATATTGAAGGACCTGGATTTCTATTCCGGCACGGTCGACGGCATTTCTGGCCCCAACACGCGTAAGGCCATACAAGCCTATCAGCAGAAGGTCGGGCTCAACGCTTCCGGTGAGATCGACAGCGTTCTGCTCGATCAACTGGGCGCCACGCCAACCGCCTCGACGGTCGTGCCGCATCCGGCACCTCGTCCGGACGACCTGGCCGCGATTCCCGTCTCCGCTTCGGCGCCGGCAGATGCGCCGGCGCAGGCACCCGACGCCCGTATCATCAAGATCCAGGCTGGGTTGAAGGCATTCGGCAATGACGATATGCAACTCGACGGCGTGGTCGGGGCCCGCACCAAGGCAGCGATCAGGGAGTTCCAGTCGCTGTTCGGGCTGCCTGAGACCGGCGAGCCCGACGAGGTCGTTTACGTCAAGATGCGCGAGATCGGCCTGACCAACTGATGGGCGGAGGCGCGCGGTTCTGGTTTCACCCAAACGCAAAGCGCTCTAAGTACCGTCCGATGTCGTCCAGAATGCTGCTATGCGCATAACCACCGATCTGTGGGTATCGGCCCTGTTGCGCCGGGTTTTCGGCGCCGGCGGCTTTGCCGCCGTGGTCAAGCGCGGCGCAACCGAGGCCGGCGCCGTCTTCGTGCTGGCGCGAGGCCGCATGGGCGAGATTGCCTTGTTTGGACCGGCGCCGCAGACGAGCTACGATTCAGCCAAACCCGACGACCGATTCTTCAGTTTGCTCGGCGCCGGCGAGGATGCCGCCGTTTTTGACGCACAACTGGAAAGGGAGAAGAAATTCGATCCCGACATCTGGGTCGTCGAGATCGAGGCCGGCGCTGTTCCCGTCGAGGAACTTATTTCCGTCAAGTCGCTCTAACGATATGCATGAAAACAAAGGCTTAAAGCGTTCGCTTGAATCTCTTTCAGACCCGACGCGCCTTAATGCATGTCGCGCAAAAGTGTGCAGCGGTTTTGCGATAACGACGTGCATAAAACAACAACCTGAAGCGCGTCGCATGAGGCCGGTCAAACGCGACGCGCTTTAGGGCTGGCGGCAGCATTGTCGCTGTCCGCTTTGCGGATGTCGGCGTTTGCCGCAACCGGTCCGGCATTGCGAATGGCCTTCGACAGTGTCTCGGCCTTCCAGCCGCGTAGCCTGTCCAGCGCTGCGTCGCGATGCAGCAGTCGGTAGCGGTCGAGGAAGATGCGAATAGCCTGCGGGTGCGGAAACTCTGTGGGATAGACGGCGACGGTGATCAGGAACGCCCTCTCTTCGCCGAGATCAAGCGCGCGCAGGGCGGCTAGAAGCGACGTGTAGTTCTGGTTTGCGGTGAGCGACCGCGCCGTTGAAAAATCGATTTCGAGCGCGTCGGCCAGTGCTGTCTGGAAGAATGCGACATTGCCGGTCAGCGCCGTCTCGCGCAGTTTGACATAGGTTTCAGCGCCGGCGAACGGATTGACGGTCGCGCCGCCGCTCTCATCATCGGCACGCATCATCGACCGCAGCCGGCGCCGTGCATTCTCGGCGGCGGCGCCGGGCACATGCTGGCTGTCGGGGCTGGGCGCGATGACTTCGGCGCTTTTAGGCGCCGTCTTGGCGACCGCCTCCTGCTGCCGCACGCTCACCAGCGTCGGCTTTTCAAGTGCCCTGATCAACTGGGCGATGGTCGGGTTCAGATCCTTGCGGCGCGCGATGGCGCGCGCATGCGGCAGGCCGTGCCGTCCGATCAGCGCGACGAGGTCGATATCACTCAGCGCGCGCGAGCGGATGAGCAACGGCGCGGCAACGTCGACCGGCTCCCCGCAAAGCCGCCGGACCAGCGCAGTGGGTGCGTATTCGCATTCGGAAAGGGCGGCGGCGACATAGCGGCGCGATTCGACCGACACATTGGCGAAAAGCGGAAGCGTCAGATCCTCAAGTTGTGCGATCTCCCGGCGCGAAGGGCGGGTGAGCGAACAGAACGCCGACACCGCCGCGCGGAACAGCCTTTCGGCCTTTCCCGATTCAGCCCGTATAGCGATTTGCCTGAAATCCGAAGCTGACACGAAGGATACGCCTGACACTCGACACGATCTGGACCATGCTCGACCGGGACTGTGTCGGTTTCGCATTTGCCTCGGGTCAGGACTTCCTGACCTCAGAACAAAGATCAAATTAGCGGCGATCCGTTAGCGTTCCGTTAACCTACTGCCGTCCTTAATCAGATTGGAGGCGTTGCGTTGTGCTCCGGGGCAACCGAGAGGAATGCACGAACCATGGGCATGGTACTGTCTTTCGTGCCGCGAACGGCGGCAACCAATCGAGCAGAACGAAACACCGGAACGCCGGCGGCGGTGATCATTTTCCCAGGCGTCCGCTACGAGCCACGGCAGCTGACGGGCGAGACGCGGCCAGGCGCGGGTCCAGATAAGCCGGGCTCGTCAAGGACGATGCCGGGATCGTCGGGGACGCTGCCTGTTCCGCATCATTAGAGCGCCGCGCGCCCTGTTGGGCGCGCAAAGGACGCTCTAACACTGTAAAAGAGCGCCGCGCACCCTGTTGGGCCGGAAACCGGCAGCATATTTCGGTTGACGTCAGTAGGCCTGCAGTTCGCAGGAACTCTGCTCGAGAAACCGCGACACGACCGGCTTCCAGCTGTCGTCGGGCACAAACGAGCGGATGACGAACATGCCTTCGTCGACGGGCACCTCGACGAAGATTGCCCCTTGCAATTCCTCCGGGAGCTCCTTGCGGATCTCGATCATCTGCGCCGGCGTCAGTACGATACTGTCCAGCACCCTTCCGGTCGCACTATGGTCGTTGAAGGAGTAGATGTTATGGCCGCTGCGGTCATAGACCGATACGGACCAGAACGGGACGTTTCCTGGTGCCTTCACCCGAACCATCCCTTCTGACAGATCGAACCGGCAAGCAGCCGCATAAAACAGCGGATCGACGGATTTTACCACCGGCGTACCGCCGGCCTCGGCGTCCAGCCTGGTCATCCTATAGAGGTCCGAGGCCATGGCCAGCCGCGACCACGCATCACGTTCGGAAAATTCCGGGACGAGCAGCAGCACGACGATGTGCACGATGCCGGCGCCCAGCAGGCCGAGCAGGATCGCGTGCAGCAGCCTACGCATTGCAGCCGACCTTCAGGATCTGCGGCAGCGTGATATCCGAAAGACCCGTGCTGCTGGCGATCGGCGTGTCGTAGAATGTCAGCACGAAATACATCCGGCCGAAGCCGCCGGAAAGCAGCCAGTTGCCGGGTGTGGGGCGGTTGCTGACGGAAATCACTACCGAATTGTCGGGTTGGCGCAGAACCTGGTGTGATTGAAGTGCCGCAAGCCTTGGCTTGCCGGCCTTGACCACCCCGAGCGATTGATCGGCGGCATAGAGGGTCCAGAACCGGGCCGCGGGAAATCCACCTTCGATTTCATAGGCGCATTGGCGTTTCAATTGTTCGCCACCGGAATCGCGCTCGGCGATAAAGGACAGGCCTTCTGCCTGCCCGAGTGCAAGGATACCCTCGCGCGCCACGCGGGCTTTCGAATAAGGATCCGCCGCCCTCGTGCCGATATCGGGGAACGCTGTCCATGGGCCGATCCTGATCGCGCCGATGCCGCCCTGCGTCTTGAGAGCGTACCAGACGCTGCCGCCGCCGCCGCCGATGGCTATGGCAAGCGCGAGGAGCGTCAGGAATGCGTTCTTGAGCATGAAGAGCCGCGGGAAAAAAGAGGAGTGCCGCCCGGGGATATCGCGGGGCAGGGGGCGATGGCAAGCGGACCTCTGTGGAATTGCCGGCGCGAGCATGCCCTGGCTCGTCGTGCCGGCGTCAAAGCGCCGACAGGGTCTCCGGCGTCGCAGGCGCCTGTAGGACGGGCGCTGACTGGAACAGTCTTGTGATGTCCCTGAGCGCCCGCGTTGTTTGGCTGGACAGCACCGGCGGGCGCTCGGCGGCAGTGTCGGCCGCTGCCTGCTCGGCATTCTTCTTTTCCGCTTCCTCGGCCTTGGCGGCGATCTCTTCGTCGACGAAGGGATGATCGAGACCGGGGATCGGCTTGAGGTCGATATTCTGGTGCGCATAGACCATCAGCCGCTGCCAGACCATCGCCGGCAGCGAGCCGCCGGTCATGTTGTTGGTCGGGGTGAAGTCGTCATTGCCGAGCCACACGGCAGCCGTGTAGTTGCCTGTGAATCCGACATACCAGGCGTCGCGGTAAGACTGCGTTGTGCCGGTCTTGCCGGCCGAAACGATATTGGGAAGAGCAGCGCGCCGCGCCGTGCCCATCACCGGCACCGCCGCCAGCATGGTGTTCATAGACTTCAGCGCCTGTTCCGAGAGCACACGGTGCGGCGGCGGCGCATCTTTGGCGAAATCGTAAACCACCTCGCCGGTACGGGTGACGAGTTGGGTGATGCCATGCCGGGAGCCGACGAAGCCGTTCTGGGCAAACACGCTATAGCCTGTCGCCTGGTCCATCACGGTCATGCCCGATGTGCCGAGCACCATCGTCTTGTGCGATTCGAGCGGCGATTCGACGCCCATGGCTTCCGCCATCGCCTTGATCGGCTTGATGCCGAGATGATTCTTGGCCAGCCGCACCGGCACGGTGTTGACCGATTTGGCCATCGCCGTGATCAGCGTGACCTTGCCGGCGCGTCCGTCATTGTAATTGTGCGGCGACCAGGCACCCCAGGAGATCGGCCCGCCGGAAACGACGGAGTCCGGCGTGAAGCCGTGCTCCATCGCCGTTGCGTATACGTAGGGTTTAAACGATGAGCCGCTCTGGCGCAGCGCCTTGGTGGCGCGGTTGAACTGGCTGGCACCGTAGTCGCGGCCGCCGACGATCGCCCTGACTGCACCATTGGTTTCGATGACCACCATGGCGCCTTCGGTGACGTTGTATTCCTTGCCGAACTGGCGGAGATGGAATTCCATAGATTCTTCCGCCGCCTTCTGGATGTTGGCGTCGAAAGTGGTGTGAGCGACCAGCGAATGCTGGCCGGACTTCGCGGCGATCTTCTTGACCTCTTCGAATGCCCAGTCGAGGTAGTAATCCGGGCTCTTCTGCTCGCCGCGGTCGACGATTTCAGCCGGATTCAGCCGCGCCTGCAGCACCTGACCCTCGCTCATGAAGCCGCCTTCGACGAGATTCGACAGCACCACATTGGCCCGCGCCCTGGCAGCAGGCAGGTTGATGTGCGGCGCGTATTTGGTCGGTGCCTTGAACAGGCCGGCCAGCATCGCCGCTTCGGCGAGGTTCACATCCTTGACGCTTTTGCCGAAATAGAAATCGGCGGCCGCTTCGATGCCGAACGTGCCGCCGCCCATATAGACGCGGTCGAGATAGAGCTGCAGGATCTCCTTCTTCGACAGATTGGCCTCGAGCCACAGCGCCAGGAAGGCTTCCTTGACCTTCCGCTCCAACGTCCGTTCATTGGTCAGGAACAGGTTCTTCGCCAGCTGCTGGGTGATGCTCGAGCCGCCCTGCACCACGGAATTCGCCCGCACATTCGCGAAGATCGCACGCGAAAGGCCGAGCGCGTCGATGCCGTAGTGATCGAAGAAACGCCGATCCTCGGTGGCCAGCACCGCCTTGATGACCTGGTCGGGCATCTCGTCGACCGGCACCGAATCGCGCTGGATGATGCCGCGCTGGCCGATTTCATTGCCGTAGCGGTCGAGGAAGGTGATGGCGAAATCGCCCTGGGCACGCCAGTCGCCGGCGGTTTCCTGGAAGGCCGGCAAGGCAAGCGCCAGCATGACGACGATGCCGCCGGCGCCGAGGGTGAAACCTTCGCTCAACAGTTCGATGATGCCGCGGCGCCAGCCGGAGACGCGGAAGCGCCGGAAAAAAATGGTGGCCGCTTCCCAGAACCGGCGCGCCTCGAAGCCGATCTCGTAGAGCGAGGAATCGAACCACGCATCCGCCGCCAGCAGTCTTGCGGCAATCGGACCCCTTCTCTTGCGTGTTTTCAAAGGACTGGCCATTCCAGGATCCGGCTGCGGCTACGCCTCCCACTGAGAAGCGGCACTCCTACCAGACTATTTGTCCATTTTGGCCCCGCTCACAAGGGCGAGGGGACTTTCGCGGTACAGTTTGTTGATACCAGCGTCGGGCCTGCCACCTCCGCCACCTCGCATCCGCTACTGCGCCGCGATAAAGCGCATGAAATGCGCCACGTCAGCATCGCTTGGCTCCTGGCCGGTGAAACTGCGCAGATAGGCGGCGAGATGACTGACTCTCGCCTCGACCGGTTCCTTGAGGTCGAGCACATAATAACCGATCTGCATGTAATAGAGTACGCGGGCGCGGATGAAGGCATCCTCTTCGTCGTAGCCATGCCGGCGATACATGTCGCGGATCGCGCCTAGCCGGTCATTGTCGGCCTGGTCGATGGCCCGGCGCACGTCGTCGGAGCGACGCGCCCATTCCCGGATGGCGAAGTCGAGCCTGGGATCGAACAGGCGCTCGTCCGCCCAGCATTCGAACACGTTCATGACGCCCATGATGATGCTTTCGGCCGGCCGCTGCGCGCGTTCGACGATCGCCTTGGTGTTGGTGTTCCGCCAATGGGCAAGCAACTGGTCGAGCAGGTCCTGACGGCTCTCGAAATACCAATAGAAGCTTGAGCGCGAAACGCCGAGCTTCTGGCCGAGCGGCAGCACGCGCACGCTTTCGATGCCGTCTGAAATCAATGTCTGGAGTGCAAGATTGATCCAGTCCCAGCGCGTCACCTTGATGTTGCCGGGCGCCGGCTCGTCCTGCGGAGCAATCATGATCATGGCCGCACAATAGGCATGAGGGGGAACTGCACGCAACCGTACTAGACACATATGTACAGTGCAAGTATCCTGCCCGCCTCAACCAACTGGGCCGAGCGGGCCAGCGCGCGTCATAGCGGCTTCTCCCTACGATCCCAGGGCAAGGCAATAATACGGCAGCGCAATACGGCAATGAGGAGTATCCGCCATGATCGATGACGCCGCACGTGATCTCAGGCGCGAACGCAGGCGCGGACGAACCGGCGAGGCCGGCAGCGAGACCAGCCGCCGACCGGACTATCGTTCGCTGAAGAACCCGTTCCTGCCGCAGCCGATCTTTTCGGCCGACCAGGTCGCGGCGATCCACGACACGGCGCTGCGCGTGCTCGAGGAACTCGGCGTCAAGGTGCTGCTGCCGGAGGCGCGTACCATTCTTGCCCGTGCCGGCGCTTTGGTCGACGAGGACAGTCAGATGGTGCGCATCGGCCGCGACATCGTCGCGGCGGCGCTGGCCTCGGCGCCGAAATCGATCCGGGCGCACGCTGGTGACCGTGCCCGCGACCTGACGCTCGAGCTTGGCTCGATGACGTTCCTGGCGGGATCCGGGGCGCCGAACGTCACCGATCTAGAGCGCGGCCGGCGGCCGGGAACGCTTGCCGCTTTCGAGGATCTCATCCGGCTGGTGCAGCATTTCGACGTGCTGCACATGCTGGGACCTTGCATCGAGCCACAGGACGTCGACAACCGCTTCCGCCACTATGCCGTCAACCGCGCGCAGCTGACGCTGTCGGACAAGCTGCCGTTCGTCTTCGCGCGCGGCACGCCGCAGGTCGAGGACGGCTTCGAGATGCTGCGGCTGGCGCGCGGCTTGTCCGAGGCCGAATTCCTTTCGGGCGCTCATTGCTACACCGTCATCAACACCAATTCGCCGCGTCAGCTCGACATTCCGATGGCGCAAGGCATCATCGACTTTGCCAAGTCGGGGCAGGTGCTGATCATCACGCCCTTCTGCCTGGCCGGCGCCATGGCGCCGATCACCGTGGCCGGCGCGCTGACGCTGCAGCACGCCGAAGCGCTGGCCGGGCTGACGCTGGCCCAGACCGTGCAGCCGGGCGCGCCGGTCGTCTATGGCTCCTTCTCCTCCAATGTCGACATGAAGTCCGGGGCGCCGGCGTTCGGCACGCCGGAGCACATCAAGGCGACGCTCGGCGCCGGTCAGCTTGCACGCTTCACCGGGCTTCCCTGGCGGTCCGGCGGCGGCAGCGCCGCCAACATATCGGACGCGCAGGCGGCCCACGAAGCGCAGTTCGCTCTGTGGGGCTCGGTGCTTGCGGGTGCAACGGTCTGCATCCATGCCGCGGGCTGGCTCGAAGGCGGCTTGAGCGTTTCATTCGAGAAGCTGATCACCGATATCGAGGCACTGCAGACGGTCGCCGAACTCTGCGCGGCGACGCCCGGAGACGAGGCCGCGATCGGCTTCGAGGCTATCGCCGAAGTGCAGCCGGGCGGGCATTTCTTTTCGGCCGGGCACACAATGGCGCGCTACCGCACCGCTTTCTACGAGCCGCTGGTCGCCGATTGGTCGAATTTCGGCAACTGGACGCAGGCCGGGTCAAGAACCGCGACCGAGCGCGCCACCGGCATCTGGAAACGGCTGCTGACCGACTTCCAGCCGCCGGCTTCTGCCGCTGCCACATCAGGCGTCCTCGACGAATTCATAGCGCGGCGCACGGAAGAGGACGGGGCCGCGCCGATCTCTTGATGCAGTTCAGCCACATGCGTCACATGGGAGGCTTATCCCGGGTCTTTTGCGGGTCGCGGCGTATCGGGCCGACCTCGGATTTCCTGTGCTTGTCGGCAAGTCTGCGAATGCGATCGAAGCGGCTTTCTTCAGCCACTTTGGTCTTCGCCGCCGCATTTGGCTTCGGGACGAATGCGATCATGGATCGATCTCCTTGCCGCTGGGCTGGCGCCGGGGAAAATGCCCCGGCGGCAGTCTTTCAGGCTCTCGTGAAGATATCTCTTCTTTCGGAGAGCTCGAAGATATCAGGCGGCGAGAGCGACCGCACAGCTTTGCGCACCCAGCTTGTCGGGCGAGGTTTTCCCGGGCATGGTCGCCCAGCCGCCCGTCTCGATGAACTGCCGCTTCTTGTAGCTGTCGGTCAGGGCCTTGAACTCGACAAGCTTGGCGGCCGCATCGGGCGCTGTGTTGAAGCGATCGACGCAGACCGCCGAGGCCAACTCGCCGCGCGCCACATCGCCGGCGGTTGCCGCCAGCGCGCGTGAGGTGCCACCGGTCACCCAGCCACCCCAGTTGAAACCGATGATCAGCGTTGCGACGACGGTTGCCGCACATGCCCACAAAAGCGTGGATTTGGCCGGCTGGTAATCTTCCCATCGACGCGCGAGAGATGGCTTGCTGCTGCTTTGTGTGGCCACGGAACAGTTCCTTCCTGGTTGATGTTGGATCGGTCGCCCGGCCTTTCCGGCCGGGCGCTGCAGGCTTGTCTAGGCGATGGTCAGTAGCCGCCCATGCCGGCCGCAGGCGCGACATCCTTGGCTGGAATGTCGGTAATCATGGCTTCCGCAGTGATCAGCAATGCCGCGATCGAACCGGCATCCTGGAGCGCGGTCCGCACCACCTTTGCCGGGTCGACTATGCCGACCTTGATCATGTCGACATAGATCTCGTTCTGGGCATCGAAGCCCTGATTGTGATCCTTGCTGTCTATGAGCCTGCCGACAACGATCGAACCTTCGACGCCGGAGTTCTCGGCGATCTGGCGGAGTGGCGCTTCGAGCGCTCTCGACACGATCGAAATGCCCGCCGTGACATCGGCATTGGCTCCGGTCAGCCCGTTCAGCACGGCCTTGGCGCGCAGCAGCGCGACACCGCCGCCGGGAACGATCCCTTCTTCCACCGCCGCGCGCGTAGCGTTCAGCGCATCGTCGATACGGTCCTTCTTTTCCTTGACCTCGGACTCGGTCGCACCACCGACGCGAATGACCGCGACGCCGCCGGCGAGCTTGGCCAGCCGCTCCTGCAGCTTCTCCTTGTCGTAGTCGGAAGTGGTTTCCTCGATCTGCCCCTTGATCTGCTGGACACGCGCCTGGATCGTGGCCTTCTCGCCTGCACCGTCGATGATCGTCGTCGTGTCCTTCTCGATCAGCACGCGCTTGGCGCGGCCGAGCATGTCGATGGTGATGTTTTCGAGCTTGATGCCGAGGTCTTCCGAGATCATCTGGCCGGCAGTGAGCACGGCGATGTCTTCCAGCATCGCCTTGCGGCGGTCACCGAAACCCGGCGCCTTGACGGCCGCAACCTTGAGCCCACCGCGCAATTTGTTGACGACCAGCGTCGCCAGTGCTTCGCCCTCGACGTCCTCGGAGATGATCACCAGCGGCTTGCCGCTTTGCACTACGGCTTCGAGGATCGGCAGCATCGCCTGCAGATTACCGAGCTTCTTTTCATGGATGAGGACGTAAGGGTCCTCCAGCTCCGCGCGCATCTTCTCGGCATTGGTGACGAAATAGGGGCTGAGATAGCCACGGTCGAACTGCATGCCCTCGACGACGTCGAGTTCGGTGTCGGCGGTCTTGGCTTCCTCGACGGTGATGACGCCGTCATTGCCGACCTTGTCCATCGCCTTGGCGATCATGGCGCCGACGGTGGTGTCGCCATTGGCGGCAATGGTGCCGACCTGCGCGATTTCACCGGGAGATTTGACCTTCTTGGCGCGTGCCTGGATTTCCTTGACGACAGCGGTAACGGCAAGGTCGATGCCGCGCTTGAGGTCCATCGGGTTCATGCCGGCGGCAACGAATTTGGCGCCCTCGCGCAAGATGGAAGCGGCAAGCACCGTGGCGGTGGTGGTACCGTCGCCGGCAAGGTCGTTGGTCTTCGACGCCACTTCGCGCACCATCTGCGCGCCCATGTTCTCGAACTTGTCGGAAAGCTCGATTTCCTTGGCTACCGCCACCCCGTCCTTGGTGATGCGCGGTGCGCCATAGGCCTTGTCGATGACGACGTTGCGGCCCTTGGGGCCGAGCGTCACCTTGACGGCGTTGTTGAGGATTTCGACACCGCGCAGCATGCGGTCACGCGCATCGGTGGAGAATTTGATTTCCTTGGCAGACATGATTTTTCATCCCGTTTGTGTGTGGAGTAGGCCCGTTCGCTTTGGAACCAGAAAGACTTCGGCGTTCCGCCTGAAGCATCGGCTCGAAAATCGGAATCGATTTTCGGAAAAGCACGATGCGTAGATTCAAAAACTTGGAGCGTCCTTTGCGCGTCCAAGAGGACGCGCGGCGCTCCAATCAGGCGGCCTTCTTGGCAGTGATGGTCCTCTCGATGATGCCCATGATGTCGGCCTCCTTCATGATCAGAAGGTCCTCGCCATCTATCTTGACCTCGGTTCCCGACCATTTGCCAAACAGGATGAGGTCGCCGGCCTTGACGTCGAGCGCGATCAGCGCGCCGCTTTCGTCACGCGCGCCCGGCCCGACGGCGATCACTTCGCCTTCCTGCGGCTTTTCCTTGGCATTGTCGGGAATGATGATGCCGCCCTTGGATTTGGTGTCGCTTTCGGCGCGCCGAATGACGACGCGATCGTGGAGGGGCCGGAATTTCATGGGAACTCTTTCTGGGGCCGGCTTAGGCGGCCGCTCCCTTCTATAGGCCCGTTGGCACTCGATTGATAGGAGTGCCAAAAAATATTCATGCTCTGTCGGAAACTATTGAATAGTATTATTTTGCTGTTTCATTTTCAGAATTTCCACCAATTCAAAATAATCCGGAAGTTGAATTTTTCGTTCCGAGTTCCTATTTTAGATGGGAAATTCACTTTCATAATTTCGGTCAAAAGGAGATTTTATCAATGGCGGAATCTAGCCAGAACATCATGGAAAAAGCTGAAGCGCGCTTCATGGAGAAGCAGAAGAAAGCCGCGGAACGCAACCAGGCAACGGCCGAATATGTTTCCGAGGCCAAGGCCAGGACCATTAAGACGGCAAGATTGCGGGCGTTGCGGCTGGCCAAGGAAGAGGCCGACCGCGCCGCGGAGGCCCTCAATCCCGTCGCCCCCAAGAAAAAGCGGGTGTCGCGGGCGGTCAAGAAAGCAGACGTTGCATCAACGGAGGTCAAGTCATGAGCCTGACATTTCCCAATCGAAGCCGCAGCTACGACGAGGCGGGCAAACGCATCCGCTTCGTCGGCCATGACGGCATGTTCCAGATTTCCTTCTCTGTCGCCACTGATGCCATCTCGAAGGCACCATCAGAGGCACCAACTGCTGAAGCCACCTATCTGGCGGCGTTCGACACCGCCTCCAGTTCCATCCATGAAATCGCCAGAAATGCCTATGCCCGCACTCGCAAGAGCATATATGTGCTGACCGCGGCCGATTTTCGCTAATCCCGACCGCCTGCGCGATCGGGGCCAACACGCCAGATTCCTACCTTGGCGCAAATGCCGCCTGAGGCCGGCTCAGGATTTGCCGTCCGCCTTTGCCCGCCGCTTGACGTCTCGGCTGTTCAGCCGATCGACCATCGCGTCCGCATCGCGTGTGTTCATGCCAACCATGACCTGGTGCTTCAGCTCGACGGGCTGGCCGGTGAAGACATCGAAGACGGTCCAGCTGTTCGGATGCTCCATGCGCAGTGCGTAGCGGTTTGCCATCCCGGCATCCTTTTTCGTTTCTGCCCCCGATCGATGGATGTCGATTGGTCAGGCCTGCGTAATGAAGAACACTGCCGCCAGTACAAGGACCGTCCACACAACGACGGACAGCTTCAAGGCCAGGGCCCCGTGTGAAGACAAAAGCTTCCGAATGCGGATCACCATGTTCTTCGACACGGTCGGCGCCGCAGCAATGGCTGCTGGCGGCTTGATCCCAAGCTTTCCAAAGACAGGCAGCAGCGATGGCTCGCGCACGAAAATAACCTCGAATGTCCGGAGAAAACCGAGCACCTTCATAGCACCGTTTTTTAAACGCCTTGCATGCCAAATGGGAGAGGTCACCAACCGTAAAGACATCCCTGACTCGAAAGGCCGCGTCATTGGGGTCCCGTGATCTGGCGCCAGAATTTCAATGCAGCTACGCTGCAAGCAGGAATCGCTGGCGGCGCAAAGGCCTGCTCAGCCGTGATGGGCGAGGGAGAAGATGATGACCGCGCCGGCCGCCGCGCTGCAGAAGGCCTTATTTGAAGCGCTGAACGGTGACGGTTCCCTGTCAGCGGCATTGGGCGGCGCAAAACTGTTCGATCATGTCCCGGAAAATGTTCCATTTCCCTATGTCACCTACGGCCGGACCAGCGTCTACGACTGGACAACCGGCATGGAGAACGATGCCGAGCAGCTTTTCACGCTGCATTTCTGGTCGAAGTCCGAGGCCAGGAAAGAAATGCTCGATGCAATGGACCTTGTCAGCACCCGCCTCCAGAATGCGGCGCTCGCGCTCGACAAGCATCACCGCATCAATCTCAGGCTCGAATTCACCGAGGCCCGTTACGACGAGGACCTTTCAGCCTATCACGGGCTGCTGCGCTTTCGCGCCGTGACGGAAGAAAACGCCTGACGCGCTTTCAATCTGGCTGCAACACAGTCTAGACTGGCGCTTGGATGAATTTGCCGGGTTGGGTCGGCCAAAATCATAAGGTCGGTTGTCTCGCGTTTCAGGGGGGTGAGATAGGCATGTGTTGCAGGCGTTCACTGTTCATTTCACGTTCAGCACCGATGCGTTAGGACGCTGATCATGAAAACGCTTCGCTCCCATTTCCGAACCGCGACACTGGCGCTCTGCGCTGCCGGTCTGTTTGCGTCGCAGGCGACGGCGCTGCCGGTCGTCGTGCCCGAGCAGAACCGGCCGATCGTCCTGGCTTCCTCCGACTGCTACGCGATCGGTCAGCAGGTTGCCGAGCAGAATGGCGGCACGCTGGCCAAGGCGTCGCAGTCGACGCGCGGTGGCCAGCCGGTCTGCGTCATCGTCGTGTTGGTCCCGGGCAAGGACGGGCAGCGTCCGCGCCGCACCGAGATCGTCGTTCCGCTGAACTGATCCCTGCCGTTTCCCAAGCGCTGGAATCGGCCTATATCTGACGCCCAGCTTCTCAACAGGGCAGCTCTTCAACAGGCCAGATCTTCAACAGGGTATGATCCCCGCATGCGCGTACTCGTCGTCGAAGATGACAAGGATCTCAACCGGCAGATATCGGACGCGCTGGTCGATGCCGGCTATGTCGTCGACCGGGCTTTCGACGGTGAGGAAGGGCATTTCCTCGGCGATACCGAACCCTATGACGCCGTGGTGCTCGACATTGGCTTGCCGCAGATGGACGGCATCAGCGTGGTCGAGCGCTGGCGGCGCGGCGGCCGCAAGATGCCGGTCCTGATTCTGACGGCGCGCGATCGCTGGAGCGACAAGGTATCCGGCATCGACGCCGGCGCCGACGATTATGTCACCAAGCCGTTCCACATCGAAGAGGTGCTGGCCAGGGTTCGGGCGCTCATCCGGCGCGCGGCCGGCCATGCGTCGTCCGAGCTGACATGCGGGCCGCTGCGGCTCGACACCAAGGCCTCCAAGGCCGATGTCGACGGCGTGCCGCTCAAGTTGACGTCGCACGAATTTCGCCTGCTTGCCTATTTGATGCACCATATGGGCGAGGTCGTGTCCCGGACCGAGTTGGTCGAGCACCTTTACGATCAGGATTTCGACCGCGATTCCAACACAATCGAGGTCTTTGTCGGGCGGCTTCGCAAGAAGATGGGCATCGACATGATAGAAACCGTTCGCGGCATGGGCTATCGAATGCGTGAGCCGGAGGCGTAAGGCGGAACCGCTCAAACAGACTGCAAGAACGCCGCTTTCACTGCGGTTCTGGCCGCGTTCGCTGGCGTTCCGGGTGATCGCCTTTTCCACGGTCTGGGCGATACTCACCCTGATTGTCATCTTCACGCTGATCACGACCCTCTATCGCCAAGCGAGCGAGCGCGGTTTCGACAGCTTGTTGTCCGCGCATCTGTTCAACCTGATCGGCTCGGTCGGCGTGTCCGAAGGCGGTTCGCTGACCGGCGCTCCCGACCTGGGCGACCTTCGGTTCTCGGAGCCGAATTCCGGCTGGTACTGGTCGGTGGAGCCTGCGTCGGAAGGCGTGAGTGGTGAGTTGCACTCCTCCTCGATGACCAACGCGATCCTGTCGCCAAGCGTCGCCGAGGTTCCCTTCAATGCCAGCTTCCAGCGCAGCTATGCGACAGAAGGCATCGATGGCGAGGAACTGGAAGTGTTCGAGAGCGAATTCGTTCTCGACGCGAAAAATCGCGCAGCGCGCTTCCGTGTCATGGGCAACAAGACCGAGCTCGAGCAGGAGATAGGCGCCTTCCAGCGTCGCCTGCTGACCTATCTTTCCCTGTTCGGCGTCGGCATGATCGCCATCAACGCCATCGCCATCCTGCTGGGCCTGCAGCCATTGCGCCGGGTCAGGAACGCTCTCGCCATGGTGCGCGAAGGAACCGCGCAAAGGCTCGACGGTCGCTTCCCCGCCGAGATCGAGCCGCTCGCCAACGAGACCAACGCGCTGATCGAAAACAACAAGCGTATCGTCGAGCGCTCGCGGACGCAGGTCGGCAACCTCGCCCATTCGCTGAAGACGCCGCTGGCGGTGCTGATCAATGAGGGGCGGGCGCTCGGCGGCGCCAAGGGCCAGCTCATAGCCGAGCAGGCCGCCTCTATGCAGAAGCAGGTTGACCATTATCTGCAGCGCGCCCGCGTTGCGGCGCAACGCGACAGCGTCGTCTACCGCACGCCGGTGGCGCCGCTGGTCCAGCGCATGGTGCGCGTGCTGCAAAAACTCAATCCGCAGACGGCTCTCTCGCTTTCGCTGCCGGCAGTCGATATCGTCTTTGCCGGAGAACGCGAGGATCTGGAAGAATTGCTTGGCAATTTGCTCGACAACGCCATGAAATGGGCAAAGAGCGCGGTCGCCGTGTCGGTGGCGCCAGTTTCCGACAAGAAGAGTGGCGCCGGCAAGGAGGGTGTACTGTTCGAGATCAGCATCGAGGATGACGGCCCGGGCATTCCAGAGGACAAGGCACGCGAGGCGCTGAAGCGCGGACGGCGTCTCGACGAGACAAAGCCGGGCACCGGGCTGGGACTTGCCATTGTCGCCGACCTGGTCAACGAGTATGGAGGCGTTCTGGCTCTGGAACGGTCGAGCATGGGCGGGTTGAAGGCGGTGGTTCGATTGCGGAGCCTTCACTAGACTTATGCTTTTGCTGGGGCCAGTCTGCTTTTGCTGGGGCCAGTCGACATTGATCGACGGTGCGTGATATTGCGGCATGTCGACTGGTCCCGGAGCCGTCGGCCGCGGCCAAATTTCCGACAAACATCGACACTATGGCCACGCCGACTTCCCCGATGGCGCGGCTCCCAGCTCTAACTCAAACCGGTTGTTGGCATGAAGATTTGCGTCGCGCTCGTTTCCGCACTGCTGGCCGTATCCGGCTGCACGACGCTGGGCAATAGCCCTGGCCCGACGGTGCCGCCGCAGCCGGCCGCCACGCCGCCAAGTGACGGCAAGATCGCGACGACGATCATTTCCGCCATGGGGGGCGGCCTCGTCAGCGGATCCATCGGTACCGGCTTGAGCGATCCGGAAAAGCGCAAGGCGCTGGAAGCGGAATACAGGGCGCTCGAGTACACGGCGAGCGGCCACAAGGTGACATGGAAGAGCGATCGGTCGGCGCATCACGGCGAAGTCGTGCCTGCCCAGCCCTATCGTGTCGGCTCGCAGGACTGCCGGCAATACACGCATACGGTCTTTACCGGCGCTGCCGGCGCCACCGCGCGCGGAACCGCTTGCCGCAACGCCGATGGCAGCTGGACGCCATTGACGTAACGACCGGCCGGATAATGCATGTCGCGCAAAAGTGCGCAGCGGTGTTGCGATAACGACGCATAAAAACAAGAACTCGCGTAAAGTGTGTAGCGGTTTTGCGATAACGACATGCATGAAAACAACAACCTAAAGCGCGTCGCATGAGGCCGGTCGAACGCGACGCGCTTTAGGTCCGGTTGACATCAATCAAGGACATGCGACGCATCTGCCGTCAAAGCGTCGCAGGACGGCTGTGTTGGCAGGGCAGGGCTCTGCCGTTATTGGAAGAAGCATGCTGTTCTGGGTCATAGCTGCCATTCTCACGCTGGGTGCAAGCCTGGCGGTTCTGCTGCCGCTGGCCGGCAGCCCGAAGGGAGTTGTGTGCGTCAAGTTCTG
>NZ_FUIG01000033.1:3830-18805 GCF_900149755.1 Mesorhizobium delmotii | reverse complement strand
AACGCCAACGGCTCCTACAGCTATGACGGCTTTGCCAACGCCGTGCCGGCCGGCGGCGCCACCGACACCTTCGTCTACACCATCATGGACGGCGACGGCGACCTGTCGACGACGACGCTGACCATCACCCTGTCGGACGTCAACAATGCCCCGGTTGCCGCAAACACCCAAAACTGGATGTCGAGCGATCCGGTACAGCAAACTTTGAGCACGCCGAGCTATCCCGACGGATATCCCTTGCTGGTGACTATCCCGACCGATGCGGATGGCGATAACCTCATCGTCACCGCGACGGGGACGATCCCCACAGGCACGTTCTATTTCGATGGCGCCACCTACGTCGCCCTGACGGCCGGCACTGTGCTCTACGATCCGGCCGGCGGCATCAACCTGCTGGACGACCTGGTCTACAGGCCGACCGCAACGGTAACCGACACCGTCAACGTCAATCTTTCGCTGGACGTCTTCGACGGCACCGCCCACGTCACTCAGACTGTTGGCATCCACGAAGTCCCGCCGACCAGTCTGCCCAGCGATACCGCACAGGTGGGTAATGGTAACAGCCCGCTCACGTCCGGAAACGACCAGACCCAGAACCTGAGCCTGTCCCAAGCCACGGTAAGCGCCATAACGGCCGATCCTCATGGCTCGACAGTAGTAGTCTACACCGACTTCCAGGAGTCGCCCTTCGTAACTCCAATCCCGCTAGGGGAGCGCAATCCAGGTGTCTTCGGAGACGGCAGTGCGGGATCGCATCGCGAGCAGGAAGTTCAAGTCGAGATCAGGATTGGAGCGAACCGTTTTGCAGTTGTTGAAGACGATTTGACTGCCGGAACATTCGAGCAGAGTTGGACCTACGACCCGGCCACCGGCCTGATGAAGGCGACCGTCGACTATGACCATATCTTCCTTCTCGACGGCGCCGGGGTCGCAACGACGACAACGCTCGCGGACTATCTGATCGCAAATCCACCGGCCGCCGGCGACACATGGACAGTTTCCTATTTCGACAATGATGGCGGCAACTACCAGGCCCGCGCAGTCAGATTCGAATTCTTCTCCCATGATCCTGGCGATCCCGGAATAACGGTGAATGGCGATGCCACCTTGGCCGACCAGATCTATGGCACATCCGGTATCGACCACCTCAATGGCAATGGCGGCAATGACGTCATCATAGGCAGGGGAGGCAATGATTTCCTCAGCGGCGGTGGTGGCAGCGATCTTATCAGCGGTGACGACGGAAACGATCTCCTCGTTGGAGGTTTCGGCCAAGACACAATGACCGGAGGAAACGGCGCTGATACGTTCAAACTCGACCAGCTGGACATCAAGGATCTCATCTCCGACTACAGCGGCGCCGGCGGCCAGGGCGACATGATCGACCTGACGTCGTTGTTCGACACAGCCCCGGGGGGAGCCAATATCGGCGAGTTCGTGAACTACGATGCGGGGACCGGCACGCTGAGCGTCGATGCCGACGGTACGGCCAACGGCACCAATTTCGTGGACGTGGCCACGCTAACCAACGTGCCGGTGTCCAGCACGATCACGCTGCTTTATGACGACGGAATAACCCAGCATACGACCACGGCCAATGCGGTTTAGGGGAATAGTGCACGGGCTAGGTGCCATGCTATACATTCGAATGATAGAGGGGAATTCATCATGAAAAAGTCTGCAAGACTTCTGGCTGCCGGTGCAACGCTGTTCCTGGCTGTTGGATCGACGGCGTATGCCGCCGACATCATCGAAGCTCCGTCGGTCGATTATTGTCGCGTCGTCGGCACGTCCAACTTGGTGCAGACCGACAACATCGTCGATCTCAAGAACCAGGTAGTGCAACTGATGGACGAGTCTGTCGCCGTCGCCAACAGCTCGGAATGGATCTATTCGTCACGGCCTGTCTTCGTCTGGGCCTCCGAGGCCAAGGTCGCCTGCGGCAAGGCTTACGGCTATTTGAAGACAAATTATCGCGACGAAGACTACTTGAATAAATGCGAGTGTTTCCACGACCGCATGGTCGAGTACATGAACTGACCAAAAGGCGGCAACGCGCCGGCTGGCTGACAATGATGGCCGACCGAACACTGCTGCGGGCGATCGCCGGAACGATCGCCTTGGTCGGTTTTGACCTGCTTGCCATGCATGCCGGCGCGGGTGCGTCGGAACAATCCACTAGAGTACAAAATGCTTTGCCCGAGCGGTTGCGGCCGACGCTGCGATGCCACCCAGGAATGGACGAGAGAAGCGCTGAAGGCATTTGCGACCTGCCAGTCGTCGATCTACGGCCTGGAGCCGCGGCTGGCGCACGCTGTGATGGAGATCGAAAGCGGGTTCGATCCCGAGGCGCGCGGTGCCGACGGAGAAGTCGGATTGATGCAGGTCATGCCCGCGACAGCACGAATGCTTGGCTTTCGAGGCCCGCTCGAAGACCTGAGTGCGCCGAAGACCAACATCGCGCTGGGCGTCAAATATCTCGCGCAGGCGAACAGGCTCGCCGACGGCGACCTGTGCACCACCGTCATGAAGTACCGCGCTGGGCACAACGAAAGCCGTTTCTCGGCACTTTCGGTCCGCTACTGCCAGCGCGCGCGCTCGATCCTGGCAAGGGAAGGGTTCGAGGTTGACGGGCCATTGCCGGTGGCAACATTCGGCTCTTCCACATTTTCAGCAGGAGGAGAAGACAGCGCCCCTGCCGCAGGAAAACGCGTGTGCGTGCGGCGGGTGTTCGTGCCTGGGCCGCGATACATGAAATGCGCCGACTATCGAAATGCAAGGCAAGCCAGACAGATCAGGACGCTCAGAGCCCGGCTTTTTGCAGGCTAAAGAACCACAAGACGGCGCAACTCAACCGTGACATGACTGGAAGATCAGACCGGGAAGTGACCCGGCGGCAAATAGGGTGGAAAATAATGGAAGCTGGCCGACAGGTCCTCTGGCTGCGGACGAGGGCAATCGCCTTTGCGCTCGCCGTGACATTGTCAGGTTGCCAGTCGAAGGGCAGCGTTTCCGAAGCGCTCGATCCGGCTGCAATCGCCGCACCCGCAGTGCAGGATGACGCCGCAGTTGCGGGCCGAGCCCAGGCGACGCAATCGATCGGCAGTGGTTCGGCGAAGATCACGATGCTGCTGCCCTTGTCCGCCCCTGGAGCCACGGGGGAAACCGGCAGGAGGATGCTCGATGCCGCAAAACTCGCAATGGCGGATCTTGGCAATGGATTGCTCACACTGACGGTCGAGGACACGCAGGGCGACAGTGCACACGCCAGGGAATTGTCGATAAAGGCGATCACGACGGGGGCGAAAGTCGTCATCGGTCCGACCGAACTGCCGGCGGCACAGCATATTGCCAAATTGTCGGGACCGAAACGGCCGCCAGTGTTGGCACTTGCCAACAATTTCACAGGCGGTCCAGGCGTTTATGCCGTGCGCCTCAGCGAGGCAGACAGCGCGGCGGCGGGCGCCGCAGGCATCGCGGCGAAAGGCAGCAAGAAGTTCGTATTGCTTGTCGCAGCTGGCTCCAACAGCAGTGCCGTTGAAAAGCGGGTCGCGAACAGCCTAAGCATCTATGGCGCAACGCTGGCGGTCACTATCCCGTACTCGGCAGGCGACGGCGGCACCAAAGCGGTCACCGACATGAGCTCACTCGTGGATGCTCCGGACGCCGTCATTGTCGCCAGCGGAGACGACAGCCCGCTGCAAATCCTTGCCGCCCTGAAATCGAAGGGTATCCCGGGAAGAACAATCGCTGTGGTGGGAACAAACCGCTGGCTGGAACGCCCCATCGAACCGCTGTTTGAAGGGGCCCATATCGCCACGCTCGATCCGCGCGAAACCGGACCAATCGCCGACCGCTTCAAGACTACCTATAACTATCAGCCCGACGTCAATGTCGCCTACGCCTATGATATGGTTGCGCTGACTGCTGGGATCGCCAGCGCAGTTGGACCCGATGGCTTCAGCAAACAGGTACTCGAAAATCCGAGCGGGTTTCGCGGATCCACAGGTCTATTCCGGTTTCGCGCCGACGGATCCAGCCAGCGATCGATGCCGTTCTATCGAGTTGAAAAGGGTGCGCTCAAATTGGTTGCCAGATCGACGTCGGGTTTTTGACCCGGCGCGAATCCGTAGGACCTTTTCGACCTGATGGGCAGGCCGAGCCGCATCCGCTTGGCTGTCGCGCTCGCAGGCCTGGAGCTTCTGGCCGGGCTCCTCCTGATCATTCAGGGCGGGGCTTTGCTTTCGGTCGACCGGCCTGTTCCTGCGCCGTCTCATGATATTCGCGGCAAGCAGCTAACCCGACCGGGCGCAACCGTTCTCGACGCTCAACGGCGAGAGCCGGCACGCAAGATTGCTCAGGACCTCATCGCTCCGCCACAACTTGATTCCTGGGAAATCGAACGGATCGAGCCCCGTCCGCCACTCAGCGAACTCGGTCTCGCCGTGCCCCCGAAAACGCCGATGCCGCAAGACTGGCGGGAGGTCCTGCTCTACGCTCCGATTGCGAGTTCGTCCGCGATCTTCGAATCGATGGGACGGACGGTGGTCATCAGCGGGGTCCAGAGCATTGCCACTGACAAGACCTGTTCCTTTGATGACGTCGTCTGGCCTTGCGGCCAACGCGCGCGCGCAGCCTTCAACTCCTGGTTGCGCGGACGCGCGCTGAAATGTTTCGTGCCACCGGAAGTTGATCGTTTCGCTATCGCCGCCCCATGCAGGCTCGGCAGGCAGGATGTCGGCGCCTGGCTGGTTTCCAATGGCTGGGCCCTGTCATTGCCGAGCGGTATCTACCGCAAGGCGGAGGTGACAGCTATGGATACGGAGATGGGTATATTCGGCCCGCCTCGATAGTCAGCTCGCCGTTTGAGCCCTTAGGGAACCGTACTTGCCGAAGCTGGAGCATCATCCCGAAAGTGGAATCCGGTTTTCGGAAAAGATCATGCTCAAACAAAAAGATAGAGCCCCATCTCGATTTTATCGGGGCTGCTCTAGAGCAGCATGCTGATACAGGCGGTTGCCTGCGCTGCTGGTTGTTCAGCCTGCGCCGACACTTAGTTTGTTAACTGTTGTCTTCCATCTTTCTCGCGGGCAACTCCAGCTTCATCTGTGGGTCAGCCAGAGCTCGTTCAGTCAGATCGATCAAATTGTATTGGCTTTTGAGACGGAATTTGTAACTTGCCGGCCTTATGCCAGCCTATCTGACAGGGAGATCGGTTAGTGACAAAATCGATGGCGAACAGCTCTGCCCAGGCGTGGAAGAGTATCGCATGGCTGACGCTTCTGGGGACCGCCGGGAGTTTGGGCTTTTCGCTAGCCCTCAACTATCTGCTCCTGTTCGCCGATGGACTCACGCCATTCGGACGCGGCGTTGTCACGGCAACGCTCGTCCCCCTCGCCATTGCGCTACCGCTCTTCCTGTTGATCGGCTGGGGTCGGGTTGAGATCCGCCGCTATCGGCAAGAGCTGAACAAGTCAGCGACCTACGACGGCCTGACGGGCTGCTTGAACGGAACGGTTTTTACGTCGATCATCGAACGGAGAGTAAAGAAGCCATCTGAGCATGGCTCTCGCTCGGGCGCCTTCCTGGTCATCCATCCCGAACACCTTCGATCCATCAACCTGCGATTTGGTATTGAATGGGGCGACGAGGCCTTGCGGCTCATAGCCTCGACCATAAAGTCATCAGTGCGCGAGGAGGATCTGATCGGCCGCATAGGGACATCCATCTTTGGGGTATTTCTACCTGGTGCCACCGAAGAAGACGCCAAGGAGGTCGGTGAGCGTATCCGGGCGCGCGTTGCGAAAGTCTATTTCGCGCCAAAAGGGGCGGAGGATGTCCTGAGCATAGGCGTCGGAGGGGTAGTCTTCGAGAATGAACTCGCGTTCGACGACATGTTCCGGTCCGCCGAGCAGCTGCTATCCAGAAATGGAACCGACTTCGAACTGTCTCGTCTGCCCAGTTGACGATCACAGAGGGGCTAGGACGCCAATCGAATTTTTTGGTCTATGGATCTCCTCTAACCAGATATCTGCACCTGCTTTGGACCGCGGCCGATTGGAAGGTTAATGCATGTCGCGCAAAAGTGTGCAGCGGTTTTGCGACAACGACATGCATAAAAACAACAACCTAAAGCGCGTCGCATGAGGCCGGTCAAACGCGACGCGCTTTAGGTCATCCGCTGGGATGATGGGAGGCTGACCGATCTGCCCAGACCGTGCTGCCGTCCTGGCCAATCGGCTTCCCCGCTTGCAGGACGGGACTCGCTCCGCCTGCCAAGGCGAACGACGGCAAGGACACACCGATCGCCCCAGGCGGAGCTATCCGCGAGAGTCGCCTCCACCAGCTTTTACACCCTTCGTTGGCAGCCGACAGACCGCCGGAATCAACAATTTTAAACTGAAGGTTGCATATCGCAGCCGCTACCCGACATGGTACTTGCGCAAACTCTAAAATAATGGGATGTTGGTTCGGGGTATTGAGTACCGAGTATTGGGTTGGGGGAGCTTCTCGGCTGTTGTCAGTTCCGGGACGCTTTGAAAAAACAGATGAATGTTCTGCAGGTCCTGGTGGGGATACTCACTACGTCGTGCCTTGTGTCGATCTCGACGTATTGGGCAACGGGTTCAATCGGCTGGGCGATCATTAGCCCGATAGTTTTGCAGGTCGGGTATTTTGTCTACATGCTCTGGACGGTCTACGGCGCAGAAGCCGCAGAAGCTGATCCGGGACCCGAGAGCGTTGGCCCGCTCGACCGCAGAGATGGT
Source organism: Mesorhizobium delmotii (assembly GCF_900149755.1). Taxonomy (NCBI): domain Bacteria; kingdom Pseudomonadati; phylum Pseudomonadota; class Alphaproteobacteria; order Hyphomicrobiales; family Phyllobacteriaceae; genus Mesorhizobium; species Mesorhizobium delmotii. The sequence continues at coordinate 12,038 of NZ_FUIG01000033.1, read as the reverse complement.
ATCTGGCTCTAGCGCATGACCCAGATCTGTTAGTTTGTTTACGCTAGATAGCCGCTTAGCGCGAAAAACCCAATAGTTTTAGAGCATTAGAGGCAGAGCAATCGTACGACGACCGGCGTTACGAAACAACAGGAAAGGCTGTCTGACAAATTCCTTAATCTGTAGGTCACAGGTTCTATTCCTGTCGGGATCACCATATTTTTCAATAACTTAAAGAAAGAGGCCGCCGTACTTTTCGCGGCAATTTAGTACGGCTTTTTTGGAGGCCGGCTCAGACTCGTAATGGATTTGCTGATGATCAACGCCGGTGGCGATTGTGGTTGCTGAATCGCGAAGGCGTCCCCAACATCCATGTCTTCCCGCTGGGCGGCGGCAGGTTCGGCATCGAAGCAGTCCGCGTGCGTGCCGACGATCTCGTCAGCATGCGCCAACCCGAATGCGACGGCGATCTCGTCACGATAGTCTGGGATTGTTGCCGCGGCCCGAACGAGTAAGTCGGCGCGCTTCTCGACGCTCAGGAGTAGGCCAACGGTGACAACTGCCGGACGTCATCGTCGCCTATGATCCTATACCCAAATGGGTCATGCGCGGCCCACGGAAGGCACTCTATTGTCGAGATGAATTGATAGCTATTGGTGGGGCAGCGAAAACTACGATCATTCTATTGCGTGGGGAGTACCCTATGCGCTGTATATTGCGGACCAACCGGTGGAGAGCGTTGTGGGGAAGCATCTGTGGTTAGGCTTGGCGTTAGCCTGCTCGGGAATACTGTTGAACCCGACGATCGCCGAGGCGAAAGCTTTCAAAAATTTCCAGGGCAAGCAATGCAACCGTGACTACAAACGGCTCTGCCCAATGACGCCGATCGGCAAATGCGATCTTGAAAGCAAGATCGAGCAGTTGTCACTCCCCTGCAAGGCATTCGTCGAGGAGCACAGATAAAAGTCGCTATTGTATTGCCACACTGACCGCATTCATCCCGCCGCGCCACGCCACCAGCTACGACCGCGCTGATGTCCAAGCTCAGCGAGTGGCGAGCGAATGCCTCAGGCCTTGCTTCATGATGGAGGGCAACATGCACGCCTCTTTCCGACGTGCGTTCATCAGTCTGGATCGAGTTCTCTTTTTTAAGCTCGCATCGGCAGTATTTCTCTTTTGCGCGTGGAGCGGGGATATCCATGCGGGAGAGTTCAAGAAAACGAATTGTTGGTTCGAAATTCCGCGCGACCGTGGAATGACGTGCGGGACTCTCAATGTCCCTGAAAACCGCAAAAAAGCTTCTGAGACTGAAATCACTCTATCGGTGGTGGTCTTCGAACCCGACCGCGAGCGGCATGAGCCCATTGTGTTTCTCACGGGCGGGCCTGGCCAGCCCACCGATATTGGCGACAGGGAAGACATCGAGGCATGGTGGCAGTTCATAAGTGATCAAAATTGGATGATCGGGCGCCGAGTGGTCGTGGTCGACCAACGAGGGATAGGAAAGTCAATTCCCAGGCTCAGCTGTTCGCGATACTTCAAGGCCGATCATTGGAACTCCATTTCGCTAAGCGTCGATGCTGAGATCAGCTTTGACAAGCTCATGAGAGATGAGGTGGTCGCGTGCCGAAGCGCGCTGATAGCAAAGGGCATTGACCTCTTCGCCTACAACACCGCCGAAAATGCAGCAGACGTCAACGACGTTCGGAAGGCTCTTGGCATAAAGAAGTGGGTACTCTACGGCGTCTCTTACGGCACCAGACTTGCCTTGGAAGTGATGAACGAGCATCCAGAGGGCATCTCAGCGAGCATTCTGGATTCCGTTCTTCCCCTTGATATCGACTACCTCAAGGAAGATGGGCGAAATCTGGATCGTTCTTTGAGACTGCTGGAACGAGATTGCCAAAAATCAAAAAATTGCATGCGCGGATTGGGAGACGCGCTGCGAGCGATCGTAAAGCAGCTGGACAAACAGCCGGTGCTTTTGCGGAGCGATGACAGAGATAACGCTCTCGCTCAGTACAGATATGTCTCCGGCGCGGATTTTCTTGAGCTTATATTCGGGTTGCTATATGATCGTTACGCTATCGAAGACCTTCCAAAACTAGTCGAGAAAACATACGAAAACGATTTCAGACCGCTTGCGGATATGATCTTTGAACATGACGATACCGAGATTGCCCAGGGCATGGATTTTTCGGTCACTTGCTCTGAGACCAACAGATCCGATCTGCCCGACAAGCGCCTCGAATACTGGACGAAGTGGATCGGAGAGGCCGACTATACCTGGGTTTGCCCGCTTTGGTTTCCTGAAGGAACGACGGTTTCGCAAAAGCATCCCCGCCGCTTGGATATCCCGACCCTGCTGTTGTCGGGAGAGTATGATCCGGCAACACCAACTCACTGGGCATATCGTGCGGCCAAAAGCCTTCCTTTTGGGCAGGTGGTCGTTCTTCGGGGGATTGGGCACGATGTGATCGATTCCGACCCTTGCGGATCGGAGGTTGTCGCCGATTTCCTGGCGAACCCCAGACGCAAGCTGAAGACTGGGTGCATTGGGCGGATGCAGGCTCCGCGGTTTACCGCCGCGGCGGAGGAGCAGTGGCAACGGCCAGTACCGCAGCGGGCTGCGGCGGCGATAAGATCGCCAAAGCAGATGAGGTCGCCGTTCCGGTTCAGGCATCGCTTTTTCAACATCGCCCAAAAACACTAGTTCCGCCCTCCTGGCGGCAGCACCGCCAAGCTGCATCACGATCGCGGGCGGCCCTGAGGGCGGCCCGACTCGCTATTCAAACTCGCGTCAGCGAACCCGCCGCGCAACCGCGCCGGGTCACAGGCGCCGGCCGGTTTTCGCGTCGAACAGGTGGGCACAGGCGCGGTCTACCTCGATCCGTATCTGGGCGCCCTGCTTGAGCGGCGGCCGCTCGCGGAACAGGCACGAAATTTCCTCGCCGGCACAGTCGACCTTGGCAAAGATTTCCGAACCTGTGGCTTCCTAAAAGTCAGTGTTGACCGGGGTCATATCGGTTGGTGACCTCTACTCCCTAAACGCCCTGTGAACCTGGTCCGACAAAGGCTTCATCACGTAGGACCAAACGTTGCGTTCGCCCGTCTGGATGTGGACCTCCGCGGGCATGCCTGGCTGAAGCCGCCTGCTGCCACGCAGGCATGACTTCTGGTCGTCGAGGGTCGTCCTCGCCACGAAATAGGAGATCTGCCGCTGTGGGTCCTTGATCAGGTCGGCTGAGACTCTCTGCACCGTGCCCTTGCATTCCGGGGTCGTGTTCGCGTCGAACGCGGAGAAGCGTATCGAGACAGGCTGTCCGGGCTCGACGTCATCGATGCTGGCGGGCGCAACCATGGCATCGACCACGAGCCTGTCCTGTTCTGGAACGATCAGCATGATGGTTTCCCCGGGACTGATGACGCCGCCGACGGTATGCACGGCAAGCTCCTGCACGAGTCCTGCCTGTGGAGCCCGAATTTCGGTCCGCGCAAGCTGATCCTTTGCGACGGCCTTGCGCTCGACGAGTTCGACCTCCTTGCCGTCGAGTTCGCGCAGTTCCTCGTTCACGTCCTTGCGCATGTCCTCGTCGACCTGAAGAGTCTGCAGCCGGGTTTCGCTGATTTTGCCTTCGGTTTCGGCGATAGCGGCCGCCAGCCGTCCGGACTCGCCGCGCAGGCGCGACAGTTCGAGCTGGAGCTCGCTCACCCTTTCCAGCGACACCAGCTTCTTGTCGTAGAGCGTCTTCAGGCTGTTGTAGTCCCTTTCGACCAGCGCCGCCGATTCATCCATGGACTTCCGCTGCGCCACCAGGCCCTCGATCTGCTTTGCCAGCTGCTCAGACCGGGCCTCAAGCTGCGACTTCAATCCGGCACCGGCTTTGGTCCGGCTTTCGAAAAGCGCCTTCTCCCCGGCGATCAGTACCTCCACCTCGGGTTCCGCCACCCGTTTTATGAGGCTTTCCGGAAGGTCGATCGCTGGAAGGCCCAGCCGTTCGGCCTGCAAGCGTGCCTGTCGCGCGATCGTGCGGTCATATTGCTGAGCGATGATCTGGAGGTTCGCGCGCGTCAGGGTCTCGTCGAGCCGGACGATCACGTCGCCTGCAGCCACGCGGTCGCCTTCGCGGACGTTGATGGCTCCGACAATGCCTCCGGTCTGGTGCTGCACCTTTTTGGCGCTGCTTTCGACGACAACGGTGCCCGATGCGATCACGGCCCCGGCAAGCGAGGTCGTTGCGGCCCATGCGCCGACGCCGCCGACGAGCACAACCGAGACTGTCAGTCCCAGCAGGACGTTTGCCCGGATGCCTTCCCCGGATTTCTCGGGAGCGTACAGCGAGCTGGAACCCGGAAGCCTGAACGGAGAGATCATTTCCGACACGGAAGACCTCCATTCCTGGAATCTTGTGGCAGCCATTCCTCAGACATGGCGCTCACTCGACGCGTGCAACGGAACAACCGTAGAACCATGGCGGTTGACAGCTGGTTCAGGACGCTGGGCTGCCGCGGCGTTTGTGACAGCGGCGAGCACGGCATCCTTGGGACCGAAAGCCTGGACGGTTCCGGCCGCCATGACCATGAGTTGGTCGACGTTTGACAACGCCGAGGGGCGGTGTGCGACGACGATAACGATTCCTCCCCTCTGGCGCACTCCATGGATCGCGGTCGCCAGCGAGTCGTCGCCGTCGGAATCGAGGTTCGAATTGGGTTCATCGAGCACGACAAGGAAAGGCTCGCCGTATAGCGCCCGCGCCAATCCGACAAGCTGCCGCTGCCCCGCTGAGAGAGCGGTGCCGCGCTCGCCAACCCGGGTCTGAAACCCATCCGGCAGCAAGAGGATCATCTTGTCCACACCGGCAGCCTGCGCCGCCGCCAGGATGTCCTTGGGCGAGGCGTTCGCGTCGAAGCGGCTGATGTTTTCTGCCACCGTCCCGTCGAAGAGTTCGATGTCCTGGGGGAGGTAGCCGACGTCACGCCCGAGTGCCTCGCGATCCCATTGATCAAGGGCCGCATGGTCGAGACGCACGGTTCCGCGCAGCGAAGGCCACGCTCCGACCAGAGCACGGACCAGGGTGGATTTTCCCGACGCGCTCGGCCCGATCACGCCTAGGGCCGCGCCCGCGCGGAGAACAAACGTCACGTTCTGGATGACAGGCTTCTGCTGGCCGGGCGCGGCTACAGCCAGGCTGTCCACCGAAAGCACATTGTGCGGACGCGGCAGCGCCATTGGCTGACCGTGGTCGGCGAATGCCTTGAGCGTCCTTGACAGCTGGCCGTAGCTTTGACGGGCGGAGATGAAGCCGCGCCAGTTCGCGATGGCAACATCGACGGGCGCCAGCGAACGGGCAAGCATGATCGAAGAGGCAATGATCACGCCCGCCGTCGCTTCTCCTGCGATCGCAAGATAGGCTCCGAGACCCAGAATGAGCGATTGCAGGATCATCCTGAGAGTCCGCGACATAGCGCCGGTGAAGCCGACAATGTCGGAAAGCCGCCGCTGATCCGCGAGGAAGCGGGAGCTCTGTTCGCTCCAGAACGCCGCGAACCGTCCCGAAAGGCCCATCGCCCGGATGATCTCGGCATTGCGGCGGCCTGCGTCGGCGAAGGCCGAGCGCGCGATGACCGATTCAGTCGCCCTGCGGCCCGGCCCCTTGCCCAATGCTTCAGCGACGAGCGTGAGCAGCACGATCACAATCGCCCCGGCCGTGGCGAGGACGCCGAGCCAGGGATGCAGCATGAAGATGATCGCGATGTAGACGGGAATCCACGGCATGTCGAAGACAGCCGTGGGACCGGTCCCCGATACGAACGAGCGTATCTGGTCGAGATCGCGGACGGGCTGGACTCGCACTCCATCGTGTCCCGTCCTTAGGGGCAGCATCAGCGATGCCTCAAAGGCCTGCCTGCGAAGCCTGCGGTCGAGCGTGTTGCCTATCCGTACCAGCAAGCGAAGGCGGACGAAGTCGAGCAGGCCGTAGGCTGTGTAGAGCCAGACCATGACGATGGTGATGCCGATCAGGGTCGGGATACTTTGCGACGGCAACACGCGGTCGTAGATCTGCAGCATGTAGAGCGACCCGGTCAGACCGAGAATGTTGACCACAGCCGAGAAAGCACCGACGCAAAGCAGCGCTCCCCCGCAGTGCGAGAACGCAGCTCTCAGTTCGTTCCCCGGCGTCATCGTGACCTGCCCGTGCCCATTTCCCCTGCGCCCCTAGACCACCGTGAAATCGGCGTTGGTCAGCGCGAGCCCGGAACCGATATTTGCGAACTGGACCGCCTCGCCTGCCGCGCTACCGTTGGTGTCGTAGGTGAGCGTTCCGGTCGCGGCGTTGTAGATGATGCGGTCGTTGGCGTCGGCCGCTGCCGTTCCGATATGAAATGACCCGGCCGCCAAAGTTCCCGGTCCGCCGAGCGCCGTGAAGACGGCGTCGTCCAGTGCGATGGTGTCGTCGGCAACGTTGAAGTCCGCGATGACATCCTTGTTGGTCGAGGCGTTGAGGGCCGTGCTGAAGCGAAAGGTGTCGGCTCCGAGGCCGCCCGTGAGCGTGTCGTTGCCGGCTCCGCCGTCCAGCACATTGGCTCCGCCGTTCCCCGTCAGCACGTTGTTGGCCGTGTTGCCCGTACCGTCGATGTCAGAACTGCCCGTCAGTGACAGGTTCTCGAAGACGCCGAGGACACGCGCTGAGTTCAGCAGGCTGAACGAAACTGAGGCCCGGACCGTATCCGTTCCCGTCGAGTTCGCAACGCTTTCGTCGACGGTGTCGCTGGCGCTGTCGACGATGTAGGTGTCGTTTCCGGCCCCGCCGCGCATGGTGTCGTTGCCTGCGCCGCCGTCCAGGGTATCGTTTCCGCGCCCGCCGTCGAGCAAGTTGTCGCCCGTATTGCCTGTCAGTACATTGCTGGCCGAGTTTCCGGTCGCGCTGGTGTTGCCGGATCCGGTCAGCGTGAGGTTTTCGGTCGTTCCGATCGCCTGAGCGGAATTCGACAGGTCGAAACTGACCGACGAAAGGACAGTGTCGATGCCTTTCGAGCCTGACTCGTCGACGACGTCGCCGGCGCTGTCGACGACATAGGTGTCGTTGCCGCCGCCGCCTTGCATTGTGTCGTCGCCGGCTCCGCCGTCGAGCACGTTGGCCGCATTATTGCCAACCAGGACGTTCGAGAGGCCGTTGCCCGTCGCGTCGATGCTTGCCGAGCCGGTCAGCGTCAGGTTCTCGACCTCGCCCAGCGCGGCAGCGAGGCTGAACGTGACCGACGACCGGACAGTGTCCGCGCCGTCCGATCCGGCGTCTGACTCGTCCACCGTGTCGTTGGCATCGTCGACGATATAGGTGTCGTCGCCGCCGTCGCCTCGCATGATGTCGGCGCCTGATCCACCATCCAGAACATTGGCCCCGCTATTGCCAACGAGAATATTGGCAAGCGTGTTGCCCGTGGCGTTGATGCTGGCCGTTCCGGTCAAGGTCAGGTTTTCGACCGCGCCGAGCACGCGGCTGGCGTTGGCCAGGCTGAACGTCACCGATGAACGTACCGTATCGGTTCCGCCGGATCCCGCCACGCTTTCGTCGACGGTATCGCTCGTCATGTCGACGATATAGGTGTCGTCGCCCGCGCCGCCGCGCATAGTGTCCGCGCCGGCTCCGCCATCGATGATATTTGCCCCATCGTTGCCCGTCAGGATATTCGCCAGCGCGTTGCCCGTGGCGTTGATATCGCCTGTTCCCGTCAGGGTGAGGCGCTCGACCGCGCCTAGAACGTGCACAGGATCGGCCAGGCTGAAGCTGATCGTCGACTGGACCGTGTCGGCGCCGCCGGATCCGGCCGCGCTTTCGTCCGCTATGTCGCCAGCGTCGTCGACGACATAGATGTCGCCTCCGGCTCCGCCGCGCATCGTGTCGGCACCAGCACCGCCGTTCATCGTGTCGTTGCCTGCGCCTCCGTTGAGGATATCGGCACCGCCAAGGCCGTTGAGGATATCGTCGCTTCCCAGCCCGTTGATCGTGTCAGCGTTGGCCGTGCCGTTCAACGTATCGGCGCCCGGTGTGCCGTTGATAATGCTGACCTCGACGACGTCCGTCACCGTGATGGCGACAGCCCTGTCGGAAGAGAGAGTGCTGTCGGAAGCAATGACGACGATGTCGTAGACGTTGTTGGCGCCGGCATCGAGCGGGCTCTCGAAGTCGGGCGCGTTCTTGAAGGTAACCACGCCGGTCGATGTGTCGA
>NZ_FUIG01000033.1:0-3820 GCF_900149755.1 Mesorhizobium delmotii | reverse complement strand
AGTTCGGCGCATTGACGAAGCTCAGCGCGCCGGTCGTCGCATTGATGCTGAACAGCGCGGCATCGGCGCCGCCGGCGATGGCATAGGCCAGCGTCGTCCCGGCATCGGGATCGGAAGCCGTGACCGTCGTCACCGCCGTCGTATTCTCGGCCAGGCTGATCGTCGCCGTCGCCCCGCCGCCGTTGGAGGTGACGACCGGCGGGTCATTGACTGGCGTGACGTTCAAAGTGACTGTGACAGGCAAGCTTACGTCCAATGAAGACGCATAGCCAATAGTCGCCGCTCGGTATTGAAAACTGTCAATCCCGCTGAAATTCGCGTCAGGTGTATAGGTGAGGTGGCCGTCGTTATATACGGTCAGATGCCCGTGGGCGGGCGACGACCAAATATCCAAAGCAAATATGGGCGATCCGTCCGGATCTACATCGTTGGCGAGGATGCCGGGTGCGTCAACGAGAAGCGAAGTATCTTCTGCGACCGTATAGTTGTCGTCGGCCGCCACAATCTGCTCGTTCTGGTTGGTCACCGTCACCGCGATGGACTGGGTATCGGTGAGCGTTCCGTCGGAGGCGGAGACGATGACGTCATAGACATTGTTGCCGCCGGCATCGCCGGGCGCCTCGAAGTTCGGCGCATTGACGAAGCTCAGCGCGCCGGTCGTCGCATTGATGCTGAACAGCGCGGCATCGGCGCCGCCGGCGATGGCATAGGCCAGCGTCGTCCCGGCATCGGGATCGGAAGCCGCAACCGTCGTCACCGCCGTCATATTCTCGGCCAGGCTGATCGTCGCCGTCGCGCCGCCACCGTTCGAGGTGATCGTAGGGGGGTGATTTGTAGCAATAGGCAAGATTTCAATCGAAACACTGTCGGCCAGCGCTCCGCCAGAGCCAGTGTTCCCTCCATCGCTAAACGTGATGGTGGCCGTACGAGGCGCATCTGTAATGGATTGATAGAAGTTATCCAGAACAAGCGACTTTAGCAGTGCGTCAACCTCGGCTGACGTCGCATTTGCGTTGAGCGAAAACGACATATTGGTGGTGCCAAGCCCAGCGACTGTACCGGCATCTACGCCGTCAACGGTGAAATGCAGGACACCATTGATGTAGCCAACTTGAACGTTGCCAGTGGGTAGATTGTTCATGATGCTGAAGCGGTCGCCCGGATCCCCCCCTGACAGCGCGATGGTAATCTGCCCGCCAGCGAAGTTGGCCGGATTGTCCGGATCGGTGATGTGCGCTGTCGGAAGCAGGCCAACCGCCCCTCCGGTATAGGTAACCGGAGTCGGCGCGTTCGGCGTTAGATCCGGCGCGTCATTGACGGCAGCAATATTGACGGTGACCTCCGCGGAGCCAGTATCGTTCCCACCATTATTCGTGAAGTGGCCATCCTTCAACGTGAAGGTTAGAATGCGCGGGTCCGCCGTGGGATTGTCGGACATGCTGTAGAACTGGACATCGCGCAAAAGGGCTTGAACCGCCGCAAATGTCGGCACCGTCGTTGTCGCAAAGCTGATATGAAGTGCGCTGCCGTCTTGTCCGCCGCTCACCGTTCCCAAAATGCTGCCCTGATAGGTGACGGTGTTGCCGGAGATACCGATCTGACCTGCACCGGTTCCGACATTGGCGAGAATGAGTTGGTCACCCACGATGCCACCGGACGAAAAGGCGACATCGAGTGACCCTCCGTCAAACCAGACCGCATCAGGATCGTTGACGGTCGCCGCGGGCGACACGAATACGGGCGCCTGGTTTTCAGTGTATGTCAGGCTCGCCGCCAATGTTAGAATCGGGGGATCGTTCACACCAATCATATTGACGGTAACAGGGACGGAGCTCTGGTCTCCGAAGGCGTCACTTAAGACGTATGTAAACGTCCGGCTAATAGTCGAGAAGTTTTCTAATGGATTCGAAAAGTAAATATCTTTTACTAGGGCCTGAACCGCTTCAAGATTTGCGCTCGGGTTAGCAAAGCTGATAACGAGATCGGCTCCACCTGTGCCGCCGCTAAATGAGCCAATCGTTACGCCTTGGTAGAGTACTGAAGAGCCGCTAAGGCCGATCTGGCCAATTCCTGTCCCGAGATTGCCAATTGAGAGCTGGTCAGTTCCGGCAGAGAACGTGTTGGCAATTCGAAGTGAGCCGCCGGCGAAATTTTCAGCTGTCGTATCCAGAATCGTCGCGTTCGGCGCCATAGGAACAGGCGCAGTATTCTCGACGAAGGTTGCCGTTGCTGCGACGCCTGAATCCGGCCCGTTGAGATCGAGCTTGGGGTAGTTGATTTGCAACACCTGATAGGGATCGCCGAAGAGGATTTCCTGACTGAGGTAGAGATGACCGACCACCTGACCAGAAAGGTTGATCGAGAAATCCGACGTACCGTCGCCATTGGTATCTACACCTAGGTGAGAATTCGTGCCGTCAAAGGTAAGTTGGTAATTGGAGAGCGTCGAAGGGCCACCGAACAGGCATATTTTTTCACCGTTCTGATAGTCGGTGATCGTATCGCCACTGACTTCGTAAACCCCAAAAAAGAAGTTATCTTGGCCGGGTCCGCCACTTAAAGCATCGACGCCATACTGACCCGCCAGGTTATCGTCGCCATTTCCGCCCAGAATATTGTCGTCTCCGGCATTCCCGAGCAAAATATCATTGCCGTCTTCGCCAAAGATCGTATCGGATCCGGTTCCCCCGTTGATGAGGTCGTTTCCGCCAAGACCGTGAATGACATCGCCGAAGGACGTGGGGAGTGGCTGTCCGGGCACGGTCTGAGATGGGGTAATGGTGTCATCGCCTGCGGTTCCAATAATCGTCACTCCGGCCGGGGCTACGTCGATGATAGTACCCGTTGCCGTCGATCCGGCTGGACTGACATTGCCGCCGTTACTGGTCGATGCGAGCGAGACGATGACGGACTCGGGCCCCTCAACCAGCGAGTCGGTCGCGGTTGGGATCGTCAGTGTCTTCGTGCTTTCGCCGACAGCAAAGCTAATGCTGCCCGAAAGGGCTCCAAAATCTCCCCCTGGTGTCGCCGTTCCACCGAGAGTGTAGTTCACAATTTCGTTGGTCGTGGAAGCTGTCCGCGAAATCGTGAAGCTAAGGTCTCCGCCCTCCGCAATCGAAGGCGTCCCGGAGATCGAGTAGATCGGCGCCACGATTGTGACGCCGAACGGTCCCGTTTGAGTCACCGAATTGCCGGCGACATCAGTCGACGTTACCTGGAACGAATAGGTTCCGTCGGGCAGGATTGGAGTAGGAAACCTGAAATCGCCCACTGCGTTGGCTACGCCGCTTCCAAGAGCGATGGGAGCGCCTACAGTCGGAACGGCGAACGCCTCGACCTGGGCACCAGCTTCCGTGACACCCGCAACACGAAGAGTGTTATCGTTGACGGTGACACCGCCGCCGGTATTTCCGCCGACATCCTTGAGGATCAGATAGCTGAGAGTGGGCACGGTCGTGTCGACCGTGATTTCCAATGCGTTGGAGCTATCGCTGGTTTGACCCTGCCCATCGCTCTGTATAGCCCGGAGGTGATGAACGCCCTCAGACAAGCTGATATCGATCGAGAAGTCCGCATTTACGAACGAGCCTGTTACGGACGTCTCAGATTGGTCCATCGTTCCGTTGTTGTTAGTATCGTCGAACAGTGTGATGGATGCGCCGGGCTCGTGAACTCCGCTGATCGTGAGGTTTTGGGATACGTTCGTGATATTGTCATTCGCATCGCCACTGTCATCGTTCGCCAGCAAGTCGAGGCCGATTGGAGCGGGCAGAGCAGCAGTGTCATTGACGTCCGTCACCGTCACCGCGATTGACTGGGT
>NZ_FUIG01000068.1:0-447 GCF_900149755.1 Mesorhizobium delmotii | reverse complement strand
GGAACCGAAACCAATCTTGCCATCATTGTTCGAGTCGAACAGTTTCGTCGTCGTCACCAAAATGTCCTTGCCGCCAAAATTGGTGATTTTGTCGTGGCCCAGATTGAGGTCGAGGGCGGTGTCGAAGAAGAAGGTGTTGGCCTTGGCATCGGGGTTGTCGCCGGCGAGCGCATCATCGCCGAGCTTACCTTCCAGCGCGCCCTTGGGCCGCACGGTCGCGTCGGCGTAGACGAAGACGTCCTCGCAGCCCTCGCCGAGAAATCGCAGGCCCTTCTTGGCATCGAGCCCATCGAAGGACACCGTGTCGATGCCAGCATCGGGACCATCCAGATCGAGCACCTTGTTGGTGCCAAAGGTGATGATGCCGTCACCATTGGAATCGAACAGCGCCTTAGACGTGGCAAAAACGTCATCCTTGGCAAAGTTGGTGATGCGGTCATGCCCGCT
>NZ_FUIG01000055.1:8777-12014 GCF_900149755.1 Mesorhizobium delmotii | reverse complement strand
TATGGAAAGAGATTCGCAGGAGAATAGTCGCCATCCAATTCAGCAGGATGGTGGCTTTGATACGGTCGGTTCAATTGCCACAAACGTTGAAGACGGCTTCACAATGGCAGCAGTTGGCGACCTACTCTTGGCGCGACCAGTGACCAAGGGCCGACATCCTGGGTTCGACGACCTCGTCAAGATCCTGCATGATGCCGATGTCACATTCGGCAACATGGAAACCAACATCTTGGATGTTCGGTCTAAAGGATGCCCGCAGGCTGAGTACGGTGGTGCATATTGCATTAGCGCCCCGGAGCTGGGATCTGATTTAAAAGCGATGGGCTTCAATATGGTTAGTCGAGCGAACAACCATACCCTCGACTGGGGCGTTGAAGGCATGCGCGAGACGACCCGGGCGCTCGATGAGAACGGGATCATCCATGCAGGTGCGGGCGAGAACCTCGCGCAAGCCGGCGCCGCTCGCTTCTTGGAGACCGCTCGCGGTCGGGTGGCGCTCATATCACTTGCTGCATCCTTCACGCCGATGTCCCGTGCGTGCGACCCCGCTGGCGAGGCGCCAGGCAGACCAGGACTCAACGCTCTTCGTTTGGACAAAAGCATTGTGGTCCTGCCGGAAATGCTCGAAAGCCTGAGGCAGGTCCGCGCAGCGTTGCCAAACTACAATCCCGCCGGACAGGATCCAAGCCGGGTTGTACTTGGCGGCGTGACATTTAAAACGGGGGACAAAGCAGGTTATAGCTTCGAAGCAGACCCGCGCGATGTCGCTGACATTCTGCGTAACGTTCGTCGCGGCAAGCAGTTCTCCGACTTCTGCATCGCCACGAACCACGGCCACACGCCCGGAAATTGGAGCTCAGAGCGGCCTGATTACGAACAATCGTTCGCCCGCAGGCTTATCGATGCTGGAGCGGACGCATACGTTGGGCACGGGCCTCATCAGTTGCGAGGCATCGAGATCTACAAAGGGCGGCCCATCTTTTATAGCCTGGGGAATTTCTTCTGTGAGGACCTCCGGACGCCGTTGGGCGCAGACATGTACGCCGTCTACGGTAAGGATCCAAAAATTGACACGGATGCTGAGGTGACGATCGACGAGGTATACAAAGGGTATCCGTCGCCAGAAGGATTCGTGGATGCGCTGCCTGACCAGATCTATTATGAGAGCGTTGTTTCCGTGAGTCGATATGTGGATAACCAGCTTGCTGAATTGCGGCTCTATCCAATCGAGCTCGGTCACCTGAAGAGGTTTGCCAACCGGGGCGTGCCGCGTCTCGCTGCCGTGCCGCAAGCAGTAGCCATTCTCGGGCGGCTACAGGAGCTCTCCCAGCCATTTGGCCCCAAAATTGAGATCGAGGATGGCGTTGGATTGATCCGGCTGCCGCCCAGTTTGGCGCAATGACGCGGCCCCCCGGATGAACTGGCGCGCACCCTTCTCTGGCGGATAGTGGTCGGGGCTGAACGCTGAACATAGTGTCCTTGAGCAGGGCTAACGGACACGAATCGCGTTGGACGGAATGCAAATGGGAGATCTTCGGGGCGAGACGGCGCTGGTGCGCCGGCGTAATTCTTATACGCTGGAAGAGAAGCAGCGCTGGTTGCCGAGAACTATGAGCCTGGGGCGTTGGTGTCGCTGCTGGCGCGGCGGCCGTGCGTCGGCTTTGGCGGCTTCGCCACTGGAATTGATCCCAATCGATGTCACCAGCGGCGCGCCGGCTGCTCTGCCGCTCGAGCTGGCGCGACTTCCTGCAGGGCTGAAGGAGCGAGGCCTCTCAGACGTCGAGTTCGTCGTCTCCGACGATCATGCCGGTCTGAAGCGATCCGGGAGAGCCTGCCACAGGCGGCCTGGCAGCGCTGCTATACATGCACTTTCTGCGCAATGACCCTCGATTATGTGCCGCGCAAGGTGGAAGACGACTGCCTGATGGAGCTTATGGTTCTACGACCGGCGTGAGCTTACCGAGGCGCGCCGCGACCTCGCCCAGTGGCTCGCTAAAGGCAGGGCAAATACGCCAAGCTGTGCGCTCGGGACAACATCGAGGAGACGCTGACCTACTTCCGGCTGCCGCTCGGCCATCACAAGCACATGAAGTCGACGGATGACATCGACAAGCGCTTTGTCAGCTCATGTGCTAAATTCTTCCGGCACGGACGACCACGGGGCAAAGAGCGGTGCCTGAGGATGAAAGTGCCGCCGCGCAGCCTTAATAGCCGTTCCTCCTTTGTGGCGTCCGTGCGCCGCTTCGGCCCCTTGGTCGCCATTGCCAGACCATCAGCTCATAGGCGTGCTCAGCATGCTCGGCCGCAGCCTTCTCCCGGTTGCGCAATTCCTTGACATTATAGGCGTAGGCTGAACCGCGATGACCAACACCGCGTTCGTTGGCCGCGCCGGCCTTGAGGGCGAGTTGTCGCTGCTTCGCCGCCACCAACGCAGGCCTCACCCACAGCTAGTCCTCCTGCTTCGTCAGCATGTGCCAGATCAGCATGGCGAGCTTGCGGGCGACCGCGACCGCCGCAACCTGATGGCCGCGCTTGTTGCGAATGCGCAGGAAGAAAGCTCTGAGCGGTCCGCGCCTTCGCCGCCGCCCAGGCAGCCTCGACCAGCATGGCGCGGGCATGGGAACGCCCGTGCTTGCTGATCCGGCCATATTGCGCCAGCCCGAGCCCGGATCGGCGGACGCGCGGATTGAGGCCGAAGTAGCTCACCAGTTTCTGCGGCTCGCTGAAGCGGCGGATGTCGCCGACGGCGGCGATGATACCGGTTGCGACGATGGCATTGTGAAGTGCACCCCTCGGGTGAGACAGAGATCAGTAACAGTTCTCCGTTTCTGAGATTGCCGCAGGGGCTTCCCGCCGCAATCGCATTAGGCCGGCTTCATATTCATCCGGCGATTGATAATCGATCGCGGAATGTAGGCGCTGCTTGTTGTACACGGCGTCGATGAATTCGCCGATCCTGTTCCTTGCATCGTCGATGTCGCGATAGGCTCGGCCGTCGGCTTCCTCCTCCTTCAGCGTTCGCATGAAGCGCTCGGCCTTGGCATTGTCGTAGGGATTGCCCACCCGGCTCATGCTCGGCAGGATGTCGTGTGCCGCAAGTCGTGCGGCGTACTCGGCACAGGCATATTGCACGCCGCGATCGCTGTGATGGATGATGGATCCCGGTGCCGGCCTGCGCGCCGCAATCGCTTGGTCGAGCGCCTCGAACGCCAGGTCAGCCCTGAGATAGATCGCCAG
>NZ_FUIG01000055.1:6942-8767 GCF_900149755.1 Mesorhizobium delmotii | reverse complement strand
GAGGTCGGCCGCCTGCTGTCCGACGAGACGCTCCAGTTCGCCGATCCGAGCCAATGCTTTCGAAAGCTCGTCATGCGCTTCCGACGGCAATGCCGGCGCTGCACCGCCCGGGTCATGCGCCTTACCCAGCCGGCGTGCCGCTCGCGGCGGACTAACGCGAGCTCGCAGCTCATCGAATACATCGGCCTGCCCGCACTTGGCGTGCTCCCGGTGCCCCTGTCCCGGATGGTCGCACCATACGCCGGAAATCTCGCATCTCAAGCGGGGGATCAGATGGCACCGTCATGATCATACCGGTTACCAACATGCTGGGTGACCCGGTCGGTCTCAGCGAGGACGCCGACGGCAATTGGAGCGTCTGCTACGGCCCGATGCCGCTGGGCATCCTCACCCCGCACGGACCGCCTGCGAAAGCCCAAAACCACTCACAACAACCCTGAACAAGACCAGAAGTGTGTTGTTGCCCCATGTCGTCGGTCAGAAATATTGCGCATGTAGCCGGTTGCTCACTTCCGCATGTTCAGGTCGCGAATCAATGTAAGCGGCAGAGTGACAGCCTAGCGGTCCGCTAGGGCGGAAAAATCCGGTCGCGATTCGACGCGTGTTCGGCCTAGGGGATGCCGATTCCGAAGTACCGCGTGTGAGCGATCTGGAGGATGCGATTGACCAAGCTAGAGAAGCTGTATCCGGCGGTCGTCGCAGCCAAGACATAAGCACCGGTCATGCCGAGCCCCGGCATGGAGTTGATCTCCAGCACAAAGGGCTTGCCCGAGCGGTCGACCCGGAAGTCGATGCGGGCGTAATCCCGGCAGTGGCAGGCACGGAAGGTCGCAACCGAAATATCCCGCAGCATCGTCGCAAGGTTGCTCCCAATTTGCGCCGGGCAAATCCCCTGCGGCGCCGCGACTCCCATGTGCATCTTGTCTTCCCAAGTGAGAAAACGCGTTTCGCGCTCGCCGAAGTCCTGCTCCACTGGAGGCAACACCTGGAGCTCTCCGTTGCCCAGCAGCGCGACCCAGAATTCTCGTCCCTCGATGTATTCTTCCACGAGCGCATCCTGCGCATACTGCGTGACGATTACTTCTACGGCTTGCCTCAACTGCGCGGGCTCATGTACGAGCTGCAATCCGAAACTCATGGATTCAGAACGCGGCTTCACTACTACTGGGAATCGCAAGTCGCCGGTACTCTCGGTGCCGCAACGCATCACGCGAAAGTTCGGCGTCAGCACGCCGCCATCGCGAATGAGCCTTTTGGTGATGACCTTGTCGGACGCCAATCCACACCCGAGCGGGCCTGATCCGGTGTACGGCACGCCGGCCATTTCGAGCATGGCCGGAACGTGGGTGGAACAGCACTCGCCCTGAATTCCGGACGCCATGTTGAAGACCATCCCCGAGGGGCGGGGTTGCGAATCGGGCTGCATGAACCGCTCGAGCGTACCGAACAGTCCTTTGTCGCCTTCGCACAGCAGCGCCTCGTGGCCACCCTCCTGCAGTGCCGCCACCACGCTTTCAGCCGTCTCGCCGCCGTATTCCTCCGGACACAACTGGCCTAACCGGTTGATCACGCCCGTACGATCATGGTTCAACACGACTGCTACCCGCATGACATACTCCCCGGGTGTTTGCTCGCTATCACATTCATACGCTCGGATTTGATTGATCGAGAGGAACAGCTCGTCTGGACCCCGCGCCCTGCCGTGGCACGACCGCTCAAGCGGCGAGCGGGTCTGCTTCCTTCAACAGGCGGAAATCGAGGTACCTCGCTGCCGGCCCCTAGACGCGATAGAAACCAAAGCCGCTGCTGGGAAAATGACAGCGGC
>NZ_FUIG01000055.1:717-6932 GCF_900149755.1 Mesorhizobium delmotii | reverse complement strand
TCACCGTGTCCCATGCAATCGGCGTGCCAGCGAAAGGTTGTGCGGCAAGAGGCGCAAAACCATCTGTTTCGCGCGCAACGGCGGAATACTTGCGCCTCAGTGTGTCGGCTTCCGAACAAGACGTCCAACCGTACGGCTGAGACAGGTGACGCCTTGGGACGTGGTTCAGCTCGATAGCGCGTGGTCATCGGCTTTCCAGTAAGGTCTGGTTGTCGAAGTCACCCCGAATCCGGAGAGACCACTGGACGACCGATGACGTGATGAACCTGCGCGCGCTTGTGGAGTAGAGCGGAATGCCGATCTTCTTCGCGAGATGATGGCTTACCACCGAGCGCCTGATGGAGATGGAGTCGAGCGCTGCGACCGGCGTGGGCTAGGGCGAGAAGAGCCCGCTGCGGATGGTCGCGTAACGCTATGGGGACCGGATTGGAGGCCTATGTCCACCTCGAGAGCTTCTCCGACGTTCTGCACGCAGATGGCGAGCAGGATTTCCGCAGCCTCTATAAGACAGCCCAGCCCAGTAAACCAGCGGCCATCCAGGAGGCGGCCTGGGCGACGTGTCCGTCGCAAGTTCTTCGATTTGACCACGAGCCCCGGAACGCATCCGATCGCCGAGGAAGTGCTTGCCCGGATCGGGGATTTCTACGACATCGAGAATCCTATCCGCGGAGCGCCGCCGGATGGGCACAAGACCATCCGCCAGCGCCAGATCGAACCGAAGATCGAGGCTCTCGGGAGGTGGTGAGACAATATGCTTGTGGAGCTGCCCCGCTCGAGCAAAACGGCGGACGCGATCCGTTGCGATTGCCAACTGGGCGTTTCTCGGCCGTTTCCTCGAGAACGGCACTAATCGTGATCGACAACAATGCCACCTAACGAGCGATCCGGCCAGGTGGCGCTCGGCCGCAATTATGTGAAGCGCCCGATTATGCGTAGTTGGCCGAGGCGGTCGCGGGCTTCTCGCCGTTTCCGCCACGGTGAACTTTACATAATTAGAGGGCTTCCAGGGAGCGCATCAAGTAGTCCGGTGGGCGGTAGCGTCCAAGCTTAGCTTCCTGGGGCTGCAACTTCCCAAGTGCCTGCTCCTTCATGGAAAGATCGGCCTCCACATACGTGTGCGTGGTCGCGGTATCTTCATGCCCCAACCAAAGTGCGATGACGGTGATGTCGACACCGGACTAAAGCAGATGCCTTGCTGTCGTGTTCCGGATCACATGGGGTGAGATCGAGCGGCCAGCGAGAGAGGGAAGATGTCGCCCCGCTGCGGCGACGGCGAGATCCAACCGTTGCGTGACGTTGGAGCGGGTCATCTTCGCGCCCGCGATTTGGTAGCAGGAATCCGTCCTGCGCGTCTGTCTCTAAAGATCGCTGCCATCGTCGAATAAGGGCCGGTGTCGGGCGCCACAAGGGAACGCACCGCTCCTTACGCCCTTTGCCATGCAGGTGCACGGCGGGTTGGCCTTCAAGAACAATATCGCGGCAACGAATTCCGATGATCTCGGAGACGCGTGCGCCGGTGTTGTACATGAGACTGAACAGCACCCGATCCCGCCGCCCCGCCCATGTCGCATCGTCGGGAGAATCCAGGATGGCCTGGATCTCCGGTCGCGTCAGGAAGCCGATCAAAGGGCGATCGGCTCTCTTCATCGGAATGGCGAGCGCCTGTTCTATGGTGCGGAGGGCATCGAGATCATGTGTCCTGCGTATTTGAGGAATGTTAGCAGAGCGGCAAGCTGCGCGTTCCGCCTCCGGACGCTGTTGCCGCGAACCTTCTCCAGATGGTCGAGGCGATCGAGCAACAGTCGCGCATTCCGATCGGTGAGCGCGACTTTGCTCGGAGGCTTGCCGATTCCGTCTCAGCAAAGGCCAGCAGCAGTCGGAACGTATCGCGGTAAGCCGCGACGGTCTGCGGGCTGACGGCGTGATGTTGGCCAGATGCTCGACGAAGAAGCGCTGTACCAACGAGGCAAATGCAGAGCGTTTTTAGCTCACCGTAGCGATCCACCGCAACGCGCTCTTGCCACCCGCCTTTCTGTCGCGACGCCAAGCTAAAAACGCTCTGCATTATGCATAGATGTGCATAACCGCAAGAATTGGCTGTTTACTGGTTCGGACAAAGATGGCGAGCGCGCCGCGCGATCACTTAGTCCACCTCCGTGACGTCCTCAATCGCCGAACATCCGATCAACGGGATCAAAGAACTGCTCCCGTGGAACATCACTCAGCTCACCGAAGCAGCCTGACCGGACGCCACTTTCCGTTACGATGCCAAGACGACTTTCTGAGTGCCCAGAGGCAAGGTCCCGCGCCATATTGAGCAGTGTCAACTTGGCCCGGTGCACAATCCTTTCGAACTCTGTGTCAGGTGGTGAGCGCCTGAACAGTCTTCCTTGCCCACCAGGCACGGCCCGAGGTTGGCCAGGACGACAGCCGCGCGCTCATCCCACCCGAACGCCACTTACTTGTACGCGACGACCACCAGGCGTGGGCCACAGGATGTGAACTCTCCGCCTTCCTGCCCATAGGCTTCGACCGTCTCGAACCCCGCGCTTCGCAACATGCGACCATATTCAGAAAACCCATAGTATCTGGTAGAACGACGCGTTCGTCTAACACATCCATTGCGGACGACGATCCTTTCGCAGTTCCCGCGGTCGATTAACCCATCATAGTTTAATATATCGATTCTTAGATCGTCGTTACGCTGCACAATCTCGCAGGTAGGCGACCTGTCGTGCGGCGGAACGAAACGATTGTGTTGATCGATTAGCAGACGCCCACCCTTTTTAAGTGAAGAAGCGGCTTCATGAAGAACTCTCTCATTATCCGCTTCATTGAAATACCCAAACGTTGAGTACCACAGAAAAGCGGCGTCAAACCGATCTCGCCAAGGAAGTGAACGCATATCCCCAAGAACATAGTCAACATCTACCCGGCGTTCAGCCGCATCCGATTCGGCTTTTTTTAGCAAGGTCGGGGAGATATCCAGTCCGGTTACCCGCGCTCCTTTTTCCGCCAATCGGTTAGCAATCCGCCCATAACCGCAGCCCAGTTCAAGAACTGAGCTGCCCTGTTTTAGTGAAAGAAGTTCCCAAATTGCTCCTGCTTCCCGGTCACTTCTCTCGGGCGGATTAACCAAATCGCCAAAATACAAGTAGTCGTCGCTGAAATGTAATTCGAGATCTGATAACGGAAATTCATTGTGTGATTCGTCGCTCATGTGTTTCTCCAATGCTTTTTCGAGTAGATTGTAGACTTTCGCCAAGGTTAGAGTAAGTTAAAGAAAAGAATTTCTGAATATTTTTCATTATCTGTTAAAGCTTTGTGTGTCGGTCATTGGCTTTCCGCTTTCCTACTTGGCTTTCCAGTCTTGCGCCGCATTTCCTGTGCGCGCGGCCCAGCATCGCGGTACTCGATGGAATCATGCAAATGACGCCAAGCCGCTGCTCGCCGGTACCAGCCACCCTCACATCAATAGCATTCCGCCGGCACGCAGCATTTCCACCCCGGCTCCATCCGCGAGCGGAAAGCGGTCACCACGCCCTCAGTGTGCCACCTGGAGAAGGCGAGGCTTTGTGCGCCACTTGCTCTGTTTGGGTGGTCAGCATTGCGCGCCTTTCGATCTCATTCTTCGGGCAAATCATCCAACCAGCAGGCGCCCTCGATGTGCTTCCGGGAAAAGATCTTTCCGATCTTTTCCGGAATCTTGTTTTGATGATATCGCATATACACGCGGTCATCGGCTCCAAGGTCAAGAATCTCGATCTTTCCCGTGTAATGAGACATGATGTATTTGAATGTTTTTTGGATGCCGCTGAGACGTTGGTTGATGCCGCGCGCAATCTCTATTCCGCGGCGCAGCGAAACCTGAAAATGCGATGCGCCTTTCACGGGCCTACCCTGAAAGAGATAATAAGGGCGGATGCCCACTTGGTGACACTTAGCGAAGGTCGCAGCCAAGATCTCGGGATCATCGTTCACTTTCGCAAGGAGCACGGACTGATTGAGAAACTGCACGTCCTGTGCGCGCAGAGAGCGAATGTTGCGCTCCGCATCGACTGAGATTTCACCGATGTGATCGAAATGCGTGACGATCACCGCGGTCTTACCCGCATCACGGATCCGTTGGAACAAAGCCGGGAGGGCTGGATCCTCGAACCGCTTGGGCTCGTAGGCGACTATCTTTGTGCCGATCCGAATTGACTCCAAATGTGGGATCGGTAGCAGATGATCGAGAATTTTGTCGAGCTTGGCGGTGCTGAGCACGAACGGGTCGCCCCCCGATAGCAGCACGTTCGTCATCTCAGGATGGCTGCCAATATATTGCCCAATCTGGGCGAAATCAGGTGCAATTTCATCAGAGTTCTTGCCGACAATGCGCTTGCGAAAGCAAAATCGGCAATATGAAGCGCAACGGCTCGTTACTAGCAGCAACCCGGTTTGGGCGTACTTGTGTTGAAGTCCGGTCATGGTAGTGTTGTCGTATTCGCCGCTCGTATCCAGATTACCGGGACTCTCTAACTCTTCGAATGAGGGCTCAACAATGTACTTAAGCTGCTCGTAGTAACCACTGTGGGTCATCTGTTCACGATAGAATTTTGTAACGTGATAACGCGTGATGCTGTTGGCTTGTAGCTCACTCGCGGTCACGATGCGCGTCCCCTCGATGAAATTTACAACCGCAGTTCGGGGCCCCGGACGCGAGTTGGTGGGCGATTGAGGCGGACAATCGCCAGTCGTCGCCGAGGTCGGCCGCATGTTCGCATCGCAATAGCTCAGGCCCTGATCCTCGTATTCGACCGCGATCGCCTCCGGCTCCCGCTCCGCCTGCGCCTCAAGCTCGTGAATGCAGCGATCCTGCCAATGGGCCGCTTCCGTCGGCTTGGGAAGACGGTGCCGTTTCTCCGCCAACAGAAGCGGAGCCGACCAGACCCGCTGCCCGGGGTCGGCCGCCATCTGGCTCAGCGCCTGCTGCAAATAGCTCGCAAACCGCTCGACCGTGCTCCGCTCAAACAGCGACGTCGCATAGATCAACCTCCCACGAATCGCCCCGCCGACCTCAGCTACCTCAAGCGCAAGATCATGTTGCGCGATGCGGACGCCGACGTCGACGCACTCAAGTTCGAGCTCCGGCAGCTCCGACGGCTCCGCAGCATTGCTTAGCCAAGCAAAAATAACCGGAAAGATCGGGCTGTGGGCCAGGTTGCGGGGCGGATTGACGAGTTCCACTAAATGCTCAAACGGCAGCCCCTGGTACGCCTGCGCCCCAAGCATGGCGGCGTTCACCCGCTTCAGCAACGTCTCCAGCGTCGGATCGCCCGACACATCGATCCGCAGCGGCAGGGTGTTGACGAACAAGCCGATCAGCCCCTCGCTCTCGGAGCACGTGCTGTTGGCGTTCGGCGTACCGATCACAAGCTCGACCTGATCCGACAAACGCGCCAGCATCAAGACCCAGCCCGCAAGCAGAGTCACGAACAGGGTCGTCCCGCAACGCCGGCTTAGCGCCTTGAGCTGCGCGGTTAGCGCCTCGTGCAGCGCGAAGGCGACGTAGCTGCCCGTGTAGTCCTGCTGGGCCGGGCGCGGCCGGTCCGTCAGCAGCTCCAGCAGCGTTGGCGCGCCCTCCAGCATCCGTAGCCAGTATTCTGACTGACGCTCAAGGACCTCGCCAGCGAAGCATCGGCGCTGCCAAAGAGCGTAGTCCGCATACTGCACCGGCAGCGGCATTAGCCGATCCGCGCGGCCTTCCCGGGCCGCGGCGTAGAGCTCGCTGAGGTCGCGCGTCAGGATCTTCCGCGACCACTCGTCTGAGACCATGTGGTGTATGGTGATCAGCAGCAAATGATCGTCCATCGCCAGGCGTGCCAGCCGTCCGCGGATTAGCGGCCCGGCTTGCAGGTCGAACCCCGCCTGCGCTTCATGGCGCATCAGCTCCGGAAGCGTCGCGTCCGCATCCGCTGCAGCCATCAGATCGTCTCGTTTAAGCGGCAGGCCGACGTCCGCCGGCCCGATCTGCTGGAAGGGCTCGCCGTCCTCCAACCCGAAGGTGGTGCGCAGCACCTCATGACGCGCCACCAAGCGATCCAAGGCCGACTGCAGGGCCGCCTCGTCCAACTCGCCGCGAAGCCGAAGCCCGATCTGGATGTGACGGACCTCGCTGCCGGCCCCTAGACGCGATAGAAACCAAAGCCGCTGCTGGGAAAATGACAGCGGCA
>NZ_FUIG01000055.1:0-707 GCF_900149755.1 Mesorhizobium delmotii | reverse complement strand
TCACCGTGTCCCATGCAATCGGCGTGCCAGCGAAAGGTTGTGCGGCAAGAGGCGCAAAACCATCCGTTTCGCGCGCAACGGCGGAATACTTGCGCCTCAGTGTGTCGGCTTCCGAACAAGACGTCCAACCGTACGGCTGAACACGGCAACAGGACTGCGAATGACGACGATCGCCGGCCGGAGATCGTGAATGCAGGGGCCTAGTTGGTCGGGCTCCCCGCGCAGACCGATCGAGCGCGCAAGCTGGAGAAAGATGGCGATCACGGTACTGTAGACGGGCGGAGCGCCGCAACGAACGGCGCTCCGTTCAAGGTCCGAGCCGGCGACGCGCCATCATTAGCGGCTCAAAGCGTTGCATGTCGCCGCGTCCATCAAGCGGCTCTTGTGGAGCTGGAACACGTGCTTTGACGTATCCATGCCAATTCGAATAATCTGTTCCACGGACGGTCTCCTTTGCTTGAGATCTTCAACGACCTCATTCTGGCACATCGATGCCGTGCTGGGGGCCGTCCACACCAACACGACTACAAGCGGCACGGCACAACGACGCTCTTCGCTGCCCTCAACGTGCTGGACGGCACGGTCATCGCGCAGAACACGCAGCGCCACCGCCATCAGGAGTTCATCCGCTTCCTCAACCGCATCGAGCGCGCGGTGCCGGCGGACAAGGCAATCTACGTGATCCTAAAGCGTGTCGCGATTAATTG
>NZ_FUIG01000039.1:4978-175937 GCF_900149755.1 Mesorhizobium delmotii | reverse complement strand
TGTCCCCGCAACCAAATACACAAAACGGCCCGCCTCGCGCGGGCCGTTTTGCGTTTGCGGCCTGGCGCGGTCGGTTTTTGATGCTCGTCAAGGCCCGCAAGGGAGGCGAGCCGACACAACTGGACAGAGAATGTCAAATCCTCTCCCGGCAATCAGTTTAAACCTGCCGAACAAGAGCCTCATTGTCTTTTGGTGAAATCCAAGTTGAGTTATGGTGGCAGTAGGGAAGAGCGCGATGCTCCGGCCAATTCTCCTCGCCACCATTCTTGCTGCCGCCATAGCGCCGGCCGCAGCCTACTCCAACGCCGCGAATTACCTTATCGCCGAACAGATCGCTTCGGCTTGCGAGGGCAATGTGGGAGAGATCGACCCCAGCTCCGTGATCGAGCGCGATCTTACCGGCGACGGCAAGGCCGATCTCATCCTAAGCCACGAGGGCATAAACTGTTCAGCAGGCGCGTCAACGAGCCGGAGCAGTTTTTGCGGTGCGCAGATATGCGCGGTGGACATCTATGTGCGGCGGGGCGCGCTTCTGGAGCTCAAGACTGAAATGCTCGGGGCGGGCGTAAGCGTCGGCGAAGGGCAGGTCCCGGAAATCCGAATGCACGCACATGGGGGCGAAGCAGCGACGCTCAAATGGGATGGGCGGGAGTTTCGCTAAGGGGAGGCAACTGATGCGCGCTGGAATGCTCTTATGGATATGTTTCTGTTTGATCCCGCTGACATCACAGGCGGCAGCCATTCATGACGCTGCCAAGAAGGGCGATATGGCTGCCATTACGGCGGCCCTCGATGCAGGCGCAAACGTCAACGACCCTGATGGGTTTGCAACGCCGCTCTACTATGCAGTCAGCAGGCAGCATCTCGATGCGGCCAAATTGCTGATCGACCGCGGCGCAGACGTCAACGCCGGATCGAAGATAGGCGGTCCGCCCCTGAAGGTGGCCGTAGCGAAAAACAAGCTCGAACTCATCACGCTGCTGTTGGCGCATGGCGCCGCTCCGAACTCAGCTGTAGGAGATCAGACTGTTCTTCACGAGGCCGTCCGGCACGGCTGCCTGGATTGCGTCAAGGCGCTGGTCGAAGCGGGCGCCGATGTCAACGCCCGAACAGCGGACTCCTTCGCCCGGACACCGCTCCATCTCGCCAGATTTAACGAATATTCCGAGATATCCGACTATCTCATGGCGCATGGCGCCGCGCTGCCTAAGCCCGCACCGATTGCCACAAACTTGGCTGCCGCCGCTGTCGAGAAGGGCCGGATTTATTTCGGCAAAAATTGTGACGGGTGCCACAACAACGAACCAGGCAAGGGCAGCAAGACTGGTCCGAACTTGTGGGAGGTCGTCGGCCGTGACAAGGCATCGGTGCCAGAATTCAATTATTCCAAGACTTTGCGGGATTGGGAGGGCGCGTGGACTTACGAGGATCTGAACACCTTTCTCTATGATCCCGTCCTCACCACGCCCGGTGTCCGCATGGAAATTTCCGGCGTTCCCGACGAGACCGAGCGTGTTAATCTGATTGCCTATTTGCGTACGCTAAGCGACAAGCCGATCCCTCTGCCCTAAGTCCCGGCTGATGCGCGAGCGCGGCATGCAACTCGATGTGCTTCCACAGCTCCGCTTCGGTCTGCGTGACTCCAAAGAGCGTTCGCCGCGACCTCGCCACTCCGGCCCCTTCACATGGGACCGGTCATGCATCATTTTGGGATTGGCTAGCCCGAGTCCCCGGCGCATCGAAGAGTAGGTTAGGGCGGCTGCAAGCGCAATCTGTTCGACCTGCCGCACGAGTTTGACCGTCCGGGCACCCGACGGCCGCTCTGCTTACCGGCCGCAAGGACAAGACGGTTGCGCGTCCCCGCAACCAAATATCAAAACGGCCCGCCTCGCGCGGGCCGCTTTGGTATTTGGGCCTAGCGCGCTCGCCTTCCCGGCACGGAGGCAATCATGCCGTCGGGGTCAGACCGCGCCCTACCGCAGGCTTTCCAGCTCGCGGATGCGTTTGGCGCCGTCGGCCTCGAGCTGCCGGGTGACGGCGCCGATCAGCGTTTCGGCAACGACGAAAAGGGCCGCGGAGGAGTCCCAGGCCGAGGGCACGGCGGTGCGCCCGGCGATGACATGGCGGGCAAAGCGGGCGATCGGCGACAACCATTGGTCGGTGAACAGCACGATCTGCACGCCGCGCTGATGCGCCGTCTCGGCAAAGCGGACGAGGCTGTCCTGGTAGCGCCTGATGTCGAAGATCACCAGCACGTCGCGCTTGCCCATGTCGATCAGCCGGTCGCGCCAGACGCTTTCCTGTCCGGCGAGGTGAAAGACGTTGGGCTGGATGATGGCGAGGTGGGCGGCCATGTAGCGCGCCAGCGGATCGGTGAAGCGGCCACCGATCAGGAATGTCTTGCCGCGCCGGTCGGCAAGCTTTGCAACGATGTCGGCAAGCTGCTTGTCCGACAGGTGCCTGAACGTCTCGCGCAAGTTGTCGAGCGTCGCCTCCAGCATCGGCGACACCGCGCCGCCGTTCGGCGATGGCGGGTTGAACGTCCGCGACGCCGGCGACTGCAGTTGCGCCGCCAGTTCGTCCTGCAGCGCCGACTGGAATTCCGGGTAGTTCTGGAAGCCGAGCCGGGCGACGAAACGCAGGATCGTCGGCGAGGAGACGCCGGCGGCAGCTGAGAATTCGGCGACCGTCTTCAGGCCGATCAGCGGATAGCTGGCGATCAGCGTTTGCGCTGCGCGGCGCTCGCCCGCCGGCATCGTACCGATGCGGTCCGAGATCAGTTCGGCAATGCTCGAAATCATCTTTTCCCCACCCTGGCCTTTTGCCGAAATCGCATTTGACCCGAAATCGCGTTTGACAAAGCCGGATAAACTGTATGAAATCATCCACAGGGACGCAATGAGACAAAATACGTAATATACGATACAGCGCTCCCCGGGGACTAAAACAATGGAGACGGCACGGCACGCCAGCCTTGCATCGCCTGAGGCCGTGAGGGTGACAAACCCTGGCGGATCGAGCCCTTTCGTGCTGACCTGCGACCACGCCTCCAATTTCCTGCCGCCGGAATTCGGAACGCTCGGTCTTGCTGCCGAGCAGCTTTCCCGCCACATCGCCTGGGACCCCGGCGCGCTGCCGGTCGCCCGCCGCATGGCCGAGGCGCTTGACGCGACGCTGGTCGAGACCCGCGTTTCGCGACTTGTCATCGACTGCAACCGGCCACTGGATGCGCCGGACCTGGTGCCGCCGGTCAGCGAGACCACGGCCATTCCGGGCAATGCCGGCCTGTCGGAAAGACAGCGCGCTGGGCGCATCGCCCTGTCCTGGCAACCCTTCCATGACGCGGTCGCGAGCATCATCGACAAAAGGCTGGCGCGCGGGCTGGAGACGCGGCTAGTTTCAATCCATTCCTTCACCCCGGTCTACAAGGGTATGAACCGGCCCTGGCATATCGGCATCATCCATGACGAGGATCGCCGGCTGGCAGCGCCGCTTGTCGCCGCGCTGCAGCGGCTCGCCGGCGTCACGGTCGGCGTCAACGAACCCTATTCGCCGGCCGACCGCGTTTATTTCACGCTGGAACGCCACGCGCGCCCGCGGGGGCTACCCTGCGCGATGATCGAGATCCGCAACGACGAAATATCCGACGAAGCCGGGCAGCGAAAATGGGCGGATCTGCTCACGGGTATTTTTCTAGATCTGGAGCCCGAGGAGGCCAGGAGCTCCCGACCAAGCGCAGTGGGAAAGTCAGTACAATCGGCCAGCTAAGAACCAGAAGGGGACAAAAATGTCAGCGCAAGACTACACTGAAGTCGACAAGAAGGAGGACCTTAATGTTCTCCACGGCATGGGCTATGCCCAGGAACTGTCGCGAAGCATGAGCCGCTTCTCGAATTTCGCGATCTCGTTCTCGATCATCTGCATCCTGTCGGGTGGCATCAATTCCTTCGCGCAAGCGACATCGTCGATCGGTGGCGCGGGGGCTGGTATCGGCTGGATCGTCGGGTGCATGGTTTCGGGATTCTTCGCGCTCGCCATGGCCCAGATCGCCTCTGCATTTCCGACCGCAGGCGGCCTCTATCATTGGGCATCCATTCTAGGGAACCGTTTCACTGGCTGGCTCACCGCATGGCTCAACCTGCTCGGCCTGATCACGGTGCTCGGCGCGATCAACATCGGTACTGCTTTCTTCTTCGTAGGCACTTTCGGCGGAGCCTTTGGCCTGACTGGTACACCTGGCGAGATCGTCGGGTTTGTCGCCTTCATCACCGTGTTGCAGGCGCTGCTCAACCATTTCGGCATCAAGTTGACGGCTATGCTGACGGACGCCTCCGGCTTCCTGATCCTGGCAACGACAGCCGTGCTGATCGTCGCTTGCCTGATGTTTGCTCCAGCGATCGACATCACGCGGTTGTGGACGTTCACGAACTATTCGGGTGATGCGGGCGGCGGCGTTTTCCCGCAGTCCGATTCCATGGGGTATCTCTTCCTGCTTTGCCTGCTACTGCCGGTCTACACCATCACTGGCTATGACGCGTCGGCGCATACCTCGGAAGAAACGTTGAAGGCGGCGCACTCCGTTCCGCGGGCAATCGTTTCGTCCGTGCTCTGGTCCTCGCTGATCGGCTGGGTGATGCTGTGCGCGATCGTATTGGCGATCCCGGATCTGGCGGCCGGCGCCAAACAGGGCTGGGGCGTGTTCTTCGCGACGATGGACGCGATCTTGCCGTCGTGGCTGAAGACGCTGCTCTATCTCGCAATCCTGATCGCGCAGTTCCTCTGCGGCCTTGCTACCGTGACGTCGGCCTCACGCATGCTGTTTGCCTTCTCGCGCGACGGCGGCATGCCGGCCGGTTCGGCCTCGCTCGCCAAAGTCAGTCCGACCTGGCGCACGCCGGTCAACGCCATCTGGACGGCTGCGGTCCTCGAGATCATCTATGTCTTTCTTGCCCAATTCATTTCGATCGGCGGCACCAACATCTACACCATCGTCGTCAATTCGACGCTGGTGTTCCTGTTCCTGTCCTTCATCATTCCGATCGTGCTCGGCATGATGGCTTTCGGAACCGAGAAATGGCCGAATCCCGGCCCGTGGAATCTCGGCGCCGGTCTGTTCAAGCTATTTTGCATCCTGTCGGTCATCGGCATGGTGATCATCTTCTACATCGCCATCCAGCCGCCGAACGACAAGGTGCTCTACATCACCCTGGGCTTCATTGTGCTGACCGCTGTGCTTTGGTTTGGTTTCGAGAACCGCCGCTTCAAGGGTCCGCCCGTCGGCGACCAGATTGCCAAGCGCCAAGCGGCGATCAAGGCTGCCGAGGTGGCCATAGGCGAAGCCGGCGTCTGACACCCTCTTCATGATCATGGCCGGCGCCTTGCCGGCCATGGCTTTCCACATCTTCAAAGCGACAAGCCCGATCAAAGGGCCAAGCCCAAAACGACAAGCGCTGGAGTGCCGTAGAAATGGCCGGAAATTTATCGTTCGATCAGTTGAAGAAGGCAGTCTCCAGCGGCGAGGTCGACACCGTGCTGGCCTGCATCGTCGACATGCAGGGGCGGCTGGCGGGAAAGCGGTTCCTGGCACAGTATTTCGTCGATTCCGCCCATGACGAGACGCATGGCTGCAACTATCTCTTGGCCGCCGACATCGATATGGAACCGGTGCCCGGCTACAAGGCGGCGAGCTGGTCGAAGGGTTACGGCGACTTCGTCATGAAGCCCGATCTGTCGACGCTGCGGCGCATTCCTTGGCTGGAAAAGACGGCGCTGGTGATCTGCGACGTGCTCGACCACCACACCCATGACGACCTGCCGCATTCGCCGCGCGCCATTCTGAAGAAGCAGGTCAAACGGCTGAGCGACCGCGGCTATCTCGGCTATTTCGCCTCCGAACTCGAATTCTATCTGTTCAGCGAAACCTACGATTCCGCCCGCAAGAAGCACTGGCAAGGCCTCGACACTGCCTCGCCCTATATCGGTGACTACCAGATCGGCATCACCACCAAGGAAGAAGGGGTCATGCGCCGGCTGCGCAACGAGATGCAAGCAGGCGGCATTCCGATCGAGAACTCCAAGGGCGAGTGGGGTCCGGGCCAGGAAGAAATCAATGTGCGTTATGCCGAGGCGCTCGAGATGGCCGACCGCCACGTCATCCTGAAGAACGGCGCCAAGGAGATCGCCGAGTCCGAAGGCAAGGCGATTTCGTTCATGGCCAAGTACAATTATGGGCTGGCCGGCAATTCCAGCCACATCCATAATTCGCTGTGGAGCGCCGACGGCGAGACGCCGCTTTTCTACGACAAGAAGGCCGACTGGACACTGTCGACGCTGGGCCAGCAATGGGCGGCGGGCCAGCTCAAATACGCCAAGGAATTCACCTGGTTCCTGGCGCCCTACGTCAACTCCTACAAGCGCTTCCAGGCCGGCACCTTCGCGCCGACCAAGATCATGTGGAGCGAGGACAACCGCACCGCCGGTTTCCGCCTGTGCGGCGAGGGCACCAAAGGCATCCGCATGGAATGCCGCATCGGCGGCGCCGATCTGAACCCCTATCTCGCCTTCGCCGCGCTGATCGCGGCCGGCCTTGCCGGCATCGACGAAAAGCTTGAACTGCAAAAACCCTTCGTCGGCGATGCCTATCAAGCCTCGCAGCTGCCGGAAATTCCGAAGACCCTGCGTGATGCCACCGAGACGCTGGCGAAATCGGAGATGCTGAAGCAGGCGCTCGGCGACGGCGTGCTCGAGCATTATGTCCATACGGCGCACTGGGAGCAGTTCGAATACGACCGCCGCATTACCGATTGGGAACTGCACAGGGGGTTTGAAAGGTATTAGGCAATGGATCGAAACAAGCGCCATCGCTCGTTTGATACATCGGCTGGAGAATGGATTGCGCTTATTCCGAACGAGTTGCAGGTCGATGCAGTAGGCTTGTGGCAGATTATTCCAGTGGGACGTCACGAGTTTGGATTCGAGGGACGAGATCTTGAAGAGTTCACTAGAGAGGCATTGAAAGGTCTGTTGGCCAAAGGGGCCATGCCGATCACAGGGCAGGAAAAAGTCTGGGTTTTCGAACCCCGCTATGGAACTAAGTCCAACGAAATAATCGACAGGGTTGTGAAGACTTGGCTGTCGGAAGGTATGCGTGAACCAGACGTCGGAGACGTCTGGTTCGGACTCACAGCCGTCGTAGGAAATTGAACTCAGGAGTGCATAATTGGAAACCGTGAAAATAAAATCTCCCGTCGATGGTTCGATCTATGCCGAACGGCCAATCGCCACGGACCAGGCGATCAATGCCGCGGTCGAGCGTGCCAAGGCGGCGCAGGAGAAATGGGCTGAGACGCCGATCGTCGAGCGCGGCAAATACATGCTTGCCATGCTGGAAGCGCTGGTCGCCATGACCGACGAGATCGTGCCGGAGATCGCCTGGCAGATGGGTCGTCCGGTGCGCTATGGCGGCGAGTTCGGCGGCGTCAGGGAACGTACCAGCTACATGGTCGAGATCGCCGAAGCGGCACTCAAGCCGGTGATGGCCTCCGATCCCAAGAACGGGTTTCGCCGCTATGTGAAGAAGGTGCCGCTCGGCGTGGTCATGGTGATTGCGCCGTGGAACTATCCCTATCTCACCGCCGTCAACACCATCGTGCCGGCGCTGATGGCCGGCAGTGCCGTCATCCTCAAGCACGCGGCGCAGACGCTGCTGGTCGGCGAACGTTTTCAACAGGCGTTCGACAAGGCCGGCCTGCCCAAGGGCCTGTTCCAGAACCTCGTCATGAACCACGCGCAGACCGAAAAACTGCTCGGCTCGGGCAAGATCGATCATGTCAATTTCACCGGCTCCGTCGCTGGCGGCCGCGCCATCGAGAAGGCCGCGGCAGGCACCTTCATGACGCTCGGCCTCGAACTCGGCGGCAAGGACCCGGCCTATGTCCTGGCCGATGCCAAGATGGACCATGCCGTCGCCAATCTGGTCGACGGCGCCTTCTACAATTCCGGCCAGTGCTGCTGCGGCATCGAACGCGTCTATGTCCACGAGAAGGTCTATGACGAATTCGTCGAAGGCTTCATCGCCGAAACCAAGAACTACGTCATCGGCAACCCGCTCGATCAGGCGACGACGATGGGGCCGATGGCCCAGGCGCGCTTCGCCGACCTGATCCGCGAGCAGAAGGCCGAGGCGCTGCGCAAGGGCGCCAGGGCACATATCAACATGAAGGTGGCCAATGACGAGCAAGGCTCGCCTTACCTAGCGCCGGAAGTGCTGACCGAGGTCGATCACCAGATGAGCGTCATGCGCGAGGAGAGCTTTGGGCCGATCGTCGGCATCATGAAGGTGCGCAATGACGAGGACGCGATCGCGCTGATGAACGACAGCCCCTACGGGCTGACGGCCTCGATCTGGACACGCGACACCGAGCATGCGGCGGCGATCGGCGATCGCATCGAGACCGGCACCGTGTTCATGAACCGCTGCGACTATCTCGATCCGGCGCTGGTCTGGACCGGCGTCAAAGACACCGGCAAGGGCGCTGCCCTGTCGGCCATCGGCTACGACAATCTGACGAGACCGAAATCATTTCACCTGCGTGAAGCCATCTGATTTTCTGAAAGACAAAAATGACAAAACTGATTTCCAAATGGAATTATCCGACAACCGTGCGCTTCGGCGCGGGGCGCATCAAGGAATTGCCTGATGTGCTTGATGCGACCGGCATCAAACGGCCGCTCTTCGTTACCGATCCAGGGCTGGCGAAGCTGCCGGTAGTCGCTTCTACCTTGAAGATCCTCGACGACGCCAAGGTACCCTATGGCGTGTTTTCCGAGGTCAAGCCTAACCCGGTGGATTCCAACCTGACCGCTGGCATTGCCGTTTTCAAGAAGGGCAAGCACGACGGAGTCATCGCCTTCGGCGGCGGCTCGGCGCTCGACCTCGGCAAGCTGATCGCCTTCCAGGCCGGCCAGACGCGGCCGGTCTGGGATTTCGAGGATGTCGGTGACTGGTGGACGCGCGCCAATTCCGACGCGATCGCACCGATCATCGCCGTGCCGACGACGGCCGGCACCGGATCGGAGGTCGGCCGCGCCGGCGTCATCACCAATGAAGCGACCTACACCAAGAAGGTCATCTTCCATCCGAAACTTTTGCCGGCTATCGTCATCGCCGATCCGGAACTGTCGGTCGGCATGCCGGGCTTCATCACCGCCGGCACCGGCATGGACGCGCTCGCCCACTGCCTCGAAGCCTATTGCGCGCCGGGCTATCATCCGATGGCCGACGGCATCGCGGTCGAAGGCGTGCGCCTCGTCTTCGAAAACCTGCCGAAAGCCTATGCCAACGGCAAGGATCTTGTCGCCCGCGCCCACATGATGAGTGCGGCAGCGATGGGTGCTGCCGCCTTCCAGAAGGGGCTGGGCGCCATCCACTCGCTGTCGCATCCGATCGGCGCGCTTTACGACACCCATCATGGCATGACCAACGCCGTGTTCATGCCTTATGTACTGGCCTTCAACCGCGACGCCATCGAGGTGCGCATCGCCCGGCTCGCGGCCTATTGCGGCATCAAGGGCGGCTTCGACGGCTTCGCCAAGGCCGTCATCAAGCTGCGCAAGGAATTGAAGGTGCCGCACGCGCTGCCGGGCCTGATCAAGGGGCTCGACATGGACAAGAAGCGCAAGGGCCTGATCGCCGACATGGCGGTGGTCGATCCGACCGCCGGCGGCAACCCGGTCAAGCTGACCAGGAAGGCGGCGCTGACGCTGCTCGACAATGCCATTGCCGGCACCGTTTGAGACGGTTTTCGCGCCGGAAATTGATCTGGGAAATGAGGGCAAAGAAAGGGGAAAGATGAAAGGTAAGACCGAAATTCATTAGCCGGAAAAAGAATCGCGGAGCGATTGCTACAGTTGGTTAAAAAGAGTTTACTTTTTGCACTGCAGGGCATCGCTTTCACGAAGCTTTCATCTGGCTGTCACACGAGAACGATACCGCATCGCAGGCGTCCAATGGCGTCAGTTCAACGGAGAGAACACATGTTCAAATTCACGGGAAAAGTGCTTTCCCTTACGGCCGTCGCCCTGATGGCGACCTCTGCCATCTCGTCGGCCCAGTCCATGGATGAACTGGTCGCCGCCGCCAAGGCGGAAGGCCAGCTCACCACCATCGCGCTGCCGCACAGCTGGTGCGGCTACGGCGACGTCATCGCCGGCTTCAAGGCGAAGTATCCGGAAATCACCATCAACGAGCTCAATCCCGATGCCGGCTCCGGCGACGAGATCGAGGCGATCAAGGCCAACAAGGACAATAAGGGCCCGCAGGCGCCTGATGTCATCGACGTCGGCCTGTCTTTTGGCCCGTCCGCCAAGGCAGACAGCCTGATCCAGCCCTACAAGGTGTCGACTTGGGATACGATCCCTGACAGCGCCAAGGATGCCGATGGCTACTGGTACGGCGACTACTATGGCGTGCTCGCCTTCGGCGTGAACAAGGCCGTCGTGCAGAACGCACCACAGGACTGGGCTGACCTGCAGAAGCCGGAATACGCCAACTCGGTGGCGCTCGCCGGTGACCCGCGCACGTCGAACAACGCCGTCATTTCGGTTTACGCTTCGGGCCTCGCGGCTGGCGGTACCGGCGGCCAGGACGCCGCAGCCAAGGGTCTGCAGTTCTTCAAGCAGCTCAACGATGCCGGCAACTTCGTGCCGGTCGAGGGTGAAGCGGCAGCTGTCGCCCAGGGCACGACACCAATCGTGATGAACTGGGACTACAACCTGCTTGCCATGCGCGACAAGATGGCCGGCAATCCGGAAATCGAAATCGTCGTGCCAAAGGGAGCGGTGGTCGCGGGCGTCTACGTACAGGCGATCAGCGCCTATGCGCCGCATCCGAACGCCGCCAAGCTGTGGATGGAGTATCTGTATTCAGACGAAGGCCAGCTCGGCTGGCTGAAGGGCTACTGCCACCCGATCCGCTTCAATGACCTCGCCAAGAAGGGCGTGATCCCGAAGGAGATGCTGGACAAGCTGCCGGCCGCCGAGACCTACGAAAAAGCG
Organism: Mesorhizobium delmotii; assembly: GCF_900149755.1. NCBI lineage: Bacteria > Pseudomonadati > Pseudomonadota > Alphaproteobacteria > Hyphomicrobiales > Phyllobacteriaceae > Mesorhizobium > Mesorhizobium delmotii. The sequence continues at coordinate 164,882 of NZ_FUIG01000039.1, read as the reverse complement.
ATATTCCCAACCTTGGAGGAACAGAACGCTGCCAAGAAGGAAATCAGCACGAACTGGGATGCCATCGTTGGCGCCGTCGTGAAGTAATTCATAGAGCGCCGGGCGGTTCGCCGCCCGGCGCCCTGTGCCAACTTCGGAAATTCCATGGCAGACTCCACAATGTCCCAGACAGCCAGCGTCAGTCCTGGCGCGCCGGAGATCAGCCGCCTTCGGCTGCCACTGCATTGGTTAGGCGTAACTCCGTTCTTCGTTTTCGCACTGATCTTTCTGATCTTGCCCACGGTAGGGCTGATCGCGGGCGCGTTCAAAAATGCAGCCGGCGACTATACGTTCGACAACATCATAGCGTTGTCGCAACCCAAGCTCGCCGCGGCCTATTGGGTATCCATTCAGATCAGCTTTGTCTCTGCGGTCCTTGGCGCCTTGATCGGCCTGGCAATGGCGGTGGCAGTGGTTCGCGGCGGCTTGCCGCCGTGGTTACGCTCGGCAACCTTGACCTTCTCGGGCGTCGCCTCGAATTTTGCCGGCGTACCGCTGGCATTCTCGTTCATCGCGACTCTAGGTCGGCTCGGAGTGGCGACGATCCTGTTGCGAGACATTTTCGGAATTAACATCTATTCGCTCGGCTTCAGTATCTTTTCGTTTTGGGGCCTGATCCTCACCTACCTCTATTTCCAGATTCCATTGATGATCGTCATCATCACGCCGGCGGTCGATGGGTTGAAGAAGGAATGGGGCGAAGCTGCCGCCACGCTCGGGGCAACCAATTGGCAATATTGGCGCATGGTGGTCATCCCGGTGTTATGGCCGAGCTTTCTCGGAACGACGGTCCTCCTCTTTGCCAACGCGTTCGGGGCGGTCGCAACGGCCTATGCACTGACGGGGCCGTCACTCAACATCGTGCCAATCCAGCTGTTCGCGCAGATTCGCGGCGACGTGCTTTACAATCCGAATCTAGGTTATGCGCTTGCATTCGGCATGATAGTCATCACCGGCTTGGCCAATCTCTTCTATATTTTGTTCCAACGGCGAGCCGAACGGTGGCTGAAATGAAGCAAGGCAGCCGTTTTTGGGCTTGGCTCGTTTTTGGCGTGGGAACCACCTATTTTATCCTGCCGCTTTTGGCGACCTTTGAATTCTCTTTGCGTAAGCGGCGAGGGGAATACTCCTTTGACGCCTACCGCTCAGTCTTCGGAGATCCGAATTTCCAGACGACATTTACCTATTCCGTCGTTGTGGCGGTCTTTACCATTCTTTTGGGCGTGCTCCTCGTTGTACCGACGGCCTACTGGATACGGCTGCGGCTACCGCATCTGCGGCCGGTCGTAGAGTTCATCACCCTGCTGCCGCTGGTTATCCCCGCTATCGTCATCGTCTTCGGCTACATCAGAATGTTCGGGTCGAATTCAACGCTGCCTTTTCTGGCGACAGCGCGCGGCACCGATGCTCTGCTGGTCATCGGCTATGCAGTGCTGGCGCTGCCCTATATGTACCGGGCGGTCGATACCGGTCTCAGGACCATCGACGTCAGAACGCTCACCGAAGCCGCACAAATCCTCGGCGCCGGCTGGACCACCATCATCGCCCGCATCATCCTGCCGAACGTACTGATCGCTGTCTTATCCGGCGCGTTCCTGAGTTTTGCCATCGTCATCGGCGAGTTCACCATGGCGTCGCTGCTGAATCGCCCGGCCTTCGGCCCCTATCTGCAGAACATCGGCGCCAACAGTGCCTATGAGCCGTCGGCACTGGCGCTCATTTCGTTCGCCATCACCTGGGGCTGCATGTCGCTGATCCAGATCCTGTCGCGTTTTGCGCCGCGATCGGCGAACCGGCCAAACTGATCGAAAAGTACTGACCGAAAGAAAAGCCATGGCCGAGCCATTCCTCTCCATCCAGCAGGTTCGAAAAGCCTTCGGCGCCACCACCGTCGTCCAGGACTTCAATCTCGACGTCGAGCCGGGCGAATTTGTCTCGTTCCTCGGGCCGTCGGGCTGCGGCAAGACGACGGTGCTGCGCATGGTCGCCGGCTTCGAGGAACCGAGCGCCGGCAAGATCGTCGTGGCCGGCAAGGACATCACCCGGCTCAAGCCCAACCAGCGCAATGTCGGCATGGTGTTCCAAGCCTATGCGCTGTTTCCCAACCTGACCGTAGCGCAGAACATCGGCTTCGGGCTGAAGGTCGCGGGCATGCCTAAGGCCGATGCCGACAGCCGCGTTGCCGAGATGCTCGACCTCATCAAGCTGCCGCAGATGGGCGACCGCTATCCCTATCAGCTCTCCGGCGGTCAACAGCAGCGTATCGCGCTGGCGCGGGCGATTGCGCCGAAACCGAAGCTCCTGCTGCTCGACGAACCGCTGTCGGCGCTCGACGCCAAGGTGCGCGTGTCGCTGCGCGAGGAAATCCGCTCGATCCAGAAGAAGCTCGGCATCACCACCGTCTTCGTCACCCACGACCAGGAAGAGGCGCTGTCGATCTCCGACCGCATCGCCGTCATGTATGGCGGCAAGGCCGAGCAGGTCGGCACGCCGTTCGAGATCTACAACCGGCCGGCAACCAAGTTCGTCGCCAATTTCGTCGGCACACTGAACGTGCTCGAAGGTACCGTCACCGACGCGGCGTCGGGCAAGGTACGCGTCAACGCGCAAGAGATCTCGCTGCAGGGAAAGCTCAACGGCTCCAAGTCCGGCGACACGCTGTCGCTGGCACTGCGGCCCGAGGCGATTTCGCTCGGCCGCCATCCTGGCCGAGACTCCAGCCTTTCGGGCGAGATCACCGAAGTGCATTTCCTCGGCTCGGTCATCCGGGTTCGCGTCGGCATCGGCGGCAGCACGGTGTCGCTCGACACGTTCAACAGCCCGGCCACCCCGCCGCCCGCCGTCGGCGAAAAGGCCGAGATTTCGTTCTCGTCGGGCGACATGCTGGTGCTGCACTGACCCGGAGAGAAACCGACAGGGCCGAAGCGTTCAGGCCGGCGGGATAAAAGGCTGCGAGATCGCCTGAAAGACGGGCAGGGCCTCCATCCGAGCGGCATGAGCCTCTAACGCCGGAAGGCCGACCAGCGGAACCATGCCCGGATGCGCTTCACCAAGGAAACGCAGCACGGCGGCAACCACGACATCGGCATGACCGATGCTATCGCCGAACCAATAGACCCCAGACCTCGCGGCGCGGTCCGCTTCCAATGCAGCCAGGACGCTCTCTATCTGCGTCCGGCAGCGGCCGACCCAAAGGTCGGAGACCTTCTCGTGCAAGCGCTTTTCGTAAAACAGGCTGACGCTCTTGTCGCCGAGCCCGGTGGCCAGGGCCGCAATCCCCAGCGCCTGATGGCGGGCGGGTTCGCCTGTCGGAAACATCCTTCGTTCGACCGCAACCAGGTTGTCCAGATAATCGAGCATCTGGTGGCTTTCCGTCAGCACCTCGCCGTTGTCCAGCACCAGTGTCGGCACCCTCGTCAGCGGGTTGTAGGAACGAATCTTGTCGGCATCGCCGAAGGCCGACCATGGCCGATGCTCGAAGGGGAGGCCGTAGAACGTCAGTGCGATGCCGACGCGGCGAACAAAAGGCGAGTCATACTGGCCAATAAGGATCATGATTGCTGTTATACGCCGGCGGCGCCTGAAGGCATACGGTCAGCCAGCCCGGCTGTGCTGGACAATCAACAGCATCCTGATTCTTTGCCACTGCCAACAATCGCGTTTCGTCGCTACGATGAAACATGGCCCTTTTCGAGCTTACCCTTGTTCTCCTGCTCATCGCCGTTGCGCTGACGGCGCTGTCGCGACGGCTGGAGGTTCCTTATCCGTCCCTGCTGGCTCTGGCCGGGGTTGGGATTGCCTTCGTGCCCGGTGCACCGACCATCGAGATCGACCCGGAACTGGCTCTTGCCCTATTCATCGCGCCGGTGCTTCTCGATGCCGCCTATGACACCTCGTTGCGCGACCTGAAGCGCTACCGGCTGTCGCTGGCGCTGCTGGCGCTTGGCGCCGTTGTCTTCACCACTGGGGTCGTTGCAGTCGTGGGCTGGAAGATGGCCGGTCTGCCGATCGCGGCGGCGATCGCGCTCGGCGCCATCGTCGCACCGCCGGACGCGGTGGCGGCAAGCGCCGTGCTCGGGCAGTTCAAGGTGCCGCACCGCCTCACCGCCATCCTGCAGGGCGAGAGTTTGCTCAACGATGCCACTGCGCTGTTGATCTACCGAATCGCGGTTTCGGCTGCCATCGGCTCGGTCATGCTCAAGGACGCTGTACCTGTAATCCTGCTGTCAACGGTTGGCAGCGTAGTCGCCGGCTATCTGTTCGGCCGCTTCTCGCTGCTGACGCTCTCGCGCATCGAGGATGCGGCAAGCAGCACGGTGGTGCAGTTTGCCGGAACCTTTGCCGTCTGGATCATTGCCGACAAGCTCGGCCTTTCAGCCATTATCACCATCGTCGTCTACGCCATCACCATCGCGCGCAGGGCGCCGCGCCGCATGTCGGCCAGAAGGCGCGTTAGCACCTATTCAGTCTGGGAGTCGGCGGTGTTCGTGCTCAACGTGCTGGCTTTCGTGCTGATGGGCCTGCAGGCCCGATCGATCGTCGGCCGGCTCTCCGGCGAAGGGCAAGGCGATGCATTTCTCTTCGCCGCAACGGTACTCGTAGTCGTCATCGTCGCGCGCCTCGTCTGGGTAACGAGTTACGTTGCGATCATAAGATGGTTTGCCCGCTTCGACGGCGAAGACAAAAGGCAAGATATGCCGACGTTTCGCGGCGCCGTGCTCGTCGGTTGGTGCGGCATGCGGGGGCTGGTGACGCTGGTGGTGGCCATTGCACTGCCGGCCGACTTCCCCGGCCGCGATCCGATCGTGCTTGCCGCCTTCGCCGTCGTGCTCGGCACGCTGGTGCTGCAAGGCATGACGCTGAAGCCGCTGCTGCGCCTGCTCAACTTCGATCCAGACACGACAGTCGATCGCGAAGTGGCGCAGGCGCGTGTCGCCATCATGCAGGCCGCGCTCAACGTGCTGAGCGGCAAGACATCGAATGCCGCTGCCGCCGTGCGCGAGCAATATACGGCCCAGCGCACGATCGCCGAAAACCCTGGGAACGCGCAGGCGGCGACGGAGTATGACCGGCTGCGCCTCTATGCCATCAACAGCCAGCGCGATGCACTGGAGGAACTGCGCCGGAACGGGACGATCGGTGACGAAGCCTATCATCGCCTGGAGGAAGAGATCGACTGGTCGGAACTGGCGGCGTCGCCGGCCGGGCGGTTCCAGCCGCTGACGACCTAGGGTGGGCTGATATTCAGGTGATGTCGGCCTGACCTGAATCTGAACACACCCTGGCCGGGGAGGGAAGCTGATTGCTGACTATCCGTGCTTGGCCCATACCCACCACCGTAGCGGTCCATTGCCAGGCTGCCGCCGGACCGCTACTGCCACATCGAAATTGAGCCGGGTAAGCGATGAAGCTGGTCAGCTACAACATCCAGTACGGCTTCGGCAGCGACGGCCGCTACGATCTCGCGCGCGCGGCACGCGTCGTGGCCGGCGCCGACATCATCGCCTTGCAAGAGGTGGAGCGGCACTGGCTGCGCAGCAGCGATGACGACCAGCCGGAACTTCTTTCGCGACTGCTGCCCGAATACTATTGGGTTTATGGGCCGGCCTTCGACATGGACGCCAGCGAGCGGCGTGACGGCCGCATCGTCAACCGGCGGCGGCAATTCGGCACCATGGTCCTGTCCAAGCTGCCGATCGTCTGGTCGCGCCTGCACACGCTGCCGCTGCGCCGCACCGTGCGTCCGCTCAACACCCGCAACGCAGCGCTGGAATGCATGATCCGCACGCCTGCCGGTCCGGTGCGGGTGCTGTCGCTGCATCTCGCGCATATTGCCGCCGAGGAGCGGCTGGAGCAGATCGATTACCTGCTCGCCGAGCATCGCCGCGCGCCGTACGACGGCGGCCCGTGGAGCGGCGCCGACGATGAGCCCGTGCGCAACTGGAGCAATGGCCAGCCGGAGCCGGAAAACCCGCTGGCGGCGATCTGGATGGGCGATTTCAACATGGAGCCAGGCAGCGCCGAGTACCGGCGCATCGTCGGCAGCACGCCCTATCATCGCGGTGCCGCCTATCTCGACGGTTTCGTCGATGCCGCCGCCGTCACCGGCGAACCGACGTCGGATTTCCACACCCATGTGAAAACCATCGACGGCAGGCTGATAAGGCGCCGGCTCGATCATTGCTTCGTCGGCGGGATGTTGGCGGGACGGGTGCGCTCGGTCAGCGCCGATATCGGCGAAGTCGCTTCGGATCATTTTCCGCTGCGGGTCGACATCGACCTGGAAACGCCGTTCGCGACGGGGGCCGGAGGCGGATGAGCCGCCGATGACCTTGTCCGTCTTCTTCGCGGTGCTTGCTGCCGCCGCCATGCACGCGATCTGGAACGCGCTGGTCAAGGTGCATCTCGACCGCTTCCTGTCGATCACGCTGATGACGCTCGGCATGGGCGCCGTGGCGCTTCTGGCGCTGCCTTTCGTCGGGGTGCCGAAAGCGGAAGTGTGGCCTTATATCATCGCCTCGATGATCTTCCACATGGGCTACAGGACGTTCCTGATCGGCGCCTACAAGGCCGGCGATTTCGCCCAGACCTATCCGCTGGCGCGCGGCACGGCACCGCTGCTGGCTGCACTTGGCGGCATCGTGGTCGTCGCCGAGGTACCGGCGCCACTCGCTATTCTCGGCATCGTCCTGCTGTCGGCGGGCACGCTGGTGCTGTCGTTTCGCGGCGGCGCACATCTGGAGAGGCTGAACCTGCGCGCGGTCGGCTTTGCGCTTGGCACCTCGATCTTCATCGCCGGCTATACGCTTTCCGACGGCAGCGGCGCGCGGCTGGCCGCTACCGCCTCAAGCTATGCGGCATGGCTGTTCGTCTGTGACGCGGCATGGGCGTTGGTGCTGTGCCTGATCTTTCGCGGACCAAAAGCGCTGCCGCTGCTGGCGCGCGACTGGAAGGCGGGCGTGTACACCGGCGTGCTCAGCGGCGCCGCCTACTGGATCGTGATGTGGGCGATGACCAAGGCGCCGATCGCCTCGGTCGCGGCGCTGCGCGAAACCTCGATCCTGTTCGCCATGATGATCTCGGTGTTTGCGCTCGGCGAGAAGATGACAGGATGGCGCGGTGCCGCCGTGCTCAGCATTGTTGCCGGCGTCGTCGCGCTGAGGCTCGGATAGGCTAAGCGCCTATGTCGAGGTCGAACACCATCAGCCCGTCGGTTCCGCCTTCAAGCGCCGCGACCAGCCGAGCGCCGGCTCGGCTGTGAGCCTCATGCACCAGATAGGCGTCGCGTGCGGCGGCATCGCGGAAGTCGATGGTGAAGCCGTGCGTGAAGCCGCGCGCGAACGGCTCTGGGCTGGTGTTGACGCTGAATTCGACCTTGCCCATACCGTCGATCACCCGCCGCAGCGCCTCAAGATCGGCATGGATTGCCGCGCGCTCGTCATCGGTGACGTCATTGCGGAATCGAACGAAAACACAGTGCCTGATCATTCTTGGGATCTCATGCCGCTTGGTTGGTGGAAAACACGGCCGGCGGCAGTGGTTCGCGGCCAAGGATCAGATCGGCCCCCTTTTCGCCGACCATGATGGTCGGCGCATTGGTGTTGGATGAGGGGATGCGCGGCATCACCGAGGCGTCGCAGACGCGCAACCCTTCGATGCCGCGCAGCCTGAGATCCGGCGTCACCACGCTCATCGCATCATGGCCCATGCGGCAGGTGCCGACAGGGTGATGGTCGGTCTTGGAACTGCGGCAGGCATAGTCGAACAGCTCGTCGTCGCTGGTGAGTTTCGGCCCCGGCAACACCTCGCGCAGCACATAAGGGGCAAGTGCCTTCTGCCGCATGATCTCGCGCGCCAGCCTGAGCCCCTTGATCGACATGTCGCGATCGTAGGGGTCTGACCAGTAATTCGGATCGATCAGCGGGTGGTCGGCAGGGTCGGCGCTGTTCAGCCGCACCGTGCCGCGCGAGCGCGGGCGCAGGAAAGCCGAGTTCAGCGTCACGCCCGGATTTTTCAGTTTTTCGACACCGGCCTCGATGCCGGAGCCGAGGCCGAGATGGAGCTGGATATCGGGCGAGGCAGCGGTCGGATCGGCGTACCAGAAGCCGCCGGTTTCGAACAGGCTGGAGGCAACGGGACCTTTTTTCAGCAGCAGGTACTGCAAGCCGGCCCACACCGTCCGGTGCAGCTTGGCGTAATTGTCGTAGGTGTGGTCGCCGGTGCATTCGGCAATGACGAACAGGTCGAGATGATCCTGCAGGTTGGAGCCGACGCCGGGCAGGTCGTGGACTAGCGTCACGCCGACCGACTTCAGGTGGTCGGCCGGGCCGATGCCCGATTGCATCAGCAGCTTCGGCGAGCCGATGGCGCCGGACGAGACGATCACTTCGCGCTCGGCACGCAGGGTCGTCGGCTGGCCGCCCGGCCTGTCGACGATCTCGACACCGACGGCGCGGCCGCTCTCGACGACGATGCGCGTCACCAGCACGCCGGTCCTGACGGTCAGGTTCTTGCGCTCGCGGATCGGCCTGAGATAGGCGACCGAGGCGGAGGAGCGTCTCGCGTCCTTCTGCGTCAATTGGTAATAACCGACGCCTTCTTGGGCTATCCCGTTGAAGTCCGGATTGAAGGGAATGCCCATCTCCTGTCCGGCGCGGAAATAAGCCTCGCAGATCGGCAGCGGCGCAATCGGGTTCGACACGCCGAGCGGACCCTGGTCGCCGTGAAAATCGTTGGCGTAGCGCTGGTTGTTCTCGGCCCGCTTGAAATAGGGCAGCACGTCGCGATAGCCCCAGCCGGCAAGGCCCTCTTCCTTCTCCCAGGCGTCGTAATCGCGGGCGTTGCCGCGTGTATAGATCTGGGCGTTGATGGAGGAGCCACCGCCGATCACCTTGGCCTGTGTGTACCGGAAGACGCGGTCCTTCGTGTGCTTTTGCGGCACGGTCGACCAGCCCCAGGCGGCGATGCCCTTGGTCATCTTGGCGAAACCGGCCGGCATGTGGATCAGCGGGTGCCAGTCCTTGCCGCCGGCCTCGAGCAGCAGCACCTGATGCGACGGATCTTCGCTCAGCCGGTTGGCCAGCACGCAGCCGGCCGGGCCGGCTCCGACGATGATGTAGTCGGTCATGGCGTCACCTGTTCACAGCCTCGGCACCGACAGCGCACCGTCGACATTGATGATCGAGCCGGTCGAAAAACCGAGCTTGCCGCCGGCGAGTGCCACTACGGCGGCGCCGACATCGGCGGCTTCGCCCCAGCGCTTCGCCGGCACCAGCCCGCCGTCGATCAGCGCGTCGTATTTGGCGGTGACGCCTGCGGTCATGTCGGTGCGGATGATGCCCGGCCGCACCTCGAACACACCGATATTTTCGGGAGCAAGCCGCAGCGCCAGGGTCTTCACCCACATCGAAAGCCCGGCTTTGGAGATGCAATAGTCGGCACGTTCGGGCGAGGCCATTTCGGCGCTGACCGAGGTGATGGTGATGATCGACCGGGGGTAGGCACCCGGCTCAGCAAGCATCGCCTTGGCGACGGCCTGGCTGAGGAAGACGGTGCCGCGCAGATTTATGGCGAGGATCCGGTCGAAATTTTCCGGTTTCAGTTCCAGCAGGTCGCCGCGTACCAGGGCGCCGATGCCGGCATTGTTGACCAGGCAGTCGATGCGGCCGAAGGCGCTTATCGCGGCATCGACCAGTGCTGCATGGCGGTCGAGATCGGCGATGTCGCCGCAATGGTAGGCGAATTTCGCGCCGCGGGCGGTGATGTCAGCGGCAAGCCCGTCGCCGGCTTTTTCGGCAAGGTCCACGACAAGGATATCGAAGCCCGCATCGGCCAGCGCTTCGGCGCAGGCAAGGCCGATGCCGCGCGCGCCGCCGGTAACGATGGCTGCCGGGCGGCTCATGCGACAAGCTCCGTCTTGCGGATGTGGTCGGCGACGCGCAGCGCTTGTGCTGCGATCGACAGTGCCGGATTGACCGCGGCCGAGTTCGGCAGGAAGCTAGCGTCGACGACAAACAGGTTGTGGTGGTCGAACGACCGGCAGAACGGGTCGAGCGGCGAGGTTGCCGGATCGTCGCCCATCTTGACCGTGCCGCACTGGTGCGATGGCGTGCGCTTGTCGAAAGGCCGCGACAGGACGATCGGATAGCCGCAGGCGCGGAAATTCTCGCGCATCACCTTGGTCAGCCCGTCGAGCGACTGCATATTGGAGCGCCGCCACTGCATGACGATGTCCTTGCCGTCGACCATGAAGCGGCTTTCGGGATCGGGCAGGTCCTCGCACATCAGGTACCAGTCGACGGCGTGGCCGGCCAGGAAATCCAGCGCGAATTTGGGTGCAAGCTTGACGTTGGCCCTCAGGATATAACCGTCGATCTTACCGAGAAGCTGGACGTTGCCGAGCGGCTTGCCGCCCTTGCCATCGGACAGATAATAGTCATTGAGCATCAGCGTTTTCTGGTAGACGGATGTGTTCCTGCGGCGCGGGTCGATCGCCAGCATGGCGCTCGAATTGTGGTTCATGAAGTTGCGGCCGACCTGGTCGGAACGGTTGGCGAGTCCGTTGCCGCCTCCCTTGCTGCTGGGGGAGGGCGAGCGCAGCAGGATGACCGCCGAATTGACCGCGCCGGCCGAGAGGATGACCAGCTTCGGCGTCACTTTCTTCAGCGTGCCATTCTGGCGATAATGAACGCCGGCGATCGTTCTGGCATCCGATGACGCTTCGAGATATTCGACATGGGCACCGGTCTCGAGCTTGATGTTCCGGTCGGCCAGTGCCGCCGCGAGCGGCCCCGTTTGGGCGTCGACCTTGCCGGTCCCGGTGTTGGGAAACGCGTCCCAGCCTGTCTTGCCGTCCTTCAGCCAGGCATCGATGTCGACGCCGAGCGGCAGCGATGCCGGGTGCAGGCCGAGGCCTTTGAGTTCGGCGCGGGCGCGGGCGATGGGCGGCTCGTCGGGCACCGGCCCGAAGGCATAGGGGATCGAGTGGAACGGCTCGGTCGGGTCTTCGCCGAGTGCGCCGCGCACGCGAAAAAGCTGCTCGGCCTTGGAATACCAAGGCTCGAATTCCTCATAGGAGAACGGCCAGGCCGGCGAGACGCCGCCATAGTGCTCCATGGCCGAAAAGTCTTCCCTGCGGTAGCGGATCAGCACCGCGCCATAGAATTTCGAATTGCCGCCGACATAGTAGTAGTTGCCGGGATTGAACGCAGCACCCCCGGCCTCGCGCCACATCTCCTTCGGCCGATAGTGGCCGTCGACGAAGATGGCGCGCGTGTCGCGCGTATGCGGCGTCGCCGGCAGTGGTTCGCCGCGCTCCAGCATCAGGATCGAGGCACCACTGCCGGCAAGGCCGGAAGCGATCGTGGCGCCGCCGATGCCGGAGCCGATGATGACGATGTCCGGGTTTGTCATGGCTGTCAGAGGATGCGGTTCTCGGTCGCCGGATCGAAGAACACCGCCTTGGTCAGGTTGAAGGCGAGCGGCGTGACCGTGCCCGGCTGGATATTTGCGTCGGCGCGCAGCCGCGCCACCACCGCCTTGCCGCCGAGATTGGTGACGGCGAAGGTATCGGAGCCGGCCGGTTCCACGACTTCGATGTGACAGTCGGCGGTGGCGATGTTCGATGCGTTGCGTTCGGCTCCTTCAGGATCGGTCAGGGCCTCGGGGCGGACGCCAAAAATGATCGGCTTGCTGTGGAATGCCGACAGACCCGTCGGCGCATCGGCCAGCGGCAGCGAGATCGGCTCGCGCGCCTCGCGCTGCAGCACCACGGAAAGCGCATTGCCATTGCCGCCGATCGTCGCCGGAATCAGATTCATCGCCGGCGAGCCCATGAAGTCGGCAACAAACAGGTTGGTCGGGTTGTTATAGATTTCGGCCGGCGTGCCGAACTGCTGCACCTCGCCATCGCGCATCACCGCGATCTTGGTGGCCAGCGTCATCGCTTCGATCTGGTCGTGGGTGACGTAGACGATTGTCGTGCCGGTGGTCGCGTGCAGCCGCTTGATCTCGATGCGCATGTCGACGCGCAGCTTGGCGTCGAGATTGGAGAGCGGCTCGTCGAAGAGAAAGAGCTTGGGGTCGCGCACCAGCGCGCGGCCCATGGCGACGCGCTGGCGCTGGCCGCCGGAGAGCTGGCTCGGCTTGCGCTGCAGGAGGTGGCCGATCTGCAGCACCTTCGCCACCTTGTCGATCGCCTTCTGGCGCTCCGCTGCCGGCACGCCGCGCATCTCCATGCCGAAGGCAATGTTCCCCGCGACGGTCATGTTCGGATAGAGCGCGTAGCTCTGGAACACCATGGCGATGTCGCGTTTCGAGGGGTGGAGATCGTTGATCGTCCGTCCATCGACACGGATTTCGCCTTCGGTGATGGTTTCGAGGCCGGCGATGGTGTTGAGCAAGGTCGACTTGCCGCAGCCGGACGGGCCGACCAGCACCAGGAAGCCGCCCTTTTCGAGATCGACGTCGATGCCCTTCAGGATCTCGACCGATCCGAACCGCTTCCTCAGCCCATTAATTTCGAGAAAAGCCATTCGATTATCCTTTGACGGCGCCGGCCATCAGGCCGCGCACAAAATAGCGGCCAGCGACCACATAGACGAGAAGGGTCGGCAGTGCGGCGATCATCGCTGCCGCCATGTTGACGTTGTATTCGACGACACCGGTCGAGGTATTGACGACGTTGTTCAGCGCCACGGTCATCGGCATCGCGTCACCGGTGCCGGCATAGGCCGAGGCGAACAGGAAGTCGTTCCAGATGTTGGTGAACTGGTAGATGACGGTGACGACGAAGATCGGCATCGAATTCGGCAGCATGATGCGCCGGAAGATCTGGAAGAAGCTGGCGCCGTCGACCTGTGCCGCCTTGACCAGTTCGGTCGGGAACGCCTCGTAATAATTGCGGAAGAACAAAGTGGTGAAGCCGAGCCCATAGACGACGTGGACAAAGACCAGATTGACCGTCGGATTGCCCAAGCCGAATGAAAATCCCGTGGCGTTTCGCAGCGTCACGCCGAAGCGGCCGAGGCTGCCGAGGATCGTTGCCATCGGCAACAGCACCGACTGGAACGGAATGAAGCAGGCAAACAGCATCAGCCCGAAGACCAGCGTGTGGCCGCGGAAGCGCCATTTGGTCAGGACATAGCCGTTGAGCGCGCCGAGCAGCGTCGAGATCAGCACCGCCGGAACCACCATCTTGATGGAATTCCAGAAATAGCCCTTGATGCCGGCGCAGGTCAGGCCGACGCAGGTCTCGCCCCACGCCTTCAGCCACGGCTCGAAGGTCGGCGCCTGCGGCAGCGCCAGCATGTTGCCGTTCTGGATCTCGTCCATCGTCTTGAACGAAGTCACCAGCATGACGAACAGCGGCATCAGGTAGAACAGCGCGAACAGCGCCAGCAGGCCGTAGATGACGATGCGGTTGACGGTCCTGGCGCTGATGCCGCCAGTGCGAGCGGGCGAGGCAATGACGCTCATCGCGGTCGCTCCCTGAGCTCGGAATAGAGATAGGGCACGATGATCGCGGTGATGGTCATCAGCATGATCACGGCGCTGGCCGAGCCGACGGCCATTTCGTTGCGCTTGAAGGTGTACTCATACATGAAGTTCGACGGCAGCCAGGCTGAGCCGCCCGGCCCGCCGCTGGTCAGTGCTACGACCAGATCGTAGGACTTGATGGCGAGGTGCGCGAGCACGATGAAGGCCGAGAGGAACACCGGCCGCAGCAGCGGGATGACGATGCGGCGATAGAGCTGGAACGTGGTTGCGCCGTCGATCTGCGCCGCCTTCATGATCTCCCCGTCGATGCCGCGAAGGCCGGCGAGGAACATCGCCATGACGAAGCCCGAGGCCTGCCAGACGCCGGCGATCACCACGGTGTAGATGACGAAATCCTTGTTCTTGATCCAGTCGAAATGGAAGCTCGTCCAGCCCCACTGGTGCAGCGTCTGCTCAAGGCCGAGGCCGGGATCGAGGAACCATTTCCAGGCGACGCCGGTGACGATGAAGGATAGCGCCATCGGGTAGAGGTAGATCGGCCGCAACATGCCTTCGCCGCGGATCTTCTGGTCGAGCAGGATGGCCAGGAAAAGGCCGAGCGCCAGGCAGATGAAGATGTAGAGAAAGCCGAAAATGCCCATATTGATAATCGAGGTGTACCAGCTCGATGGTGGGTCGCTTTCGAAGGTCCAGCGCCACAGCCGCTGATAGGCCCGCGGCCCGGTGAGCGCATAGGACGGGAAGGTCTTGGAATTGGTGAACGACAGATAGACCGTCCACAGGATGAAGCCGTAGACGAAGACGATTGTGATCGCAAAGCTTGGCGCCAGTACGATCTTCGGCAGCGCGTCCTGCAGGCGCGAACGCATGGAGACACCCGGGCGGGCATTATGCTCCGGCGTCAGCTTGATCTGGGTCGCGACCGTAGTCATGGGCTCCTCCCTCTCGGGTCCCTTCACCGCCAGGCGGGGAAGGATAACCCCGTCGAGACGGGGCGTGTTGGTTGATCGCCGGCGCCATTCCGACCAGAGGCCGACCATCCTGGCTTGGTGGAACCTTCCCCACCGGAGCGGGGAAGGTCCTTTCATGCCGGTTCTTATTTGGCGTCTTCGATTGCGTTAACCAGCTGGGTCACGGCCTCGTCCGAGGTCTTGATCTGGCCGTGGACGAACTTCGAGACGACGTCCTTATAGGCATTGGCGACAGCCGGCGGCGCGCCATAGCCTTGCGCCAGCGAACCGAACAGCGTGCCGCCTTCGTTGGCGGCCTTCAGGTCGGCCATGCCCTTCTTGCCGCAAGCGTCGAAGTCGGTGTCGGGCACGTCGGTGCGGGCCGGGACCGAGCCCTTGACGACGTTGAAAGCCGACTGGAAGCTCTTCGACAAAGTGGCGGTGGCCAAGGCGGCCTGGGCGGCCTTGCGGTCCTCAGGAACGTCGAACATGCCGAACATGTCGGAGTTGTAGACCACGCTGCCGTCGGTGCCCGGGAAGCGGTAGCACAGGAAGTCGGTGCCCGGGGTCTTCTTGGCGGCGTTGAATTCGCCCTTGGCCCAGTCGCCCATGACCTGCACCAGCGCATCGCCCTTGATGACCATGGCGGTGGCAAGGTTCCAGTCGCGGCCGGAGAAGTTCGGGTCGACATAGGTGACGAGCTTGGCAAGGTTGTCGAACGACTTCTTCATCGTGTCGGACTTCAGCTGCTCCTCGTCGAGGTCGTTGAAGGCCTTCTTGTAGAACTCAGGTCCGCCGGTCGACAGCACGACCGAATCGAACATGGTGGCTTCCTGCCAGTTCTGGCCGCCGAGCGCGAGCGGGATGACGCCCGCCGCCTTGGCCTTGTCGAGCAGCGCGATGAATTCGTCGAAGGTCTTGGGCTCGGTGCCGCCGATCTTGTCCATCACCGCCTTGTTGATCCACAGCCAGTTGACGGAGTGGACGTTGACCGGAGCCGCGACCCACTTGCCGTCATAGACCGAGAATTTCTGCAGGGCGGCCGGAACGGATTTGTCCCAGCCTTCCTTTACCGCCGTCTCGGTCAGGTCGCCCATCACGCCGGCCGCGGCATAATCGAGCACGGTATAGCCGAGCATCTGGGAGGCGGTCGGGTAGTTGCCGGCCGCGACCATCGCCTTCAGCGCGGTCATGGCGGCGTCGCCGCCGCCGCCGGCCACGGGCACGTCCTTCCAGGCAAAGCCTTGCTTGGCCAGATCCTCCTTGAGCACGTTCAAGGCAGCCGCTTCGCCGCCAGACGTCCACCAATGCAGCATCTCGACTTCCTTGACGTCCTGGGCATGGGCCGCGAACGCAAGACCCGAGCCGAGAGCCGTTCCGATAAGCAATTTGCGCAACATGTACTTCCTCCCTTGTTGCAGCTACACGACCGGCGATTGTCCGCCGGGTTCTTCCCAACTCAGCCGACCCACCATCCGGTGCGCTGGCCGCGATGAAACTGGATTGTCTTTTCTTCGGTATAGTCCTCAACGGCGCGCTTGCCGAGTTCGCGTCCCAGACCGGACTGCTTGTAGCCTCCGAAAGGCAGCTCGGGATAACCTTCCATGAACGTGTTCACCCAAACGGTTCCCGAACGCGCATTCCGCGCCACCGACATGCAGGTGTCGATGCTGGCGCTCCACACGCCCGCCGATAGACCATAAGGCGTGTTGTTGGCGATGCGCAACGCCTCTTCAATCGATCCAAACGTCAGCACCGACAGCACCGGTCCAAACACTTCTTCACGCGCAATGGCCATGTCTTCGGTGACGCCGCGAAGGATGGTCGGATCGAGATATTGACCGGCACTGGAGGCGATTTGCTTGCCGCCGCTATAGATGCTGCTGCCGTCGTTTGCCGCCGCCGCCACGTAGCCGGTCACCTTGGAAAGGTGCTCGGAAGAGATCATCGCGCCGACCTTGGTGCTGATATCGAGCGGATCGCCGACGGTGACCCTTGCGGTGAGCGCCTTCACTGCGCCGAGGAAGTCGTCGGCTATCGCCTCGTGGACGATTAGCCGGCTGCCGGCGTTGCAGCATTCGCCAGCGTTGAAAAAGCCGCCGAACACCGCCGCGTCGGCGGCGGCATCGAGGTCGGCGTCTGGAAAGACGATCTGGCCGTTCTTGCCGCCGAGCTCCATCGAGACTTTCTTCAGAGAGTTCGCAGCCGACGCCATGGTCATCTTGCCGACCCGGGTGGAGCCGGTGAACGACACCATCTCGACCAGCGGATGGCTGACCATCGCGGCGCCGACATCGGCGCCCAGACCAGCGAGGATGTTGACAACGCCATCCGGCAAGCCGGCCTGCATCAGGATGTCGCCGAGCACGAAGGTGGAGGCCGAGGTCATCTCGCTCGGCTTGACCACCGCCGTGCAGCCGGCGGCGAGCGCGAACGGTAGTTTCTGGCTGACGATGAGGAAGGGAAAATTCCACGGCGTGATGATCGAGACGACGCCGATCGGTTCACGCAGCACGACGCCCAGCATGGCGTCGCCGAGGTTGGCGTAGGTTTCGCCATGGAGCGTGCGGGCAAGCGCCGCGGCATAGCGCCAGATGTCGACGGCGCCGCCGATCTCGCCGCGCGCCTGGGCGATCGGCTTGCCGGATTCCAGCACGTCGAGCCGGGCGATCTCCTCGAGCCGCGCCTCGATCAGGTCCGCCGCCTTGAGCAGGATCGCTGCGCGCTCGCCGGCCTTCATGTGCGGCCAGGGGCCGGTCACGAAAGCCTTGTGCGCGGCGGTCACCGCCGCCTCGACGTCCGCTTCGCCGGCTTGCGCATAGCGCGAAACGGTGAAGCCGTGGCCGGGACTGTTGCGCTCCAGCGTGCGGCCGTCGCGGGCATCGACGAACTTGCCGTCGATCAGCAGCCGGTAGGTCTTCGGCGTCGCGGCTGCCTCGGCGGGCATGGCGATGGTGAGGGGCAAGTTCATGTGATTTCCAGGTTCCGCTCGCATTCTATGATCTTGAAAACGCTGGTTTCTGCTTGGCCTTGAAAGCGTCGACACCAGCCTTGAGATCGCCGGTCAGCGCGATGAAGCCACTGGCCAGCGCCTCTGTCGCGGCAGCACTTTCCTCGCTCTCGGCGACCGCGATCATCAGCTTGGCGGCCTGCGTTGCCAGCGGGCCGCGCTCGGAGATCTTGCCGGCCCAGGCCTTGGCCTCGATGAACGCCTTGCCCGTGTCGACCACCCGGTCGACGATGCCCAGAGCGAGTGCTTCGGCCGCCACGAACGTCTCGCCGCCGATTGCCATGCGCCGCACCGTCTGCGCGCCGAAGCGGCGCACCGCGCGCTGCGTGCCGGACCAGCCGGGCACCACGCCGATCGAGGTTTCCGGGAAGCCTAATTTCACCTGCGCCTCGGCGACCCGGAAGTCGCAGGCGACCGCCAGTTCCAGCCCGCCGCCCAGCACATGGCCGGACAGCACGGCGACGGTCGGTTGCCGTAGCCGCGCCAGACGGTCGAAGACGCGGTGGCCGTAGCGAACCCATTGCACCTGGAAATCGGCGGCACTCATTTGCGACCAGGCTTCGACATCACCACCCGAGCAAAAGCCCTTGCCTTCGCCGAGCAGCAGCACGACACGAACGCTGTCCGCAGCTTCCGCCGCGTCGAGCGCGGCTTCCAGCGCGCGCAGCATCGGGATGTCGAGCGCGTTGAATTTCTCCGGCCGGCGCAGCGTGACGATGCCGAGGTCGCCGTCGGTTTCAAAGGTGACGAGACGCTCAGCCATGCGCGCCTCCAAGCGAGGCGCCGCCATTGAGCGACAGTCCGATCGGCCGGTCACGGTAGAGCGCGTCCGGCGTGACTTTCAGGTCGTTGGCGACGGCGAGCGGAATCTCGGCCTGCGCCAGCACGTCGCGCTGAAGATCGATACCGGGTGCCAGCTCAGTCACCATCAGCCCATCCGGCGTCAGCTTCATCACGCAGCGTTCGGTGACATAGGTGATGTCCTGTCCTTGCGCGACCGCGCGCTTGCCCGAGAAGGAGATGTGCTCGACCTCGCCGACCACTTTCTTGACCTTGCCTTCCCCGTCGATACTGATGCCGCCATCGGCCAGCGACAGCTTGGCCCCGGCATTGAAAAAGCCGGAAAACACGATCTTCTTCGCCCGCGCGGTGATGTCGACAAAACCGCCGGCGCCGGCGGTGACATGCGGCCTGGCCGAAAGCTTCGACACGTTGACCGAGCCATTGCGATCGATCTGCAGGAAGGACAGCAGCGAGGCGTCGAAGCCGCCGCCCTGGAAGTAGATGAACTGGTGTGGCGAAGGCATGAACGCGTCGGCGTTCGACGAGCAGCCGAACTTGAAATCGAGCAGCGGCACGCCGCCGACCGCGCCCTGTTCGATTACCCAGGTGACCTTGCCGTGCTGGCCTTCCTCGATAAGGATGCGCGGCACGTTGGCCGAGATGCCGAAGCCGATATTGACGGCCATGCCGTCGGCAAGCTCCATCGCGACGCGCCGCGCGATCACCTTCTGGACGCTCATCTCGGCGTTGCGGAAGGTCGACAGCGGCCGGAAGATCTCGCCCGAGATCGCCGGATCGTAGGGCGTCAGCGTCGTTTGCAACTGGTCGGGCGCCACCACGATATGGTCGACCAGCACACCGGGCACGCGCACGTCATGCGGCTTCAGCGTGCCGTTCTCGACGACGCGCTTGACCTGCGCGATGACGATGCCACCGTTGTTGCGGGCGGCGAGCGCCTGTTCCAGCCCGCCGAGATAGGCGCCCTCGTGCTCATAGGTGAGGTTGCCGCGCTCATCGGCCGTCGTCGCCCGGATGACTGAGACGTCAGGCACGATCGAGCGGAAATAGAGCCATTCCTCGCCGTCGAACTGCTGCACCGAAACGATCGGCTCGCTGGCCGCCGCATTCATGGCGCAGCCCTGATGACGCGGGTCGGCGAAGGTATCGAGGCCGACCTTGGTCAGCACGCCGGGGCGCTTGGCAGCGGCTTCGCGGTGCATGTCGAACAGGATGCCAGACGGCACGTTGTAGGCGGCGACCGAATTGTCGCCGATCATCTTCCAGATCTGCGGCGGCTCCGACGATGACGGGCCCGAGGGATAGGAGCCGCACAGCGTGCGCTTCAACAGGCCGGGCTTGGCCAGATGGTCGATACCCCTAATGCCGTACATGTCGCCGGCGGCGATTGGATGCAGCGTCGTGATGTCCTTGGGATGGCCTTCCGCTTCGAAGCGCTCACCGATGGAGGCGAGCACCGCATCCGGGCAGCCGAGGCCGCTCGACGACGACACGGAAACGACCATGCCGTCCCTGATCAGGCTGGCGGCTTGCGCTACGGAAACGAGTTTGCTCACCCTGCGCCCCCGAGTTTCGGATCGATCGCGGCTGATTTGCCGGACTTGGCTGACTGCAACGCCGCCTCGGCCGCGGCCAGCGACCAGACGCCGTCCTCGCCGGTGGCCGACGGCTGGCCTTCGCCACGGATCGCCGCATGGAGCTGGCGCAAAGACCTGACATAGAGATCTTCGCGGTCGAAGCTCAATTCCTCCTCGCCTTTTGCCGTGCGCAGCAGCACAGAGCCGATCGGCTTCTGCGTCATCACATCTTTCGCGATCAGCGAGCCTTCGCTGCCATGCACCTCGAAGCCGGTGCCGGCGAACTTGGTGGTGAAGCCCTCATGCGACTGGGCGATGATGCCCGATTTGAAGCGCCAGATGCACATGGCGCCGTCCTCCAGGCCGCCGGCGGCCATGCCTGCGGCCTGGGTGAACGCTGAAACCTCGAGCGGATCGTCGTCGAGCACGAAACGCAGCGTGTCGGCATCGTGCACGGTGATGTCGAGCACGACGCCGCCGCCGGCTTCCGGCCTGGTGATGCGCCAACCCTGCAAATTCTCAGGTAGATAGACGGAGTGAAAGACGCGCGCAGCGATCGGCTTGCCGATGCGGCCGGCGGCGATGGCTTCGCGCATCGCCCGGTGCGAGCCGGCATTGCGCAAATGATGGTTGGTGCCGAGCACGATGCCGGCCGCCTTGGCGGCGGCGACCATCTTGCGCGCATCGGCGCCGGTCAGCGCGAGCGGCTTTTCGCACAACACATGTTTTCCCGCCCTGATGGCGGCTAGTGCCTGTTCGAGATGCAGTTCGTTGGTGGTCGAGATGTAGACGGCGTCGATGTCAGAGCCGAGCAATTCATCGAGCGTCGAGACGGCAAACGGAATGCCGTTCTCCCTGGCATAGGCAGCGGCGCGCTCCGGGCTGGAACTCATCACCGCCGTGATCTCGCTGTTCGGTTGCGCGCGGATGGCGTTGATCATGAATTGCCTGGCGATCGTGCTTGCGCCGATCAGTCCCCATTTGACGGTCATGCCGCGTCTCCCATTCCAGCACGGCGATCAGGACCGCAACTGTCCCTGACGACGAGGTTGACGGCGCCGATATGATCCTCGGCGCGCGTGGTGCGCGACTGGATCATCTTCAGCATGACATGGGCGGCGCGCTCGCCCAGGCCTGCCGAATCCACCGCGACGCTGGTCAGCGCCGGCATGTAGTGCTGGGCTTCGATCACGTCGTCGAAGCCGACGACGGCGAAATCCGCGCCGGGCTCGAGGCCGCGCTTGCGCAGCGCCAGCATGACGCCGAAGGCGACCGCATCGTTGAAGCACAGCGCCGCGGTCGGCGGCTCGGCCATGGCGAGGGCCGTCTCCAGGCAGGCAATGCCGCCCTTGCGGCTGGTTTCGCCTTCGACGACGAGTATATCGCGTTTGGCGATGCCGAGCCCCTCGCAGGCCTCGCGAAAACCGCCCAGCCGCTCGTGATAGACCACCAGATCCGATGAGCCGCCGAAGAAGGCCAGCCGGCGATGCCCTTTGCCGATCAGATGGGCGGTGGCGAGCCAGGCGCCGCGATGATTGTCAGGCGCGATCACCGGGATGCGGCTTTCAGGAAGGCGGCGCATGGTGAACACGATCGGAAGCCCCGCCGTCTCGATGCGGCGGAAAGCACCGGGCGTCGTGCCGCGCGCCGGCGACACGATCAGCCCGGCGACACCTTGCTCCATCAGCGATTTCAGCACCTCTTCCTGGCGCACCGGGTTCTCCGCCGTGTTGGCGATGAACGGCACGATGCCCGCCGACTGGAAGACACGCTCCATGCCGACCGCCATTTCGGCGAAAAACGGGTTGGTAAGGTCGTTGATGACCATGCCGATGACGTTGGAGTGGGCCTTGCGCAGATTGGCGGCGCCGCGGTTGTAGACATAGCCGACATCCTCGATCGCCTTGCGAACCTTCAGCGCGGTCTCAGGCCGGATCAGACCGCTGCCCTGCAGCACGAGCGACACCGTCGACTTGGACACGCCCGCCTCACGGGCAATGTCGAGTATCGTCGCCTTGGGCCTGCTGGCCATCCCGATCGTCCTCCGGTATTTTCTGGTCGAATTTATTGGAACGTTCTAATTCCGTGCTGCATTTGAGTCAATCAGGATTTTTCTCGAATCCAGAAAACGAGTACCCGCGGCTGAAGGCGGTGCACTCAAAGGGCTTTGTCGCTGCGAGGCAGCATTTCGGGGCATGGATTGAGAATCAAAAGGTTCTTGATTTATTGGAACGTTCCATTTATAGGCGCGACCAAGGGAGAGATCGATGGACATTGCCTTGCCCGGGGAGGGCGGTCGCAGCACTCGCTACCGCCTTGTCGGCCAGCCGGCACAGCCGGTGATCGGCGCGCGGTTTTCGCGCATTGCCTATGCCGCCGCCCATGTCGTTGCCGATCCCCTTGAGATGACCGATCCATGGGCTCATCCAGCGGTCGACTGGGAGCGCACGATGGCGTTTCGCCATCATCTGTGGCGGCTCGGCTTCCGCATCGCCGAGGCGATGGATACTGCACAGCGTGGCATGGGTTTCGACTGGACAAACGCCAGGGAATTGATCCGCCGCTCGATCGCCGAGGCGCGAACCGTCGGGGGCGCCGAGCTCGCCTCAGGTGCCGGAACAGACCATCTGGCGCCAGGCGCCGTCAGGACACTCGACGATGTCATCGCGGCCTATGAAGAGCAGTTCGATTTCATCGAAGGCCTGGGCGGCACGGCGATCATGATGGCCAGCCGCGCGCTGGCGGCTGTCGCCAAGGGTCCCGACGACTATATAAGCGTCTATGATCGCATCCTGTCCCAGGCATCCGGCAAGGTCATCCTGCACTGGCTGGGCGACATGTTCGATCCGGCGCTGAAGGGTTATTGGGGCAGCCATGATTTCGACACCGCGCTCGACACGGTCGTCGCCATCATCGAACGCCACGCCGGCAAGGTCGAGGGGATCAAGATATCGCTGCTCGATGCCGGCAAAGAGGTTGCCCTGCGCAACCGGCTGCCGGAAGGGGTCGTCATGTTCACCGGCGACGACTTTAACTACCCCGAGCTGATCGCCGGCGACGGCGAAAGACATTCGCATGCGCTGCTCGGGATTTTCGACGCTATCGCGCCGGTCGCCAATGCCGCGCTGGCGAGGCTGGCCGACGGCGACCGCGCCGGCTATGACGCGCTGATGGCGCCGACAGTGCCTTTGTCGCGAAAGATCTTCGAGGCGCCGACCGAGTACTACAAGGCCGGTATCGTCTTTATGGCGTGGCTGAACGGCCACCAGGACCATTTCTCGATGGTCGGCGGCATGCAGTCGGCGCGTGGCATTAGCCACTATGCGGATGTGTTCCGTCTTGCCGACCAGGCCGGATTGCTGGCCGACCCGGAGCTTGCCGTCGCAAGAATGAAGAACCTGTGCGCCGTGGCGGGCGTTTGAGCGCCAACCACAAGAAGAGCTCGCCCGAAATCTCCGATTTGCCTTGTCCGGGCAAATCTGTATGCGCTATGCGTCCGACGCAGGACCATCTGGCGCGGCGACGCCAGTGGTCATAGCGGCCGTTCTGCATAGGGATACGCCAATGGATTTCGACCTTCAGCGCAAGCGCGTTTTCGTGGCCGGGCATCGCGGCATGGTCGGATCGGCCATATTGCGCAGGCTGGCGGACGAGGACTGCGAGGTCCTGACCGCATCCCGCGATGAACTCGACCTGATGGACCAGGCCGGCGTGCGGCGCTGGATGGCAGACCACAGGCCGGATGCGGTGGTGATGGCGGCGGCCAAGGTCGGCGGTATCCTGGCAAACAACAGGTTGCCGGTCGATTTTCTGCAGGACAATCTCATCATGCAGACCAATGTCATCGAGAGCGCTTTTCGCAACGAGGTGCAGAAATTGCTGTTTCTCGGTTCGTCCTGCATCTATCCGAAGTTTGCGGCACAGCCGATCTCCGAGGACGCCTTGCTGACCGGTCCGCTCGAACCGACCAACGAATGGTACGCGATCGCCAAGATCGCTGGGCTGAAACTGTGCCAGGCCTATCGGCGCCAATACGGTGTCGAGTACATCTCGGCGATGCCGACCAACCTCTATGGCCCCGGCGACAATTTCGACCTCTCCACCAGCCATGTCGTACCAGCCCTTATGCGCAAGGCGCACAAGGCCAAGCGGGCCGGCGACAAAACCCTGGAGGTCTGGGGATCGGGCACGCCGATGCGCGAGTTCCTGCATGTCGACGACGCCGCCGACGCTCTGGTCTGGCTACTGAAAAACTATGCCGGCGACAGCCACGTCAATGTCGGCTCGGGCGAAGACATCACCATTGCCGAGCTGGCCCGCACCATGCTCTCCGTCGTCGGCGCCGACGCGGTGCTCACATTCGATGCGACGAAGCCGGACGGCACGCCGCGCAAGCTGATGGACGTGTCGCGCCTGTTTGCCACGGGCTGGCGCCCGCGGTACTCGCTTCAGAGCGGATTGGAACAGACCTATGCCTGGTTTCTCCAGCATATCGAGACAGGTGACCTCCGCCTCGGCGCGGCCTGATCCTCAACGACGCTGATTGCCGCACCAGACATGACGGCTTGGGCGGCCGTCTCTTGGCCATGGCCAATGCAAAGTCGCTCGCCGACACGCTTGGATACCGTTTCGGATTCACCTGGGAGAGCGATGCCTCCAACGGACACCAAATTTCATATCGTCGAGGTGGCCGAAGAGATATTTTCTGCCGACTTCGCCGACTTCATTGAGAGCATTGGCTGGGCCAAAGAATCAAGGCGTCCGATTCTGGCATTCTCGAGAATACGGCGTTCACGCCGTCCAGCCCGAAGCGCTCGTCAGACGAGGAAATCCGCGGGGCACGAGATGCGGCGGATTGTCTGGATGGTGGGCGTGACAGGGATTGAACCTGTGACCCCTGCAATGTCAATGCAGTGCTCTCCCGCTGAGCTACACGCCCATCCGAAGCCGCGCATACACCATTTTTGCCACGGCGCGTCAATAGGAGGAAAAGGGAAAGAACGGTTCGCCTCGCCACGCCGCTGAAGGGGTGCCGAAGGCCTGCCAGAATCGGTTCAGGCCGCCTGCAGCATCTTTTCGACTTCGTTGACGAGGTCACGCAGATGGAACGGTTTCGACAGCACCTTGGCGTCTTTCGGCGCCTTGGAATCCGGATTGAGCGCAACGGCGGCGAAGCCGGTGATGAACATGACCTTGAGGTCGGGATCGATCTCGGTGGCGCGGCGGGCGAGTTCTATGCCGTCCATCTCCGGCATGACGATGTCGGTCAAGAGCAGCGAGAAGGGCTCTTCGCGCAGCCGCTCATAGGCGCTGGCACCATTGTCGAAGTCGCTGACCTGGTAGCCGGCACGCTCCAGCGCCTTGACGAGGAACCGGCGCATGTCATCGTCGTCTTCCGCCAGTAGAATGCGTGCCATCTTATCCCGTCCGAATCACCCGTCCGAGACTGCCGTGGGGCAGCCCGTTAACCATCCTGTATATGAGGAGGTGACGGTAAACATCAAGTGAACGATAAAGGCCCGATCGGCCTTTAACAAAGCGGTCCGGACGCCGAAACGCTGGACATGCGGCCGGGGAGGTGGCACCTTTCCAACCATGATGCATTGGTGTTTCCGGATTCGTTCAAATTGAAAACGGCAGCCGAGGATTTTTCGGTCGTTCCCCCCTTCGAAATCCGGTCGGGCGCCGAACAGCGCGTCCCCTTCCTCTTCAACTCGCCGCATAGCGGCCGTCACTATCCGGACCGGTTCCTGGCGATGGCAAGGCTGGACCGAAACGCCATCCGCCGCTCCGAAGATTGCTATGTCGACGAATTGTTCGGTGGCGCCGTCGCGCTCGGCGCGCCGATGCTGGCGGCAAACTTCCCGCGCGCCTATCTCGACGTCAACCGGGAGCCGTGGGAACTCGATCCGCGGATGTTCGCCGAACCCGTGCCGTCCTTCTGCAACATCCGCTCGGCACGCGTGGCCGGCGGGCTTGGCACCGTGCCCAAGCTGGTGGGAGAGGGGCTCGAAATCTATGCCGGCCGCTTGCCACTGGCGGAAGCCGTCGCGCGTGTCGAGGCTGTCTACAAGCCTTATCACGAGACGCTGAAACGGCTTTTGACCAGGACCCATGCGCGGTTCGGCTTTGCCGTGCTGATCGATTGCCACTCGATGCCGGCGAGCATCAGGGTCGGCGACAGCGGTGTCAGGCCCGACTTCATCGTCGGCGACCGTTTCGGCATCTCCGCCTCGGCAGCGTTGACCGAGACGGCGATCGGCCTGCTGATCGGCATGGGTTACACCGTCGCCCATAACAAGCCTTACGCCGGAGGCTTCATCACCGAGCACTATGGCCGCCCCGTGCGCCATCTCCATGCACTGCAGATCGAGGTCAATCGCGGGCTTTACATGAACGAGCGGACGTTCCAGAAATCCGCCGGCTTCGATGCACTCGCCGACGATCTGGCACAATTCTCGGCCGATCTGATGGCGATGCCCGACCACCATTTTATCGATCTGCCGCTTGCCGCCGAATGATGCCGAAAATCGAAACGAGACCTTTCGCCAGATAAAGGCGTCGACGTGCGGGTCGGGGAAGCGCAATCCGCTGGATGCCGCGCCGAAAAAAAGACCGCATCGTTTGCACGACACGGTCGAAGTCTAGGGAGGAAACGCCCAAGGAGGGCATGGACAGGAAAGCCTGTCCGAGAACAAATCTATTGTGCGATGCACAAATGTCAAGCCGTCGACCGGAGTTTTTAATTCACGGTGATGTGGAAACTGAATTCGAGGGCGCCAGCGTTGCATTCGAGCAACAGTTGACGATGCGCAAAAGTTCCGCACGCCCTTGCTTTGGCGGAAAACCACAGGCAAACGACGGTTCCAGCAGGCTGCAACGCGGGGAGACTCAGTTGGATATCAGCATCGATTTCATGCGGCGCATTGCGCATGCCGCCGCGGCCGAAACCTTGCCGCGCTTCCGCAGCCAGGGCGCGGTCGCCAACAAGGAGCAAGGCAGCTTCGACCCGGTCACCGAGGCCGACCGCGAGGCCGAGCGGGTCATCCGGGCGCTTATATCAGCGGAATATCCCGATCATGGCATCCTCGGCGAGGAGCATGGCAGCGAGAACATTTCCAGCAGGCATGTCTGGGTGATCGATCCGATCGACGGCACCCGCGCCTTCATTTCCGGCCTGCCGGTGTGGGGAACGTTGGTCGGGCTGACGGTCGACGGCGATGCCGTCGCCGGCATGATGTCGCAGCCCTTCACCGGCGAGCTTTTTTACGCCAACGCGTCCGGTGCCCATTATGAAGGCCCGGGCGGACCGCGAAGGCTGACGACACGCAAGACGACGAGCCTCGCCGAGGCGACGCTGTTCACCACCACGCCGGCACTGTTCAAGGGAGACGCGCGCCTGCGCTACGACCTGTTCGAGCAGCAGGTCCAACTCGCCCGCTACGGCACCGACTGCTATGCCTTCGCCATGGTCGCGGCGGGAAGCGTCGACATCGTCGCCGACCCCGGTTTGAAACCCTATGATATCGTCGCGCTGATCCCGATCATCGAGAAGGCCGGCGGCGTCGTCACCACCTTCGAAGGGGGACCGGCGGAAAGGGGCGGCGACATCCTGGCTGCGGCAACGCCGGAGCTTCATGCCGCCGCGATGGCGGCGCTGCGTGGCTGAACCGGCTGGGCAGCTGGCCATTACGGACTGAGGTGCCCACGGCGACGACAATCCCATGCTCCTGACGGGAGGGTGTCAGGGGCTCTCGGTTATGGAGACAATGTCACGGGAGGGAATCACATGCCGACGCAGTCAACAACCAACCGTTCCGAAGATGCGCCGGCAGAAAATGCTCCAGCAGAAAATGCTCCAGTAGACGGGCGGGCCGATTTCGATTTTTTCTTCGGACGCTGGAACGTCAGCCATCGAAGGTTGCAGAAGCGGCTGCAAGGCGACACGAATCGGGAGGTGTTTGGCGGGACATGCGACGTGCGCCCGATCCTTGGCGGCCTCGGTAATGTCGACGACAATGTCATTGAATTGCCCGGCGACGCCTATCGCGCCGCCACGCTGCGGACGTTCGATCCGGCGACGAGACAATGGTCGATCTGGTGGATCGACGGCCGCAACCCGGCGACCATCGATGTTCCGATGCGCGGCACCTTCGAAGCAGGCGTCGGCACGTTCCTGTGCGACGACGTCTTCGACGGACGCCATATCCAGGTTCGCTTCCTCTGGTCGCGGATCACTGAAAAATCGGCGCGCTGGGAGCAGGCTTTTTCACCGGATGGCGGCAAGACCTGGGAGACCAACTGGATCATGGATTTCGCCCGGCAGGGGCCGACGAGGTTGGCAGGCATTTTTCAAGCCGAGGCATGGACTTCAATGACTTGGAGCGCTCTTGGAGCGTCCGGAGGGAGTGCGGCACTCAATCAGGCCGTGTCGTCGCTTCCCGGGATGAAGGCATCGAAGGCGGCAAAGAATTGCTCGCGATAGAAGTCGGCTTCCTGCAATATTTCATGGCGCGCACCATCGATCACCAGCAGCGAACCGAGGCGCAGACGTCTGGTGTAGGTTTCCACCGCCTTGGTCGAGACGACCTGGTCGGCACCGGCGGCGATCACCAGCAAGGGTACCTGGATCCTGGCCATGAAGTCGGGATCGCTGATGGCCTCGGACGCCTGCGCCGCCGCTTTCAGCCAGCGTATCGTCGGGCCGCCGAGCGCCAGTTGCGGGTAGGTTTCGTAGATCAGCGTGTTGCGTCGATACCGCTCCGGATCTGATGTCACCATGTTGGCGGCAAACGGAATGGTTCTTCTGGGCCGCGGACCCCAGGCGGCATAAAGCTTGCCAAGGCCCAGAAGACAGAACAGCGAGCAGAGGCGGCGAACGGTGGTTGTCGAGACCGGCAGGTCGGGAACGGCCAGGAATGGCGCGATCAGCACCATGCGCCGTACGCGGTTCACCATCGACGGTGCGGCAAGCAGCGTAATCACCGCCCCAGCCGAATGGGCCAATATGTAATATGGCCCCCGGCAGTCGGGCAGCACGATGTCCTCGAAGAACTGTTCCAGGTCGCCGGTATAGTCGAAGAAGCTCCGGACATAGCCGCGCTCGCGGTCGCTGATCAGCCGGTCGGAACCGCCCTGGCCGCGCCAGTCGAGGGTGGCGACGCCGAAGCCGCGATCGGCAAGGTTGCGGATGGTCTCGAAATATTTTTCGATGCACTCGTTGCGGCCGGTCAAGACGACCACGGTGCCCTTCATCGGGCGCGCAACGGCGGGAAAGAGGCCGTAGCGGATCTTCTTGCCATCGCGCGTCGTAAAGAAACCACCGGCCGCATTTTCCGGTAACGGATTGCCCGGAATTTCGCGGAAGAGGGGAATTTTGTTGAGGAGGTCCGTCATTCGGCGCTGCGTTTGTGTGTCGCTGCCTGCATGGCGCAAGCTCTGGTAGGCATAGACGCCCATGCAGCAAAAGCAAAGGAATTCCGGACGCGTTGGAAAGGCTGAACGAGGCAGCCGGCGAGTGAGGCCGAAAGCAGCTTGCGGCATGCTTCCGGCCCCCCCTCGATCCGGGAGGAAGGGACGTTACACCCGGTCGGCCCCGTTGCGGCATCTCGCGCGTGACCCCGAAAATCGGACCCGATTTTCGCTGTGAATCATGCGCAATCAAAGTGTTACAGCGTCCTTTGCGCGTCCGAGAGGACGCGCGACGCCGTAACCGCCGCCTGTTCCTTGATCCTGGAAGCAGTCTAGCTCCGCTTAGCTGAACGCCCGCCGAAGCCGCGGTTCATCTGCCGTTCATCGAGAAATCTTGAAATGCTTTCAGGTGTTCCCCAAATGTCTGTTGCGGCCGCCAATGTCGGGGCCGCTGGCCTAGCCGGAACGCCGTCACGGGTTTCGCACCGGCCATACGCAAACCTTGTTGCTCAACAGGAGAACACACCATGCGTCACGTTGATTTTTCCCCGCTCTATCGTTCGACCGTCGGTTTCGACCGGCTGTTCACCATGCTCGATTCGCTTGCGCAGCCCGAAGGCGCGCAGACCTATCCGCCCTACAACATCGAGCGCACCGGTGAGGATTCCTATCGCATCTCGATGGCGGTCGCCGGCTTCTCGGACGACGAGCTCTCGATCGAAGCTCACCGCAACGTTCTGACCGTCAAGGGTGAGCGCAAGGAAGAAGGCAATGGCGAAGGCTCCGAACTGCTCTATCGCGGTATCGCGAGCAGGGCCTTTGAGCGCCGCTTCCAGCTTGCCGACCACGTTGACGTCGTCGGCGCCTCGCTGAAGAACGGCCTGCTCTTCGTCGACCTCAAGCGCAACATTCCCGAGGAGCTGAAGCCCCGCAAGATCGCGATCACCGCGTCTTCGGCGAAGGCCAAGCAGATCGAGGCCAAGACCGCCGCGTGAGCTGCGTCACAAGGACGACTTAAAGCGCGTCGCGGCTGAGTGGATTCATGCGACGCGCTTTAAGTTCTTGTTTTTATGCATGTCGTTATCGCAAAACCGCTGCGCACTTTTGCGCGACATGCATTAAGGCACGAAGGGCGGCGCCAGGCGCCGCCCTTTTTTGATGGATAGGTGCCGCTATCCAGCAATTAGCTGGCCAAAGCGGTCAACCTCTTCGGTCGTGGTCGCAAAGCTGGTGACGAAACGGTATAGCGCCTCGTCCTCGCCGATATGGCCGTCAAGGCCATGCGGCACCCCCCAATCGTAGAATTTGGCGCCGGCGGCCTGCAACCGTTCGGCATTGTTGCGGCTGAGGATTGCGAAGACTTCATTGGCCGGGGGAAGCCAGGCGAGCCGGGCCGAAGCAGAATCCTCAATTGCTGCCGCCAGCCGAGCCGACATGGCGTTGGCGTGTCGCGCGGTTTCCAGCCACAGATTGTTGGCGAAATAGGCTTCGAACTGGGCCGAGATGAAGCGCGACTTGGAAAAGTTCTGGGCGGCGCGATGGCGCAACAGGCGCAAATCATGCCCCAGGTCTGGATTAAGAACCACGACCGCGTCGGCCATCCAGCAACCGTTCTTGGTGCCGCCAAAGGAGACGATATCGACGCCGCTCTTCCAGGTCATTTCCGCCACAGTAGTGTCTATCGCGGCAATCGCGTTGGCGAAGCGTGCGCCGTCCATATGCAAAGGCAACCCATGACGATGGCTCACTTCGGAGATGGCTGTGATCTCGGCGGCGGTGTAGACGGTGCCGACTTCAGTCGCCTGCGTGATCGTGACCGCCATCGGTTGCCCGGCGGGAGCCAAGTCTTGGGAATAGCGCATGATGGCCCTATCGAGCGCCTGCGGATTGATGCGCCCCAATACCCCCGGCACCGGCGACAAACGCGCTCCTCCGGTGAAAAAGCCCGACGCGCCGAATTCATCGACGGTCATATGCGCTTCGGAATGGCAGAAGGCGACGCCGCCAATGCGGTTGCACGCGCTCATGGATAGGGCGTTGGCCGCCGTACCGGTTGCGACGAAGAACACTGCAACCTCGCGTTCGAAAATTTCGCTGAAGCGCCGATAGATGGCGCGGTCCAGGTCACTGTCGCCGTAAGCAGTGGCAGCACCTGCGGCATGCCTGGATAAATTGGCTGAGATGTCGGGATGGGCGCCTGCCCAATTGTCGGAAGCGAAATTCATGCGTTTGCCTGTGCTGGGAAAATCGATTGCAACCTTGGCCGCTTTCGCATGCCGCTCGCAAGTGCCAAGCGCCGGAAAAGCGGTAAAGCCAGTGAGAGCGGAGAGCCGGCGATACGATCGAAGGTTGCGTTTTGGCGTAGCCGTGCGTAATTTTCTGTCGCGAACAGCCCAAGATTGTTGTGAATCGGTCTTGTGCGCATCCGCAATTTCTGTCATAAAAATTTAGGACAGTAGTGCTGTCTTATTTTGTCGCACAAAACAGGCTGGATTGGCGTATCATTAGGCCTCTCCGGCCGTTGCCGCGAGCGACAGGTAGACAGCCCGACTCTGGCCTGTACGATTGCCGGATGCGAACCAGGCCGCCTGGTTCGGCAAGGATTTCGCAAGACGTGCCGCAAGGATGCGAGGGAAGCCCAGGCGCTTCCCGACGGAAACCAGCGCCCTGAGGGGCGCGGAATGGAGGACAGGATGATGACGGAAGTGACGCCATCTGCGACGAACGGCCCGGCCGCGCAGACGAAAGCGCCAGCTGTCAAAAATCGGTCCAACGCCACTGGCCTGACCAATATCGGGCGCACCCATACCGGCTTCGCCGCCCACGGCCTTTACGACCCCCGCAACGAGCACGATGCCTGCGGCGTCGGCTTCATCGTCAACATGAAGGGCGTGAAGTCGCATCAGATCGTCAAGGACGGCCTTGCGGTGCTCGAAAACCTGACGCATCGCGGCGCCGTCGGCGCCGATCCGCTGATGGGCGACGGCGCCGGCGTGCTGGTGCAGCTTCCCGACCGCTTCTTCCGCGAGGAGATGGCCGACCAGGGCGTCGAACTGCCCAAGCCCGGCCATTACGCCGTCGGCCATGTGTTCATGCCGCGCGATCCTGAGCTTCAGGCGCATATCGAAGGCATCATCGCCGAGGTGGCGCAACTTGAAGGCCAGCCGCTGCTCGGCTTTCGCGATGTGCCGGTCGACAATTCATTGCTATCAAAGGCACCGGATATCGCTGCTTCCGAACCGGTCCAGCGGCAGGTGTTTTTGGGTCGTGGCGCCGAGATCGAGAGCGACGATGATTACGAGCGGCGGCTCTACATCCTGCGCAAGGTCATTTCCGGTCGCATCCATGAAGAGACCAAGGGCGTCGATAATGGCTTCTACGTCGTGTCGATGTCATCGCGGACCATCGTCTACAAGGGCATGTTCCTGGCCTATCAGGTCGGCGCCTATTACAAGGATCTGACCGATCCGCGTTTCGAGACGGCGCTGATCCTCGTCCACCAGCGTTTCTCGACCAACACCTTCCCGTCGTGGAAGCTGGCGCATCCCTATCGCATGGTCGCCCATAATGGCGAGATCAATACGCTGCGCGGCAACGTCAACTGGATGGCGGCGCGGCAGGCCTCGGTCGATTCCGAATTGTTCGGCAACGACATCTCCAAGCTGTGGCCGATCTCCTATGAGGGGCAGTCGGACACCGCCTGTTTCGACAATGCGCTCGAATTCCTGACGCAGGGCGGCTACTCGCTCGCCCATGCGATGATGATGCTGATCCCGGAAGCCTGGGCCGGCAACAAGTTGATGGATCAGGATCGCAAGGCCTTTTACGAATACCACGCGGCCCTGATGGAGCCGTGGGACGGGCCGGCGGCGGTGGCCTTTACCGACGGCCGCCAGATCGGCGCCACACTCGACCGCAACGGGCTACGCCCGGCGCGCTACATCGTCACCGACGACGATCGCGTCATCATGGCCTCGGAAGCCGGCGTGCTGCCGGTGCCGGAGGAAAGAATCGTCAAGAAGTGGCGGCTGCAGCCCGGCCGCATGCTTTTGATCGACCTGGAGAAGGGCCGCATCGTTTCCGATGAGGAGATCAAGTCGGAGATCGCGACCAGGCATCCCTACAAGAGCTGGCTCGCCAACACCCAACTCATCCTTGAAGACCTGAAGCCGGTCGAGCCGCGCGCGCTGCGCAGGGACGTCAGCCTGCTCGATCGCCAGCAGGCGTTCGGCTACACCCAGGAAGACACCAAGCTGCTGATGTCGCCGATGGCAACCACCGGCCAGGAAGCGGTCGGCTCGATGGGCACCGACACGCCGATTTCGGCTATGTCGGACAGATCGAAGCTGCTCTACACCTATTTCAAGCAGAACTTCGCCCAGGTCACCAATCCGCCGATCGACCCGATCCGCGAGGAACTGGTGATGAGCCTGGTGTCCTTCATCGGGCCGAGGCCCAACATCTTCGACCTCGTCGGCAATTCGCGTCGCAAGCGGCTCGAAGTGCGCCAGCCGATCCTGACCAATGGCGATCTGGAGAAGATCCGCTCCATCGGTCATACCGAGGACCGTTTCGACACCAAGACGATCGACATCACCTATGCTTCGAACGAAGGCGCGGCCGGCATGCAGGGCGCCATCGACCGGCTGTGCGAGCGCGCCGAGGCGGCGGTCGCCGGCGGCTACAACATCATCATCCTGTCCGACCGTCAGCTCGGGCCGGACCGCATCGCCATTCCGGCACTTCTGGCGACGGCGGCGGTCCACCATCATCTGATCCGCAAGGGATTGCGCACGTCGGTGGGGCTCGTCGTCGAGTCCGGCGAGCCGCGTGAGGTGCATCATTTCTGCTGCCTTGCCGGCTACGGCGCCGAGGCGATCAATCCTTACCTGGCCTTCGACACGCTGCTCGACATGCACAAGCGCGGCGAGCTGCCAGCCGAGGTCGACGCCTATGAGGTCGTCTCCCGCTACATCAAGTCGATCGGCAAGGGCATTCTCAAGGTGATGTCGAAGATGGGCATCTCGACCTACCAGTCCTATTGCGGCGCGCAGATCTTCGACGCCATCGGGCTGAAGACTGATTTCGTGCAGAAGTATTTCACCGGCACCGCGACGCTGATCGAAGGCGTCGGGCTGGAAGAGATCGCTGCCGAGACGGTCAGCCGCCACGCCGACGGCTTCGGCAACGACCCGGTGCTGCGCAACAGCCTCGAGGTTGGCGGCGAATACATGTTCCGCATGCGCGGCGAAGCGCATATCTGGTCACCCGATGCCGTGGCCACCCTCCAGCACGCCGTGCGCCAAGGATCGTGGGAGACGTTCAAGGACTATTCCGCTCAGATCGACAGCGAGGCGGCGCGGGCGCAGAGCATTCGCGGCCTGTTCAAGATCAGGTTCGCCGAAGAAACCGGCCGCAAGAAGGTCGCGCTCGACGAGGTTATGTCGGCGGCCGATATCGTCAAGCGGTTCTCGACCGGTGCGATGTCCTTCGGCTCGATTTCCAGGGAAGCGCACACCACGCTGGCGCGCGCCATGAACACGATAGGCGGCAAGTCGAACACCGGCGAGGGCGGCGAAGAGGCCGACCGCTACCTGCCGCTGCCGGGCGGCGGCAAGAACCCCGAGCGTTCGGCGATCAAGCAGGTCGCTTCCGGGCGGTTCGGCGTGACGGCGGAATATCTGGTGAATTCCGATGTGATGCAGATCAAGGTCGCGCAAGGCGCAAAGCCCGGCGAGGGCGGTCAGCTGCCCGGCCACAAGGTCGATGCCACCATTGCCAAGGTCAGGCATTCGACGCCCGGCGTCGGCCTGATCTCGCCGCCGCCGCACCACGACATCTATTCGATCGAGGATCTGGCGCAGCTCATCTACGACCTTAAGAACGTTAATCCGGCGGCGGATGTGTCGGTCAAGCTGGTGTCCGAAGTCGGTGTCGGCACGGTTGCGGCCGGCGTCGCCAAGGCGCGCGCCGATCACATCACCATTTCCGGCTATGACGGCGGCACCGGCGCATCGCCGCTGACCTCGCTCAAGCACGCCGGCAGCCCGTGGGAAATGGGCCTTGCCGAGACGCACCAGACGCTGGTGCTCAACGGCCTCAGGTCGCGCGTCGCGCTGCAGGTCGATGGCGGCCTGCGCACCGGTCGCGACGTCGTCATCGGTGCATTGCTTGGCGCCGACGAATTCGGCTTCTCGACCGCGCCACTTATCGCGGCCGGCTGTATCATGATGCGCAAGTGCCATCTCAACACCTGCCCGGTCGGCGTCGCGACGCAGGATCCGGTGTTGCGCAAGCGTTTCAAGGGCACGCCGGAACACGTCATCAACTTCTTCTTCTATGTGGCGGAAGAGGTGCGGGCGCTGCTCGCCGAGATGGGCTACACCCATCTTGACCAGATCATCGGCGACACCGAACTCTTGGAGAAGCGGGCGCTGATCCAGCACTGGAAGGCGCGCGGGCTCGATTTCAGCAAGATGTTCTTCAAGCCGGATGCCCCGCATGAGGCGGTGCACTGGACCGAGCGGCAGAAGCATCCGATCGACGACGTGCTCGACCGCAGGCTGATCGAGTTGGCCAAGCCGGCGCTCGAGGCCAGGCAGCCGGTCAGCATCGAGCTGCCGATCCGCAATGTCGACCGTTCCACCGGCGCCATGCTGTCCGGTGAAGTGGCAAAGCGCTTCAAGCACAAGGGCCTGCGTGAGGACACGATCTCGGTGAAGCTCACCGGCACCGCCGGCCAGTCCTTTGGCGCCTTCCTGGCGCGGGGGGTTTCGTTCGAACTGATTGGCGCCGGCAACGACTATGTCGGCAAGGGCCTGTCGGGTGGACGCATCGTCATCCGCCCACCGGAGAACACGAAGATCGTCGCAGCGGAGTCGATCATCGTCGGCAACACCGTGCTCTACGGCGCAACCGAAGGCGAGGCCTATTTCTGCGGCGTTGCAGGTGAGCGTTTTGCGGTTCGCAATTCGGGCGTGGCCGCCGTCGTCGAAGGCGTTGGCGACCATGGCTGCGAGTACATGACCGGCGGCATTGTCGTCGTCATCGGCCAGACCGGCCGCAACTTCGCCGCCGGCATGTCGGGCGGCGTCGCCTATGTGCTCGACGAGGAAGGTGATTTCGCCGAGCGCTGCAACATGGCGATGGTCGAGCTGGAACCCGTTCCCGAAGAAGACGACCTGATGGAGAAACTGCTCCATCATGGCGGCGACCTCGACCACAAAGGCCGCGTTGACGTGTCCGGCGACATGACCAGCCATGACGAGGAGCGGCTCTATCAGCTGATCTCGAACCACGTCCATTATACGGGTTCGGTGCGAGGCCGCGAGATCCTCGACAACTGGGCGACTTTCCGGCCGAAATTCCGGAAGATCATGCCGGTCGAATACCGTCGCGCGCTGATCGAAATGGAACGCATGCGCATGGGCGTGGCGGCGGAATAGGCTTTGGGAGTTGCCGGGAAGCGAGGCTTCCCGGTCGACGCCTTCATCAACAATCCTGGCCTCGGACTGAAGGTTGCCATGGCTGCCTTATGAGGTTAACGGGTGCGTCGTCGAGCGCGCCATCTGGACAGCAGGGACTGGACTATGGGCAAGGTAACAGGGTTTCTCGAGATCGACCGGCAGGTGCACAAGTACCAGCCGGCTTCCGACCGCATCCGGCATTTTCGCGAGTTCACGTTGCCGATGTCGGATAAGGAGGTCGAGAAACAGGCCGCGCGCTGTATGGATTGCGGCATTCCGTACTGCCACGGGCCGACCGGCTGCCCGGTCCACAACCAGATCCCGGACTGGAACGACCTCGTCTACAATGGCGACTGGGACAATGCGATCCGCAACCTGCACTCGACCAACAATTTCCCGGAATTCACCGGCCGCATCTGTCCGGCACCTTGCGAGGAAGCCTGCACGCTGAACCTTGAGGACATTCCGGTCGCCATCAAGACGATTGAGCAGGCGATCGCCGACAAGGCCTATGAAACCGGTCATATCCGGCCCTACCCGCCGGAAAAGAAGACCGGCAGGCGCGTCGCCGTCGTTGGCTCGGGGCCGGCCGGCATGGCGGCCGCCCAGCAGCTTGGCCGCGCCGGCCACGACGTCCACGTCTATGAGCGCGAGAGCCGGCCGGGTGGGCTGATGCGCTACGGCATCCCCGACTTCAAGATCGAGAAGCACTATATCGACCGGCGCATCGAGCAGATGCAAGGCGAGGGCGTGAGCTTCCATTGCGGCGTCAATGTCGGCGTCGACAAACCGGTGGCGGAACTGCTCGCCGAATACGATGCTGTGCTCTATTGCGGCGGTTCGGAAACGCCGCGCCCGGCCAACATTCCCGGCGACGATCTCGACGGCGTGCATGACGCGATGCCCTATCTGGTGCAGCAGAACAAGCGCATCGGCGGCGAGCCGATCCAGTCGGTGGCGTGGCCCTCGCCGCCGATCGTCGCCGGCGGCCAGCATGTCGTCGTCGTCGGCGGCGGCGACACCGCCTCCGACTGCGTCGGCACCGCCTTCCGCCAGGGCGCAGTGCGCGTCACACAGCTCGACATCCGGCCGCAGCCGCCGGAAAAGGAAGACAAGCTTTCAGTCTGGCCTTACTGGGCGACGAAGATGCGCACCTCGTCCTCGCAGGCTGAAGGCGCCGAGCGCGAGTTCCAGGTGGCGACGCTCGAATTCATCGGCGAGGACGGCGCGTTGACCGGCGTCAAATGCTGCGAGGTCGATGAAAAGCGCAAGCCGATCGCCGGCACGGAATTCGTCATCCGCGCGGATCTCGCCTTCATCGCCATCGGCTTTGCCGGGCCGGCTACCGTCGGACCGGTGTCGGAACTGGCTGGCCAGATGAAGATCGTCATCGACAGCCGCCGCTCGAACAACGTCGAGGCCAATGACCGCGACTACAAGACCAGCGTCGAAAAGCTCTATGCGGCGGGCGATGTGCGCCGCGGTCAATCGCTGGTCGTCTGGGCGATCCGCGAGGGCCGGCAGGCGGCTCGTTCGATCGACGAGGCGCTGATGGGATCGAGCGTGTTGCCGCGCTGAGTCTGTCTCGAGCGCTACTCCTGCGGCCATCTGAAGGCGCTTTCCGTCCTTCCGGTGGCCGGGGCAGGTTTAATGCATGTCGCGCAAAAGTGTGCAGCGGTTTTGCGATAACGACATGCATAAAAACAACAACCTAAAGCGCGTCACATGAGGCCGGTCACACGCGACGCGCTTTAGGGAGTGATCGCCGTGGTCGTTTCGGTTGCGGCCGCCGCCGCAGGCTGTCCCCTGGGCGGCCAGGAAAAATCGTCGGCGCGGCCGGGCGAAGCAGCTGATGCCTTGCCCTCGACGACAAGTTTTTCGCCAGGCCCGTCCGCCTTTGCCGGCGCTGCGGCGCCGAGAAGTTCCGAGCCGCCGTCGAGTGCCGGATCGTTGAGCAGCATCGGCACGGTGCGATCGACGGCCATGGGTGTCGGCGCCGGCGCCCCGACGGGAGCGCCGGCTGGCGCATAAGCTGCCAGTGTGCCGGGGGGAGCGGTCATTCCAAGGATCTTCAGCAAGGGTTTTTCGGCATAGAAGGCGAGCTTGCGTTTGCCGGCTTTCGAGACATAGATGCCGTCGTCGGTGCGCAGGCGCACCGGCTGGCCGTTGATATCAGGCCCGCTGGTGACAAAGGCGCCTTCCTCGTCGACGAAACCGTCCCAGATGTCGATGAATTCGCCGCCGTGACTTTCGGCCGTCGAGCGGTAGATGTCGTTGAAAGCCAGCATGTCGGAGGTCATCTTCGGCGCCTTGAAGGCCGGCACGCCGACCCACAGATATGGCACCTTGGCCGACGCAATGGCCTTGCCGAACGCTTCGGTGCGGCGCTCGTATTCCTTGGTCCAGGCTTCGGACCGCGGCTGTTCGCGTTCACCGTTCACGCGCATTTGCTGCCGATCGTTGGAGCCCAGCATGACGATCACGGCCGCCGGCTTTTCGGTCTCGATCAGCGACTTGATCTGTTCGGGCCAGTTGTAGAAATCGTCACGCACGAAACCCGACGAACCGTTGCTGCGAACGACGATCCTGACCTTGGTGTTTTCGGCAAAGGCGGTGTCGAGACCTTCGGCGAGGCCGCTCGCCATGAAATCGCCGACCACCAGAACGGTGCGGGCATCCGGCGCCTTCTCGACAATCGGGGCTGCCGGCTCAGCCGGCCGGCGCGGCGCGGCACGGGCCTTTCTGGCTTTTGGCTTGCGTGGCCCCATCCTCTGAATCCGTCGCGGCTGAATCAGTCGCGGCGGTTCCACCCGCTCGCTTCGGCGCAGAAACAACAAGTCGCGCAGCGACCAGCCACGCCTTTGTTCTTCCTGCGCCACGGCCGGCGTGTGAAAGACGGCGGCAGTGCTGACGGCCAGAACGGCAATAGCCAGAATCAGGATCGGCACGCGACGAAGGATCACACGGATACGCGCAGCCGAAACCAATTACCGTCTCCATCCCTTAAGAGCGCCGGACTCCAATACAACCGTGCCGCCGCTCTATCTTTTTTTGGAGCATCGGATTCCCCAAAACCGGTTTGGGTCCGATGCTCCAGGTCAGCCCCTATGCGAAGCTA
The DNA here is from genome assembly GCF_900149755.1 of Mesorhizobium delmotii. NCBI lineage: Bacteria > Pseudomonadati > Pseudomonadota > Alphaproteobacteria > Hyphomicrobiales > Phyllobacteriaceae > Mesorhizobium > Mesorhizobium delmotii. Next base: position 125,013 of record NZ_FUIG01000039.1, on the reverse strand, counting down.
GTTCTGCCTGAGCCATTTGAGCACTTCCATGCTCGGATGTCCGTCCTGGGTCAAGCCAGCCTTTGCCTGGAAGGCCATGATGGCGGCTCTCGATCCCTCGCCGATCTTGCCGTCGAACTTGCCGTCGTAGTAGCCGTACTGGGAAAGCCGTTGCTGAAGCTCCTGCCTCTCCTCGAAGGAGAGCTTCGTGAAAGGCCGCTTCCAGTCCTGCACAAGCCCGCCATAGCCGGCGATTTCGTCGGCAAGAAGGCCAACGGCAACCGCGTATTTGTCGGCATTGTTGTAGCGCTTGATGACCGAAAAATTCTTGACCATCAGGAAAGCCGGGCCGCCGCGGCCGCCTGGCACCTTCAGCGTGGCCTTCTCCGCACTATTCTTGAACGGCTTGCCGTTGACACGCGTGACACCCAGCGCTTGCCATTGCGACAGTGACTTCGATCCGGCCGGGAACTTCTTTCCGTCGGGAAGGCTGACTTCATAGCCCCAGGTCTTGCCGGCCTGCCAGCCGTTCTTCTTAAGCAGATTGGCGGCCGTTGCCAATGCATCGGGAATCGAATTCCAGATGTCGCGCTTGCCGTCGCCGTCCATATCGACCGCATAGGCCTGATAGCTGGTGGGAATGAATTGGGTATGGCCCATGGCGCCAGCCCATGAGCCGCTGAGGTGGCTTTTATCGATGTCGCCCCTTTGCAGGATTTTCAGCGCCGCGATCAACTGGGTGCGGGCAAATTTCGATCGTCTCGAGTCGGCATAGCCAAGCGTTGCCAGCGAACGCACGACATTGCGCATGACATCGTCGCGCTTGAGGATTTCGCCGTAGTTCGATTCCATCGACCAGATGGCCAGCAGGATATGACGGTCGACCCCGTATTTTGCCTCGATCCTGTCTAGCCACGGCTTCCACTTCCTGGCCATCTGCCGGCCAACAGCGACCGACTGGTCGTGGACGCGGTTGTCGAAATAGTCCCAGGCGGGCGCGGTGAATTCGGGTTGATAACGCGCTTTTTCCAGCACGACCGGGTCGGCATCGCTGATGCCCTCGAATGCCCGGTCGTAAACGGCGCCGGAAACGCCGCTCCGCACCGCGGTGGCGCGGAAACTCGCCACCCATTGCCGGAAACCGGCGTCGGCAAAAGCCGATCCGGTGGGCAACAGCAAGGCAAGCGACAGGCTGGCGGCCGCAACGAAGCTTGTGAAGCGCGTTGCGGCGTTGCGAACGGACATCTTTTCCTCCTTCTTCATCACAGGAAGATCATTCATCGCCGAACCCGGTTAGCATTTAGTTTACCATAGGTGCCGTTGGGAACGAAAAGGCGGGTTGGTGCTTTACGGACCACAAATTTTTTTCTGACTAGCCGTTCCATAATCCTAGATTCCGGCACGAAAATGTCTCGAGGCGGGATTGCCGAACAGGCTTAGAAGCGGATAATTGACAGCATGAAGAGAGTTCGCAAGGCAGTTTTCCCGGTCGCCGGTCTCGGCACGCGTTTTCTCCCGGCCACCAAGGCCATACCCAAGGAAATGCTGACGGTCGTCGACAGGCCAGTCATCCAGTATGTGGTCGACGAGGCACGCGAAGCCGGCATCGAGCATTTCATCTTCGTGACCGGCCGCAACAAGGCGGTCATCGAGGACCATTTCGACGTCCAGTTCGAACTCTATGACACGCTCGCCCAGCGCGGCAAGGACGACGAGCTCGCCCGCCTGCAGCGGCTGCAACCCTCGCCGGGACAGACCAGCTTCACGCGCCAGCAGGTACCGCTTGGCCTCGGCCATGCCGTCTGGTGCGCCCGCGAGCTGGTCGGCGACGAGCCCTTCGCGCTGCTTTTGCCTGACATGATCATGCAGTCGGAAAAAAGCTGCATGAAGGAGATGGTCGAGCTTTATGCCGAGACCGGCAACAACATCGTCGCGGTTCAGGAATGCGACCCCGCCGAGGCCCATAAATATGGCATCGTCGGCCGTGGCGAGGATACGCATCACGGTTTCCGCATCACCGGCATGGTGGAGAAGCCGAAGGCCGGCACGGCGCCCTCCAACCTATACATCAACGGGCGCTACATCCTGCAGCCGGAGATATTTGGGATTCTCGAGGGCCAGGAGAAGGGCGCTGGCAACGAAATCCAACTCACCGATGCGATGCTGAAGCTGGAGAAGCAACAGCCCTTTTATGGCTGCCATTACCAGGGGCGCACCTTCGATTGCGGATCGCCGGAAGGCTTTGTCGAGGCCAACGTCGCCTTCGCGCTGTGGCGCAGCGACATAAACGGCCGCATGGCGGGCATTATCCGCAAGCTTCTCGACGAGATGAAACCGTCGGAGCAGCGGGGCGCGGCGTTCTAGCTATATCGCCCAAAAGCATGCCCGCGGTCTTGAACCCAGGGTGCGCAGCAAGAAAGCGCGTTGCATGAATCCCTTCAAACGCGACCGCTTTAGGCATGTCGGGTAGTCAGCCGGCCAGCGAACGGCGGTTTCCTGCGCTTCTGGTACTTGCATACCCCAATGTAGGCCGCGTTCAGGTCTCGAAACCATCGTTCCCGCCACCGCCTGACTTGAATCTCGACATACCCAAACCTTCAACGGTTTGCTTTACGGCTGCAGCTTCACCCCGACGAAGATGCTGTGGGCAGTGTAGTCGCGGCCCTCCAGGTTGCTGGTCTGTTTTTCGGTTCTGGCCCGGGTGGTCAGTCCGGCATACCGGTTCAGCCACCATGTCAGTCCGGCCTCGGCGCTCAGCGTCAGATCGTGGCCGTCGGACCCGATGTAGTCGCGCCAGCCCACGCCGAAAGCTGCGTTCCCAATCAGGTTGCCACGGATTTCCCGCTCGCCCGTCAGGAGGCCAGAGTAAAGGATGTCGCCGCTTTCGTTGGCGGTTGTCGTGCCCTCGACGGTCGTTTGTCCGATGAGGCCGATCGTGGTGCCGCGTTCCGGCGACCATCTGAGGTCGGCGTTCACCGTGGCACCCGAAATTGCCGGCAGCCGGTCGTCGTCGATCGCCTCCCGCAGCCAGCCGGCCGAGAATTCGCCGGCAAGCTTCTCGCCGAGGTCGAGCTCGGCGCCGGCCCGAACCCCAAGCCCCGTCGAGGATCGTTCGAAACCATTGGTGTCGACGCGCAAATCATAGACCCGGCGGCCGATTTCGACTTCGGTGAAGGGGGTGATAGCGGGGGAAATCTCGTAGCCGGTGCGCAAGGTGGCGGTATAGAGCGTCGAGTCGCGGTCTTTCTGCGACAGCGTTCCGCCCGTCGAAAGCTTGGCGTCGCCGTAGATGTCGTGTTCGACTGCGCCGGTCAGGGCGAAGCGCATCTTGCCGGCATCCTTCTCGACCGCGAGGCTGCCGTTAATGCTCTGGCGCACCGGCTGCTCGACGGTGCCTTCGATGACGACCGGCGACGAAGCCGATTCCGGCGCCGCCTCGTAACCAAGGTTGGCGATAGCGCGCAGATCGTTGTCGAGGTCGACATTGAGCGTGCCGTCGACACGGCCCCGTGCCTCCTGAACCTCGTCGCCCGATATGGTCTTGAGAAAGATGCCATAGCCGTCGATGACAGCCGAATTCTCCCGCCAGTCGGAGATGGCATTGAAGCGCAGCGCCGTTTCGGACAGCAGGGCCGGTTTGCCTTCGGTGCTTGAATCGGCATTCGACGACGCCGTCAGGCCTTGCTCGAGCGTCGGCCTGATCACGAAGGAGCCGAGTTTGATGCCGGTGGCGGCGAACGGGTCGTCCTCGGCCCTCTTGTCCTGACCTTCGATGGCTTCGGCGCGCTCGGCGCCCGGATCGAGCTGCTGCCTGTCGGCGGAATCAATGGTGACGGCACGGGGATTGGTGGCGTCCTGGTCAGTTTCGCCGGTGTCCGTGTCATCCGTCGTGGCTGCAGTCGCGGCGGCGGCCCCGGCGGCGGCCTCGGCGGCCACGTCTTGATCGTCCGCGCGTTGCGTTACGCTCGATGGCCGGCGCGGCGGGATTGGAGCGGGCGTGTCTGCAAACGCATCGTCGGTGGCTTCCGGCGGATCAAAAATGCTGCCGGTCGCGGGTGCCGTGTCGTCGTCCTGCACGGCGCCCGGGCTGGCCGGCTGATAGGTCGGCGCCGGTGCATTGCCCTGGATGGCTGCGTCGGCCCGTGCCGTCTGATCCTGGGCGCTGGCCATGCTCAACTGCCTGGTTTCGCGCTGCTGGTCGTCCAGAATCGCTGATTCCGAAACCTCGCCGCGCAGCTCGGTTACCTGGGCATAGGGCTGCGCAGGCCGCAGCAAGGCGAAGACGCTGGTCGCCAACAGCAAGGCGTAGACCGCCTTGCCGTTTCGCCTTCCTTTCTGTTCATGCTGGGCCCCGGACATTGCCACCACTGCTTGCGCGGCGCCCGCGCGCCATACTTACCGAACCGTAAATGGGGATGGTTAATGGAGGGTTGAGGCGGCGTTGGTTTAAAGCCCGGCTGGATGGCAATTCCGTTGGACAGGCGCGCAGCAAAGCGCTAATCGCATCAGCCATGCATGCGGGATCCCCAGACAAGAAGCGGTTCGACGGGCAAGCTTCGATCGCCTCGGCGCTCAGAACGGTAGCGACTGAGCAGGCCGGTGTCGCGGCGCTGGCGGCCGCGCTCGAAAACGGATTGACCGAACCGTTCGCGCGCGCCGTCGACATGGTGTCGCAGATCGAGGGCCGCGTCATCGTCACCGGCGTCGGCAAGAGCGGCCATATCGGCTCAAAGATCGCCGCGACGCTCGCCTCGACCGGCACGCCGGCTTTCTTCGTCCATCCTGCCGAAGCCAATCACGGCGACCTCGGCATGATCGCCAGGGACGATGCCATCATCGCCATGTCGTGGTCGGGCGAGAGCCGGGAGCTCAAGGGCATCATCGCCTATTCCAGACGCTTCTCGATTCCGCTGATCGCGGTCACCGCCGGAGAGCGATCGGCGCTGGCGCGCGCGGCCGACGTGGTGCTTCTGCTGCCGCGTGCGCCGGAAGCCTGCCCGCATGGCCTGGCGCCGACGACATCGACGCTGCTGCAACTGGTGATCGGCGATGCGCTGGCCATCGCGTTGCTCGAAGCGCGCGGCTTCACGCCGGATCATTTCCGCACCTTCCATCCCGGCGGGCAACTTGGCGCCAATCTGACGCAGATCCGCGACATCATGCATGTCGGCGACAGGCTGCCGCTGGTGCCTTCCGGCACCGGAATGCACGAAGCGATCCTCGAATTGTCGCGCAAGGGGTTTGGCTGCGTGGCGATAACCGCTGCGGATGGTGCGCTGATCGGCATTATCACCGACGGCGACATCAGGCGCCACATCGGCAGCAATCTTTTGGCGATGAGCGTCGATCAGGTCATGACCAAGGAGCCGAAGACGGCCGGACCGGATACGCTGGTTGCGACGGCGCTGCAGACGATCAACAATTCGGCCATCTCCAGCCTGATGGTTGTCGAGGGTGGACGGCTGGTCGGACTTGTCCATCTGCACGATCTGCTGCGCATCGGCGCGGCCTGAGAGGCCGTTTGGAAACTCTACTCTGGCGGCCATCTGATGGCGTTTTCTGCGCTTCCGGTGCTCACGGACCAGCGCATGACCCCGGAAACCGATTTCGGTTTCCGGAAAGGATCATGCGCAAATGCAAAGTGTTAGAGCGTCCTTTGCGCGTCCAAATGGACGCGCAGCGCTCTAATGTCCGCTGCGCGCCGGTTCTCGAAACCACCACCATATGACTCGCCAGAGCGAATTTCGAAACCGTCTCTGACAGAGGCTCAGGCCTGTTTGAAAAGTCGCCCCGCCGAGATCGGTGGGATCGGTCCTAAACCGCCTCGACCGTCAGTTCCAGATCGGTGTCGGCCGCGCCCGTCACGCGCACCTGTGTGCCGGCCGGCAGATCGGGGCCTGAGACGCGCCATAGCGTGTCGCCCAGCTTAATGCGGCCGCGCCCGTCCTTGATCGGCTCGGCAAGTGTCGCCTTCCTGCCGATCATTTGTTCGCCGCGGCGGTTGAGCAGTGGCTGGTCTGTCGGGTCGTGGCGTCCGCCCGCCAGTCTCTTGCCGACATAGGTTGAAACCAGCGACATCGCCAGGAAAGCGAGAACCTGGACCTGCCAGGTCCAGAAACCTGCGTCCCAGATGAGCAGGGAGACTGCACCGATCAGCAATGCGGCGATGCCGATCCACAGCATGAAGATGCCCGGTGCGACGACCTCCATTACGAGGAGAATGAAGCCGAGAACCATCCAGTTCCAGGGACCGAGTTCCGAAATGATGCGGTCAAACATGGGGTCGGCCTCAGCTCTCGCTCGGGCGAACTACGGGCGGGCGGGCGGCTTGCCGCGGCGTGCCGGCAGTGCCGTCGCCTCTGAAGACTTCCTTGGCGATCTCGCCGATACCGCCGAGCGTGCCGATGAGCGACGAAGCTTCCATCGGCATCAGCACAACCTTGCTGTTTGTGGCTGAGCCGATCCTGGTCAGCGCTTCGGTGTATTTCAGCGCGACGAAGTAGTTGAGCGCCTGCACGTCGCCCTTGGAGATCGCTTCCGACACCACCTGCGTGGCGCGGGCTTCGGCCTCGGCGGAGCGTTCGCGCGCCTCGGCGTCGCGGAAGGCGGCTTCCTTGCGGCCCTCGGCTTCCAGGATCTGCGACTGCTTGAGGCCTTCGGCGTCAAGGATCTGCGCGCGCTTGTTGCGTTCGGCCATCATCTGGCGACCCATCGATTCGACGAGATTGGCCGGCGGGTTGATGTCCTTGATCTCGACACGAGTGATCTTGATGCCCCAGGGATGCGCGGCCTCGTCGACGACGCGCAGCAGGCGCTCGTTGATGGCGTCGCGGTTCGACAAAAGCTCGTCGAGGTCCATCGAGCCCATCACGGTACGGATGTTGGTCATCGTCAGGTTGAGGATGGCGTTCTCCAGCCCAGCGACCTGGTAGGCGGCCTGCGCGGCGTTGAGCACCTGGTAGAAGGCGACGCCGTCGACGGCGACGGTGGCGTTGTCGCGGGTGATGATCTCCTGGGTCGGGACGTCGAGCACCTGCTCCATCATGTTCAACTTGGCGCCGATGCGGTCGACGAACGGCACGATGAGGTTAAGGCCGGGGCTCAATGTCTTGGTATAGCGGCCAAAGCGTTCGACGGTATAATTGTAGCCTTGCGGGATTGTCCGGATGCCTTTGAAAAGCACGAGCACGACAAGAGCGACAAGAACAAGAAGCGCGATATCGAAACCACTGAAATCCATTTGGCCCTCCCTCAGATGCCGAGCACATTAGAGCGACGCGCGTCCACTCGACGCACAAAGTACGCTCTAACTTTTATACCTGCGCATCGTGCTTTCCGAAAATCGATTCCGATTTTCTGCCGATGCGGTAGACGTTTCAACGCAACCGACTTCACCAAACACTTAAGTGTGTTTCAGAAATGTTACAATCGGGTGATCGCGAATTGTCGGCGTATGGGCGCCGGGCTAGCGGCGCTCGATTATGTCCGCTTCAAATCCAGCCCGACAGTTCGCGCCGCACCATCGCCTCGATCACCGCCATGCCCTCGGCACTGTCGTTGAGGCAGGGGATGTGCGCGAACTTCTTGCCGCCGGCATGGTGGAAAGTCTCGGCCGCCTCTCTGCCGATCTCGTCCAGCGTCTCGATGCAGTCGACAGAAAAGCCCGGATTGACGATGGCGATCGATTTCACGCCTTCTCCGGCCAATTTCTCGACCGTCTTGTCGGTGTAGGGCTGCAACCATTCCTGAGCACCGAAGCGCGACTGGAACGTGGTGATCAGCCTCTTCTCATCCCAGCCGAGCTTTTCCCGCAGCAGCCGGGTCGTCTCCAAGCAATGGGCCTCATAGGGGTCACCCTTGTCGGAATAGGGTTTCGGAATGCCGTGATAGGAGGCGATGACCACCTCCGGTTCGAAATCGAGCGTCGCCAGATGGCGCGAGATCGAACGGGCAAGCGCCTCGATATAGACCGGTTCGGCATAGTAGGGCGGCACGCTGCGGATCGCCGGGGCGCGGCGCATCTTCATCAGCGCGCGAAACAGCTGGTCGTTGGCGGTCGCGGTGGTGGTCGCGGAATATTGCGGATAGAGCGGAAAAGACAGAATGCGGTCGCAGCCTTGCGCAACCAACCCTTTGGCGACGCTCTCGGTCGAAGGATTGCCGTAACGCATCGCCCAGTCGACGATAACGTCGGGCAGGTCGCGCAGCGCCTCGGTCAGCTTTTCCCTCTGGGCGCGGGTGTAGGTGCGCAGCGGCGACTCGTTACGCTGCCGGTTCCATATCCTGGCATAGTTGGCGCCCGATTTCTTCGGCCGCGTGGTGAGGACCAGCCCGTAGAGGATCGGGTACCAGATCGCCTTGTTGAGCTCGATGACGCGCGGATCGGACAGGAATTCCCTGAGATAGCGCCACATCGGCCTAAACTCGGTGCCGTCGGGCGTGCCGAGATTAACCAGCATGACGCCGATCCTGCCCGCCCCGACCGGCGGCTGACCTGCCGGCTGCGGGCCGAGGCCCTTCGCCGCCGCGGCCTTGGGATCGACAGGGTTGGAAAGCGTCATTAGGGATCTCCGGACACCGCGCGAAACTAGCGATGCCGCGCCGGTTTTCAATGCAGCGTCTGGCCGCACCTTATCTTACCTCGAGCGGAAAGCAGAAAACCCGCCCGGTTCCCCGGACGGGTTTTCCAGCAATGACGGAAGAATTTAGTTTGCGGCCGGGATGGTCAAGGTTGCGCCGACGGGAAGGCGGCGCGGCTCATAGTCCTTGTTGGCGTCCGAGATCGTTTTCCACTTGGCGCCATCGCCATAGGCCTTCTCCGCCAGGTCCCAATAGGTATCGCCGGCAACGATCACATGGCTGCTTTCGGCCGGTGTTGCCTCGGCCGGCTTTGCCGGCTCGGCAGGCGCAGCCTCGGCTGGTTTGGCGGGTTCCGCCGCAGGAGCCGGTGCCGCGGGCGCCGTCTCGGCCGGCTTAGCCGGCTCAGCAGGTGCCGGCGCTGCCGGGGCGGGTTCCGCCGGGACGGCTGGCGGCGTCGTGGCGATATCGTCCGAACCAGCCGGCGGTTCGGGCATCGCCGGCTCCGCAGTTGCGGCTGGAGCCGTTTCTGCCGGCTTTGCCGGTTCCGCCGCGGCGGCGGCCGCGATCTCGGTGATGCGGCCATCGAGCTTCGGCGTATAGGGCCGATGCGCGCCGAGATAATCGGCGACCACCTGTTCGAGGCCCGGACCGTAATCGTAGGCGTTCTTGGCCTTGTCGGCGAATACGTCGTAGCCATCGCCGCCCTGGCGCACATAGTTGTTGGTGGCGACCAGGTAATCCTTATCCGGATTGATCGGCGTCCACGCGCCGCCTTGCATGACTTCGACCGACTTGACGCGCCCGGCATTCGGGGCGGCCGATTTGTCGAATGAATACTTCAGGCCGGCAACCTGCGGGAAGCGTCCGGCGCCGTCCTCGATCTGGCTGAGACCGTTCTCTAGCCCGGCAACCAGATCCCTGCCGGAAATCTGGAAGGTCGCCACTGTGTTCTGGAATGGCAGCACGTTCAGCACCTCGCCCATAGTGACGGTGCCCTGGTCGATCGAAGCGCGCAGGCCGCCGCCATTCGTGATGACGATCTCGACACCCTGGTCCTTGACGCGGTCGAGGACGGCATCGGAGACAAGATTGCCCATCTCGCACTCGCGGGTGCGGCAGTTCTCACGGCTGCCGTCGATCGCCTTGGTGGTCTCGGCGACCTCCTGGTTCTTCAACGCCTCGATCGGCGCGCCAAGCTCCTTGATGCGGGCAAGCACGGCGGAATCCGGCGTGATCGACTTGTCGAGGTAGATCGGGTCTCCGCTGGCTTGCTTGACGACGCCGTTATCGTCAAACACGACCTTGAACTCGCCGAGATATTTCGAAAAGGACGCCGCCTGGACGACCGGCACCTTGTAGCCGTCCGGATTGTCGACCATCGTCGGGTAGGGGCCTTCAGCCTTGGGGTCGGTGTTGGACAGCAGCGAATGGCTGTGGCCGCCGACCACCACGTCGACACCCGGGATCTTGGCGATGACGTCGCGCTCTCGCTTGTAGCCGATATGGGTGACCGCGATGATTTTGTTGACGCCTTCTCCCTTCAGCTTCTCGACCTCTGATGTGATCGACTTGACGTCGTCCTCGATCGTGACGTTAGGGCCTGGCGAAGTGAGTTCCGGCGTGTCGTTGGTGACCGCGCCGACGACGCCGATCTTCTGGCCGCCGACCTCGATCACGATCGACGGTTTCACGCGGTCACCGAGCTTGGATTGCGCGTTGGCCTTCACGTTGGCGCCGAGCACCGGAAACTTGATCATGTCCAAAAACGGCGCCAGCGCCGCCTCGCCGTCGTCGAACTCGTGATTGCCGACCGCCATGGCGTCGAATTTCATCTGGTTGAGGAATTCGCCTTCGGTCTTGCCCTTGTAGGTGATGTAGAAAAGCGAGCCCTGGAAATTGTCGCCGGCGCTGAGCAGCAGCACGTTCTGGCCCTCGAGTTTCTTGCGCTCCTGGGCGATCGCCGTGATCAGCCGCGCCGCGCCGCCGATGCACTCGCCCTTGGTCTCCTCTTCGGCCGAGCAGGTCGATTCATATTTGTTGTTGCTTTCGATGCGGCTGTGCCAGTCGTTGATGTGCAGGATGTTCAGCGTGTAGTCGGCAAAGGACACGCCGGCCGACAGGCCAAGCGTGGACGCCGACAGGGCGGCAACGGCGGCGATCTTCTTCATTTTCGTCTCCCGGATGACCTGAGTACAGCGCCGCGCGTCATTTCGGACGCACAAGGACACTGTACCAATTTGCGCATGATCCTTTCCGAAAATCGATTCCGATTTTGGGGTCATGCGCAGAGGTGTTTAACGCCCTTGCTTGACTGGAGCATAACAGCCAGCTTTTGCCCATATACACATCGCGTTTCAGCAAGCGGAATCGGGGACAGTTTTGCCGGCGCAAAAAAAGGGCGGAGGCCCCAAGCCACCGTCCTTTGCAAAGCAGTTCAGTAGGGGCCTCAGGTACGTCGCGTCAGCACGAAGTTCTGCCCGCTCGCGCTGGTGCAATTAAGCTGCGAGGTGGAGATCAACAAGCAGTTGAAGCTGATCGGCGTCTGGCGGATCAGCGAAGTGCCCTGGATCTCGACCGAGGTGCCGCCGGTCATGGTGTAGCTGCCGTCGGCAAGTTTCTGGCCGGTGTCGGTCGCGACGGTGTTGAAGCTGCCGCCGGCGAAGGTCGACAGGCCCGTGCCTTGCGCGTCGATCCATGAGCCTTCGACCGGGCTCCGCGCGGCCAATGGCGGCCCGCCCGGGCCGGCGGTGGTGCACGCCGCCAAGGCGGCAGCGGCCGCGACAATGCCGGCCGAAAGCAATTTGCGCGCAATCGTCATCATCAAAACCCTCTCCTCTCGCATCGGCCCGAAAATCGATCCGATTTTTCGGAAAGCACGATGCGTACATTCAAAGCGCTGGAGCGCACTTTGTGCGTCCAAATGGACGCACGTCGCTCTGGGCCACCTTCCTTCAATCGCCCGATTTCCAGGCGATTGCAAGGCAGTGAGACATTGCTATCGAACGAGGATGTTGCACTATCGAACGAGGATGTTGCGGAATTGCCATGGGTCGTTCTTGTCGAGGTCTTCCGGGAACAGACCAGGGCGGTTATCGAGCGGCGTCCAATCGGTGTAGTAGCCCTTGATCGGCCCGAGATAGGGGGACTGCACTTCCAGGCAGCGCTTGTAGTCCATCTCGTCGGCCTCGACGATGCCGGCTTCGGGATTTTCCAGCGCCCAGACCATGCCCGCCAGCACTGACGACGTGACCTGCATGCCCGTCGCGTTCTGATAAGGCGCCAGCTTGCGTGCTTCCGCCAGCGACAGTTGCGAGCCGTACCAATAGGCGTTCTTGTCGTGTCCGTAGAGCAGCACGCCGAGTTCGTCGACACCGTCGACCAGTTCGTTCTCATCGAGCACGTGATGTACGGATTGCGGCTTGCCGGCGGCACCGAACATCTCGTGCAGCGACAGTATGGCGTCGTTGCAGGGGTGGTAGGCGTAGTGGCAGGTGGGGCGATATTGAACCTTGCCCTTCTTGCCGCGCAGGGTGAAGAAGTCGGCGATCGAAATCGACTCGTTGTGCGTCACCAGGAATCCGTATTGCGGTCCGGGCGTCGGGCACCAGCTGCGCACACGCGTGTTGGCGCCCGGCTGCTCCAGGTAGATCGCGGCCTTCGAGCCATGCTTGTGCTCCTTGGCGTTCTTCGGCATCCACGTTTCATGCGTGCCCCAGCCGAGCTCGGCCGGTTGCAGCCCTTCCGAGATGAAGCCTTCGACCGACCAGGTGTTCCAGAACACGTCCATCGGCTTCGGCTTCTTGGTGCGCTGTGTGTCGCGCTCGGCGATGTGAATGCCCTTGACGCCGGCCTTTTTCATCAGCCTGGCCCAGCCTTCGCGATCTTGCTGCGCGGGCTCTGAGAACTCGAGGCCAAGATCGGTGGCGAGGTTGACCAGCGCCTGCTTGACGAACCACGAGACCATGCCTGGATTGGCGCCGCAGGTGGAGATTGCGGTCGCCCCGCCGGGATGCGCGTGCTTTTCTTCGATCATGGATTCACGCAGCGCGTAGTTGCTGCGGCTGGCATTGTCGGCCTTGGCGTCGAAATAGAAGCCGAGCCATGGCTCGACGACGGTGTCGATGTAGAGCACACCCAGCTTGCGACAGAGCCGCATCAAATCCACTGAGCCGGTGTCGACCGACAGGTTGACGCAAAAGCCCTGGCCGCCACCTTTGGTCAGCAGCGGCGTCAGCAGCTTCTTGTAGTTCTTCTTGGTCACCGCATCCTGCATGAAGGTGATGTCGCGCTCGTCGAGCAGCTTGCGGTCGGTATCGCGTGGGTCGATGACCGTCATGCGCGACTTGTCGAACTTGAAATGGCGCTCGATCAGCGGCAGCGTTCCCCGTCCGATCGAGCCGAAGCCGATCATCACGACAGGGCCGGTGATCTCACCGTAAACGGGCCAGTTTTCATTCGCCATTTTATCGATTACTCCCTCAGATAGGCTGAAAAGCCGGGCAAACAGACGCAAAGCGGAGCATTTTTTTGCCCGACCGCCACGCGCTACAACCACAGATCATTGTCATAAACCAGCGAAAAGCCGCGAGCTACGCCGCATTCGTCATGTGGTTAAGGGGGACGACCAGTCGCTGACGGTCGGCGGTCATTCCCCGTGAAAGAGTTGGCCCTTGTGGTCGAGTTGGGCGAACTCGAGCGCCAACAATGGCGCGGCGAAAGATGCGGCGAGTGTTGCCCGGTCGGGCGCCAACCCGTTCAGCGGATTTTCGCCCTCGGTGCAGCTGTGGACGCCCGAACCAGTTCCACGGGCAGAACGACTTGGCGGGGCGTCGTGGCAATGCTCTCACGACCGATCCTTACCGCGATGTCCGCGATCCTGCTGCCAGGCCTTGCCTCGATTTTAGACAGGCCAGCGCTCCAAGCCGTGCGACACTTTTCGGTTGACGAACGTAATAACATAACATAACGGATCGTCAAGAGCTGGGCTGACCTTGATGGCTCCCGCGGAGATGGATCGAATGGCTGCCTGTGTGATCTTTCAAGACCTGACGCTGGGCTACAACAGCCATCCCGCCGTGCATCACCTCGATGGGATCGTCCGGTCCGGCGATCATCTGTCGGCGGGCACGATCTACGTTTCTTCCATCTCTGCCGGGACGCGCGGCTGCTCGCCACGCGTCCGGCACATCTCCCACAGAACCGCTTGAACAAAGGAGTTGATCGAATGTCCAGGACGCTGAAGCTCGCCGCCGTGATGGGCGTCATAACATCGTTGCCAATCATCCCGTCGGTGGCCGCGGCCGAGAACCTCAAGGTTGTCGCCAGTTTCTCGGTCATTGCCGATTTCGCCAAGAATGTCGGCGGTGACCGTGTCGACATCATCACGCTGGTCGGCCCGAATGGTGACGCCCATGTCTACGAACCGAAGCCGGCCGACGCGGCCACCGTCGGTTCTGCCGACGTGGTGCTGGTCAACGGCCTCCAGTTCGAGGGCTTCCTCCAGCGTCTCGTCGAAGCGAGCGCGACGAAAGCGCCGGTCGTGGAATTGACCAAAGGCGGCGAGGTGTTGCGCAACACCGAGGAAGAAGGTCACCACGATCAGGATAAAGCCGCCAAGGGCGAGGCAGGGCACGCCGCGGAGGCGAAAGAGGGCCATGAGGAAGGGCACCATCATCACGGCGAGTCCGATCCCCATGCATGGCAGTCGGTGCACAATGCCGAACTCTACGTGAAGAACATCGCCGATGCCTTCTGTGCCGCCGATGCGGCCGGCTGTGACACTTATCGGGCCAATGCCGAATCATACGGCCAGCAGCTCGAGGCACTGGAAGAGGAGATCAAGGCTGCTGTAGCTGAGATCCCCGAGGACAAGCGCACGATCATCACTTCCCACGACGCCTATGGGTATTTCGAGCACGAATACGGCATAAAATTCCTCGCACCGGAGGGCGTCTCCACCGAATCTGAGGCCTCAGCCTCCGACGTCGCGGCCCTCATCAAACAGATCAGGCAAGACAAGGCTTCGGCAATCTTCGTTGAAAACGTCACCAACCCCCGCCTGATCGAGCAGATCGCCAGCGAGACGGGTCTGAAAATCGGCGGTGAACTCTACTCCGACGCCCTGTCGGACGAGAACGGTCCGGCCGCGACCTATCTCGAGATGATGCGGCACAACATCACGGCGATCAAAGGCGCGATCCTCGGAAGCTGATCGTCGCGCCACGACGGAAAGGCGGAGCAATCCGCCGTTTCGTCGACCGCAATCAGTTATGTAATAACATCAAGGAGAATACCGTGAGGACAAATTGGGCGTCAGCCACGGCCATCGCGCTGCTTCTGTCTCTATCTGCAAGTGCGGGCCATGCCGAGGAGGTAACCGCCTGGCGCCTCTTCATCTCGGATCACGCGGATCCAAAGGTGACCGTAATCGATGCGGTCGATGGCGGAAAGCTCGACACATTCCAGATTAAAGGGCCGGCGTCGCTCCATCGCAGCGAAAGCGGCCGGACTGTGTTCGCCGTGCAGGGCGCGGCCGGCGTCGTTACCGGGATCGCGAGCGGCATTTCCTTCGACGACCACGGCGAACACGGCGACATCGACGTTGAAGCGCCAAAACTCGCCGGCGTCGAGATCACAGGCAAGAAGCCGTCGCATTTCGTCGAGCATGACGGAGACTTCGCCGCTTTTTTCGACGGCGAAGGTGTCGCCCGTATCATCTCCGAAAAGGTCGTCCTGGAAGGCAAATCGGATTTCAGGGAAGTGAAGACGGACGCGCCGCAGCACGGCGTCGCAGTCGCCTATGGCTCCCATGTCATCCTGTCGGAGCCGAACAGGGAAAAGCCGGATGAACTCCCGGTCGGCATCAGGGTCGCTGACGAAGCCGGCGCGCCGATCGGCGGCATCCACGCCTGCCCCGACCTCCACGGCGAGGCGTCTTCCGGCAATATCCTGGCTTTCGCCTGCGCGACCGGCCTGCTTGTCGTCAGCCATGGCGACGGCACCCCGGCGATCCGTCATCTGCCCTATGCCGACAGCCTGCCGGATGGCAAAACGACGACGCTGATCGGCGGCAGGGGCCTGCAATATTTCCTCGGCAACTACGGCGCCGACAAGGTGGTGCTGATCGATCCGACGGTCGAAAGCGACGCATTCCGGCTGATCAGCCTTCCGACGCGCCGCGTGCATTTCGCGATCGATCCTGTTCGTCCGAAGTTCGCCTACGTTTTCACTGAGGACGGCCAGCTTCACCAGCTCGACGTGGTCAAGGGGGAGATCGCAAACTCGCTCAAGCTGACCGATCCCTATTCGATGGACGGTCACTGGAGCGAGCCGAGGCCGCGCGTCGCTGTCGCCGGCGACAGGATCGTGGTCACCGATCCTTTGAAAGGCGTGCTGCGTCTCGTTGACGCGACGTCGTTCGAGAAAACCGGCGACATTGCTGTCGAAGGCAAACCCTTCAACATCGTCTCCGTCGGCGGCTCCGGTCAGACCCACGAAGGCGAATAGTCGCTCCTCCCAAGCGGCTGCCGCGCGTCCGGCCCATTCTTTCTCGGGCCGGACGCATCTTCTCCAGCTCGCAAGGGGAAAACCATGCTTGAGACACAGCCATGGGCGTGACGCCTGGTGCCTTTTCGGTGCGTTTCAGCCCAGCCGCGCCGGGATCAATCCGCGCAGGGAATTGCCAACGAACAGCGCTTTGGCCGACTTCAGATCATCCAAGCTGTAGATTGCCTCGCGGGCGCGGCCTTCGTCCAGCAATTCGCCGCGCAATACGCCCGGCAGCAGGCCGCAATCGAGCCGCGGCGTTGCCAGCGCGCCGTCGCCGAAATCGGCAAAGAGATTGGTGATCGTGCCCTCACAGATTTCGCCACGCTCATTGGCCAGCAGCACCTCGTCGGCCCGGCTGATCAGATACTCGGCTCGCGCCCGCTGATAGGTGTCCCGGCGACTCGTCTTGTGGCGCAGCAGGGTGTCGTTTGAATCGAGCCGCACCCGCGCCAGTTGCAGCCTCCACACTTTGTCGGCTGCATGCGGCTCATAAGGCAGCGCCGAGACCGTCACCTTGCCGCTGCGCGACAGGACGAGGCGTGTGCGCAAGGCTATGTCCGGCAGCTCGACGGCGTTCTTGAGCATCTCGCCGACCTTCTGCGGATCGCAGGCAAAACCCAGTTCGGCTGCCGAGCCATAAAGGCGTGCCAAATGGCGGTCGAAACGGAGGAAGCCCTGGCCCGGCTGCCAGCGCATGGTTTCGATCAGCTCGAAATCGGCGGTGTTCCCGTCGCGTAGCGCGCTTTCAGCAGGCACTCTTGATACTCCTCCTCGGCCGTCGAATCGAAGACGACGCCACCACCGATATTGTAGACGGCTTCGCCACTGGAAAAGAGCGATATGGTGCGGATCGCAACCGAAAAGCGCATCCTGCCGCCGGGCGCGATCCAGCCGATGGCGCCGCAATAGACATCGCGCGGTGTGGCTTCCAGATCGTGCAGGATTTCCATGGCGCGGATTTTTGGGGCGCCGGTGATCGATCCGCATGGAAACAGCGCAGCGAAGATCTGGCGGATGGTGAGGTCGGGCAAGAGCTTGGCCCGCACACGGCTCACCATCTGGTGGACGGTCGGGTAGCTCTCGATGCGGAAAAGCTCCGGCACCTCCAGCGTGCCGACCTCGCTGATCAGCGAGATGTCGTTGCGCAGGAGATCGACGATCATCCGGTTCTCAGCCTGGTTCTTCTCATCATTGAGCAAGAACGCCTTCAGCCGCTTGTCCTCCGCCTTGGTCGCGCCGCGCGGGGCGGTGCCTTTCATCGGATGGGTTTCGATGATGCCTTCGGCGTCGACCTCGAAGAACAGTTCCGGCGAACGCGACAAAACAACCGGATCGCCGAGCGCGATCAGCGCGCCGTATTTTACCGGCTGGCGCTCGGTCAGCGCGTCGAAGGCGGCCAGCGGATCGCCCGACCACTGCGCATGCACCGGAAAGGTCAGATTGCCCTGGTAGCAATCGCCCTTTCGAATGTGATTGTGGAGCCGCGCAAAGCGTTTTGCGTAGTCTTGTGAAGACCAGGCAGCCCTCGCGTCGAAGATCGGACCGTTGGTCGCTGGCGCGTTGCTGGGCACGACCGCCTGTTCGACAGGCGCGTCGAAGACCCCCAGGCAGACAAGCGGGGCGCGGCGTCCGCCCGGCAGCAGCGGAACGAGCTTCGGTTCGAGCAGGTAGCCGGCCTCGTAGGAGAAATAGCCGGCCAGCCATTTGCCGGCGTCATGCGCGGCCTGCGCAATTTCCAGCGCCGGCAGGAAATCCTCCGCCTCGTGCGCCACGATGATGCCGGCCGGGCCGTCGAAAACGAGCTGATGGGCGCGCTCGTCATTCCGGAAAATTGCAGAGGGCAGGGACATGGGACTCGGATGCTGCGGTCGATGACGCCAGCTATCGCTCTATATGGGGGCTCGATCGCGCGCAATCGAGAGCGCGGCGTCTCAGGACGCAAAGGCAGCCTTGGTGCAAAAGCAAACTGGCGGCACCTCAAGGCGCCGCCAGTGCTCGATGCTGGCAGGCAATTCAGGTGTTGCTCGCGGTCCCCGCGGTCGGGAAGCGGCGCGCGAATTCCTTCTCGTCGCCGGCGGCAAGCAGTTTCGCCTGCTCGATCCAGCGCTCACGCTCGATGCGGCCGTCGAACTGGAGAACGTCTTCGATCCGCTTGATATCCGCCGCCGTCCAGGCGGCGATCTGAGCGTAGGTTCTAACCCCCAGGCCGTGCAGCTTCCGCTCGTTGACCGGGCCGATGCCGATCAAGCGACGCAGACTGTCGGTCTTATCAGCTGCTGCCGCCGCTGTTGCCGTGCCGGCGGTAGCCTTCTTTGCCGCCGGCGCAGCCTTCCTGGCTGTGGCGCTCGTTTCCGACGCGGCCGCTTTCGACGCACTGGCTTTTGGCGCGGCTGCCGCCTTGGCGGCCGCCGGTTTCTTGGACGCGGTCTTGGCCGGCGTCGACTTGGCCGGCGCGGTCTTTGCTGGCGCGGACTTGGCCGGCGTGGGCTTGGCCGGCGCGGATGTCGACATCAATGCCGACGGTGCCGGGATTGCTGCCTTTGTCGCGCCGGTCTTGGCGCCTTGTGCCTCGGCCAACTGGCGCTCCAGGTCGGCGCGGGCGCCGCGGCATACTTCCAGCTCGCCGGTCAGGCGGTCGGCGTCGGCGCGCAGCCTGTCGCGCTCGCTGCGCGTGCGGTCCATGTCACCGCGCAGGCTGTCGAGCTCGCCACGCAGGCGTCCCCAGATGAACCAGCCAACCAACACACCTACCAGGAACGCCAGGAGCATGTAGAAAAAAGTGCCCATTGTCTCTCTCTCCAGTCCGATCCATCTGCCACGGCCTGGAGTGGTGACCTTGGCACAAGGACCATTCAATGGTGGCTCCGCTGTTGGCGGAACAGCCGGCTTAGATCGAGCTGTCGGCGACCGGCTTTTCCTGCCATGGCCAACGGCCGCTGTCGCACTCGCCGAAGCGCCGTGACCGGCGGAAGATTTTTTCCTGGCCTGAGCCCCGCGCCCGACTGAGCTTGAGGCGGGACGCTATCATACAGCTTCCGGAAAGCTACCGGAAAAATTCCACGGAGAGTTATTTAAGAACAGATATTTAGAGCAAGAATAGAACGGCCTCAATATGCATTGCGGCTAAACTGTTCTGTCAGCCCCGGATGGTCAGCGCTGTGCGTCAATTGTCCAAAGCTTCGAGCTCGTCGATCAGCCCGCCGATCACGCCAAGTCCGATCTGCCAGAAGGCAGGGTCGGTGGCGTCAAGACCGAAGGGTGCCAGGAGCTCGGAATGATGCTTGGTGCCGCCGGCGCGCAGCATGGCAAAATATTTCTCCTGAAAGCCACGCTCCGCATTTTGATAGACCGCATAGAGCGAATTCACCAGGCAGTCGCCGAAAGCATAGGCGTAGACGTAGAAGGGCGAATGGATGAAGTGTGGAATATAGGTCCAGAAGACCTCGTAACCATCGCGCAGCTTGATCGCCGGCCCGAGGCTTTCCGCCTGCACTTCCAGCCAGAACTGGCCGAGCTTGTCGGATGTCAGTTCGCCGTTCTTGCGCTCGGCATGCACCTTGCGCTCGAACTCGTAGAAAGCGATCTGGCGCACGACCGTGTTAATCATGTCCTCGACCTTCTGGGCGAGCATGGCCTTGCGCTCGCGCTTGTCCGTGGTCTGGTCCAGCAGCGAGCGGAAGGTCAGCATCTCGCCGAACACGGATGCCGTCTCGGCCAGCGTCAGCGGCGTCGAAGCCATCAGCGCGCCCTGGCCTGCGGCCAGCACCTGATGCACGCCATGGCCAAGCTCATGCGCCAGCGTCATCACGTCGCGCGGCTTGCCCATGTAGTTGAGCAGAACATAGGGATGCGCCGACGGCACGGTCGGATGCGCGAAGGCGCCCGGCGACTTGCCCGGCCTGACCGGCGCGTCGATCCAGTTGCGGTCGAAGAAAACCCGGGCGATCTCCGCCATGTCAGGTGAAAAGCGCTGATAGGCGGAAAGCACGGTGTTCTTGGCCTCGTCCCAGCCGATGATCGCTTGCGGGGTCTCTGGCAACGGCGCGTTGCGATCCCAGTGGTTCATCATCTCCATGCCGAGCCAGCGCGCCTTCATCGCGTAGTAGCGGTGCGACAGGCGCGGATAGGCGTCGCGAACGGCTGAGGCCAGCGCATCCACCACGCTGCGCTCGACGCGGTTGGCGAGATGGCGCGAATCGGCGATGTCCTCGAAGCCGCGCCAGCGGTCGGAAATCTCCTTGTCCTTGGCCAGTGTGTTGGTGACCAGCGTGAACGTGCGCAGATTCTTGCGGAAGGTTGCGGCCAGCGCTTCAGAGGCCCGGCGGCGCACCTCGCCATCGGCGTGCTGGAGGCGGTTCAGCGCCGGCTCCAGGGTAAGCTCCTCGCCATCGATGTCGAAGCGCAGATCGGTCATCGTCTCGTCGAACAGGCGGTTCCAGGCGCCGCGTCCGGTAATCGACTTCTCGTGGAAAAGCTGCTCGACCCGATCCTCGAGCTGATAGGGCTTGTCCATGCGCAGATCGAGCACCCACGGCCGGTAGTGAGCGAAGGCGGGATCGGCAGCGATCGCGGTTTCGATCGCGGCATCATCGATGAGATTCAGTTCGAGCGCGAAAAACAGAAGATGCGCGCTGGCGTCGGTCATCTTCTCCTGAATGTCACCATAGAGCTTGGCGCGCTGCGGATCCGCGGTGTTGCCGGCATAGATCAGTCCGGCATAGGAGACGATCCGGCCGATCAGTTCCTCCAGCGCCTCATAGGCGGCAAGCGCCTCGCCCAGCCTGCCGCTGTCGGCACGCTCCGCCTCGGCGGCGAGCGTGCCTTTCCAGCGGCTCTCGAAGCTGATGGCATCGGCCGCCGCCCTGGCGATGTCGCGCTTCAGCTCGGGGGCGTCCATGCCAGAATAGAGATCGGCGAGATCCCATTCCGGCAGATTGCCAAGCTCCGCCGCGCCCTGACCGGATGCCGCCGCCGCAAGCTGCCGACCAAAAACCATGCGCATTGCCGATACTTTCCAGATTGCAGGACCCAAGCGGCCAGACTCAAAGATTCAAGAGGGGGATTAGAAAGCCGGTCAAATCCTAAGGAATTCGTTCACCGGGTTTTTTGAAACCTTATTTAGAACCCTGTGCCAAGATGATCCATAGGGTGGATTGCCCTTGGGTGGGCATATTGGGCGAGCATCGTTGAACCAGTCATGACAGGTTCCATACTCATAGTCGATGACGATCCCGTGCAGCGCAGGCTGCTCGAGGCGGCCGTGACGAAATTCGGCCACAGCGCGATCATCACGGATGGCGGCGAGGCCGGTCTCGACGCCCTCGACGGGCCCAATTCGCGCGACGTGTCGGTGGTCATCCTCGACCTCGTCATGCCGGGCCTCGACGGCATCGGCGTGCTGAAGGCGATGCGTGAGCGCGGCATCCAAGTTCCGGTCATCGTACAAACCGCCCAGGGCGGCATCGAGACCGTCGTTTCGGCCATGCGTCATGGTGCTTTCGATTTCGTCGTCAAGCCGGCCTCTCCCGACAGGCTGCAGGCATCGATCGGCAATGCGCTCAAGGTCGAAGCGGTCGAGGGTGAAGTGAAGCGCACGTCGCGGCGGCGCGGCGGCCATCTGACCTTCAAGGACATGATCACGCACAGCCCGGCGATGGATCGGGTGATCCGTCTCGGCCAGAAGGCGGCCGCGTCCAACATCCCGATCCTTATCGAGGGCGAATCCGGTGTCGGCAAGGAGCTGGTGGCGCGCGCCATCCAGGGCAGCGGCGATCGCCGCTCAAAGCCCTTCGTTACCGTCAATTGCGGCGCCATCCCCGACAATCTGGTCGAATCGATCCTGTTCGGTCACGAGAAGGGCTCGTTCACCGGCGCCACCGAAAAACACACTGGCAAGTTCGTCGAGGCGCATTCGGGCACGCTCTTCCTCGACGAGATCGGCGACCTGCCGCTCGACGTGCAGGTCAAGCTGCTGCGCGCCGTTCAGGACGGTGAGGTCGATCCGGTCGGCGGACGTTCGACCGTCAGGGTCGACATCAGGCTGATCTCGGCGACACACCGCAATCTTTTGCAGCAGGTCAAGGACGGCAAGTTCCGCGAGGATCTGTTCTATCGCTTGAATGTCTATCCGATCTTCGTGCCGCCGCTGCGCGATCGTCGCGACGACATCCCGTATTTGGTCGAGCACTTCCTGGAGAAGGTTGCGCCCACCGATCCACGTCACCGCCTGCACGGCATTTCGGCTGCGGCGCTCGCCATGCTGCAGGCCTACGACTGGCCGGGAAACATCCGGCAGCTGGAAAACGCCGTCTTCCGGGCCTCAGTGCTTTGTGAAGGCGATGTGCTGACCGAAGAGGAGTTTCCGCAGATCCGGGCGCAGGTCGAGGGCACCGTCAACCTCGATGCGGATGGCGCGTTGCCCGCCTCGCCCTTGGTCATCGAGCCGCCTGGCGAGAACGCCCCGGCCGATAACGGCATCGCTGCGACCGAGCGCGATCCGCCGGCCTGGCCGCAGCCCCGCTTCGGCACGCTGCGGGCGCTCGACGAACGCGGCAATGTGCGGGCGCTGGCCGATGTCGAACTCGAAATGATCAAGCTCGCCATCGACCATTACAACGGCCAGATGAGCGAAGTTGCCCGCCGCCTCGGCATCGGCCGCTCCACGCTCTACAGGAAGCTCAAGGAATACGGCATCGATCCGGAAACAGGCCGTATCGACCGGCTTGCTTCCTGACAAAGCAAGTGCGGACCAGCTTGTCAGCCTGGCATCAGGACAAATCGACAGTCATCGATCGGGCGTGACGAGCGTCGGGCGACGCGCTTGCGGCGGTGTTCACGCATTGAGGCGGCCGGTAACAGGTCGTGTTCATGGCAAAGGCCGAAACATGATCTAAACCAGCAGTTTACCAAGAAACCCTGCGCATATTTTTGACGGGATATCGCCACGGTGTTACCGCATTTCGGCTTCAATAAGCGATGATTAACCATTAGGATCGATATTCGGATGCGAGCACCACCGCATCCGTTGGTCAAATCCGGGGACAAACGGCAGCCTGCAAGGCCTTTTGATTTGAACAAAGTCGAACGACACACAAACGGGCGGCATTATCACATGAGCGTCTGGCCGAGATGGCTGGCAGCGGTGATCCTCGCCTTTGGCTTCCTTACAGCGGCTGCGACCGGCGCCAGCGCCCAGACGCGTTCGCTGAAACTCTATAACCTCCACACCAAAGAGAAGGCGGAGATCGTCTTCAAGCGCGGCGGCCGCTACGACCAGGCGGGTCTGAAAAAGATCAACGTCATCCTGCGCGACTGGCGCCGCAACGAGCCGACCAAGATGGATCCGCGCTTGCTGGACCTGGTCTGGGAGGCTTACCGGCAGAGCGGCGCCACCGACTATATCCAGGTCGTGTGTGGGTATCGCTCGTCGTCCACCAACTCGATGCTGCGCAGCCGCAGCAGGGGCGTCGCCAAGAAAAGCCAGCATATGCTCGGCAAGGCCATGGACTTCTACATTCCCGGCGTGCCGCTGAAGAAACTTCGCGACATCGGTCTGCGGATGCAGGGCGGCGGCGTCGGCTATTATCCGAGATCCGGCTCGCCCTTTGTCCACATGGATGTCGGCAATGTGCGCCACTGGCCGGGCATCAGCCGCCAGGAATTGGCGCGTGTGTTCCCCAATGGCAAGACGCTGCACGTGCCGAGCGACGGCAAGCCGCTGCCCGGCTATTCACAGGCGCTCGCCTCCTACAAGGCGCGCAAGGGCGCCGGCGCTCCCGCCATCGAACTGGCCAGCGCAGGTGGCGGTTCCAAAAGATCCGGTGGTCTGCTGGCGGCTTTCTTCGGCGGCGGTGAGGACGAGGCGGATGACAGCGCCGATGTCGCAGCCGCGCCAACGCCGAAGTCAACCAACGTGAAGCTGGCGAACGCGAAGCCGGCGCCGGCCGCCAAGAGCAGCAAGCTTCCGGGCATTGCCATCGTGTCGCCTCAGGATGCGAAACGCGCCGAGATTCCGCAAATCGCCGATGCGCCTGCTCCGGAACCGGAGGAGGACACGCCGGAAACGATCATTGCGGCGCTGCCGGCGCGCAGCGTGCCGCTGCCTGATTTCGCCCCGCGTCCGAAGACCGATGTCGGCGCTCAGCCGCCCGAAAACGTTCCGTTCGGCGTGGCGGATGCCACCGCCACCACCGAACAAGCGGTGGCGAGCGCGCAAGCGCCGGCAAGCGCTCCCTTCGGCATGGCCGAGCCGTCTGCTGTCGCCGATGCGGCGCAGGTTGCAGCCAACAACATTCCGTTGCCGACCTGGCGTCCCGATCACTCGCTGCCGGCCGACCTTGCAGCGGCCGACCTTGCGCCGCAGGACAAGGATGTGCTTTTGGCGCTCGCGGATACGGCCGGACACGGCAAGACCGCTACCGATGCGTTCTCGGTGCTGCCGTCGGCTCGGCCCGACTTAGCTCAGCCCGACTTGGAGCGGCCCGACTTGGCCCAGACGGACCACGTCCAATCCGACGCGGTCAAGGCCGTCCTGGAGCGGGTCAGCGCAACCGACGAATACCAGGTCGCTTCGCTCTCCCAGCCGAGCTCGGTTCTCAGCAATCCGGCGAGCGTCAATGCCGCATCGCCGCGCGAGGCTGTCTTTGCCCGTCCGGCCGGCTCGGATCCGGCCGCGGCGATCGGTGCGGGTGTAAAGACCACCCGCAAGGCAGCCAGGGCAACCGCCCGTGACCTGAAGCCTGGTCCCAAGTCAGTGGTGGTCGCCGCCGAGCCGAAGGCCGCGCGCTGGGCATTGAACAGCGGCGAGAATGTCGCCACCGTCTCCAGCGCAACGACGGCGCCGCGCTATGCCTACAATATCGTGCACACGCCGCCGACCGAGGTCTACACCGCGGGCTTCCAGCCGAACGATCAGCTGGCCGACGCCAACCGGTTCACCGGCAATGCCGTCAAGTTCTTGTCGGTAGCCCGCTTCCAGACCAAGTAGCGGATCGACCAGCAATACAAAGCCGCCGGGTAACCCGCGCGGCTTTTTGCTGTTCGCAAACAAAAACGCCGCGATGCTGCCAGTCCACTTGGGGGTAAGAGTTTCTCTACCGCCCGAGCTTGCTCGCCGCGCGCGCCAACGCCTCGATTTCGTCCCACCTGCCGGCCTTGACCAAATCGTCCGGCGCCACCCAGGAGCCGCCGACGCAGATGACGTTGGGCAAGCTCAGATAGTCGGCGGCGTTCTTGCCGGTGATGCCGCCGGTCGGGCAGAATTGCACATCGGCGAGCGGCGAGGCGAATGCCTTGAGCGATGCGATGCCGCCCGACTGTTCCGCCGGGAAGAATTTCAGGAAACGCAAGCCCGCCTCGCGGGCGGCCATGATCTCACCCGGCGTGATGGCGCCGGGCAGCAACGGAACGTCGCTGTCCTTCGCCGCCGCCAGAAGCTCGCCGGTGATGCCGGGGCTGACGATGAACTTGGAGCCGGCTGCTGCCGCCTCGCCGAACTGGCGGGCGTCCAGAATGGTGCCGGCGCCGACGATGGCGTCCTCGACTTCGCTTGCCACAAGCCGGATCGCCTCCAGCGCGTCAGCTGTCCGCAGCGTGATCTCGATCGCCGGCAGGCCGCCGCGTGCCAGGGCACGCGCCAGCGGCACGGCATCGGCGACATTGGCGATCTTCAGCACCGGGATAACCGGTTGGCCGTTGAGGAGCGACAGGAGCTTTTCGGTCTTGCTGGGCATTTGTCGTCTCTCCGGTATTGATCCGTTCAACCGGTTAGCAGAAGGCCGTTTTTCTGTCCACGAAACGAAGCGTGTCGCGATGTCACGCACTGCCGGGAATTCCGGCAGCCCGGCCGTCAAAGCAACAAGAAGAGGCGGTTCCACGCGTCAGCCTTGAATCGGCTTTCATGAGCGTTTAGTGGCTTTGGCGATGACACTGCCCAATCGACCTTTCCGCGTTGCCGCGCTCTACAGGTTTGCCCGTCTCGACGACTTCGAGGCATTGCGCGCGCCGCTCACCGCCTTCTGCTGCGGACGCGGTATCAAGGGCACGCTGCTTCTGGCGCATGAGGGCATCAACGGCACGGTCGCCGGCAGCGAAGCTGACATCGCCGCGCTCATCGATCATCTCGAATCCATCGAAGGTCTCGCCGGTCTCGAGGTCAAGTACAGCAGCGCCACGCAGATGCCGTTCCACCGCATGAAGGTGCGGCTGAAGTGCGAGATCGTCACCATGGGCGTTAGGGATATCGATCCGACGGCAAGCGCCGGCACCTATGTCGCACCGGCCGACTGGAACGCGTTGATCTCGGATGCGGACACGATCGTCATCGACACGCGCAATGCCTACGAGGTATCGATCGGCACCTTCAAGGGCGCGGTCGATCCCGCTACGGCGAGCTTTCGCGAATTCCCGGCCTGGGTCGAGCAGCACCAAGCCGAGCTCGTCGGCCGGAAGGTGGCCATGTTCTGCACCGGCGGCATACGCTGCGAGAAGGCAACGGCCTATGTGAAGTCGCTCGGCTTCGAGGATGTGTTCCATCTCAAGGGCGGTATCCTGAAATATCTCGAAGAGGTGCCCGCCGAACAGAGCCTCTGGCAGGGCGAGTGCTTCGTCTTCGACGAGCGCGTCTCGGTGTCGCACGGGCTGGTCGAGGGTGAGGCGGAACTGTGCCGCGCCTGCCGGCATCCGCTGATCGGGCAGGACCTGTTATCGCCGAAATACGCCGCCGGCATCTCATGTCCGCATTGCTTCGATGCCCGTTCCGACGAGGATCGCGCGCGCTACGCCGAGCGTCAGCGCCAGGTTGAGCTTGCAGAAGCGCAAGGCAGGGCTCCGCACGTCGGACGTTAGAACGACGTGCGTCCGCTTGGACGCACTTGGACGCACAAAGTACGCTCTAACACTTTGAATCTACGCATCGTGCTTTCCGAAAATGGATTCCGATTTTCGGGCCGACACTGCAGATCCTGACATCATCTTGTTTTCGCCATCATTGGCAAAGCGCTCATCCGTCATTGTAATGCCAATATGCGGGGCCTACCTCTTCAACGTCCGAAAACCTGCCCGTCCACGTTCGGCCGGGCCAATTCTGGAGGCATTGATGTTCGATCCCAGGAAGCTCCTCGACGATCTGCTCGGCTCGCAAATTCCCGGAACGGGGTCGACCGTCCGCGACAAAGGGGGTCAGGCGATGCAGATGGCCAAGGACAATCCGCTGGCGGCCGGCGCGCTGGCCGCGGTGCTGCTCGGAACCGGCGCTGGCCGTCAGGTCACCGGCACTGCGGTGAAGCTCGGCGGCCTGGCCGTGATCGGCGGCCTCGCCTACAAGGCCTACCAGAACTACAAGAACGGCAAGGCGCCTGCGGAGACGGCCGCAGCCGGCTCGCCGGAATTGCTGCCGCCGCCCGCCGACACCAGCTTCCATCCCTCGCAAGCGCCGCAAGGCGAGGACGAATTCACGCTGACGCTGGTGCGGGCGATGATTTCGGCGGCGAAGGCCGACGGCCATATCGACGACGACGAACGGCAAAAGATCGCCGGCAAGCTCAGCCTCGCGGGCATCGGCTCCGACGCTGAGAAATTCCTGATGTCTGAGCTGGAAACGCCGCTCGACCTGGATACGCTGGTCGCCGGCGCCCAAACCGACGCGCAGAAGCTCGAACTCTACACCGCCTCGCGCCTCACCATCGATCCGGATACGCGTGCCGAACGCGGCTATCTCGATCTGCTCGCCGGCCGCCTCGGGCTGCCGGACGCACTGGTCGACCATGTCGAGGCGACGGTGTCGGCGGCAAAGGTACCGGCGCCAGAGGTGCCGGAGTCAGGGGTGCCGGCGTCGGGCAAGGCAACCGCCGGTTTGCGCTGGTAGGGTTCCGGGCCGCGGAGAGCGGGAATCCGGGCGCCCTCTCGCGTTAATGTCTCGTTTACCTAGGAAGCGCATGATTTTAGCTAGTCGGATCGGCTTTCCTCCTCCCAAGCCGGTTCAGATCAGGGCGGCCGCCAATGGCCGCCCTTTTGTCAAAGCCAGTTAGCGCATGAGCCGAAATCGGAATCGATTTTTGGAAGCGATCATGCACAAATCAAATTGCTCGATATCAAGGTGCTATGGCGTCCTTTGCGGACACGCGGCGCTGTAGGAGGACAGTTATGACAGACTACAAAACAGCCATCGTCACCGGCGCCGGCACCGGCATCGGCAAAGCCGTCGCTACGGCGCTGCTCATGGCCGGCTGGAATACGGTGTTCTGCGGACGCCGCAAGCCGGTGCTGAACAAGGCGATCGCTGATGCCGGATCTACACAAGCCAAGGCGCTGGCGGTCGCCTGCGACATCAGCAGGGCCGATCAGGTCGACGAGATGTTCGAGACGGTGGCGGCGGCCTTCGGCCGTGTCGACCTGCTCTTCAACAATGCCGGCACAAGCTACAAGTCGACATTGATCGACGAAATCCCCGTCGAGGTGTGGAACGAAGTTGTCGGGGTCAATCTCACCGGCTCGTTCCTGTGCGCCCGCGCCGCCTTCGGCGCTATGCGCAGGCAACAGCCGATGGGTGGCCGCATCATCAACAACGGCTCGGTGTCTGCCTACGCGCCGCGTCCGGGCTCGGTGCCCTATACCGCGACCAAGCACGCTATTACCGGGCTGACCAAGACGCTGGCGCTGGACGGCCGGCCTTATGACATCGCCTGCGGCCAGATCGACATCGGCAACGCCTTGACCGACATGGCGCAGGCGATGACGGTCGGGGTACCGCAAGCCAATGGCTCGATCGCCGCCGAAGCGGTGATGGATGTCCAGCAGGTCGCCAATGCCGTCGTCCACATGGCCAGCCTGCCGCTCGAGGCCAATGTGCTGTTCATGACCGTGATGGCGACGAAGATGCCGTATGTCGGGCGAGGGTGAGCGGCCGGTTCGCGTAAGCGAATTCATCGTGCCAGTGGCACGATGAAAGGCCGGCGAACGCCGGGACGCTGCGCACCAGCGGAGACCCGGCCGGGCGGCGTTCAATTTTTGGCTAATGCATGTCGCGCAAAAGTGCGCAGCGGTTTTGCGACAACGACATGCATAAAACAAGAACTTAAAGCGCGTCGCATGAATCCGTTCAAATGCGACGCGCTTTAGGACTGCCTGACCGAAAGCGGCACGCCGGGAAGATACAGCGAAATGGGGCGGATTTCGTAGACGGCGGTCGGATTGACGCGGCGAAGGTCGCGCGCAATCGCGATCGCGGCATCGCGCGTGGCGCAGTCGACGACGTAGAGCCCCAACAATTGTTCCTTGGTCTCGGCGAAGGGTCCGTCAATGACCATTCCGGCGCCCGGCCCGCGCAAGGTACAGGCGTCTTGGGTCGCCCCGAGCCGCGCCGCCGGGCCAAGGGTGCCTTCGCGGTATAGCCGTTCGTTTATCTGGAGCAGGTCGGTCATCAGCGCCGCATCCTCGTCCGGAGTCAGCGCCGTGATCACTTCCTCAACGTGATAGGCGAGGATGGCATAAAACATCTGACGTCACCTTTCTTCGGTCGTGAATTCTATCGCCGACGACAGCGATCTCCTTGTTGAGACAGTGCCGCGCGTCCTATCGGGCGCAAAGGACGCCGTAGCACTTTGATTTGCGCCTCCGCGAAAATCGATTCCGATTTCGGGTCATGCGCTTGTTCTCACTTGCCCAGAAACGCCTCGATCCGCTCCAGCGCGCGCAGGATGTTCTCTTCGGAATTGGCGTAGGACAGCCTGATATAGCCTTCGCCCAGAATGCCGAAATCGGGTCCGCCGATCAGCGCCACGCCGGCATCCTCAAGCAGGGCAGACGCCAGCTTCTTGGCCTTCCAGCCGGTTTTTGAGACATTGGGGAAGGCATAGAACGCGCCCTTCGGTGTGATGCAGGAAACGCCCGGCAAGGCGTTCAGCCCTTCGACCACGACTTTCCTGCGGCGGTCGAAGGCGCGCATCATCTTGTCGACGTCGTCCTGCGGACCATCGATGGCCGCGATACCGGCATACTGGCTCGGCGCGTTGACGCAGGACCAGCAATTGACCGCCAGCTTGCGCACCTTGTCGTAGAGGTGGGCGCCCTTGTCGCCGTTCGGCCAGATCGACCACCCCATGCGCCAGCCGGTCATCGCCCAGGTCTTCGACCAGCCGTTGAGTACGATCAGCCTGTCGCGGATCTCAGGGAAACTCAGCAGCGAGCAATGGGTCTCGCCGTCGTAGGTCATCACGTCGTAGATCTCGTCGGAGAGGATGGCGACGTCAGGGTGCGCTTCCAGCCCTTTGACCAGCTTCTCAATCTCGGCGCGGGGGGTGACCCCGCCGGTCGGGTTAGCCGGCGAGTTGAGGATCAGCAGCCTGGTCTTCGGCGTGATCAGCGCCAGCGTCTCCTGCGCCGAGAAGGCAAAGCCGTTCTCCTCGCGCATCGGCACCGGTACCGGAGCAGCACCGGTGAACTCGATCATTGAGCGATAGATGGGAAAGCCGGGATCGGGATAGAGGATCTCGGCGCCCGGTTCACCGAACATCAGGATCGCGGCAAACATGGTCGGCTTGCCGCCGGGCAGGATCATCACCGCCTCGGGCGAAACCTCGACGCCGGTGGTGGTCAGCGTGCGGCGCACCACCGCTTCGCGTGTCGCCAGCAGGCCGTTGGCCGGCGTGTAGCCGTGGTGGCCGTCGCGCAGCGCCTTGATCGCCGCCTCGACGATGTGCTGCGGCGTCTTGAAGTCGGGCTGGCCGATGCCGAGATTGACGATATCGCGGCCCTGATGGGCGAGCGCGGTGGCACGAGCCAGCACCGCGAAGGCGTTTTCCTCGCCGAGACGATCGAAGGCCGAAATCGTGTGGAGCATTTTTCCTGTCCGTGTGGTTCTTTCACCGAGCGAGCGTTTTTGTGAGCGTCCTTTCGCAAAAGTCAAACGGATTGGAGCTTTGGGTGTCGGAAAACCTCAAGAATTGGCAACCGCGCCCGCGGCCAGAACGCAAAGTCCTGGAGGGGCGCTATGCCAGGCTGGAACCGCTCAACGCCGAAAAGCACGGCGACGGCCTGTTCGAGGCGTCGTCGGTGCCTGACGTCGATGGCCGCTTCGTCTGGCTGTTCGACTATCCACCGCAGACCCGCGCCGCCTTCCAGCCATGGCTGGACAAGGCCGAAGCCAGCGAGGACCCGCTGTTCTTCG
This sequence comes from Mesorhizobium delmotii, assembly GCF_900149755.1. NCBI lineage: Bacteria > Pseudomonadati > Pseudomonadota > Alphaproteobacteria > Hyphomicrobiales > Phyllobacteriaceae > Mesorhizobium > Mesorhizobium delmotii. The sequence continues at coordinate 93,743 of NZ_FUIG01000039.1, read as the reverse complement.
CGGTCATCGACAAGGCCAGCGGCAAGGTCGCCGGACGCCAGACGCTGATGCGAATCGATCCGGCCCATGGCGTGATCGAGATCGGCAACATCTATTGGGGGCCGCTGATCTCGCGCAAGCCGGCGGCGACGGAAGCGCAGTTCCTGTTCATGAAATACATCTTCGATGAGCTTGGCTATCGCCGCTACGAATGGAAATGCAACAACCGCAACGAGCCGTCGAAGCGCGCGGCGGAGCGTTTCGGCTTCAAGTTCGAGGGCATTTTCCGCCAGCATCTTGTGGTCAAGGGCGAAAACCGCGATACCGCGTGGTACGCGATCATCGACAAGGAGTGGCCGGCACTGCGCAGAGCCTATGAGGCATGGCTCGATCCGGCCAATTTCGATGGCGACGGTCGCCAGAAGCGACGGCTCGAGGATTTCCGCGCCGAGTTCGGCGCCTGACCATGATCCCGAAAAATGGAGGCCGGTTTTCGGGCAAGATCACGGTCAAACGAGAAGGACCATGATCCCGAAAGTGGAATCCGGTTTTCGGGCAAGATCATGGTCAAACGAGATTGAGCCTCCATCCCGATTCTGCCGGGATGGATCAGGCTCTAGCAGGAGTTTGCAGATGGCGCATGGTTCGCAAGGGCATGACCACAGCCACGGCGCCGGTCATGTGCACGGCTCGACCGACAAGAAACGGGTGTTGGTCGCAGCCTGCCTGACCGCCGGCTTCATGGTCGTGGAAGCGCTTGGCGGTCTCTTCACCGGATCGCTGGCGCTGCTGGCGGATGCCGGCCACATGCTCGCCGACTGTATCGCGCTCGGCCTTGCCTGGTATGCTTTTCATCTGGCCGGCCGGCCGGCCACCGTTCGCCTCACCTATGGTTTCGGCCGGGTCAAAACGCTGGTCGCCTATACCAACGGCATCGCCATCTTCGCCATTGCGCTGTGGATCATCTATGAGGCGTGGGAACGCCTGCTGACGCCTGCGCCCGTGCTCGGCGGGCCGATGCTGGTCGTCGCGATCGCCGGTCTGCTGGTCAATATCGGCTCCTTCTTCGTGCTGCATGGCGGCGACCGCGACAGCCTGAACATGCGCGGCGCCATCCTGCACGTGCTCGGCGACCTGCTTGGCTCGGCGGCGGCGATCATAGCTGCGCTGGTCATCCTGGCAACGGGCTGGACGCCTATCGATCCGATCCTGTCCGTCCTCGTCTCGCTGCTGATCCTGTCCACGGCCTGGTCGCTGATGCGCGAAGCAGCTCATGTCCTGCTCGAAGGCGTGCCGGCGAGCCTCGATCGCGACCTGATCGCCAGGGACATAGAGGGGACAGTCAAGGGCGTGCGCGAGGTGCATCACATGCATGTCTGGTCGCTCGACGGGTCAAGCAACATGGCGACCTTGCATGCTTGCCTCAACGATGGCGTCGATGCCCACAAGACGGTCAGCGCCATCAAGAAGCGGCTTGCCGCCGAGCATGGCATTGCCCACGCCACCGTAGAACCGGAATTCGGCCATTGCGCCGACAGCCATGATGGCCACGATGGCGAGCACGACCATGCGCACGATGCGGCTCCGCATCATGGCCACCATCACTGACTGCGGGAGTTAGTTCCATGGCATTGGTAACGAACTTGATGAATTCCTGCCGCGTCAGGGCCGCGTGATGGATCGCGACACGCGCAACGCGGCGATAGGCGCCCTCTGGGTGCTGCTGCTGTTCGGCATCGCCGCCTACTATTTGCCAACCGTGATGCTGGCGGCCGGCCGCGTCTCGACCATTCTTGCCGCTGTAATTGCCGCTGTCTTCATGGTGGCCATTTTCGTCGTGTTTTGGCTGCGTGGCCGCAGCCAGCGCAAAAAGGATCATTGATATGCGTGTTTTGATTACCGGCGCGGCAGGCATGGTCGGCCGCAAGCTCATCGCCCGGCTGGCGAAGGACGGAACGCTCAGCGGCCGGAAGATCGCCGCGCTCGAGCTTCACGATATCGTGCCGCCGCAGGCGCCGGCGCTGGAAGGCGTCGGCGTCACCATCCATACAGGCGATCTCGCCGCGGCGAGCGCGATGGAACGGCTGGTCGCGTCGCGCCCCGACGTGATCTTCCATCTCGCCGGCGTCGTGTCGGGCGAGGCGGAAGCCAATTTCGATCTCGGCTATCGCGTCAATCTCGACGGCACAAGGGCGCTGTTCGATGCGGTAAGGCTGGCGGGGTTTGCGCCGCGCGTCGTCTTCACCTCGTCGATAGCCGTGTTCGGCGCACCGTTTCCGGACATCATCCCCGACGAATTCCACCCGACGCCGCTGACCTCCTACGGCACGCAGAAGCTGATGGGCGAAGCATTGCTCGCCGATTATACGCGGCGCGGCTTCTTCGACGGCATCGGCATCAGGCTGCCGACCATCTGCGTCAGGCCGGGCAAGCCCAACAAGGCGGCTTCGGGCTTTTTCTCCGGCATCATCCGCGAGCCGTTGAGCGGCCAGGAAGCAATATTGCCGGTGCCGCGCTCTGTCGTGCACACCCACGCCAGCCCGCGCTCGGCGGTGAATTTTTTGATCCACGCAGCAGGGATCGACGGCAGCGCCGTCGGGCCGCGCCGCAATCTGACGATGCCCGGCGTCGCCGTCACGATCGGCGAGCAGATCGAGGCCTTGAAACGCATTGCCGGCGCCAAAGCGGTGAACCTGATCCGCGAGGAGCCCGACGATACGATCTGGGCGATCGTCAAGGGCTGGCCGACACGGTTCGAGGCGCGGCGGTCGAGGGAGCTTGGCTTTGCCGCCGAAACCAGCTTCGACGACATCATCCGCGCCCATATCGAGGAGGAGCTGGATGGGAAGATCTAACTTGCGTTGATATTCAGGTCACGGTGGGCAGCCGCCTTCCGGTACTACGCCAATTATCGACCTCGGCGCTGCCCCTCACCTGCCTGCCGGCAGGGCGGTGCCAAGACCGACATTTGTGGTCAGTACTGGAGAGCCGCGCGTCCGATCGAGGCGTCATCCGCCAGCCGTCAGGCTCGCCGAAAGCAGCAGCAGCCCGAACAGGAAGACGAAGGCTGCGCCGCCGATCTCGACGATCGAATGGATGCGGTTGCCCATGCGGCCGTCACCGGCGAAATAGACTGCCCAGTTCTTGGCCGTCACCGCCAGCGTCGCCAAGATCGAGACCGTGATCGCGGTGCCGAGCGCCATCGCCAGCACCGACAGGATGCCGCCGAACCACAGCCCGTTGAGCATGGCAAAGCTCAGCACGATCAGCGCGCCCGAGCAGGGTCGGATACCGACCGCCGCCACCGCCGACCAGGCGGTGCGCCAGTCGAATCGGTCGCCGGAAAGCAGCGCCGGGTCGGGCGCGTGTGAATGTCCGCACGTCTCGCAGACCTCGCCCGCATGGTGATGATGATCGTGCCCGCCATGGTCATGGTGATGGTCGTGTGCGCCATGATCATGGTTGTGGCCATCATGGCCATGTGCGTGAAGCGCATGGGAATGCGCCAAATGCGCATGTGCGGAATGTGAGTGGCCTGTTTGCGAATGGCCGGCATGGGCCGCCGACAGGCTGTAGGCAGGGTTCGCGCCGAACAGACGAAGGATAGCGGGGCCGGCCTTGCGCCACAAAAGCCAGGCGCCGAACAGGGTGACGAAGACAAAACTCATGACTTCGAGGAACCAAGCCGCGTCGGTCATCGATATGGTGGTGCCGCGCAGGACGAAGTAGGCGAGCATCATCACCAGGATCGCCGTCAGCGCCTGCAGCAGGGCCGAGACGAAGGACAGCATGATGCCGCGCTTGAGCGCGACTTCGTTCGCCACCATGTAGGACGAGATCACCGCCTTTCCGTGACCGGGGCCGGCGGCATGGAAAATGCCGTAGGCGAAGGACAGGCCGATAAGCAACCACAGCTTGCTGCCATCCTCGCGCATTGCCTTCATCGCGCCGGCAAGCGCGCGGTAGAATTCCTGCTGTCGCAGGTTGATCCACATCAGGAGTTGGGCGAACGGGCCGGTGGTGGGAGCTATCCCGTCATTGGTGCCGATGCCGAGCGAGCTCTGGGCGTGGGCGGAGCCGAGGACGTGCGTCATCACAAGGGCGACGGCCAAAAGGCCGAAGGCCAAACGCAGGGACGGTTTCGTCACCGGATCATCCTTCTGGCTTACAGTTCAGTTCAAGCTTGGTCGCAAATATCTTGCTCATATCAGTGCCTGTCGGATCGTTGAAGAAGGCGTCCGTCAGGGTCTTCTGGTTCGCGGCGAGCGCCTCGTCAGGGTTCGGACGAACGACCTTGCTCGTGCATGTCGACGGCAAGCCGGCGACCTGCAGATTGGCGTCCTCGGTGAAATCGATCGCCGTGTAGAAGGTCGGGTCATAGACGCCGATATCGATCTTGCCGGCCAGCCTGGTCGGCGCCTTCGGTTCGGATTCGAACAGGATGATGAGCTGGTCGTTGTCGAAATTTGCCATCAGCTGCGGCGGCGGGTTCATCGCCTCGTCCTTGCCGTCGACGGTGACGAGCTGGAAGTAATTGAACTCCGCCAGCGAAGCGTGGACGGTGTCGGCGACTTCCTTCAGCTCCTTGTCGTCGAGCTTCAGATCGGAATTCTTGTCGAATTCCATCATCACCGTACTCGAAAACAAATCGTCGAAGCGCCAGACGTGGCGCAAGGCCTTCACACTTTGGTGATCCGGGCTGAGGATCACTTCGAGGCGAGCCTCGGCGAAGACGTGGGGATGCACATTTGCTGGCCCGACCGTGGCAAATGTCGCCGCCATGGCCGAAGCCATCATGATTGCTTGCCGTTTCAGGTGCATTCTGGGTGGTGATTCCATCGACTTCGGAGACTGCCGAGAGTTACCAGAAAGGGGGCGAAAATGGGACCCCCCGGCGGCTAAAAGCTCATGCATTGTCAATCGTCTTGAACCACTGCACCAGGAAATCGACAAAGACGCGAACTTTCGCAGGCAAATAGCGCCGGTGCGGATAGACCGCAAAGATGCCACCACCCGGCAGGATGCGGTCATCCAGCGCGGTCACCAGCCGGCCACTTTCGATATCGGGCGCGGCGATGAAATCCGGCAGGATGGAAAATCCCAATCCCGCCACGGCGGCGGCCCTTGCCGCCATCGGGCTGTTGACCTCGATCGGACCGGAGACCGAAACGGTTACCGTGTCGCCGCCGTCGCCCTTGAACGGCCAGTTGGTCAGCCAGCGGCCGTTGGTGTCGATGATGCAGGGCACGCGGCCAAGGTCCTGCGGCCGCACCGGCATGCCGTGCTTGGCGATCAGTTCGGGCGATGCGCAGAGCCGCACCGAGAACGGCGCCAGACGCCTCGCGATCAGAGAGGAGCTTTCCAGCCGCGAAATGCGCACAGCGAGATCGAAACCTTCCTCGACCAGATCGACGAAGCGGTCGTCGAGATGAATGTCGAGCACGATGTCGGGATGCTGCTTGGCGAAGTCGATCAACGATTGGCCGATCGGCGCGTCGGCAAAGGTGCGCGGCGCCGACAGCTTGATCCTGCCACGCACGTCGCCGGAGGATTCGCGCACCGCATCGGCCAGGCTGTCGACCTCGCGGACGATTTCCGAGGCGCGGCGGTAATAGGTGTGGCCGGCCTCGGTTAGCGAGAACTGCCTGGTGGTGCGGTTGAGCAGCAGCGCGCCGAGCTCGTCCTCCAACTCGCGCACATATTTCGACAGCAGCGCCTTGGAGCGGCCGATCTTGCGCGCTGCTGCCGAAAAACCTTCGGCCTCGACCACGTCGATGAAGGCGCGCATGCGGGTCAGCGTATCCATGTCATGCGCTCCTTTGGTGGGCTGAAAGGATGCGCGCGGCAAGCGCCATCAGCTGCCGGTCGCTGTTCTCAGGTCCGAGCAGCGAGAGACCGAAAGGGGCGCCGTCGACATGGCCCAGCGGCAGGGTGATCTGCGGAAAGCCCGACAGGCCGGAAAGACACAGCAGTCTCAGCGCGCGTTCGCGATAGGTCTGCAAATCGTCGAAGGAATCGGTCTTGAGCGGGGCGGCACCCGGAACGGTCGGCAGCACAAGGACGCCGTCCTCGCCAAGACGCTCGGCAAGTTCAAGACGAAACGAAACGCGACGTTCCGTTTCACGTTGCGCGGTTGCGGCGTCGATGGTCGCGCCATGCTCGAAACGCTCCTTGACGCCGGGGCCGAGCATCCGGTCACCCTGCGAGATCCAGGCACCATGATTTTGCCACGCCTCGTATCCCTGCAGCGTGCGGAAGCACCAGTAGAGATCGTCGGTGGAATGCGAGAGCGGCGCAATGACCCGCGGCGCGCCCGTTACCGAAGAGACATGGCGGACCATGCCGCGGTATTCATCGGCTTCCCGCGGGCCGAGCACGAGCCCGTCCAGCACATCCAGGGCGAGCGGACGCTGCAATTCGTGGCGATGGAGATCGTCGCCGAGCAACTCCGCGCCGACCTTTTCGTAGGTGACCATATCCCTGGCGAACCAGCCGAACGTGTCCAGTGAAGGGGCCAGCGGCATGGTGCCATCGAGCGAGATGCGGCCATGCGTGACCCTGAGGCCGATCAGGCCGCAAAAGCTTGCCGGCGCGCGGATCGAGCCGCCGGTGTCGGAGCCGGTAGCGATGTCGGCCAGCCCGCCGGCTACCGCGGCGGCGGAACCGGAGGACGAGCCGCCAGTGATGCGGTCCGGCGCTGCCGGATTGACCGGCGACGGAAAATGCGCGTTCAGCCCCATCAGGGAGAAGGCCAACTCGTCGGTCTGCGTCTTGCCGACGAAGCGCGCGCCCGAATCAAGCAGCGCCTGGACGGCCGGCGCTGTCGCCAAGGCGGGTGAACCCTCCTGGTATTTCTGCGGATTGCCGCAGCCGGTGCGGTAGCCGGCCACGTCGTAAATATCCTTGACGGCCAGCCGCAGACCGGCAAGCGGGCCGGATTGCGCGTTGGATACAGGGACATCATCAAGGTCGAGAAAAGCGTTCAGCGGGCCGCGAGTGCCTGTCATGCGTTCGATATCCGGATACAGTTGTTGCAACATTGTTCGACGCCAGGAATTTTACAACCTGGCGTACGATTTTTATTGATTGTGAAATCCTTCGACCTTATATCGCGCTTGCCCAAAGTCGCACGTGCCTGTGGGTGTCCGCCGATCCTCAAAATGGTGAGGGATATCGGTAAGGTAACTGGAGCTAACCCCTCCAGTCGGTTTAGCGGCCAACCGCCAGACCGAGGACACCTTGAAGCAACGACGGTGCGGGCCTTTCTGGTGTTCTGCCGGTTGTCCAAAGACCGGGGTTACTGAAGAGGCACACCTTCATTGCCGGCAGTGCGGACGGGTCTCCCATCCAAGCCAAGGCAGACAAAGCGAACCGAGGCCGGGCAAGGCCAAGGTTCACCGCCGCGAGACGGCGCTTCATGGTTCCGGGGTCTCCACCGGCTGGTTCCATGGATTTGACGTCCCGCCTTTGTCCACCGCGTGTTCGCGAGGTCGATGACCCGCGTCCCGCAGCCTTTGTGCGCGCCGAAAGGCGCTGATGGAGAGACCCCGATGGCTACCCAGCGCATCCTTGACTTCCTCGCCACCCGACGTCCGAACGGCCCATGCCTCGTCGTCGATCTCGATGTCGTGCGCGACAATTTCCGCGCCTTCGAGAAGGCGCTTCCCGATTCGAAAATCTACTATGCGGTGAAAGCAAATCCGGCGCCGGAAATCCTGCGCCTGCTTGCTGCGATGGGCTCGTCCTTCGACACCGCTTCCGTTGCCGAAGTCGAGATGGCGATGGACGCCGGTGCGCCGGCGGACCGCATCTCCTTCGGCAACACCATTAAGAAGGAGCGCGACATCCAGCGCGCCTATCAGCTCGGCATCCGGCTGTTCGCGGTGGACTGCGTCGAGGAGGTCGAGAAGATCGCCCGCGTTGCACCCGGCGCCCGTGTGTTCTGCCGCGTGCTGACCGACGGCGAAGGCGCCGAATGGCCGCTGTCGCGCAAGTTCGGCTGCGTGCCGGCGATGGCAGTCGACGTGCTGCGTCGTGCCAGGACGCTTGGGCTCGACGCCTATGGCGTGTCGTTTCATGTCGGCTCGCAGCAGACCGACCTGACCGCTTGGGACCGCGCCCTTGGTGACGCCAAAAAGGTGTTCGCGACGCTCGCCGAGGAAGGCATTGTGCTCAAGATGGTCAATATGGGCGGCGGTTTTCCGACCCGTTACCTCAGGGATGTACCGGTGGCACAGGCTTATGGCCAGGCGATCTTTTCGGCGCTGCGCAAGCATTTCGGCAACGCAATTCCCGAAACCATCATCGAACCGGGCCGCGGCATGGTCGGCAATGCCGGCGTCATCAAGTCCGAAGTCGTGCTGATCTCGAAGAAGGCCGACAACGACAATGTGCGCTGGGTCTTCCTCGACATCGGCAAGTTCGGCGGTCTCGCCGAGACGATGGACGAGGCGATCCGCTACCCGATCGTGACCGCGCATGACGGCACCGAGACCGCGCCGTGCGTGCTCGCCGGCCCGACCTGCGATTCGGCCGATGTGATGTACGAGAAGACGCCGTATCCGCTGCCCCTGTCGCTGACCATCGGCGACGAGGTGCTGATCGAGGGCACCGGCGCTTACACGACGACCTACGCCTCGGTCGCGTTCAACGGCTTCGAGCCTCTCCGATCCTACGTGATCTGACGGCTCGCAAGAGCCGGTCAGATCACCCGGTGCGGGCGACGAGATCGCCCGCTTCGGTTCGCCTGTGGAACAATCCGCTCGTGAAGGATCGCGGAAATGGAAATTGTCGATTTCATTGTTGAAGGCGCTGCGCAGCGCTCGATCTCCACCCTTGAGGGGGAGATGGCCGCAAAGCGGCCAGAGAGGGTCGGCTCAGCTGTCGCGACCTCTCTTGGACTGTGTGGGGCCGGCGCTTCACGCGCGGCGACCCCCTCTGTCGCCTTCGGCGACATCTCCCCCGCGAGGGGGGAGATTGCCGGCGCTTTCGTCACCGCCGCCGAAACCGCTGCTGACGTTTCGGCGCGCGAGGCTTTGCTCGATCGCGCCATGGGGCCGAAGCGCCGGAAAAAATCGTCGGAAAAGCTGCGGCGCGGCCGCCGGCCTTCGGAAGGCCTGGCCTTTGTCACACGTGATGCGACGGGTGCCGTCACCGGCACCGTACGGCTCTGGGACGTGGTGCTGGGCGAGGGCGGTCGGGCAGCCCTTTTGCTTGGCCCGCTCGCCGTCGATCCCACAATCAAGAATGCCGGCATCGGCTCGGCGCTGATGCGCCATGCGATCACTGAAGCCGCGCGTCTCGGTCACGCCGCGATCCTTTTGGTCGGCGACGCGCCCTATTATGAGCGCTTCGGGTTCTCGGCGGAAAAAACCGGCTCGCTTGCCATGCCGGGCCCTTATGAGCGGCACCGCCTGTTGGCGCTGGAGCTGGTGGAAGGCGTACTCGCCGGCGCGCAGGGCACGCTGAAGGCGGCGGGGCGCAAGCTGAAGTCACAGCGACTGCCGCTCGCGGCCTGACGGATCGGAAACAAGCCGCCGCCCATCGGGCGGCGGCTTGTTTCCATCCCGATTGGTTGGATCAGCCGATCAACTGGCTCAGCGCCATGGCGACGCTCATGTCGCCTTCGACCTTTATCTTGCCGGACATGAACGCCATGGTCGGGTTGAGATCGCCTGATATCAGCGACTCCAGATCGTCGAGCGAAAGCTTTATGGTGCAGTCGGCCGGCGCGTCGGTGGTCGACACATCAGCGCCGTCGATGACGATGACACCGTCGCCGCCGGTATCGAATTTCACGGAACGATCGAACCCGGCACTCGCCACGCGCGCGCTGATCTTGTCGGCAATTTCCTGAACGCCCATGGCCGTTCTCCTCGTCTCGTTGCGTTTGTCGCAGATTGGCGCTTCGATTCTGGCCGAAGTCGCCGTCTTGCGCATTTCGCGATCACGGTCGCTGGGGCATATAGCTTTGGGTTGACGTTTACGTCAACGCGGTTCCCCGAGATGAGAATGGGTTTTATCGCCGCAGCGAAGCTGCCCCGTCGATGCTGCCCGGTGCGCGTTTGCGTGGCTGGAGAGATAAGGTCGCGCAGGGCATTACCTGTTTTACGAGGATTTCGGCTGCCCAACAGGTTCTCGTCGTGCGGCGGCCCTTATCGTTTCGAATGTATCCATGATCACTGTAGCAAGCGTGTCTGTTTCGGGCTGGCGAGGCTCCCGTGCCTTGACTAACAAGACGGCAGTCTCCGGCAGGTCGGGCAGGCCCTCGTCGCTCCCTACAGCCCGCAGTCCGGGCACCAGCGTTGCTTCCGGCAAGATCACCACGGCGAGACCCGCCAGGGCAGCAGCCTGCTGACCTTCGACTGTTGTGGCCGTAGACACGATTTTGTAACGCCGGCCGGCTCGTTCAAGAGCGCGAAGTGCGGTGCCGCGCCACAAGCACCCATCCAGCCATGGTGGCAGCCATGGACAGTCCCCTGGAGAAAGGGCCAACGGGAGCGGTCTTGCAAATGGGCCGAATGCTGTGCGGACATGATCCACTTCAACGGACCGCGCCACAATTCGGAGACCGGCCACTGGCGTGGCTCGTGGCCCCCGACACAGACCAGCAAATCGATGTTACCTGCCTTGAGCTGGGTACGAGCTGGCACGACGGCGCATGAGAAAGTTCGATTGTCATTGTGGGGTTGGTCGCAGCGAAACGGGCGAGAACCTGTGGCACAAAGAGATGCGCGTAGGCTTCGGGAGCCCCAAGGCGGACCGAACCGTGCGTGCCCCGCGCGCGCAAGGTCGCGAATATTTCGTCATTCAGCTCCAGCAACATCCGCGAACGCTCTATCAGAAGTCTACCGCCCTCAAGGCCGGCGAAATGGCGGTCTTCGACAATCGCCGGGTGCTTCACGGCCGCCAATCGTTCAACCCAAACACGGGGCTGAGACATCTGCGGCGATGCTATGTCGATCGGGGTGAGTTTCAGAGCCGCATTCGCGTCCTCTCCCGATAGCGGCACGACGATGATCGCGGATGTGCGGTCAGTAGCTGTCGGTACCCAAGGTCTGGAACTCCGGCCGACGTTCCTCCGGTGGGTTGGTTGCCCGAAAGCCCGCGACAATCAGGGCAGTTACAGTTTGCATCATTCAAACAGACGAGGACAGTGGCCTAGCCTGTCCCTAGCGTAGGGTCGACCTTTTGCGCTCGGAGGTGGCGTAAACGGGACCATGACAGGAGAATCAAGAGCGGTCATCTCACGCGGCGACCGCGGACGATCAGGGGAGGTAGGATGAACCCGTATCCGGCAGGCGAGGATCAAGACTCCGTGGTGGCGCTAGAAGGAGGGGACGTTCAGTCATGAGAATCAAAAGTCTGATCAAGCGTGCCGAGAAGGTGGACAGAGCATTCAAGGAACTCGAAGCCGATTTGGCGGATGCATTCGATGAGTGTCTCAACCTGGACTACCAATCGCCGTTGAATGACGTCCCGGATGAGAATCTCGCGGCAAGGAATGACAACTCTCAGCCCGAGGACGATGCGGACACTCCCGAGATCGCATTACGGCTGACTTCCCACACACAAACCCGACTGGCTGCGTTAAATGCCGTTGATGGGCTTTTTGACGATGCACGGGAGTATCTGGAGGAGATCAACACGAAACTGTCGGAGATCGCGACCTCGCATCATCTGACAGGCGAATTCCTGAAGCTGCTTCACGGGGACATTCTTCGCGCCAACGAGCTGGAACTGGCAAATGTCAGCCTGACCACACAGCAAAGAGTGCTGTCGGAGCAGCTCCACGACGCGACCAGAAAGCAGCGCGAACGTGAAAGCGCTGTCGAAGCCCTGCAGCAGCGCGAGATAAGCCTGGTCGAGGACAAGGAGGCACTTCGCGGTGCGCTGGCTGCAGCAAGGCTGGAACTCATCGTGGCAGGCAATGCGAGCGCAGAACGCGAAGCGGAGTTCGGCGACCTCGTCAAAACGCTTTCGGCCAGATCGGCCGAGGCCAACAGATGCGCACGCGAGAACGAGATACTGAGGGAAAAACATGTCAGCCTGTCGATCGATCTCGACAAGGCGCTGAAACGGGAAGCTGAGGCGCGGCACAGGCTGGATGAACTCTCGACGATCCATGCCAATGACGCGGCGCGACTTTCGGAACTGCTGGCTGCGCTTGGCAAGAGCGAGAAAGAGGAAATGCGGCTGCAGAAATCGCTCGATATCGCGCAAGCGAAGCTGTCGGAAATGACGGAAGCGGCCCGTATCATGGAGGGTGACAGGGAAGCCGAGCGTGCGCGTAGTTTCACGGAGATCGGCGGCCTGCGTTCCGAAATTCGCAACCTCCAATCACGATTGGAAGTTGCCTCAAGCGAGAACAGTCAGGCCGCCAGCGAGATCGCCAATCTCAAGGCTCAATGCAGCGACGCTGTGGCCGAAAAGCAAATTGCGGAGGAAAGGTTGTCCGCTCTCAGAAAGGAGAACGAAAACGACAAGATGCACCTTTCGACGGTGAGCGCGAATTTTTCGCAGCTTTCCCTGCAGCAGGCATCCGAACAGATACAGCTCGATGTCCAGAGGCAGGAATGCGAGGATCTGCGAGCCGAAGTCGCGTTGCTCGATGCTCGGGTCAAGGAACTGTTGCCCTATGAGCGTCTCCACAAGGTCACAAACGCCAGACCGCATGAGAACGGCGTGGTCGAGATCACCGGTGTCGTGGCGGAGAAGGCCCGCGCCACAAGCAGGCGGCGCGTCCGTACAAACCTGCGCGCTGCATCCTGAGGCGCGGGTAGGGTGCCGATTTCGTGTACGGTGTGACCCATCAGCTTGGCGCATGGATTGGAGCGTCATGTGCTCATCCAGCTGAACACACCGGCACGGTCTAGTGTTCGATCGGTCCTTTCGGCATGACGATCGTGGTGCCGGCGGTTGTCGGACGCTCGATCATGCGACGGACGCGCGGCGGCTCGTCGCCGCTGTGCAGCGCCCGTACGCGTTCGCCGATAACAGCGTCGGCATGGGTGGCCCGCTTGTTGTGGCGGATGTATTCGAGCCATGTCGGCGTGTGATAGTGCTCGATCCATATTGCGGGATTTTCGAGATCGCGCGCCAGCGTCCAGTTTCGGGCGCCGTCACGGCGGCGGATGCGGCCGCGTTCGGCCATGGTGGCCAGGAATTCCGGCACGTCCTCCTCGCGGATGATGTACTCGATCATGATGGCGATGGGGCCGCTGCGCAGTTTTAGGTCGAGCGCAAGGTGCGGTTCCTTGAAACGGTTGGTGGGATCGAGGTTGAGCACTGCCTGCTGCGGCAACGGCAACAACAGGCCGATCGCGCCGCCCGCCAGCATCGCGACAGCAGCCGCAACCAGCGCGAATTCGGCGCCATTCGCATCGGCGACGACACCCCAAATCCAACTGCCGAGCGCGATGCCGCCGAACGTCGCCGTCTGATAGACCGAGAGCACCCGGCCGACCACCCAGCGCGGCGTCGACATCTGCACGGTGACGTTGAAATGCGATAGCGCGATCACCCAGCAGGCGCCGCCGATGAGCAGCCCGAGCGACGTCTGCCAGGCGTGTTCGCTGACGGCGGCATTGAAGGCGCAGAGCGCGAAGCCGGCGAATGCCATGCGCACCATCGTCTCGCTGGACAGGATCTGCCTCAGCCGGACGCTGATCAGCGCGCCGCCGACGGCACCGATGCCGAACGCACCGAGCATGATGCCGTAGGTCAAGGCATCGCCCTTGACGACATCGCGCGCCACCAGCGGCAGCAGCGCCAGAACCGCGCCGGCGCTGAAGCCGAAAGCCGCACCCCTGACCAGCACCTTGCCGATATTGGGCGACATGGCGACGTAGCGCAGGCCGGCGCCCATCGCCGCGCCCAGCGTCTCGCGCGGCAGTGTCGAGGCCGGCAGGTCCGGCTTCCAGCGGGCAAGCACGATGAGGAGCCCGACATAACTCAAAGCGTTGGCGGCAAAGGCCGCTGCAGCACCTGCGGCGGCAACGATGATGCCGCCGATCGCCGGGCCGACGCTGCGCGTCAGGTTGAAGCCCAAGGAGTTGAGCGCGACGGCCGCAGGCAGCTTGGCGCGCGGCACCATGTCACCGACAGAAGCCTGCCATGACGGGTTGTAAAGCGCCGTGCCGCTGTTGATCAGGAAGCCGAAGGCGAGCAGCGTCCACGGCGTCATCAAGCCAAGATAGGTGAACACGGTCAACAGAACCGAGACGACCAGCATGAAGGTCTGGGCAATCAGCATGACCTTGCGCCGATTAAAGCTGTCGGCGATCGCACCGGCAACGAGCGCAAACAGCATGATCGGCAAGGTGGTCGAGGCCTGGACCAGCGCAACCTGATAGGACGAGGTGGCGATCGTGGTCATCATCCAGGCGGCGCCGACGCCCTGGATCAAGCCACCGAAATTCGAAACCAGACTGGCGGACCATACGGCACGGAAAATGCCGTGCCGGAACGGCGCCAGCGCCGAGACGCGTTCGCTGTCCGGCTCGTCGTCGATCATGGATGCTTCCCCGACTTCAAATGCTGCGTTCTTCCAGAATCGGTGCCCTCATGCCGTCCCCTAGAAGTAGAGCATGACTTCGCAAAGGGCGAACGCCTTTTCAAAGAAGATCATGGTCCAACAATAAGATAGCCGTGGTTGGAACAGGTCAGCGGCCATTCTTGCAGGCCGCGTGGAGCGCTTCGGTGAGGTGGCCGACTTCTGCCCGCCGCGCCCGCTGCCTACTAGGCCGTGAACCCATAAAACGCGAACGGCTGAGATTGGTGGGAAGCGGACTGGCGGCTTCAGGAATTTGTCTTCGATTACTTCCCAGCGGACTCGGCAACGGAAGCCGCCTGCTCCAAGAACTCGGCGCGTTGGGCAAAAAATACTTAGCGACTTGACGAAGTTTTCGCTTGCGCCACCGGCAAATTGGGCGATAGTTAGCGACATGGCTAAGCATGATCCTGCTCTCTCGCTACTCTTCCATGCGCTCGCTGATCCGACCCGCCGGTCGATCCTGACCCGGCTCGCCGAAACACCTGCGCGGGTAACGGATCTGGCTGGGCCCACGGGACTACGGCTGCCCACGGTGATGCGGCACCTTTCCGTGCTGGAGGAGGCAGGGTTGATCACCACGTCCAAGGACGGGCGGATACGCACCTGCGCCATCGTACCCGAGGCTCTGGATCCGGTGCGGACATGGCTCGATGAACAGCGGGCCATCTGGGAGGCTCGGCTCGACCGGTTGGATGCATTTGTGATGAATGTGATGAAGGAAAGCGAAGAATGACACAGAACCCCGCTACAAACAGTGCGACCCGTGCGGTGCCTGATGATAGGAAGGGCCGCTTTGCGACGCTCACCTTCGAACGGGACGTGGCCGCGCCATTGGCCGTGCTGTGGGAGGCATGGACGGCCCCGGCCGCGCGGGCGATCTGGGCTGCGCCATCGCCCTCGGTCACCGTGGAGTTCCTGGAGGCCGACACCAGGGTGGGTGGACGCGAGGTCTCGCTCTGCAAGGTAGAGGGCCATCCGGACATCCGCTGCGAGTGCGGCTGGCTGGCGTTGCAGCCGGCGCTGTGCAGCGTGAACTACGAGGTGATCTCATCCGAAGGCGTGACGCAATCGGTCGCGCTGGTGACGGCGGATATCTCGGGAACGCACGAGCGCAGCCGGCTGGTCGTGACGGTGCAACTTTCCTCGCTGGCGGAGGACATGGAGGCAGGCTATCGAGAAGGCTTCGGCGCGGGACTAGACAACCTGGCGGGCGCGGCTGAACGGACCATGGTGCTGCAGCGGGTGATTCAGGCGCCGCGGTCCATCGTGTGGGGCGCGTGGATGAACCCTGAAACGCTGCCGCAATGGTGGGGGCCGGAAGGCTTCTCCTGTCGAACGAAGAGGATCGACTTGCGAGCGGGCGGCGAATGGGTATTCGACATGATCGCGCCTGACGGCACGGTCTTCCCGAACCACCATCTCTATAACGAGGTCCGGCCCGAGGAGAGGATCGGCTATACGCTGCATTGGGGCGAAAACGGGCCGAAACATGCCGACGCCTGGGCCTCGTTCGAGGATCAGGACGGGGCAACGAAGGTAACGCTGGGCATGGTATTCAGCACGGCTGCCGAGTTCCAGGAGGCGAAGGGCTTCGGTGCCCTGGAACTGGGACTGCAAACTCTGGGCAAACTGGAACGCTTCGTCGCATCCCGCTGAAATGCTGCGACTTCCCGTCGGCCCGAATTAGGGCTTGTGGACGAGGTCCTCATCCATGTCGCGCCCGTCCTCATCGGCGACGGCATCCGCCTCTTCAGTCAGAAGGGCATGGAGCCGGTCAAGCTGGAGAAGACCGAGGTCTCGGAAGCGGGGCAGATCACCAACATGCGCTTCCGCTTCGCGGGATAGGGCCGAGAATTCACAAAGGGATACACGAAGAGGAGGGTTCTATGAGAAAACTGATCATATGGGACATGGTAACCGTCGACGGCTTCTTCGAAGGTCCTGACAGGGACATCAGCTGGTTCGTCTTCGAAGAAGAACTCGAGAACTACATTCGTGAGACCCAGGAAAAGGCCGACACGCTGATCTTCGGCCGCGTGACCTACGAGCTCATGGCAGCCTATTGGCCGTCCGAGCAAGGCTGGATCGCGGATTTCATGAACAAGATCGAGAAGGTGGTCTTCTCGCGCACGCTGAAAAGCGCCGACTGGAACAACACGAAGCTCTTCAACGGCAATGTCGCGGAAGAAGTCTCCAAGCTGAAGACCAGGGACGGCGGAGACATCTTCGTGTTCGGCAGCGCCGACCTCACGGCGACCCTGATGGAGCACGGCCTGATCGACGAGTATCACCTCGGGATCAACCCCGTCATTCTCGGGAAAGGCACGCCGCTGTTCAAGGGCGGCCCGAACCGGATACCCCTGAAGCATCTCGAGACGAGGACGCTCAAGTCAGGTGTTGTCATCCTCCATTACGCGCCGGAGAGCAGACAATGACGATCGATCCGCGGTGTGTTCCCCTTGGAACGTCGTGGGTGGCAGGCCCCGCCTCACGCGCGGTGCCCATGTGAAAGACGAAGCTTGCGGCAAGCACCGAGGCCGAGATCAGGGCATCACGGCGGCTGAGCGGCAGGCTTGGGACGGGGGTACTAGGCTTGGAGGAACTCGGTGAGTTATTCAAAAGGCGGCGCAGAGAAAGCATAGGCGGTGGTCGAACATTGAAGGGCTTTGCCCAACGGCCCGACGACAGCTCTCGAGCCGCTCTCATGATCTTTGCCAGTCGGCTTCAAAGGCCCCTTTTTGCTGAGATGACAAGGGCCGATCAACAAGCGTGGGATGACGAGGCTCGATGCGTGTTCAACTCTTGCGGCGCATCGTTCTGAATGCTCGTCATCCCATTGAGGTTAGCTCGCGGCGCTTGGCACCGGCGTGTTTAGCAACTGCTGCTCCCACAGGAACGCGATGCCGCTGCCACCGAAGTGCTGGACGAGAATCTCGGTCAGCTCCTCGACATGCTCGGTGCGCGCCCAATCGCGTTGCCATTCGCCAGCGAGCGCCATCACGGTCATCACGTTCGCGCCGGCCGCGGCCATGCGCTGGATGGCAACTTCGTGAGACTCCTTCGAAATCCCGCCCGACGCGTCGGTTATCACGGTCACGTCCCAGCCTTCGCCGGCGGCCTGGATGACAGGCATTGCGACGCAGACCTCGGTCCACAGGCCGGCGATGATCAGTTGCTTGCGGCCGGTCCCCTTGACGACGTTCACCACATTCTCGTCCTGCCAGGTGTTCACCCAGGTGCGATCGATGACTTCCTGGTCCGGAAATACGTCGGTGATCTGCTTAAAGAGAAGTCCACCGCGCGCCGCGATCACGCTGGTGAGAATGGTCGGAACATTGAAGGCTTTTGCTAGCTTCGCCAGCGCGGTCGTGTTGTTGACCACCATATGCGGATCGTGGCTGTTCAGGTTCGCGAGTTGATAAGGTTGGTGATCGATCAGAACGAGGACCGAATCTTCGGGACGAAGAAGCGAATCAAGGCCGTTACGAGGGGTCATCAAGACTTCCTTTCTCTGCCGCTATGGACGGCAATGGGTTCACGGGAGACATGCGCCAGCCGGGCGACGTTGCCTGGACGCAATTTGCTGTTCCTTTTGGTGATGCGGTAGTGCCATAGTCAGGCAAGCTGTGTCGCGAAACGAGGAACGCCGAATTGGACATCGAAGATCTACAGACATTCGTCGCAGTGGCTGATGCAAGGGGCGTATCGGCCGCCGCGCGCCGGCTCGGCGTCTCCAAGTCAATCGTCAGTCGGCGGCTTTTCCGGATCGAAGCAGAACTCGGGGTTCAGCTTCTTGCACGAACGACCCGCGGCGCCGCGCTTACGGAAGCGGGGATCACGTTCAGGGATCATGCGGCCCGAGCCAGCGCCGAGATCGACTTGGCCAGGGAAACGATCCTCCCAGCCGGTGACCTTCGCGGCCGCCTGCGAATTGCCGTGCCGCTTTCTTTCGGCCCGACTCACTTCGCCCCCGTGCTCGCGGACATGGCGCATCAGCACCCGCTGCTCCAGATCCATACCTCCTACAGCGATCGCTTCGTCGATCTCATCACCGAAGGTTTTGATTGTGCGATCCGGGTTGGCTACCTTCAGGATTCCAACCTGATCGCGAGACGTGTCGGGCCGATCTATGGGAAACTGGTCGCCAGTCCGGACTATATCAGAGTGCACGGTTCCCCCGAGACGCCGGATGAGCTCGCTGCCCATCAGTCCCTCATGCAGGGAACCGAAGCCTGGCAACTCATGGATGGCAACAAGATCGTCACGGTTCAGCCGCAGGGCAGGTTCAAGGCCGACAACGCTACGGCGCTCGCCGCCGCAGCAGCAGCAGGAATCGGCATCGCCTGGCTCCCCGATTGCATCACCTATGACTATGTGACCTCCGGAGCGCTCGTTCCGATTATGACACGCTATCCGCCACCGCCGGCGGGTGCATATGTCATCCGACCGCCGGGGCAGCACCCGGCACGGAAGATACGCATACTCACCGAAATGCTGGTCGAGCATTTCGAACGAAATCCCCACCTCTGGGGTATCGACCGGTAAAGCACTGACATCCGCGAAGCCGTTGGCAGACGACGCGCTCGCCTGCGGGCCACCGGCCTCAGCGACATCATTGCCTGCACGTTCCACTTTCCGCGACGCAGCTTGGCGCATTGCGTGGCTAGTTGCGGAGACGGCCGCCCGCTAGTTCGGGCCGTCGTCGGCGGGTAGCACTCAAGGTCGAATGGCGCGCTGAGAACTGGGGCAAGGGACGCTTCGATCTCCCGATCGATGACCGGGATGAGCAAATTCCTCTTCCGGACTGACCGGCGCTGATAAGGTGATCGCGCGGACGCGGCTCGAGCGGTCGAGGACGACATCAACGATGTCGCGTGCCGGTTGCATGCAGGATGGAGACAGCGAAAATGAGCAACAAGTGGCCCCACCTCGACTACCTCAGTTGGCGCGAGACGTGTTCCGCACTGCATCTATACTTGCAGATCGCCGGCAAATATCGGCTGGCTCATACCCCGTGGCTCAACCATTCCTGGAACGCGACCTTCTATGTCACGCCTAACGGCCTGACATCCTCGCCAATCCCCGACGGCCCTGGCATCGAGATCCTGTTCGACTTTCGAGACCACATGGTGATCGGCGCGAGCGGCGACGGCCGCAAGGCGTCTTTTGCGCTCGGGCCGACCACGGTCGCGGCATTCCACGCCAGCTTCGTCCGGCTGGTTTCCGAACTCGGCGGCACGCCGACCTTCAACGGCCAGCCGAACGAAGTGCCGGACCCCGTACCGTTCAACGAGGATCATCGCGAACGGCCCTATGACCGCGACGCCGTTCAACGCTTCCATCACGCGTCGATGGCGGTCGACAGGGTCTTCAAGACGTTCCGAACCTCCTTTCTCGGCAAATCCAGCCCCGTTCACCTGTTCTGGGGCGCTCTGGATCTGGCCGTCACGCGCTTCTCAGGGAGGCGTGCTCCTCTCCATCCGGGCGGCATTCCGGCATTGCCGGACGACGTAACGCAGGAGGCCTACGACCGCGAGGTTTCCTCGGCAGGCTTCTGGCCGGGCGGCGGCGGCATCGATTATCCCGCCTTCTACGCCTACGCCTATCCGACGCCGAACGGCTTTCGAGGCGCATCGGTCCGGCCCGATGCGGCGTTCTGGCATGACGGCCTGTCGGAGTTCATCCTGCCCTACGATGCGGTGCAGTCGGCTGCCGATGGCGACGAAGCACTTCTGGCGTTTCTCGTCTCGACCTACGAGGCCGCCGCCGATCTCGGAGGATGGGACCGCGATCTGCTGGAGTGCATGCAAGGGCGGCCGGGTCAGGTGCGGCTGCCACACGCCGAGCTGCCGAAGAAGGCCCCTTCATCGACCGACGAAAAGGTTGAACGGGAGGATGGCGCATCCAAGGGACGCTACCGGATGGTCGTCGATGGCATCGAAGCCGAGATGACCTATAGCCGCGCCGGCGAAGGGTTGATCATCATCGACCATACAGAAGTTCCAGCAGCCTTGCGGGGCCGCAAGGTCGGCGAGCAAATGGTGCGCCAGGCGGTCGAGGATGCACGACGCGAAGGGGTCAATATCATTCCGCTTTGTCCGTTCGCAAAAGCGCAGATCGACCGTCATCCGGAATGGCAGGATGTGCTTCCTCGGTCATAGGCTGCCAACAGCCCGACCACGCGCATTGCGGCGCGTGCTGAACGGCATCTTCTGGGTGCTGCGATCTGGCCTTTTTTACGAATGTCGTTGCCCAAGGCCGCTGCGCTCTCTCGGGTCGAACGCCCGGGGCAGCCCTTTGGGCGACATGCATTACCGATCTTCGAATCCGGTCAGCACGCCGACGGCGTTGATGCCGATGTCCTCGACGGCATAACCGCCTTCCATGACGAACAGCGTCGGCAGGCCGAGCTTGGCGATGCGACGGCCAATCTTGGGATAGTCGGCGCTTTTCAGCTTGAACTTGCTGATCGGGTCCTTCTCGAAAGTGTCGACGCCGAGCGAGACGACAACGACATCGGGAGCGTAAGCCGCAAGTTTTGCGCAGGCGTCCTCCAGCGAAGCATTCCAGGCATCCCATGCGGTGCCGAACGGCATGGGGTAGTTGACATTGAAGCCTTCGCCGGGCCCGGCGCCGCGCTCGTCGGCATGGCCAAGGAAGAACGGATATTCGGTCATCGGGTCGCCATGCAGGTTCAGCACCTGCACGTCGCCGCGGCTGTAAAATATCTCCTGCGTGCCGTTGCCGTGATGGTAGTCGACATCGAGGATCGAGACGCGCCTGGCGCCGTGGTCGCGGAACCATTGCGCGGCAACCGCGGCGTTGTTGATGTAGCAATAGCCGCCCATGAAGCCAGCACCGGCATGATGGCCAGGCGGCCGGCAGAGCGCGAAGGCTGATATCTCGCCGCCCTTGACCAGGGCGGCTGCGGTCAGCGCCACATCATAGGACGACTTGATCGCCTCCCAGGTGCCTTTGACGAAGCTGGCGCCGCCGTCGAAGGAGTAAAAGCCAAGCAGCGCATCGATGGTTTGGGGGCGCACATCGCCGCGCAGGCCGCGCGTCGGCCAGGTGAAGGGGATGGCCGAGCCTGTTCGGCCGGACGCTTCCCAGAGCGGCCATACGGTCGGCAGGAAATCGATGTAGTCGCTGGTATGCACCTG
This sequence comes from Mesorhizobium delmotii, assembly GCF_900149755.1. NCBI lineage: Bacteria > Pseudomonadati > Pseudomonadota > Alphaproteobacteria > Hyphomicrobiales > Phyllobacteriaceae > Mesorhizobium > Mesorhizobium delmotii. The sequence continues at coordinate 72,047 of NZ_FUIG01000039.1, read as the reverse complement.
CTTGGCGGCAGCGAGGTCGTGCGTGTCAGGCGGCAGCACCGGGCCGAGCTTTTCGCTCTCCACCCTCGCCTTGATGAACTCGGCGCGCGAGGGCTTCTCGAAAGCCGGCACGATGGCGCCCGAAATCAGCTCGAAATTGCCGGCATGACCGGCGTGAAGAGGAGAGAAAACAGTCTTCATTTTGGCGGCCGGCTCGCTCTTCGGGTTGCGTATCCGTCATTGACGGATTGCTTTGTGGCAGAGAGTTTCAGCCCCGCCAAGAGGCATCCAGACAGTTGTTGCGAGTGGCAGCGGGACGGCTTGCCAGACGCCAAGACTCTGCTAGCCTAAACTCAAACGGGAGAAAATTATGCCGCCATCGGCCGATCTGATCGTCGAGAACGCCAGCATATTGACGATGGATCCCGATACCCCCCGCGCCGAAGCCATAGCCGTCAAGGGCGGCGAAATCATTGCGATCGCAGATCGCGCGACCGTGCTGGAGCACAAGGGACCCGGCACGCGCGTCATCGACGCCGAGCGCGGCTCCGTCGTTCCCGGCTTCATCGAAGCGCATATGCATCTTTTCGCCGGCGCGGCCGAGCTCGATCACCTCCAGCTGATGGGCGTGCACGGTTTCGATGCGCTTTGCGACGCTGTGCGCAATTATGCCGCAAAGCGGCCGGATCTATCCGTCCTGCAGGCGCAAGGCGCCGACTACACCATCCTGTCGGCGGCCGAGCGGGTCAGCCGCCATCACCTCGACCGCATACTGCCGGACCGGCCCTTCGTTATGGCGGCGCCCGACCACCACACGATGTGGGCGAACACCAAGGCGCTGGAATTGGCCGGCTTGCTGAGAGGCAAGCGGCTTGGTCCCGGCAATGAGATCGTCATGGGCGACGACGGGCTGGCCAGCGGCGAATTGCGCGAGGGCGAGGCTTTTGGGCCGCTGATCGCGCTGGCTGGCGAGGAGCGTGTGCGGCTCGGCCTGGCCACCGGCGGCGAGCCGGACCCGAAACCGACGCCGGCGGAGCAGACCTCCGACCGGGCGATCATGCGCCGCGGTTTGGAATGGTGCGCCAGGCACGGCATCACCTCGATCCAGAATATGGACGGCAATCTGCACCAGCTCGAGCTCCTGTCCGAGATCGAGGCCGAGGGAGGGTTGCTGTGCCGGGTGCAGGTGCCGTTCCACTACAAGAACTTCATGACGCTCGACATGCTCGACAAAGCCTCGGTGATGGCTGAGCGCTACAATGGCGAATGGCTGTCGTCGGGCATGGTCAAGGTGTTTTACGACGGCGTGCTCGATTCATGGACTGCGGTGATGGTCGAGCCCTATGCGGACCGTCCGGATTGGCTGGGCGAGCCGCTTTTCACGCCGCAGCAATTCATCGACCTTGCCGTGGCCGTCGACAGGCGCGGGCTGCAGATAGCAGTGCACTCGATTGGCGACGGCGCCGTGCGCGCCGTGCTCGACGGCTACGAGGCGGCGCAGAAGGCGAAATGGCAGGCGCGACGGCCGGCATCGGGTCGAGCATATCGAGGTGGTCACCGCCGCCGACGTTCCGCGTTTCGCGAAGCTTGGCGTCATTGCCTCGATGCAGCCACCGCATCCGCCCGGCAGCATGGGCTTGCCGCTGGAACCAACAGTGTCGCGCATCGGGCCCGCCCGCTGGCCGCTGAGCTATGCGTGGCGGACGCTGAAGAATGCCGGCGCGCGCGTCGTCTTCGCCTCCGATTGGCCGGTGTCGCCGATCGATCCGATCCTGGGCATTCAGGCGGCAATGCTGCGCAAACCATGGGCAGACAGTGATCCCGACCAGAGCTTCTCGCTGCATGAATCGCTTGCGGGCTATACGGTGGAAGGCGCCTATGCCGAGTTCATGGAGCACCGCAAGGGCCGCTTGAAGTCAGGCTTTATGGCCGATCTTGTGGTGCTGTCAGGCGACATCGAGGCGACCGCGCCGGAAGCGCTGCATACGGTGCGGCCGGTGACGACGATCTGCGGCGGCAAGATCACTTATCAGGCATGACGGTGGCATGGGAATTGCGTTCTGAATCGACATTCAGATGTACGCTTGCCAAGCCATGCGCCGTGTGCTGACAATCGAGTGGGAACTGGATTCGCCCTTAAGAGCGGACACAAGAATGGGGTAATCGTGCCGGAACAACCGGGTAGAAGTGCAATTGAAGTTCGTGGCGTCCGCAAGGTGTTCGGTACCGGGGAGTCACAGGTCGCCGCCCTCGACACAGTTTCGGTGTCGATCCGCGAAAATGAGTTCTTCACGCTGCTTGGTCCGTCCGGCTGCGGGAAGACGACGCTTTTGCGGCTGATCGCCGGCTTCGATTTCCCGAGCGCCGGCGAGATCCTGCTGCATGGCCAGGACATCGCGCCGCTGCCGCCGTTCAAGCGGCCGGTCAATACCGTGTTCCAGAATTATGCGCTGTTCCCGCATATGACGGTGGCCGAGAACATCGGCTTCGGGCTCGAAATGCTCGGCAAGCCCAAGGCCGAAGTGAAGGCGCGCGTCGCCGAGATGCTGAAGCTGGTCAAGATGGAGGCGCTCAGCAACCGCCGCACCAGCCAGATTTCCGGCGGCCAACAACAGCGCGTGGCGCTGGCGCGGGCTCTGGCGCCGCAACCAAAAGTGCTGCTGCTCGACGAGCCGCTGTCGGCGCTCGACTTCAAGCTGCGCAAGGAGATGCAGATCGAGCTGAAGCGGCTGCAGCACGAGACCGGCATCACCTTCATCTTCGTCACCCACGACCAGGAAGAAGCGCTGACCATGTCGGACCGCATCGCGGTGATGTCGTCGGGCAAGATCCTGCAGGTCGGGACGCCCTGGGATATCTATGACAAGCCGGCGGAGCGCTTCGTCGCCGACTTTATCGGCGAAACCAATTTTCTCACCGCGGCCATATCAGGCATGGGCAACGGCAAGGCACGCGCAACGCTCAAATCCGGCGCGATGATCGACGCGACCGTGGCTGAGGGCTTCCAGCCGAAGGACAATGCCACCGTGGTGGTCAGGCCGGAACATGCCAAGCTGACCAGCGGCAAGGGCGACCTGTCAGGCACGGTCGAAAACATAGTCTATTTCGGCACCGACACGCATATCCATGTTCGACTGGACAGCAGCGAGGCCTTCACCGTGCGTCAGCAGAACACGCGCAGCGCCGGCTGCGGCTTCGAGCGGGGCGACAAGGTCGGCATTTCGATCGGCAACGACGCCGCACAAGTGCTGAGGGATTGATGGCGAGCGCGGAACAAGTCGCCGAGGACGCCGAACGCCGTGAAATCCGCGATCGCTGGCTGCTGTCGGCGCCGGCACTGATCATCATCTTTCTCGCGGCGACCGGCCCTCTGCTGATCGTCGTGATCTATTCCTTCCTGACGCCGGGGCCGTATGGCGACGTGGTGTGGAAATTCTCAACCGACGGCTGGCTGTCGGTGCTGATGCAGCGTGACATCTTCGACGATACGCTGGCCTTCGCCGACGCGCATTTGTCGATCTTCTGGCGCTCGGCCAAGCTGTCGTTCATGACAACGATCTTTACGCTGCTGTTTGGCTTCCCGACTGCCTATTTCATCGCCACCCGGCCGGCGCGGCAGCGCGACATCTGGCTGTTCCTGATCACCATCCCGTTCTGGACCAATCTGCTGATCCGCACCTTCGCCATCCAGGAGGTGATCCGCAACGAGGGCATCGTCAACACGGTGCTGATCAAACTCGGCATCATCAGCCAGCCGATCCAGATGATGTTCACCGATTTCGCGCTGATGGTCGGCATGACCTATGTCTATCTGCCGCTGATGGTGCTGCCGCTCTATGCCAGCATGGAAAAGATCGACTTCCGGCTGGTCGAGGCGGGTTACGACCTCTATGCCAACCGCTTCCAGGTGCTGAGGCGGGTCATCATCCCGCTGGTCAAGCCCGGCATCATCGCCGGCTCGATCCTGGTCTTCATCCCGGCGCTGGGCGCCTATGTCACCCCGCGCGTGCTCGGCGGGTCGAAGAATATGATGCTCGGCAATCTGATCGAGCTGCAGTTCGGGCAAGGCCGCAACTGGCCGCTCGGCTCGGCGCTGTCGCTGTCGCTGATGGCGATCGTGATGGTCGCGCTGCTCCTATATGTCCGCTCCGTCGGGCGCCGGGGTGGCGCGCATGGCTAGCCGCTTCGACATCCGCCGGCAGACCGGCTTTACGACCATCGCAATGATCTGCTTTTTCGCGCTGTACCTGCCGATCGTCACGCTTGTTGTCTATGCCTTCAACGCCGGCAATTCGATCGCGATCTGGGAAGGCGTGTCGCTGCGCTGGTTCTACCAGGCCTGGAGCAACAGCCAGGTCGTCGATGCCGCCATCCGGTCGCTGCAAATCGCTTCGGTCGCCGCGACTATTGCCACGATCGTCGCCACCATGGCTGCACTTGCTACGACCCGAACGAAGCCATATCCCGGCCTCGGCTTCAAATACGCCTTCATCAACCAGCCACTGATGGTGCCGGAAATCGTCACCGCGGTGGCGCTGCTGATCTTTTTTTCGCGCATCAAGATCTGGACCGGCTATTCGGGGCTGGGCTACCTGATGGCCGCGCACACCGCCTTTTGCATCCCCTTTGCCTATCTGCCGATCCGGGCGCGGCTCGAGAACATGGATCTGTCGTTGGAGATCGCTGCGGCCGACCTCTACGCGACACCCTGGAAGGCTTTTCGGCGCGTCACCTTTCCGCTGCTCTGGCCAGGCATCCTTGCCGGGCTGATGCTGGCCTTCGTCATCTCGCTGGACGACGTCGTCATCACGGAGTTCGTCAAGTCCGGCGGCCAGGATACATTGCCGACTTACATGCTCGGCCAATTCCGGCGCGTTATCACGCCGGAAATCAACGCGATTTCGACGGTGTTCCTGCTGATCTCGATATTGATCGTCACCGTCTTCTTTTTCATCAGCAGGAAAAAGGATCAGGAGTGACAGGAGAAACGATGAAGTGGAAACTGACTGCGACGGCACTCAGCGCCGCGCTGTTCGCCTCGGCGGGTCTCGCCCGCGCCGATGGCGAACTCAACTTCTACAATTGGGGCAACTACACCAGCCCCGACCTCATCAAGAAATTTGAGGAAAAATACAAGGTCAAGGTGACCGTCACCGACTACGATTCCAACGACACCGCGCTGGCCAAGATCAGGCAAGGCGGCAGCGGCTTCGATATCGTGGTGCCCTCGGCGAGCTTCGTGCCGATCTGGATCGGGGAAGGGCTGCTCTTGGAGACAGAGCCGAACAAGATGGAGAACTTCAAGAACATGGATCCGAAATGGGTCGATGTTCCCTTCGATCCGGGCCGCAAATACACCGTGCCGTGGCAGTGGGGCACGACCGGCGTCACGGTCAACACCTCGGTCTACAAGGGTGATCCCAACACCTCGGCCATCTTCATGGACCCGCCGCCGGAACTGGTCGGCAAGGTCAATGTCGTGCCCGAAATGGCCGACGTCATGCATCTCGCCATCAGATATATCGGCGGCGAGCCGTGCACCGGCGACAAGGAGGTGCTGAAGAAGGTGCGCGATGCGCTGGTGGCGGCAAAGCCGAAATGGATATCGATGGACTACGGCACGGTCGAGAAGTTCGCCAAGGGCGACTTCGCCGCCAGCGTCGACTGGAACGGCGCATCCTTCCGCTCCCGCCTGCAGAACAAGGACATCGTCTATGGCTATCCGAAGGAGGGCTATCCGATCTGGATGGACAATCTCGCGGTGCTGAAGGACGCCAAGAACGTCGAAAACGCCAAGCTGTTCCAGAACTTCATCATGGATCCCGAGAACGCCGCGATGATCTCATCTTTCGCGCGCTACGCCAACGGCATCAAGGGATCGGAAGCCTTCATGCCTGAGGACATGAAAACGGCGCCGGAGGTCAACATCCCCGCCGAGTTCGTCGACAAGGGCAAGTTCATGCTGAACTGCGCGCCCGACGTGCAGGCACTCTACACCAGGATCTGGACCGAACTGCAGAAGTGATCGCATTGTGACGGACCCGGCGGCGGGCGCCGCCGGGTCCGTTTTCATGTTTGCCGGGACGCATCTCATGACTTCCTACCGTAACAGTGAACCGGTGCCGCCGATCATGCAGGGCTCGCCGCCCAAGATGGTGCCGCCGAAGCTCGACTGGGACCGGCCGCCATGGAACCGCTGGGCGTTCCAGCACATCCGCGAAATTCTGCCGACCGTCGAAGTCTGGCGCGGCAATGGCCATCGCCGGCGGTTCGAGCGAGCTGAAATCGATCTCGATGCGCTGCCGGTGAGCGACAGCACGGGGCAGCCTGCGACGCTGGCCGGGCTGCTGGACGAAACCTATACGGACGGGTTCCTCGTGCTCAAGGACGGCAAGATCGCCTATGAGCGCTATTTCAACGGCATGACCGACCGCACGCTGCATTTGTCGCAGTCGATGGCGAAATCGGTCACGGGCTCGGTATTCGGCATGCTGGCCGGGCGCGGCCTGCTCGATCCGGCCATGCCGGTGACGACTTATCTGCCGGAGCTGGAAGCTACCGGCTGGGCGGGCGCCAGCGTGCAGCACGTGCTCGATATGACGACAGGCGTGCGTTTTTCCGAGGAATACACCGATCGCTATTCCGACATCGGTCAGGTCGATGTCGCCAGTGGCTGGAAACCCGTGCCGCCGGACAGCGACCCGGCCTTCGAGTGGCCGTCGCATATGTTCGAATTGATCCTGGGGCTCAAGGAGACAAGCCGGCCGCATGGCGCTGCGTTCGAATACCGTTCGATCGAGACCGACGTGCTCGCCTTCATCATGGAACGGGTGACCGGCAAGCGGCTGGCGCAGCTGGTCTCGGAAGAACTCTGGCAAAAGATCGGGGCGGATGAAAGCGCCTGCTTCACCGTCGACAGCGCCGGCTACGCCATCGCCGACGGCGGTTTCAACGCCACGCTGCGCGACTATGGCCGCTTCGGCCAGCTGATCCTCGACAATGGCGGCGGCGTGATGCCGGCCGACTGGATCGTGGCGACGCGCAATGGCAGGCATGGACCGGATTTCAATCCCAGCCTGCCGGAAGGCAGCTACCGCAACCAGTTCTGGATCGAGGACCCGCGCTCACGCGCGCTGATGTGCCGGGGCGTGTTCGGGCAGCTGATCCATATCGACTGGAACACGAGAATGGTTGTGGTGAAGCTTTCGAGCTACCCGGATTTCACCGACATCGACTATTCGGTGGCGACGCTGAAAGCCGTCCACGCGATCGCTGCCGCGCTGGCCTAAGAGACCGTTTGGAAACTCTACTCTGGCGGCCATCTGATGGCGTTTTCTGCGCTTCCGGTGCTCACGGACCCAAATGTCCGCTGCGCGCCGGTTCTCGAAACCACCACCATATGACTCGCCAGAGCGAATTTCGAAACAGTCTCTAACTTCCTAAAAAAATCGAGAGGAAACACCATGACCGGCAAGACCGCGTTCGAAACCAGATATGGCTTTGCCCGCAATCAAGTGCTGCTCGGCAACTGGCGCGAAAGCCCGTTCAGCCGGTGGTCGTTCCAGAATGTCGGCGAGTTGGTGCCGAGCGCACGCGTCGCAGCTGTGCCGGGCAGTGCCGAAATACCGGTTCAGGATTTCGGTGGGCTGCTTGACGAAAAGGTCGCTCTGGCCGGCGGCCCGGAGACCGTTGCGGCCTTTCTCACGCGTTCCGATACCGACGCGCTGACGATCATGAAAGCCGGCAATATCATCGGCGACTGGTTCGCACCGCATATGCAGTTCGGCGCCCGCCACATCATCTTCTCGATCAGCAAGTCGCTGACCGCCATTCTGGCCGGCATATTGGAAGGCGAGGGGATCTTTGATCCGCAGGCTCCGGTGACCCGCTATCTGCCGGAAGCTGCCGGCTCGGCCTATGGCGATGCCAGCGTGCGGCATGTGCTCGACATGACCGTCAGCCTTGACTTCGAAGAAGCCTATCTCGATCCGGAGAGCGCCTTTGCCCGCTATCGCCGCGCGACGCTGTGGAATCCGGGCGGCGGCACGGAAAGCCTGACCGACTTCATCCTGACGCTGCAGCGCCTTGCCGAGCCGCATGGCCGGACGTTCCGCTACCGCTCGCCCAATTCCGACCTGCTCGGCATCCTGCTCGAGCGCGCGTCCGGCCGGCGCTTCGCCGAACTGATGCGCGAGCGATTATGGCTGCCGCTTGGTGCAACGAGCGAAGCGTCGGTGACCGTGGACAGGCAAGGCACTGCGCGCACAGCCGGCGGCATTTCGGTGACGCCGCGCGACCTGGCGCGGGTCGGCGAGATGATGCGGCAAGGCGGCATGGCCAATGGCCGGCGCGTCGTGCCGGAAGCCTGGGTGCGCGACACGACCGGCACAGGGGGAGACACTGAGGCCTGGCAGCGTGGCACGATGGCGTTCCTCTTTCCGCAAGGCCGCTACCGCAACAAATGGTACCAGACCGGTGCGGCAAGCGGCGCCTTCTGCGGCATCGGTATCCACGGCCAGTGGCTCTATGTCAATCCGAAGGCGGAAGTCGTCTTTGCAAAGATGTCGTCGCAGCCGGAGCCGGTCGAGGAGCCGCTCGATGTCGATATGGTAGCGTTCTTCGAAGCGCTGAGCCGGATGGTCTGACCATCCAGGAAACCCCTGGCACCGCAGCTTTCCTGTGGACCTGTCAGAGTGATCGAGAACGCCGCGGTTGGCGGAGCGACGCTCTGAGCTTATGGTCGCCGCTCTTTTCGACAGGACAGCAGGAACGACATGGCATCCGACATCAAGCGCATCGCGGCAATCATCGCAGCCGAGATCACTGCCCGGCCCGAACAGGCCGCGGCGGCGATCGGGCTGCTGGACGAAGGTGCGACGGTGCCGTTCGTGGCGCGCTATCGCAAGGAGGTCACCGGCGGCCTGGACGACACGCAGCTGCGCCTGCTTGCCGAACGGCTCGCCTATCTTCGCGAGCTCGATGCGCGCCGCGACACCATTCTCGGTTCGATCCGCGAGCAGGGCAGGCTGACCGAAGAGCTTGAAGCCAAGATCGCGGCGGCCGCCACCAAGGCGGAACTCGAAGACATCTATCTGCCCTACAAGCCGAAGCGCCGGACCAAGGCCGAGATCGCGCGCGAGCGTGGGCTGGGACCGCTGGCCGAGGCCATCCTTGCCGACCGCGCGGCGGTGCCCGCCGAACTGGCGCTGGCCTACATCAGTGAAGAGGTGGCCGATGCCAAGGCGGCGCTCGAGGGCGCGCGCGATATCCTGTCCGAGCAGTTCGCCGAGAATGCCGATCTGGTCGGCAGACTGCGGACCTACATGAAGGAACGCGCCTTCATGCGGTCGCGCGTCGTCGACGGCAAGCAGGAAGCCGGCGCGAAATTCTCCGACTATTTCGACCATGTCGAGCGCTGGGCCAACGTGCCGAGCCATCGCGCGCTGGCCATGCTGCGCGGCCGCAACGAAGAGGTGCTGTCGCTCGACATCGAGGTCGATGCCGACGACGCGTCACCAGTGAAGCCGGTCGAACGGATGATTGCCGACGCCTACGCCATCGGCCGCCAGTTGCCGGGCGATCGCTGGCTGATGGAGGTGGCCGGCTGGACCTGGCGCATAAAGCTGTCGCTGCACCTGACGCTCGATTTGATGCGCGATCTGCGAGAGCGGGCCGAGGAGGAGGCGATCCACGTCTTCGCCCGCAATCTGAAGGATTTGCTGCTCGCCGCACCCGCCGGCTCGCGCGCCACGATGGGGCTCGACCCCGGCATCCGCACCGGCGTCAAGGTGGCGGTGGTGGACGGCACCGGCAAGCTGCTGGCGACGACGACAGTCTATCCGTTTCCGCCGAAGAACGATGTGCGCGGCACGCAAGCCGAACTAGCGAAGCTCATCCGCCTGCATAAGGTCGAGTTGATTTCCATCGGCAACGGCACCGGCAGCCGCGAGACGGAAAGGCTGGTGGCCGACATGCTGTCCGACATGCCTGCCGAGTCCGGGCCGAAGCCGCTCAAGGTGATCGTCAGCGAGGCGGGTGCCTCGGTCTATTCCGCCTCGGCAACGGCGGCGGCGGAATTTCCCGGCCTCGACGTGTCGCTACGGGGCGCGGTGTCGATCGCCAGGCGTCTGCAGGATCCGCTCGCCGAACTGGTCAAGATCGAGCCGAAGTCGATCGGCGTCGGCCAGTATCAGCATGACGTCGATCAGTACCGGCTCGGCCGCTCGCTGGAAGCGGTGGTCGAGGACGCGGTCAATGCCGTCGGCGTCGACCTGAACACCGCCTCGGCGCCGCTTCTGGCGCGGGTTTCGGGTCTTGGCGCATCGCTGGCCGAGGCGATCATTGCGCACCGTGACGCGGCCGGCCCCTTCGCCAGCCGCCGTGACCTGTTGAAGGTCTCTCGCCTTGGACCCCGCGCGTTCGAGCAATGCGCCGGCTTCCTGCGCATTCCCAACGGCACCGAACCGCTCGATGCCTCGGCCGTGCATCCGGAAGCCTACGGCGTGGCGAAAAAGATCGTCGCCGCCTGCGGGCGCGACCTCCGCTCGCTGATGGGCGACAGTGCCGCTATCAAGGCGCTCGATCCGCGTGTCTTCGTCGACGAGCGGTTCGGCCTGCCGACGGTGCGCGATATCCTGGCGGAACTGGAAAAGCCCGGCCGCGATCCGCGCCCCGGCTTCAAGACCGCGACCTTCGCCGACGGCGTCGATGACATCAAGGATTTGAAGCCAGGCATGCTGCTGGAGGGCACTGTCACCAATGTCGCCGCGTTCGGCGCCTTCGTCGATATCGGCGTGCATCAGGACGGCTTGGTGCACGTTTCGCAGTTGGCCGACCGTTTCGTCAAGGACGCGCATGAGGTGGTGAAAGCCGGCGACGTGGTCAAGGTGCGCGTCGTCGACATCGACATCAAGCGCAAGCGCATCGGTCTCTCGATGCGCAAGGATGGTGACGGCGGTACACCGAAGCCGCGCGACAATGGCAACAGACCGGTGCCGCGCACGCCGGCGCCGCAGCGCCAGCCGGAGCGGCCGGCAGGGCAGGGCGCGTTCGGCGCCGCGTTGGCCGATGCGTTGAAGCGGAAGTAGCTACTTCTCCGGCGGCAGATGGCCCAGCAGCCAGTCGCGAAAACTGGCGACCGGCGGATGGCCGCGCTTGTCGTGCGGCACGACGAGATAATAGGCGCTGCGGCTTTGCATCGGCCGACCCGGCGCCGGCACCAACTGGCCGCGCTGTAATTCGCCTGATATGAGCACCTGCGGCAGCAGCGCCACGCCGAGCCCGGCCATGCAGGCCTGGGCGGCGGTGCCGAATTGCTCGAACTGCATGCCGGGTCCGGTTGGTGCGCTCAATCCCTGATGCTCGAACCACTCGGTCCATGCGCCGGGCCGCGTCGCCATATGCAGCAGCGGCAGGCGGCCGATGTCGGTGGGTGTGGCAATGGCGCGGCCGGCCAGAAATTCGGGCGAGACAACCGGCAACACCGTCTCGCGCACTAGCAGCGTCGAGTCGGCGCCGGGCCAGTCGGGCAGGCCGTAATGGATGGCGGCGTCAAGCCTTTCGCGGGAGAAGTCGAAGCGGCCGATGCGAGTGACGAAATTGATGGTGATGTCAGGGTTGTTTTCGACGAAATCCGGGATGAGCGGCATCAGCCAGCGTGTACCGAAGGTCGGCAGGATCGCAAGGTTCAAGATGCCACTATGCCGATTGCTCATCAATCCCAGGGCTGCATCGCGCAGCTGGCCAAGGGCGGCGCGCACCGCTTCGGCATAAATCTCGCCTTCCGTCGACAGCCTGACATTGCGGCTGTCGCGATCGAACAGCCGGCGGCCGAACTGGTCCTCCAAAAGCTTGATCTGCCGGCTGACGGCGCCCTGGGTCAGATCGAGCTCCTGCGCGGCGGCGGTGAAGCTGCCCAACCGGGCCACCGCCTCGAAGGCGGCAAGGGCGCTGATACCAGGCAAGAGGCGGCGCTGCACGTTCATTATCCATTACTAACGCTCATTGATCCTTGAAGCAATTTCGTTTGATTTTTTCGAGCTGGAAGCCGATAAGCCGCGCACTTCAAGATTTTTGTTTTTGCATGTCATCATCTCAAATCCGCCGAGTTTTTTGGGCGACGTGCAAGAGTTTGGGAGACCGAGGCCATGGCCGCCGACAAGAATGCATTCGTCTGGGATGATCCTTTCCTGATCGAGGACCAGCTTTCGGAAGACGAACGGATGGTGCGCGACGGTGCAGCGGCATTCGCCGCCGACAAGCTCGCTCCGAGGATCGAGGAAGCCTATCTCGAGGAAAAGACCGACGCCGGGATCTTTCGCGAGATGGGCGAGGCCGGTCTGCTCGGCATAACCATTCCGGAAGAATATGGCGGGCTCGGTGCCAACTACGTCACCTACGGCCTGGTGGCGCGCGAAGTCGAGCGCGTCGACTCGGGCTATCGCTCGATGATGAGCGTGCAGTCGTCGCTGGTGATGTATCCTATCCATGCTTATGGCTCGGAGGCGCAACGCAAAAAATACCTGCCGAAGCTGGCGTCAGGCGAATGGATCGGCTGCTTCGGCCTGACCGAGCCGGATGCCGGTTCCGACCCGGGCGGCATGAAGACGCGCGCCGAGAAGACGGCGAACGGCTACAAGATTTCGGGCTCGAAAATGTGGATTTCCAACGCGCCGATCGCCGACGTGTTTGTCGTCTGGGCGAAATCGGCCGCGCATGACAACGAGATTCGTGGCTTCGTGCTGGAAAAGGGCATGAAGGGGCTGTCGGCACCGAAGATCGGCGGCAAGCTGTCGCTTCGCGCATCGATCACCGGCGAAGTGGTGATGGAAGGCGTCGAGGTCGGCGAAGATGCGTTGCTGCCCAATGTCTCAGGCCTGAAGGGTCCGTTCGGCTGTCTCAACCGGGCGCGCTACGGCATCTCATGGGGCGCGATGGGCGCGGCGGAGGATTGCTGGCACCGCGCCCGCCAATACGGCCTCGACCGCAAGCAGTTCGGCAAGCCGCTGGCCGGCACGCAGCTTTTCCAGAAGAAACTCGCCGACATGCAGACCGAGATCGCTCTGGGGCTGCAGGCCAGCCTGCGCGTCGGGCGGCTGATGGATGAAGGCAAGATGGCGCCGGAGATGATCTCGATCGTCAAGCGCAACAATTGCGGCAAGGCGCTCGACATTGCCCGCCAGGCCCGTGACATGCATGGCGGCAACGGCATCCAGATCGGCTACCATGTCATGCGCCACGCGCAGAACCTGGAGACGGTCAACACTTATGAGGGCACGCATGACGTGCATGCGCTGATCCTCGGGAGGGCGCAGACGGGATTGCAGGCGTTTTTCTAGGCGACCCCTAGGCCGGCAACGCTGCTTAAATTAGGTGCAGCGCAACATCTCTGCTTGGAGAATGGCCAGCATTTGTGTCAGGGTTCGGCGAATTCGTTTGAAACGCCGACTTTCGAGGCCCCATGGCAATTCTGGCAGCTGTCTACCACCTGACCCATTACAAATATGACCGGCCGGTTGTTCTCGGCCCTCAGGTCATCAGGCTGCAGCCGGCGCCGCATTCCCGCACCAAGGTGCTCAGCCATTCGCTGAAGGTCGAGCCGGCGAACCACTTCGTCAATCTGCAGCAGGATCCCTACGGCAACTTCCTTGCCCGCTTCGTGTTTCCGGAGCCGGTGACGGAACTGAAGATCGAGGTCGACCTCGTCGCCGACATGACGGTCTACAATCCGTTCGATTTCTTCGTCGAGCCGTCGGCCGAGATCTTTCCATTCGAATACCCGGAAGAGATCAGCGCCGATCTCGCCATCTACCGGACGCCGGAACCGGCTGGACCGCTGCTGGCGGCGTTCCTGCAAACCATCGATCGCCACCCAACCAATACCGTCAATTTCGTCGTCGACCTCAATGCGCGCCTGCAGCGCGAGATCGCCTATATCGTGCGCATGGAAACCGGCGTTTTTTCGCCGGAGGAAACGCTGGCCGCCAAGAAAGGCTCGTGCCGCGATACGAGCTGGCTGCTGGTGCAGATCCTGAGGAACCTCGGCATCGCTGCGCGCTTCGTTTCCGGCTACCTGATCCAGCTAAAGCCCGACCTCGTCGCGCTTGACGGACCGCCCGGCACTGCCGTCGACTTCACCGATCTCCATGCCTGGTGCGAGGTCTACCTGCCAGGCGCCGGCTGGATCGGCTTCGACCCGACCTCCGGATTGCTCACCGGCGAAAGCCATGTGCCGCTCGCCGCAACGCCGCATTTCCGCAACGCCGCGCCCATTTCCGGCATGGCGAGCTTCGCCAATGTCGAGTTCGGCTTCGACATGCGGGTCGACCGCATCGCCGAGCATCCACGCATCACCAAGCCGTTCTCCGACGAAAGCTGGCAGGCGCTCGATGCGCTGGGCAACCAGGTTGACGCCGCGCTCGAAGCCGGGGACGTGCGGCTGACCATGGGTGGCGAGCCGACCTTCGTGTCGATCGACGATTTCGAGGCGGAGGAGTGGAACACCGCCGCCGTCGGCCCGACAAAACGCGAAAAGGCCGATGCGCTGATCCGCCGGCTGCGTGAGCGTTTCGCGCCCGGCGGCTTCCTGCACTACGGGCAGGGCAAGTGGTATCCGGGCGAAAGCCTGCCGCGCTGGACCTTCTCGCTGTACTGGCGCGCCGACGGCGAGCCGGTGTGGAGCGACCCGTCGCTGATCGCACGAGAGAATAGCGAAGCAGATGTCGGACCGAAGCAGGCTGAAGGCCTGCTGACGGCGATTGCCGATGAACTCGGCATCGACAAGACCATGGTCAGCGAAGCCTATGAGGACCCGGCCGAGTGGCTGCTCAAGGAAGGCAAGTTGCCGGAGAATGTCGATCCGTCCAATTCGAAGCTGGACGACCCCGAGGAGCGCAGCCGCATGGCGCGGGTGTTCGAACGCGGCCTGACCAAGCCGTCGGGCTATGTATTGCCTGTCCAGCGCTGGAACAGCCAGGCGTCGGGACCGCGCTGGCGTTCGGAGAGATGGAAAACGCGGCGCGGCAGGCTGTTTCTGGTGCCGGGCGATTCACCGGTCGGCTACCGCCTGCCGCTGGGCACGCTTCCCTATGTGCCGCCGGCGCAGTTCCCCTACATCGTGCCGGTCGATCCTTCCCTGCCGCGCGGGCCATTGCCGGCGCGCGAGGCTATTTTGCCTGAAGCCGCTCCCTTGTCGGAGGCTGCACCGGCCGAACTTGAAGGCGCCGACGAAATGGCGCGTCGCCAGCAGGCGGCGTCCTTCACCGCCGCGACCGGCCAGCAGGACCGTGTCGAACAGGAGATCACCGAGATCGGCGGCGCGGTGCGCACCGCGCTGTCGGTCGAGCCGCGCGATGGACGGCTTTGTGTGTTCATGCCGCCGGTCGAGGCGCTGGAAGACTATCTCGAACTGGTCGCGGCGGCCGAGAACGCGGCAAAGGCTATCGGCCTGCCGGTGCATATCGAGGGCTACGGCCCGCCGCATGATCCGCGCCTCAACGTCATCCGCGTGGCTCCGGATCCCGGCGTCATCGAAGTGAACATCCATCCGGCTGCCAACTGGCAGGACTGCGTGGCGACGACCGCAGCGATCTACGAGGAGGCGCGGCAGACGCGGCTCGGTGCCGACAAGTTCATGATCGACGGCCGCCATACCGGCACCGGTGGCGGCAACCATGTCGTCGTCGGCGGCGCGACGCCTAACGACAGTCCGTTCCTGCGCCGCCCCGACTTGCTGAAGAGCCTGGTGCTGCAATGGCAGCGCCGTCCGTCGCTGTCCTATCTGTTCTCAGGCCTGTTCATCGGCCCGACCAGCCAGGCGCCGCGGTTCGACGAGGCGCGCCACGATTCGCTCTACGAGCTCGAGATCGCGATGGCGCAGGTGCCGCATCCGGACAAGGGTCAGGCCCCGCTGCCGTGGTTGGTCGACCGGCTGTTCCGAAATCTTCTGACCGACGTGACAGGGAATACCCACCGCTCGGAAATCTGCATCGACAAGCTGTTTTCGCCGGACGGGCCGACCGGCCGGTTGGGGCTGGTCGAGTTCCGCGGCTTCGAAATGCCGCCCAATGCGCGCATGAGCCTCGCGCAGCAATTGCTGGTGCGCGCCATTATCGCCCGCGCCTGGAAGAACCCGCTCGATGGCCGCTTCGTGCGCTGGGGCACGTCGCTGCATGACCGTTTCATGCTGCCGCACTATGTCTGGGCTGACTTTCTCGACGTGCTGGACGACCTCAAGCTGAACGGCTTTGAATTCCGTCCCGAATGGTTCGACGCGCAGCTCGAATTCCGCTTCCCGTTCTGCGGCGAGGTCCAGCATGCCGGCATCAAGCTGGAACTGCGGCAGGCGCTGGAGCCGTGGCATGTCATGGGCGAGCAGGGCGCCATCGGCGGAACCGTGCGCTTCGTCGATTCCTCGGTCGAGCGGCTGCAGGTGAAGACGGAAGGGCTCAACCCGGAGCGTCACGCCGTCGTCTGCAACGGCCGCATCGTGCCGATGAAGGTGACCGACACCAGAGAGATCGCGGTGGCAGGGGTCCGCTTCAAAGCCTGGCAGCCGGCATCGGGGCTGCATCCGGCGCTGCCGGTCAACACGCCGCTGGTCTTCGACATCTACGATCGCTGGTCGGGCCGGGCCATCGGCGGCTGCATCTACCACGTCGCGCATCCCGGCGGGCGCAGCTACGACACCTTCCCGGTCAACGGCAACGAAGCGGAGGCGCGACGGCTCGCCCGCTTCGAGCCGCGCGGCCATACGCCGTCCGGCTACGTGCTGCGCGACGAACAAGCCTCTGAGGAATTCCCGATGACCCTTGACCTGCGGCGGCCTGCAAGACTCTGATCAGCCATGGCAAAGGGGAATCACAAGAAAATACGCGGCAGGCCGCACAACCTGCTGGAGCACTACCAGCCGATCGACGGCGTCGTCGACGAGATGGTCGATGCATCAGGCAATCCCCGTCCGGTCTGGAAGGAGTTCATCGAGGCACTGGAAGAACTGGGGCCCGAAAAGCTCGCCCAGCGCTTCGCCCGCGCCGACCAGTATCTGCGCGACGCCGGCGTCTATTACCGCGTCTACGACAAGGCCGGCGCCAATGAGCGCGAATGGCCGCTGGCGCATGTACCGCTGCTGATCGAGGAGCAGGAATGGGCCGCGATCAGTGCTGGCCTGGTTCAGCGGGCCGAGCTGTTCGAGGAAACGATCGCCGATATCTACGGGCCGAACCGCCTGGTCGAGAAGGGCATCCTGCCGGCGGGGCTGATCGCGGCCAGCCCGGAATATTTGCGGCCGGTCGTCGGCACCAGACCGGCCAGCGGCCATTTCCTGCATTTCTGCGCTTTCGAGCTCGGCCGTGGACCGGACGGCCGCTGGTGGGTGCTGGGTGACCGCACGCAGGCGCCGTCGGGTGCCGGCTTTGCGCTGGAAAACCGCGTCGCCACCACGCGCGCGCTGTCCGACATCTATGGCGAGATGCATGTGCACCGTCTTGCCGGCTTCTTCCGTCGCTTTCGCGACGCGCTGAACGGCATGGCCAAGGTATCAGGCGGCCGTGTCGCCATCCTGACGCCGGGGCCGCTCAACGAAACCTATTACGAGCATGCCTATATCGCCCGCTATCTCGGCATCATGCTGCTCGAAGGCGAGGATCTGACCGTCTCCGGCGGCCGGCTTATGGTGCGCACCGTTTCAGGGTTGATGCCGGTCAGCGTGCTCTGGCGACGGCTCGACGCCGCCTTCGCCGATCCGCTGGAGTTGCGGCCGGATTCTCAGATCGGCACGCCAGGGCTGGTCGAGGCGATTCGCCGGGGGGCCGTTTCAGCCGTCAACGCGCTCGGCTCCGGGCTGATGGAAACGCGGGCGATGTTCGCCTTCCTGCCGAAGATTTCGCGCGAATTGCGCAACGAGGAGCTTCTCTTGCCGAGCGTCGCGACGTGGTGGTGCGGGCGGGACACGGAACGCGACCATGTGCTGGCCAATCTCGACCGCATGGTGATCGGTCCGGCGCTGTCGACACGGCTTGCCTTCGAGGACGACGATTGCACGAGGCTTGGCTCGGCGCTGGTTGCCGGGGAGCGGGCCGAACTGATAGCCCTGATCGAACAGAACGGCGGCGACTTTGTCGGACAGGAAGCGGTGACGCTTTCGACCACGCCGGTCTATGTCGGCGGCTGGCTGGAGCCGCGGCCAGCAGCCCTGCGCGTCTATCTGGCGCGAACGCCGGAAGGCTGGACGGTGATGCCCGGCGGTTTTGCCCGCGTCGGCTTTTCGCTCGACCCGACGGCCATCGCCATGCAGCGCGGCGGCCAGGCGGCGGATGTTTGGGTGGTCAGCGACAGACCGGTGGAGCGCGAGACGCTGCTGCCGCAGGAGCATGACAGCTTCACCCGTACCTTGCCGGGCAGCCTGCCCAGCCGCGCGGCGGAAAACCTGACATGGCTCGGCCGCTATATCGAGCGATCGGAAGACACGGTGCGCATCCTGCGCGCCTATCACGTGCGGCTGGCCGAGGCCTCCGACCCGGATATGCCGCTGCTTGCCGATATCAGAGACTATCTCGAACCGTTCGGCACAGACGTCGAAACCGCGATCCCGCCGGGGCTGATCGGCACCTTGGACAGCGCCGTCTACAGCGCCGGACAGATTCGCGACCGCTTCTCGCCCGATGGCTGGCTGGCGCTGAAGGATCTGTCGAAGACCATTCATCAATTCGCGACAACGGTGGCGCCGGGCGATGATGCGACGCGGGCGATGACGGTCATCCTGCGCAAGCTCGCCGGGTTTTCCGGCCTGCTGCATGAGAATATGTACCGCTTCACCGGCTGGCGCTTCCTGGAGATCGGCCGGCGGTTGGAACGCGGCATCCAGATCGCCCGCACGCTCGCCCGGTTGACCAGGACTGCGGCACCGGACGGGGCGCTCGACATGATGCTGGAGATCGGCGACAGCGTCATGACCCATCGGCGGCAGTATCCGGTGCAGGCCGGCCGAAGTACGGTGGTCGACCTCCTGGTGCTGGATCCGCTCAACCCGCGCTCCATCCTGTTCCAGCTCGAGCGGCTGAAGGCGGAAATCGCGCTGTTGCCTGCTGTCGGCGGCGAGGGGCACATGTCGCCGGCGGCGAAAAAGATCCTGCAGCTCAACACGGCAATCGCCATCAAGGAGCCCTCGGACATGACGGCGCAGGCCCTGGACAATCTCGCCAATGAGATCGGCGGCCTCTACAACAGCCTCGCCAAGGCCTATTTCGGCTAAGGGCGGGTTCGGTTAAAGGCGGGGCATGCTCTACGATATCAGGCTCAATCTGCGTTACGATTACGATGCGGCGGCGGGCGGCGGCCGTCATCAGGTGCGCGTGCTGCCGTCGACGATATCGGGCGTGCAGCGCGTGATCGCCGCTTCGCTGTCCTTCGTGCCGGCGCCGAGCGAACGCTCGGATTTTTCCGATTTCTTTGGCAACAATGTCACGTCGATTGCCTTTCGCGACGTTCACGATGCGCTCGAGATCAGGATGAGCGCGCGCGTCGCGGTTTCGCGGCCGGAACCCGGGCTTGACGTGTCGCCCGACATTCGCCGGCTGAGGGAGGACCTCGATGCGGTGCGGTCGCTGTCGCCTGATACACCGCATCACTTTCTGGCCGCCAGCGACCATGCCGGCATCGATGCTGATATCACGGGTTACGCGCGGAGCAGTGCCGGCAACTCTGCTGTCAGCACGGCCATGGACCTGTGCAGCCGTATCTACCGCGATTTCACCTATGATGGCGAGGCGACTACGGTGCAGACCCGGGCAAGCGATGCCTTCGACCTGAAGCGGGGCGTCTGCCAGGACTTTTCGCATATCATGATCGCCGGCCTGCGCGGCCTGGGCGTCCCCGCCGGCTATGTCAGCGGGTTCCTGCGCACCATTCCGCCGCGCGGAAAACCGCGGCTGGAAGGGGCCGACGCCATGCATGCCTGGGTGAAGGTGTGGTGCGGGCGCGACACCGGATGGCAGGAGTTCGATCCGACCAACGGCATGCGGGCAAGCAACGACCACATCACCGTCGGCCACGGACGCGACTACTCGGATGTCGCGCCGATCGTCGGCATCCTGAAGACGACCGGAGGGCAGGTCGGCGAGCAAGCGGTCGACGTCATTCCGGTCGTGCTCGAGAAAGCATGACGGCAGGCGATGCCGCATCGATTTGTAAACGCTGAACATAGACGGAAGACGGGTTCTCATGCGGTGAGCCTGACATGTTTGTGAAAGCCATGGCGGAACCAGCGGCCGGTCCGGCGCTTATCTACGGGAAAAATTCCGTGGAGAGGATATGCTGGACAAATCCGGGTCGTCGTCTGGCCAATCGGCTGCCAGGGAGGTTGCACCAAAGAACGGGGCGCCGAAAAATGGGTCGCAAGCCTCTGCCGATCGAGGCTCACTCACCTACATCACTGACGCTGAGCCCGGTATCCGCCGTTTTAGGACTGGCAAGGGATTTTCATACAAAGGACCTGACGGGCAGGGTGTCGACGACGACACTATGGCCCGCATCAAGGCGCTCGCCATACCGCCGGCGTGGACGGATGTGTGGATCTCGCCGGATGCTGACGGTCACATCCAGGCGACGGGCCGGGATCAGCGTGGGCGTAAGCAATATCGGTATCATGCGCTGTGGGCGGAGGAGCGTGACGGCGTCAAATATTCGAGCCTGGTTGCCTTCGCAGAAAGCCTGCCTGAGTTGCGGCGCCAGATCGATGCCGATCTGCGCCGTCACGGCCTGCCGCTGGAACGCGTTGTCGCCGCTGTGGTCTGGCTGCTCGACAGCACGATGATCCGCGTCGGCAACGCCGCCTACGCTCGCGACAACAACAGCTTTGGGCTGACCACGCTGCGCGACCGCCATGTCGACGTCAATGGCTCGAGCCTGCGTTTCGCTTTCAAAGGCAAGTCCGGCAAGGAATGGAAGCTGAAGCTCGTCGATCGCCGGATTGCCAGGATCGTGCGCGGGGCGCAGGATTTGCCGGGCCAGAAGCTGTTCCAGTATCTCGACGAGGATGGAAGCAGGCGACCGATCCGCTCCGACGACGTCAACCGCTACATCAGGGAGAACGCAGGGGGCGATTTCAGCTCCAAGCATTTCCGAACCTGGGGCGGCACCATCCATGCTGCGTCACTGTTTGCGCAAATCGAACGACCCGAAAGCCAGGCACAACAGAAGCGGGTGATGAACGGCGTCATCGACAAGGTGGCCGAGCGGCTGGGCAACACGCGCGCCATCTGCCGCAGGTGTTACATCCACCCGCAAGTTTTCGAAGCCTGGTCCGAAGGACGGCTGCTCAGCGAAATGGCGGATGTGAACAAGCGGAAGCGATCGATACCCGGTCTTGATGACGAAGAAGCCCTCGTTCTGAGATGGTTGAAGGCGCAGGAAAGCTGAACCGAACAGAGCAGCCACAGGCTTTCATTGTCCTGGCAGGACGTAATTTTTTTATCGACGTTATGTCGGGATCGGTCCTACTGTTTCGTCCTTTGACAGAGAAAAGGACGCACCCATGCTCTACGCTATCCTCTGCTATGCCTCCGAAGACGTCGTCTGCTCCTGGAGCAAGGAACAGGACGATGCCGTCATGGAAAAACTCCTGGGCGTGCAGGAAAAATACGCTCAGGCCGGCCGGCTTGGCCCGGTGGCGCGGCTGCTGCCGACAACCGCTGCAACAACGCTGAAAAAGGTCAAGGGCGAAGCGGTCGTCATCGACGGACCATTTGCCGAAACCAAGGAACAGTTCCTCGGCTTCTACACGCTCGAATGCGCCGATCTCGACGAGGCCGTCGACTTTGCGCGCGAACTTTCCGAGGTCAACCCGAGCGGCGGCTCCTACGAAATACGGCCGGTCTCGCTCTTCAACCCCGCCAGGATTCCCGCATGACCGATCTCACCTGGATCAGCACGGCGATCAGCACGGCCCGCCCACAGGCGATGGGCGCGCTGCTGCGCTACTTCCGCGATCTCGATGCGGCGGAAGAAGCTTTCCAGGACGCGTGCCTGCGAGCTCTGAAGAACTGGCCGACAAACGGCCCGCCGCGCGATCCGGCAGCCTGGCTGATCTTCGTTGGCCGCAACAGCGGCATCGACGCGGTGCGCAAGCGTGCCAAGCAGGCGCCGCTGCCGGAAGAGGACCAGATCTCCGATCTGGAGGATGCCGAGACCGATATCGCCGAACGGCTGGACGGCGCGCATTACCGCGATGACATATTGCGGCTGCTGTTCATCTGCTGCCATCCCGACCTGCCGGCGACGCAGCAGATCGCCGTGGCGCTGCGCATCGTTTCAGGCCTGAGCGTCAAGCAGATCGCCCGCGCCTTTCTCGTCGGCGAAAGCGCCATGGAGCAGCGCATCACACGTGCCAAGGCGCGCATCGCCGATGCCGGCGTGCCGTTCGAGACGCCCGGTGCGGTCGAGCGGTCCGAACGGCTCGCCGCCGTCGCCGCCATGGTCTACCTGATCTTCAACGAAGGCTATTCGACCAACAGCGGTGAGGCGCCGGCCCGCGCGCCGCTCTGCGAAGAGGCAATCCGGCTGGCCCGGCTGCTGCTCAGGCTGTTCCAGACCGAGCCGGAGATCATGGGCCTGACGGCGCTCTTGCTTCTCCAGCATGCGCGTGCGCCGGCGCGTTTCGACGAGAACGGCGAAATCGTGCTGCTCGAAGACCAGGACCGCAGCCTGTGGAGCCGCAAGATGATCGACGAGGGGCTGGCGCTGGTCGATAAGGCGCTGCGCCATCAGAAGCCCGGTCCCTACCAGGTGCAGGCGGCGATCGCCGCCCTGCATGCGCGGGCGGAAAAGCCTGAGGACACGGACTGGAACGAGATCGAGCTGCTCTACAGCCTGCTCGAGCAGATGCAGCCGTCGCCGGTGGTGACGCTCAATCGCGCCGTCGCGGTCGCCAAGGTGCGCGGGCCGGAAGCGGCACTTGCCATGATCGAGCCGTTGGAACAAAGGCTTTCCGGCTATTTCCATTTCTTCGGCCTCAAGGGCGGACTGCTGATGCAGCTCGGTCGTGGTGAGGAGGCGCGCATCGCCTTCGATCGCGCCATTGCGCTTGCCAATACGGCCGCCGAGGCGGCCCATATCCGCATGCACATCGACCGGCTGATGAAGGAAGGCGCCGCGCGGGTAACCGCGCAGACAGTGCGCTGAACGACTCGCTGGTTCAACGGTCTGACCTTGGCTTAGACCATGCCGGGGTGGCGATTTTTCCCTGAAACGAGTAATGCCACGCCATGACAGCGCCTGACGGCACAGGGACGGCATGGCACAAGGCTTCGACCGACGCCATATGAGCGACGGGATCTGAAAGGGACAGAGAATGACGATTGCGAAGGAAACAGCCGGGCTACTGGCGAAACTGGGCGTCGCCGAGGATGCGCTTTCGGGCGGCGATCTTATCGTGCGCAGCCCGGTGACGGGCGAGCAGATCGCCGCGCTGAAGACGATCTCGCCGGCCGATGCGGCAAAGACCATAGATAGTGCCCATAAGGCCTTCCAGACGTGGCGTCTGGTGCCGGGGCCGAAGCGCGGCGAACTGGTGCGGCTGCTTGGCGAGGAGCTGCGCACGCACAAGGCCGAGCTTGGCAGGCTGGTGTCGATCGAGGTCGGCAAGATCCCGTCCGAAGGGCTCGGCGAAGTGCAGGAGATGATCGACATCTGCGATTTCGCCGTCGGCCTGTCGCGGCAATTATACGGCCTGACCATCGCCACCGAGCGGCCCGGCCATCGCATGATGGAAACCTGGCATCCGCTGGGTGTCGTCGGCGTCATCTCCGCTTTCAATTTCCCGGTCGCGGTGTGGTCGTGGAACGCGGCACTTGCGCTGGTCTGCGGCGACGCGGTGGTGTGGAAGCCGTCGGAAAAGACACCGCTGACGGCGCTCGCCTGCGAAGCGATCTTCAAGCGCGCGGCAAAGCGTTTCGGTGATGCTCCGGAAGGCTTGACGTCGGTGCTGATCGGCGACCGCGCTGTCGGCGAAATTCTGGTTGATCATCCGAAGGTGCCGCTGGTCTCGGCCACCGGCTCGACCCGCATGGGCAGGGAGGTCGGTCCTCGGCTGGCGAAGCGCTTTGCCCGCGCCGTGCTGGAGCTCGGCGGCAACAATGCCGGCATCGTCTGCCCGACGGCCGATCTCGACATGACCTTGCGCGCCATCG
Organism: Mesorhizobium delmotii; assembly: GCF_900149755.1. Classification (NCBI taxonomy): domain Bacteria; kingdom Pseudomonadati; phylum Pseudomonadota; class Alphaproteobacteria; order Hyphomicrobiales; family Phyllobacteriaceae; genus Mesorhizobium; species Mesorhizobium delmotii. The sequence goes on along the minus strand of NZ_FUIG01000039.1, from coordinate 47,886 downwards.
CATTCGGCGCCATGGGCACGGCCGGCCAGCGCTGCACGACGCTCAGGCGCCTGTTCGTGCATGAGATCATCTATGATGCCTTGGTTCCGCGCCTCAAGAAGGCCTATGAAAGCGTCTCGGTCGGCAATCCGCTGGAGACATCAGCGCTGGTCGGACCGTTGATCGACAAGGCAGCCTTCGACAGCATGCAGAATGCGTTGAAGGAAGCCGCCGCTCACGGCGGCAAGGTGACCGGTGGCACGCGGGTCGAGAATGCCCATCCCGACGCCTATTACGTTCGTCCGGCGCTGGTCGAGATGCCCAAGCAGGTCTCGCCGGTGACGGAAGAGACCTTCGCGCCGATCCTCTATGTGATGAAGTACTCGGATTTCGACGCCGTGCTCGACGAGCACAACGCGGTCGGAGCGGGGCTGTCGTCGTCGATCTTCACCCGCGACCTGCAGGAATCCGAGCGCTTCCTCGGCGTCGACGGGTCCGACTGCGGCATCGCCAACGTCAACATAGGCACATCGGGGGCAGAGATCGGCGGTGCCTTCGGTGGCGAGAAGGAGACCGGCGGCGGCCGGGAGTCGGGCTCCGACGCCTGGAAGGCTTACATGCGGCGCGCCACCAACACGGTGAACTATTCCAAGGCGCTGCCGCTGGCCCAGGGTGTATCCTTCGACATCGACTAGGCTGGTGAGGCCCTTGTCGTGGCGGCTGCGCCAATAGCTGCCACGATTTATCTCGGTCGCCGTTCAGCGGCTTCCGGGAGATCCAAAACAGTCCGCGAAAGCCGCATCAATGATGGCCAGCTACGCCGGCCTTTCCCATGAGCTTGCCCTCTGGCGGTGGAGTGACGGTGGCGAGATCGCGCGGCATGTGCGCCTGTTCGTCAGCGGCCAACTCGAAGCTGCCGCGGCCCGTCCGAGTTCGGACTTCGGCGCGCTCGTCAAGGCCCTCGGCCGCAAGATTGGTTCGAAAATCACACACATTGACGTTAATTTAACACCATAGTATGGTCGATTCTGTTGGTTCGGAATTCCCATCGCTGTTCGGCTGCTGCATCACCGGGCAGCTTCTCCCCGCCGTCGTCAAGCGCAATGCACCAAAATCCTATTCGCAATGCGTGTCGGCAAACGCCGAGCTGAGAGGTAGCCATGTCAAGCCTGCTTGGGATCGACAACGGCCTGACGGTGACGAAGGCGGTGATCTTCGATGCCGACGGCTCGCAATTGTCGGTTGCGCGCCGGCGAGTGCCGCAATCGATGCCACATGCGCGCTGGGTCGAACGCGACATGGCCGGTCTCTGGCAGGCGACCGCCGAGGCGATCCAGGAAGCCATTGCCTTGAGCGGCAGGCCGGCCAGCGACATCAAGGCAGTGGCGGCGACCGCGCATGGCGATGGCCTTTACCTGCTCGACAACGATCGCCGGCCGCTAGGCCCCGGCATATTGTCGCTGGACAGCCGGGCGGGCGAAATCGTCGACAGATGGTCGCGAGGTTCGGTCTTCGCCGAAGCGCTCGCCCTGACCGGCCAGGTGCCGCACGCTTCCTCACCGTCGTCGCTGCTGGTCTGGTTGCGGGAGCACGATCCGGAACGCTTCAGCCGGGTCGCGCACATACTCGCCTGCAAGGACTGGCTGCGTTTCTGTCTGACCGGCACCATCGGCACTGACCTCACTGAGGCGAGCACCTCGTTCACCAATGTGCGTACGCAAAGCCATGTGCCGGAGGCGATGCGCATTTTCGGTCTTGAGGCATTGTTTGAAGCCTTGCCGCCGATGATGCATTCGGCCGACATCGTCGGCTACGTCACCACCGATGCAGCGGCGCTGAGCGGGCTTGCTGAAGGCACGCCGGTCGCTTGCGGCCTGCATGATGTCACTGCCTCAGCGCTTGGCATGGGCGGCCACGAGGAGGGCGTGGTCAGCATCGTCGCCGGCACCTATTCGATCAACGAAATAGTCTCCACCGAGCCGCGCGTCGACCTGCGCTGGTTCTGCCGCAATGCTATTGATCTTGGGCGTTGGAACAACATGTCGATCTCGCCGGCCTCGACGGCGAATTACGACTGGTTCCTCGACACGCTCTGCTGCCCGGAACAGGACGAAGCAAAAAGGACCGGCGGCTCGATCCACGAGATGCTGGCGGCAGAGATCGACATTGCGCTTGGCAGGCCTTCGACCATCTTGTTCCATCCCTATCTGTTCGGCTCGCCTTACGGCAATGCCGCCAGCGCCAGCTTTCTCGGCCTGCATGGCTGGCATGATCGCGGCGACATGCTGAAGGCAGTGCTGGAAGGCATCGTCTTCAACCACCGCACGCACGTCGAAGCGCTGCGCGACGGCTTTGCCGTTCGTGAGGTGCGGCTCACCGGCGGCGGGTCGCGCAATCCGGCCTTCGCGCAGATGTTCGCCGACGTGCTCAATGTGCCGGTCATCGTGACGTCGACCGACGAGGCGGCTGCCTTCGGCGCAGCCCTTTGTGCCGGCGCCGCGGTTGGCCTGTTTGCCTCACCGCAACAGGGGGCGCGCGCCGTCAGCAAGACGAGCCATGAATATCTGCCCGACGCGGCGCGCAATGCGGTTTTCGAGGACCGTTTTTCTCTCTATTGCCGCATTGCCGAATCGCTCAAGCCGCAATGGCTGGAGATCGAAAGGCTGGCGGGGCAAAGCATTGAGGGGGCTGCATGATCAAGGCCGACGAACGGCGCGAGGAAATCGCCGACTATGTGATCAAATTCGGCCAGGTGCGCATCGACGACCTGGTCGAGCATTTCGGCGTGTCGCGGATGACCATCCACCGCCATATCGACCAACTGGCGCACCAGGGCGTGCTGCGCAAGCTGCACGGCGCGGTGACGGTGCAGCCTTCCGGCCTTTATGAAAGCGCTTTCCGCTATCGGGTGACAGTCGGCAGGGCCGAGAAGGATGCGCTGGCGCATGCGGCGCTGGATTATGTCGAGGCCGGCCAGGCCGTCATGCTGGACGATTCGACCACGGCGAACGCGATCGCTCCACTGCTGCCCGACATCAAGCCACTGACCGTCATCACCAACAGCGTCGCGACTGCAGCACTGCTGACCAATGTCGACGATATCGACTTCATCTGCCTGGGCGGTCAGTACCACCGCACCTACAATGCCTATATCGGCATCGTCTGCGAGAATGCCGTGGCGCAATTGCGCGCCAATCTTCTGATTTGCTCGGCTTCGGCGATCTCAGGCACCACGGCCTTCATCCAGGACCAGCATGTGGTCCGGGTCAAGCAAGCGATGGTCGCTGCCTCGACCAGGCGCATTCTTGTCGTCGACCATTCCAAGTTCGACAAGGTCGCCCTGCATGTTTTCGACGATCTGACCCGTTTCGACGCGGTGCTGACGACCGACGGCGTAAGCGACGCGCAGGCGCAAAAACTCGAACGAGCCGGCGTAAAACTGAGCATCGTCAAGATGGCTCAGTCATGAGCCCTTCCGGCGACGCAGGCGCATCGGACCCTGTGTCGGATCCCGGCGCATCCGACCCCGGCTCAGCCGACCCCATCGACCGCCTCGCCTTTATGAACAAGACGGGCGACGTCGACGTCGTCATCCTTGGCGCCGGCATCAATGGGGCTGGCCTGTTCCGGGATCTGTGCGCGCAAGGCGTCAGTTGCCTGATCGTCGACAAGGGCGATTTTGGCTCGGGCACAAGTGCTGCGCCATCGCGGCTGATCCATGGCGGCCTGAAATATCTCGAAACGGGCGAGTTCGGGCTGGTGGCACAGTCAACGCTGGAGCGCAACCTGCTGTTGAAGAACGCGCCGCACTATGTCAGCCCGCTGCCGACAATCATCCCGATCTTCTCCTGGAGCAAGGGCATGTGGGCGGCGTTGCGCACGCTGCTGGGCTCGACCAGCGCACCGCGCAGCCGCGGCGCCGTCCTCATCAAGATCGGCCTGACGATCTACGATTTTTATGGGTCGCGGCATCGTGTCATGCCGCGCCACCGACTGGTCGGGCGACGGCGGGCGCTGAGCGAGATACCGGCACTGACCAGGTCGATCGTCGCCACCGGCATCTATTACGACGCCAAGATCAGCCATCCCGAAAGGCTGGTGCTCGAACTGATCACCGACGGGCTGGCAGCAAATGCCCTCGCCGCGGCCGCCAACTACACGACGCTGGTTTCGTCGTCCAATGGTGTGCTGACTTTCCAGTCAAAAGGCGGGGGCCAGTCAAAAGACGGGGGTCGGTCCGAGAACGGCGCCGTATTTGCGGTGCGGCCGAAACTGGTCGTCAACGCCGCCGGTCCGTGGATCGACGATGTCAACGCCTCGCTCGGCGCGCCATCGAAAATGATCGGCGGCACTAAGGGCTCGCATATCCTTTTGAAGCACGACGAACTGGTACGAAGCCTGGCAGGCCGCATGCTCTACTTCGAAGCCGACGACGGCCGCATCTGCCTTGTCTACGACTATCTCGGTCTGGCGCTCGTCGGCTCGACCGACATCCAGGCCGACAGCCCGGACACAGTACGCTGCGAGCCGCAGGAGATCGACTATCTGCTCGAAAGCGTGCGTGCGCTGATACCGGGCATGAGCTTTGGACGCGACCAGATCGTCTATGCCTATAGCGGCATCAGACCGTTGCCTGCATCCGACGCCTCTGTCCCCGGCTTGATCAGCCGGGATCATTCGGCACCGGTCGTCGAGCCGGAAGGTTCGCGTCCGTTTCCGATTATCTCGCTGGTCGGCGGCAAATGGACGACGTTCCGCGGCTTTGCCGAGGAGGTTGCCGACACGGTACTCGACCGGCTGGGACGCGGCCGCAAGGTCACCACGCGATCGATGCCGATCGGCGGCGGCAAGGGTTTTCCAACCGAGCCTGCGGCGCGAGCTGCCTGGCTGGCGGATGCCAGATCGGCTTCGGGCGCCGACGAACGCCGTCTCGACCAACTTCTGTCGCGCTACGGAACCAAGGCGTTGCCGATCGCCCGCCACCAAAGTTCAGGAGACAATGAAGATCGCCTGCCGGGGGCAAGCGACTACGGCACATCCGAAATCGACTACATCGTTCGTAATGAATTCGTCGAGCATCTGGCCGATATCGTCATGCGGCGCACGACCCTGGCCATTGGTGGTTCCCTGACCATGAGCGATTTGAAGCAGATCGCCGCCATTGCCGGCCGTGCACGTAACTGGGACCCGCAGCGGATGTCCGACGAACTCGATGCCGCTGTCGCGCAGCTCAGCGACAGGAATCTGATGCGATTGTGATGGCGCCCTGATTTGGGACGAACATCTCGCGGGTATGCGCTGTTTTCAAAAAATACCACACGAAAACAGCATATTAAGCTTTGTTGACAGGTGCCCATTCTCCGGCAGTGCCGGAGAATGGGCAAAATATCACATGTCTTGACGTGAATTTAACACTAACGTATGGTCGATTTTGTGCCTGAGGCCTGACTGTTCCGAAAGGCTTCGGCTCGTGAGGAATTTCTTGCTTACGGCGGTTGGGCTGACGAACCAGCGCATGCAATCGCGGTCACACGATCGTGCAGCCGAATACCGGCTGGGTTCTCGGCCGCAATCAACTGCTACGCGACAAAGTTCCTCTCGATGACGCCGGCTGCACGCTGATCCCGGTGAAGGCGGATTGACAACGACATGAACGCGTGAAAAATTTTTCAACTTAAGATAATAATATCATCTCGGGAGGAGATGGAATGAAATCCAGCAGCGCCGCCAGTGGTGATCGTGACCTGATCGGCGTCATGCCGCAGGTCGTTGCACCATGAGTTCGCAGCCCGCTACCACGATCAATCGGCGGGTCGGCGTTCATTGGATTGTCGCCGCGGCCGCGATCCTGATTTTGCTCGGCGCGATGGTTCTCGACACCAAGGTCGTCATAATTGGTTCGGCGGAGGACGCGCGAAAGGCTGCGTTCTCCCCGGAAGAATACGGCAAGTCCGAGTTTCCGAAGGTTCAATCCGCCGTGGAGCAGCGCGCGGTGAACGCCGCTACCCTTGCGTCGGCCATCGCCAAGGACAAGGCGGCGGCAGAGAAGGAGTACGGCGTGCCGGCCAATGTCGGTACGGAATTCTCAGTCAAATTCACCGGCGTGATCGGTGAGGGAAAGTCCGGCATCTACGCCGTCAAGGTCGACGAGGTTCCCAGCACTTTGGTCATTCGAGTGCAGACGGGTCCGGCGATCAACGGAACCGATCTGCGCGATGCCACGGGAACGATCGCCTTCGGGCAATTCACCAACCAGATCGAGTATCAGAACGCAGGATCGGCCTTGAACAACGAGATGAAGAAGCAGGTATTGTCGGCCATCGACAACACCAAGCTCACCGGCAAGACGATTTCGGTGATCGGCGTCTTCAAATTGGTCAATCCCAAGGGCTGGCTCGTCACACCCGTAAAGCTGAGCGTTCAATGAATGCGGCGCCTCAATTCGAGCCGGCGGCCGGCGATACCGTGCTCGCGGCGCGCAACATCGTAAAATCCTATGGCGGAACGCATGCCCTCAAGGGGGTCAATTTCGACATCCGCCGTGGCGAGGTCACCACGCTGTTCGGAGAGAATGGCGCCGGCAAGTCGACGCTGATGAAGATCCTTTCCGGTGTCGAGACGCCGACGTCCGGAAGCATCGAACTCGATGGCCGTCCTGTCGTCTTCTCCTCGACCGTCGACGCGCGGGATCGAGGCATCTCGATAATCCATCAGGAGTTGAGTCTCGCGCCCAATCTGAGTGTGCGCGACAATATTTTCATGGGCCGTGAGTTGCGGGGCGCGACCGGCCTCGACTTCGCGGAAGAGGCTCGTCAGACGCGGATGCTGATGGGCGATCTCGAGGAAGATATCGATCCGATGACCTTGGTGCAGGATCTACGCCTGGGCCAGCAGCAGATCGTCGAAATCGCACGCGCGCTCTCCGTCGATTCACGCATCCTGATCATGGACGAGCCTACCTCCGCATTGAGCGCGACCGAGGTGGAGGTGCTGTTCAAGGTGATCCGGGACCTGACCGCCCGCGGTGTTTCGATCGTGTACATTTCTCATCACCTCGAGGAGGCGCTGCAGATCACCGACCACGCCGTGGTGCTGCGCGACGGAACGATCACGGCCACGGCCAAAGCGAAGAACATCGATCTCGAATGGATCGTCCGTAACATGGTGGGCGAGAACTTCGACCTGGGATCGCCGCCCACGGGATACGCATTCGGCGACGTTGCCCTGTCAATCGACGATGTGAGCGTCGCCGATGTTTCGGGTTCGGACCGCCTGGTCGTCGACCGGCTGTCGCTCGATGTCCGCACGGGCGAGATCGTCTGCATTTACGGGCTGATGGGCGCGGGGCGCACGGAATTGCTGGAGTGCGTCGCCGGACGATTGCCGGTGACGGGCGGCCGGGTCTTGCTGGAGGGCGACGACATCTCCCGCCTCAGCATTGCGGAGCGGATAAACAGGGGGCTTGTGCTGGTGCCTGAGGACCGCCAACGCGACGGGCTGGTCCAAACGATGACCGTGGGGGCAAATCTGTCCCTCGCCAGCATTGGCGCCTTCGTCAAGGGGATGCTGCTTTCGCGGTCGCAGGAGCGGTCGCTGATCGACGGAACCATTCGCGATGTGCGCGTCAAGACGGCGGGCGCAGGCGCGCCCATCGGATCGCTGTCCGGCGGCAATCAGCAGAAGGTCGTCATCGGCAAGATGCTGACCACCGACCCCAAGGTCATGCTGCTTGACGAGCCCAGTCGCGGGATCGATGTCGGCGCCAAGGCGGAGGTGTTCCGGCTGCTCGGCGAGCGGGCCGCGCAGGGGCTCGCGGTCGTCTTCTCGACCTCGGAAGTCGCCGAGTGCCTTGGTATCGCGCACCGGATCATCGTCATGCGCCGAGGCAGGATTTCGGCTCAGTTCGGCGCCGACGTGACGAAAGAGCAGATCATGGCCGCCTCGGGCGAGGCCGTGCTCGTCTGATCATGAAGAATACAGGAGCCCAGACCGTGACCAACGCCAGTCAGAATAGTAGCCGCTCCGGCCCGAGGACATCGAGCGGTGGCTTCAGCCTGGCCAAGCTGTTGTTGGAGGGCCGGGCATTCCTCGCGCTGATGGTGATCATCCTCGTCTTCTCGATGCTGTCGCCCTATTACTTCTCGCTGGGCAATTTCCTCACCATGGCGTCGCATGTCGCCATCTTCGGCATCCTCGCGGTCGGCATGCTGCTGGTCATCCTCAATGGCGGCATCGACCTGTCGGTGGGGTCGACGCTTGGGCTGTCGGGCGTAATCGCCGGATTCCTGATGCAGGGCGTGCAGTTGCAAACGCTCGGCATCGTGCTGTTTCCCCCCGTCTGGGTGGTCGTGGTGCTGGTGTGCGTGCTCGGCGCACTGGTCGGTCTGGTCAACGGCGTGCTTATCGCCTGGTTGAAGGTGCCGGCCTTCGTTGCCACGCTGGGCATGCTCTATGTGGTGCGGGGCGCCGCGCTGCTGATGACAAACGGCCTCACATATAATGATCTCGGCGGCAAGCCGGAGCTGGGCAATACCGGCTTCGACTGGCTGGGCTTCAACCGCCTGTTCGGTATCCCTATCGGTGTGCTGGTCATGGTGGTCATCGCGATCATCGGCAGCATCATCCTCAATCGCACGGCCTTCGGCCGGTGGCTCTATGCCTCCGGCGGCAACGAGCGCGCCGCGGAACTGTCCGGCGTGCCGGTGAAAAAAGTGCAGGTGTCGGTGTATATGCTGTCCGGCATCTGCGCCTCGGTAGCCGGCCTCATCCTGTCCTCGGAACTGACCTCGGCAGGGCCGACCGCCGGCAACTCCTACGAACTGACCGCCATTGCGGCCGTCGTCATCGGCGGCGCGGCACTCACCGGTGGTCGAGGCAATATCCGCGGCACGCTGGTCGGGGCCTTCGTCATCGGCTTCCTATCCGATGGCCTCGTGATCATTGGCGTGTCCGCCTACTGGCAAACAGTGTTCACCGGCGCGGTCATCGTGTTGGCGGTGCTGCTCAACGCCATTCAGTATCGCCGTCGCGTCAAGCTCCCGGGCTCGACCGGCGGCCCTTCGACTTCTCCGCAACAAGCCGGCAAGGCCCGAACGGCCGATCCCGCTCACGAGAAGATTGCCGGTTGACCGGTACCATCGCTAACCAAGGAGGAAATTACATGTATGGCAAGGCAAGAATTCTAATGCTCACGGCCTTTGCGCTGGCCGCTCCGGTCCTCGCAGGGTCGGTAAGCGCAGCGTCGGCCGAAGGCCTCATTTCGATCATCGTCATCGATCCCGCCAACCCGTACTGGCTCACCGAAGGCAATGTGGCCAAGGCCGAGGCCGAAAAACTCGGCTACACCGCGACTGTCGGCGCATCGAAAGCCGACACGAACACGGAAAGCAGACTGATCGACACCGCAATCACCAACAAATCCGTGGCGATCATCCTCGATCCTGCCGACGCCAGCGGATCCATCGGCGCCGTCAAGAAGGCGATTGCCGCGAACATCCCGGTCTTCCTGGTCAACGCCGAGATCAATCAGGAGGGTCTGGCCAAGGCGCAGCTCGTTTCCAACAACGCACAGGGCGCCGCTCTGGGGGCACAGCAATGGGTGACGAATATCGGCGAGAAGGGCAACTACGTCGAACTGTTGGGCGCCCCGTCCGACAACAACGCCGCCACCCGGTCAAACGGATACGAGACCGTGATCAGCCAGTATCCGGACCTCAAGAAGGCCGGCTCGGAGGTCGCCAACTGGGACCGGACCCAGGGCCACGACAAGATGCAGAGCCTGCTGCAGGCCCATCCCGATATCATCGGCGTGACGAGCGGCAATGACGAGATGGCGCTTGGCGCGATCGCCGCGCTGAAAGAAGCCGGAAAGCTGTCGAGCATTAAGGTCGGCGGCTTCGATGGCTCTCCGGACGCTGTCGCCGCGATCAAGGCGGGCGACTTGCAGTACACCGTGCTCCAGCCGGTGGCCGTCTACTCGGCGAAGGCCGTACAACAGGCCGACTCGTTCATAAAGACCGGCAAAACCGGCGCGCCGACCGAGAAGCAGCTGTTTGACTGCCTTCTCATCACCAAGGACAACGTCGACAAATACACGGCTCCCTTCACGCTCTCGGAGTAAAAAACGAAGGGGGAGTGTCCCGCGGGACACTCCTCGCCTGACCCTCGTTGATCGGGCCGACGCACCACATGTCTGTTACGCTAAAACTGAAACACAGGCCGTGACCTGAATCCGCGCTGGTGGCTCTATGGAGCGGCTGATGTGGCCCACCACATGTCGTTGAAACGCCACCCGTGCGGATCCATATACGCATTGCGTCGGATGTTTTCCTCCCATTGCGTCCGGCGCGTTCCCCTCTGGAGGTTTTGAACCTTCATGCCTGGCCGGACTTTAACAGTCCGGCCTTTTTTTCTATTGGTCCTGTGAAGCTGCGCTGCCGCGAGCGAGTTGTAGAACGGCCGTAGGTCAGACCATCCACGACCGGCAGGCCGCGGTGCTGGCAGCGCGCACGGGATTTTCGTCACACTCGACAGCGGCCTAGCCGTAGGGTGCGGCAACGGAAGCTGCCATTTTGTTGGGAAATCCACTAGGCTCGCTTGGTTTGCGAGACAGCGAGAGATGCCCGACCTGAAACAGATGCCCGATATGAAACAAATGAGATTGCTCGGCATCGTGGCCGCGACGGCGATCGGTCTGTATGTCTGCTATCTCTTGGCGTTGCCTTTTTTGCCCGCATTGACCTGGGCGGTGGTGTTGGCAATCATCCTGTATCCGGCTCATCGACAGGTCGAGGAAAGGCTCAGGAACAAAAACCTGGCTGCACTGATGTCGGTCAGCATCGCGGCGGTTGCAGTCGGCCTGCCGCTCATCTTCGTGGCACAGCAGCTTGTCCGCGAGGCGGTAAACGGAGCCACCTATATGGAGGAGGTCATCCGGGGTTGGAACACAGATGCCTTCGTGTCGGGCTATCCCAGGCTTTCGGCGGTTGCCCAGTGGATTGAGAACCAACTCGATCCGGCCGGCACGGTCGCCGCATTTGTACAATGGCTGACGGCACAAAGCACATCGCTGTTGCGCGGCTCGATCAATCAGGCCGTGATGTTCATTCTGACATTTTATCTGCTGTTCTATTTTCTGCGGGACCGTGAATCCGCCCTGCGGGGGATCGAGCGTCTCTCGCCCCTGCGTACCGCGGAGACGGCATACATGCTGTCCCGCCTTGCCGAGACGGTACATGCGATCCTGATAGGCACCGTGCTTGTCGCCGCTGTGCAGGGGACGCTGGGCGGCCTGATGTTCTGGTGGCTCGGCCTGCCCACTCCGGTCTTCTGGGGCTTGGCAATGGGACTTCTTGCCATCGTGCCGGTGCTCGGCGCATTCGTGATCTGGGTGCCGGCAGCGATCTATCTCGCGCTGGAGGGGGCTTGGGCGAGCGCGGCGATCCTGACCGTCTGGGGCGGCGTGGTCGTCGCCGGCATCGACAATCTGCTCTATCCGATGCTTGTCGGGAACCGGCTGCGGCTCCACACGGTGGTGGCCTTTGTCGGTGCTGTCGGTGGCATCGTCCTGTTTGGAGCATCCGGGCTCGTCCTCGGCCCTGCGGTGATTGCGGTCACCGTCAGCCTCATTGACATCCTCAAGAAACGATTGAGCGACCAGCCCGAGGCGGAACTGACGCCAAAGCGCGACACAAAGCCATCACGTCAGTCCGGAGCCGCGCTCAGTGAGTAAGCACCGCCGCGCGACCAGTTCATCATGCGGACCTTGTTCGACGATGCCCGTATCGGCGACCATCACGATGCGCATGAGCAATTGTCCCAGCATCAGCCCGTCCCGCCCTGCGATTACGACCAGCACGCCGACCCGGCTCTGGCCGGACTGGTTCGGCCGTGCGCTCGACAGGGCGGCAGCGGCGCGTCGAAGCTGGTCGATGCAGTTCCGATCTGTTCGATCCTGCTGGTGACGACGGCGAGCCCGACAGGATGCATGCGCCGCGGCGGGCTCATTTTTCGCCGTCCAGATAGGCGTTGCTGTAATAGGCCGCGAAATCGGGTCGTTCGCCGACCGGGTTTCCATCGCCGTCGCGCAGGGCGCCGGCCTTGAACAGGTAGTTGCCGATAGCCTCCATCTTTGCGGGATCGATCGCGCCAATCGCGCCGGCGGGGCTTTGCAGATAGTGGCCGTCGATCAGCGCCTTCAGCGATGCCTCGATCAATGGACGGTCAGTCAGCACGTCGCTGTTTGCTGCGATCAGGATATCAGCCGCTTCTTGCGGATGTTCGACAGCGAAGGCATAGCCGCGCCTGGTCGCGGCGATGAAAGCGGTTGCCGTGTCCTTGTTCTTCTCGAGATAGGCCCGGCTCGAGCCAATGAAATTGGTGTGTTGGTCGGGCACGCCGAAATCCGAGTAGCGGAAGGCGCGCTGGGCCTTGCCGTCAAGTTCCGCCTTGATCCCCTCCCAAGTGTAGACCTCGAGCGTAAAATCGACCGCGCCGTTGGCCAAGGCCTCATAGGCGGAGGTGCCCAGCGTCACTGTTTCGAATTTGCCCTCGCCGCCATCATGGCGGATGATGGTGCCGATCAGCGCATTCTCCCAAGCGCTGCCGAAACCGCCATAGGTCAGGCCGTCCAGATCCCTGGGGGTTTGTATATCGGCGCGGTCGGCGTTGAACACCAGCCTGCCGGTTTCTGTCTGCATGATGGCGTAGGTGGCGACGAGGTCGGCGCCGGCCGTGCGTTGGGTGAACAATCCTATGGATCCCAGTATACCGAAATCGGCCACACGGTTGGCGATCAGCGTACCGGCCGCAGTGTCGGTGTAGGGCAGGATCTGCACGTCGAGCCCAGCCTCGGCATAGAAGCCTTTCGCCTGGGCGACATAGAGCCCGACATGGTTTGTGTTCGGCGTCCAGTCTAGCGCGACGGTGACAGTCTGCTGGGCGCAGACGGAGGTGACGGGTCCGAGCCCGGCGATCAATGCGGCAGCGATGAAGAGGCGTCTGGAAAGCATGGTCATGTCCTTTGGGCGGGCTGTGGATCGAGAAGGGTATCGAGGATGTCGGCTTCGATGGCGCTGGCTTCCGGCGAGGCAAGATCCTTGCGCGGGCGCGGAAGAGGGATGGCGATTTCGCGCAGCACGCGGGCAGGGCGGCCGCTCAGCACATAGATGCGGTCGGACAGGAAGACCGCCTCGCGGACATCGTGGGTGATCAGCAGGACGGTCCAGCGGTGTCGGTCCCACATCGTCTGAAGCCAGCGCTGCATGCCGGTGCGCGTGAGAGCGTCGAGTGCGCCGAACGGTTCGTCTAGCAACAGCATGGCACGGTCCTGCACGACGGTACGCAACAGCGCGGCGCGCTGGCGCATTCCGCCCGAGAGCTGCGCCGGATACTTATGCTCGAAGCCCGCAAGGCCGAATTCGCCGAAGAACGACGCTACCTTGTCGCGCGCCGCCTTGCGGGACATGCCCTGCACTTCCAGACCGAGCGCGGTATTGTCGATAACCGTGCGCCAGGGCATCAGGGCATCGTGCTGCGGCATGAAGGCAAACGGTCGGCGCGTGTCGGCCAGTGGCCGCCCATCGAAGTCGACATCGCCGTGGCCTTCGAGACTGCCCGTCAGCAAGCTGAAGATCGTGGACTTGCCGGCTCCGGAGGGGCCGAGGATTGAAACGAATTCGCCCGGCTCGATGTGCAGGGTGATGTCGGCAAGCACGTCGATGTCGCCAAAACGCTTGCTGACTTGGCGCAGCTCCAGCCGCCTGCTCATGACTTTCGTGCGTCATCGAGCCGCTCCCATGGCATGACGACGCGCTGGATCAGCATCGTAGCAGCAAACAGGACCAAGGTGAGCAAGGCGCTGACCAGCACGGCCGCCAGCACGAGATCGGGCCGGAAATTGTTCTTGGCGTTGAGCATGTAGATGCCGAGCCCTTTGGCCGCACCGGCATATTCCGCGAAGATGGCGCCCACCACGGCATAGGTGATCGAGATGCGCAGTCCGGCGAAGAAATAGGGCAGCGAGGAGGGCAGGCGGGCCAGCAGGAAAATGCGCATGCGGGAAGCGCCCATCGAACTCAGAAGCGCCGAGATTTCCCGATACGTCGAGTCGTAACCCTGCACCAGCGCGACCAGCATGGGAAAGAAAGTCACGAGTGCGACCAGCATGATCTTCGGCGTCAGCCCGAAGCCGAACCAGAGCGCGACCAGCGGGGCGATCGCCACCAGCGGCAGGGTCTGGCTGATGATGAACACCGGGAACAGGGCGCGGCGCAGCGGCTTGAAGAAGTCGATCAGCACCGAAAGGATGAAGGCAACGGCCAGCGAGCAGGCGAAACCCGCCAATGTGGCGCTGATTGTCGGCACGGTGTTGTCGAACAGCGCCTGGCGCTGCTGGATGGCCTGAGCGAGGACTCGTGACGGGGCGGGCAGCGTGGTGGGCGAAATGCCCGAGATGCGCGCATAGAGCTCCCAAGCCAAAACCAGCGTGCCGACCGACAGCAAGGCCGATCCGATCTTGGCGAACAAAGTTGCGATTCGCGGCGCGGTGGAGAAAGGCTGGGACATGCGAGACCTCTGGCGCGAAAGATCAGCGCGGGGTCGGGCCGTTGGCCGAGACCGTGAGGTCGATCGTGACATAGCCCTCGAGCGTGCCAACCGGGAGCGTCGAAATATTGACGACGCCGACGAAATCGCCGGTCATCGGATCAAGAGAAATCTGTGCGTCGGAAAACATCGCCCGCCTCGCTCCGCTGGTATTATCCAGATCAGCTCTAGGGTTTACGGGCTTGCAGCCCGTCTCTCAGCCCCGACGACACGGAGCACCCCTGTGGATGGCGGCAATTAAACAGATATGGGGTGGAGCTGCAAGCCTGCGTCTGACCCGTGAAACCGCAGGTCAGAGGAGGTGCGGCTTGAGCGACTGGCGTGGCCTTTCGAGGACGGTCGATTGATACGGCTTCAACTTCAAAGGGTGCCACCCCGCCACCCCGCTCGAGATCGCTCTCAATATTCTGAGAAGCTGAATGACCTGATGGTATCGGGAAAGGCGTCGATCGAGTGAACAGTTTCCCGTTCGTCGCCATTGTCGATGCCAGGCGTTTGGTGAATTGTGGAAGCATGAAGACATGAATTGCATTCGTTGTAGGCAGCGGGTTTCTATTTCGCCCATTACGACCGCGCTTTGTTGGAGGGCCAAATGCAAGAATTTATCCTTTTTGCGCTTGTGGGGTTTGTAGCTCAAGCTGTGGACGGGGCTCTCGGCATGGCCTATGGCGTGATTTGCTCGACAACCCTACTGGGGTTTGGCGTTTCTCCCGCACATGCTTCGGCTTCAGTTCACGCGGCTGAGCTGTTTACCACTGCGGCCTCAGGTTCGGCTCACCTCTATCACCGCAATATCGACTGGAAGCTTTTCTGGCGGCTGATGCCATTTGGCGTCCTCGGTGGCGTTCTCGGCGCTTATGTGCTCACCTCGTTTGAGGGAGCGATCATGAAGCCATATGTGACCACATATCTGGCGCTTGTCGGAGCTTGGCTCCTGTTCCGTTCATTCCGGCGGATCCCAAGCAATCCGGTCCCTGCAGGCGCGGTACCTCCGCTTGGACTTGGTGGTGGATTTCTCGATGCCGCAGGGGGTGGCGGGTGGGGTCCCATCGTAACGACGGGCCTTCTCGGTTTTGGCGGGACGCCCCGCTACGTTATTGGTACGGTAAATGCCACCGAGTTCCTCACCACGTTGTCGGTGTCTCTAACCTTCTTGTTTGCCTTGCTAACCGGCCATTGGCAGGAGGCAGGGGGGCTAGAAAATCTACTCCCCGTTGCCGGCTTGGTCCTTGGTGGTGTTATCGCAGCGCCTATGGCCGGATTGATGGTGAAGTCAATCGCAGAAAAGACGCTTCTCAGGCTCGTTGGTATTCTCATCATACTGCTGGCAGGCTGGCAAACCGCGCAACTCTTCGAATTGGTGTAAACTGAAGACACATCGAACATGTTGTCGGCATCTCTCCCCTGGCGGCCGTGCCGGAGACAAAAAACTCAATTTTCAAATGGAACGAAGAGGCTCCTTTGTTGTTTGGATGCCTTGGACAACCGGAGGCCGAGTCGATGAAAAAATTGGTTGCAACAACAGGGTTGGCGCTGGCGGTCGCGATGCCTGCGGCGGCTCAGGACACCGCGACCGCGAAAGCCGAATTCGTCAACATGGCCGGCGAGAAGAATGGCACGGCCACGCTGACCGAGACGGCGCAGGGCGTGCTGATGGAGTTGGAGGTAACGGGACTGCCTGCGGGCGAATGGGTCGCGTTCCATGTTCATGAAACCGGAAAGTGCGACCATCAGACCGGCCATGACTCGGCCGGTGGGCACTTCAATCCGACGAATGCCGAACATGGATACCTCACTGGAAAAGGCCCGCACGCGGGCGATATGCCAAATCAGCGGGTCGGCGCCGACGGCGTTTTGCGTGCCCAGGTTTTCAACAGCATGGTCAAGCTGGATGGTGGAGAAACGGCGATAAGAGGCAAGGCATTGATGATCCACGGCGGACAGGACGACTACAAAAGCCAGCCTGCCGGTGATGCCGGAAATCGTCAGGCCTGCGCCGTGATCGAGTGAAAACCCCAAGATCGGTAGAGGCCTGTCCGACATATGATCGGACCGGCGCTTCAGCCTCGGCGGCCAGGTAGCGGTACATGGTCGGAGCCTCTGGCAGGATAAGCCAGACGGTAAGTTCGTGCGCCTGCAGAGGAATTGACGACGCAGCCATCGCGCCGAAGCTGGCCTTTCATTTTGCGACTGCCGGATGATTGCATGAACGATACTTCTCCTATGGGCGTGCCCTCCACGGGTCTTGTCCAGTCAGCCATTTCCGCCCGCGGCCTGGTCAAGACGTTCGGCAAGCTGCGCGCCGTCGATGGTGTCGATCTCGATGTGCCGCGCGGCATGATTTTCGCCATCCTGGGTCCGAACGGCGCCGGCAAGACAACGCTGATGCGCATGCTCGCGACGCTGTCGCGCCCCGACGCCGGCTCTGCGACCGTGATGGGGCACGATCTCGTGCAGGCCCCGCGTGCGGTCCGTGCGGCAATCGCGATGACCGGGCAGTTCGCTTCGCTCGACGAGGACTTGACGGGCCGGGAGAACCTCGTCCTGCTCTCCCGACTCTGGGGTTTTCGCGGTCGCGCTGCTAAAGCCCGTTCGGACGACCTGCTCGCGGCTTTCGGCTTGTCCGAAGCGGCGACGAAGCAGGTGAGGGACTATTCAGGTGGCATGCGAAGGCGGCTCGACATAGTCGCCTCGCTGGTCGTCACGCCGGGCGTGCTGTTCCTTGACGAGCCGACCACAGGCCTCGATCCCAACGCCCGCAAGGATGTCTGGGGCATGATCCGCGGCCTCGCCGAGGCCGGCGTCACCATCCTGCTCACCACACAATATCTCGAAGAGGCCGATCAACTTGCAGCGCGTATCGCCGTCGTCGACCACGGCAGGAAGATCGCCGAGGGTACCAGCCGCGAACTGAAGGCGGCCACCGGCTCCGGCTTTCTCCATGTCGCGCTCGCCGATGTTGCACGGGCGGACCAAGCGGCGACCATTCTGGAACGCCGGCTGGAACATCCTGTCCAACGCAGCGCCGAAGGCGCTGAGCTCTCCGTCCTTGCCGGCACAGCGAAGGCCGCCAACGAGGCGCTGGCCGATCTGGTCGCCGCCGGCATCGAGCTGTCGGATTTCTCCATGGGCCAACCCAGCCTCGAGGAGGTCTTCTTCGCGCTGACGGGCCAGCCGGGCCTCGGTGAAAGCCGGAAGGCAGGTGACAAGCCATGATCGACACGACATCCCTGCAGCGGCTGCAAAGCGTCGCCCGACCTAGGACCCCATCAGCCCTTTCCAACGCGCTGGTCTTCGGGTGGCGCGCGGTGCTGAAATTCAAGCATGTGCCGGAGCAACTCTTCGATCTGGTGATGACTCCGATCATGTTCACCCTGCTCTTCACCTTCGTCTTCGGCGGCGCGCTCGCCGGTTCGCCTGGCGAGTACCTGCAATTCTTCTTACCCGGCATCCTGGTTCAGACCGTGGTGTTCAACGCAGTCTATTCGGGCATGGGTTTGTCGACCGACCTCGGCAAGGGCTTATTCGACCGCTTCCGATCGCTGCCGATCTGGTCGCTGTCTCCGTTCGCCGGCCTGATGGTGGGTGACATCCTGCGCCATTTGATTGCCGCCTCGATCATTCTCACCATCGGGCTGATCCTCGGCTACCGGCCTGAGGCAGGCATCCTCAGCGTGCTTGCCGCCTTCGCCATGCTGATCGCCATCGGGTTCGGCATGGGCTGGGTATTCATCGTGCTCGGCCTGCTGATCCGCACGCCGACCACGGTGATGACGCTCGGCTTTACCTTCCTGTTCCCGCTCGTTTTCGCCTCAAACATCATGGTCGACCCCGGCACCATGCCGGACTGGCTGCGGGCCATCGTCGAAGTCAACCCAGTGTCGCTGATGACGACGGCGCTGCGCGGGCTGATGGCTGGCGGGGCGACGCTCGGTCAGGTCGTCCTCGCCCTGATCGCGCCGGTGGCGCTGACCGCCATCCTGGCGCCGACGACACTATGGCTGTATCTCAGAAGGTGAGAGGAGCCAAACGGTCGCAGTCCTGATCGCCTGAGCGTCAACAATGCGCCCGGATGGACCTGCGCTTCTTAAAAGTCGACACGGGGCGTGTCTTGCATCTGGCGCTCGAACAGGAGCCAGAAGGGCGATCCACGGGTTTCGGCATACCAATGTTCGAAACCCGCCAGGGTCTCAGGAATGTCATTGGCGGATTCCTCTTCCTCCGACGCCCGGAATATCGCCAGCACAACCTGGCCGAAACGCGCGATCACCTCCGAGCGCGCTTCGCTGTCGGAATTCCAGCCGAGTCGCGTGCGCAGCGTGGCGAAGGCGCTAGCGACGGCTATCTCCTCACTCTCGGCCGATGCCATGGCCTCAGCGATCGCCTGCATGAGATTGAGCCGCCTGAAGGCGAAGGCGCGCTCTTGTTCGAGCGCAGCGATCCGGACTGCGGCTTCCCGCCGGAAACGGCCCTCGGCGACTTTGGCGGCCTCGGCCGCTGACTTGAGATCAACGAGAAAGCGGGTTGTCACCGTCATCGCGCCTTTGCGAGAGTGGCGGAAGAGAGTGGGAGTCGAACCCACCAAGGACCGGCTCGCGGCCCCTCCCGGATTTGAAGTCCGGACGCCCCACCGGGGACGATGCTCCTCCAGAAACTTCCGCTATTGCCGGCTCACTATCGGCCGGTGAGCGAAACAGATCCCGTCGATGCCTGTTGACGAGCCGCAGGTCGCCGCGTCGCAAAGTGACGCCATGCCTATCGAGAAATTCAAGGATCTGGATGGCAACCTTGCGCCCGCTGCCTGCACGATCGCGAAACTGGGCGGCGTTAAACCGCCCGCCCGGCTCGGCCGCCGTCAGGTCGTCGACGATCTCGACAATCCCGGCCAATGCCGGGCGCAGGAAGAAATGATCATGGGCGACTTCGTATACTCTCCCGATGCGGCCGGTAAGTTTCAGGATCCGGCGGATTTCCGTTTCCGGCTTCGCCAACATATCGGCTATATCGCGGACCCTCGGCGGATGATATCGCGTCGAGCCGCCGATGAGCCGCTCGATTTGCAGCCACAGCGTCTCGTCCTGCGGTGTCAGACGGACCTCATGGCCGGGCAGCCGCACCCAGGCGCCGTCAAGGGCGAGCTTGCCGGCGCGCGCCAGCATTCGCAGAGCGGCTGCAAACATCGGCGCCGGAAGTCGCGGGTCAAGCTGAAGGCGCAATCTCTCCATGCCGATTCCCGGCAGATCTGGATTGTCCGCGTGAAAGGTCTTCAAGTTCGCGGCCAGGCCGAGCCTGAATTGCATCCAGCGTGCCGGCGAGAGAACGAACAGCGTTTTCCTGACGGGAATGCAGACCAATCCGAGGCTGTCGACCAGTCTCTGCGTCTCGTCGCTGCCGAGCGCCCGGTCGCGCGCGAATGAGCCAAGGTCAAGGTAATGGGGCGGCGTGTCGAGCAGTGCGGTGACAGCCGCCTCGGGATCCGGGACGGCATATGCTTCGATCTGGATAAGCCGTTCCGGCGTGCGGCGCTTCCGGCTCGGCGCCCGCAGATCGATCAGGCGTCCGCCGCCGATGGTCCGCTGCGCCGAGGTGTCGCGCACAACATAGGGGTCGCCCGCGGCAGCCGCGATCGGATTGTCCAGCACCAATTGAACCTTGGCGACGCCGCCGGGTCTGACCGGCTCGTCACTGAGAAGCACGACCCTTGCGCCAACCTCGGCCGCAGCGTGGTGGAGGCGTACCGGGAACCACTGGCCGATCGGCCTAGGCTCTCCTGGTAAGACGCGCAGCCTTGCGTCGATCCGACCCGTCGGCGCGTGAAGTTCCGGGTCGAGTATGATGTCGCCGCGCCCGATCGCCTCCTTGCCGATGCCGTCACCAGCCAGGTTGAGCGCGCAACGGTCTCCTGCCCGCCCGCGCTCAGCCAGCCTGTTCTGGGCGTGGATCGAGCGAACACGCGCCGCCAGGCCCGACGGGCTGACGACAAGGTGGTCGCCGACGCCGACTGATCCTGAAAGGACCGTGCCGGTCACGACAGTGCCGACGCCGTGCAGCGTGAAGCATCGGTCGACCGCCAATCTGAATCGTCCAGAGGATGCGCGGCCGGCAAAGCGCGACGCCTCCTCAAACAAGAAATGCCGCAGATCGTCGATACCGTCGCCGCTGACGGCCGAGGTGGGCATTATGTCTGCTTCGGCAAGTGCTGTATCGGCAAGCGCGGCACGGATGTCCGCTTGAACGGCGGCGCGCCGTGCGGGCGCGATCAGATCGGATTTGGCCAGCACGACCGCGCCGCGCCTGATGCCGAGCAGATCGATGATTGCCAGATGTTCGCGCGTCTGCGGCATGATCCCGTCGTCGGCGGCAATGACCAATAGCACGAAATCGATGCCACTGGCGCCGGCGAGCATCGTATCCACGAACCGTTCGTGCCCCGGAACATCGATGAAGCCGATGACGTCCCCGTTCGGTGCCGGCAGGTAGGCAAAGCCGAGATCGATGGTCATGCCCCGCGCTTTTTCCTCCTGCAGGCGGTCGGTGTCGACGCCGGTCAGCGCACGCACCAGCGCGGTCTTGCCATGGTCGACATGGCCCGCCGTGCCGACGATCATGATCCGTCCCCCGTCAAGGATACCGCGGCGCGATTTTCGGCCTCGGCGGTCTCGTCAGGGGTGAGGCCGGCACGCGCGGCCGGCAGATACCGTTCGGCGAGCGCGCTGCCTGCTGCGTTCGCGCGCAGAAGCCAGGCATATGCCTCGACCGCGTCGGCCTCGACACCCGCTGCCAAGTGACAGGCGGCGCCGAGCATGGCCTGCCCGTCCGCATCCCCGCGCAAGGCAGCCCGACGCCACCAGCGGACTGCCTCGGCGGGATCGCGCGGCACACCGAGCGCATTGTGATGAATCATGCCGAGCCGTGTCATGGCCGACGCTATTCCCTGCTCGGCGGCGGCAGTCGCCCAGCGCCGCGCCTCTGCTGGGTCGGTCTCGACCACCTCGCCTTCGAGCAGCATCCAACTCAGCATGTCCTGCGCCGGTCCGTCGCCTTGCTCCGCGGCTGCTCGGTAGAGCTCGGCTGCGCGGCCGTAGTCCTGCGCGACGCCCTCGCCGCGGAAATAGAGCGACGCCAGGTTCCGCCGCCCGACGGCATCACCGGCCTCGGCCGAAAGCGACAGCCAGCGGAAGGCGAGTTCGCGGTCCCGCTCGACGCCAAGCCCTTCTGCGAAGCAGGCGCCGATATTGTTCTGTGCGCGCGCGACCCCAGCATGGGCGAGCGGCTCCCATATGCTCAAGGCGCCCGCATAATCACTGCGCCTGGCCGCTTCCAAGGCCTTTGCCAGACGTTCGGCGACCGGCACGTCGGCCGGCCGGGGCACGTCAGCCGGCCGGGGCACGTCGGCCGGCCGGCGCGCGAGGCTCTCAAACCAGCGCATCGGCTCCTCCAGGATCGAAGCCGGCGAGGTTTGCACAGAACCCCGCTTCGTCTTCGAGGCAGCGCAGATCGAACACAAGCGCCCGGCCCTCGATGCGCCCGATCACGGGAACGCGCAGCCCGCGCAATGCCGCTGCAAGCGCTCCCAGCGACTTCCCGCCGCCGGACTTTACCCGCACAACAAGACCGGCGCTGGGTATCGTCTCAAGCGGCAGGGCACCCGAACCGACCTGACTGCGGCATTCCACAGTCTCCACGACGAATGCCTCACCCAGAGCATTGGCAACCATGGGGGCAAGGCGCTCCGCCCGGGTTGCGATCTCGGCCGAGGGGCGCGTCAGCAATCTCAGCGTCGGCAGTCTCTCCGCCAGGCGATCAGGGTCGCGATAGAGCTTCAACGTCGCCTCCAGCGCGGCGAGCCGAAGCTTGTCGACGCGGAGCGCCCGCTTCATCGGATTGCGGCTGATCGCGGCCAGCAGAGCCTTGCTGCCGACGATGAAGCCCGCCTGGGGTCCGCCGAGCAGCTTGTCGCCGGAAAAGGTGACCAGATCCGCGCCGTCGGCAATCGCCTCGCGCACGGTTGGTTCATGCTTGAGGCCATAGGCAGCAAGATCGAAGAGCGTGCCGGAGCCGAGGTCGTGGACCAGGGGCACGCCCTGCGCCTTGGCAATGGAAGCCAGTTCGCGCGCGCCCACCTCAGCCGTGAACCCCTCGACCCGGTAGTTCGAGGTGTGCACCTTGAGGACCAGCCCGGTCTCCCGGCCGAGCGCCGCGGCATAGTCCTTCGGATGCGTGCGGTTGGTGGTTCCGACCTCGACCACCTTGGCGCCGGCGCGGGCCATAATCTCGGGCATCCTGAACGAGCCGCCGATCTCGATCAATTCGCCGCGCGAGACGATCGCCTCGCGGCCGAGCGCCAGCGTGTTGAGGACAAGAAGGACAGCGGCCGCATTGTTGTTGACCACAGTTGCGTCTTCCGCTCCCGTCAGTTCGCAAACGAGCGAACGCAGATGATCATCCCGCTCGCCGCGCTTGCCTGTCTCGAGGTCGAATTCGAGAGCGACCGCTTCGCACATTGCAGAGCGCACCGCCTCGATCGCCTCTTCAGCCAGCGGCGCCCGGCCGAGATTGGTGTGCAGCACCGTGCCGGTCAGGTTGAAAACCGGTCGCAGGGAAGGGCGCTCTGCAACCTTGAGTTGTTCAACCGCGTCGGCGGCGACGTCGCCGGGCTGCGGCACTGCTGCTCCGCCGAGGCAGGCCTCCCGCGCTGCGGCAAGTGCCGCGCGGACAGCCGCCGTCGCGACTTGCCGGCCGAAGCGCTGGATCGCCGTGGATCCGAGCGGCGTCTTCAATATCTGATCGACCGATGGAAGATCACGCAGGCGACGTGCAGGCAAAGCGGTCATCGCGTCCTCAGTATCCGACAAGGAATGGGTTGAACGACCCGCGACGGTAGCCGCTCTCGCGGACGAGCAGGTCCAAGCCGAGTGTCGCCACGTCATCGGCAACCGGATCGAGGTTCGGATCCTTGTGCTGATGCAGGATTTTCACATAGCAGCCGCATGAATCGCAGGTCTCGGCCTTTACAGTGCCGGGTCCGCCTTCGACTTCCACATAGCCTATTCCCTTGGTGGAGCCGCACAGGGTGCATTTGATGCGCACATAATTCCAGAGCGTCCCGCAGAGCGAGCATGCACAGAACCTTGCCCCGTGGGAGCCATGCCAACCGACGACCATCGAGGACACCGGCGGCCCGCCGCAGACGGGGCATGCGCCGTCACCTACCGGGACCAGCGTGGAGGCGTCGAGGCAAGCGGCAAGACGCGCGAAATGAAGCTGCAGCGCCGCCGCGACATAAACATGCTCGGCCAATGCGTCAGCCGCAATTGCATCGGCGAGCACGTTGCGCACCAAGGCATGGCGCTCTGCAGGCGTGGCCAGCTTCAGTCGGTCGAGCGCGTCTGCCGCGGCGCGAGGCTTCTCGATGGCCGAAGCCGCCAGCACCAGGCGGTCGAGCGTCTCGAAGAACGCCCCGGAGGCGACCCTGTCACGATCGAGTGGAGGCATCCCGAAAGCGTGCGCCCGTTCACGCACCTCCGTTTCCGGCAGATCCGGATCGGACAGGCCGTCCTGTATGCCGTGCTGGACATCGGCGAGAGCAGCGAGAAAGCGGAGATAAGGACCGAGCTCATCGATTTCGGCCAGCGCATTCAACCGCTGCGCGCGTCGAACGAAAAGACGCGTCGGATCAGGCAGACGGACGTAAGGCGGCGCCGAGACTTCACCGATGGCGGTGGGATCGATATCCGACGGAACGATCTGCTTTGGCATACTCACCTCACGAACCACACGGGCCACGTGGTTGGCTGGCTAAGCGCATCGCGTCTGAAGGGACTCATGCGACGCGCTTCAAGTTCTTGTTTTATGCATGTCGTTGTCCCAAAACCGCTGCGCACTTTTGGGCGACATGCATTAGCGCCCGCTCATTCGGCGGGCTTCGATCCCGATCTTCCGCCCGGTTTCGTAACAAGTTCCCGCAACCATTTGCGATGGTGCCGCCAAGCCCAGCCGCCCGTCACCGAACCGCGTATCATGGCGGGAATCGTGCCTCGCACCCAGAGGGCCGAATAGGCGTGGATGATCCAAACGCCGATCATCGCAACGGCGGCGATGGCATGAATGAGGAGCGCCATCCGCTGCTGACCGACCGTCGTGTAGGCGGAGAAATACTGATCCCAAATGACCAGGCCACTCGAAATCAAGATGACGATCAGGACCGACATGGCCCAGAATACGAACTTCTGGCCGGCATTATACTTGCCGACTTCCGGCACGTTCTCCTCGTGATTGGCCAGCACGTCGCGAAAGCGCGTGAGCCAGGCCCCATCTTCGCGCTTCCACAGATTCGCCTTCCAGAACCGGATGAAAAGCCCGAAGAAGCTGAAGAAGAGAACGACGCCGATCCACGGATGGATGAAGCGCGTGAACTGGCCACCACCGAACAGTCCTGACAGAAAGAACAGGCTCGGGTGAAAGAGCGCGAGGCCGGACAGGGCAAGCAGGATCAAGCTCGCCGCCGTGATCCAGTGATTTATCCGCGCGCCCACCGTATACCGGTCCACCGTGACGGGCTTGCCGGGATGAACTACGCTATCAGGTTCGACATCATGCGCTGTCATGGCGGTCACTCCGCACTAGCCGTTCGGCATTCTCCTCATCCGTGTCCGAAACCCTGTTCGGCCCCATCACCAGATGGTGGAGCAGGCCGACGCCGGCCGCGACCCCAAGCACGGTCAGGCCGGCATATTTGGTGATGCCCTTCCACGCCTCCACGAGAGGACTGATCCTAGGCTCCTTCGGCAGGCCGGAATAGAGTTCGGGCTGGTCGGCGTGATGCAGCACGTACATCACGTGCGTTCCGCCGACACCTGGCGGATCGTAGAGGCCGGCATTGGCATACCCGCGCGCCTTCAGGTCGGTAATGCGGCCCTCGGCATGCTGCTTCATCTCATCCTTTGTGCCGAAGACGATGGCCTGGGTCGGACAGGCCTTGGCGCAGGCTGGACCCTGGCCGACGGCGACGCGGTCCGAGCAGAGGGTACATTTGTAGGCCGTATGGTCGACGCGGGAAATGCGCGGGATGTTGAAGGGGCACCCCTTGATACAATAGCCGCAGCCGATGCAGTTCTCGTGGACGAAATCGACGATGCCGTTGGAATATTGAACGATAGCGCCCGGCGCCGGACAGGCCTTGAGGCAGCCCGGATCTTCGCAGTGCATGCAGCCATCCTTCCGGATCAGCCACTCAAGATTGTTCGTCTCTGGGTTCTCCCACTCGCTGAAGCGCATAAGCGTGAACATGTCCGGCGTCAGGTCGGGCGGATTCTCGTATACGCCGGCGTTGACGCCGATCCCCGGATGCGTGTCGTTCCACTCGATGCAGGCTGTCTGGCACGCCTTGCAGCCGATGCATTTCGAAACGTCGATGAGCTTGGCCACCTCTGTCAGCCGCTCGGCCGGCGCGGGTACCGTTGAGGCGGAGCGGCGGACGAGATCCTTCTCCGAGAAGCGGGGCGTCACGTCCGTTACCGAGGGATTGGCAATTGGAGGAAACATCGCCGCCTCCCTATGCTACCGGCCCGGAGACGGGCTCGATATTGACTAGAAACGCCTTGTATTCGGGCGTCTCGATGTTGGCGTCGCCGACATAGGGCGTCAGCATGTTCGGGCCGAATCCCTTCTTTGCCGCCCCGGTGAAGCCCCAGTGCAGTGGAATGCCGACGATGTGGACGGTCTTGCCGTCGCAGGTCAGCGGCTTGATCCGCTTGGTTACCATCGCCTTCGCCGTGACCGAGCCGCGCTTGGACCAAACGCGCACCCAACCGTCCTTGGCGATACCTTTTTCGGCCGCTAGCTGTTCCGATATCTCCACAAAGAACTCCGGCTGCATCACAGCGTTGACGATGACGTGCTTGGTCCAGAAGTGGAAATGCTCGGTCAGGCGGTAGGAGGTCGCCGCATAGGGGAACTCCGCCGAGGCCGGCTCGGCGAACTGCCTGAAATCCCCTTCGAATACCCGCGCTGCCGGGTTGCCCCGGACGTTGGGCGCGACCGGATTGACGATCGGCGATTCGAACGGCTCGTAATGCGCCGGGAAAGGTCCGTCCCGCATCATTCCCCGGGTGAAGAGGCGCGACACGCCTTCCGGATTCATGATGAACGGGCCGACCTCGCCGGGCTTCGCTGTCGGCGCGATGTCCGGGACGTCATAACCCGACCATTTCGCCCCGTCCCACTCGATCACCTTGCGGTCGGGATCCCAGGCCTTGCCGTTCAAGTCGGCCGAAGCCCGGTTGTAGAGGATGCGGCGATTGGCAGGCCATGAGAACGCCCATTTCGGGAAGGCGCCCGTCTCGTCGGGATCGTCAGTATCCCGGCGGGCCATGTTGTTGCCCTTCTCGTTGAAGCAGCCGGAATAAATCCAGCAGCCGCAGGATGTGGAGCCGTCGTCGCGCAGCGCGGCGAAGCCCGGCAACAGTTTTCCGGCCTCGGCAAGCACCTTGGTCGGATCGGCCGTGTCCGTAACCGTCGCGAGCGCTCGGCCATTGATCTCCTGGGCGATTTCCTCGGCCGTCGGATCGCCCGGATCGGCATAGGGCCAATGGAGATTGAGGATCGGATCGGGGAAAGCGCCGCCTTCCTTGCGATAGAGTTCCTTCAGGCGAAGATGTATCTGCGCCATGATCCAGGTGTCGCGTTTGGCCTCGCCCGGCGGTGTGCCGCCGGCCCAGTGCCACTGCAGCCAGCGCCCCGAATTGGTAAGGGAGCCGTCGTCTTCGGCAAAGCACGTCGACGGCAGTTCGATCACTTCGGTCTGGATCGCCGACGGATCGACGTCATTGTGCGCGCCGTGGTTCTCCCAAAACCGCGCCGTCTCGGTAGCCAACGGGTCCATGACGACCAGGAGCTTGAGCTTGGAGAGCGAGGCCGTGATCTTCTGCTTGTTGGGGAACGCTTGCAGCGCGTTGAAGCCTTGGCAAAGATACAGGTTGATCTTGCCCTGGTGCATCATATCGAAGGCGCGCAGCACGTCGTAGCCGGGCACGTCGAGCTTCGGCAGGTAGTCGTAGGCAAAGTCATTTTCCGGGGTTGCCGCCGAGCCGTACATGGCCTTCTGGAAACTGACGAAGAACTTCCTGTAGTTCTGCCAGTAGCTCATCTGGTTCGGCCTGAGCGGCTTGAAACCGCGTGTCGACATATAGGCGGTGAGGTCCGGTTCCTTCTCATTGGGCAGCGTCAGATAGCCCGGAAGCAAGTTGGACATCAGCCCGACATCGGTCAGCCCCTGGATGTTGGAGTGGCCGCGCAGCGCGTTCATGCCGCCACCGCGAACGCCGATATTGCCCAGAATGAGCTGCAGCATCGCCATGGCGCGGATGTTCTGCGAGCCCTTCGAGTGCTGCGTCCAGCCGAGCGCGTACATCGAGGTCATCGCCTTGGTCGGCGACGAGCACTCCGCCACCATCTCGGCGACCTTCAGGAACTTGTCCTTCGGCGTGCCGCAGATGCGCTCGACCATCTCCGGCGTGTAGACCGCGACATGGTTCTTCAGCAGGTTCCAGACGCAGCGAGGATTTGCCAGCGTATCATCGACGACGGCGAAACCGTCCGCGCCGATCTCGTAGTCCCAGCTTGACTTGTCGTAGTCGCGCTTCGCCTCGTTGTAGCCGGAAAACAGGCCATCCTGGTAGGTGAAGCCCTGCTTGACGACATAGCCGGCGTTGGTGAACGCCTTCACATAGTCCCGCTGCACCTTGTCGTTTTCGATGCAATAGTTGATCAGCCCGAGCAGGAACGCGATGTCCGTGCCTTGACGGATTGGTGCATAGAGATCCGACACCGAGGCCGAGCGCGTGTAGCGCGGATCGACGACGATGAGCTTGGCGCCACGGTTGGCCTTCGCCTCAGTGACCCATTTAAAGCCGCAAGGATGGGCCTCGGCGGCATTGCCGCCCATGATCACGACAAGATCCGTATTCCTGATGTCGGTCCAGGAATTCGTCATTGCTCCGCGGCCGAATGTTGGGGCGAGACTCGCCACCGTCGGGCCGTGTCAGACACGTGCCTGATTATCGAACACCAGCATGCCCGCGCTGCGGACCACCTTATAGGTCTCGAACGCGGTTTCATTGGTCGTCGCCGAAGCGGCGAGGAAGCCGGTGGTAATCCATCGGTTGACCGTCACGCCGTCATTGTTCGTCGCGACGAAGTTCTGGTCGCGATCGTCCTTCATCAGGCGGGCGATGCGGTCAAGCGCGTTTTCCCACGTTGTCGGCTCGAACTTGTCCGCCCCGGGCTTGCGGATCATCGGCTGCTGTAAGCGGGTCGGGGCCTTGACGAAGCCGAGCAGGGCCGAGCCCTTGGGGCACAAGGTGCCGCGGTTGGTTGGGTGGTCGGTATCGCCCTCGATATGGGTGATTTCGGCCTGTTCGCCCTTCCTGAGATCGCCCTTTGAGTAGAGGATCACACCGCACGCCACTGAGCAGTATGGGCAGGTGTTTCGTGTCTCAGTGGTGTTGGCGAGTTTGAAGGATCGTATCGCCTCGGCATGTGCGGCTTCGATATCGCCGAAGCCGAGAGCTCCAAGCGTAGTACCGGCGAGACCCGCGCCTGCCGTCTGCAGGAACGCGCGCCGTGACAGTTCGATGTTCATTTGAATGTCCTCCCGAAGCGGATGCTCCGAAGGGCATCCCGAACCAAGGGTACGAGTGCATTCTGATCCAAAACAGGACAATGTCAAACAAAGCAAAGCGTTCCGACTGCTCTGCATTTTCTTACTGATTATAGTTGACGATATAACTCATGTTTTAGGACGAGAGTGCGATTGACGCTTGTCCAAGGATAATCTTAGAGTGCCGCGTGGTATTGGAAACGGCTCCCGCGTGCCGGGGCGCTTTTCGGACGACGGCCGACGGTGGCGTAAGCGTGCGCTCCGAGGCTGCGCATGTGTCCCGCTTTTGCCCTCTCACCAAGCGTCTTCGGGCCGCTCTCACCGTTTCCGCGTCTGATCTCTCCGTTCCCTCAAATCGGTTCCCCGAACGATCGCCGGCGTACGGCCAACGCCAATTCCGCTCGGTATCTCGCTCGGTGCCAATCTAAGGAGGCTTGCCATGGCAGTCGCCCTCTCTCCTGAAGTCGCCGACGTTCCAATGCTTCGCTTGACCAGTCTCGCCCATGGCGGCGGCTGCGGTTGCAAGCTGGCGCCCTCCGTCCTTCAGCAGCTTCTCGCAGACCAGGTCGAGGCCAATCCCTTTCGTCAGCTTCTTGTCGGCACCGAGACCGGCGACGACGCCGCTGTGTGGCAGCTTGACGACGACACCTGTGTCATCGCCACCACCGATTTTTTCATGCCCATGGTTGACGATCCGTATGATTTCGGCCGGATCGCCGCGACCAACGCGATCTCCGACGTCTATGCGATGGGCGGCCGGCCAATCATGGCGCTGGCCATTCTCGGTATGCCGCTCGACAAGATGCCGACGCATATGGTCCGAGACATTTTGAAGGGCGGACGGGCAGTTTGCGCCACCGCCGGAATCCCGGTCGCCGGGGGCCACTCGATCGACTCGCCGGAGCCGATCTATGGTCTTGCCGTGATCGGTACATGCCGGCCCGATGACGTCCGGCGCAATTCGGGCGCGAGGCCGGGAGACGCCTTGATCCTGACGAAGGCACTCGGCGTCGGCATCTACTGCGCCGCCATCAAGAAGCAGGCGCTCCCGCCCAGCGCCTATGTCGAGATGATCGCCTCGACCACCCTGCTCAACCGGATCGGATCGGAGCTCGCGCAGGATGAGAGTGTCCATGCGATGACCGACGTGACCGGTTTCGGCCTGCTCGGACATGCTCTCGAGATGGCGCGCGGCTCAGGCTGTGTTCTCGTCATTCGTGATCGCGAGGTTCCGCTCTTTTCCGAAGCCGCGCTGCTGGCAGAGCAAGGGTTTGTCACCGGCGCTTCGCGGCGCAACTGGGCGAGCTATGGCGACGCGGTGCTCCTGCCTGCCGATATGCCGGAGTGGCGGCGCCATCTTCTCACCGATCCACAGACTTCGGGCGGGCTGCTCGTCGCCTGCGAGCGCAACAGAGCGGCGGCCCTGGTCGAAAAGATTGTCGCGGAAGGTTACACGTCGGCTTGCGTGATCGGCCATGTCGAGCCCGGCGCGCCCGCGATAACGGTCCAGTGAAGCCGTTGTACCGGCGCGCCTAATTTAGCGACGCGAGGCGTGAACGTGATGAAATCCGAAACCGTCGAACGTCATCTGGCGTGATGTGCACCTCGGCTCTTGATCGCTAAGTGCCGTCTCGGAATCGGCAATGCTAATATTCCCTACGCGACATGCACCGTGCGCTGCCTCGGCTTGATCGCGGTGGCCAGCAGCAGGCCGGCGACGATAAAGGCAGCGCCGGCGAGGTCGTAGTCGTGCAAGCCTTCGCCAAGGAACAGATAAGCGAGCACGGCAACGAAGACAGTCTGCAGATAGAGCAGCATGCTGGCGCGCCCGGCGCCAAGCGTCTCGACGCTGCGGTTGTAGAGGTAATACATCAGAGCGCCGCCCGGGCCAGCGACATAGGCGAGTGCCAGAAGGCCGTTCGCATGCAGCGCCGAACGCTCCCCGGAAAACAGCTCCCAGAGATAAAGGGGCAGTGCGGCCAGCGCGCCGGCTCCTAGCAGCAGGACCACCATCGGCAGAAGCTCGATAGCGAATTTGGAGCGACGCAGCAGCACGGTGTAGAGGCCCCAGCAAAACGCGCTGCCGACGATCCACAACTCGCCGGGATTGAACTGGAGCCGCATCAGCGCGGTAAGGTCGCCGCGCGCTACGATCACCACCATCCCGACCAGAGCGAGCAGCGCGCCAAGCGCCTTCCAGACGCCGAGGGGCTCGCCGAGCACGTAGCGGGCAAGCACCATGGTCATGATCGGCGACAGTGCCATGATAATGCCGGCGGTCGTCGCGTCGGTGTAGTTGAGGCCCGTGTAGATCATCCCCTGACAGAGGGTCAGCCCGATTGCGCCGATGGCTACCACCTCGATCGCCCGGGATTGGACCAGCACGAGCATCGCCCCATGGTGGCGATGGACGATGGGCAGCAGGATCGCGCAGGCAAGCGTCAGCCGCCAGAAGCAGAGCGCCCAAGGCGGCATTTCGGGGGCAACCCACTTGGCTGCGATGTAGACGCCGGCGGACAGGAGCCAGCAGAGCGTCGCGGTGGAATAGGCGAGAGGAAGCGATACCCCGGCTGTCGCCTTCGCTACGCTTGGATGGGCTATCGGCAGCGATTGCATGTCCGTCTCCTCCCACCGCCGATCTTAGCAAGATTGCTGCGTCTTGCCGAGCAGCAACGCCACCTGTTTAACTAATCCTTGTGCGGCGTTTTTTTCCGTGTGGAACACATGCCAGCGACGAAAGATCGACTTCTGCAGCCGTAGCCAAATGCTGCCAGATCGGATCCTCCCGCCGATCACAGCCCGCGTCCTTCTCCCCCGGGCGCGGGTTTTCATCTATTTGACCGATGCGCTGATCATGGACGGTACCACATTACAATTGGATCAGTCCCTCTGATCCCAACAGACCGTTGCCCGCGACCTCTCCCGGAGGCGCGGGCTTTTCAATTCACAGGCTGGTCCGCAACGCGGCGCTTTTCAGACATTTAGTCCGAGCAGTTGAACGTCTGCGTGGGCCACACGCTGCCAACGCCCGACCTGAGCCTTATAACCAGCCTTTCGAAGCTGGGCGATGGACCGACATATCTCAGCTTTTGTGTCGAAGCGCGTCGACGAGCAGAGTGAAAGCGGGGGACGCTTGACGGCGGCTGGGATAATAGAGGTAATATCCTGGCCAACGCGGGGACCACTCATCCAGCACCCGAATAAGGCGGCCGCTCTCAAGATGAGGCTCCGCCACGTCCTCCGGCACATAGGCGAGGCCGAAACCATCCAGCGCGGCTTCGAGAATCCCGACGGTGCCATTCAGGACGATCTGGCCGTCCACCCGCACCTTCAGTTCGCGACCGTCTCGCTCGAAATCCCAGGCCCACAACCCGCCATTGGTGGAAAAGCGCTGGTTGATACAAATATGACCGGTTAGCTCCTGCGGCGCCGTTGGCGGCGGCCGCTTGGCGAAATAGGGCTTCGCACCGACGACAGCGAAGCGGAGATCCGGTCCGACGCGTACGGCGATCATGTCCATTGCAACCTGCTCTCCGAGCCGCACGCCGGCGTCGAACCGTTCTGCAGCGATGTCCGTCAGTGCGTTGTCAATGAAGACCTCAACCATGATGTCGGGATAGTCCGGCAGCAGCTTCGCCAGCTTCGGCCAGAGCACGGATTTGAATGCGTGATCACTGGCAGTGAGCCGAATGGTGCCGGCGGGCTTCTCCCGCAACTCGCTCAGTGCGTCGAGTTCGGCCTCGATCTCCTCGAAATGCGGGCCGATGTTGCGAAGCAAGCGCTCGCCGGCCGCTGTCGGTGAAACGCTGCGGGTGGTGCGGGTCAGCAGACGAAGGCCCAGGCGCTCTTCGAGATCGCGGATCGTGTGGCTCAGTGTGGACTGCGAAATTCCGAGCTGCGCGGCGGCCCGCGTAAAGCTGCCTTCCCGTGCGACGGCCAGAAAGGCCAGAAGCATATCAAGTCTTCCGCGCTGCATTTATGGCTCATGCCGATAAGTCGATACTGGTTATACAAGCTAGTGAGACGAGTTGCACCCGGGCACGATCGACGCGGAATGTCCTAAACGGATCAGGCGTTCGGTGATCGACAACCGCAACGGGCGCGTCACGAACGCAACCTTGCCGGATATGCTGTGCCGGTTCACGCCGACGCGCCGCCCGTCATGGACGTGATCTTCGTCGACAAGGGAGACCTATCATGCCGTTAAACGTCTAAAATGGTAGAGGGAAGGGCGCTGGAAACTAACCTTCTCCATTTTCGGCAATTCGCCAACCGTCGCGATCTCGCGATCGAGCAGCGTCCTCCAGTCACTCATAGCCTGTCATCTCGAGATAGCCGCGCCCGGCATGGGTGCCCTCAAATCGGATCGGGCCTTCCCAATAGGGAAAGCGTGTGTCCATCCAGGCTTCTGGGTTTAGCGTCCGGATGGTCACATCCACCCCTTTTTCCGACAATTGCACCCTCCAGCGGACCGGCACGCTACGTCCCGCGACTGCCGCCGTTTCGAGCGGCGTCACCCTTAGCGCGCCGGGGGCCTGCGGCTGCGGCCTGCCGTCGGCCTTGATCCATGTGGCCGATGTAAAGCCCGCGCCTCCGTCGCGCAGGCGAAAGCCCATCATCTTTTCGCCGCTGTCGAAATGCAGCGAGAACCAGTCCCACCCGGTTTGATCCTCAGCCAGCGGCTGCGAGGACCATTCGTGGTCCAACCACGCCTGACCGGTCACCGCAATCGCGCCTGCCGGAAGGGTCAGCGTGCCGGTCACGTGGTAGAATGGTTGCGAGTAATAATAGCTCGCCTGCCCCTTCTCGGATTTCACCGAATAGCCTTGCACTCCCTGCGGCACCAGAGGGCCTTTGGCGTCCAGCGCCAGTTCGTAGGAAAACGCCTGTCCCGCCGCACGCAGATCGAGCGCCGACAGCGCATCCGCCTCTGGCAGGGCTCGGCCTGCCATCTGCCAGTTGTCAATCCAGGCCGCAAAGGGCGCAGCCGTAACCCCCGCCTGGCCGATGCCGCCCCGTGCCATCCGTTCGGCCACGAATTGGTGCGTTTGCGTCGTCAGCCCCGCATGGCCCATCCAAAGCTGCGGACTGGACCAGCCTGACCGCTCCACCGGGGCCAGGGCGGATCGGAAAAGAGTCCATTGCACGCCATAGTCCGCTCCATCCGCAGCTTGCAGGTTGGCGGTCAAATACCACCATTCGATCCGGTAACCGGGGTGCGGGCCGTGGTCTGCCGGAAAGTTGAATGCAGTCCCCGGCTGCGGCACTGAAAACCCGTCAGCCTCTGTGCCAAGCCCAGCAAAACCTTGGCCAAAGGCAGGTGCGGCCAAGCACATGTAGATCAGCAATGCTCTAACGCTCATGTGCAAATACCTTCAGCAAATCCGATGGCGAAAGACGCGCCAGCCGCCAGGCAGGCACGGCGGCTGCAAGTCCGGCCGCCAGCAGCGCGAGCGCCGCCAGCCGCACCCAGTCACCGGGAAAAAGGTGCATCGGCAGACGCCAGCCAAAAGCCTCGACATTCACCACCGCCAGTAGAACAAAGGCGAGCGCAATACCTACAGGCACAGCGGCCAGCATGGTCAAGGCTGCCAACAGCAAGCCGCGCGAAAGCTCCAACCATGCGAGGTGGCGGCGGGTCAGACCCATGGCCCAGACCGGCGCCAGTTGCGGCAGGCGCATCCCCGACAGGGTCATGAGGCTCGCAAACATCGCCAGCCCCGCGACTCCCAGCGTCAGCACATTCAGCGCGGCTGTTACTCTGAATGTGCGCTCAAACACTTTGAGCGAAAAGACCTTGATCCCGGCCTGGTCAATCACGTTCTGCGCGGGCAGCCCGAATTCCGCCCGCAAACCCGCAGCCAGTGCTTCGGCCTTGCCGGGGGCAATCCGAATGGCATAGCGCAGGCGGGAGACGTCAGGATAGTGCTGGACCAGTGTGTCGATCCCGATGATCACTTGGCCGATCGGGTTGCCATAGTCGGCATAGACGCCGGCGATGCTGGCCCGCCAGCCACCGGGCAGCGTGATCTGGTCCCCCAACCCCAACCCTCGGCGCCGCGCCAGTTGTTCGTTGATCAGGGCGCCCTCGCCTGTGGCGATCCGGTCCCACACCTCCGGCACTGCAGAGAGGATCGGCCAGTTGTCGCGATAGGTGGCATGATCGGCCACGCCGTATATTGCGGCGGGCTGGCCTGCGACCCGACCCTCAACGCTCCAGATCGGCAGGACCGCGTCGCTGCGCTGGGCCAGCCAGTCGCGTATCGCCGTGGCCTCTGCTTCGGTGCGGGCGGTCACGTATAACTCTGAGGCGAGACGCTGATCGAGCCAGCCGGTGAAGGTCAGCCGAAAGCTCGACACCATCGTGCTGACGCCCACATTGGCGGCCAGCGCAAGCAGCAGTGCCATTAGCGCCAATGACAGGCCGGGAAGCTGTTGACGCGTGTCGGCCCAAAACCATTCGGCCAGTGGTCCACGCGCCAAGCGGCCGCCAAGGTGCAATATCCCCGTCAGCACGAGCGGCAGCGCCAGTGCCGCCCCCAACAGCAGTGCCGCCAGAAGCGCAAAGCCCGCCTCGAGGCCGGATCCGAAGTGTGCAATTCCCGCCGCCGTCAACAGGAGCACCATCGCAGCCACGCCTTGCGCGCGCAGTGCCCGCTCCGAAGCCCGCGCCCAGGCCCGAGGCTGGGCCGCTGCAAGCAGCGGCAGGTGCCATAGCCGCCAGAGGCTCTGTGCGGCCGCCACCAGCGTGCCGATTACCGCGATGGCCAGCCCCGCTGCCCACACTGCGGGGCGGATCGACAGCGTTCCCGGCACATCGGCCCCGTAAAGCCCGCGCAGGGTGGCGGCGACGTCGGGCAAAAGGGCCGAGGCGACTACATAGCCAAGTGCCACGCCCACCAGCCCCGCGAGGAGGGCGAAGGTCAGCAGCTCGGCGATCAGCAAAAGGACCAGCACGCGTGCCGGCAAGCCCAGTGCGCGCAGCGTGCGAAATACCTGGCGGCGCTGTTCAAAAGCCAGACCGATGGCGGAATGCACGATGAAGAGCCCCACCGCAAAGGCGAGAAAACCGAAAGCCGTCAGGTTCAGGTGAAAACTGTCGGTCAGCCTGGCAAGATCTCCCGTTTCGCTCGGCTCGCGCAGGGTCAGGCCGGGGGCTGCCACCTTTAGAGGGGCACGGCCAATCGGTTGGTCCGGCCAGAGCAAAAGACGAGAGATCTTGTCCTTTGCCCCAAGCAGGACCTGCGCCTGCCCGATGTCGGTGAGGACTGTGCCAGGCGGCAAACCCTCGGCCACGCGCACGGGAGGTGTCGCTTGCTCGGTTAGTCGTGCCGCGGTTTCCGGGGCTGCATAGAGCACACCGGGCGCCGTGATGAACGGCAATAACTGGTCACCCGCCGCAATATCCACCTGCTGCGCCTGCGGCGGCAAAGTCAGTGGGTCAATGCCAAGGACGCGCAACCGCACATCCCCAAACCGCATTTCACCTTCAATCACCGGCGAAGCCAGCCAGCCTGCTCGCCGCAGTCTCACAAACTCCTGTTGATCCATCCAGGCCCCGTCCTCACGCACTAGTTGCGCGAGCCGGTCCTGCCCAAGGATCGCCGCTGCACGGTCATAGCTCGCCCGCGCCTCACCGTTGATCGCCTGAACCGCTGACCACAGCGCCGTTGCCAGCGATAGCCCCAAAAGCAGCATCGCCAATTGGACAGGCCGCCTGCGCCAGTGAGACAAGAGCGCTGTCAGCCCGGTCCACACCATCACACCAGCCGGCCCGCGTGCAGGTGAATGCGGGCGTTCAGCCGGTTTGCCAGACGGTTGGAATGGGTGACCATTAACAGGGCGGCACCCGTTTCAGCCACCAGCGACAGCATAAGATCGAGTACAGCGTCCCCTGTTGCCTCATCCAGATTGCCCGTGGGCTCATCAGCCAGAACCAGCCGGGGCCGGGCGGCCAAGGTCCGGCCGATCGCCACCCGCTGTTGCTGGCCGGCCGACAGTTGTTCAGGGTAGCGCGTGAGGACTTGGGAGAGGCCCAGCCGTTTGGCAAGGACTTTCAACCATGCCGGATCAGGGCGGCCAGCAAGCCGAGCCTGAAAGGCAAGGTTGGCCGCCACATCAAGCGAAGGGATCAGGTTGAACTGCTGGAACACAAGTCCGACTGTTCCCCGCCGCAGGGCGGCAAGGGCTGTATCGTTCAGCCCCACAATATTGGTACCGCCAAGGTGGATTTCTCCCGCATCAGGGCTGTCGAGCCCTGCAACGAGGTGCAAAAGCGTGCTCTTGCCGCTGCCAGACTCGCCGGTCAGCGCAAGGCTCTTGCCCGCCTCCAGCGAAAGATCGATCCCGTTCAGAACATGCAACGGCCCCTCGCCAGTGGGGTAGAATTTGTCGATCTGGTGCAGCCTCAGCAGCATGTTACTCCCCGGAGGTCCGCGTGCATCTGACACGGCATGCCCGTGAAATAGCGCCAAACAACGACCCCTTTCATACAGCCTCCAAACCCACTGCCTTAATTGGACAATGGTTTTTTTCAGAGGGCTCGCGTTTTGCATCTAACGCGACCTCCACTTGGAATTCGATGTACAATTACGATCTAGAGCGGTTCTCAGCTAGGCGGGATAGGCGTTGACCGTACCGTCACAACTCACTCTCCAAACGGAACTGGAGCGCTGCCTTCAATTCCTCAGCAGTGCCGATGCCGTTGCTGAAAAGCGCCATGATTATGCCTGCAGCCTGGTCACACTCAGGCGTGCTTGGCTCTATGCCAGCCTCACGGCAATACGCGATCAGAGCTTTCGGGCAACGAGTTCCTCTTCGATCTTTGCGCGGTTGTTTCCATACTTTTTTACCAGCCTGAGGGCATCAGCCCGTTCGAGATGGTGCTTCTTCATGAGGTACCCGACTTCATAGTCTTCGCCACCGTCGACCCGTGCTCTGTCTTGCGGACCACGCTTTGACTTGTCGTCTGCCATGACAACCTCCATGGGCGATCGCCTCGCCCAAACCTGTCAAGGATAATCCTCTAATCGACGGGGACAAGGACGTAGTCCCCAACCATGTCGAAACCGCACAACTCCGCGGTCGCAGGGATAAGCCGATCCCTTACGGGAACGCTTTGCTCGTCCGCTGTTCGAAGCGTTGAGGTTTTCTGGGCTGGTACACGTTCTTGCGGCCGTGGGAGTAAACTTTCCGCGCGACATCACGAATGGAGTCCGGTGATGCATCGAAGGTCGCCAAATAACCCGCTTCGGCTGTGGCTGCTTCCGGTTTTGCGTTCGCGAGCGCTTCGATCTCAATCAAGAACAGCATTTCAAACATGCCATTGTAGCCGAGAAAATGGAGGTATTGTCCGGCCTCGTCGTAGCTGCGGCTTCGGTTCGGAAAAGTCAGCGCCAAGGTTGAACATACCTCAAGCCGTTAAGAACCGCGTAGCGAACGTCTGTTGCAGGCTCGCGGCCTTGCGTCTCTTCGCATTGTGCGCGTTCAGAATTATCATTCTGGTAGTGGCATCTGTTTTGCTGAGCCCAGCCATGGATCGGCTTCCCATATCTGCCGGTGCCCCGGTGAAGACGTGATAGATCGTCCATGACCCGTCCGGCTCTACGCGCCGGCCGTAGTGATAATTCATATCGTATCGATCCGAGGCTCCGCCTTCGTTCTCCCAAATGCTGATATCAACAGCATCGCGAATGCTGATATCAACAGCATCGCGATTTTCGCGGGCTTTGTCGTTGGTGTCGTTCATGGCGGTGCACCTCTTGGGTGGGACAATCAAAGATCCCTATGGTAGAACTAGACCAGCGGCCTCCAGCGAAGCCCGCGCTCTAGAAGCGCCACTCCAGGACGTTTGGCCGCCAGTCGCTACCGACGTCTGGACTTACCAGGTGATGCCGAAAAGCGTCAAATAGACGATGATGCCTATGGCAATCGTGACCGACGCTCTTACGAATAAGCTCTTGTAGTCGTAAAGGTAAACCTGAGCAGGGATATAGGTTTTCACAGCGGCCTCCTTTGTTTTGTTATTTTTTCGGCCAGAAAATCACCCTATCACACAAAGAGCCTCCATAATAGTTTTTTTGGAGCTTTCCTGGCGGAAGCGGCTTAGCGGCCAAAACAGGGCATTCGGCAGCTAGCGGTTCTCCAGACAAGCGGCAGTTAAACCGCAATTGGCGCATACCGTTCGTGTATCGTTCTTTTGGCCATGCTTGCTATCGCGGCGTCACAGGCTCTCGACCCGCCAACTCCCCAAATCATCGATTTTGAAAGGGCTGCGTCGCTTCGCGAGCGCAATAATCTGCTCTTTCCAGGGATATGCAAATGAACACCCGCACAAAGCACACGACCGTGAAATTCACGGCACCATTCTCGCTGGGAGGCGTCGATGAGTTTCAGCAGCCGGGCGATTATGCAATCGACGAGGACGACGACTGGATCGACGGGATTTCCTGGCTCGCCTACCGGCGTGTCGCCACCTTCATCCATATTCCCGCCGTCTCCTCGACTCTCTATCTCGCGAGCCAGCTTGTGGGTATCGACCATTACGAACTCG
This sequence comes from Mesorhizobium delmotii, assembly GCF_900149755.1. Lineage (NCBI taxonomy): Bacteria > Pseudomonadati > Pseudomonadota > Alphaproteobacteria > Hyphomicrobiales > Phyllobacteriaceae > Mesorhizobium > Mesorhizobium delmotii. Next base: position 8,092 of record NZ_FUIG01000039.1, on the reverse strand, counting down.
AAGCTGCGTTAGAGCAGGATCAGGAACAGGCGCTAGGCACAATCAGGAGGATCCAGCAATGAACGTTCATCGTTTCGCCGTCGGGCAGTCGGTCAGATGCTATGGTCAAAAAGATAGCCAAGGCCGCACATACTAGTGAGCGGCGAGACGAGAAACCATCGGGACAGAAGTAATGTCTGGATCTTTCGAGAAGGGGTATTTGGACGGTTGGAAGACGGTTTCGCCCGGCATCCTACCCGGCATCCCAAGCCACTCCATCCCCGCAGGCAAGACCGAATACCAAGCCGGGTTTGACCGAGGCGTTGAAGATGCGAAGGAACGGAAGCGGCCTACCAAACCCAAGTAGGCCCGCCATTCCCCTACGGCTGGGTAGCGTGGCAACCCCGCATCATCCGGCTAATCAGGTGTTTGTCGGCGTTCTCTTGGCCGGTGAGTTCGCGCACCAGATTCTTGGCGTGCTGAATCCTGTGCGCTTTGGTTACCCGTCCTTCCTCGACCGAAGCCTTGAAGGCATCGCACAGAATGTCAAAGTCGTGAGCGGAGATAAATCCGTCTGAGCGGCTGTCGATTTCCATCACATAACTCCCATAGGGGCGGGAGTACGATCTACGCTCTCAAGCGCCAGCGCCCGTTCAGTGGCCAGCGACATTGGGAATGTACGCTTTCGACAATCCATTAGCGAGTCATTATGTACCGGCCTGTCACCGGCATTGGTGAATCCGTTCGCCGGGAAGGCACAAAAAAACCCGCTTTCCAGAGGGGATGTTTGAAAGCGGCTTCGTAGCCACCGGACGCGGCGGGGGGCCGCCCGGTCTCTATCAACATATGCGCGAAGTGTTGGTTCCACGGCTGGATAGCGTTTGGCTCGCGTCTAGCCTTCCACACTCTGCGCGCCGATGGGGCTTGCAAGGACGACGGGAGAACACCATCTAAAGTTGATAGCGAACAAGCTGGAAACGTCGGTTCGAGTCCGACGGCCCCGACCAATCGGGGTTTCGTCTAGGGTTAGGACGCCACACTTGATAAACGCCGCTCCCTTCCGGTCGAGCGGCGTTTTCGTATCTTCAAAAGCGAACGAACGGCCCGCCTTGTGAAAGGGCGAGCCGTTCTTTTCGGGTTTGTCATTCCCTTACGGCTGGGTAGGGTCAACTTGGCCTGCTGCCTGTCCACTGAACCGGCAGCAAGCCAGAGAGACCCACCCGGCGGGGCATTTTGTGCGCGACTTCGATAAACCACGGATGATCCTGCGATTGTAGGCCTATCTTCCAGCAGCCGAGATGTGCAACTCGGCTTAACGATCGATCTCTCCGAACACGATGTCGAGCGAACCAATGATCGCGGAGACATCGGCGATCATGTGGCCCCGACACAAGAAATCCATTGCCTGCAGATGGGCGAAGGAGGGTGCTCGGATCTTGCACCGGTACGGAACATTGCTGCCATCGGAAATCAGATAAACGCCGAACTCACCCTTCGGTGCTTCGACCGCAGCGTATACCTCTCCGGCGGGCACGCGATGCCCTTCCGTGTAAAGTTTGAAATGATGGATCGTCGCTTCCATCGAGCGTTTCATCTCGGCACGCGACGGTGGCGTGATCTTTTGATTTGGAATCGCCACCGGCCCCCGGCCTTCCGGTGAACGCAGCTTTTCCAGACATTGCTTCATGATCCGAACCGATTGACGCATTTCCTCCATGCGGACGAGATAGCGGTCATAGCAGTCCCCGTTCTTGCCGACAGGAATATCAAAATCCATCTCAGGATAGCATTCGTAGGGTTGCGCCTTGCGCAAATCCCAAGCGGCGCCCGATCCGCGCACCATCACGCCTGAGAAGCCCCAAGCCCAGGCATCGTCGAGGCTGATCACGCCTATATCGACGTTGCGCTGCTTGAAGATACGGTTGTCGGTGAGCAGCACTTCGAGATTGTCGCAGACCTTGAGGAACGGGTCACAGAAATCCCAGATGTCGTCCAGAAGTTTCGGAGGCAGATCCTGATGCACGCCGCCGACCCTGAAATAATTCGCGTGCATGCGGGCGCCGGAAGCGCGCTCGTAGAAGACCATCAGCTTCTCACGCTCGGCGAAACCCCAGAGCGGCGGGGTCAGCGCGCCGATATCCATGGCTTGCGTCGTCACATTGAGAAGGTGCGACAGAAGCCGGCCGATTTCGCAAAAAAGGACACGGATGAGCTGTCCGCGCCGCGGAACCGATATTTCGAGCAGCTTCTCGGCGGCGAGGCAGAATGCATGCTCCTGATTCATTGGCGCGACGTAGTCGAGCCGATCGAAATAGGGCAGGGCCTGCAGATAGTTCTTGTGCTCTATGAGCTTCTCGGTCCCGCGATGGAGCAGGCCGATATGCGGATCGACGCGCTTGACGACCTCGCCATCGAGTTCAAGCACGAGCCGCAAGACACCATGCGCGGCCGGATGCTGCGGTCCGAAATTGATGGTGAAGTTGCGAATTGCGGCCTCGGCCATGGCAATCCTTCCGGCCTCGTAGTTCGCAGTCGATCTCGAATGCCCGATGCAAAGTGCGGCGCCTGACCGACGATCAAATCAAGTCGTCGTCTGGGCCATCGTCACCGATGTTGGCAGCGACCACATGCGACGAATCCAGCCCGACCGCTGCCGACACCGACACGGCAGGTGGCGTCGCATCGATCGAACTTTGCAGGATATACAACTCTTCCGAGCTCGTTTGGGTAATCACGGCATCGACCTCCGATTTAATTTCCGGAGGCAAATCCTCGATGTCGATGACCGCTACGCTCGTGAAGTCTGGTCACACAAAGTTGGCGGAGCCTGGGTTACATCTGGGGGAAGTTGCGCGCCCGGGGATTGAGCGTAAACTGGCGACGCCACGCCGAGTGCCAAAAGGATGGCGATTGTCGTCAGCATGCGCATGATCTTTCCGTTCCCGTTTGCTCAAAGGAGGATCATCTTGATGGCAACAAAGAGTATCCCTTAGTTGTGGCCCTCGGCTGCCACAGATGTGGCCAAATGGTGAAAGCCGTGCCTGGGAGCTGTTGCCCTGGACATGTCAATCGTGAGACCGGTAATTTTGCTGGGGTAGTGTCTACAGGGATTGGCAGCAAGGTCCGATCCAACAC
>NZ_FUIG01000039.1:1207-4968 GCF_900149755.1 Mesorhizobium delmotii | reverse complement strand
GATCGAATGGATTACCTCGATCAAGGGGCGGAATTTACCCCAGCAAAATTACCGGTCTCATCGTCGCTCTCATGACCGATCTCCTTGCTCCCCAACCGCACGAGGCAGTGCTCGAGATCGGCACCGGCCTGGGCTACCAAGCCGCAATCCTCGCGGAACTCGCCGGGCAAGTTTGGAGCGTCGAAATCATCGAGGAATTCGCAAGCCATGCCGGGGCTCTCCTGCAGGGCCTCGGCACCTCCAATGTCGGCATTCGTGTCGGAGACGGGTCTCGCGGCTGGCCTGAGCACGCCCCATTCGACAAGATCCTGGTCACCGTGGCGGCTGAACGGACGCCGCCGGCTTTGCTTGAGCAGCTCAAGCCAGGGGGACGCCTGGTACTGCCTGTTGGATCTGAAGAAGTCCAGTTGCTGGCTGTCATCGACAAGGACGCGGCAGGGCAACTCAAGACTCGGAAACTCATCCCAGTTCGGTTCAGTCGGCTCGAAACGGTCACATGAGGGGTGCGGCTGCGCGGAGCCGTGCTGGAAGATCAGGATAACGCGCGCGCCGCATCGATCACACGGGGCACTGGATGGCATCGCCGATCTTTTGACATCCATGCCGCAACGCTACCCGTCGAGCACGCCTGCAGCCGCCGGTCGCAGCCGCTGGCGATCATGCCGGCGCGGTCGTATTGCGCGCTTCTCAAAGACCCTTATCCAGCCTACTGTGTGTCTACCAGAGGGCAAATGGGTCGCTCATCTGGGAAATGACGGCCAAAGGCTCAAGGAATTCGCCCAGTGGCCAACACGTAGCGGGCAGGAGGTAACGATGGATCTCAAAGACAGGCGCCTCTGGTACGGCGTGGTAGCCGTGATCGTGGTATTGGTCGTGATTGCGTATGCGGCTGGTTGGTTTGGCGGCACACCAATACCAGCGCCGCAGCAGTGAGAGCGATCGTCATTCTCGCTTGGCGGCAGCTGACTGCTCAGTCTCTAAAGGTCGAAGGAAGGGATCCCTGATTGGCTGTTTCGCTGGTTCGGCTACCATCCTGACGACGCACAGCCTGGACCGTTTTTGAGATGGCTTCCGCTCAACCTGTTGGACGGACCGGTTCCTGGATCGCACGCAATCCGCAACACTCCGCCATCGGGCCGGGTAACTTCGATAATGGTTTCGACACGGACAAACTGCGATCCTACGGAGTAGCCAGGCGCCAGGTCATGCCGGAAGTCGTACACTGGAGCCACAAGGGCCCCAACGACCGGGCGGAGAACTCGCATCGGCCCGGCCTTCGGCGGTTTCGAAGCTCACCTGCCACTCGCTTGATCCCGCTGCCCCGGCCAGCAATGGAGCCGGGGCACTCCAGCACAGACTCTGCCCGTCAATCACCTCGATCGGCACGGACTCCAGACCGACATCGTCGAACAGCCGCGCATTTGACCGCGTTCGCCAAATTAATGGCCGGATCTTTGCGAAGCCTCCACATTTTCGTGAACGAAGCCCTCCCAGCATCATCGTGATTGGACTTCACGATCGGTTGGAGTCACGTTGGCTGCAGGCATAAGAAGGATATGGGTGGACCAACTATCGTCCGAATAGGAGGGCCAAAATGAAACACCAGACGATCGAGCAACTGCAGATCGTCGCCGAGATCGATCAGGCCTACCCGCGCCAGGCCATGTTGCGCAGCGAACGTCTTGAACGCTGGGCGGAGCTCCTTGAACGGAATCCTGACCGGCGCCTCTCGACGCTGCACCAGACCGAGTATCAGCCGGTTAGAGCACGCGGGGCCATGCGCGGCGACGGCTCGCCGATCTCAGTCGCTTTCGAGGATCCTGTCCTTCGCGCCGCCGGGTTGGAAAACGACAACTACGGCGAAGCGAAGCGGTTCTTCGAACTGACCGATAGGCAATTGCATGAGATCATCTGCTATTGCCATTTCGGCGCGACGGTGACCGCCGCAACGGCCGCCCGTCACATCCGTGCGGTGCGTACCAGGAGACAGCCCGGCATGTTCGCTCGGTTGCACGACGCGTTCGTCGGATAAAAGCCGGCGCCGTTTCGCAGCATCATTTTTGAAGCGGCTCGCATGGAAAGCCGCCGCCGTAGCGCAGGCAGGCGCTCCCCACGCGGGGAGGCTGTGTTGCATGCGGGATGGTGCGGTCATGATTATCCAAGGTCCTTTTCGAGAGCGGCGTCGAGGTCTGCTGGGCTGAGTTGCACCATCTGTTGCGCCGAACTCTGCAGGGCGATTGCCGGCAGGTGAATGAACGCGCCGACGCGTCGCCAGGCAAGCCTGGAGGATCCCCTCAATCGATCGACGCGGTAGTCTCCGGCAGGTTGCCACGCCTCAAAACCCGGCAGCCGGAACGCGGATGAAAAGTGAACGACGGTCTGCGTGGTGCGACTGGCCATGGTGCTTTCCGCAAGAGCACGCCGACGCCCCTCCTGCATCTTTTCCATCCGAACCGGAAAGATCCCAATGCTGCCAGTACATCCGTGGTCAGCGCCGTGGTTCAAAGACTCCAACAGAGCGACATGCGCGCCGAATAAGCGCTATACATTCGCTGTCGGAAAATTCGGTGCTTCATGGCGGGTCGAAGGTCGCGGACCTATGTCGATCGGGACCGCGAAAGCCAAATCGGCCAAATCCACGCAATCTATATATATGTCTCGATGCACATTCAATCAAGGCTCAATAGGTTTGGTTCGTAATTGCGGATTAATATAGTCTGTTGTCGGCAAAATTAAGAGGGATGTATTACGATAAAATTGCTTATTGCTCCGCTTTTCGGACGGCCAAAAGCGCCGGTAACAACGACTGATTTACATTTCAAATATTTTCGGCTTGAGGAATTAAAAATTTGGCACTCCTATCATTCGAGTGCCAAAGGGGCTATGTTAAGTGTTGCAGTCGCTCTATGTGCGGCGGCAGAAAGAACCCCAATGAAATTCCGGCCACTCCACGACCGCGTCGTCATTCGGCGCGCGGAAGGCGATACCAAATCCAAGGGCGGGATCATCATTCCCGATACCGCCAAGGAAAAGCCTCAGGAAGGCGAAGTGATCGCCGTCGGCCCAGGCTCACGTGACGAAAGCGGCAAGCTGATCCCGCTCGACGTCAAGGCCGGCGACTTCATCCTGTTCGGCAAATGGTCCGGCACCGAGGTCAAGATCGACGGCGAGGATCTCCTGATCATGAAGGAGAGCGACATTATGGGCATCGTCGAGAAGACCAAAGCGGCCAAGAAAGCCGCCTGACCGGGCGATTTCCGATCCCGCAATTTCAAGACTGAACTGGACGTAAAATCATGTCTGCCAAGGAAATCAAATTCTCTACCGATGCCCGCGACCGGATGCTTCGCGGCGTCGAAATTCTGAACAACGCCGTCAAGGTGACGCTGGGCCCCAAAGGCCGCAATGTCGTCATCGACAAGGCCTATGGCGCACCGCGCATCACCAAGGATGGTGTCGCCGTCGCCAAGGAAATCGAGCTTGCCGACAAGTTCGAGAACATGGGCGCCCAGATGGTGCGCGAAGTGGCCTCGAAGACCAACGACCTTGCTGGTGACGGCACGACGACAGCCACGGTGCTGGCCGCTTCCATCCTGCGCGAAGGTGCCAAATTCGTTGCCGCGGGCATGAACCCGATGGATCTCAAGCGCGGCATCGACCTTGCTGTGGCTGCCGTGGTGAAGGACATTCAAGCCAGGGCCAGGAAAGTCAAATCTTCGGACGAGATCGCCCAGGTTGGTACGATCGCCGCCAATGGCGAC
>NZ_FUIG01000039.1:0-1197 GCF_900149755.1 Mesorhizobium delmotii | reverse complement strand
TCGTCGAGGGCATGCAGTTCGACCGTGGCTATCTCTCGCCCTATTTCGTCACCAATGCCGAGAAGATGCGCGCGGAGCTGGAGGACCCTTACGTTCTCATCCATGAGAAGAAGCTCGGCAATTTGCAGGCGTTGCTGCCGATCCTCGAAGCTGTGGTGCAAAGCGGTAAGCCGCTGCTGATCATCTCGGAAGACGTCGAAGGCGAGGCGCTGGCGACGCTGGTCGTCAACAAGCTGCGCGGCGGCCTCAAGGTCGCAGCCGTCAAGGCGCCAGGCTTCGGTGACCGGCGCAAGGCGATGCTGGAAGACATTGCCGTGCTCACCGCCGGCCAGATGATTTCCGAGGATCTCGGCATCAAACTCGAAAACATCACCATCGACATGCTAGGCCGCGCCAAGCGCGTGCTGATCGAGAAGGACACGACGACGATCATCGACGGCGCCGGCGAGAAGGCCACGATCCAGGCGCGTGTCCAGCAGATCAAGTTGCAGATCGAGGAAACGACCTCGGATTACGACAAGGAGAAACTCCAGGAGCGGCTGGCGAAGCTGGCTGGCGGCGTTGCTGTCATTCGCGTCGGCGGCGCGACCGAGACGGAAGTCAAGGAAAAGAAGGACCGCATCGATGATGCGCTGAACGCCACTCGTGCAGCCGTGGAAGAAGGCATCGTTGCCGGCGGCGGTGTTGCGCTTTTGCGCGCCAAGGCAGCTTTGACTGAGCTTACTGGCGCGAATGCTGACATGACGGCAGGTATTTCGATTGTGCTGAGAGCACTTGAAGCGCCGATCCGCCAGATCGCCGAGAATTCCGGCGTTGAAGGTTCGATCGTCGTCGGCAAGCTCTCCGACAGCAAGGATCACAATCAGGGCTTCGACGCCCAGAACGAAGTCTATGTCGACATGATCAAGGCCGGTATCGTCGACCCCGCCAAGGTCGTTCGGACGGCCCTGCAGGATGCCGGCTCGATTGCCGCGCTCCTGATCACCGCTGAAGCAATGATCGCGGACATTCCGCAGAAGGTTTCGCCCGCTATGGGTGGCGCAGGAGGTATGGGCGGCATGGGCGGAATGGACTACTGAGCGGCGCCTGAGACTATAGCCAGGACGACGGAAGGCCAGCGACGCGGGCACATGCGAGCCGATATCTCGGCGATCATCGGTTCGCTCGACATCGTGTTCGGGGAGATCGATCGATAGG
>NZ_FUIG01000073.1:0-2621 GCF_900149755.1 Mesorhizobium delmotii | reverse complement strand
GCGTATTCCAATGATTCCGGACAGTGATTCCGAGACGAAACCGGACACCTATTCCGATAGAATACCGGACGCGATTCCGAGGCGAAGCCGGACGGCTTGAGCGCCTCTGGGTCTTTTGCGATATTTGTCGACGAACTCGTTTTCGGTCAAGCGGCAGTTGCGTCTGGGACTGGCAGGACCTTGTGTTTGCGCATGCTTTCGCCGGAAAGTTCGATGCGATAGGCGTTATGAACAAGGCGGTCGAGAACGGCATCGGCGATGGTCGGATTGCCGATCATGTCATACCAGTGATCCACGGGAATTTGACTTGTGAGGATGGTGGAACGCTTCTCGTAGCGATCCTCGACGATTTCCAGGAGATCGCGGCGTTGTTCGTCGTTGAGCTTCTCCGGCCCCCAATCGTCTAAAATAAGCAAGTCCGTTTTGGCCAGGCTCTTGAGCAGCTTCGCGTAACGGCCGTCTCCGCGGGCAAGGGCGAGCGAGGCGAAGAGGCGCGGTACACGGTGGTACGCGACCGAGAGATCCTCGCGGCATGCCTTGTGGCCGAGCGCGCAGGCCAGCCAGCTCTTCCCGACGCCGGCTGGTCCGATCAGGAGCAGGCTATGGCGCTGTCTGATCCAGTCGCATGTCGCCAGCCTCATGAAGAGATTGCGATCAAGACCGCGGGTTGCCCGGAAATCGGCGTTCTCGATCTGGGCGTCATGACGTAATCTGGCGGCACGGGCTCTGGCTTCGAAGCGCTTCTGACGGCGCGTTGTCGCCTCCCGTTCGAGCAGGATGGCAAGCCATTCGCCATGCGTGAGGGCTCTTGCCTCCGGCTGCGTCTCCAGTTCGTGGAACGCGTTTGCCATGCCGGAAAGGCCGAGTTCGCGCAGCATGTCGATGGTGGGATTGGTCAGCATTTGTTGATTATCTCCTTAATGAAAGTAGCCTGGGCCGCGAAGATTGGCGTGCTCGCCGACGGCGGCAGGTTCGGCGGTGTGCCTGGAGGCTTTGTGGGATTTGATGAGGGCGCTGATGCTTTTGCAGTTCAGGCCGCCGATCTCGAGCGCACGGGCCGAAACGGCTTCGGCCTGCGCCGTGTCGATCGCCTGGTAGAGCTTGAGAACGCCGAGGCATGTTCTGAATCCCTGTTCCGGATGCGGCCGGCTGGCAAGAATGGCGATGACGAGCCCCTCGGTCTGTGGACCGATCGAACGAGCCCAGCGCCGGAAGCGCTCCGGCGACCATTCCGCGTAGCGGCGGTGCGAACTGGGCATGTGGTCCGGCTCGGTTCCGAAACGGGCCCCGCCATAGCGGCGCTGATGGGCAGCGACGCGCTTGCCCTTGAAGAAGATCTCGATCGTTCGGCTCGTCGCCCGGACATCCACCTGCTGGCGAATGAGGCTGTGCGGCACGGAGTAGAAATAGCGTTCGAACTCGACATGATAGTCTGTCGATACCCGCGCCAGCCGCCACTCGGCGAACTCGTATTCCTCGGCTGGTAGTGCGGCGAGCGCTGGCCGTTCCATCGTCTCGAACAGGTCGCGACGGCACTGGTCCAGTCGGCGCATGACGTGGGTGTTGATCCGCTCGACAGCCTCCCGGATAGCGGCATTGGCTTCGTCCAGGGAAAAGAAGGTCTGGTTCCGCAGCCGGCCTAGAATGCAGCTCTGCGCGAAACGGACTCCACTTTCGACCTTGGCTTTATCCTTCGGTCGCTTCGGTCGCGCCGGCAGAACGCCGACACCGTAGTGCGAAGCCATCATGCCGAAGCTGCGGTTGATCTCCGGATCGTAAAAGCTTGCGCGGTTCACACCGGACTTCAGGTTGTCGGGAACAATCAGGCGCGGGACGCCGCCAAAGAAGCGGAACATGCGCACATGCGAGCCAATCCAGTCCGGCAGGGTCTGGCTCCATGTCGCCTCGGCAAAGGTATAGCTCGACGCGCCGAGCACCCCGAGAAAGATCTCGGCCTCGCGGATCTCGCCGGTCTTGCGGTCCACGATCGGCAGCTTCTTGCCGGAATAGTCGACGAACACCTTGTCTCCGGCGACATGCACCTGGCGCATCGTCGGCGTCAGCCGCCGCTCGAAGCCTCTAAAGAGATCACAGAATCTGCTGTAAGCGTAACCATCGGGATGAACGGCCCGATACTCCTCCCACAGGATCGACAGCGTCACGCCCGGCTTCTTTAGTTCGACCGCCAGCCTTCCCCAGTCAGGCTCGGTGCGTCGGCGTATCCCTTGTTTGACGCCCTGACGGGAGAAGAGTCGATGTTCGAGAACATCGTCAGTCAGCTCCGCCGGCAACGGCCAGGAAAGGCCGGCGGCAGTCGCTCGCTCTATGTTGTCCTGCACCGTACTGCGGGCAATCCCAAGCATGGTGGCAATGTCGCGAACGCTTATGCCGTCAGCGTTTAGGCGAAGCAGTTGTCTCAATTGTCTCATGGTCAGCCTTCTTCTCTTCGGCATGCATCTCTCCTCTACCGTCGAGGAAATGCATGCCCAGGTTGCTGACCCAAAGGCACTATCCAGGCTTCAAAACTGTCCGGTATTTAATCGGAATCGCGTCCGGTTAATTCTCGGAATCGCGTCCGGTTTTTGATCGGAATGCCGTCCGGTAAATCGTCGGAATCCGCA
>NZ_FUIG01000046.1:295-347778 GCF_900149755.1 Mesorhizobium delmotii | reverse complement strand
AGAACCTTCAGGACACTATCCAGTCTCGCCCGCCAGCGTCGTCTCATCATGCCGGGCGTCCCTCAGCTGGGGCTGGCGCGTGATCGATGTTTCTCTTATATCCGCAGAAGATTTTGTCCCGTTTTCCCGGATTCATGCCGGCTTGTCCAACGATAGGGCAGCTGGTCACCTTATCTGGGATTGCGGATATCACATGATGCGCCCTTGGGTTGCGCGCTCAATGCAGGCCTGCATTTTGGGCGCTTCCCCTTGACCGAATGCAAAAGCGCGGCCATGTGAGCAACAATTGTACGAGATTTCGTCGCGCGCAGCGGAATTCTTCTGCCGCACCACAGCTGATATGAGACCTCATGGACGTCGTCGTCGTCGAATCGCCGGCCAAAGCGAAGACAATCAACAAGTACCTCGGAAAGAACTACAAGGTCCTGGCCTCGTTCGGTCACGTCCGCGATCTGCCGGCCAAGGATGGCTCGGTGCGTCCGGACGAGGATTTTGCCATGTCCTGGGCTGTCGACACTGCCTCGAGCAAACGTCTTGCCGACATCGCCAAGGCGGTCAAGGACGCCGACGGCCTGATCCTCGCCACCGATCCGGATCGCGAAGGCGAAGCCATTTCCTGGCATGTCCTGGAAGTACTGAAGCAGAAGCGAGCGCTGAAGGACAAGCCGGTCAGCCGCGTCGTCTTCAACGCCATCACCAAATCGTCGGTGCTGGAAGCGATGGCCAATCCGCGTCAGATCGATGCGCCGCTGGTCGACGCCTATCTCGCTCGCCGCGCGCTCGACTATCTCGTCGGCTTCACGCTGTCGCCCGTCCTGTGGCGCAAGCTGCCCGGCGCCCGTTCCGCCGGCCGCGTCCAGTCGGTGGCATTGCGCCTCGTCTGCGACCGCGAGTTGGAGATCGAGCGCTTCATCCGCGAGGAATACTGGCAAGTCGCCGCCATTCTCGGCACGCCGCGCAAGGAAAATTTCGAAGCGCGGCTGACCGCCTTCGACCGCAAGAAGCTGCAAAAGCTCGACATTTCGAACAAGGCGCAGGCCGACGACATCAAGGCGATGCTGGAAGGTGCAACCTTCAAGGCGCTGTCGGTCGAAGCCAAGCCGACCAAGCGCAATCCAGGTCCGCCCTTCACCACCTCGACGCTGCAGCAGGCCGCCTCCTCGCGCCTCGGTTTTTCGGCAAGCCGCACCATGCAGGTGGCGCAGCGGCTCTATGAAGGCATGGACATCGGCGGCGAGACAACCGGCCTGATCACCTATATGCGAACCGACGGCGTGCAGATGGCGCCCGAGGCGATATCAGCCGCGCGCGACGCGATCGCAAAAGAGTTCGGCCCAAAATACCTGCCTGAAAAGCCGCGCTACTACACGACCAAGGCCAAGAACGCCCAGGAAGCGCACGAAGCGATTCGCCCGACCGATTTCATGCGCACGCCCGCTTCGGTCAGGCAATATCTCGATGCCGACCAGGCACGGCTCTACGAGATCGTGTGGAAACGCGCCATCGCCAGCCAGATGCAGCCGGCCGAGATCGAGCGTACCACTGCCGAGATCGAGGCGGTCAACGGCGCCCGCACCGCGGAGCTTCGCGCCGTCGGTTCGGTCATTCGCTTCGACGGCTTCATTGCCGCCTATACCGACCAGAAGGATGAGGATTCGGAAGACGAGGAAGACCGCCGTCTGCCCGAGATCCGCGCCGGCGAACAGCTCGACCGCGAGGCGATCAACCCCACCCAGCACACCACCGAACCGCCGCCGCGCTATTCGGAAGCCTCGCTGATCAAGAAGCTGGAAGAGCTCGGCATCGGCCGGCCGTCGACCTACACCGCGATCCTGAAGACGCTGGAGGACCGCGACTACGTCAGCATGGACAAGCGCAAGCTGTTGCCGCAGGCCAAGGGCCGGCTGTTGTCGGCCTTCCTCGAAAGCTTCTTCGAGCGCTATGTCGAATATGATTTTACCGCCTCGCTCGAGGAAAAACTCGATGAAATCTCCGACGGCAAGCTCGCCTGGAAGGATGTGCTGCGCGATTTCTGGAAGGATTTCTCGGGCGCCGTCGCCGACATCAAGGAATTGCGTGTCACCGACGTGCTCGACGCGCTCAACGAGGAACTGGCGCCGCTGGTGTTTCCCGCGCGCGAGGACGGCTCAAATCCGCGCATCTGCCCGAAATGCGGCACCGGCAACCTGTCGCTGAAGCTCGGCAAGTTCGGCGCCTTCGTCGGCTGCTCGAACTATCCCGAATGCTCCTTCACCCGCCAGCTCGGCGACGCCGCCAACCCCAATGGCGAAAACGGCAATGGCGAGGACGGCACCAAGGTGCTGGGCAAAGACCCCTACACGGCGGAGGAAATCACGCTGCGCAGCGGTCGTTTTGGCCCCTATATCCAGCGCGGCGACGGCAAGGAAGCCAAGCGTTCCAGCCTGCCCAAGGGCTGGACAGTCGATTCGATCGACCACGAAAAGGCCCTCGCCCTGCTGTCGCTGCCGCGCGACGTCGGCAAGCATCCGGAATCCGGCAAGATGATCTCGGCCGGTCTGGGGCGCTACGGCCCGTTCGTTCTGCATGACGGCACCTACGCCAATCTCGACAGCATCGAGGACGTGTTCTCGATCGGTCTCAACCGCGCCGTGTCGGTCATCGCCGAGAAGCAGTTGAAGGGCCCGGGCGGCCGCAATGGCGGCACGCCCGCCGCCTTGAAGGAGCTTGGCGAGCATCCCGCAGGCGGCGGCAAGATCGTCGTGCGTGACGGCAAATACGGGCCTTATGTTAATTTCGGCAAGGTCAATGCGACGCTGCCGAAGGGCAAGGACCCGCAGTCGGTGACAATCGAGGACGCGGTGGCGCTGATTGCCGAGAAGGAAGCCAAGGGTGGCAACGGCGGCAGAAAGCCCTTCCGCAAAGCGGCCGCACCTGCCAAAAAGCCTGCGGCGGCCAAAAAACCGGCGGCCCAAAAACCGGCGGCCAAGAAAGTGGCCAACTAAAAGGGATAGTGCATCGTGGCGCGCAGGGTATCCGGAAGAAGTCATGGCGATCTGCGCACCGCCGACACCAGGGCCAAGGTCAAAGACAACTACCGCCCGTCCCGCGACGAAATCCTGCGCTACATCGCCGAAAACCCCGATCGCTCCGGCAAACGCGACATCGCCAAGGCGTTTGCGCTGCGCGGCGAGGACCGTATCTGGCTGAAGGACATTTTGCGCGACCTGCAGGACGAAGGCCTGCTGACCAAGGAGCGCAAACGGCTCGCCCGTGTCGGCGCCCTCGCCCATGTCGCCGTGCTCGACATCTTTGGCCGCGACGCCGACGGCGTGCTGCTGGCGCACCCAACCGAAGCCGTGGGCAACGGCGAGCCGCCTGTCATAGCGATCCGCGTGTCGCGCGGCGGCGGCCCGACACCGGGCGTCGGCGACCGTGTGCTGGCCAAGACCTTTCCAACCGATGACGCGACGGGCCCCGCCTATACCGGGCGGGTGATGAAGATCTTCGAGAAGCGCACCGAGGCCGTTCTCGGCGTCTTCCGCGTGCTGCAGGACGGCACCTTCCGCATCGAGCCTGTCGAAAGACGCCAGCCGGAGCTGATCGTCGACAAGGAATTCCAGAACGGCGCCAAGAATGGCGATCTGGTCGAGGTCGAGCCGGCGCGGGCCTCCCGCTATGGACTGCCCAGAGCCAAGGTGCTGGCGGTGCTCGGTTCGCTGACCAGCGAAAAAGCGGTCTCGATGATCGCCATCCACGCGCATGACATTCCGCATATTTTCCCGGCAGACGTCATTGCCGAGGCGGAGGCGGTCAAACCGGCGACGCTGGCCGGCCGCGAGGACTGGCGCGAGCTGCCGCTGGTCACCATCGATCCGGCCGACGCCAAGGACCATGACGACGCGGTGTTCGCCATATCGGATCCGGACGAGAAGAACCCCGGCGGCGTGGTGGTTACCGTGGCGATTGCCGATGTCGCCGCTTATGTGCGCTATGGCACCGCGCTCGACCGCGAGGCGCTGAAGCGTGGCAACTCGGTCTATTTCCCGGATCGCGTCGTGCCGATGCTGCCGGAGCGCATCTCCAACGACCTTTGTTCGCTGCGCGAAGGCCAGGACCGCCCGGCGCTGGCGGTCCGCATGACTTTCTCGGCCGATGGCCGCATGCTCAGGCATTCGTTCCACCGCATCATGATGAAGTCGGCGGCGAAACTCGCCTATCGCCAAGCGCAGGCCGCGATCGACGGCACGCCGGACGACAAGACCGGCCAGATCCTCGACACGGTGCTGAAGCCGCTGTGGGACGCCTACGCCGTGGTGAAGCGCGGCCGTGAGACGCGCCAGCCGCTCGAGCTTGAATTGCCGGAGCGGAAAATCCTGCTCAAGGAGGACGGCACTGTCGACCGGGTCGTCGTGCCGGAGCGGCTCGACGCGCACAAGCTGATCGAAGAGTTCATGATCCAGGCCAATGTCGCGGCGGCCGAGACGCTGGAGGCGAAACGGCAGGCATTGGTCTACCGCATCCACGACGCACCTTCGCTCGCCAAGCAGGAATCGCTGCGCGAATTCCTGCAGACGCTTGGCCTGTCGCTGGCACGCGGCGCGCAGATGCGACCGAACCAGTTCAACGGGATTCTGGATCGCGTCCGCGGCGCCGACCATGAGGGACTGGTCAACGAGGTGGTGCTGCGCACGCAGATGCAGGCCGAATATTCGCCCAGCAACATCGGCCATTTCGGCCTCAATCTGAAGCGCTACGCGCATTTCACCTCGCCGATCCGCAGATATGCCGACCTGATCGTGCATCGCGGGCTGATTGCCGCGCTCGGCTTCGGTGCGGGTGGACTGACGCAGGATGAGGCGGAGCGGCTGGAAGAAGTTTCTGCGCTGATCTCAGCCACCGAGCGCCGCGCCATGGCTGCCGAGCGCGACACGGTCGACCGGCTGATCGCCGCCTATCTCGCCGAGCGTGTCGACGATCGTTTCGATGCACGCATTTCGGGCGTCACCAAATCGGGACTATTTGTCCAATTGCCGCAGTATGGCGCAGATGGTTTCATCCCGGTGTCAAGTCTGGAGGGCGATTACTACATATACGACGAAACTGCCCGATCGCTTTTCGGAGAACGCACCGGCAAGGGCTACCAGCTTGCCGACCGCGTCGAGGTTCGCCTGATCGAGGTGGCGCCTATGGCCGGCGCGATGCGTTTCGAGATGCTGACCGACCCGAAGCCGCTGCCCGGCTCCAAACGGTCGTTTCACAAGGCCAAAGGCCGCGCCCGTGCGTCGCAATCGCGTCCAGGCTCGCGCGGCAGGAGACGGTAATGCCAAGCGATTTGAAAATGAATCAACAGGTTTTCGGCGGCGAACATCACTCGGGCCGGATCGCCCGCCCGCTGTGGACGGCGATCAAGCGTGGCGCGCTTGGCCGCTGCCCGCATTGCGGCGAGGGAAAGCTGTTTCGCGCCTTCGTCAAGACCGTCGATAAATGCGATCATTGCGGCGAGGAGCTTCACCACCACCGCGCCGACGATCTGCCGGCCTATCTGGTGGTGGTCATCGTCGGTCACATCGTGCTCGGCGCCTTCATGGGCGTCGAAGCGACCTCCACCCTGTCCACCTGGCAGCACATCGCCATCTGGGTGCCGCTGACCATCCTCCTGGCGGTCGTCTTGCTGCAGCCGGTCAAGGGCGCCGTCATCGGCCTGCAATGGGCGTTCTATATGCATGGCTTCGGCGGGGAAGAAGACCTGATCGAGTCGCATCCCGAGGCTTGAAACCGAGGCTGACGCAAATCGGCATGGCTGGACGCCACTTTCGCATCGGAGAAGATTCCGCTAGGTCGTGCGCATGGACGTTATGACCAAGGCGGAAGTCGACAAGGTTGAGCGGATCGCGCTCGACGCCAAGCCTATACGCCCGCGCGACGCCGCGACGCTGATCCTGCTCGACCGCAAGGGCGACGAGTTCCTGGTGCTGATGGGCCGGCGCCACACCCGTCACGCCTTCATGCCGGGGAAATTCGTCTTTCCCGGCGGCCGCACCGATCCGGCCGACAGCCGGATTCCGGTTGCCACCGCGTTGCACCCTGAGGAACAGGCGAGGCTGACCGCCGGCGTCGGCCGCACCAGCCCGGCCCGCGCCCGCGCCATCGCCCTGTCGGCGATCCGCGAGACCTATGAGGAGGCCGGCCTGCTGATCGGCCGGAAAGGTGCCTTCGCGACGACCAAACGCGATTGGCAGGGTTTTGCCGAGCACGGCGTAAGACCCTCTCTGGAAGCGCTGCGCTTCATCGCGCGCGCCATCACGCCGCCAAACCGGGTGCGGCGCTTCGATACGCGCTTCTTCAGCGCCTGGCGCGAAGATGTCGCGGTGGAGCTGCCGGACGGCGGTCCGACCAACGAGCTGGAAGAACTGGTCTGGCTGCCGCTCGCCAAGGCCAGGCAGGCCGATATTCCCGACATCACCAGGGCTATCCTCGAAGAGCTGGAAAAGCGGCTCTTCGATGATCCGCTGCTGCGCCCCGGTGGTTCCGTGCCGTTCTACCGGCTTGTCGGCAATCGCTTCGTTCGCGAAATTCTGTAGAGCGTAGAGCATTCACATCCCATGACAGTCGATACCCAGCAAGAGGTCGAAGAACGCGTACATTGGCTGCCAATGATCGCGGCGATCTCGTCGATCAGCGTCGTCGGCATCGCCATCGGCCTCGGCATGCCGCTGCTCAGCGTCATCCTCGAAACGCGCGGCCATTCGGCGTCGATGATCGGCTTCAACACCGCTGTCGCCGGACTCGCCTCGATCGTCGGCGCACCGCTCGCCACCCCGCTCGCCATGCGGTTCGGCGTCGCCCGGACGATGCTCGCCATGATCGCCACGGGAGTGCTGGCCTTTGTCGGCTTCCACTTCGCGCCGGACTTCTGGATGTGGTTTCCGCTGCGCGTCCTGCTGCACATCGCGCTGACGGTGCTGTTTATCCTGTCGGAATTCTGGATCAGCACATCGGCGCCGCCGCACCGGCGCGGCCTGGTCCTCGGCATCTACGCCACCGTGCTGTCGCTCGGCTTTGCCGCCGGTCCGTGGCTGTTCGCCCATCTCGGCAGCACCGGCTTCCTGCCCTTCGGCGTCATCATGGCGCTGGTGACGCTGGCCGCCATTCCAGTTCTGGCGGCACGCAACGAGAGCCCGACCATCGTCTCCAATGGCGAAACCAGCAACTTCCTGCGCTACATCTGGTTGGTGCCGACGGCGACCGCCGCGGTGCTGGTGTTCGGTGCGGTCGAGACCGGCGGCTTTGCGCTGTTCCCGGTTTATGGCAATCGCATCGGCTACTCCGAGGCCAACGCCGCCCTGCTGCTCACCATGATCGGCCTCGGCAACGTGCTGTTGCAGATCCCGCTCGGCATGATCAGCGACCGTGTCAGCGACCGCCGCTATCTGCTTCTGGCTTGTGCAACCATCGGCCTTGCCGGCACCATCTTCATGCCGCACTTCGCGCAGAATTGGCACCTGATGGCATCGCTTCTGTTCGTCTGGGGCGGCGTGGTCGCGGCCATGTACACGATCGGGCTGGCCCATCTCGGCTCGCAGCTTTCCGGCCACGACCTGGCCTCGGCCAACGCTGCCTTCGTGCTCTGCTACGGTGTCGGCATGGTGCTCGGCCCGCAGGCGATCGGCATCGGCATGGACCTTTTCGGACCCTCGGGCTTCGGCTGGGCGCTCGGCATGTTCTTCGCCTTCTATATCGCGCTGGTCGGCGCCAGGCTGGTCCGAAAAATCCTGTAGAAAGACCGATCGATGCCTCATGTGGCGCGAGGCTGCTGACATAACCGTGTCAGCAGCACTTGGATAGATTGTCAGCAACACGCCACGAATTTGAGGATGCCACCATGATCGACTCCGGGTTCGAAACAAAATCGGTGCGGATGGAATTGCTGCTGCTCGTGACCTTTCAAGCACCGGGCGGCGATGTTGACCGCATCATGGAAGCGGTGGTCGCGATCGCGCCGCTGACCATGGGCAAATACGACAGCAATGCCTACCAGTCGGCGCACGGCATCGAGCGCTACCGGCCGCTCGAAGGCGCTGCCGCCGGCGCCGAGACGGAATTGCGCCGACGGCCGGGTACGGTGGAAGTGTCGTTCGAGCTGCCCGACGACCAGGCGCTGGCGGCCCGCATTGTCGAAGCGATCTTCCAGGCCCACAGCTATCAGGAGCCGGTGATCCGCATCCAGCCGATCCTCGCCAGCCGCTCCAAGGGGTTGGACGACCGCTCCAACCCGAACCGCTGGTGGAACACCACGGGAGACTGGAAGAAGGCCGCTCCGATTAAAGAAGATGCATAGAATCGGAAAGCGGCCTTCCCTTCTCCCCGTGTGGGAGAAGGTGGCCGAGCCCACGGGTCTTGCCTCCGGCAAGCCCGAGGACAGGCTCCGTTCGGTCGGATGAGGGGTGCTCCAGCTTGGCACTGACGGCACTCCCGTCCAGCACCCCTCAACCGTCTTGGCGCTGCGCGCCAATCCACCTTCTCCCACAAGAAGAGGCAGCCTCACGGGGTTGACTTTCCGGGCGCGTTCTTTATGTGTCGCGCCAAGTTTCCCGCGTCCGGGTGTTTCCCCGTGCTCCAGCGGCCAAAACTCCACGAACATAACGGACTGATACAATGGCCAAAGCCGCAAACATCAAGATCAAGCTTCTGTCGACCGCCGACACCGGTTTCTTCTACGTGACCAGCAAGAACAGCCGCACCAAGACGGACAAGCTGTCGTTTCGCAAATACGATCCGGTCGCCAAGAAGCACGTCGAGTTCAAGGAAACCAAAATCAAGTAAATCTGGTTTCCTGCCTTAAAGCCAAAACGCCGCCCCTGTGGGCGGCGTTTTTGTTTTCAAGGCTTCGAAAAGTCCAAAATTTCCAATGCTTGGCGCAGAGTCTTGATGTCATTTTGAGAACGGGGGCCGGTCGGCGTTTGGCAGCGGTACGAGGAGGCCACTATGTGCCAGCGCCGGCCGGCCGACCCCACGGACCCAGGAGATGCGGCGGACCTGAATCATGGGGTATTCTTCGGATCGACCCGGCGATTTACCCTCGCGCCGGTTTCGTCATTGGTCTGCACATTTGCGCAACAGCCTGTGAAAATCAACAATTTCTTAACCAAACCAGCGGAATCGCTTGCGTTAAGGTAAATTCGTAACCCTGTCGCACTGACTGGATAATCAGGCGTCGGCGCCTGCCTCTGAACTGAGGTCTGTTGAGATTCAGGTGAGGCTGAGTCGAAAATGGCTCCCGAAAACCAGAACGGAGCGTGCGTTCGGGTAAGCCACTACCGGAAGTGCAGGACGCTGCCACTTGCAGGCCAGCTGAATATCAACGGACCTTAGGCCGCGTTGGCGACGACGCGGTTGCGGCCGGCGCTCTTGGCTTCGTAGAGCGCGAGGTCGGCGCGCTTCATCAGCCCGGCAACCGTATCCACGCCCTTCAGCACCGACGACACGCCGACGCTGACAGTAACCTCGATTGTCTTGCCGTCATGACCGACGGCAAACGGCATTTGGGCGATTTCGGCGCGAATGCGCTCTGCGACCTTTTCGGCGACGGCGCCGTCCGTATCCGGCATCACCACGACGAACTCCTCGCCGCCGAAGCGGCAGGCGAGATCGATGCCGCGCACATTCTTGCGCAGCCGCCGCGCGAATTCGCGCAGCACCTCGTCGCCGCCGTCATGGCCATGTGTGTCGTTGATGGTCTTGAAGCGGTCGAGATCGGTGATCATCATCGACAGCGGCCGTCGCCGGGCCACGGCACGGTCGAACAGCGTCTGCAGATGGCTGTCGAGGTAACGGCGGTTGTGCAATCCCGTCAGGGCGTCGGTCACCGCCATCTCGATGGTCTGGGTGACGCTGGCGCGAAGCTGGTCGTTGTAGCGCTTTCGGCGCACTTGCGTGCGCAGCCGAGCGGTCAGTTCCTGCTGGTCGATCGGCCGCATCAGATAGTCGTTGATGCCGAGTTCGAGGCCGCGGATGATGCGCCCCTCCTCACCCTCCTGCGCCAGAAGGATGATCGGCACGAAACGGGTGCGATCGAGCGAACGCAGTTGCGAACAGAGCCTGAGCGGATCGAAATCGACAAAGGCCGTCGAGATCATCACGCATTCATAGGGCGTCTCGGCGGCCTGGAAGAAGCCGGCATGCGGATCGGTGGCAATGTCGAGGTCGGCGCTGCCGCGCAGCATCTTCTGGACGCGCTCGAAGGAGGATTTGCGCTCGTCGATCAGCAGAACCTTCGGCGTCGTATCTGCGGATGCGAAGTTGCGGCTCAACAGCTCCTCGATGCCGATATTGCGCGTGGTCGAGGCGCGCAGGCGCAGCTCGTCCGTCAACGTCTTCAGCCTGACCAGGCTTTTGACGCGCGTCATCAATTGCAGATCATTGACCGGCTTGGTCAGAAAATCGTCGGCACCGGCCTCGAGGCCGCGCACCCGGTCCGAAACCTGGTCGAGCGCGGTGATCATGACGACCGGGATGTGCGATGTCGCCGGATCGCTCTTCAGCCGCCGGCAGACCTCGAACCCGTCCATATCAGGCATCATCACGTCGAGCAGCACGACGTCGACCTTGCCGTTTTCGCAGGTCTCGATCGCGTCCAGCCCGTTGGTGGCGGTCAGCACCTCGAAGTATTCGGCAAGCAGCCGGACCTCGAGCAGCCTTACATTGGCAGGGATGTCGTCGACGACGAGGATCCGTGCGGTCATCTTATAAAGCTCCGGCTCGGCTGGAAGGGCGCATCAGGCGTCGCCCAGGTAGGATTTGATGGTTTCGATGAAACGCGGCACCGAGATCGGCTTGGAAATATAGGCTTCGCAGCCACCCTGGCGGATACGCTCCTCATCGCCCTTCATCGCGAATGCGGTGACGGCAATGACCGGTATGACATGGAGGTCGTCGTCCTCCTTCAGCCATTTGGTCACTTCCAGCCCCGACACTTCGGGCAGCTGGATGTCCATCAAAATGAGGTCCGGCTTGTGCAGTCGCGCCAGATCCAGCGCTTCCAGGCCGTTGCGTGTGCGTACCGTCTCGTAACCGCTCGCTTCGATGAGGTCGCGAAAGAGCTTCATGTTGAGCTCATTGTCCTCGACGATCATGACCTTCTTAGGCATCAAATTCCCGTCCCGGCCTGCCTTCCGCTCGAAGGTTGCCGTCATGCGCCCTCGCCGGTACGCACCAAACCCTGCTCGACTCTACGGCAATATAATTGACGAAACGGAAACCGGCTGCCGGAAAAGCTTCGGATTTCACCTCGAACACCGCATTGCAGAGCTAGATGGCTTGCCGCAGGCGACGCTTGCGATTACTGCCAAAAAGAGACTCATTCCACCGCGCAAGAAGGTAGTGATGGCAAACGCAGCGTCAATGCGCGAGGAAGCGGAAACCATTGCCGTGAAGGCGTTGGGCTTCGTCGCCGCCGATCCGGAACTTCTGCCCCGTTTCCTGGCGGTCACCGGCATCGAGGCGCATTCCATCCGCCAGGCCGCCGGCGAGCCGGGGTTCCTGGCCGGCGTGCTGCAGTTCATCCTCGCCCACGAGCCGACGCTCATGCGGTTCGCGGAGGAAACCGGCACGCCGCCGGCTTCCGTCGGCAAGGCGCTGCGGGCGCTGCCGCTTGGCGACGACGACCATGAGCATTCGATATGAGCGACGATCGGATCGCGAAAACGCCTACGGCGTCGTTTCTTCGCTGTCGTCGCCTTCATCATTCGCGACCGGATCGGCCGGCTTCACCATGACACCATTGACCGTGACCGAACCGTCCGGCTTGCCGTTGACGACCCATTCGATGCGGCCGTCCGGCAGCGTCTTGCCGAATCCCTTGATCGCAAGCGCCACCGGCACATATTGCGCGGCTTCCGGCTCCGACTTCGCCGCCGCCTGCAGGCTTTCCACAATTCTGTCGTAGCCTGCGACATCGATCGTCACATTTGCCTCCGGCTTCATGCCGGGGAACGTCATCTCGCCCTCCATCGCGATTTCCATGTCGCCGTTCTTCACCGTGCTGTGGCCGATGACAAATTTCGGCGTCTTGGCCATGAAATCAGCTTTGATCTGATCGCCAAAGTCCGCCGGCAGCGGCGGATTCTTGTTTAGATCAAAGGCTTCGATCGCCTTTTTCGCCATGCTGTCGAGATCGATGTTGGCGCCGCCGAAATTCAGATTGATGTCGGTGGGCAGCAGCGCCGTACCCCAGGCGGGCACAAGATTCGGAGGGATCGTCAATCCTGCGGCCTTGATCGTATAGTTGATTGCTCCGTTCTGGGCGATGCCGTCGGACCCGAAGCTGGTGCCCAGCTCCGCCGCACTGAAATGCCCGACCGGGCTTTCGAGACTGATATCCTTGAGCCCGTAGCTTCCGTCGATCCGCTCCCACAGCGGCAGCGCGGCGAGCAAAAGCGATTTGAACTGCGCCTGGTTGGCCTTCAGCTTGGCTTCGTCTTCATTGGCGACGGCAAATGCCAGCAGATCGAGAAACGGCTTTGTCCTCAAGCCTTTGCCGGTCGCATTCACCGACAGCTCTGGCGATTTGATCATAAGCGGGAATTTCAGCCCGCTTTTGGGGTCGTCAAAATCAAGCGCTTCGGCGAAATCGGCGACCGTCTGCGTCGCGGTGAAATCCACGCCGCCATTAGCAGCTTTGGTTGCGTTCATGGTGGCAGTACCGGCGCCGGTGCTCACCTCCGCGCGCTGCATGGTGTCCCGGGATTTCATCGTCATTCCGGCCATCGAGTGTGTGGCGCTGGTGAAAGCTGCCAGTTCGGGATCGTAGACGCCGGAAAACTTGCCGTCTGTAATCGAGAACTGCATGCTCTGCGGGCCCTCTGGCCCCTTGAACTCGAAGGACCCGCTTTGCGACACATCCGCCGAGACGCTCCATGTCCCGTTGCTGCTCGGCTTGACGAGCAATGCGTAGGGGCTGAAGTCGAACTTGAAGGAATGCTGCGCCGCGAGCAGGTCCACGACAGGCTTGACGTCGACAGCGAGTTTGTAAGCGTCGCCTTCCACCGAAACCTTCAGGAGACTGCTCGCCTTACTGCCGATATAGCGGGACAGATTTTCGGAGAGCTGCTTCGCACCCTCGCTGTCAACGGTCTGGCCGAAGGCGGGCGCGCTAAGCGCGAGGACAAAGACGGCCGGCAAAACACGGTTCACGCAGAATCTCCGTTGCTATTCTTATGATAAAAACGCCAACCGCAACCGTAAGCGGAAACGGACGAGGTGCAATCCCTCCTTGGCGCTGGAAGCCGATTTGTAGTGATCCTTCGCCCCCGCTGTCCCTCCGGCATCAACAGTGGAGCTTCACGTCGCCTTCTTCGGCGTGACGACGCAGGCGGCGCGGGCATTGAGCAGGCCCCAGCCGAAGACGGCGTCCTTTCCAGGCGCGCCGAGATCTTCCGCCGACCTGCCTAGCGCGTCATGGATTTCGGCTGCGGTGGCGTTGCTGTTTGCCGATTTCATCAACGCCGCTGCAGCGGCGACAAACGGCGCCGCGAAGGAGGTGCCGGTCTTCGGCCGTGCGCCGCTGACCGACGCGGCCGTCCACACTTCGACGCCGGGGGCGGCCAGGTCGATATGCTCGCCGCGGCCGGCACGCCTGTAGGGGCGTTTCATGCGGTCCACCGCCGTCACCGCGATCACGTCCGCGTATGCCGCCGGATAGGCAGGTCCGGCCTTGGGACCTCCATTGCCGGCGGCGGCGACGATCACCATGCCGCGTTCGGAAAGTTTTCGGACAAACTGCTCGAGAAGAGCATTCGCAGGACCCGACAGGCTCATATTCGTCACCTGCACGCCGCGCTTGGAAAGAAGATCGAGTGCGCTAAGAAGATCATAGACGTCGGAGCGGTCATCCTGGCGATCGCCCCGGTGGAACGCATCGACCGCGATGAGCCTGGCGTGCGGCAGGAGGCCCGGTGTGCGGCTGTCGGCGCCGCCGACGAGCAGGGCCGCGACGGCGGTGCCGTGCTGGCGGCCCGACTCGGGAATGCCGTCGTCCGACAGGCGAAGGACTTCGATCCGGCCTTTCGCGAAGGTGGCATGCGCGGGATTGATCGCTGTGTCGATGAGGCCGATCGTGACATTGCCACCGCAGCCGGTAGGAAGGCCGGTATCGGCCGGCCAGCCGATCAGGCCCGCGGCGGCGCAGTGGGGTCCGGCACATTCGGCATCTTGTCCGGGCCGGTAGTAATGCACGAAATCTGCCGTCGACTGCGGAGCGGCATTGATGACCAGATCGCGCGCTGCCTCCAGCGGCATATTGGGTGGTATGCGCAGCCGGACCAGCTCCGACCCCAGAAGCTGAATGTCGGCGCGGTCCAGTACGGTGAAGCCCGTTGCCTGAAGCCGACCGATCTCAGCCGAACTCAGCCCGGCCGCCACGATTTGGTCCGGCGCCCGAGACGGCAAAGGGACGGCGGGCCGTTGCGCGCGCCTGCCGCCGCGTCTTGGCGGGCGCGGAAGAAACCGATCGGTCAGCGTGCGAAACAGATTCGGTCCAGTCGACCGGCCGGGCGCCGTTCCCGACCCACCAGACGACGAGCCGGATTGACCGCCGTCATCACCACCATCGTCATCGGCGAACGCCGATTTTGGTCCGAACCCGCCGAGCGCCAGCTGGCCGCTCGGCGCCTGAAGATCGACCACTAACGCGACGGCTACCCAGAAAGGCAGCAGGGCTCTTGGTCTCAGCCATGAGGTGGCGCCCATAATCTCCCTCAGATTTCCGGCCGTTGCCGATTTTCAACATCGCGAGGCTAGCGGACCTATCCGGCAATAAGCTAGCTTTGCGAGGAAACGGGCGCGGGGCCGCTTTATTCCAAAAAAACTTGGAGCAACATGCCGGAAAAAACCGACCGCGTCCAAGACCAGCTTATCGCTTTTCTCCCGAATCTGCGCCGGTTCGCGATTGCGCTCTGCCGGTCCCGCGATATGGCGGACGATCTCGTTCAGCGAGCCTGCGAACGGGCGCTCGCCAACGAGCAGCGTTTCGAGCAAGGGACGCGCTTCGACGCGTGGATGTTCAAGATTCTCCGAAATCTGTGGATCGATGACATCCGCAGGCGCAAGGTCGCCGGCCCGCAGGACGATATCGACGAGCGCCACGACATCGCCGGCATTTCCGGTGAGCGCGAGATGGAGGCGCGGCTGGCGCTGAACAGCGTGGCGCAAGCCATCGGCGAACTCGCCGACGATCAGCGCGACGTGCTGCTTCTGGTCTGTGTCGAAGAGCTTTCCTACAAGGAAGCCGCGGAAGTCCTCGCCGTGCCGATCGGTACGGTGATGAGCAGGCTGGCCCGGGCGAGGAAGAATCTGGCGGAGGCGACGGGAATATCCATGGCTCCCACCCGTTCTGCGGTCACAAAAGGGGCTAGCAAATGAATGAAGAGACTTTTTCGGACGAGATCCTGATGCGGTTCGCCGATGGTGAGCTTGATCCGGACACGGTCGCCAGGATCGAGCAGGCGATGGAAATCGACGACCGTCTGGTTACCAGGATTGCCATGTTCATCGAAACCAGGGCGCAGGCGCAGGCCGCGCTGAAGCCGCTGCTCGACGAGCCGGTTCCCGAAAAACTTGTCGCGGCCGTCGAGCAAATGATCGAGGCCAAGCGCGCCGGCGAGAAGACGGAAGCATCGGTATTGCCCTTCGGTGGCGGGCGCATAGTGGGACCGCCATCGAGGTCTCAATGGAGGCTGCCGATTGCCGCCTCTCTCGCGGCGGCCGTTGTCGGCGGGCTCGCCGGGTATTGGGCAGCAGGCACCAACGAACGCACGCAGGGCGGGCTGTGGGTCGCCGGCGTCATCAGGCCGGCCCTGGCCCAAGCCCTTGCAACGGTCGAATCCGGCAAGGAAATCAGGCTCGCCGGGATCAGCGATCGGTTCCGGGCAATCGCAACGTTCCGTAACGATGCGCAGGATTTGTGCCGCGAATTCGAGGTCGACTCGCAAGACCGCTCGACGGTGGTATCGGTTGCCTGCCGTTCCGGCGACGAATGGCGCGTCAGCTTCGCGGTCGTGGCACCCGGCGACGCCGGAGGCTATGCCCCGGCCTCGTCGACCGAAGCCATCGACGCCTATCTTTCGGCGATTGAAGCAGGCGCTCCGATGTCAGCCGAGGAGGAAGTCCAAGCGCTGGACGAGGTCCGTCGGAAGGACCGGAAGTGAAGCTGCGACGGCCCGGCTTTTTCTGAATGGAATAAAGCCGGCAATCGCCCGTTACTCCGCCGGACCGCAACTGCCGGTCCAGTCTGAAACAAGGAGTAACTACCATGACAAGACACTGGAAACTCAAGTCGACACTGGTCGCAGGAATGGCAGCGCTCGCGAGCACCGCGGCACAGGCGAAGGAGTATCCCGCGGCGCCATCGCAAACCGAGCGTCCGCCGGCCGCAATGACCAGCCGAAGCGACGGTTCCTTCATCGTCGCGGGCAACAGTTCGTCAAATTCGAGCTCCAATTCGTCGAGCAATTCGAGTTCGAACTCGTCGTCCAACAGTTCATCGAATTCCAGCTCCAATTCGTCGAGCAACTCGAATTCGAACTCATCGTCGAACAGCTCCTCCAATTCGAACTCGAACAGTTCGGATCGCGGGTGGTCGCGCTACTGGCGGCGTTAACGTCGGCCGGAGATCAAGCGGCGGCACGCTTCGACTTGTGTCCGCCGCTTTAACAATTCACGGAGAAACGGGGGCCAGTTGGCCCCGTTTCGCATTGTGGACAAGTCGGCCGCTTGGCAATCCACAAAGAAACGGGGCCTAGCGGCCCCGTTTCGCATTCTTCTCCGGAAAAAAGTCTAGCGGGCCGCGCGGGCCCATTTGCGATACCAGCCTTCGCTCGCAATCGTGTTGCGGTAGACGGTTTCGCGCTCCGTCGCCTCGGCTCCGGTCTCCGCCCGGATTTCCGCCTTGAGTGCCGCACCTTCGCGGCGAACCGGTATGACCTGGACGAGCGGCGTGCCCTTTTCGATGACGTAGAGGCCGTCGGGCGCGGTCGCGAAAAACGGAAAATGAATGTCGGCCGCATAGGTATCGGTATCGACGATGCCGGCGACGCATTCGAAAGGCTGAGCCGGCCTGTTGAGCGGCGGCAGGAACAAACAACTCCAGCCCGGCGGGGTCCGGATCGACCAGTAATTGTGAAACTTGCATGGGGGTGCCGGTTCCTTCGGGTTGCCGGCGACCTGATGGGCGCCATGATTGCTCACCATCACCCTGTCGAACTCCCAGCCGGCATCGACGGCTCGGCCGCCGTCCTTGATCTCAAGGCGGACGGTCGCCGCGAGCGGCAGGATCCAGCCGGTTGTCATCGCGTCGAGAAACGGCATGCAGCGCTTGACGGTCAGACCATTGTTGGTGGCCGACGCTTGCTGCGAATCGACTGCCGGCAATTTGCGAAACCAGTCCGGCAGAACCGTCTTGGCTGCCACTGGCGGCGCGATGACGCCATAATCTTCCGGCCGACAGACAAACCGGATCGAGCGAGTGGTCTGGGAAAAATGGAACATCGATAGCCTCCATGGAACAATCCGAGGAGGAACGGACCGCAGGCGGATTTATTCCTGCTGGACGTCAACTGTCTGACTATGCAGGCCGGCCGCGATAGTTTGGCCGCCGCCGCCCAGCGACCGCCGCGGCAGCGGCGAGCACAGCGCCACTGGCTCAAAGCACCAGTCGCATCAGCGGCCGGCCGGCCTTGCGCTCGACCAGCCTCTCGAAGCCGGCTTTCTCGAAGACCCGCGACGAGCCGACGAACAGCCCGATCGAACGCGAATCTTTCGACAGGTCGATCGGACACGCCTCGACCAGCCGCGCGCCATTCTGGCGAGCAAACTCGATCCCGCCTTCGACCAGCCGGTGCGTCACGCCCCTGCCGCGCGCCTTGACGCGGATGAAGAAGCATGAGATCGCCCAGACGCCCGGATCCGTGGCGTCGGCGGGATCGACCGGCGCCGACCCCCTGCCCTTATTGTTCCATTCGGGCACGTCGGCGCGCGGGCCGATCTGCATCCATCCGACCGCCTTGCCATCCTCGAACGCCAGCAGACCAGGTGGCGGCCCAGCCTCGATCCGCGCCTTGATGTGGTCCTTGTTGCGCTCCCGGTTGCTGGCGCGGCGCGCTGCCGGCGACAGCCGGAAATGTGTGCACCAACAGCCGTAGCAGGCGCCTTGCTTACCGAACAGATCTTCGAAATCCGCCCAAAGCTCGGGCACCAGCGGCGCTATGGTCGTATTCACGAGCTCTCTCCCGGCCCCACCGCCTTGTCGTGGCGTCCGTCCTGACGTACCATTGCTTTTGTTCTCTTTATGTTCGCAGCGATGGCGGCTCCTGTCAACAATCCCGATCACGGTTTTTGCCGCGACTGCCTGACCTTTCAGCGCAGCGAGGCACGGCGCTGCGAACGCTGCGGCAGTCCACGGCTTGCCCGTCATCCGGAGCTCTACCGGCTGCATCTCGCCCATATCGATTGCGACGCGTTTTATGCGGCGGTCGAAAAGCGCGACAACCCGGCGCTGAAGGACCGGCCGTTGATCATCGGCGGCGGCAAGCGCGGCGTCGTCTCAACCGCTTGCTACATCGCCCGCATCCATGGGGTGCGCTCGGCGATGCCGATGTTCAAGGCGCTCGAAGCCTGTCCGGAAGCGGTCGTCATCCCGCCGGACATGGAAAAATATGTACGCGTCGGCCGCGAGGTGCGCGCCATGATGCAGGCGCTGACGCCGCTGGTCGAGCCGATCTCCATCGACGAAGCGTTTCTGGACCTTGCCGGCACCGAGCGCCTGCATGGCTTGCCGCCGGCGGTGGTGCTGGCGCGCTTCGCGCTCGGCGTGGAGAAAGAGATCGGCATAACCGTTTCATCAGGCCTTTCCTACTGCAAGTTCCTGGCCAAGGTGGCGTCGGACTTTCGCAAGCCGCGCGGCTTTTCGGTAATCGGCGAGGCCGAGGCGACCGGATTCCTGGCCGAGCAGCCGGTGACGCTGATCTGGGGCGTGGGAAAAGCCTTCGCCGCCACGCTTGAACGGGACGGCATCCGGATGATCGGCCAATTGCAGCGCTTGGAGCGCAACGACTTGATGCGCCGCTACGGCGTGATGGGCGACCGGCTCTACCATCTTTCACGCGGCGAGGACGAGCGCCGCGTCCATCCCGACCAGGACGCGAAAAGCGTCTCGGCGGAGACCACCTTCGACACCGACATTGCGTCCCTGGATGAATTGGTTTCGGTGCTTCGAGCGCTGTCGGAAAAAGTCTCGGGGCGGCTGAAGAAATCCGGCATCGCCGGGCGCACCGTCGTGCTGAAGCTGAAGACCCAGGATTTCAAGACCCGCACGCGCAACCGCCAGCTCGGCGACCCGACACGGCTGGCCGACCGCATTTTTTCGACTGGGCTCGAGCTGCTGCGCAAGGAAGCGGATGGCACAAGATATCGGCTGCTCGGCATCGGCGTCAGCGACCTCTCGAATGACGAAAAGGCCGATCCACCCGATCTCGTCGATGTCCAGTCGCGCAAACGCGCAATGGCCGAAGGCGCCATCGACACGCTGCGCGACAAGTTCGGCCGCAAGGCGGTGGAGACCGGCTATACCTTCGGCAAGGGCCGCAACGCCCACCCGCCCGAGCCGATCGAAGACTGATGCATGATCCCGAACCGAAGGTCCGCGTAAGCGAGAACTGGAATCCGGTTCGGAAAAGATCATGCTCAAAAAGAGCTGGCCTTCAGATGCGCCGCAAATCGATCCGGCTGGTCATCACCCGCTCGCCGGTTTTCGGGTCGACGTCGACAACGGTCAGCCGCATGCCGTCCTCGCCGCTCTTCTCGACGGTCATTTGCGCCGTGCGATCGCCGTTGACCTCCTTGGCCCAACGGATGCCGAGATTGATGGCGTTGCCCGAACGCCTGCCGCTGAGCTGCGCCGGCCCGGTGCGGGATCCGACATAGGTGCCGGTGTACTTCGTCCCGCGGGACTTCAGATCGGCACTGATGGCGCGCGTCACCACGACGAGACCGCGGCAAGTGCCGTCCAGCGACAATGAGCTCGATGTCGCGTCGGAATTGAAGCGGCATGAGACGTTCATCGTCGGCGCATCGGTGGTTACCTTGACGGTCCCCTTCCCGGCAAAATTCCCCTCGAACGAGCGAAGAAAATCGGCCTCGTCGGCATGGGCCGCGCCGACGGCGGCCGCCAGGCAGGCGGCAAGTGCAAATCGTGCGAATGATTTCATGGGATCTCTCCTCGTTGATATCGTAACGACGATATTTCCAGCGAATTGGCTGTTGGACCAACGCCCGCCGTGACGGCAGGTTCCGCCCTCAGCATGACCGTTTTGCAACGTGCCGCTCTGGCCCAGCCGAATGCTTCGACTAGCGGTTGCGATGAAAGTCCCGGCTTGCAACATAGCGTGCATGGCACCTTCACCGTCGATCCCCAAGGCCGCGTTCTGGATGGCGCTGTCGATCGCGTCGTTTCTGACGATGTCGGTCGCCGGCCGCGCCACGACAGCCGAGCTCAACGTCTTCCAGGTGCTGGAGCTGCGCTCGGTGATTGGCCTTTTCATCCTCCTGCCGCTGGTGATGATATCAGGCGGTTTTGCGGCAATGCGCACCAAACGCCCCTCGGCCCATATCGCCCGCAATGTCGTCCATTTTGTCGGCCAGGCAGCATGGCTCTACGCCTTGACGCTGATCCCGCTGGCCGTGCTGATCTCCATCGAATTCACGACGCCGATCTGGACGGCTATTCTGGCGGTTGGCTTTCTTGGTGAAAGACTAAGCCGGCCCAGACTTGCGGCCATCGTGCTCGGGCTGATCGGCGTGGTGATCATCGTCCGTCCGGGCGTCGGCTCCGTCGATCCGGGACATGTTGTCGTGCTGGGTGCTGCGGTCTGCTTCGGTATATCTGTGGTCCTGGTCAAATCGCTGACGCGGACGGACAGCGTCGTGTCCATCATCTTCTGGATGCTGGTCATCCAGTCGATGCTCGGCCTCGTCCCGGCGCTCTACGAATGGCGCAACCCGCCGCTCGAACTGTGGCCGTGGCTCCTGCTGATCGCCTTCACCGGCATGTCGTCGCATTTCTGCATGGCCCGGGCGCTCGCCTATGCCGACGCGACCGTCATCTCGCCGATGGACTTTTTGCGCGTGCCGCTGTCGGCGCTGATCGGCTGGCTGCTGTATCAGGAGCAGATCGACGCTTTCACCGCCGGCGGCGCCTTGCTGATCCTGATGGGCAATCTGCTCAATCTGCAGAAAAAAGCGACCAAACCAGCGGAAGTGGCAGCGTCGTAGCATTTTGCAGCCAAACGTCTTCGTTTGGCGTCCGACAAAATGCGTTAAAGCAAAGAGCTAGAGCGCGGTTTTGGTTCCACCAAAACCGCGCTCTAGTCTCGCATTTCAGTTGCCTTCGTCGGGTAGTTTCAGACCCCGGAAAGCAATCAGACCGGTTCCGCCTCGATGACGCTGATGCGAGGTCCGGCTTCAACAATATTCGCGACCTGGAAATCCGACGCCGCAAGCAGCAACCTGAATTCTTCGGCCGTGCGCTCCTGCCCGCCCGGCATGATCAGCATGTTCAAATCGCCGAATTTTGCGCTGGCGCCTTCGTTGGGTGGCGCCAGAATGCTCTCAAGCACCAGCAGTTTGCCTTCTGGGCGCATCGCCCGGCGGCAGGTTTTCAGGATCCGGATGTTTGTGTCGTCGTCCCAGTCATGCAGGATCCATTTAAGCACAATGGCATCGGCGCCCTCCGGCACCGAGACGAAGAAATCGCCGGCGACGATGTCGCATCGATCGGCCACGCCCGCGGCGTCAAAGACCGGGCCGGCCTTCGCCACGACCTGCGGCTGATCGAAAAGAATGCCGCGCTGGCCGGGACTGCGGCGGAGGATTTCGGCAAGCAGCGCGCCCTGCCCGCCCGCGACATCCATGACGACAGAGAACGGCCGGAAGTCATAGGCCGCGATCACCGCGGCGGCGACGCCACGCGACATGGCCGTCATCGCCCGGTCGAAGATGACGGACTCTTCCGGATGCTCCGCCCGGTATTCCCAAACGCCCTTGCCATAAGCGTGGCGAAAGGCGTTTTCGCCGGTGCCGACACTGTGCAGCAGATCGCTCCATGCCCGACGGAAATACGGCCGTCCGGCTAGAATTGCCCACGGCGCGACCGAATGCTGAGCGTCGGATCGCAACGCGCCGCCAACCGGGGTCAGCGAGAAGGATCGGTCTTCCGCTTCATGGAACACGCCGACCGACGCAAGCGCGCGCAACAGCCGGTAGAGCGCCTGCGGATGGGTGTTGGTCAGCGCGGCCAGTTCGCCGCTGGTGCGTTTTCCGTCCTTGAGATGATCTGCGATGCCCAGCGTGGCGGCGACGCATATCGCCTGAGATACCTGGAACCCATTGACCATTTTCTGGAGTTCGGCAGCGGCATCCCGCTCGTCCATGACCCACTCCCCCCGGCCGCCGAAAGACCCAGGCCGCCGAGCTCACAATACCAGCGGCATCGTCACCGGGCAATGCGACCGGGCTGGCAGAATACGGTCGTTAGCTCACACCAGTTCCACTTCCACCACGCCCGGCACCGCGCGCATGGCCGACGCGATCTGCGGCGAGACGCGGTAACGGCTGGGCAGTTCGATCTCGACCTCGCCCTGCGCCTCTTCCTTGATGACGATAATGCTCACCTGACTGTCGCCGCGTTGGGTAAGCTGCGATTGAATCGCCGACGCCGGTCGGTCATCTCTGACAAAGATGCGCAAGGCTTTTTGGATGCGACTTGCCTCGTCCTCCAGAGACTGCACGGTCTGGATGCGCAGATTGACGCCTTCTGGCCTGTCCTCGGCCGAAACGGTGATCACCACCGAACGGCCGGGCTCAAGCAGGTCGCGATACTGCGCCAACCCTTCGGAAAACAGCACCGCCTCATACTGGCCCGACGTGTCGGAGAACTGCACGACGCCCATCTTGTTGCCGGTGCGCGTCTTGCGCTCCTGCTTGGCGGTGACGGTGCCGGCAAGCCGCCCGGCGGCGGCACCGCGCTTGACGGCGGCCGAGAATTCGGCCCAGTTCTGCACCCGCATCTTCTGCAGCGCCGCCTTGTATTCGTCCAGCGGATGGGCAGAGAGATAGAAGCCGACCACCTGGAATTCACGGTGCAGGCGGTCGGCGGCGAGCCACGGGTCGGTCGCCGGCAGGTTGAGCGCCTGCGACTGCGCGCCGAGCGAGGCGCCGAAAATGTCGTGCTGGCCCGACATTGCATTCTGCTGCGCCAGCGACGCCAGCCCCATCATCCGCTCGACGCCCGCCATCATCGCGGCGCGGTCGTGGCCGAAGCAGTCGAGCGCGCCGGCCATGATCAGGCTTTCGAAGACGCGCTTGCCGACGATCTTCGGATCGACCCTTTCGCAGAAATCGGCGAGGCTCTTGAACGGTTTTTCGCCGCGCATGGCGACGATGTGCTCGACCGCCGCGTCGCCGACGCCCTTGAGCGCGGCCAGCGAATAGAAGATTCGGTTCTCGCCGACCTCAAAGGCGCGGAAGCTGGTCATTACCGACGGCGCCACGACATCGATGCCGAGGCGCAGCGCATCCTGGCGGAAATCGGCGAGCTTGTCGGTGTTGCCCATGTCGAGCGTCATCGACGCGGCCAGGAACTCGACCGGGTAGTGCGCCTTCAGATAGGCCGTCTGGTAGGAGACGACCGCATAGGCTGCGGCATGCGACTTGTTGAAACCGTAGTCGGCGAACTTTGCCAGCAGGTCGAAAATGAAGTCGGCTTGCGGCTTGCCGACGCCGCGCTCGACCGCGCCCGAAACGAAGCGTTCGCGCTGCTTGTCCATCTCGGCGCGGATCTTCTTGCCCATGGCGCGGCGCAGCAAATCGGCTTCGCCCAGCGAATAGCCGGCAAGCTCCTGCGCGATCTGCATCACCTGTTCCTGGTAGACGATGACGCCTTGCGTCTCCTTCACCAGGTGGTCGATTTTCGGATGGATCGACGCCATCTCCTCCTCGCCATGCTTTCTGGCGTTGTAGGTCGGGATGTTCTCCATCGGTCCCGGTCGGTAAAGCGCGACCAGCGCGATGATGTCCTCGATGCAGTCGGGCCGCATACCGATCAGCGCCTTGCGCATGCCGGCACTTTCCACCTGGAACACGCCGACCACTTCGCCGCGCGACAACATGGCGTAGGTGTCGGGGTCGTCGAGCGGAATGTGGGCGAGATCGATCTCGATGCCGCGGCGGCGGATCAGCTTGACCGCGGTCTCCAGCACCGTCAGCGTCTTCAGGCCGAGGAAGTCGAACTTCACCAGCCCGGCCTGCTCGACATACTTCATGTTGAACTGGGTGACCGGCATGTCGGAGCGCGGGTCGCGGTACATCGGCACCAGCTCCCACAGCGGCCGGTCGCCGATGACGATGCCGGCGGCGTGCGTCGAGGCGTGACGGTAGAGCCCTTCCAGCTTCTGCGCCATCTCGAGCAGCGTCTGGACGATCGGCTCCCGCTCGGCCTCTTCGGCAAAGCGCGGCTCGTTGGCGATGGCGTCGGCGAGCTTGACCGGATTGGCCGGGTTCGACGGCACCATCTTAGAGAGCTTGTCGACCTGGCCATAGGGCATCTGCAGCACGCGGCCGACATCGCGCAGCACTGCACGGGCCTGCAGCGTGCCGAAGGTGATGATCTGGCCGACCTGGTCGCGCCCGTATTTCTGCTGGACGTAGCGGATGACCTCCTCGCGCCGGTCCTGGCAGAAATCGATGTCGAAGTCGGGCATCGACACGCGGTCTGGATTGAGGAAGCGCTCGAACAGCAGCGAGAAGCGCAGCGGATCGATGTCGGTGATGGTCGTCGAATACGCGACCAGCGAGCCGGCGCCCGAACCGCGGCCCGGCCCGACCGGAATGCCTTGCGCCTTCGCCCATTTGATGAAGTCGGCGACGATCAGGAAATAGCCGGGATATTTCATCTTCTCGATGACGCCGAGCTCGAAATCCAGCCTTTCGCGATATTGTTCGACCGTGTAGCCAGGGGCCAGG
Organism: Mesorhizobium delmotii; assembly: GCF_900149755.1. Taxonomy (NCBI): domain Bacteria; kingdom Pseudomonadati; phylum Pseudomonadota; class Alphaproteobacteria; order Hyphomicrobiales; family Phyllobacteriaceae; genus Mesorhizobium; species Mesorhizobium delmotii. Next base: position 322,728 of record NZ_FUIG01000046.1, on the reverse strand, counting down.
CCGTGCGCAGCGAGCCGCGCCTCCAGCCCTTCATGCGCTTGTCTGGCAAGCTCCTGCGCCTCCGCCTTCACCGCCGCATCGGCGTCGGCGACGTCACCGCCGGCAAAGCGCGGCAGGATCGGGTTGCGGGTCTTGGGATAATAGGAGCAGCGCAACGCGATCTCGACGGTGTTGTCGATCGCTTCCGGCAGATCGGCGAACAGCCTCGCCATGTCAGCCTGGCTTCTTAGAAAATTGTCGGGCGAAAGGCGGCGGCGATTGTCGACCGCGACGACCGAACCTTCGGCGATGGCGATCAGCGCGTCATGCGCCTCATAGTCGTCGCGCGAGGAGAAAAACGCCTCGTTGGTGGCGACCAGCGGCAAGTCATTGGTATATGCGAGGTCGACTGACGATTTCTCGATTGCCCGGTCATAACCGGAAACCCGTTCCAGCTCGACATAGAGCCGGTCGCCGAACATCGCCTTGAGCGCCAAAAGCCGCGTCTCGGCGAGATCGCGGCGATCCTCTTTCAAGGCATAGCCGATCGGGCCGCGCGGCCCGCCGCTGAGGCAGATCAGGCCGTCGCAATGGCCGTGCAGCATCTCGCTCGTCAGATGCACGGCCTCGCCGGGCGGCGTTTCCAAATAGACCCGACTGACCAGCCTGACCAGATTGCTGTAGCCGGGCTCGGTCGCCGCGATCAAAACCACCGGCCGCATCTCCGGGCCTTGCCGCCTGCGGTCGCGCTGGCTGTCGCTGGCTTCACCGGAAAAGGCGAGAGCGGTCTGGCAGCCGATGATCGGCTGGATGCCCTCCTTCACCGCCTTCTGCGCGAATTCGAGCGCGCCGAACAGATTGTTGGTGTCGGTGACGGCAATGGCCGGGGCGTCATCCCTCACCGCATGGCCGACGACCGTGCCGAGCTGCAATGCGCCTTCGAGCAGCGAATAGGCCGAATGCACGCGCAGGTGAATGAACGGCCGCGCCGGCACTTCCGGCCGCGATGCCTTCACAAAGGCCTCGCGTCGCAAGGGATCGCGTGGAAGTGTCTCATTCGCCATGGTTTTTAGCGCCGCTTGAAAGGACTCAGTCGATGAAGACGTATTGTCCGGCACCGGACGATGCGAGTCCAGCGAGAGCGGGCGCTCGACCGGGCAATTGTGGCGCCGTCCCTCATCCGCCGGCCGACACCTTCTCCCCGTATAGTGAAGGGGCGAAGGGGCTGGTCGCAACCTTGGCACCCATTCTGCAAACGCTGGTGATTGGCGAAATCCTTTGAAAGGCAGCTTTCTCCCCGTCCCTATACGGGGAGAAATGCCCGGCAGGGCAATGAGGGGCAGCGCAAACCTAAGGCGATTGCCTTGTAGCTGCCAGTGGCTCAACTTGACAAGTGACGGCAGTTATGTTGCGCCAATGATCCGCCGCCGAGGCCGTATTTTTGTTTTCAGCCTCACGCGAATTCCATGATCACCGCGTCGACGGCGAGACTGTCGCCCGGTTTTGCCCTGAGTTTCGAAACGGTGAGATCGCGCTCGGCGCGCAGCACGTTTTCCATCTTCATCGCCTCGACCACCGCCAGCGTCTCGCCGGTCTTGACCTCCTGCCCTTCGGCAACGGCGATCGACACGACGAGGCCGGGCATCGGGCAGAGCAGCATCTTCGACGTGTCCGGCGCCACTTTTTCCGGCATCAGCCTTTCGAGCTCAGCGATGCGCGGCAGCATGGCGCGTGCGGTCACCGACATGCCTTTCCAGGCGATGCGAAGCCCATTCGGTGCCGGCCTGATCTGCGCCGCGATCCTTCGGTCGCCGACCGTGCCGCGCCAGATGAGATCGCCCGGACGCCAGTCGGACGTGACCGTCAGCGCCTTGCCGCCATCGATCGACAGACCGAGCTCCATCGGAATGGAGATCATGCCTTCGGTAACCGCGGCCGAAAGGTAATCCTTGCCGATCTTGACCACCCAGTCGCCTTTCAGGACACCCGAATGCGGCGCCAGCCGCCCGCCCAGCCGGTCGAGCCGATCGCGGCGCAGCAGTTCGACCGCGGTGGCGATCGCTGCCAGCACCGCCTTCTCCTCGCTATCAGGCACGATCGGCGCAAAGCCATCAGGATATTCCTCTGATATGAAGGCGGTCGATATCCGCCCTTCCCGCCAGCGCGGATGCTGCATCAGCGCCGCCAGGAACGGCATGTTATGCTCGATGCCGTCGACGACGAAGCTGTCGAGCGCCACGGACATGGCGTCGATGGCAGCGATCCGAGTAGGCGCCCAGGTGCACAGCTTGGCGACCATCGGATCATAGAACATCGAGATTTCCGAACCTTCGGTGACGCCGGTATCGTTGCGGACGACGATTTCGCCGAACCGTCCCTCTTCCGGTGGCCGGTATCTCGTCAGCCGGCCGATCGACGGCAGGAAATTGCGATACGGGTCCTCGGCGTAGAGCCGGCTTTCCACCGCCCAGCCGTTCAGCTTGACGTCGCTTTGCTTGATAGCGAGCTTTTCGCCGGCCGCTACGCGGATCATCTGCTCGACCAGATCGATGCCGGTGACGAGCTCGGTCACCGGGTGCTCGACCTGCAATCGCGTATTCATTTCAAGGAAATAGAAGTTCTTTTGGCTGTCGACGATGAACTCCACCGTGCCGGCGCTCTCATAATCGACCGCCTTCGCCAGCGCCACCGACTGCTCGCCCATGGCTTTCCGGGTCTTGGCGTCGAGGAAGGGCGAAGGCGCCTCTTCGACGATCTTCTGGTTGCGGCGCTGGATCGAGCATTCGCGCTCGCCAAGATAAAGCGCGTTGCCATGCGCGTCGGCCAGCACCTGGATCTCGATATGGCGCGGATCGACCACGAATTTCTCGATGAAGACGCGGTCGTCGCCGAACGAGCTTTTGGCCTCCGACCGCGCCCGGTCGAACCCGTCGCGCACCTCGGCCTTGCTCCAGGCGATGCGCATGCCCTTGCCGCCGCCGCCGGCCGAGGCTTTGATCATCACGGGATAGCCGATCTCGCCGGCTATTTTCTCGGCATGACCAGCATTCTCGATGACTCCGAGCCAGCCCGGCACCGTGCTGACTTTGGCTGCATTGGCGAATTTCTTCGACTCGATCTTGTCGCCCATCGCCCTGATCGCTCTGGGTTTCGGGCCGATGAAGACGATGCCTTCTTTCTCCAGCGCCTCGCAGAAGGATGCGCGTTCGGACAAAAACCCGTAGCCGGGATGCACGGCTTCAGCACCTGTCGCCTTGCAGGCAGCGATGATCCTCTCCGGCACCAGATAGCTCTCAGCGGCCGGCGAAGGCCCGATATGCACAGCCTCGTCGGCCATCTCGACATGCACGGCGTCGCGATCGGCATCCGAATAGACCGCCACGGTGGCAATGCCCATCTTGCGCGCCGTCTTGATGACGCGGCAGGCGATCTCGCCACGATTGGCGACCAGGATTTTTGTGAACATGCGGGTTGCGTTCCCTCGGCTGCCTTTCTTTTATGGGCTTCGCCCGGCCGGTCAAGGCAAGTTGGCGCATATCCCCGGGCGCAAGTCGTCCGGCGCCAAAACCCGGCAACGAACTGTCAATTCGTCCCATAGTCCAGAACCTGCAGATACGCTAATGCTCGGCCCCGATTGCAGACTTGCCCCTGAGAGGAGAGCCCCGATGAAAACCCGTGCCGCTGTCGCTTCCGCCGCCGGAAAGCCGCTGGAAATCCTGGAGGTCGACCTCGACGGACCGCGCGACGGCGAGGTGCTGGTCGAAATCAAGGCGACCGGCATCTGCCACACCGACGAATTCACGCTGTCGGGCGCCGATCCCGAAGGCATCTTTCCGGCGATCCTCGGCCATGAGGGTGCAGGAATCGTCGTCGATATCGGCAAGGGCGTCACCTCGGTCAAGAAGGGCGACCACGTCATCCCGCTCTACACGCCGGAATGCCGGCAATGCCCGTCCTGCCTGTCCAGAAAGACCAATCTGTGCACCGCGATCCGCGCCACGCAGGGGCAAGGCCTGATGCCGGACGGCTCGTCGCGCTTCTCGATCGGCAAGGACAAGATCTTCCACTATATGGGCTGCTCGACCTTCTCCAACTTCACCGTGCTGCCCGAGATTGCGGTGGCCAAGGTCAATCCCGACGCCCCCTTCGACAAGATCTGCTACATCGGCTGCGGCGTCACCACCGGCATCGGCGCGGTGATCAACACGGCCAAGGTCGAGATCGGCGCCACGGCCGCCGTCTTCGGTCTCGGCGGCATCGGCCTCAACGTCATACAGGGGCTGCGCCTCGCCGGCGCCGACATGATCATCGGCGTCGACCTGAACAACGACAAGAAGGAATGGGGCGAGAAATTCGGCATGACGCATTTCGTCAATCCGAAGGAGATCGACGGCGACATCGTGCCCTATCTCGTCAACATGACCAAGCGCGGCGCCGACCAGATCGGCGGCGCCGACTATACGTTCGACTGCACGGGCAGCACCAAGGTGATGCGGCAGGCGCTTGAGGCATCGCATCGCGGCTGGGGCAAGTCGGTCGTCATCGGCGTTGCCGGCGCCGGCCAGGAGATCTCGACGCGGCCGTTCCAGCTCGTCACCGGACGCACCTGGATGGGCACCGCCTTTGGCGGCGCGCGCGGCCGCACCGACGTGCCGAAGATCGTCGACTGGTACATGGACGGCAAGATCGAGATCGACCCGATGATCACCCACACCCTGAAGCTGGAGGACATCAACAAGGGTTTTGACCTGATGCACGAGGGCAAGAGCATCCGGAGCGTGGTGGTTTATTGAGAAATCGCGACTTGGACCGCGAAGAAGCATGGCAATCGCTTTAGGTTTGCGCTGCCCCTCATTGCCCTGCCGGGCATTTCTCCCCGTATAGTGACGGGGAGAAAGACGCCTTCGCAAAGGGATTTCGCCAATCTCCAGCGTGGCAGAAAGCGTGCCGAGGTTGCGGCCAGCCCCTTCGCCCCGTCACTATACGGGGAGAAGGTGCCGGCAGGCGGATGAGGGGCAGCACCGACCTTTGACCGCTCAAATATCATCGACAGAGCTTGGCGAAATCGCCCGGCTTCATACGCCTTGGAACGAACCATGCCCGCACCCGCCATTTACGTCGACGCCGATGCCTGCCCGGTAAAGGCCGAGGTCGAGAAAGTCGCCGAACGCCATGGCGTCGTCGTCACCTTCGTCTCCAATGGCGGCCTGCGCCCGTCGCGCGATCCGATGATCCGCAACGTCGTCGTGTCCAAGGGCGCCGACGCGGCGGACGACTGGATCGTCGACAATGCCAAACCCAACGACATCGTCGTGACATCAGACATCCCGCTTGCCGCCCGCACGGTGGCGCTCGGCGCCCATGTGCTGGGGCCGACCGGGCGCCCGTTCACGCCGGAAACGATCGGCATGGCGGTGGCGATGCGCGACCTCAAGCAGCATCTGCGCGAGACCGGCGAAAGCAAGGGCTACAACGCCAGTTTCGCGCCACAGGACCGCTCGCGGTTTCTCGGCGAGCTCGACCGCATCTTGCGGCGGGCGCTGAAATCCGCCGCACCGGATTAGAACGCGATCTTGAGGCCCAGCTTGCCGCTGACGGTTGAACTGTCCTCGGACCATTTGCCGCGAATTTCAGTGCTGACGGTTGTCGATGAAGACATCTTCAGATTGAAGCCGGAGGACAGCGCCACCGAGAAGTCCGCATCCTCGAAATTGCTCTTCAGACCAGAAACGCTTGCCGTGTTCGAATAGCCGAAACGCTGCTGCAGATCCGCGCGCGCATAGGGGCTGATGACCATGCCGTTTCCGAGCTGATAATCCGCGTAAACCCCAGGGTCGAACTTGATCGCGCCAAACGATAAACGGCTCTTTCCAAATTCAGCGCCGGAGTCATCCGTGTATGCGTCGCCGGTAAAGGTAACACCCAACAGCCCGCCGCGAAGATCGAAACGCACGCGATCGGTCAAGTTGAAGATGCGGCCGATCGACCCTGTTATCGCATAGCCTTGCGTGTCGTAGCTGCCGTCATTTTCCTCGACGTCCGTGTTGCCCAGGAACGCCGAAGCGGCCACAAGAGCATAGCTGGTGCCGTGACGATAAAGCCCATAGCCGCCGAACATGCCGCTTCTGTTGGTCGCGTCTCCGACTCCGAAATCGTCGGCATTGACGTCAGCCGAGGCATAACCGCCGAACAGCCCCAGGTTCAAACCATGCTTGCTGTCGAACCCGAAATGCTTTGCCGCATTGAAGTCGACACTGACGGCAGCAGAAAATTCATCGACGTCGAAACTCGATCCGTCAAAGACGCGCAAATCGTTCGAAACGATGAAGCCGTCATGCTCCGTGTGGGCTAATTGGCCGGAAGCGAAGACGCCGAACGGTGAAGACTGGGCCGGCAAAGCTGCGTTTGCGGGGTCGACACCCGCCTGGATGATGTCGTCAGACAATTTGAGAAGAGCATCCAGAGACGTGTCGACGATCGCGCTATTGACGGTCACGCCGACATAGCAGCCCGGCAGCAGGGTGCCCTCACTACCGTCCTCGATACAGGCGTTTGCCTTCGAAGGCAGGAAAACCAATGCAGCACCAATCGAAATTGAACTCGTGCACAGGCGCAAACGCCAACTCTTGCCTTTCATTGTCCCCTTCCCCCGCAACTTGTGTCGTCTGGCTTAAATATCAGGACATGCAATGCACGGTTGAACTATGAAAAACATTCCTGACTGCAGTAGATGCAAGTGCAACACTACGGCAGCGCTGGTAGGAGCGTAACAAATTATTTCTAGCGTGGATATGATTTCGTGGGGACCACTGGCTTTCGGGCGGACCGTGGTTGCGGCGGCGATCGTCCGGCTGGACCCCACGGCATCTCTAGGGAAACTGAGCTCGGCCAGATCGAAGGCGGGTCGCGCCTTACGCTTTCTTTGATATGGGTTCTGGTGTAAAAATTGCGGCGGTCTTCGGAGAAACGATTTCCGGCGCATGAGCGCAACGGTGTCAGTCGGGCGGACACTTCGGCGACCTGAAGATTTCACGCGCCGAAACGAGCCCTTGCCATGAGCTACCGTCCCCTCCTGCGCATTGCTGCGGTCCTGCTGATTTCACTTTTCGGATCCCTCGGCGCTCAAGCCGCGGTCGGGGAAGGCCAGTCGCCACAGCCAAGCAAGCGGCTCGCGATCGTCATCGGCAACTCCGACTACCGGAGCGCCCATCTCCCGCATCTGGCCAACGCTGCAAACGACGCAGCCAGATTGTCTGAAAGCCTGAAGAGGCTGAAATTCGATGTGCTAACGGCAACCAACCTGTCGTCCGACGGGTTCACCAAGCTTTTTGAACAAGCCGAGGGCAAGTTGGCAGGCGCCAGTGCTGTCCTCATCTTCTACGCTGGCCACGGCGTGCAACTCGGGGGAGAGAACTATCTTCTGCCGGTCGATACGCCCAGCGCCGAGAACCTGCAGGAGTTGATCGCGGGCGCGGTCAAGCTCAACGATGTGATTTCGAGATTTGCCAGCCGTGAAAGGCAGACCTTCGTGTTTCTTGATGCCTGTCGTAACAACCCGATGGGCAAAGGCCCCAGCGCCATGGACGGCCTCGCGCAGATCGAAGTCGGTGAAAACACGTTCATTGCCTTTGCAACACAGCCTGGCAACGTTGCTGTCGACGGCTCGGGCGACAACAGCCCCTTCACCACGGCATTGTTGAAGAACGTCGAGATTCCCGGGCTCAGCATTTCGGATATGATGATCCGGGTGCGCAACGAGACCGAGGCAATCACCATCGGGCGTCAGGTTCCGTGGGATCAGTCGAACCTTCGCGAGCAGTTTTACTTCACCGAGCAGCAAGTGCTCGACCCGGCCCAGCTCAGCGCCAGCCTGTCGCGCATCCTGGCCGATCCTGCCGCCAAGGAGAGGTTGAAGGTCGAGCTCGCTTCCAACGACCTGCAGACGGCCGTGCTGATCGTTGGCCAGACATTGCGTTCGGTCGAGGTTTCGCCCTTACCCGACGCTGCGGCCAAGCCCGCCGGCACGCAGGTCGCCAGCCTCGAGGGGGCCAGGCAGAGCATCGTCTCCGGACTTGAAGCGCTGATCGTCGGTACTTCGGCGACTGAAACGGATTCCCAAAAAGCGACCGATCTCGCGCGCAGTATCCAGACCGAATTGCGACGTTTGGGCTGCTATCGGATGACAGTGGACGGAAGTTGGGGCAAGGGCTCCGTGCGCGCGCTCGCCAACTACTACAAAAACACCGCGAGAACCGCATCCGCGACCGAGCCTACGGTTGAACTCCTGAGTGACCTGTTCCTGCACTCCGGGCGGGTTTGCAAGGATCCGGTGGTCGTGCGGAAGATCAAGCCGGCGAAGGTGGCATCAGAGGCGGCTCCGGCGCGCAAGGGGGCGGGCAACCGAAAAGCCGCAAGGTCGCAGCAGCAATCCTCGCGCCCGGTTGCACCTCCGCCGGACATCAGCGGCGGCATTGGGATCGGCGGGGTTTTCTAACGCACGCCGCAAATCGGAATCGATTTTTTGCTTCGCCACCTTCGGTTCGGAAAGGATCATGCGCAGATTTCAAAAGTGTTACAGTGTCCTTTCGCGTCCGAAAGGACGCTCGGCACCGTAGAAGACGGACCGCCATCAGAGGCCGGGCCATGACGACCGAGTTGCCCCTGAAGAAACCACTGCACCGCCACATGCAGTTCGCGGTGTCGGCCTGCATCGGTGTAGTGGCACTGGCGATCGCGCTGGTCTTGCGCACTCCGCTGGCCCTTTCGATCGGCGCCAATGCGTTTTTCGCCGCCTACACCGTCATCGTCGTCGCCCAGATGCCGCTGCTCACCGGCCGCTATCTGAGCAAGAACGCGCGGGCCACCGACCAGCCGGTGCTGGTCATCTTTGCGGTGACGCTGATTGTCGTCACCGTCGCCATCATCTCGCTGTTCCAATTGATCAATCGGGAGGGCAGCGCGCACCCCGTCGAACTCACCTTCGCGCTGCTGTCGATCCCGCTCGGCTGGTTCACCATCCACGCCATGACAGCGCTGCACTACGCGCATGTTTACTGGGTCAACGATGAAGAGACCAACCCCGGCAGCAAAGCGAAACAGAAAAAGCCGGTCGGCGGTCTCGTATTTGCCGGTAAGGAACGGCCGGACGGCTGGGACTTCCTCTACTTCTCGACCACCGTCGGGATGACCTCGCAGACCTCCGATACCGCGGTCTCGACCACGCAAATGCGTCACATCGTGCTTTTGCATTCGATCCTGTCGTTCTTTTTCAATACAGTGATCGTCGCCGCCGCGGTCAACCTCGCCGTCAGTCTCGGGAGCCGGTAGTATCGGGCAGCTCGTAATAATTCCGTGATCGGATGAAACATCGCTTTGGCTGGCAACGTATTGGGAGGAGAACGATCGGAAAGGCCGGGAGGACGCGAAAGAATGGAATCGGTTGCCAGGAGCCACTCCACCGTCGGGCCAGATACTGCCCTCCCGAAGGATGCGACGCTGATCTACCGGCAGTCGCGCTGGACGCGGCTGACGCACTGGCTCTGGGCCATCTCGCTGTTCTTCATGCTGCTTTCCGGCCTGCAGATCTTCAACGCCCGCCCACAGCTCTATATCGGCAAGGAGTCGGGATTTGCGTACAACAACACCGTCTTCGCCATTGGCGCCGAGAACACCGCAAACGGCCCGCGCGGCTACACCGAAATCTTCGGCAAACGCTTCGACACAACCGGTGTGCTCGGCTGGTCGGGGCCGGCGGGTCGGGAGACGTCCCGCGCCTTCCCGTCCTGGGCGACGATCCCCTCTTATTATGACCTCGGCACCGCCCGCGTTGTCCATTTCTTCTTCGCCTGGATACTGACCACGACACTGGTCGTGTGGCTGGTCGCCAGCCTGGTCAACGGCCATCTGCGCCGCGATCTGGCCCCGCGCATCGACGATCTCAGGCGTTTGCCGCGAGACATCGTCGATCACGCCAGGCTCAAGTTCCGTCACACGCGCGAATACAACACGCTGCAGAAGATGGCCTATGGCGGCGTAATGTTCGTGCTGCTGCCGCTGATGATCATCACCGGCCTTGCCATGTCGCCTAGCATGAACGCGGCGCTGCCGTTCCTCAACGATCTGCTCGGCGGACGGCAGACAGCGCGGACCATTCATTTCATTGTAATGCTGCTGCTCGTCGCCTTCTTCATCATCCATATGCTGATGATCTTCGCCGCCGGCCCGATCAACGAGCTGCGTTCCATCATCACCGGCTGGTACCGAACCGACCCGCCGGCGCATCACGGCAAGGCGCCGGAAAGGAGTGCGTGAGATGGCGAAGTTTGTGATCAGCCGCAGAAAATTCCTGACCTCGGCCAGCCTCGGCGTCTCCGGTATCATGCTGTCGGGTTGCGATGCCTTCGACAGCCAGCTTCGCGTCGGCGACGGCCTGCGCAGTTTCCTCGAAGCCGCCAACGGCCTGACCTGGCGAGCGCAACGCCTGCTCGCCGGCGATTCGCTGGCGCCGGAATTCACCGAAGCCGACATTCGCCAGCCGCAGCGGCCGAACGGCGTCACCGCGCCGGACGACGATGTCTACAAGGGCCTGCTCGCCAACAATTTCGCCGACTGGCGGCTCGAGGTTTCCGGCCTCGTCGAAAAGCCGCTGTCGCTGACCCGCGAGCAATTGATGAACATGCCAAGCCGCACCCAGATCACCCGCCACGACTGCGTCGAAGGCTGGAGTTGCATCGCCAAATGGACCGGCACGCCGCTGTCGCTGGTGCTGGATCAGGCCGTGGTCAAGCCGCAGGCGCGCTACGTGATGTTCCATTGCCTCGACACGATCGACCGCAGCCTGTCCGGCGACATCAAATATTACGGTTCGATCGACCTGATCGATGCCCGTCACCCGCAGACGATCCTTGCCTATGGCTTGAACGGCAAGCCGCTGCCGGTCGAGAACGGCGCGCCGCTGCGTGTCCGCGTCGAGCGACAGATCGGCTACAAAATGCCGAAATATCTCCGCAAGATCGAGCTGGTCGACGGTTTCGCCGCTATCGGCGGCGGCAAGGGCGGCTACTGGGAGGACAATGGCTACGACTGGTACGGCGGCATCTGAGGCCATAGCTCCGCCATTTCCGATCAGTGTTTTAGCGCTTTTGCTCAAGCGACCTTGTCGATCAGGGGCTTGAGCACCGGATGGATTTCCGGCGAGGCATGCTTGATCAGTGTCAGCAGCGCGCGCTCGTTCTCATGCAGCGGCCGGTCGCTGCCGATGCGCTCGGCCAGCCACTTCGCCTCGCTGGCGTCGATGGTTTCGGCGCGGCGGGCCAGCGCCTCGGCTGCCTTGTTCTTCGATTCCCATTCGGATTCGATATCGCCCGGCGCGCTATAGGCTTCCATGATGCCGGCGAGACCGCCCGATACCATGCGGCCGAAGAAGCCGCCGATCTCCGGATCGGCCTGATCCAGGAAAGAATCCCGGCGCAGCGCCACGTCGCGTACCGGCGCTTCGTAGCCGGCCGAGCACATGACGAAATTGGCGATCGCCTTGACGAAGAGATCGTTCCAGGATGGGTCATTGTGGACCGCCGCGGTCCGCTCGTTGATCTTGAATAGCATCTCGGCCTCGGCGCGGGTGATCGCAATGTTGCCGTCGCCGCCATGGGCGTAGAGAATGCGGCGCAGAAGCTCGACTTCGGCTTTGGCGATCAGGCCGGGAACCAGCTTGCCGCCGTGCATCAGCGGCCCCTTGCCGTCGATGACGGCATGGGCGACCTGCTCCAGTGCATAGGCGCAAAGCCCGTTCGGCGAGGATTTCGCCTTTTCCAGCACATGCACCAGCAATTCGAGTTCGGTCCAGCTGTCGACCATGCCGTCGCGCGAAATCGCTCGGACCAGCCAGTCGGCATTGTCCTGCGAGATATAGCCCGCCGGCTTTTCCTGATGAACGATGAACTCGGTGACGGCTTCGATGAAAAAGTCCGGCCATTCCGCGCATTTGTGCTTGGCCGTTGCGTCGAGCGCAAACAGCGCCTCGGCCTCGCCGCGCGTCACCACACCATCGCCGAACACTTCGCGACGCAGCATGACGACATCCTCGGCCGTGATGCGGTCCTTCGAGGTCATGATCAATCCGCCCATTTTCGTTCCCCGTCCAAACGTCGTTTGGACCCGATATATCGGCAGTGTCTTGAGAAACCGGCAAACCGCGTGGTTAGCGAGAATTTTCGGTAAGGTGTCGCTGGCAGGTGACAAGGTGTCGCCCACAGGCTATGGATGAAGAGTCGAGGGCTCAAATTGAGTCCTACCTGTTTGCGGGAGAGAGCAGCGAGAGCTGCCGCCGAAGGGGAAATCGCCCGAAATCTCTCAGGCAAAAGAACCGTAGACGGGAAAGACACTCTGGAAAGTCGGGGCTTGCCCCCGCGCCGAAGGTGTAAGCGCTGCCGACAGAGTTACGGGGCGCGAGTCTCTCAGGCTTCAGACAGAGGGGCACGGACTGGTCGCCATTCGCGGCCGATTGCGTGCGACTCTGGAGATGACATGACGGGCGACGACACCAAACACCTTCCCCTCGAAGACCTGCACGTGGCCGCCGGCGCGCGCTTTGGCGCGTTCGCCGGCTGGTCGATGCCGCTGACCTATCCGGCCGGCGTGATGAAGGAGCACCTTCATACCCGCGAACATGCAGGGCTGTTCGACATCTCGCACATGAAGCTGTTCGAGATCAGTGGCTCGGGCACCGTCGCACTTCTGAACCGAGCCTGCCCGTTAGACGCCGGCGCGCTTGAGATTTCCCAGTCCAAATACACGTTCTTTCTCAATGAAGCCGCCGGCATCCTCGACGATCTGATCGTCACTCGGCTCGGCCAGGCACGCTTCATGGTCGTCGCCAATGCCGGCAATGCCGAAGCCGACGAAAAGCACTTGCGCGCCCTTGCCATGGATTTTGACGCAAAGGTGGACGCACTCGACCGCGTCTTCCTGGCGATCCAGGGGCCTGAAGCCTGGGCCGCCTTGTCCCGCGGCGGCATCGAAACCGGATCGCTGCTGTTCATGCACGGCTTTGAGCCCCGCGAGAACTGGTTCATGAGCCGGTCGGGCTATACCGGTGAAGACGGTTTCGAGATCGGCCTGCCGGAAGCGGACGCGCGAAATCTCGTCGCCAAACTGCTCGAGGACGAGCGCGTGATGTGGGTTGGGCTGGCCGCCCGCGACAGCCTGCGGCTCGAAGCAGGGCTGTGCCTGCACGGACTGGACATCACGCCTGAGATCGACCCGGCCAGCGCCGGGCTGATGTGGGCGATCCCAAAGGAGGTTCGCGCCTCTGGCGCTTTCATCGGCGCCGACGCATTGCGTGCAATCCTGGAGCGCGGCCCGGCGCAGAAACGCGTCGGCCTGAAGCCGGAAGGCCGCCAGCCGGTGCGCACCGGCGCTGCCCTTTTCGACGCCGACGGCGATCCCGCCGGCCACGTCACCTCCGGCGGCTTCGGACCCTCGGCCACCCATCCGGTCGCCATGGGCTACGTCCCGACAGCGCTGGCCAAACCTGGCACAAAACTCTTCGCCGACGTTCGCGGGACGAAAATCCCGGTCGATATCAACCCCCTGCCCTTCACGCCGCATCGCTACCGCAAAGGATAAATTTCATGGCAAAGACCTATTTCACCGAAGATCACGAATGGCTCCGCGTCGAAGGCGGTGTCGCCACCGTCGGCATCACCGACTACGCACAGGAGCAGCTCGGCGATCTCGTCTTCGTCGAATTGCCGGAGCTTGGGAAAAAGCTGGTCAAGGGCGATACGGCGGTGGTGGTCGAATCCGTCAAGGCGGCATCGGACGTCTATGCACCGGTCGACGGCGAGGTCACCGAGGCCAACACCTCGCTCTCGTCGGACCCGTCTTTGGTCAATTCGGCGGCAACCAGCGACGGCTGGCTGTGGAAGATGAAGCTGGCCGATGAAAGCCAACTCGAAGGTCTCCTGGATGAGGCCGCCTACAAAGCCCATATTGGTTGATAGAAGGACCAGGAAAGATGACTGCAGCACCCTACTCCTTCTCGGCCCGCCATATCGGCCCCGGCCTCAATGACGTCAGAGCCATGCTGGCGACGATTGGTGTTCCCTCGGTCGAGACGCTGATCAGCCAGGCTGTGCCGAAATCGATCCGGCTCGACCGGCCGCTGGCCTTGCCGGCCCCAGCGAGCGAAGCGGAGGCGCTTGCCGAGCTTTCAGCGACAATGGCGAAAAATACAGTTCTGAAGAGCTTCATCGGCGCCGGCTACCACGGCGTCCATGTGCCGCCGGTCATCCAGCGCAACCTGTTCGAGAATCCGGCCTGGTATACGGCTTACACGCCCTACCAGGCCGAGATCAGCCAGGGCCGGCTCGAAATGCTGTTCAATTTCCAGACGCTGGTCACTGAGCTGACCGGGCTGCCGGTGGCGTCTGCCTCGCTGCTCGATGAAGCGACGGCGGTGGCCGAGGCGGTCGGCATTGCGTTACGCCATCATCGCGACAAGCGGACCAAAGTGGCGCTGGCCGGCACGCCGCATCCGCAGACGCTCGACGTCGTGCGCACCCGCGCCGAACCGCTCGGCATCGAGGTCGACGGCGAAACCATCGACGACAATACCGCCGCTCTGCTGGTCTCCTGGCCCGACACGTTTGGGGTCTATGGCGACCACAAGGCGGCAATCGAGAAGGCCCGTGCCATCGGCGCGCTGGTCGTCTTCATTGCCGATCCGCTCGGGCTGACGCTGACCGACGCCCCGGCAAGGCTTGGCGCCGACATCGCCGTCGGCCCGATGCAGCGGTTCGGCGTGCCAATGGGCTTTGGCGGGCCGCACGCCGCCTATTGCGCCGTCTCCGACAGGCTGACGCGGCTGATGCCCGGCCGCCTTGTCGGTCAGTCGACCGACAGCAAGGGCCGCCCCGGCTATCGCCTTGCGCTCCAGACGCGCGAACAGCATATCCGCCGCGACAAGGCGACATCCAACATCTGCACCGCGCAGGCGCTGCTCGCCAACATGGCGACGGCCTACGCGATCTGGCACGGCCCCGCCGGGCTGCAGGCGATTGCCGGCCGAACCCATGAATTGGCTAACCGGCTGGCTGCCGGTCTCAAGGCAGCAGGCGTTTCGGTGCTTGGCGCAAGCCGCTTCGACACGGTGACGGTGGAAGTGAAAGGCAGAGCCGGCGCAATCGCCGCCGCTGCTGAAGAGACCGGCCGATTGCTGCGCGTCATCGACGCCGACCATATCGGCATCACCTTCGATGAGACCTCGACCGTTGCCGATCTGGACGAGATCGCGCCGCTGTTCGGCGCCAAAGCAGGCGCCGCTGCCGGCAGCACCATGCCCGGACAGCCGCGCGGCAAGGAGTTTCTCACGCAGCCTGTCTTCCACGACAACCGTTCGGAAACCGACATGATGCGGTTCCTGCGCCGGCTGGCCGACAAGGACCTGGCGCTCGACCGCGCCATGATCCCGCTCGGCTCCTGCACGATGAAGCTCAACGCCGCCGCCGAGATGATGCCGGTAAGCTGGCCTGATATCGCCAACCTGCACCCCTTCGCCCCGGCAAGCCATTCGGCCGGCTACCGCGCGATGATCGACGAGCTGGAAGGCTGGCTGGCGGAGATCACCGGTTTCGACGCGGTGACCCTGCAGCCCAATGCCGGCAGCCAGGGCGAGTATGCCGGGCTGCTCGCCATTCGCGCCTATCACCGCTCACGCGGCGAAGGGCATCGCACAGTCTGCCTGATTCCGTCATCCGCGCATGGCACCAATCCGGCGAGTGCGGCGATGGCCGGCATGAACGTCGTCGTCGTGCGCTGCACCGAAGACGGCAACATCGACGTCGATGACCTGAAAGCCAAGGCGGACGAGCATGCGCAAGACCTCGCAGCGCTGATGTTCACCTATCCCTCGACGCACGGCGTTTTCGAGGAAGGCGCGCGCGACATCTGCGCCCTCATCCACAGCCATGGCGGCCAGGTCTATTTCGACGGCGCCAACCTCAACGCGCTGGTCGGTCTCGCCCGCCCCGGCGACATCGGCGCCGATGTCTGCCACATGAACCTGCACAAGACGTTCTGCATCCCGCATGGCGGCGGCGGTCCCGGCGTCGGCCCGATCGGCGTCAAGGCGCATCTGAAGCCGTATCTGCCTGGCCACGTCACCGAAGGCTCGGGTCATGCCGTGTCGGCTGCACCATTCGGCAGCGCTTCGATCCTGCCGATCACCTGGATGTATATCCGCATGATGGGCGCTTCGGGCCTGAAGCAGGCGACCGAGACGGCGATCATTTCCGCTAACTACGTGGCGACGCGGCTCGAAGCGCATTTCCCGGTGCTCTACAAGGGCAGGCACGGGCGCGTCGCCCATGAATGCATCCTCGACACCCGCGTGCTCAAGGACAGTGCCGGCATCAGCGTCGACGACATCGCCAAGCGGCTGATCGATTATGGTTTCCATGCGCCGACCATGTCGTTTCCGGTGGCCGGCACCTTGATGGTCGAGCCGACCGAGTCCGAGCCCAAGAGCGAGGTGGATCGCTTCTGCGAAGCGATGATCGCGATATCGGCCGAGGCAGCCAAGGTGGCGAAAGGCGAATGGCCCTTGGCCGACAATCCGCTGGTCAATGCGCCGCATACAGCGGCCGAGGCGCTGGCCGGCCAGTGGACCCACCCCTATTCGCGCCTGGAGGCGGCCTACCCGGCCGGCGATGCCGACACATCAGCCAAATACTGGCCGCCGGTGTCGCGCATCGACAATGTCGCCGGCGATCGCAACCTCGTCTGCTCCTGCCCGCCGCTGTCGGAATATCTGGGGGCGGCGGAGTAGACCATGATCCCGAAAGGTGGAATCCGGTTTTCGGACAAGATCATGGTCTAACAAGAAGATAGAAGCCTCAGTCAGGCAGAACGCAAGGCCGGCGCGTCGGCCTTGCTCGTCTTCTGGGCGACGACGCGATTTCGCCCGGCGCGCTTTGCCGCATAGAGTGCGGCGTCGGCTTCGGCCAGCACATGGTCGAGACTGGTCCCATCCGTCCCGCCAAAGCCGATGCCGCCACTGACTGTGCTGCGCAACGGACCAAGCTGGGTGGCCACGACTTCCGTGCCGAAGGCGACGCTGATCTTGCTCGCAATGTCGTAAGCCTTCTCTTCAGTCATCCGCGACATGACGAGGACGAATTCTTCGCCGCCCAGCCGGAAGGCGTCGACTCCGGTCCTGGCATATTTCCTGATGACAGCGGCGAAGCGGCGCAGAACCTGATCACCGACCGGATGACCGAATACGTCGTTCGTTTTTTTGAAATGATCGAGGTCGAACATGGCGACGGACATGAACGGGCCGAAAACCCGCTCACCGTAGAATGCCGTCAACGCCCGCCGGTTCATCAGCCCGGTCAATGGGTCGGTCATGGTCTCGGCCTTCAATTCGATCTGCGCCTGCAAATGGTGCAGGGAGAGCGTCAGTGCCCCGAGCCCAGTCATGCAGGCGACCGCCACGACGGAATTCAACCGTTCGGCCCAGTTGTCGGGTGCAACGCCGAGCACCCACTGGCCCTCGACCAGCAGGACCGCGCCGCAAAGCACGAAGGACAGCGCACAGACGCCGCTCAGGAACGATACGACCAGCAATATCCGGCGATCGTGACCACCTTTGATCCAGAACATCACCCCGATTAGCGAGAGCAGCGCCGTTACCGTCGCGTAGGTGACGATGAAGCCGACGCCATCAAGGCCCAGCGACGTCACGCCTGCGCAAACCGCCATCGCAGCCACGGTCGGCAAGATGGCGCGCCTGTAGTCGCGCACGCCGAGATACTGCATGGCCGACAGGCAGAGGGTCAGGAAGCCCAGGCTGAGAAGCGCAAGCACAATCTGGCAAAGCCAGAGGCTGGGATGCCTGGCATAATGCCAGAACAAGACCACATGCGCGACGAGTACGAGAATGCCGCAGGCCACCGTCAGCACAAAGCGTGCCTGTGGCGCGGTGAACCAGATCGCAAACATGGTGATGCTGAGGCACGTGCCCGACAGCGCCGCCGCCAGCAGGAGCGAACTGTAATCCAACATGCGTAGGCGACTGCCTCTTGACGGTTCCGCTGCATTCTAGGCCAGCGGCAGCGGGCGGATACCGTTTTTCGGCCAACCTTCGGACGTAACCTTCGGACAAGGTTTACAAAGCGTCGATGCCCTCGACCCATTTCCGCCGCTTGGTTGTCGGATGGTTTTGCAGTAAGAGGCTCTATCCTCGAACGTAACAGGAACCTCCGTCGCCTGCCCGCAAAAAGCGTGGCAGTATCGGGTGGTGATTCGCAGCATCGGAATCCAGGACCAGCATGGACGACAGTAACGATCTTTTCGGCAGTTTGGACAAACAGCCGCAACCGGTTCGCGCAACCGCGCGCCCTGCCGACCCGCTGGTGCAGGCGGCGAAGCGCCCGGCATCCCGCGACGGCAGCGAGAGCTACAGTGCCGCCGACATCGAGGTTCTGGAAGGGCTGGAGCCGGTGCGGCGACGACCCGGCATGTATATCGGCGGCACCGACGACAAGGCGATGCACCATTTGTTCGCCGAGGTCATCGACAATGCGATGGACGAGGCGGTCGCCGGCCACGCAACCTTCATCGATGTTGAGCTTTTGGCCGACGGATATCTGGCGGTCACCGATAATGGCCGCGGCATTCCGGTCGATCCGCATCCGAAATTCAAGAAGCCGGCGCTCGAAGTCATCATGACGACGCTGCATTCCGGCGGCAAGTTCGACAGCAAGGTCTACGAGACCTCGGGCGGCCTGCACGGGGTCGGCGTCTCCGTCGTCAACGCGCTGTCGGACCATCTCGAGGTCGAGGTCGCGCGCGGCCGCCAGCTCTATCGCCAGCGTTTTTCGCGCGGCGTTCCGGTGACCGGCCTGGAGCAACTTGGCGAAGTGCACAACCGGCGCGGCACCAAGATCCGCTTCCATCCCGACGAGCAGATTTTCGGCAAGGGCGCGGCATTCGAGCCGGCGCGGCTCTATCGCATGACGCGCTCGAAGGCCTATCTGTTCGGCGGCGTCGAGATCCGCTGGACCTGCGATCCGTCGCTGATCAAGGAGAAGGACACGACGCCGGCCAAGGCCGAGTTCCATTTTCCCGGTGGCCTCAAGGACTATCTGAAAGCCTCGCTCGGCGACGAATTCCAGGTCACCCGCGAAATTTTTGCCGGCAAAAGCGACAGGCAAGGCGGCCACGGTTCACTCGAATGGGCGGTGACCTGGTTCGGCGGCGACGGGTTCCTCAATTCCTACTGCAACACCATCCCGACCGGCGAAGGCGGCACGCACGAGGCCGGCTTCCGCAACGTTTTGACCCGCGGCCTGCGCGCCTATGCCGAGCTGGTCGGCAACAAGCGCGCTTCGATCGTCACGTCGGAAGACGTCATGATCTCGGCGGCAGGCATGCTGTCGGTGTTCATCCGCGAGCCGGAATTCGTCGGCCAGACCAAGGACAGGCTGGCGACGATCGAGGCGATCAGGATCGTCGAGACTGCCATCCGCGACCCCTTCGATCACTGGCTGGCCGACAACCCGCAGGAAGCCTCGAAGCTGCTCGAATGGGTGATCGCGCGTGCCGACGAGCGGGTGCGCCGCCGCCAGGAGAAGGAAGTTTCGCGCAAGAGCGCGGTGCGCAAGCTGCGCCTGCCCGGCAAGCTCGCCGACTGCACGCAGAATGCCGCGGCCGGCGCAGAACTCTTTATCGTCGAGGGCGATTCGGCCGGCGGCTCGGCGAAACAGGCGCGCGACCGCGCCAGCCAGGCAGTGCTGCCGCTGCGCGGCAAAATCCTCAACGTCGCCAGCGCCGGCAACGATAAACTTGCCGGCAACCAGCAGATTTCCGACCTGATCCAGGCGCTTGGCTGCGGCACACGCTCGAAGTACCGCGATCAGGATCTGCGCTACGACCGGGTCATCATCATGACCGACGCCGACGTCGACGGCGCCCATATCGCTTCGTTGCTGATCACTTTCTTCTATCAGGAGATGCCGAGCCTGGTCCGCGGCGGCCATCTCTACCTGGCGGTGCCGCCGCTCTACTCGATCCGGCAAGGCGGCAAGGTCGCCTATGCCCGCGACGATGCGCACAAGGACGAACTTCTGCGCACCGAGTTCACCGGGCGCGGCAAGGTTGAAATCGGCCGCTTCAAGGGGTTGGGCGAAATGATGGCCGCCCAGCTCAAGGAAACCACCATGGACCCGAGAAAACGCACGCTGCTCAGGGTCGATGTGATCGACGCCGAGGCGGCGACCAAGGATGCGGTCGACGCGCTGATGGGCACCAAGCCGGAAGCCCGCTTCCGCTTCATCCAGGAACGTGCGGAGTTTGCCGAGACGGAAGTGCTGGACATCTGAGCGTCTTCTGCTCGGCGAACCGCAAACGGGCGGCCGTCACTGTTGCTAGGCAGTATGTGGCTGGCATCACCGAGCGAAGCGAGGCGGCCGACATGTCGCAGATCGCAGCCTCTCTGTGGATTATCGCCGCGATCGAGGATTTCCCGGATTTTTCGCGAAGGTCTAAGCCGCAGCGATCGCCAGCGCATGGCCGCGCGCGTTTTCGCGCAGCGCATCGAGATGGATCGATTTGACCAATCCGGCGAGATCGCCTTCGGCGGACTGCCCGCCCAACTCCTTCAGCATTAGCCAACTGACTTCCTGGACGCCGGCGAGGCGCTTGCCATTGGCGACCTCGCGCCAGATCTTTAGCGCACGCAGGATGATCGCGTGCGTGGCCGCGGCAAGGCCGGCGCTGCGGAACAGCGCCTGCAGCGCCACGTCGTGCCCGCCGGCCAGCAGCGCTCTCACCCGTTGTTCGGATTGCTGGCTGAGCGCGACCAGCGCCGAGCCGAAGAAGTCGACCTTGCCATGCGCGATGGTGCGAATGATGAAGCTTGCGGTCAGGTCGCCGCGCAGGCGCAGATGCTCGATGAGCGCCGCATGTTCTTCCTGGCGCGTGCCTTCGATCAGCGTCATGGAAGCTTTGACGCAGGCGTCGCGCATGACGCGCTCGGTTCTGGCACGGCCCATCAGCGCCACCACCAGCGGCGAGCCTTTAAGCGTTTCACCAAGTTTTATCAGCAGCATATGCCGGCAGTCGGCAGGCAGGCGCGCATCGGAAATCAGCGCTTCGCGCACCGAAGGCAGATGGCCATGGCGTTCGGCGATACGGCGGAAGCTGAGCGAAGCGATGTCGGCGCCGCTGTTGGCGAGAAGCGTGGCGCAGGCTTCCGGCTCGCCGATTTCGGCGATCGCCGCTGCGACCGCCATGGAGACACGCGCACGATCGGCGATCAGTTTCTGCGTCGCCTTTTGGCCACCGGCAACGCGGTCGATCAGATCGGCATCGGTGAGCATCGGCGAACGTGCCAGCACCAGGCTTGCAACTTCCGGTTGATCTGACGCCAGCGCGCTGATGATCTGCAGCGGCGCGTGATGGCTCATCGACAGCGCTTCTGCAATCGCCAGCCGCACTTTCGACGAGGCATCGTCGAGCAGCAGCGTCAGCGCGGCCTCCGCCGCGCAGCGATCCTCGAAAGGCAGATCGGCATTGATGTAGGCGCGAGCTAGAGCGCCTGCCGCAGCGGCGCGCTCCGAAACCCTCGCCGTGTAGATCCATTTCAGGAAATGCGAAACAACCATGCCGTCCGCTGCGCCCCTAACCCGAGTCCGTTCCCGCCCCAGTGAAGACCGTAAGCAGAAATGGTTTACGAACGGTTCACCATGTTTGTTAACTGGCTTGCGAGCGCGGTATGCAGCGCCTATCAACCTTTCCTTAGAGCGACATGGTCCCTTTCGGAAAGTACGCTCTAACACTTTGAATCTTCGCATCGTGTTTTCCGAAAAATCGATTCCGATTTTCGGGCCGATGCGGCAGCGGAGGACATCGATCATGGCCGGGCTTTATCTGGAAGAGTTCGTCGTCGGCCATGTCTTCCGGCACACGCTGCGGAAAACCGTCACCGAAAGCGACAACATGCTGTTTTCGGTAATGACGCTGAACCCGCAGCCGCTGCACATCGATTTCGACTTCGCCGCCAAAAGTGAATGGGGCAAGCCGCTGGTCAATTCGCTGTTCACGCTGGGCCTGATGATCGGCATTTCGGTGAACGACATCACCGTCGGCACCACCATCGCCAATCTCGGCATGAAGGAGACGGTGTTTCCGCATCCGGTCTTCCACGGCGACACGATCCGCGTCGAGACGACGGTGGTGTCGGTGCGCGACTCCAGGTCGAAGCCGGACCGCGGCATCGTTGAATTCGAGCACCGCGCCTACAATCAGAACGACGTGCTCGTTGCCAAATGCACGAGGCAGGCGATGATGATGAAGAAGGCGGCCTGACCGATGCGCTCGCTGCTGTTCGTTCCCGGCGATTCCGAAAAGAAGCTGGAAAAGGCGTTTGGCGCGGGCGCCGACGTGGTCATCGTCGATCTCGAGGATTCGGTCGCGCCACAAAACAAGGCTTTGGCTCGCGACATCGCCGCACGCTCCATCACCGAACACAGGCATCAAACCAGATCCGCAATCTATGTCCGCATCAACGATCTCTCGACCGGCCTGACCGATGACGATCTGGCGGCACTCGTGCCAGTGAAACCCCACGGCATCATGCTGCCGAAGTCGAACAGCGGACAGGATGTCCAGCATCTCTCGGCCAAGCTCAGGGTGCACGAGGCCGAAAGCGGGCTGCCGGATGGTGCGATAAAAATCCTGCCGATCATCACCGAAACAGCTGCCGGCGTGCTGGCGGCTGCGACCTACGCCAACGCAAGTGCGCGGCTTGTCGGCGTGACCTGGGGTGCGGAAGATCTATCGGCAGCAATCGGTGCGCGCACGGCCCGCGACGAGAATGGCCGCTACACCGATGTGTTCCGCTTCGCCCGCACCATGACCATCCTCGCCGCGGCTGCTGCGGAAGTCGCGGCGATCGACACGGTTTTTCCGCACTTTCGCGACATGGCCGGCTTCGAGGCGGAATGCGCCGAGGCAGAGCGCGACGGCTTCACCGGCAAGATGGCGATCCATCCGGCGCAAGTGCCGGTCATCAACGCCGCCTTCACGCCGTCGGCTGAGGCGGTGAAACACTCCCTGGTGATCGTTGAGGCATTCGAGGCGGCTGGAAATCCCGGCGTCGTCGGCATCGATGGCAAGATGTACGACCGGCCGCATCTCAAGCTGGCAGAGCGGCTTCTGACGCGAGCCAGAGCGGCAGGGATTCCGGCCTAATATTTTGCCAGCCTAATCTTTTCTCCAGCGAGGCCGGCTCATTGAAAATATCTCGCTGACGCTGGCATAGTCCATATAGCCGAGACGGCCGACATTGCCCACCTTGACGATATCGAACATGCCGTCTTTCAGAAATGCATCGTCGATATGCACGCCGACGACTTCGCCGGCAACGACGACAGCACCGGTCAGCGTCCCGTCCAGCGCCTTTGGCCGCAAGATCTCCGTCACCCGGCATTCAAGCGCCGCGGGCGCCGCCGCCACGCGGGGTGCCGCAACCAGCCGCGACGGCGCCATGGTGAGATCGGCATAGTCGAATTCGGTGACGCCGCGCGGCGCATCGACCGCCGTGCGGACCATTTTTTCAGCAAGATCGCGGCTGACGAGATTGGCGACGAACTCGCCTGTTTCTTCGGCGAAGGTGGCGCTGTCCTTCTCGCCTTCGGACGAAAACCAGACGATGAAGGGCCGCGTCGAAAACGCATTGAAGAAGGAATAGGGGGCGAGGTTGACCTCGCCGGCCTTGTTCACCGTCGAGATCCAGCCGATCGGCCTTGGCGCCACGATCGCCTTGGACGGGTCATGCGGCAGCCCGTGACCTTTAGACGGCTCGTAGAACATTCAGCCCACCCACGGCCCCGCATAGTCGGCATAGAGCTTTGCCGGATCAGGCCGCGGCCGCTCGGGCGCCGGCCCCTGATAGGAACCGATATGGACGAATCCGACGACCCGCTCATGCGGCGCCAGCCCCAGGATCGCCCTGCCCTCCGGCACATCGGAATACCAGTTGCTGATCATGTTGGTGCCATAGCCCAGCGCATTGGCTGATATCATCAGGTTCATCGCCGCCATTCCGCCGGACAGGAACATCTCCCATTGTGGGATTTTTGGGTTTTCCTTCGGGCTCGACACCACGCCGATCACCAGCGGCGCGCGCGAAAAGCGCGCCAGTTCCTGGTTGTGGCGGCCTTCTGGCAGCGGCCCTTCGCGCTGTGCGGCTAGGGCTGCCAGCTTCTTGCCGATCTCGACGCGTGCCTCGCCGCGATAGAGGATGAAGCGCCAGGGCTCGAGCCGGCCGTGGTCCGGCACCCGCGAGGCGGCGGCAATCATCGTCGCGATGTCAGCGTCGCTAGGTGCTGGTTCCTTCAACTCCGGGATCGGCGCGGAATTTCGGGTCAGCAGAAAATCGATGATCGGCGACGCCATGAGCGCAAGTCTCCTTGGAATTTAAGCTGAAGCGCACCATCGGGGCATCGGGCGGCTCGGGCATTGGCGCGGCGCGCCGACAAAGAGCCTCTAGCAGAAGCTGATCGGACTCTTAAGCCTTGAAATTGCCACCGCCTTGGGCTTCAACGCAAGGCATGTTTGAGGGGACATTGCGACTTTTCCTGATCTGGCTCGCTGCCGCGCTGTTGATGGTGCCGGTGTCGCTTGCCGTCGCTCAGGATGCGGACGGCCTCGGAGATCTGAAACTTCCCGGAATTTCGAGCTATGCGCCTCCGAAAAGCGATGCACCGCTGGCATCGGGGAGCAGCGGGGCGATCACGCTGTCGGCGCAATTGACCGACAAAGGCGCCGACATCACACGCGGCATCGTCTGGCGCGTCTTCAAGCCTGACCCCACCGGCGACGGCAAGCTGCCGATGGTCGCTTCCGCCCATGGCGGCAGCGCGGTGTTCCAGCTCGAGCCCGGCAGCTATCTGGTCCATGCCTCCTACGGCCGGGCCGGCGCCACCAAGCGCATCACCGTCGGCAAGGATGCCAAGCGCGAAAGCCTCGTGCTCGATGCCGGCGGACTCAAGCTCGACGCCGTGCTATCGGGCGGGGTGCGAATACCGCCGAAGAAACTGCGCTTTTCGATCTATGAAGGCCAAGCCGCGGCCAATCACGATCGCGCCCTGATCATACCCGATGTCGAGCCGAACAGCGTCGTGCGGCTGAACGCAGGCGTCTACCACGTCGTCTCGACCTATGGCTCGGTGAATGCGGTCATCCGCTCCGACATCCGCGTCGAGGCCGGCAAGCTGACCGAAGCGGCCGTCGAGCATCGTGCGGCGGAGATGACTATGAAGCTCGTACGCGAGTCGGGTGGAGAGGCGATCGCCGACACCTCCTGGTCGTTGCTCAACGAATCCGGCGATCCCATCAAGGAAACCGTCGGCGCCTTTGCTTCGATGGTGCTTGCCGAGGGCGACTACACGATCATCGCCAAGAACCGCGACCGGATCTACCAGAAGGATTTTACCGTCGTGGCCGGGCAGAACAAAGAAGTCGAGGTTTTGGCCACGGAGGCATCAGCGATGGATCCCGAGGAAGGTGCGGACTAACCGTCCGGATACTGCCGTGTAGATTCGGGTCCAGCAGCCCATGATTTGTCGATCAGGCTGCCTTGCGTATGCGTCGCGGCAGGAATTGGCCGCGGCCGCGCGCCTCGGCCGGCGCCAGATCGAAAACGCCACGATGGAGGCGGTCGAGCAAAGCCTTGCGGTCGCGCAGCGGCTCCAGTTCGTCCCATCCCAGCACGTCGCCGATACGCACATCGATCGATTTGCCCGACAGCCGCGCGAATTCGTGGATGAGCAGGGAAATGCGCAGCGTCAGCGAAGCCCTACCGACTAACTTCGCCACGCGCCCGTCACGCTCGGCCATGTTCATCGGTCCGCTGACCAGGTGGAACAGCCGGCCGTTCTGGCCGGTAAGGTGCATTGGGACAACCGATGCCTTGGCATCCTGGACGAGACGGGCCGGAAACATCTTCCACGGCAGATCACGCGCCCGGCCAAAACCTTTTGGCGCGGTGGCGACGCCGCCCGCGGGGAAGATGACGATGATGACGCCCTCTTTCAGCAGCCGCACCGCCTCATGGCGCACCGCCATGTTGTTCTTCAGCGCGTCCTTGGTCTCGGAAAAGTCGATCGGCAGCGAATAGGGCTCCATCTCGCGGATCTTGAGCAGATCCTTGTGGATCATGACACGGAACGGGCGCTGAAGCTGCTCGGCCAGCGAGAGCACCGCAATGCCGTCGCCGATGCCAAACGGATGGTTGGCGACGATCACCAGCGGCGTGTCAGGCGATTTTTCCGGCGGCCATTGGCCGGTGGTCCGCACCTCGACATTGATCAGCTCCAGCATGCGGCTGAACACGCGCTCGCCGGTCGGCACCACATGGCGCCGCCAAAAGTCATAGAGGGCCGCGAAGCGGTCGCGACCGGACAGGCCTTCGATGGAGTGGATGAACCAGCGCGTCAATGCCGGCTGATGCGGGCTGGCATAGGAAAGCTCGGGAAACGGTCTTTCGCGCATCTTCAGCTTGAGCATGAGGGCTCGTTACAAGGCTGGCGTGACAAGCATGTGAAATGGGTGGATCGCTCCACCGCCATTTCGTCGACAATCCGGCTGAACTCAGGCCGCTCGTCTGCGCTTGCGGTCGGGCGTCACCGCTTCTTCGGCAAGCATTGCCACCGCCTGGCCAAGGCCGAGCGATTCCTGGTCGCGCGAGCCGAGCCGGCGGATGTTGACCGTCTCTTCCTCCGCCTCACGCTTGCCGCAGACGAGGATGACCGGAACCTTGGCCAGCGAGTGCTCGCGGACCTTGTAGTTGATCTTCTCGTTGCGAAGATCGGCTTCCGCCAACAGTCCGGCTGCCTTCAGTTGCGCGACGACCTTTTGCGCATAATCGTCGGCATCGGAGGTGATCGTTGCAACCACCACTTGCAGCGGTGCGAACCACAGCGGGAAATGGCCGGAATAATTCTCGATCAGGATGCCGAGGAAGCGCTCCATCGAGCCGCAGATGGCGCGATGCACCATCACCGGCTGCTTTTTTTCCGAATCCGAGCCGATGTAGAAGGCGCCGAACCGTTCCGGCAGGTTGAAATCAACCTGCGTGGTCCCGCATTGCCAGTCGCGGCCGATGGCGTCCTTCAGCACATATTCGAACTTCGGTCCGTAGAACGTGCCCTCGCCCGGATTGACGCCCGTCTTGATCCGGTTGCCCGACCGCGCCGCGATCTTGTCGAGCACGTCCTGCAGCACGTCCTCGGCATGATCCCACATCGCGTCGGTGCCGACCCGTTTTTCGGGGCGGGTCGCCAGCTTGACGGTGATTTCGTCGAAGCCGAAGTCGGCATAGGTCGACAGGATCAGGTCGTTGATCTTGATGCACTCGTCGGCGAGCTGTTCCTCGGTGCAGAAGATGTGGGCATCGTCCTGGGTAAAGCCGCGCACGCGCATCAAGCCATGCAGCGCGCCGGACGGCTCATAGCGATGCACATTGCCGAATTCCGCAAGTTTTACCGGCAGATCGCGGTAGGACTTCAGCCCGTGCTTGAATATCTGGACGTGGCCGGGGCAGTTCATCGGTTTCAGCGCAAACACCCGGTCGTCGTCGGTGTCGTCGCCGGCAACCGTCACCTTGAACATATTGTCCCGGTACCAGCCCCAGTGGCCTGACGTCTCCCACAGGCTCTTGTCGAGCACTTGCGGCGCGTTGACTTCCTGATAACCCTGCTCGTCGAGGCGGCGGCGCATGTAGTTGACCAGGTTCTGGAACAGTCTCCAGCCCTTGGCATGCCAAAAGACGACGCCCGGCCCCTCCTCCTGGAAATGGAACAGGTCCATCTCGCGGCCGAGCTTCCTGTGGTCGCGCTTTTCGGCTTCCTCCAGCATGGTCTGATAGGCATCGAGCTGCGCCTGGTCTGCCCAGGCCGTGCCGTAGATGCGGGTCAGCATCGGGTTGTTCGAATCGCCGCGCCAATAGGCGCCGGCCACCTTCATCAGCTTGAAGGCGCTGCCGATCTGTCCGGTCGAGACCATGTGCGGGCCGCGGCAGAGGTCGAACCAATCGCCCTGCGCGTAGATCTTGAGGTCCTGATCTTCGGGAATGGCGTCGATCAGTTCCAGCTTGTAGCGCTCGCCCTTCTCGGCAAAGATTTTTTTCGCCTTCTCGCGCGACCACACCTCTTTGGTGAACGGCTTGTTGCGCGCGATGATCTCGCGCATCTTCTTCTCGATCACCGGGAAATCGTCGGGCGTGAACGGCTCGTTGCGGGCAAAATCATAGTAGAACCCGTTCTCGATCACCGGGCCGATGGTCACCTGCGTACCCGGCCACAATTCCTGCACGGCTTCGGCCAGCACGTGTGCTGCGTCGTGGCGGATGAGCTCCAGCGCGCGCGGGTCTTCGCGGGTGATGATCTCGATCTTGCCGGACTTGCCGAGCGGATCGGAGAGATCGCGCACCACGCCATCGATCGAGTAGGCGACCGCCTTCTTGGCCAGCGACTTCGAGATCGATTCTGTCAGGCCGGCGCCGGTCATCGCCGCATCGTAGTCGCGGACGGAGCCATCGGGAAATGTCAGGGAAACGGAATTCAGCATAAAATTCTCCTATCCAGTCCCGCAAACGAGCGCGGGTGGTGAAATGCACGTCGCCCAAGAGTGTGCAGCGGTTTTGGGGCTACGACATGCACAAGGTAAACGCCGGATGTGCGTCCGGCGGCAGTCTTTTATGGGCAGATTCCCGTGCCGTAAAGGCGAATGGCCGATCACTTGCTCTTGTTGATGAGATTCGGCAGCTCTTTCAGGAATATCGCCCGCGTCTGAGGACCCTTGGGCGTGTCGGAACGTTTCGTATCGATTACCAGGCGGGCAAAGACGATGTTGCGAGTATCCTTGTTCGCCCAGCCGACAAACCAGCCAAGCGAGCGCCAGCCAAGCGAGCGCTTGTCGGCGCTGTCGCCAAGCCGTGTGGTCCCGGTCTTGCCCTGCACCGTCCAGCCACCTGCTTGGAAGGTCGGCAAGATCGCCTCGGTCATCGAATAGGCCTTGTCCGAAACCGGCAGCTTGCGGGCGAGCAAGCGGCGCAGGAAATCGACCTGTTCAACCGGCGAGATCTTGAGGGAAGAATTCACCCAGGACCGGGTGAGGCCATCATTCTTGCCAGCATTGCCGGAAACATCGGTGTTGCCGTAGTCGAATTTCGAGACATAGCCGGCGAACCGCTCGTTGCCGAGGCGGCGGGTGATTTCCCGCGAAAACCACAGCACTGAGTCCTTTTCCCAGATCGTTGGGTCGACGGTCTTCTGGTCCCGCTTTACCGCCTTGAACTCGGGCACCCACGCCGGTGTGTGCTCGTCGCTCAGGATTCCCGCGTCATAGCCGATCAGGGCCAAGGGGACCTTGAAGGTCGAGGCGGGACTGAAGCGCTGATCGCAGACCCCGTCCCGATACAGTGTTTCACCGCTTGTAGCATCCAGGATCAGCGTGCATTCGACCTCCTTCAGCGGCGCCGATTGAGCGCGCATCGGAAAACCCAACAGCCACGCCAGAAGGTAGAGAACCAAGGCGAAAACGAATGGACGGTGGTCTATCTGACGCATTTGGCAATCGCTCCTGAGGCAGGTCAGGAGCGGCTTAGCGAGGTGTCTTGTCTCGATTTTGTCCTAAATGCGCAAGATGCGGTTAACCCTAGCAAATCGTAAAGACCTGCCCGATTGCAGAGCTCCTACCGGCATCAGCTTTCCGGCTCGCCGCGCTTTTTCCCGATTCGCCAGTACCGCCATGGCGTGAACCAGACACAGCGATCGGCCAGCACCTCCGGCACGCGGTCGATGCCATGCGTTCCGCCCGGCCCGCAGCGCAGCACGCGGAAAAGCCCCATCCAGCCGCCGGCCCACAGTCCATGTCGGGCGATCGCTTCGTGCGCGTATTCGGAGCAGGTCGGCAGGTGCCGGCAGGAATTGCCGACAAAGCCTGACAGCGTCAGCTGATAAAAACGCACGAGCGACGTGCCGAGGATTCGGCCGGGCGTCTTGCGCCATGGGCCGGGCCAGTTGCGCGTGTATCGCGGCCGCTGATGATGGTGCGTGTGATCCGTCGCCATTTGACGGCTACGCCGCTTGTTCGGCGCGCTTCTTCTCGATCTGACTGATCGCGTCGACCACCGCATCGAAGGTCAGCATGGTCGAGGCATGGCGCGCCTTATAGTCGCGCACCGGTTCGAGATATCTGAGGTCGGCGAAGCGGCCTTCGGGTGGCGCGCCGTTTTCCTTCAGCATCTTCAGCATCGTCTCGCGAACGCTGCGCAATTCATCCGCGCTGGCGCCGACGACATGCTGCGCCATGATCGAGGAAGACGCCTGGCCAAGCGCGCAGGCTTTGACGTCATGGGCGAAATCGGTGACGACGCCGTCATCCATCTTCAGATCGACGGTCACGGTCGAGCCACACAGCTTGGAATGCGCGCGCGCGGTTGCATCGGGATGGTCGAGCCGGCCGATCCGCGCGATATTCCCGGCAAATCCCAGAATTTTCGCATTGTAGACGTCGTCGATCATATTTTTCCAATCCGTCGCCGCCAAGCGAACAGCGATTGCCGCTGACGGTCTTCCTTTCGCTCGGCACGATCATATATAATGCTGGTACTCGGGTATGGACAAGGCAACCAATAACCTCGTCCTTACTCAAATCACTTCACGCCGCTTACGGGCTGGAAACAGGGCACGTTTCTAACACCCGAAAGGTCGTGGTCCGTTCAACTCGTTCCTCCTGAGAGGGGAACTACGGGAGACGCCTTTATGGATGCCGTCATCAAGAAATTCATGCCCCCTTCCGCCTATATGGAAAAGCCGGTCACCGATCGGCCGACCGAGGCCGAAGCCGAGGCCGCGGTACGCACGTTGTTGCGCTGGACCGGCGACAATCCGGACCGGGAGGGCCTGGTCGATACGCCAAAGCGTGTGGTGAAGGCCTATCGCGAAATGTTCGGCGGCTACGACAAGTGCCCGGCCGAGGAACTCGGCCGCACCTTCGAGGAAGTCGCCGGCTATGACGACCTTGTCCTCGTCAAGGATATAACATTCCATTCGCACTGCGAGCACCACATGGTGCCAATCATCGGCAAGGCGCATGTCGGCTATCTGCCGGACGGCAAGGTTGTCGGCCTGTCCAAGATCGCGCGCGTCGTCGATATCTTCGCCCAGCGCCTGCAGACCCAGGAAGCCATGACCGCACAGATCGCCGGCGTCATCCAGGATGTACTCAATCCGCGCGGCGTCGCCGTCATGCTCGAAGCCGAGCATATGTGCATGGCCATGCGCGGCATTCGCAAGGAAGGCTCGACGACGCTGACCTCGACCTTCACCGGCGTCTTCAAGGACACGCCCGAGGAACAGGTCCGTTTCGTCACCATGGTGCGCGGCGGCAGGGGCTGAAGACCATCGCCGGTCGCTAGCCATGCCCCCGAGAAGCGGGAACCGGTTCTCGGATAAGATCATGGCCAAACAACAAGACAGGGCCTCGCCCATTCCGATCCTATCGGAATGGGCGAGGCTCTGAACAAGGACCGGCGATGTCGGCAGTGGAATTTCCGAAAGCTCCATCAGACAAGAAGGCACTGGAAGAAAGCACGGTCTTTTCGCCGCGCTTCGATGCCGGCGGCCTCGTCACCGTCGTCGTCACCGATGCCGAAGACGGCATGCTGCTGATGGTCGCGCATATGAACGCCGAAGCGCTGGCGCTGACGCTGGAAACCGGCATCGCCCACTACTGGTCGCGCTCGCGCAATGCACTGTGGAAGAAGGGCGAAACGTCCGGGAATGTCCAGAACGTTGTCGAGATGCTCACGGATTGTGACCAGGACGCCATATGGTTGCGCGTCAAAGTGATGGGCCACGACGCAACCTGCCACACCGGCCGGCGTTCCTGCTTTTATCGGACGGTGGGGCTGATCGACGGCAAGGGGACGCTTGCCAGCGACGGCAGTAAGCCGCTGTTCGATGCGGAAGAAACGTATCGAAAGCCCCACGAACCATCCAAATGAACCATTCGCCGAACTGCAGCCTCGTATATTCATGATTTCGATACGGCCAGCCTGTATGTTGGCCGTGGGACAAGGGAGATTGTGATGCTCGAATGGGCGTCATCACGCAACAGACCGGACGTTCGAGAGGCCAATGGCCTGTCATCGTCCGCCGGTGCATCCGAAACGAACCCCGCCAAGAAGACAGGCATTTCGCTGGCATTGGGCGGCGGCTGCGCCCGCGGCTGGGCCCATATCGGGGTGCTGCGCGCGCTCGACGAAGCCGGCATCGAAGTGTCGATGATCGCCGGCACCTCGATCGGCGCGCTGGTCGGCGGCTGCTATCTGGCCGGCAAGCTGGATGAGCTGGAAGAATTCGCCAGAAGCCTGACCAAGCGGCGCATTTTTGGTCTTCTCGATCTCAATCTGCGCGGCAGCGGACTGTTCGGCGGCATGAAGCTCGATGCACGGCTGCGCGAGCACATGGCCGGCATCCGTTTCGAGGATCTGCCCAAGCCTTTCGTCTGCGTCACCTCGGAGATCCGCACCGGCCATGAAATCTGGCTGTCGGGCGGGTCGCTGATTACCGCCATGCGCGCCTCCTATGCGCTGCCCGGCGTTTTCGAACCGGTCAGTTGCAACGGGCGCGTGCTGGTCGACGGTGCGCTGGTCAATCCGGTTCCGGTCTCGGTCTGCCGCGCCTACGAGCAGCCGCTCGTGGTCGCGGTGAACCTTCACTACGATCTGTTCGGCCGCGCCGCCGTCATCAAGCACAGCGCCGGCGAACTGGTCGTCGAAAAGGATGCGCCAAGGCCCGGCCAGATCGACGCAGGGCACCAGTACCAGACACGGCTCGGCATCACCGGCGTCATGGTCGAAGCCTTCAACATCATCCAGGACCGCATTTCGCGTGCGCGACTTGCCGGCGACCCGCCTGACATGTCGCTGCAGCCTAAGCTCAGCCATATCGGCCTGACCGAGTTCCACCGCGCCGACGAGGCGATCCGCATCGGCTATCAGGTGACGATGGCCCAGATCGACGAGCTGGCCCGCCTGCAGACGGTTCTGGCTTAAACGCGATCCGCCGCGGCGGGAAGCGATTCTCAGGCGCGTGCGGCATCGACGATGCGGAACTGCACCGTGCGGTTGCCGTTCCAGTGATTGCCCGACAGCGAACCGGCGACGTGCACCGGCTTGCCCCTGTTCTTGAACAGGAATTCGCCGAGCGCCGTATCGACGGCGCGAAAGGCGATCGCCTGGATGCGGCCGCCGCTTTCCGACTGCAACTCGGCGCGGATGTGATTGGTGCCGACCGGCCTTGCATCGGCGAGGCGATGGCGCGGCAGCGCGAAGATCGGTGCGACATGCCCGGCGCCGAACGGGCCGGCTTTCTCCAATGCATCGAGCAAGCCGAGCGTCGCGCCCTCGGCGGCCAGCGCACCGTCGATCGCCAGGCTTTCCTCGCCCTGCAGCCGGAACACGTCGGCCGCCGCTCGTTCCTCGAAGAAGGCCCTGAGCGCACCAAGTTTCGCCCGCTCCACTGTGATGCCGGCCGCCATGCCATGGCCGCCGCCCTTGACGATCAGCCCGGCAATGGCCGCCTCGCGCACCAGCCGGCCAAGGTCGAAGCCCGACACCGAACGGCCCGACCCCGTGCCGACACCGTTGGCGTTGAAGGCGATGGCGAAAGCGGGCCGGCGCGCATGGTCCTTGAGCCGCGAGGCCAGCAGGCCGACGATGCCCGGATGCCAGTTGGAGCTGGCGGTGACGACGATGGCCGGCCCATTGCCGCCAGCAAGCTCCGCATCGGCCTCCACGCGTGCCGCGGCCAGCATTTCCAGTTCCATCTGCTGCCGCTCCTGATTGAGCCGGTCCAGCGTCTCGGCGATGGTGCGGGCCTCGACGGGATCGTCGGTGGCGAGCAGGCGGCTGCCGAGCGCTGCGTCGCCGATGCGCCCGCCGGCATTGATGCGCGGGCCGATCAGATAGGCCAGGTGGAAGGTGCTGACCGGCTCGCCGATGCGCGAGACCCGCGCCAACGCCGCCAGCCCTTCGTTCCTCTGCTGGCGCGCCATCTGCAGCCCCTTGACCACGAAGGCGCGGTTGACGCCGGTCAGCGGCACCACGTCGCAAACGGTCGCCAGGGCAACGAGGTCGAGCATGCCAAGCAGGTCCGGCGGTGCGGCATCCGGCAACCGGCCGCGCAGGATCTTCGCCGTCTGCACCAGAGCCAGGAAGACGACGCCGGCGGCACAAAGATGGCCCTGCCCCGAAAGGTCGTCCTCACGATTGGGATTGACCACCGCTTCCGCTGCCGGCAACGGACCGCCGAGCTGGTGATGGTCGAGCACCACGACATCGGCACCGGCAGCCTTCGCCGCGTCGATGGAGACGGCGCTGTTGGTGCCGCAATCGACGGTGACGATCAGCGTCGCGCCGCGCGAGACGAGTTCGCGCATCGCTTCCGGATTGGGGCCGTACCCTTCGAAGATACGGTCCGGTATGTAGATCTCCGCAGGCACGGAGAAATGAGTGAGGAACCGCTTGAGCAGCGCCGACGAGGCCGCGCCATCGACATCGTAGTCGCCGAAGATCGCCACCTTTTCCCTGGCAACGACTGCCCCGGCGATGCGGACGGCGGCCTTGTCCATGTCGGTCAGCGACGCCGGGTCCGGCAAAAGATCGCGGATGGTCGGATCAAGGAACCGCTCGGTCTGCTCGGCGGTCACGCCGCGCCCGGCAAGGACGCGCGCAACGATGTCCGGCACGCCATAGCCTTGCGCGATGGCGAGTGCGGTCATGTCCTGCCGCTCGGTCAGCCGGTGTTCCCAGGAAACACCTGATGCCGACTGCCTGACGTCGAGGAAGATACGGTTTTCGCCCGTCATGCGACGCGCCGTCTGCGGATTGTCATTTCTCACAATATGCGACGGCTAGCCGAGTCGGGAATCAAAACTTTTCCAGATCCTGGTGCCTTGCCTTGATCTCGCGCACGGTGCGCGACGACGAGCGCAGCACGATCGTATGCGTGGTGATGGAATTGCGACCGAACTTGACGCCGGCCAGCATGTTGCCGTCGGTCACGCCGGTTGCCGCGAACAGCACGTCGCCGCGCGCCATGTCTTGCGCGCGGTAGACCCGCTTCGGATCCAAGATGCCCATCTTCGCCGCGCGCGCCAGCTTTTGCGGCGTGTCGAGGATCAGCCTTCCCTGCATCTGGCCACCGGTGCAGCGCAACGCTGCCGCAGCCAGCACTCCCTCCGGCGCGCCGCCGGTGCCGAGATAGATGTCGATGCCGGTTTCGTCCGGATCGGTGGTGTGGATGACGCCAGCGACGTCACCATCGCCGATCAGCCGAATCGCAGCGCCCGTGGCGCGCACCGCCTCGATCAGCGCGCCATGGCGCGGCCGGTCGAGGATGCAGGCGGTGATCTCCGACACCGGCACGCCCTTGGCCCTGGCCAGGTTGGCGATGTTTTCGGCCGGCGAGGCATCGATGTCGATGACGGCGTCCACGTAGCCCGGGCCAATGGCGATCTTGTCCATATAGACGTCGGGCGCAAACAGGAGACTGCCCTTTTCCGCAATGGCGATGACGGCCAGCGCATTGGGCAGGTTCTTGGCGCAGATCGTCGTGCCTTCGAGCGGGTCGAGCGCGATATCGACCGCCGGGCCTTTGCCGGTACCGACCGCTTCGCCGATATAGAGCATCGGCGCCTCGTCGCGCTCGCCCTCGCCGATCACCACCGTGCCGTTGATGGCGAGGCGGTTGAGCTCCTCGCGCATCGCGTCGACCGCAACCTGGTCGGCGGCCTTTTCGTCGCCGCGTCCGCGCAACCTTGCCGCCGCAACCGCGGCGCGTTCGGTGACACGCACCAGTTCCATGGTGAGTATCCGGTCAAGGCCGGCGACGATGTTCTGGGCAACGTTCATCGTGGACAATCCTCGTTGGCACATTGCCTCCCGCCAGAGGCGCGCCGGTTGTGTCAAAGCTCCATGACAACAGCAAGACCTGGACGGGCCTTTTTTGAAAACGCAACGATATCAATCGATTGAAGGAGAAGGAGAAATCCCTATTCCGCGCGCTCGATGCGGATAACCTGCGGCTTGTCGGTCAGATGATCGTCCTTGGTGATGCCGTCGACAGCCTTGCGGACCGCCGCTTCCGTCGTCTCGTGGGTGACGAGGATCACCGTCTTTTGCAAGGCGGTATCCGGCCCGGCGGCGTGCTGCACGATCGATTCCAGCGAAATGTCGTTGTCGGCCATGCGCTTGGCGATGGCGGCAAAGACGCCGATGCGGTCGTGCACGGTCAGCCGGATGAAATAGCCGCCGGCATGGCTGCGCATCTGCGCCTTCTTGTACGGCCGCAATTCCTTCGCCGGCAGGCCGAAGACCGGACCGTGCTGGAAACCGGGCCGGCTCTTGGCGATGTCGGCAATGTCGCCGACCACCGCCGATGCGGTGGCGTTGCCGCCGGCACCCGGACCGGAGAGCAAAAGCTCGCCAAGGATATCGGTTTCGATGGCCACCGCATTGGTGACGCCGTGCACCTGCGCGATGACCGAAGCCGTCGGCACCATGGTCGGGTGCACGCGCTGTTCGATACCGCTTTCCGTGCGTTGGGCGACGCCGAGCAGTTTTATCCGGTAGCCTAGATCGCTGGCCGCGCGGATGTCGGCCTGGCTGATGTTGGAAATCCCTTCCATGTAGATGTCGTTGGCGGCGATCCTCGTGCCGAACGCAAGGCTGGTCAGGATCGACAGCTTGTGCGCGGTGTCATGGCCCTCGATGTCGAAGGTCGGGTCGGCCTCGGCATAGCCCAGCCGCTGCGCGTCCT
This sequence comes from Mesorhizobium delmotii, assembly GCF_900149755.1. Lineage (NCBI taxonomy): Bacteria > Pseudomonadati > Pseudomonadota > Alphaproteobacteria > Hyphomicrobiales > Phyllobacteriaceae > Mesorhizobium > Mesorhizobium delmotii. Next base: position 285,853 of record NZ_FUIG01000046.1, on the reverse strand, counting down.
TCAGGCAGGCGTCGAACGACAGGCCCTCTGCCTCCATGCGGGTCAGGATATAGTTGCAGGTGCCGTTGAGGATGCCGAAGACACGGGTCACCGAATTGCCGGCCATCGCCTCGCGCATCGTCTTGATGACCGGAATGCCGCCCGCTACCGCCGCCTCGTAATTGAGCAGTACGCCCTTCCTCTCGGCGATCTCGGCCAGCGCTACGCCATGCTTGGCGAGCAGCGCCTTGTTGGCGGTGACGACGTGGCGGCCGGCTTCAAGCGCCGCTTTGACGGATGATCGCGACGGCCCCTCGTCGCCGCCGATCAGCTCGACGAAGACGTCGATCTCGGCGATCTGCGCCATTCCTACCGGATCGTCGAACCACTTGGCCGCACCGAGGTCGATGCCGCGGTCGCGTTTGCGGTCGCGGGCCGAAACGGCTGACACGACGACCTCGCGGCCGCATTGCCGCGTCAGTTCCGCCGCCTTGTCGCGCAGCACGCGCGCCACCGACGCGCCGACGGTGCCGAGACCGGCGATTCCAACACGCAACGCTTCAGCCATGTCCGGCGACGCCCCTCAAGGATTTGGTCGATGTGATCTGTGGCCACTCGATGTGATCTGTGGCCACTCAACGATGCGCGGCGAGCGGCACCACATTGTTGGGCTGTTTGGCGCTGGACGTTAGGAAGCGCTTGATGTTGCGCGCCGCCTGCCGGATCCGGTGCTCGTTCTCGACCAGCGCGATGCGCACATGATCGTCGCCATGCTCGCCGAAGCCGACGCCCGGCGCCACCGCCACATCGGCGTGCTCGATCAGAAGCTTGGAGAATTCGAGCGACCCGAGGTGCTTGAACGGCTCCGGAATTGGCGCCCAGGCGAACATCGATGCCGCCGGCGCCGGAACGATCCAGCCGGCGCGGCTGAATGCGTCGACCATGACGTCGCGGCGCTTGTGGTAGATGTCGCGCACTTCGGCGATATCGGCGCCGTCGCCGTTGAGCGCGTGCGCGGCCGCCACCTGGATCGGCGTGAAGGCGCCGTAGTCTAGATAGGATTTCACCCTGGTCAGCGCCGAGATCAGCCGCTCGTTACCGACGGCAAATCCCATGCGCCAGCCGGGCATGGAAAAGGTCTTCGACATCGAGGTGAACTCGACCGCCACCTCGATCGCGCCCGGCACCTGCAGCACCGAAGGCGGCGGATTGCCGTCAAAATAAATTTCCGAATAGGCAAGATCCGACAGGATGATGACGTCGTTCTTCTTGGCGAAGGCAACCACGTCCTTGTAGAAATCGAGCGAGGCGACCTGCGCCGTCGGGTTCGACGGATAATTGAGGATCAACGCCAGCGGCTTCGGGATCGAATGGCGAATGCCGCGCTCCAGCGCCGGAATGAAGCCGTCGTCCGGCTCCACCTGCAACGAGCGGATGACGCCGCCCGACATGATGAAGCCGAAAGCGTGGATCGGATAGGTCGGGTTGGGGCACAGGATCACATCGCCGGGCGCGGTGATCGCCTGCGCCATATTGGCAAAGCCTTCCTTCGAGCCCAGCGTCGCCACCACTTGCGTGTCCGGGTCGAGTTTCACGCCGAAACGGCGGGCATAGTAATTGGCCTGGGCGCGGCGCAGGCCCGGAATGCCGCGCGACGACGAATAGCGGTGCGTGCGCGGGTCGCGCACGACCTCGCACAATTTGTCGACGATGGCCTTGGGCGTCGGCAGATCCGGATTGCCCATGCCAAGGTCGATGATGTCGGCGCCGCGCGAGCGGGCACTGGCCTTCAGCCGGTTGACCTGCTCGAAGACATAGGGCGGAAGCCGGCGGACCTTGTGAAATTCTTCCATATCAGTTCCAGTGGTGGGTCAATTCCAGACGGTCAAAGTGGTTTTTGGCAAAGGTGCTTGTCGGTCGCGCGATATAACCCTATTTGCAGGTAGGGTCGAGGGCGGGATCGCATTTGGTTTCGATCTGCTTCAGCGCGTCGGTGCCGTGCTTCCTTGCCAGTGTGTTCAGCGCCGCCTGGTTCGTGGCTTTGACTGCGCCGCCTTTTGAGCCCTGCGCCTGCTCGTCGGCTTTCAACTGGGCGAGCTTGGCGTTCTTTTCCGCCTCGGTGAACTGCTCTGCCGCTGCCTGCGGCGGGATATTCAGGTTCGGATAGGTGCCGGTGTTCTTTGGCCCGTCGCTAGCCGCGACAGGCGTGGTACCCTCGACGTTGGTGCTCGAACAGCCTGATATCGCCAGCAGGACGATCGCCGCCCCCATGCGGCAAAAACGACCAGTGCCAGAAAAACCAGTGGTAGAAAAAACAGCGTCGCCAATATTAATCGTCATATTGTTTCCTTGGCAGCCGAGGTAGAGCACGTTGGACCCTGTCGGACATCCCATGGTAATATGTCAAGAAAACGCTTCGGGAGGAACCCGCCAACCATGTCCAAAACACCCGATTCGGGAAAAACGGAAGATGAGCGGCCTTCCACCGTCGAGCAATATCTGGTGAAGGACCCGGAACGCTTCGCCTTGAACATGGCGCGCATGATCGAGCAGGCCGGCAAGGCGGCCTCCGCATGGGCCGAGCCGCGGGAAAAAGGCGAGGTGCGCGATCATGTCGCCGAGCCGGTCGTCGACATGGTGAAAACCTTCTCCAAGCTGAGCGAGTACTGGCTTTCCGATCCGCAGCGCGCGCTGGAGGCGCAGACGCGGCTGTTCTCCGGCTACATGACCGTCTGGGCCAACTCGATCCAGCGCCTCAGTGCCGGCGGCGAAGATGCCGACGACGCGGTCAAGCCCGAGCTCGGCGACAAGCGTTTCCAGGACCCGGAATGGGGCCGCAACGCTTTCTTCGATTTCCTCAAGCAGGCCTATCTCGTCACCTCGCGCTGGGCGGGCGAACTGGTCGAGCACGCCGATGGCCTGGACGAGCACACCCGCCACAAGGCCAGCTTCTACGTCAAGCAGGTATCCAACGCCATCTCGCCATCGAATTTCATTCTGACCAATCCGGAACTGTTTCGCGAGACCATCGCCTCGAATGGTGAAAACCTGGTGCGCGGCATGAAGATGCTGGCCGAGGACATCGCCGCCGGCAAGGGTGACCTGAAACTGAGGCAGGCAGATTACTCGTCCTTCGAGATCGGCAAGAACCTGGCCACGACACCCGGCAAGGTGGTGGGCCGCAGCGATGTCGCCGAGATCCTGCAATACGATCCTGCGACCGAGACCGTACTCAAGCGGCCGCTGCTGATCTGCCCGCCATGGATCAACAAATTTTACATTCTCGATCTCAACCCGCAAAAATCCTTCATCCGCTGGGCGGTCGAGCAGGGTCACACCGTCTTCGTCATCTCCTGGATCAACCCGGACGAGCGCCACGGCACCAAGAGCTGGGAGGCTTATATCAGAGAGGGCCTGCAATACGGCCTGGACACGATCGAAAAGGCCACCGGTGAAAAGGACGTCAACGCCGTCGGCTATTGCGTCGGCGGCACGCTTCTGGCGGCGGCCCTGGCACTGATGGCGCAGGAAGGCGACCACCGCATCAAATCGGCCACCTTCTTCACCACGCAGGTCGATTTCACCTATGCCGGCGACCTGAAAGTGTTCGTCGACGAGGAGCAGGTCGCGGCCGTCGAAAAGGCAATGAACGAGAAAGGCTATCTCGACGGCACCAAGATGGCGACCGCCTTCAACATGCTTCGCTCGGGCGACCTGATCTGGCCCTATGTCGTCAACAACTACATGCGCGGCAAGGATCCCCTGCCCTTCGACCTGCTCTACTGGAACGCCGATTCGACCCGCATGGCCGCGGCCAATCATTCCTTCTACCTGCGCAATTGCTATCTCGAGAACAGACTTTCGCAAGGCATGATGGAACTGGCGGGCCGCGTGGTATCGCTGAAGGATATCACCATCCCGGTCTACAACCTCGCCTCGAAGGAAGACCATATCGCGCCGGCGCTTTCGGTTTTCCTCGGCTCCAAATATTTCGGCGGCGAGGTTGACTACGTCATGGCCGGCTCCGGCCACATCGCCGGCGTCGTCAATCCGCCGGCGGCGCAAAAATATCACTACTGGACCGGCGGCAAGCCGGCGGGCGACTTCGACCAGTGGATCGCCGAGGCCACAAACCATCCCGGCTCCTGGTGGCCGCACTGGCAACGCTGGATCGAGGCCAAGGACGACACCCGCGTGCCGGCGCGCAAACCCGGCAAGCACATGAAAACCCTGGGCGAGGCGCCAGGCAGCTATGTCAAGGTGCGTGTGTAACCTTCTGTAATGTGTGGTGAGTTGACGCGCCGCCAAAAGAGGACGAAATGGTGTCGTCAACCCTTAAGCAGCCTCGATTCCTCTCTAGCCGTCGAATTACTCTGGGGCTTGCGGATTTGACACAGGTCTCGTTTCCGTTCGGGGACAAGGATTTATTTCGGCGAGTCGTTCCGACGCCGCGCCAATGATTTACCGGCCGGACATCGAGGGGGAATTTGGTTTTGAAATCAGCAGGATCGCGCCTCGCGAAGGGAGAAAGCCGCGCCATTGCGGCCGCGCTTTTCTCCGTGCTCCTGGCGTCCTGCACCTCGGCCGGTGACCCGTCCCTGTCAGTCGGCATGCCCGGTTATAACGCCTCTGCTACGGATATCAGCACGGCCTCTGGTACCCAACAGGTCGCCGTCGATTCGTCGTCGCAGATCACGACTTCACAGATGACGATGACCGCCGAGGGCGACGCAAGCCTTCCCGAGCAGGTCGCTTATGTGCCAATGGCCAAGCCGGGAACCCAGGGGGGAGCCCCCCAGGGAGGCGCCAAGTCCGATGCCGGCTTCCCCGTCACGGCTCCTGCGCGCGCAGACGCGACTGCGGGCCAGACGCCGCAGCCACAGGAACAACAGTCGGCGCAGACGGTTAAACAGGCCGACGCTGCTCCGCAGAAGACCGAAACCGCCGATGCAGGCACGGCCGCGCCGAAGTCCAAGGCCGAGGCCGCCGCGCCGGCGATGAACAACCCGGTCTATGTGACCGCCGGAGAGCCGCAGCCGCAAGCCTATGCGCCGAAGAAGAAGGGGTTCCTCGCCTCTTTGTTCAGCGCCACGCCCGCCTCGGCGGCCCCTGCCCCGCAAGCCAACAACAGGTCGGGCGAGAAACCGGCGTCCGCCCAGCCCAAGGCGGCGGCGGCAAAGCCGACCATCACCTTGGCCTCGGCCAAATCGGCTGAAAAGCCGGTGCAACTGGCTTCGATCGGCGACACCAGCCATTTCACCGACGACGCGCTGCCTGGCGTACGCAAGACCGCACTCTTCGAGATCAAGCGCAAATCCGGCCTCGACGACGACAGCGACGTCGATCTGAACGAGGATGAAGGCGGCGCCTATCAGGTGGCATCCGCTGCCGGGCTTGCCCGGCTGGCGCCCAACGGTCTTTTGAAGCAGACCGAGAATGTCGACGTTGCCTGCCTGAAGCCGTCGCTGGTCCGCGTGCTGAAGACGATCGAGGGCCACTACGGCAAGAAGATGATCGTCACCTCCGGCTATCGTGATCCGGCCCGCAACCGCCGCGCCAACGGCGCCAAGAATTCGCTGCACATGTATTGCGCCGCTGCCGACATCCAGGTTCCAGGCGTCTCGAAAGCGCAACTGGCAAGCTATATCCGCAGCATGCCCGGGCGCGGCGGCGTCGGCACCTACTGCCATACCGAATCCGTTCACATCGACGTCGGTCCCGAGCGCGACTGGAACTGGCGCTGCCGCCGGCGGCGGTAGCGGCTGGTTCTTCCCTCGATTATGCAACGTCCGCAATGCGCCGTCTCACGACGGCATGCGGTCCCGCGTCGAACCGGACTAGAGCGCCGAAAATGCGCGGTTTTGCGGCCACTGAAAAAAGTTGTCGCAGGCAGCGGCAGATGGGTTGCCGGTTTGGTGCAACGCAACTATAAGCGCTCACATCTGAGCGCGCCCATCGTCTAGCGGTCAGGACACCGCCCTTTCACGGCGGTAACAGGGGTTCGATTCCCCTTGGGCGTACCAGAAAAATCAATCACTTAGCGGAAAACTCCCCCTCCCTGTCCAACGTTTGGCCAATTTCCTACTTGAGCTGGTCGAATCGTCTGGAGAAAGTAGCGCATGGCCGGTAGCTCTCTTCCACCAGCAAACCCGGCAGCGCTCGGACTTCATATGACGTCCAAACAGTTGGCCGGCCTCCTGGTGTGGCTCGATGAACAACAGGAAATAGTGGAGAGGGCATGGATATTCGGGTCGCAGTTTTCAGGGCAGCGGCGTGAAAAAGACACGTCCAACGGGCCCGATGTTGACCTTGCAGTTGAACTGCAGATCTCCCCAGACGGCAAACGTAATCTTTGGCTGCACGAATTGCGTCACCGCTTGCGCGAGTTCCTGGACAAGAACGGTGCTGCCCTAGATCTCAGTTCAAACGAGGGGGAAGCCAATTTTGTCCATCTAGAGTTCTGCATTGAGGATGGAAGGTCACTGACTATGTGGCCGAGGGCGCGACATTGATTTACCCCTCGACGGGATGAAAAAGCCCGCCACCGTGGGGCAGCGGACCCGTCGCGAGATAGATCGATAGCAGCGTTCGTGTCGGCGGCGCGGGTCAATGCGGTCAGCAGTGGGATTTTCATCGGTGCGTCTCTACGAAGGCCTTGCACTTGGGTGACAACTGCCCGCTCATGCCTACAAGATCGCATTTGCCGATCGGTGTGTTTGGGCAAAGCAGTTTGTAGTCACGGTTGCATGCCTTGCCTTGGAAGGATTTGAAAGTTTTAACCTGCACCGGGCTGGTTCCGCTCTCCGGGCTGGTTACTAGGCCGGTTCCCGTGTCCATCGCTCCGTCACGGCCGCCCTTGCGGCCGCCGCCACCGCCACCGCCACCGCCTTTCGCAGACGCGATACCGATAATGGCGGCGCATACGACAGTTGCACTCAGCAAGGAAAGCAATGCCCGACGTGATGTAGACATTTGTTCAACCCCTCTCTTTTGAACGATGATTTTCCAGCTAAGCATAAAGCATCAGCAATTGCTAATTTGCGCCGTTCGAGTTGTCAGTTGTGAAAAGCCCGCCACCGTGAGGCAGCGGGCATTCCGATCAGACTTCGCGGAATAATGATGGACCTGAGACGTTGTCGATAGAGAACACCCTACCAAAGGAGATTATCGATATGCGCCTCTTCATCCTGTTTTCGGTATTACTTTTGACTGCCTGCATGACAGCACCACGCGGCGAGGCTCCACCCGCACCGGCAACCGCGTCTACATCGAGCGGGGGCAGTAGTGGCAGTGCCGGCGGTACTGGCGGTACTGGCGGTGGCGGCTACTAAAGACGCGATCGACACTCAGTTTTGGAAATCGCAGAGAACGTTAATCGCGCCGAACTGACCGCCCCAGCAAAAAAGCCCGCCACCGTGAGGCAGCGGGCCAAGTCGGCGGCCGGGCATTTCTCAGTTTGCCTTCTCGCGGATCGCCTGGAAAATGTAGGAACGGAACTTGGCGCCCAACTCTGGCGAGAGGCGGAATGAGCGCCCGCCGCTGGCGTCTTCGGTCTTGAACACCAGGATCATGTCCCCGTTCGCCGGGTCGAAGTTCGGGATGATGTATTCCAAGCGCTCGGCTTTCTCCAGGTAGTGGGCAACGCAGTCCTTCTTCAGCATGACGCATCCCATCCGAGCGCTTCATAGTAGGCTTGCCTAGCCTTTTGGGACATCGACTCCGCGGTGCAGGCAACGAAGACAAGCCGATCGGCCTCGCCTTGGGTCAGCACATGATTGGGGCCGGACGGTTTTCGGTTAGTCCCATACTGTCCATCATGCCTACGAGGACATCGAGCATGTTGATAGTGTCGCAGAGCAGCGGCTCCAGACCGAAGAAGGCTGCCTTTTCCTTGTCGGCGCTCATGACGCACCGCCTAGGATGTGGCGGCGGTTGATTCTCGGGCATGCCTTCGGCGGCTGCCCGAACAGTGATGTTCGGCATTTGGTTTCTCCCGTGGTTTAGTTTGCTTACCCTCTCACAATCTCATACAATGTCGTCAATCGTCAACTACATTGTATGAGGATCGCACACCATGGTCAGGACGGCTCCGATTTCGTTCCGCATCGAACAGGGGTTGAAAAATGCTCTGGAGGAAGCGGCGAAGGATGACATGCGGTCTGTGTCATCGATGGTCGAGAAGATCCTGACCACGTATCTGCGGGAAAAGGGCTACCTGCCGAAAGGCGCAGCAGAATAGCTATGCTCGTCACCGTCAGCCGGGAGGAGTGTAGAGCGGCTCTCTGCATCGATGAACCAAGCACTGGCCATCGCGCGTCGGCACAAACCCTACCGCTGGGATTAACGACCAGTCGCACGCATTGCTGTACTGGCGGACGTAGAGGGCATAGGTGTTCGGGCCGGTGGTCAGCACCGCCGAGCCATGGCTCTGGATTAGCGCCTGCGTCTGTTGGCAGGTCATGGCGCGGGTGTCCGGCCTGGCCTGGGCGAGGGTTGTGAAGGCAAGCGTGACCGCTGCCGAGGTCAACGCAATCCGGCGAATGGACATGACGAGACTCCCATGATGAGCCATTTGGTTGACAAACTCGCATGTCGCAGGGCAGCTGTGCAATGGCGGCCTCCAAATCGGAATTCCCGACTGGGAGCAAACCGCCCGCCCCGTGCGAACTGACGGCGTGTCGCTTGAGCCCGCAACGGCGGATGCTCTCAACTCCATCGCGGCTGAAATGAAAATTGGCCGGTCTGACCTCATTCAGATCGTGCTGCGCGAATGGCTGGAAGCCAACGCCTATCTGCCTGTGCGCACGATCGATGAGGAAAGCGAGACGGGCGGCAGCGCGTAGGCTGTAGAAGACCCGCCGCTACATTTGCGAAGCGACGGGCCCAATGAGTGCCGTGCATTGGGGTACCCGGCATTGCTGACCGTGCAATTGCGGTGCCAAACGTCCTGACCCATTGCGAGGCACTTATGGCTTGTACACTGCGGAATTGCCGCCGACGTACTACATTTGCATGTTTCAGTTACATTAGAACTAACTCATATATATCCAGCCATGCGAGCTCCCCTTAGGCTCGCTGGTCAGGCCCGGCGGTCTCCCCCCAACCGCAAGCCGCTGGGCCGCTCGAGCGCGCGCAACGGATGGCGGGACTTCACTTCCACCCATCGCTTACCTCATGCGGGCATCAAATCGATGACCCGCATGATCGCGACCGCACTGCTCGTGTTCTGGGTGCCTTCTGTCGTGGCGCCTTTAGCGCAGGCCCAAACATCGCCCTTCTTGACTGTGAACTGTTCTTTGTTGTGAACGACCGAAAGTTCTCCCTCAGTCATGTGGCAGAGCATGTCGTTCTTCATCATGTTGTCCGGCGTCTTCGCCCCGGGTTGGATAACAACATCGCGTAGCATGACCGTTTTATAAGCTGGTATGACCGAAGCCCGCTCGCCAAGCGCTACAACTCTGACACCGGGGCCGATTTCCTTGCCCTCATCGGGGCCGTAAGTCTGTGCGGCGGCTGGTGTCGCCCAAGCGATCAGTGGCGTTGTGGCCATTGTAAGACCGAGTGCAAGTGTGGATCTACGATTGACGGCTTCCATTGCTTCCTCCCTGTTCAAAGTTGGTCGGAAAGGTAGGCCAACAAGTCAGGATGAGCCGCTGCGGCCCAAAGTCAACTGATCTTCCGTTGGGTTTGACCCTAGGGCCGGATGGATAACTGCCTGACGACACGAGGAAGTTGCACCCTAGCAAATGGACGGGGGTCAATAGAAATTGACGCGACCTCCAGAAGGCAAAGTATATGCCTTCACAAAGCTGGCGCCGAAAATCTTGCCTGTTCATACTCTTAGCGTGCGATGGCAGAAGACGACTGATGTTCTATAGCGTTGAGGCCGCCCTTCGAATCGGCGTCCCAAAAATCCTGCAGTGAGGCGTGCCGAAGGTCCTCCTCACCCCTGAGATGCTTCACGCGGGCTTTGATCCCCGGTTTAACCCACTGAGTGGCTGGCCGCTTTGGCATGTCCTTTGGCGGTGGCCCGGCATGTTCCTGGACGCGCTTCCACAGCCGCTCACGCATCTCGCGATTGACGCTCACGAACGCACTGCCGACATATTTCCGGGTGCCTGGGTCAGCCATCAGAGCAAACGCCGGCTTGCCCCTCTCGCGTTCAACTCCGAGAAGCTCGAACTCGCTTTCGGTGAAGGATTTTGTCTTCAGCCAATTGGTGGTCGGGCCGCTGCGATATTTGCTGTCTCGACGCTTCGATACCATCCCCTCTAGGCCGGCCGCGTCGATCAGATGATAGATCGCGTTGGCTTCACCTGGCATTGTCTCACTGAACTGGATGCGGCTGTCGGACCCTATAAGGCCGGCCAGGATTTCCCGCCGATCCTCAAGCGCCATGTCGCGCAAGTCGTGGCCATTGAGATGCAGCAGATCGAACGCGACGAAATAGAGGTCGTGCTGGCGCCTAGTGATAGCCTTGCGCAGCGCGGCAAAATCCGAAAGGCCAGCCTCATTTAAGACGACGCCTTCGCCGTCGATGATGGCATTCTCGACGTCCAGCGTTCGCGCCGCCGCCGCTAGGTCGCGGTATTTGGAGGACCAGTCGAGTCCGCGGCGGGTGAAAATCCGAGCGCCGTCGAATTTGGCTTCATGCATCCAGTCATCGCCTTGGGGCGGCTTGGCGACCAAGGTAGGCATCATCGGAGGAATGAACTCAAGCCGGCCGGGTCCGGCACGCACTGGTTTACGCACGGAATCGAGATTAGGCCCGTCCCTTCTGGCGGCTAGGGGAACGGAACGTGACCATTTTACTAAATTAGTAATGATGCATGAAACGGCTTATTATTCGTCCCAGCCGGCGGACACGCCCACACCCCGCCGGTTAGGCCCGGCGGTCGGTTGCCTACTCGCAGCGGCTGTCGGGCCGACCATCTCAGCGAGGATGCAGTGGAAGCGTCAGTGACGATCCAAAACGCCTGGGCCGGCCTTAAGCTGGTTCGCATGGCTATTGAACAGACCTGCCCCGCTGTGCGTACTGCCGAGCGAAGAAGCTGTCCTGCTGCTCTATGGTCCCGAGCCGATCCATGAGGGCGAAGCGCTTGCGAAGGCCATAATTGAGACGGTTGAAAGGCTGAGCCGGTAACCGCAAGCAGAGAGGCCCCGTGCTAAGCGTCTTTCAAACGATAGGCGCGAGAATCGCGTCAGGGTCGAGGCCAAGAGCCGTGACTAGCAGGATGGCGTCCGGGTCGTCGCAGTAGACCTCGGGTCGATCGGGAGCAAACCAGCGGGCGAAATAGACCGGGTTTTGCGTCAAGGCGGCGTAGGCGGAAGCCATCTTGCCAGCTTCGATGATGCGAGCCTGCACAAGCGATTTCAGAACTGTCTGACGAGGTGGCGGCGTTGGCTCTGGGCCGGTGAACTTCTCACCATCGAATGAAAAGCCGGCGAAAACATCGGCGGGAACCTTTGTCCATCCCGGCTCTGGGCCGCCTTCGAAATAGGGCAGATCGTACGAAATCGAATCCACAACGCCATCAATGATGCGGGCGTATTTCATGTCGTCCTCCAGAATTTCACCCGGGCGTAGACTTCTGTTCCCTGCGAAAGAGCCAGGCCAAGGCCGTTCGCGGGTGCGGTCGAGGCGTAGTACTGGATCGCAAAGGCCTTGCTGGCGACGACCGCCGCGCCGCCTGTCGATGTCGCGCCTGAGCTTGGCCCGTTGTTTCCGTTACCCAGCATACCCATCCCGGCGGTCGTGCCATCGGTGATGTTTTGCAGGCGTGAGCCGAAACTAGAGATGTTATAGGATCTAATCTCCCATTCGACCCAGCCATCGACAGTCGCTGTGAACTGGTCGGAGGAGATTGATACCAGGCCTGACGGGTCGCGAACTTCGGTGTTGAGTGCATGCGTTGTCCATGTGGTAGCGACCGGCGTTCCGCCCCCTGACCCGGACGACTTCTGATCCTCCATAACTGCATCAGGAACGCCGCCGACACGAGCCGAGCCGACATAAAAGCCGCCTGAAGCGGTTGCCTTGTCGCTGTCATCGATCGTGACGCCCGACGTCTGGGTTGCGCCCTTTGTGCCGTCAAAGCGCGGGACAGTGTTGTCAACGGTCGTCGCCGGCCCCTTGGCAAAAACAGCTTGGGCTGCGCCATCGCCAACGATTATTCGATTATCGTCAGTATCCCACTGGATATCGCCTTCGGCAGTCGGGGTAGGAGCCGTGCCCTGCTTCAGGGTCAGCGTGGCGGCTGCGATCGTACCGCCATTGATCGTCGGGCTGGTCAGCGTCTTGTTGATGAGCGTCTTGTTGATGAGCGTCTGCGGGTCGGTCAGCGTGACGAAGCTGGAATGGTCCGTCGCATCGAAGGTTACAGCAGAATCGTCAGTGCCGATCACCGGCTCATCGGTCGTAAATATAAACATCCGGTCGGCATTGACCGTCCCGAACTGGGTGCGAACCGTCGTGCCCTTCTGCAAGGTGCGGGCGGTGCGGGCGTCGGCGGCGCGGAACCATTCGCCTTCGGACGCGGAATAAATGCCGTTCTGGGTGCCGTCGTCCTGGTCCTTGACCAGGATGCGGTCGCCAACCTCAGTCACGACGCCATCGATCGTCAGCAAGCCGCCGGCTTCGACCCCGATCGGGCCGGTCGTGGCAAGGCGGACAGGCTCTCTCTCACCTGTCAGGAGTCGAACGGCGGCAGTTGCGGGTCGGGCCATGAAATGGGCTCCTATCTGGATTTGGCTTGTGCGGCGTCAGGCAGGCCCAAGGCGTCGCCTGTGGCGGCTTCCACCTTGTCGAAGAGCGTGCGTAGCCAGAAAAGATTCTGGATGGGCAGCAGCTTTCGGACGGTGTGCAGATCACTCTGCTTGAAGTCGCCGGCCGCGACAGCGCCCGTTGCCTGGAAGATGTCGGACGCGGCGTCGAGTGTCGGGCCGAGCAGAGCGCCAGGAGCGTTCCGGGTCGCGTACCTGGATATCGGCTTGCCGGTGATCATCGACAGGCCCAGGGTGCCCCGCGTGGCCTTCTCAAGGCCCCCATTGGCGTCCATCAGCCAGCCGGTGAGGCCTGACCAGTCCAGGGCCTCGACAGCCCAAACCTTTGGATCTTCGGAAGTCTCGCGACCGGCGATCTTTCCCTTGCCCAATAGGTCACGGCGCCCAAGATCAGCGGATCGGCCGACATCCATGTGGTGTCGACGGAGAGCAGTTTGGTGAATCCGGTTTTGCTGGGCTTGCGTTTCATGGTGCCTCCATCGGCTGGAGAAGCTTCCGGGGGCAGTGTTCGTTCGAATGATGCTTTTCGGTTGCCTTTGAGCGCAAGTTTTTGGTCAGCCAGCACAGCGCCTCCTCTTAAGCTCGCTGGTGGTCAAGGCCCGGCGGCCGGCTGATGGTCACCCCAATAGGGCTGCCGGGCCGCTAGAACTTGCTCAACGGATGGCGCGGACTTCATGACCCGGATTAGAACCAACAACCACACCAGCGGCATCCTCTTTGGCGAGGTGCTATATCATGCCGATCCCGAGCACCCGCCGCCATCCTATGTGTCGCAATATGGGGTGCAGGAAGATGAAACGGCTAATCAAATACGACCCTAAGCGCCACATGCGCTACGATCCGAACCTGCTGCCCCGCACGGGGCACAGGTACAAGCCAGCCAAACCGGCCCACGATGCCGTATGGTGGCCCAATGTCATTTCGGTAATTGCTATTGCCGGTTTCTTCTTCCTCACGTTCATCTGGAGCTGACGATGCTACCTTTTGTGCAGGCAGATGGTCTCTCAGGCAGGCCGCTGCTCAGCCATTTGTGCAAGAAGTTCGTACCGCGGGTGCTCATTCCGTCACAAGCCGGCGGAGCGCATTAAGTTCCTTCGTCCCAGAAATCCTGCAGCGAGGCATGGCGAAGGTCTTCCTCGCCGCGCAGGTGCTTCACGCGGGCTTTGATTCCCGGCTTGACCCACTGAGTTGCCGGCCGCTTCTTCATGTCCTTGGGCGCCGGACTATTCGGTCGGCATTGGTTGGACGCAAGCGCCATGCTCCTGATCAAGAGCCGTCGTCTACACGCTCGGCTATAGCGAACGCCTGTAGGTTTTTCGCCTTTCCGTCGTCCTGGTCGGCGTTGGCGATAATCGAAAAGAACGCCGCGCGGGCGATGTCTTTCTTTGACGCGTTCGGATGTTCTTTCCTTGCCGCCTTCAGCAGTTGTTTCGGCGTCATATCCGGCGTCACGATCCGCATCAGAGTATCGCTGATCGCCTGCAATTCGGCTGCATCCATTGCGACAACGCTCCTTCTTTGGCTCCCCACTGCCAAGTCTAGCAGAGCGCCTTTATGAGCTGAAACTAAATTCACGCTACATGGAAGCCTCGCCGGCGCGTTCCGGCTGGCCGGCTGTCTCATACGGGCGAAAGCAGCCCTTCGCCAGAAGGGCGTTAACCAGCCAGGCCGGGCAGTGCCGCTCCGCAATGGGGCGGAGAGACAGAGAGAAGAAGCCGCGCCGAGAGTTTCAGTCTTCCTTCAAATCTTCGGCTTCGTCTTTGAGCTTGGTCCAGTCGGCACCATGTTTACGCAACAAAGCGCGCGCCTGTTTCGGCGAGACGTCGGTAATTTCAGTCAGGTGCTCTACCTCCAGCTCTTGCCCCTGCACCACGCGGCTCGCCTCCTTCTTTTCCTTCTTTTCTTTCTTTTCTTTGGTAGCCATCTCTGTGTCCTTCTCCTGCATCATCGGATGAACGAGGACTGAGAAGTGTGGTTCCGGCTCGCGCATTGTCGTTCGCCGGCTTGAGGTCCGGCCGCAGTTGGTCGAGGCGGGCGGTTGTTTGTGACAGTTTTATGACCCATCATGCGGTGGGGTCCCTCCGATTACCGTGAAGCGACGCTGCGCGAGGCCATCATGCAGGAAACGGAACTGAAGCTCGAGCTTTCGCGGTCGGGTGCAGGGTCGCTCCTGAAGAAAAATCCGTTCGGATCCTCGCCCACCATTCTTCAGCAGAGATCCATCTATTTCGACACCCCCGGATGGGATCTGTCCAAGCGCGGCCTGTCGCTTCGCATTCGGCAATCGGGAAATGAACGGATACAAACCGTCAAAGCCGGCGATGGCGCCGCGGCCGGATCGTTCACACGCGAGGAATGGGAGCGACCGGTCGCCGGCGATGCACCGATACTTGACGATCCGCAGATCCGAGACCTGCTTGCAGGGGCTGGCTCAAAGCTCGCGCCCTTGTTCGAGGTTCATGTCAAACGGCATTCCTGGAATGTGATTGATGACGACGCAACGGTCGAGGTCGCTTTGGATATCGGCAAGGTCGTTGCAGCCGATCGCGAGTCGCCGCTCTGTGAGATCGAGTTGGAAAAGAAGGCGGGCCCACCGAGAGCGCTGTTCGCGCTCGCCCGGAAAGTCGACCTGATCACGCCGGCGCATCTCGGGGTGATGAGCAAAGCGGAACGGGGCTATCGTCTGCTTGGCCCGGCGCCCGGTGCTGCGAAAGCGGCTCCGACCCCGCTCACGTCCGACATGAGCGCAGCAACGGCTTTCGCGTGCATCGCCGCGGCTTGTCTCAGACAGTTTCGTCTCAATGAGGCGGCGCTGGGCTGGTCCGGCGATGCCGAGGCCCTGCACCAAGCTCGGGTGTCGCTGCGACGGTTGCGCTCCCTATTCTCGATCTGCAAGTCGCTGTTCGATGACAGCCGTTTCGACCACCTGCGAGAAGAATTCAAATGGCTTACCTCGGAACTTGGCGATGCGCGCAATATCGACGTGATGATCGACCGTGCTTCGAGCGAGGCTCTTTCAAGCTGCCTTCGTGAAGCACGCGACGAGGCTTATGCGGCGGTCGAAGCATCGCTCTCCTCAACGCGCGCCCGCTCCTTGATGATCGATGCCACCGAGTGGATCTCCATCGAGGGCTGGCGAACCCAATCGGACGAAACGTTGCACGTGCAGTCGTCAACGGATTTCGCCTCGATGGTATTTGATAAATTTCGGAAAAAGGTGGCGAAGGACGGCGACAACCTCATCGATGCCGATGACGAGAGCCGTCATAAAGTGCGCATCGCCGCAAAGAAACTGCGCTATGCGGCGGAGTTCTTCGAGCCGCTTTACAACAACAAGACGGAAGCCAAACGCCATCGACGGTTCATCAAGGCCCTGAAGGACCTGCAGGATCAGCTCGGAAGCCTCAACGATATCGCCACCGCCCCCGATATGCTGGCAGCACTGGAGCTTTCGGAGGTGGCTGGGGCGAAGGATCTCTACAGCGCCGAAGACAAATCCAAGCTTCTTGAGGACGCCGCGAAAGCGCACGACGCCTTTGTCAACACGAGGCGCTTCTGGCGTTGAGGCAGCATGCAGAACCATAGGGACCGACGAAGCTCTAGCACCGCTTGCCAGCAGGCGACGAGGAGGCGGATCGTGCGGAGTGGAGAGAAGTTGTGACGGTTGTTTTTGGGCTTGACCCAGTGCTCGAGCCCGAGCGCGCGCGGCACACTCACGACACGCATCTCGCCCGAGCGCGTTGGATGACCGAGCATGGCTACCGACAACTTGTTCGAGCCGGTCACCATTGATTCCCAGCTAATGACAAAGGCGAGTCATTTGAAACTGGAACCTTTGTTATCATCGCGTGTTCGACGGTCATGATCAGGTTCAGGGATGCCCGGTGCCAAGGTTTTACGCCGAGCAGATGGTCGGTGGTGCAGTCATGTCGCGAACCCTGATTGTCGTTGGTCTCATCATAGTTGCGGTGGGCTTATTGTGGCCCTGGTTGTCACGGATGGGCCTTGGCAGACTGCCTGGTGACATCGTGATCGAGCGTGAGAACTTCACGTTCTATGCTCCGATCGCCACCGGGATCCTGATCAGCATCGTGCTCTCGATTATTCTGTGGCTGGTCAACCGGTAGCGGGACACTCGGGACCACAGCCGGCCCCTTTCTGGACTCTTCCTCGCGATGGTCGCATTCTCCCTTTGGGGGAAGGGCGTGGACAAATCTCGCTACGACAATCGGTCTGGCCAGTGGCGAAAGCGCGCCGGCAGAAGAACGCCGTCACGGCGGATGCTGCGACCGCTCTTGGGGCTGATCTTCCTCGGCGTCGGCACGCTTGCCTCCATAGCCACCCAATTCGTGATCCAGAGCACAGCAGGCCTCCAGAGCACGGTAACGAACTGGATTGAGCCGCCGCCTAGTGCAATGGAAGGCCGGGCCTCTGTAATCGACGGCGACACCGCACCGTGGGATGATCCCAGCCCCAGCTTCTCCTGTGGCTGCCTTGTGTGTCCTCGCCCTGCTCTGTCAGATTTGTCCATGTGATGTTGTTCGTGTTGCGCTTGCACGCTCCACCGATCAGGAGGCCATCGGCAACGGTATCGATATTGAGGGTCTTGCCGGTTCCGTTTTGCTCAATGTCCGGTAGCTGTGCCGAATCCGATCGCGTTGTCAGATCAAACCCGACCACGCGCAACATCACCAGGGACAGAGCGGGCCGGGCAGAAGTCGCCGCAACGTCGCCGCTGGACGCTGCCGGTTGCGCTCGAGCGATGCAGATGCCGGTGGCGGAGCCAGCGCCGTTCCCGGTATGATCGACCTGTTATGCCCGGGGCCGCAGCCTTCTCGCCCTTCAGCGGACGGATGAGGCGGCCCAGGCTTTCACGCTGGTGCTTGAGAATGGATCGCTCGCGCCCGCGGAAACTGCCCTGCGCGCCAAGGCCCGGCGACAATTGCAGCAGTTGAGGACAGCCAAGCCGCTCTACATTCTAAAGAAACCTGAGCGCGAGACGACGCCCGTCATCCAGCCGTCGGTGCCGCTGGGGCTGACAAATCTGCTCAAGGTTGCGCGGCCGGCAACCGCGAGCCGCTCCATCTCTTCTGTCGCTTGACGAGGGGCTTGCCTTAGGATCAGCACGCGTTTGGCCCGCCCAGAGCGGGCCAAACGCAACGGCAATCAAGTCGGGAGAGGTCCCTGCCGCTGCAAGCCGCTCAAACAACTCGGCGCCGCCTCGTCATGGGGCCGGTTGGGGCCAGCGCTGCAACGCAGCACGGCCAACGTCCGTAAGCGCATAGACGCCGCGCTCGGCCCTGGCGAACCAGCCATAGACGTTGTGAAGCAGGATCTTGGCAGCGCGTGGTGAAATGGTTTTCAAGTCGCGCGGGCGCTTCGGGCCGTCGATCATCGCAACGGCGCAGGCCAGCGCATCCTGGCGGTAAGCGGTCATTATCGGCGTACGCGAGCCACCGCCGACTACAGGGTCGCCGCGCCGGCGCCGATGCTCGTCCACCAGACGCGATCTTCGCCTCGGATCTCGCCTTGGCGGCAGGGCGGCAGGGCTGAGCAGCAATTCAACGTTGCCGGCGGAGCCAACCCCCAGAAGCCCGAAACCAAGCCGCCTGCAGAGTGCGCGGAACCGGCGATCATGCTCACGGCCTTTGCCGTGGGCCGACATCCGCGCCGCGAGCCAGACCTCATCGCATGACGCGGCACGATCGACACCTTGAAGTATGAGCTCGAGGTTGAACTGCAATTTCAATTCGCAGATGACGACCACGGGCGGCTCGCCGTCGCGCAACCCCACGACGTCGCAACCACCAACTTCGCCTTTTACGGTGAATTCCAGGCCCTCAAGAAACCGCTTCACCGGCATGTAAAGAGACGTTTCCTGCATGCGCGAGGCATAGCCGATTCGTGACTGGCTGGCACAGCATCACCGAAGGACATGCCGCTCTGGGGCAGATTTGCCGCTCGTCGAACGCATGGAAGTGTGGGATGCCAGCTCGGCCGCTAAGCCCTCAGCCCCCTCGCCTCGCCCGAACGCTTGCCCGGAACCATCATATCCCTGGCCAGCAGGCGGCTCACCCGGCAGAACGCCATGAACGCCCGGCAAGCCTCCTCGGTCTCGACCAGGTCGACCGTGGCGCCGAAGCAGGCATTGAATGCGGCCTGATAGACCGGGCCTTGCCGGCGAACCGGCCAGCCTTGCAGGAAATCCAGCGCCTGTTCGACGCTGTAGATTTCCTCGACCGGCAGGCCAGGCGCGGTCGTGATGCGCACCGGCACCTCGAATTGCAATCTGTCCATTCCTGTCTCTCCCGAACGCGTTCCCGCAGCAACACTGTTCGTCGCAAAGTTGCTTTGACCGGCTTTTCGCTCAGGCCCCACTTCTTGCTCAGAAATATGTCGTCAGTGCGGACAAACACCCCGGCACGCGCCGGACAGGCACAAGATGAAGCCGCGAGGTATGAATATCGCCGGCTTAAGCCCATCGCCGGCAGTTCGTCCTTGAACCTGGCGCCGTCCGGTGCCAAATCTGGGGGACTTTTCGCGCGGGCTCGTCAGAAGCCCTTTCTTCCGGCAAGACGGACACAATGGTCACCTATCTCGACGCCGCCATGGCACCACTCAGAAACACCGGCCAGATCCGCCTCTATGGCGAAGAAGGCTTTGCCGGCATGCGCAAGGCCTGCGACCTCACCGCGCGCTGCCTCGACGAACTGGTGTCGATCGTCGCGCCGGGCGTCACCACCGAAACCATCGACCGCTTCGTCTTTGAGTTCGGCATGGATCACGGCGCATTGCCGGCGACGCTCAACTATCGCGGCTACACGAAGTCGTCCTGCACCTCGATCAACCACGTCGTCTGCCATGGCATTCCCGACAACAAGCCGTTGAAGGACGGCGACATCGTCAACATCGACGTCACCTACATCCTCGATGGCTGGCACGGCGATTCCTCGCGCATGTATCCGGTTGGCACGATCAAGCGCGCCGCAGAGCGCCTGCTCGAGGTCACGCATGAATGCCTGATGCGCGGCATCGCGGCGATCAAGCCCGGCGCCCGCACCGGCGCCATCGGCGCCGCCATCCAGACCTATGCCGAAAGCGAGCGCTGCTCGGTGGTGCGCGATTTCTGCGGCCACGGCGTCGGCCAGCTCTTTCACGATGCGCCGAACATCCTGCACTATGGCAGCGCCAGCGAGGGCGTCGAGATGCGGCCGGGCATGATCTTCACCGTCGAGCCGATGATCAATCTCGGCCGGCCGCACGTAAAAGTGCTGTCGGACGGCTGGACGGCGGTGACACGCGACCGCTCGCTGTCGGCGCAGTACGAGCACACGATCGGCGTCACCGAAACCGGATGCGAGATTTTCACGCTGTCGCCAAAAAGCCTCGACCGTCCCGGCCTGCCGGCCTAGTGTTTGTGCGAGGGCCGGATCTTTCCGGTCAAGAAAATGCGGGCGGCTTATGGGGACAACCAGCGACGACGACGAGCGGGATTTCTTCCCCGAGAGACCGATAAAATCGCTCGCGAGAGCCACGTCGGTCGAAAAGCCGCACTATCTCGGCCATCGCGACCGCCTGCGCCAACGGTTCGCGGCCGCGGGCTCCGACGCCCTCCCCGATTACGAATTGCTGGAGCTCTTGCTCTTTCGCCTGATCCCCCGCGCCGACACCAAGCCCGTCGCCAAGGCATTGCTGGCGCGCTTCGGCACGCTGGCCGAGGTGCTTGGCGCGCCGGTCGCGCGGCTCGAGGAGGTCAGGGGTATCGGCCCGGCGGTGGCGCTCGATCTGAAGATCGTTGCCGCGGCCGCCCAACGCGCGGCACGTAGCGAGATCAAAGGCCGCGAGGTCTTGTCGTCCTGGACGCAGGTTCTCGGATACTGCCGGTCGGTCATGGCCTTCGAGGAGCGCGAGCAGTTCCGTATCCTGTTTCTCGACAAGAAGAACGCACTGATCGCCGACGAGGTGCAGCAGGTCGGCACCGTCGACCACACGCCGGTCTATCCGCGCGAAGTGGTCAAGCGCGCGCTCGAACTCTCCGCCACAGCGATCATTCTGGCGCATAATCATCCGTCAGGCGATCCGACGCCGTCACGCGCCGACATCGAGATGACCAAGCTGGTCATCGAGACGGCCAAACCGCTCGGCATCGCCGTCCACGATCACATCATCATCGGCAAGAAGGGTCATGCCAGCATGAAGGGCCTGCTGCTGATCTGACGCCCTGCTTGAACATGCGTCGGCTTCTCGCCGAAAGCGTCCCGTCTTGTGTCATGACACGCCAGGCAGCGAAGGACGTGTCGCGGGAGCACGGCTGCCAACCGCGATGGCGAGCGCGACGACGATCAGTATAGTCGCGACCGCGAACGTGATCCGCATACCGGCGGCAACGGCCCCGGGGCGCGCCGTTGCGATGTCGATCGCCTCTGAGGCGAATGCGAACACGGCACCCATGACGGATGCGCCGGTGATGAGTCCCAGATTGCGCGACAAATTGAGCAAGCCGGAAATGACGCCCCGCTGGTCCGGGCGGATATCCGACATGACGGCGGTGTTGTTGGCGGTTTGGAACAGCGCATAGCCCGATGTGATGACTGCGATCGGGGCGATGTAGCCAGGGATGCCCGATATTGCCGGCATCACGGATAAAATGAAGCAACCGGCGGCTATCGCGATGAGCCCAATGATGGTCATGCGCCCAGCGCCAAAACGGTCGGCTATGCGACCAGCCGGCACAGCGGTCAGCGCGGCGACAAGCGGACCGACCGACATGACGATGCCAACAAGAGCCGCGTCGAGCCCGAGCGCACGAGACAGATAGAACGGCCCGACCACCAGCGTCGCCATCATCACCGTCGCAACGAGCGCGCTCATGGCGAGGCTCGCACTCAGCATCGCATTGCGGAACGCGCCCAATCGGATCAAAGGCGACGCCACTCTCGCCTCCACAAGCACAAAGAAGCCGGCTCCGAAGACGGCAGCCACCAACAGAGCCATGTTGAGCGGACCAAAACTGCCACGCCCGATCGTCATCGCGAGCGCATACGCGCCAAGCGTCAAGGCAAGCAGCAGCGTGCCGACAACGTCGAAGCCGGCCCGATCCGTCTTCGGCCCCCGGCGATCAGCCGGCAGATAGCGATAGGCGAGAACAAATGCCAGCAACCCCAGTGGCACGTTGACGAGGAAGATCGCCCGCCAACCGGCTCCGGCAATCAGAAGGCCGCCGAGCGAGGGACCGAGTGCGGTGCCGATCGCCGACATCGTTCCGAGCAGCCCCATGGCGCTGCCGGTCCTTGCCTTCGGAACCGTCTCAGCGACAAAGGCCATGGTCAGCGCCATCATGATAGCCGCCCCCAAGCCCTGCGCCGTCCGGGCTGCGATCAGCAGCCAGAGCGTCGGCGCGAAACCACATAGGACTGAGGCCGTCGTGAACAGGAAGAGCCCGGCCAGCAGCAGCAGCCGGCGGCCGGTGATGTCACCGAGCCGTCCGACGCTGACGATCAGCGTGGTGATGGCGAGGAGATAAGCCAGCACGATCCACTGGACGTCCTGGAACGAGGCGTTGAACGCCTGCGCCAACGTCGGCAAGGCAACATTGGCGATGCTGATCCCGAGTGAGGACAGCAACATCGACAACGAAAGGCTGGCGAGTGCCCACCGAACCGAAGGTGCCCGTTCTGGGTTTCCAGCGACTGCCCGTCCTGCATCGATTGGCTTCAACATGAACTCCGTTTTCTGGCGACTCCTGAAACGGAGCTGTCAGAGACGTAGTCCTTTGCCTAATATGGCGGAAGATGCATCATTTGCACTTAATCATTGCGTTTGACGCTATGTCAGATCGTGCTGACCGTGCTACGCTCAGCACATGTCGCATCCCGATCTCAATCTGCTTGTCACCCTTGATGTGCTGCTGACGGAAGGCAGCGTTGCGCGCGCCGCCAAGAGGCTGCGGCTGAGCCCGTCGGCAATGAGTCGGGCGCTGGCGCGATTGCGTGAGACGACCGGCGATCCGCTGCTGGTCAGGGCTGGACGCGGCCTCGTGCCCACCCCCCGAGCCATCGAGCTCCGCGAGCGCGTCGGTCAGCTTGTAGAGGACGCCGAATCCGTTCTGCGTCCTGTTGAGACGCTCGACCTGAAACGGCTCGTGCGAACCTTCACGCTCAGAAACCAGGATGGCTTTGTCGAGAATTTCGGACCGGATCTCATTGCGCGGGTCGGCCAACAAGCACCGGGCGTGCGGCTGCGTTTTGTGTTGAAGCCAGACAAGGACAGCACGCCCCTGCGCGACGGCAGCGTAGACCTGGAAACCGGCGTCGTCGGCAACGCCACGGGACCGGAGGTGCGCGCGCAAGCGCTGTTTCGTGATCGTTTCGTCGGCGTCGTGCGGATGGGGCATCCATTATGCGAGCTGACGATCACCCCTGCCCGTTACGCAGCCTGCCGGCACATCCTCATCTCCCGTCGCGGGCTCGACAGGGGGCCGATCGACGACGCCTTTGAGCCGTTAGGGTTGAAACGAGAAATCGTCACGGTCGTCGGCGGCTTTTCGGAAGCTCTGGCCCTGGCGCGTGCCTCGGACCTGATCGCCAGCGTTCCCGAACGCTATACGGGGAACCTGCGCGACGGGATGTTCTGTTTCCCTCTGCCGGTTCCCTTGCCGGAAATCACGGTTTCACTTTTGTGGCACCCGCGGCTCGATGCCGATCCGGCGCATCGCTGGCTGCGCGGTTGCGTTCGAGACGTTTGCGCCGGAATCACTCACTGGATTTCTTAGTGGTTGAGGCGAGCGTTGCTGGTCCGATCACGGCAACTCGGTGTTGCAGGTGCTGGCGATCTGGCCGACCGCCTCGCTGAGCCCGGCGAGGTCGAAATCGGCTTCGCCTCGCCCCGACAGCAGCCCGAACCGCCAGGACAGCTGGAGCCGGTCTGCAGAAACCAATCGCCTGATCCCGTCGACACCATCCCGAACGAGCCTCCTCCCGCGCTTGCTGACCGACTAGCTTTCGTTGACCTTGCTGGCCTTGTCGACGGTCACCGACACGGTGATGGTCCGGCTGGCGGAGACGGCATCGTTCAACTGCAGCCATTCGCTCCAGCGCGAGGAGGAACGCCGTGGCGACCGCGCCTCCAATGCCGACGAATAGCTTCAACGATCCCTCCAACGACCTGCACTTTGCAACTCGGCGCAGATAATGATCAAAACCTGGTATCGCCAGCCGCCAACCGCTGCTTGGGCACGAATCTATCGCCTACCGCATCGGCTCGAAAATCGGAATCGATTCGCGGACAGCACGATGCGCAGATAGTGAGCGTGCAGAGTGTATTTTGTCCGTCTAAGTGGCCGCACGTCGCTCTAAGGTCAAAACCGCACATGGGGCGGCCTTTCACAATTCGGCGGAAACCCGTGTTGTTCGGCGCTTTTGGCGGGCTTTTTCTTCGCCGCAGCCTTCTTCTTCTTAGGTTTTTCCACATCACCGCCACTGCGGTTTCGGCTGGCCGGAAGACCGCACTAGAATTTCGATCAGAAATCGAGCTATGATGCATTTGGCATTTCCTGGGACGGCTTCGCGCCCTTGGAATGCCGGGAGGAAACGGGATATGGCCATAGCGCTTGTACTCGTTTTGGTAGTTGTG
Source organism: Mesorhizobium delmotii (assembly GCF_900149755.1). Lineage (NCBI taxonomy): Bacteria > Pseudomonadati > Pseudomonadota > Alphaproteobacteria > Hyphomicrobiales > Phyllobacteriaceae > Mesorhizobium > Mesorhizobium delmotii. Next base: position 261,460 of record NZ_FUIG01000046.1, on the reverse strand, counting down.
GGCTCAGTGTTGTTCCACTTCCTGAGCCCATGGTGGTGGACGCCGATTGCCTCTAACTGGGATTATATCGACAACACCATCATCATCACCTTCTGGATTACCGGCGTCGTCTTCGCCGCCGTCGTCCTATTCATGGCCTATTGCGTCTTTCGCTTCCGTCATCGGGAAGGCAATCAGGCGGCATACGAACCCGAGAACAAGCGGCTCGAATGGTGGCTGACGATCGTCACCGCAATCGGGGTCACGGCCATGCTGGTTCCCGGCCTGTTCGTCTGGAACCAGTTCGTCAGCGTCCCAAGCGACGCAACAGTGGTCGAAGTCGTCGGCCAGCAATGGCAGTGGAGTTTCCGGCTGCCCGGCAAGGACGGCAAGCTCGGCACATCCGACACCCGCAACGTCAGCCCTGAAAATCCCCTGGGCGTGAACGCCAGTGATGCCAACGGCCAGGACGATGTCGTCGTCGAAGCCGCCGATCTGCATCTCCCGGTCGGCAAGCCGGTCAAGATGCTGCTCCGCTCGATCGACGTGCTGCATGATTTCTACGTCCCTGAATTCCGCGCCAAGATGGACATGATCCCGGGCTCGGTCACCTATTTCTGGTTCACCCCGACCAAGACCGGAACTTTTCAGGTCCTGTGTGCCGAACTTTGTGGCCAGGGGCACCCGTTGATGAATGGCGTGGTCATGGTCGATACGGCGGAAGACTATCTGGCGTGGCTCGGCGAACAGCAGACTTTCGCGCAATTGTCGGCCCCCCAGCAGGTGGGCTCGGCAGAGTAGACGCCGGGAAGACGGCGACGTGGGTTGAAATTGCGGCAGGGCTCGAAACTGTCGAGCCTGGTCGAAAAGGGCACGGAGGTGTTCCTATATGGTCGATGTCACACCTGCAGATGCGGTACCGCCGGCCGAGGTCGCGGAGATGGAACTCTATCATCCGCACAGCTGGTGGACGAAGTACGTCTTTTCGCAGGACGCCAAGGTCATCGCCATCCAGTATTCGGCGACGGCCACGGCAATCGGCATGGTGGCGCTGGTGCTGTCCTGGATGATGCGGCTGCAACTCGGCTTCCCCGGGACGTTCGACTTCATCACCCCGGAAGCCTACTACCAGTTCATCACCATGCACGGCATGATCATGGTGATCTACCTGCTTACGGCACTGTTCCTGGGCGGCTTCGGCAACTACCTGATCCCGCTGATGGTCGGCGCGCGCGACATGGTCTTTCCCTATGTCAACATGCTGAGCTACTGGATCTACCTGCTCGCCGTGCTGGTTTTGGTCTCGAGCTTCTTTGCGCCCGGCGGACCGACCGGCGCCGGCTGGACGCTCTACCCGCCGCAGGCGATCATGACCGGCACCCCGGGCGGCCAGGACTGGGGCATCATCCTGATGCTCGTCTCGCTGATCCTGTTCATTATCGGCTTCACCATGGGCGGCTTGAATTATGTCGTGACGGTGCTGCAGGCCCGCACACGCGGCATGACGCTGATGCGCCTGCCGCTGACTGTCTGGGGTATCTTCACCGCGACAGTCATGGCGCTGCTCGCCTTCCCGGCGCTGTTTGTCGCCTGCGTGATGATGCTGTTCGACCGTGCGCTCGGCACCAGCTTCTTCATGCCGGCCATCGTCGAGATGGGCGAACAACTGCAGCACGGCGGCGGCAGCCCGATCCTGTTCCAGCATCTGTTCTGGTTCTTCGGCCACCCCGAGGTCTACATCGTGGCGCTCCCGGCCTTCGGCATCGTGTCCGATCTGATCAGCACCCATGCGCGCAAGAACATCTTCGGCTACCGGATGATGGTCTGGGCCATCGTCGGCATCGGCGCGCTGAGCTTTGTGGTCTGGGCGCACCACATGTATGTCAGCGGCATGCATCCCTATTTCGGCTTCTTCTTCGCCACCACGACATTGATCATTGCCGTCCCGACCGCGATCAAGGTCTACAACTGGGTGCTGACACTGTGGCGCGGCGACATCCACCTCACCATACCGATGCTTTTTGCCCTGGCCTTCATCGTCACCTTCGTCAATGGCGGGCTGACCGGACTGTTTCTCGGCAACGTCGTCGTCGACGTTCCGCTATCGGACACGATGTTCGTCGTTGCCCATTTCCACATGGTCATGGGCGTTGCCCCGATCCTGGTGATCTTCGGGGCGATCTATCACTGGTACCCGAAGGTCACTGGCCGGATGCTGAACGAGGCGATGGGCCAGTTCCATTTCTGGGTCACCTTCCTCGGCGCCTACCTGATTTTCTTTCCCATGCACTACATCGGCCTGATGGGCGTACCGCGCCGCTACAACGAACTGACCGCCACGACGGTGATGACCGAGTCGGCCCACGATCTGAACGCGTTCATCAGCATCATGGCGTTCCTCGTCGGCTTCGCCCAGGTCGTGTTCCTGTTCAATCTGATCTGGAGCATCCGCCATGGCCGCGAGGCCGGCGGCAATCCGTGGCGCGCCACGACACTCGAATGGCAGACGTCCGAAACACCGCCCGCCCATGGCAATTTCGGCAAGGAACTGCCGATCGTCTATCGCTGGGCCTATGACTACAGCGTGCCGGGCGCCAAGGAGGACTTTATCCCGCAAAACATGCCGGGCTCCTTCGGATCCTCCAGGGAGCCGGCATGAGCGTCATTCTGGTCTTCCTCCTCGTCATCGTCGGCTTTGCCGGATGGTGGCTTTCCCATCAGCGGCTGATGGCCAAGCCATGGCTCGAGCAAGGTGTGATCGGGGATATTATCGGCCCGGAAGGATCAGCGCTGCCGACCGCCAAGATCGGCCTCGGCGTCTTCCTCGCCGTCGTCGGCTGCCTGTTTGCGCTTTTCACCAGCGCCTATTTCATGCGCATGGCGCTGTCGGACTGGCAGGCGCTGCCGCTGCCGCGCGTGCTCTGGTTCAACACCAGCGTGCTGGTCCTGAGCAGCATCGCGCTGCAATGCGCCTCGGTCGCTGCACGCCGGGGTCAGGTCGACACGGTCAGGCTCGGCCTGGTCACGGCGGGGCTCACCGCGCTTGCCTTCCTGATCGGACAGCTTGTGGCATGGCGGGAACTGACCACCGACGGCTACTTGCTGACCGCCAATCCGGCCAACAGTTTTTTCTACCTGATAACCGGGATGCATGGGCTGCACATACTGGGAGGGCTGGTCGCCTTGAGCAGAACGACTGCCGGCGCCTGGACCGGAGCACCGCCGGAGCGGCTTCGCCTCAGCGTCGAATTGTGCGCCATGTACTGGCATTTCCTGCTTTTCGTCTGGCTCGCCATCTTCGCGCTTCTGGCCGGCTGGGCCGCTACTTTTATCGAGATTTGCCTACAGTTGCTGACCTAGGAGGGCCGGGCGAATGGCAGACACGACACTGACTCATACTGGCCAAGCACAGCCGCGGCCGGCGGGCTTGCAAGGCGTCGCCGCCGACTGGTCCTCGGATCAGCGCGCGTTCAAGAACGTGTCCTGGGGCAAGGCCATGATGTGGATCTTCCTGCTCAGCGACACCTTCGTCTTCGGCTGCTTCCTGCTCTCCTACATGACCGCGCGCATGTCTACCCGAGTGCCGTGGCCCAATCCGAGCGAGGTCTTTGCCCTTCACATTGGCGGCTCGAATATTCCACTGATCCTGATCGCGATCATGACCTTCGTGCTGATCTCGAGCAGCGGAACGATGGCCATGGCGGTGAATTTCGGCTATCGCCACGACCGCCGCAAGACGGCGATCCTGATGCTTCTGACCGCAGCGCTCGGCGCGACCTTCGTCGGCATGCAGGCCTTCGAATGGACCAAGCTGATCACCGAAGGGGTACGGCCCTGGGGCAATCCGTGGGGTGCGGCGCAGTTCGGGTCATCCTTCTTCATGATCACCGGCTTTCACGGCACCCATGTGACGTTCGGGGTGATCTTCCTGATCATCGTGGCGCGAAAGGTCTGGCGCGGAGATTACGAAACCGGCCGGCCCGGGTTCTTCACCAGTCGCAGGGGCCGCTACGAGCACGTCGAGATCATGGGGCTCTACTGGCATTTCGTCGACCTGGTCTGGGTGTTCATTTTCGCATTCTTCTATCTTTGGTGAGAGGCAGATATGGCTTTGGTGAGAGGCAGATATGGCTGAAGCAACCGCAAATGGCCTGGGGCAACATACGCTGCACGGAGCTCAAGCGCATGATGCGACAGCAATCGGCATCGCCCCCGCGGAGGTTCATCAGGAGCACCCGATCAAGCTCTATCTGGTCGTCTGGGCATGGCTGTTCATCCTCAGCGCCTGCTCCTATATGGTCGATTATCTCGGCCTCCACGGCTATCTCAGATGGTCGCTGATCCTGATCTTCATGATGCTCAAGGCCGGGCTCATCGTCGCGGTCTTCATGCACATGGCCTGGGAACGGTTGGCGCTGACGTATGCGATCATCTTGCCGCCGATACTGGTGCTGGTGTTCGTGGCAATGATGGTCTTCGAATCGGATTACACGCTTCTCACCCGGACGGTGTTTTTTGGGGCCGGCCCCTGACACGCAATCCGGGCACAGGGTCGACGGCGTCTCCCGTCAAGAGCTGGAAGCGCTAGTTGCGGTCCGCTCCTGTCTGCCTTGAAACAATCGACAGCTGGCCCATTTTTGTTAGCACGGGAAACGACGGAAGGAGAATGATTGCCTGCGTTTCCACATGCGTCGCGAACTCCAGCAAGGGAGGCTCAGGATGACGATCGCAAACAGACTGAAGGACTTTATCGACGGGAAAGGAATTTCCTATGACACCGTCGAGCACCACCGCACGTCGACAAGCAGGCAGGCCGCCATAGCGGCGCATGTGCCCGGCAGCATAATGGCCAAATCGGTGGTCGTTCACCACGAACTCGGCTATGCGCTGGCCGTGGTTCCCAGCACGCACAGGATCGAGCTCGGCACGTTGCAGGATGTCATGGACAAACGTATCGGACTCGCCTCCGAAGACGAGGTGGTTTCGCTCTTCGAGGATTGCGACACCGGCGCTATCCCGCCGATCGGCGCGGCCTACGATGTGCCGGTGATTCTCGATGAGAGCCTCGGCAATGCCGCCGACATCTATTTCGAGGGCGGCGACCACAGGACGCTCGTACATGTCAGCGGCAAGGATTTCCGCAACCTGACCAGCGACGCACGCCAGGCCCGCTTTAGCTACCCGGCTTACTGAACACCCTGGCCAACTTGCCGCACCGATGCTCTCGCCGGTGCGGCAGGCAGGATTTTGTCAGTTAGCCGGTCTGGTGGAGGCCGGCGATTCCACAACTTTCCGATAGACGTGCCAGGTGGCGTGACCGAGGATCGGCAGCACCACCGCCAACCCGGCGAACACCGGCAGCGAGCCTATGATCAGGGCGACGGCGACAATCAGGCCCCACACAGCCATCACGATCGGGTTCGCCAGGACCACGCGCACCGAGGTGTGGATGGCTTCGTAGGCGCCGACGTCACGGTCGAGCAACAACGGGAACGCGACGACCGTGGTGCACAACACGACCGCGGCGAAGACGAAGCCGATGGCGTGGCCAAGGATAATCAGCGTCCAGCCGCGTCCGGTGGCGAATATTTCACTGATGAAGCTGGAGAGCGAATCCGGCGGGGCCGGGCCGAACACTTGCTGGTAAAATATCTGCGCGGTCAAAAGCCAGGCGATGAAGATCGCAAGCAGCATGATCCCGACCGCCGCGATGGCCGGCAGCGCCGGAGAATTCCTGACCCCGAAAGCGTGGCTCCAAGAGGCGTCGAGCCCGGCCTCCCGTCGCCGACTGATCTCATAGAGGCCGATCGCCGCGAACGGACCGATCAACGCAAAACCCGACACCAGCGGAAACAACAGCGGCAGCGCATTGTTGCCCGACGTCCAGACGGCGAGCACGACGCCGACAAGCGGATAGATCAGGCAGAGGAAAACGATATGCGACGGTTTGACCATGAAATCGTCGACGCCGCGCTTGAGCGCGTCGAAAAGGTCGGAAACGCCGATCTTTCGAATTCTGGTGTGCTCCAGCGTCTCGCTGGCGCCTGCAATCACGTGAAAACTTGCCATGACCATTCCTCCAGACCAGGTCCGGTAAGGTCGCGATTTTACGGTGCTGTCGTTCAGCGTGACTGGCCACGCAAAACCGCGACCTGCACCATGATCAACATACGCTCTTGCAGGGGATTTGTCGCCGCCCTTTGTCTTGAGAGGACGGCTCCGGTGATCCGGCTAGCTCTAACCGCCTTTCTTCGATATTCTCCAAGCTGGGTTGAAGGGTGAAGGTCATGGATGGAAAGACCGTTCTCATGCTCGGCCTTGGCGTAGTTATTCTGCTGTTGCTGGGATTCTGCGCAGTGCCAATGTGAGGTTTGAGCAGGTTCGGGGCGCACCTCGTTCAGCAATCGCCGATTCTCAACGCGGCAAGCAATCCGAGAACATCAGGATTCAATGCAGCCACGAGGCAGGTCATGCCGTCAATTTCCGGCTGACATGACGGCACGCATTGCAATGGTATCGGCAAGCAGCACGGCAAAGATCGCGAAAAGATAGAGAATCGAATAGGCAAACAGCGCCTTTGCGAATTTCATCTCCTTGTCGATCAGAAGCTTCCAGGCATGCCAGATGAAACCCGCGCCCAATGCGGCCGAAACAATCCCGTACAATCCGCTCGCGAATCCAAAAGCCCAAGGCAGCACGCCGATTGGTGCCAGGATCAGTGAATAGACGAAGATCTGTTTTCTGGTCGAAGCCTGGCCGGCCACGTTCGGCATCATGGGAATGCCGGCAGCAGCATAGTCGCCGATCTTGAACAGCGCGAGCGCCCAGAAATGCGGCGGCGTCCAGAGGAAGATGATCAGAAACAGGATGAGACTTTCAGCCCCGACAGCGCCGGTGGCCGCCGCCCACCCGATGACAGGAGGAAGGGCACCCGCGGCGCCGCCTATGACGATATTCTGCGGCGTCGAGCGTTTCAGCCACATCGTGTAGATGACGACATAGAAGAAGATGGTGAAAGCCAGCAGCGATGCGGCAAGCCACCCAACCAGCACGCCGAGCGTCATGACCGAAAGTACGGAAAGCACCAGGCCGAAGCCGAGAGCTTCGCCTGGCATGACCCGGCCTGACGGGACCGGCCGCTTTGACGTGCGCGACATCAAAGCGTCAATATCGGCATCATACCACATGTTGAGTGCCCCGGCCGCTCCCGCTCCAACCGCAATTGCACCGATTGCAATCACGGCGATGACCGGATTCATTGCCCCAGGCGCCACCATCAGGCCGACGAAAGCGGTAAAAACAGCAAGCGCCATGACGCGTGGTTTCAGAAGCGCGAAGAAATCACTGACCGTCGCTTCCGAGATCTGGATACCGGTATCCTTGAGGCCGCTTTCCCGAGCCGACATTTCAGGCGACCATCGATGGGGGCAGGCAATCTGGCCGGCCCATCAGCCGGCGGAAGAGCCAGGTTACTTCCTGGCGGAAGAACCGGGTTACTTCCTGGCGGAAGAACCGGGTTACTTCCTGGCGGAAGAACCGGGTCATTTGGAGAATTGCTTCAGATAGGCGATGACGTTGGCGAGATCCTCGTCTTTCTTGAGGCCGGGAAAAGCCATCTTCCCACCTTTGATCATGGCCTTGGGATCGCGAAGATAGGTCGTCAGCGTGGCGTCGTCCCATTTGACGCCGGATTTTCCCGCCTCGGTCATGGCTTTGGAATACTTGAACCCCGGATGCGTGCCGGCCGTCCGGCCGATAACGCCGCTCAACGACGGACCGACCTTGTTCTGGTCCTTGTCCACGACGTGACAGACCTTGCATTTGGTGAAGACCTTCTCACCCGCGGCGGCATCCTGTGCCTGCGATTGGTTTGTGATGAACGTCGCAACGGACACGACGGCGAAAAATGCGATTGCACGCATGGCATTCCCTCCCCGATCGCCAAATCTGCCTTGGACGATCTGCGCCTGCCGACACCTTCGCCGGCATGCGCCCCTTGCACGACAGAGCGGAATATCCGCGTCATGGAATTGCGGCATCTACATACCACAGAAACTGGCCGGCAGATAGAAGAGTCGACCAGCAGGATTGCCCCCGAAACGATGAGGCAGCTCGATCGGCGTCGAGCGCAGTCGGAACGCATACCGGCTAAAAGGCGTTAGACCAGCTACGGTTCAACGTCTGCAAGATCAAAGATCAGAGAAGGTCCATGAACGACAGGAGCGTCCTGGAGGTGCGCCACGGCACCCGCACGATCGACGGCGAGACGGTCTTTTACAGAGAGGCAGGTCCTGAAACCGCGCCGGTGCTGTTGCTTCCGCATGGCTATCCCTGCTCATCCTTCCAATATCGCCGGCTGATGCCAGCGCTCGCCGATCACTGGCGGACGGTCGCGCCGGATTTCCCCGGCCTTGGCTACAGTGGAACCCCCGATCCGGCACAGTTCGGTTATGATTTTGACGCCTATGCGACTTTTCTGGAGCGGTTCACCGACGCGCTGGGGCTCGGCAGCTACGCGCTGTGGCTGCACGACTACGGCTCGCAGATCGGCCTGCGCCACGCCATAGCGCACCCATCGCGGATCAAGGCCCTCATCATCCAGAATGGCGACATCTACGCGGATGCTCTTGGCCCAAAATACGAAACGATCCGGCGTTTCTGGCGGGATCCTTCACCAGCGAACCGTGCGCCGCTGGAAGAAGCGGTGAGCGAGGACGGCTTTCGCGCCGAGTTCGTCGGCGAAGTCGATGACGACGTCGCCCAACGTGTCCCGCCCGATATGTGGAAATTGCATTGGCCGCTGATGGATACGCCCGTGCGCCGTGCGCTTTCAGTCGGACTGATGGAGAAGCTCAAGGCTAATCTCGACTGGTTCCCTCGTTACCAGAAATACCTGCGCGAACAGCGGCCGCCGGCAATGATCCTTTGGGGGCCGAAGGACGAATACATGCCCGAGCCGGCAGCGCGCGCCTATCTGCGCGATCTCCCCGAGGCCGAGCTGCATTTGCTGAACGACGCAGGGCACTGGCTGCTGGAAACCCACTTCGAAGTCGCCCTGCCGTTGGTGCGACGGTTTCTGGGCAAGGTCCTGCATTGATCGCCCGCACAACACCGCAGCGGATCCCGCCACGCTGCCCGATCCTCATCACAACCCATCGAGAGGAGCACGTCATGACCGACAACGCCACAATTGCCCGGATCTGGCGGGGAAGGACACGCCGTGATCTGGCGGACGCCTACGAGCCATATCTACGCCGCGAAGGCATTCCGCCGCTTCAGGAGAAGGCACTTGGCGTGCAGTTGTTTCGCGAAGATCGCGAAGAAGAAACAGAGTTCGTGACGATCTCATACTGGGCTGACGTCGAAGCTATGGCGAGCTTCACCGGCGGCGACCCGCACAAGATCCACCACCTGCCGCGTGACGAAGAGTTTCTCGTCGAGCTGCCCAAACGAGTGACGGTGATGCGGATCCTCGTCAATCAAATGCCTCGCGACTAGGCGGCGGCGGCAGTGGCCTTGCGACGTCGACAGCATCGAAAAAGGCCGCCTCGAGGGCGGCCTTTCGCAATTCGCAGAATGCCGTGTTATTCGACGTCCTTGGCGGCTTTCTTCTTCGGCGCGGCCTTCTTCTTGGTTTCTTCCGCATCGTCGGCCTTCTTGGCGTCGGCCTTCTTCGCGGCAGCTTTCTTCGCTGGCTTCGCCTTGGCCGTCTCGCTGTCCTCGTCGTCGGCCATCAGCTCTTCCTTGCTTACCTTGACGTCGGTGACCGAAATCTGGCTGAGCAGATGGTCGACCACCTTCTCCTCGAACAGCGGCGCGCGCAGCGTGTTCAGCGCTTCGGGATTGCTGCGGTAGAATTCGAAGGCTTCCTGCTGCTGGGCGGCCGGATAGCGGCGCACCTGCTCGAACAGGCCACGCTGCAATTCCTCGTCCGACACGGCGACGCCGGCCTTCTCGCCGATTTCGGCGAGAACCAGGCCGAGACGCACGCGGCGCTCGGCAAGCCGCATATATTCGGCGCGCGCCTCTTCTTCCGTCGTCTCCTCGTCGGCGAAGGTGCGGCCGGCGGCTTCCAGATCGCGGTTGACCTGGTTCCAGATGTTGTTGAACTCTGCCTCGACGAGCTTCGACGGCGCCTCGAACGAGTAGGCGGCGTCGAGCTGGTCGAGCAGCTGACGCTTGATCTTCTGGCGCGTCATCGAGCCGAACTGGTTCTCGATCTGGCCGCGCACCACGTCACGCAGGCGCTCCAGCGATTCCAGGCCGAGATTCTTGGCCGTTTCGTCGTTGATTTCCAACGCACCGGGCTTGGACACTTCCTTGACGGTGACGTCGAAGGTGGCTTCCTTGCCGGCCAGATGCGCCGCCTGGTAGTTTTCCGGGAACGTGACCGTGACCTGCGTCTCGTCGCCGGCCTTGCTGCCGATGAGCTGATCCTCGAAGCCGGGAATGAATTCCTTGGAGCCGAGCACCAGCGGCTGGTCCGTGCCGGCGCCGCCGCTGAAGGCTTCGCCGTCGATTTTGCCGACATAGTCAATCGTCACGCGGTCGCCTTCGGCGGCCTTGCCGGTCTTCGGCTCGTAGGTGCGCGCCGATTCGGCGACACGCCGGACCTGCTCGTCGATTTCGGAATCCGGCACGTCGAACACCTGACGTGTCACCTTGATGTCGGAGAAATCCTTGATCTCGATCGGCGGAATGATCTCGTAGTTCAGCCGGAACTCGAAGTCGGCGCCGCCGGCCAGGATCTTCTCGGCCTCCTTCTCGTCCTCGGTCATGATCACTTCGGGCTGCATGGCGGCCTTTTCGCCGCGCCCGGTGATGATCGAACGGGTCGAATCGTTGAGGATCTCATTGACCACTTCGGCCATGAACGACTTGCCATAGACCTTGCGCAGGTGCTGCACCGGCACCTTGCCGGGACGGAAGCCGTTGATGCGAACCTTGTTCCTGGCATCGGAAAGCCGCGCCATCAGCTTGGCTTCCATGTCACCGGCCGGCACGGTGATCTTGATCTCGCGCTTGAGACCGGAGTTGAGCGTTTCGGTGACCTGCATCATAGAACCTTTGTTTCCACCAATGAGGCAGCCAAACGGCTCCTGCCGTTTACAGCCTGCCGGTATGATCTTGCCGGGAATGGCTTTTGGTGCGGGACTTGGCGATTTGTCCGCCCAACGCGGCGCAAATCCTCCAGAAAATACGCTCCAAAATGTGAATAAGTCTTTGTTTTTCCTACTTCTTATCACATTCTGCAGAAGCGGATCGTCGCATCCCGTCACATTCGACACGCCTTTTGTCACAGGCGCGGCTAATTTTCAACCATCTTCGCGTCTACAGCGCCGCGCGTCCTTCTTGGACGCGCAAGGACGCTGTAGCACCTTGATTTTGGCGCATGATCCCAAAAAACGATTTTTCGATTTTCGGGATCATGCGCCGGCGAACGGCCCCTATTTTGACCGCGACATTGACAGAATAATGGCTCAGCCCAGCGATCCTGATGCAGAGAAGCCCGCCACGTTGCGGGTGGCGGGCCGGCCGCGAAGCCAGGAGAGTATTGTCAAAGCCTCCACGGCCGATGCGACGCTCTCGTTTGCGAGTGCTCAGCGACGCGCGATCAGCATGCAAAGCTGCCGCAGGTCAAGGTCATAGGTGCCTTCGCTGCTGAGCACGTCGACACAGCGTTTCTTCATGCGCATCAGTTGGCTGCTGGACATCTGCGCGACCACGCTCGGCATGCCGGGAGTCCCCGGTGTTCCAAGAGTGCCAAGTGTCCCGGCAAGCGTTCCGCCGCCGACGCCGACACCGACACCGCTCGTGCGAGCGACATTGGCACCCAGGCCCGCTGTAATGCCGCCGGTGCCGCCCACGTTTGCGCCTGCACCGGCAGTGGTACCACCAGTCCCACCGACATTGGCACCCAGGCCAGCCGTGACGCCACCATTGCCCACATTGGCGCCGGCACCAGCGCTAACGCCCCTACTGCCGCCAATCGATGCACCGGCGCCTGCATTTACCCCGCTCCTGCCGCCGATCGAGGCGCCGGCACCAGCGGTAAAGCGCTTGCTGCCGCCAACCGATGCACCGACGCCGGCATTCACCCCCCTGCTGTCGCCGATCGAGGCGCCGGCTCCCGCATTGATGCCGCCACTGCCTCCGACCGAGGCGCCGAGACCGGCGTTTACGCCGCCTCGGCCGCCGACCGATGCGCCGGCGCCGACGCTAATGCCGCCTGCACTGGAGGGAAAAGATAGAGATAAAACAAGTGCACCACTGGCCAAAGCTGTGGCGAAACTCTTAACGACCTTTGCCATGACACTCTCCCTTTCCTTTGGTAGTTACCTCACAGCAGCAGTTTCAGCGCCTGCTACTTTAGCGATAACGAACTCAGGGAGTTGTTGAATTGCTAACGCGAAACAATGTTTGCGATCGTAACTTACGGGTAGCAAAATATTCCGATTCAATTTGAAAGAATTTGGGAATACATTCCCGGGCAGGAAGACCTGACCGCGAACGAGTTCGTTCGCGCCACCTCGCCTATTTTGGACGGAAGGTCCGCGCCGTGGCCGCCGACGGCACTATCTGGTGCTCGTCTTGGCAGATAGCTTTGCAAGGAAACCGAATGTCCCGTCACGACTTTGTGCTCCAGCGCTAGACCTATATGACCGCCAGTTTGAGCGCGATGCCGATGCATGGCGCGCGCGGGCCTACGGTCCAGGGGCTGGGACTTGCCCAAGCGACCGGCGTAGACGCCAACGCGAGGCCCAAAGACCTCGAAAATCTAAGTCTTGAACTTGTGACATGGCTTGTGACATAGACATGTCACGGTGACACGAAGCCAGCGGGTATGGCGGAATTGGTAGACGCACCAGATTTAGGTTCTGGCGTGAGAACGTGGGGGTTCGAGTCCCTCTACCCGCACCACTGCTCCCCCTCGAACAGTGGATTAAGGTTCCAGTGTCGGAAGGCGAGTCCCTTCATCCGCACCATTTTGGTGCCTACTCCTCAAAGACCTGGCGCGTAAACCATCCGGTCAAAGTCGCAAGTTCAGGCCCCAGCACGCGATCGTCACCGACCGGCGGCACGATGCTTCTGACATCTGCGACGAACGACTGAAGCGCCGGAGGAGCCACGCGCTCGGTCACATGCAGCGCCTGCGAGGCGATCACAGCCAGCATCGCCATCGCCGCATCGAGGCAGCGGCCGGCGCGTGCCTCCTTCGTCCATGCGAGGAAGACCGTCGTGGCGACATCGTCCTGCCCGGCGCCGGCCGATTCCGTTCCCGGGATGAAGGTTCGCTGGGCCGCGAGTTTCGCCTGCTCCAGATAACCCGTGATCGCCATCGGCACATAGCCGACATTGCCGTGGCCGTCGCTGTCGCTCCAGTCCCGCCCCGTCAAAAGCAGATCGGGCAGAAGCGAGACCTTGCCGTTCAAAAGCTTCGAGGCGTGGCGGTCGCACAAGAGGCAGATATCGGCCCATATCGCCGCCAGATCATCCAGGGCGGGTGTTGCCATGGCATTGTGATAGCCGCCCGTGCTGATGCAGCGCCCGAGCGGATGCCCGTCGTCTGGCGGGATGTAGACCGGGTTGTCCGATACCGAGGCGAGCGACACGGTCGCAGCGCGTTCCGCCGATGCCAGCGCGCGATGCGCGTGCCCCAGGATGCGAGGAACGATGCGATAGCTGACCGGCGCCTGATAATTGCGGCGCCCGGTGCCGGCGCCGGCAAGAAACTCCCCCAATCCGCGCAGCGCCGCTGCTTCGTGTTCATCGCCCCAAAGCGCGTCGAGCGCCGGGTCGTAATGTTCGAGCGGCGCGCGAAACGCTTCGATCGAAAGCGCAAAGATTTTTTCGGCAAGGCGAATGCGGCGGCGAGCCGCCAAGGCAGCGTCGGCCACAAGTGCGGCAGCGCAGGGCGAGCCATTGATCAAAGATCCCCGTTCCTTGACTTCCAGGTCGAAGCGCGTCGAAAGTTCTGCAAAGAGCGGATAGAGGGCGAGGATTTCACCGGCACCGCCCTGGCCGGAGGATGGCACCAGGGGCATGGGTCCGCCATCCAGCATCGCAGCGACGGCGAGCGCCACGCGTGGTGTGGTCGCAGCATTTCCTTCGAGGAAATTCGCCAGGCGGGCGAGCACGATCGCCCTCACCACGCGATCTGGCAAAGGCTCGCCGAACGATGTGGCGGCTGCGAAAGCCTTGATGCGCGCATGGCGATCCCGCTCGCCAAGTTCGAGCCGCCTGCTCGCCAGTTCTCCCATGGCGGTGGTCACGCCATAGATGACCGGTACAGGGTCGGTCTCGACGAGACGCAGGAACGACGCGCGACACTCTGCGATGCGCTGCAGGGCCTTGCCGCTGATTTGCACCGTGTCTTTTTTCCAGGCGACGCGGAAAACCGAGCTGAGATTTATGTCTTCTCGTGTCGTCAGGATAATGGTCATGTTTGATGCTGTCCGAGCCGGCCACGCTTTCCCAATTCTAATCCGGGCCAATTCTAATAAAGCGGTTCCTCGAACAGCGTCTTGTCGCCGTCCATCAGCGCCTTGATCTGCGCGGCGCCATCGGCTGCGATTGCGACGCGGACGCCGAACGGCCGCACCCGCATGTCGTTCTGGATCGCCATCCCCTCGCCTTCCGGCAGATAGAAGCGTTCAATGCCGTAGTTCGGCGCGATCGTCGTGGCTGCGCTGAGATCCCATCCCTCAGCTACATGCCCGACGATATCGGCTTCGTCGGATGCTGCCGGCGCAGACGCTTGCCCGAACCAGGCCGCGGTCGCCTCCCAATAGCCGTCGGCGCCCTGCTTCAGCCTGACGACGATTGGCGTGTCGTCGCTCGTGAGCTTACCGGTCGGAATGTTGGCGATCAGCTTCACCGGTATGCGCGAAATCTCATAGCCAAGGCGAATAAAGTCGCCGCGCAGGAGATCGCGCGGATCGATCGGTTCGACCCTCAGCAGCACTTGCCTGCCGTCGCGCAAGATCGCCGCCCGGCCGGCGATGATCCAGCTCAGGAAGCCGATCTGGACGAGCGCCAGCGCCACCGCCGAAATGATCAGTCTTTTACCGGTCATCATGCCGCCGCTCCTTCCACGCTCGGGACCCTCATGCGCTTTTCCACGCGGAGGATGACAAGGGCAAGCAGGCCGAGAAGCACAGCGGCTGCAAGGAAGAAGCCTGCCGTGTCGAGCATCGACTGCAACATCACCACATAGATGATGGCGAGTTCGAAGGCGAAGCCAGCATAGGCAACCCAGCGCAAGCCCCTGCTCTCGCGGCCTCCCAGCACAATCGCCGCGACAATGCCGGCAAGCGCAACGGCCGAGGCAATGCCGAAGCCGCTGTTGTTGCTCTCACCGGCTAGTTCGAACTGGATCATCGCCAGACCGGTGAGAAATCCGATCAGCGCATGTAAGGGCAGACGGCCGCCAAGCTGCAATATCCGGTCGACGGGCCCAGCAGCGAAGATCGCAGCCGCGAAAAGCAGCGTCGACACGACAATGAGCGGGACAGCGACCTGCAGCGTTTCGTATTCCGTAAACAACAGCACAAGATAGAAGATGACCGACAGGATGATCAGGTGCCGAGCCGCATGGCTGCGGGTCCAGAACGAAATGGCGAACAACACGCTCGCCATGACGACGAAGAGATGCGGAAATTCCGCGCGCCCGAAATAGTCGAACCCCCTCAGGAACAGCCATGCGTCGGCAATGCCGACAGAAGCGACAGTCAGCGGGTTCGAGCGCAGCGCAACCGCCGCCAAGGCCGTGCCAGCGCCCCAGGTGATCAAGGCCGATGTTTCGTCGCCGGATAAATGATACATCTGGCCGATCAGCGCGATCGATCCGCCGAATGCCGCCGCGGCGATGATCCAGAGTGCCTCGCCGATAGCAGCATGGTCGCGTGTCTTCAGCACCGCGCCGCCGACATAGCCGGCGAGGATGATGGCGAAGAGCGCTGCCACCCGCGCAAGCCGCGGGATGGCTTCCCAATTGGCGGCGACGAAGATAAGGACGGCCGCACCAAAAAGCAGCGCCGACATCATCGCCAGGATCGAGCCGAAGCTTAGTGATTTGCGCTCTTTGGCCTCGACGTCGCGCGTCAGCGCGTCGGCCGTCGAGGCGTCGATCAGGCCAGCCTGCAGCCATCGTGCGATATCGGTCCTGACGCGTGACGAATAGCTCGCCATGCCTTTCTCCCCCAGCTTGCTCTTTTTTCAGCCGATCCGGCCAAACCGTTGACGCTACGGCATTTTCCGATTCGGGCCTATCTAGGTCGAAGACGTGATTTGGCGGCGATGGTGCATTGCACAATTTGCATTGCTGCCATGCACCAATAGCGCTTTTAAATCGATATGACCCCACCTATCTTGAGGGCGTACACAAAGACGGAATGATCCGGAAGAAAGACGAAACGAGAAATACCATGAACCTGATCCGCAACTACCGCAACTGGCGCCGCTACCGGGACACCGTTTCCGAGCTGAGCCGCCTGAGCACCCGCGAACTGACCGACCTCGGCATCAGCCGCAGCGACATCCACTACGTCGCCCGCAAGGCGGTCTAATCCTCCTCGGACCGCAAATGGTCCGAACCAGTTTGACTTGAAAAGAGAACGACAATGAACCTGATCCGCAACTATCGTAACTGGCGCGTTTATCGCTCGACAGTTACCGAGCTGGGTCGCCTTTCGAACCGCCAGCTGCATGATCTCGGCATCGTCCGCGACGAGATCAAGAGCATCGCTCGCAAGGCGATCTAGTCAAGGAATTTCGCCAGGGTCGACCTCCTCCCCGACCCTGACGGATACGGTCGGCCTTCACCTCCTCCCGAGGGTTGACCACAAAAACGGCGCCCGCCGCACCTCCTCCCGCGGCGGGCGCTGTTTCCCAAGGGGCGAAACGAATTTCGCCCAGGGTTTCGCCCCCTTTGATCAGGCGAAAGGAATTTCGTCAAAGCCGACCTCCTCCCCGGCGATGACGAATACGGTCGATTTTCACCTCCTCCCGAGGATCGACCAGCAAAACGACACCCGCCGGACCTCCTCCCCCGGCGGGTGTTGTTGTTTTTCAGGGTCGAGGCACTCTGAGGGCGATTTTGGGAGAGCCGTTTTGCGGGACGTCCCTGTCGTCAGTCCAGCGCACCGCTTTCCAGAACGCCCCGTTTCTTCCACTGGCTCAACGGAAAAATGTCCGGTGCGCCGCCCATCGGCGCATACCAGGAATCCACCACCCATTCGGTGCCCCCGCGGTCGCTGATCACCGCCGTCCAATGGGGATAGCGTCCGTCGACAAACAGGCCTCGCGAAGCCTTGTCCTCGACCTTGTGAAACCTGAGCAGTTTTCGCTCGGCAAGATAAACCAGCAGCGCATGCGTATTGGTTGATTCGTCGACACAATCCATCTGGCCCCTGATGCGCGATGCACCGAATTCCGATTGCGGCAGATCGCGAATGCCGGTGGCCCGGAAAATGCGCTGCTCGAAATAGCGGACAGCCTTCGAAATAGCGGAGCGCTCGGCTTGGGGCGAACCCGCACCCGCACGCAGGATAGAGCGGAAACGCGCGCCGTCACCGGGGCCAAGCGCCAGCATCGTGCGATAGTTGCAACTGTAGCCGTGGCATATGGGGATCCGCTTGGAAGCCGTCGCGGCCAGTTCGCCGGCGGCCGCTGATCCGCCCATGGCGATCACGACTGTCAGAAAGGTCGCTCTGGCAAAGATCCCGAGACTCCCGTCCATTCTCCGACAGTAGACGATTGCAGCACTTGGCGGCAACTGCGCCGCTAACCGGGGCAATTGCAATCGCAGCTACAAGCGACTATTTCGGCGCTCATGAGCAAGAATCCCATTCACGTCATTGGCGGCGGTCTCGCCGGCTCCGAAGCCGCTTGGCAGGCGGCCGAGGCCGGCGTTCCCGTTGTCCTGCATGAAATGCGTCCCGTCCGCGGCACCGATGCGCACAAGACGAATGGACTGGCCGAGCTCGTCTGTTCCAATTCCTTCCGCTCCGACGATGCGCAAACCAACGCCGTCGGCCTGCTGCACGCCGAAATGCGGCTGGCCGGTTCGCTGATCATGAGCGCTGGCGACGCCCACCAGGTGCCGGCCGGCGGTGCGCTGGCCGTCGACCGCGACGGGTTTTCCGAAGCGGTGACCAAAAAGCTCGAAGCGCACCCGCTCATCACCATCCAGCGCGAGGAAGTGCCCGGCCTGCCGCCGGCGGACTGGGACCAGGCGATCATCGCCACCGGCCCGCTGACCGCACCTGGGCTCGCCCAATCGATCGCGGAAGCGACCGGCGCCGATGCGCTCGCCTTCTTCGACGCCATCGCGCCGATCGTCCATTTCGACACGATCAACATGGACATCTGCTGGTTCCAGTCACGCTACGACAAGGTCGGGCCTGGCGGCACCGGCAAGGATTACATCAACTGCCCGATGGACAAGGAGCAATATCTCGCCTTCGTAGGGGCGCTTCTGGAGGGCCAAAAGACCGAATTCAAGCAATGGGAAGGCACGCCCTATTTCGACGGCTGCCTGCCGATCGAGATCATGGCCGAGCGCGGCGTCGAGACGCTGCGCCATGGGCCGATGAAGCCGATGGGGCTTACCAATGCGCACAATCCATCGGTGAAGGCCTATGCCGTCGTGCAGCTTCGACAGGACAATGCGCTGGGCACGCTCTACAACATGGTCGGCTTTCAGACCAAGCTGAAGCACGCCGAGCAGGTGCGCGTGTTCCGCACCGTCCCGGGCCTTGAAAACGCCGAGTTTGCCCGCCTCGGCGGCCTGCATCGCAACACCTATATCAATTCGCCGACGCTGCTTGACCAATCGCTGCAGCTGAAGTCGCGGCCCGGCCTGCGCTTCGCCGGTCAGATCACCGGCTGCGAGGGCTATGTCGAAAGTGCCGCCATCGGCCTGCTTGCCGGGCGCTTTGCCGCCGCCGAGCGGTTGGGCCACGCGCCGGCGCTGCCGCCGATGACCACAGCCTTTGGCGCGCTGCTCAACCATATCACCGGCGGTCACATCGTTTCCGCCGACGAGCCGGGAAAGCGCTCCTTCCAGCCGATGAACATCAATTTCGGCCTGTTTCCCCCGGTGGAAGCGCCGAAAGCCGAGGGAAAGCGCCTGCGCGGCAAGGACAAGACCGTCGCCAAGCGGCGTGCGGTGACGTCACGCGCGCTGGCCGACTGCCGCGAATGGCTGGGATTGCCTTCGCGGGCGGAAGCAGCGGAGTAGCAGTTACGGAGTTCGTGTCAGGCTTCAGATGCCCGGCCAGCCTCGCGTTGCGCGGCGCAACAGCAGCCAATGCCGGCGCCAGGGCGAGAGCCGCGCCGCGCCGTTCAGAGGTGACTGACGAGAACTTTCCATCTTGCCGAGATAGGCGCGCGACAAGGCCAGCGGCAAAAATGCCGGTCGCAGCGAAACCGGCAACGCCGATGCACCGCTTTCGAAAGCTGCAAGATGTTCTTGCGCCAGCGCGATCATCGCCGCGACAGCGCGTTGCCCTCCAGGCCCACCATCGCCCGCAACGAACTCTTCCGGCGACGACCCTGCGGCCGCCAGAGTATCGGCCGGGACAAAGCATTGCCCGCGCTTGCGGTGCAGCGGCAGCAGCAGCAACAGGCCGGTCATCGCCTGTGCACAACCTGCCCTGCCCGCAAGTTCGGCGAAACGCGGTGCTGCGACGGGATCGAGCACCATCGCTGCAAGCTGGATGAGCGCCGCTGCGGTCTCGCCGCAATAGCCTTCCAGATCGGTGCGCGACGGCATAGGGTCGTCATAGAGATCGAAAACACGGGCTTCGAGCATATTCTCGAAGGCGGGTATCGGCAGGTGGTGGGCGGAAATCGTAGCCTTTAACGCGTCCGCGACAGGATGGCCAACCCCGTCCCCACTGTCCTCGGTTGCGATGACATCGCGCCACCATTGCAGCCGCACCTCGCCGGGTAGCGCCTCGCGGATACGGTCGCGAATGCCTGATATCTCGGCATTGAAGGCATAGAGCGAAAAAAGTGCGTCACGCTTGTCCTCGGGCGCATAGAGCGCGCAAACATAGCGGTCATGGTCGGCGGCTCGCACCGTTTCCATGACGATTTTGGCGTTTTCGGTCACGTCACTCGACGGCAATCAGTGCGGCGGCCACCGCTCGGTTTTCCGCCAGAAGAACATTGTAGGTCCGCACGGCCGCGCCGGTCGACATCGGATCGGCCGCAATGCCCGCCGCCTTCAGCGCAGCACGCAGCACCGCCGGCAACGGCCGGAGATCCTTGCCAGCGCCGACCAGCAGGATCTCGACCTTGTCAGCCTCGTTGAGCAGCTTGGCGAAATCCGCCGCCGTCAGTGCCAGGGGATCGGCTGGCTCCCAGCCGTAGATGCCCGACGGCAGGCACAGGAGCGAGCCGCGATGAGACATGTCGGCGAAACGAAACCCACCATTGCCGTAGGCCTCGATCGGCGCACGGCCGGGGAAATGCGCTTCACGGATGACAATGCCTTTGGTCATCCCGTTGGCCGCCGGTCAGGTTGCCATGGCTTTGCCGCCGCTCACCGGCTTCTCCTCATCGGCCGTCGCGGTCTCCGGCCGCAGCTTGAACAGGATGAGTAGTGGCGCGGCGATAAAGATCGACGAATAGGTTCCGAAGACGACGCCGAACAGCATCGCCAGCGTGAACGAGCGGATCACCTCGCCGCCGAACAGCACCAACGCCAGCAGCGCGAGCATCGTCGTCACCGAGGTCAGCGTCGTTCTGGACAACGTCTCGTTGATGGCGTTGTTCAACAATTGTGGCAGCGGCATCCTCTTGTATTTTCGTAAGTCTTCGCGAACACGGTCATAGACGACGATCGTGTCATTAAGCGAATAGCCGATGATGGTGAGTATCGCCGCGAGCGACGACTGGTTGAATTCGAGACCGGTGATGACGAAGAAGCCGATCGTCATGACCACATCGTGGACCGTGGCGATGATGGCGCCGACCGCGAACTGCCATTCGAAGCGGAACCAGACATAGACCAGGATTCCGAGCAGCGCTATCAGCATGGCGATGGTGCCTTGCTTGGCGAGCTCGCCGGAAACCGTCGGTCCCACCACCTCGACGCGGCGGAAATCGTAATGGTCCTGCAACTCGCCGCGCACCTTGTCGATGACGGTCTGTTCGGCGTTCTCGCCGCCCTCCTGCGTGCCGACGCGAATCAAGACGTCGTTCGGGTCGCCGAACTGCTGCACCTGCACTTCGCCGATGTTGAGTTCCGAAAGCCTGCCGCGGATATCGGCAATATCGGCGGTGCCATCCTTGGCTTGAACCTCGATCAGCGAACCGCCCTTGAAGTCGATGCCGTAATTGATGTCGACGGTCATGAACAGCACGACCGCCAGGATCGACAGCACGCTGGACAGCGCGAATGTCCAGCGGCGGATGCCCATGAACGGAATTCTCGTACCCGGCGGGACGAAGGTCACCGGCGCGCGCGGCAACTCCTTCGGACGAGCGCGGCGAAGCCAGATCGACACCAGCAGCCGGGTGAAGGTGAAGGCGGTGAAGACGGTGGTCAGAATGCCGATGGCGAAGGTTACGGCAAAGCCCTTCACCGGCCCGGTCCCGAGCCAGAACAGCACCACGGTCGCGATCAACGAGGTGACGTTCGAATCGACGATGGTCGCCAGCGCTTTCGAAAAGCCCGTGTCGATCGCCTGGATGACCGAGCGACCGTTTCGCCGCTCCTCGCGGATGCGCTCGTAGATGAGGACGTTTGAATCGACTGCCATGCCGATGGTCAGCACGATACCGGCGATGCCCGGCAATGTCAGTGTCGCGCCAAGCAACGACAACAACGCGATGATCATCGCCACATGAACCGCCAGCGCGATGTTGGCAATGAAGCCGAGAAAGCCATAGGCCACGAACATGAACACGACGACGAGGATAGAACCGATCACGCCGGCGACCTTGCCGGCGTGAATGGAATCTTCGCCGAGCCCTGGGCCTACTGTGCGCTCTTCGATCACCGTCAGCGTCGCCGGCAGCGCGCCGGCACGCAACAGCACGGCGAGGTCGTTGGCGCTCTCGGCGGTGAAATTGCCCGAGATCTGGCCGCTGCCGCCAAGGATCGGTTCGCGGATCTGCGGCGCCGAAATCACCTGATTGTCGAGGATAATGGCAAACAGCTTGCCGACATTCTGCGAGGTGGCCTGGCCGAAACGCGCCGCTCCCTTGGAATCGAAGGTGAACGAAACCACCGGCTCATTGGTCTGGGAATTGTACGTCGCCTGCGCATCGACGAGATTTTCGCCCGAAACGATGACGCGGTTCTCGATCAGATATGGAACCGGCGGATCGTCCTGCGAATACAGAACCGAGGATCCCGCCGGCGGACGACCGTTGAGCGCGTCCTGCACGGGCATCGACTGGTCGACCATCTGGAAGGTCAGCTTGGCGGTCTGGCCAAGAATTTCCTTCAGCCTTTGCGGATCCTGCAGGCCCGGCACCTGGACCAGAATGCGGTCGTCGCCTTGGCGTTGCACGATCGGCTCGGTGGTGCCGAGTTCGTTGACGCGGCGCTCGACGACCTCGAGCGACTGCGCCAGCGCCGTCGACGTGCGGTATTTGATGCCGGCGTCGGAAACGGTGAATTTGAGCAGGCCGGGCTCGGAATCATCCAGCGACATCTCCTGGACGGAGCCGCCGCTGAACAGGCCGGCGGCCACCGGGTCGGTCAGTGTCTTCAGCGCCGTCTTGGCGGCATCGACCTGACCGGGATCGGTGATGCGGACCTGCACGGTCCGGCCTGATCCGGCAAGGCCGGTGTAACCGATCTTGGCGTCGCGCAGCAGTGTCCTGATTTGGTCGCGCGTCGTCTCCAGCCGATCCTTGGTCAGATCGTTCGGATCCATCCTGAGCAGGATATGCGAGCCGCCCTGCAGATCGAGGCCGAGCGTCATCTGGCGCTTCGGCACCCAGTCGGGAAGCTTGGCCAGCGTGCTGGCTGAGAAAAGATTGGGCGCAGCGAAGATCACTGTGGCGGCCACGGCCAGCCAGATCAGGATCATCTTGAAGCGCGAGAAATAGAGCATATGGCGTCGTCCGTCAGGGCATTCTAGCGGATCGTTCCGCCTGGAATTGGGTTATTTCTTGGCGTTCTGGTTCGCCACCGGCTCGCCTCGGTCAGCATATGGGTGATTGTCGAGCACGAGGCAGTTCACTTTGGTGCTGCCATCGGGCTTTCTTCCACTATTGTCAATCTTGCCGGCAAGAGACCAGCGCGCAATGGCATCACGAGATGTTGGCGCCCTGGACCGGGTGGCCAGCCAGATCAGTGTCGTCTTAAAGTGCGAAAATACAGCAAATGGCGTCGTCCGTCAGGGGCGTATCCGCGGACCGCTCCCCCAGAAATTTCGGCTATTTCTTGGCGTTCTGGTTCGCCACTGGCTCGCCCTTGACGCGCACATCGGCAATCGTCGAGCGCAGCGCCGTTACCTTGGTGCCACCGCCGAGATCGATCTCGAGCTCGTTGTCGTCGATCACCTTGGTCACCTTGCCGACGAAACCGCCGCCGGTGATGACCGTGTCGCCGCGGCGAACCGCCGCCAGCATCTCGCCGCGCTTCTTCAACTGCGTACGCTGCGGCCGGAGGATCAGAAAATACATGATCACGAAAATCAGGACAAACGGCAAAATGCTGATGAACATATCCGGGGAGGTGCCGACGCCTTGGGCATATGCCGGTGTCACGAACATCGAGGTACTCCTGAATTTTGAAAAACAGCCGCCAAACCGTCCTAGGGAAATTTGGCGGCCCCGTGAAATTTGGCCGGAATATAGTCGGTAAAGTTGCCAATGCAACTGCGGCCAGGCATTTCGGCTGCTTTTCGGGCTGGTTGAGCCGTGTTAGAGCATGATCCCGAAAATGGAGCGCGGTTTTCGAAAAAGATCATGCTCTAACAAAAGGTTGGAGCCGGTTCCGAAACCGCCGGAATCAAATAGGTTCCGTTGTCACGCCTTCCTGAATGCAAAAACAAAAAGACAAGAAATGACCGACAGCACCATCGAAGCCCTGAACAAGAAGCTCGACCGCCTGATCGAGGCGGTCGCCCGCCTCGCCCCGCCGCCGGTGCCGGAAACCGATCTCGGCGAGGCCGATTGCTTCGTCTGGCAGGCTGATCCCGGCTATCTGGAGCCGGTGCACAAGGTCAACCGCGTCGACATCAGCCTGATCCGCGGCGTCGACCGCGTCCGCGACATACTGGTCGACAACACCGAGCGCTTCGCCGCCGGTTACGCAGCCAACAACGTGCTGTTGTGGGGAGCGCGCGGCATGGGAAAGTCCTCGCTGGTCAAGGCCGTGCATGCCGCTATCAACGTGTCGGCAAAGCTGGACCTGCCTCTCAAGCTCATCGAGATCCACCGCGAAGACATCGACACGCTGCCGAAGCTTATGAGTTTGCTGAAAGCGGCACCTTACCGTTTCATCCTGTTTTGTGACGACCTCTCCTTCGACCACGACGATACGTCCTACAAGTCGCTGAAGGCGGCGCTCGAAGGCGGCGTCGAGGGCCGCCCGGAAAATGTCATCTTCTATGCCACGTCGAACCGGCGGCATCTGTTGCCGCGCGACATGATCGACAATGAGCGCTCGACCGCCATCAACCCGTCAGAGGCAGTCGAGGAAAAAGTCTCGCTGTCCGACCGCTTCGGCCTCTGGCTCGGCTTCCACAAATGCTCGCAGGACGAGTATCTCGACATGATCGACGGTTATATCAGCCATCACGGCCTTGCCATCGATCCCGTGACGCTGCGCGCCGAGGCGCTGGAATGGGCGACGACGCGCGGCAGCCGTTCGGGCCGCGTCGCCTGGCAGTTCACCCAGGATCTGGCAGGCCGGCTCGGCAAATCTCTCAAAGATTAGGGACAAAGACTGAAAAAGCCCGCCCCCTGCGGGGCGGGCTGAGCCGGCGGGCCGGACTGGAGGTCAGGCGGCGCGCAATCGTTTTCTTGTTCTATTCGAGATAGGTCGAAGGATCGATTTTGTTCTATTCAAGATAGGTCGAAGGATCGACCGGTGCCGAATTCTTGCGGACTTCGAAATGCAGTTTCGGCGAGTCGGTGGTGCCGCTCATGCCGGACTGCGCGATTTCCTGGCCGCGCTTGACCTTCTGGCCGCGCTGGACCTCGATCGAGCGGGCGTGGCCATAGACTGTAACCAACCCGTTCTCGTGGCGCACCAGAACCGTATTGCCGAATTCCTTGAGACCATCGCCGGCATAAATGACGACGCCGTTCTCGGCCGCCTTGACCGGCGTTCCTTCCGGCACGGCGATGTCGACACCATCCTTGCCGCCGCCAAAGCTTGAGATCACGCGGCCGCGCACCGGCCAGCGCATCTTGCCAATACCGGTGGCGTTTGGCGCCACCGCGTCGTCATCCTCGGCCTGCTCGATGACCTTCGCGGCCTTTTGGGGCGGCGTGTAGGCGGCGAGCGTCTCCGACGGCGTAGTCTTTGCCGCAGGCGGGGTGGTGGCAGTCGTTACCGGATCGACCTTTGCCGGCTTGGCGCTGGCAACTGTCGCGGTTCCGTCAGCCGGCACCTTCAGGGTCTGGCCGATCTTGAGCAGACCGTCCTGCAAACCATTCGCCTGCTTCAACGCAACCACGCCGACGCCTATCTTCCTGGCGATGGCCGACAGAGTATCGCCTTGCTGGACCGTGTAGGTGCCACCGGCACCAGCCGCCTTGGGTGCGGCGCCCTTCGGCTGGCTTGCTGCGGCCGATGCATCCACCTGCGCGGCGGACTTGCCCTCCTTGAGCTTCGGCTGCTGCGGCAGCACGGCTACCATCTCCGGCGCCTTGGCCGGCAGATCGTGCTTGGAGTCGTTCGCAGGCTTGGCGTCTGCAAGCTTCGGCGCCGGTTTCTTGCCTGAATAGGCATAGGCGGGGATGACGAGCTTCTGACCGGTCTTCAGCCCGTTGGTCGCGCTTAGCCCATTGACCTTCATAAGGGCGTCGGCGGGCACGCCGTAGCGCCGCGACAGGCCGGAGATGGTCTCGCCATCCCTAACGATGATCTCGGTGGCACGCGGTTCGCCGCCTGCCGTCGCCATGCTCGGAGCATCAGGTTGTGCGTTCTTGAACGGCTTTGCCGCTGTCCCGGTCGCAGTACGGTCAACCTGTGAGGCGGCGGGCACAGAAGCGGTGCGAGCCGGACTGGCGGCGGGGGCCGGCTGCGACTGGCTGACCGGCGGCAGTTGCTGCGTCGCAACCGGTTCAAGGCTTGAGCGGCTGACCGACTGGGTATGGCTGCCGTCGAGCGGCGCGGCCGACACCGGCGCATCGCCCGGATAAGGCTGGGCGGCGTCCTGCTTGTCGATGATGCTGCGCTGGTTGTTGGTCGAGGAGGTAAAGACGTCATCGACGCTGTTGAACCGCGAGACCTGGGAACTGCATCCCGCCGCGGTGCCCGCAACCATAAGGACAGCGAAACCACGCGCCAGGTTGCGTCCGTTTGCCTTCAAAATACTGAATTGCATCGCTTTTACCCGCAGATACCCGGTACAGACTGACCGTGATTAAAGCGCGTTAATGTTACCGGTCGGTTAAACCTTTAGAATCAGACGCAAATTTTCTTAAAATATTTAAGGCTGCACCTGGTCGGGTTGAGGTTCAGGTAGGGCCGAGTCACAGACGGGCGCGAAGCGACCAGACAGGTCGGTTGCGCCATCACCTGAATATCGACAGAACCTAGATGACCGCGGCTACGCTGCGCAGGATCGGCTGCAGGCGGACGAGACCGATGTCCTCGCGTTCGAAGCGGCTGCCGACCTTGGTCAGTTTGGCCAGCACCTGCTCGCCCTCCTCGGGTCCGATCGGAGCGATGACGATGCCGCCGCTCGACAATTGGTCGAGCAGGAAGCGCGGCAGGCTGTCGAAGGCCGCCCATGCGACGATGCGATCGAACGGCGCTTCATTGGCAAGTCCGTTGGAGCCGTCCGCCTGGCGCACGATGACATTGCCGATGCCGAGCGCGTCGAAGCGCTGCTTGGCCTGCTCGGCCAGCGTCTTGTAGCGGTCGACGGTGACGACCCGCGCGGCAAGCCGCGACATCACCGCCGCCGTGTAGCCCGACCCGGTGCCGATCTCGAGCACGCGGTTGCCCGGCTCGATGGCAAGTGCTGCGATCACCGCGGCTTGCAGATCGGCGCCCTCGATCGCTTCGCCGCATTCGATCGGCAGCATGCGGTCAGACCAGGCGATCGGATGGAACTGCGCGGAAAGGAAGCCGCGCCGCGGCGTCGCCTCGAAGGCGGCGATCAGCGCCTTCGGCACCACGCCCTTGCCACGCAGGCGGAGCAGGAAAGCGGCGAAGCCTTCGCGGTCGTCGACCGTCGGACCATGGTTCAGGTTCATGCGAGCGCCTTGGTCAGTTGATCGCGGATTTCATGAGCGGTGAGATCGAGCTGCAGCGGCGTCACCGATACCTGCCGGTTGCGCATGGCGTGGAGGTCGGTGCCTTGCTTGCCCTCGACCGGCTCGCGGCCGAAGCGCAGCCAATAGTAGGGAAGCCCGCGTCCATCGCGGCGCTCGTCGACCCACAGGCTGTGGACGAGCTTGCCTTGCGAGGTGACCACCGTGCTGGCGACCTCTTCTGGCGCGCAATTCGGAAAATTGACGTTGAGCAGCACGCCGTCCGGCAGCGGCATGGCGACAAGCTTCTTGAGCAGCGCCGGCGCCAGCGCCTCGGTGGTCTCATAGGGAACGACGCGATCCTCGCCGAGATAGGAATAGGCCTGGCTGAGCGCGATCGAACGCACGCCGAGCAGCGCGCCTTCCATGGCGCCGGCAACGGTGCCCGAATAGGTGACGTCGTCGGCGATGTTGGCGCCGGAATTGACACCGGACAGGATCAGGTCGGGTGCTGCGGGCAGGATCTTCTTCACGCCCATGATGACGCAGTCGGTCGGCGTGCCGCGCACGGCGAAGTGTTTTTCACCAATCTTGCGCAGGCGCAGCGGCTCCGAGATCGACAGCGAATGCGCGTAGCCGGACTGGTCCTGCTCCGGCGCCACCACCCAGACGTCGTCCGACAGCGTGCGGGCGATGCGTTCGAGCGATGCAAGGCCCTCGGCATGGATGCCGTCATCATTGGTCAGGAGGATGCGCATTATTTTGATTCGATCTTTTCCAGACCGCCCATGTAAGGCCGAAGCGCTTCAGGAATGGTTACGCTGCCATCCTCATTCTGATAGTTTTCGATGACAGCAATGAGAGCGCGGCCAACGGCGGTGCCGGAGCCGTTCAGCGTGTGGACGAAGCGGTTGCCCTTGCCGTCCTTGTCCTTGTAGCGGGCGTCCATGCGCCGCGCCTGGAAATCGCCGCAAACCGAGCATGACGAAATCTCGCGATAGGCGTTCTGGCCCGGCAGCCAGACCTCGATGTCGTAGGTCTTGCGCGCGCCAAAGCCCATGTCGCCGGTGCACAGCGTCATGGTGCGGAACGGCAGGCCGAGCCGCTTCAGCACTTCCTCGGCGCATTCGGTCATCCGTTCGTGCTCGGCGAGCGAGGAGTCCTGGTCGGTGATCGACACCAGTTCGACCTTGTAGAACTGGTGCTGACGAAGCATCCCGCGCGTATCGCGTCCGGCCGAGCCCGCTTCCGAACGGAAGCACGGCGTCAGCGCTGTATAGCGCAACGGCAGCTTTTCATGCGGTATGAGTTCTTCGCGCATGAGATTGGTCAGCGGCACTTCAGCGGTGGGGATGAGGCCAAGCCTACCGTCTCCACGCGGGGCGAAGAAGAGATCCTCCTCGAATTTCGGCAGTTGCCCCGTACCGAAAAGAACCTCGTCTTTGACCATCAGCGGCGGCTGGATCTCCTCATAGCCGTGCTCGGTCGTGTGCAGGTCGAGCATGAACTGGCCGAGCGCCCGCTCCATCCGCGCCAGTCCGCTTTTCAACACCGTGAACCGCGAGCCGGACAGTTTCGCCGCCCGCTCGAAATCCATCATGCCGAGCGCTTCGCCGATCTCGAAATGCTCCTTCATCCAGTTCGGGCGGGTCGGCACCTTGCCGACGATGCGCTTGACGACATTGTCGTGCTCGTCCTTGCCGACCGGCACGTCGTCGAGCGGCACATTGGGCAGCACCGCCAGCGCGTCGTTCAGCGCCTTGTCGAGTTCGCGTTCGCGCGCCTCGCCGTTCTGGATGAAGGCCTTGATCTCGCCCACCTCGGCCTTCAGCCTTTCGGCAAGGGCGGCGTCGCCCGAACGCATGGCGTTGCCGATTTCCTTCGAGGCGGCGTTGCGGCGCTCCTGCCTGGTCTGCAGCTCGGTCAGATGTTCGCGCCGCGCCTCGTCCCTGACGATGAGATCATCGACCGTGGACTGCGCGTCCTCGCTGGACCACGAGCGCTTCGTGAGCGCGTCGACAAGGGCCTTCGGGTTGTCGCGAATCCATTTGATGTCAAGCATGGTCCTGAACGCTCCTGAGCTAGGTCAGAGGGCGT
The DNA here is from genome assembly GCF_900149755.1 of Mesorhizobium delmotii. Taxonomy (NCBI): domain Bacteria; kingdom Pseudomonadati; phylum Pseudomonadota; class Alphaproteobacteria; order Hyphomicrobiales; family Phyllobacteriaceae; genus Mesorhizobium; species Mesorhizobium delmotii. The sequence goes on along the minus strand of NZ_FUIG01000046.1, from coordinate 231,982 downwards.
AAACCGCATCCTTGACCGATGCAAGATGTCAAGATCGAGTTCCTTCGCGCCCCCTCTGTCCTGCCGGACATCTCCCCCACGGGTGGGGAGATTGGCTGCCATCACGACTTTCGCCAATCTCCAGAATCCAAGGAGCGAGCCGTCGGCGAAACTGCCGATCTCCCTCCTTGTGGGGGAGATGTCCGGCAGGACAGAGGGGGGCGCGAAGGAGCGAGGCCTTCTAGATGCACTTATGTCGACGACGCGTCCGCTGCCTTTTCGGCCGCCGCTTCCGCAGCTTCCCGCTTCTCGCGCGCCAGACGTTCCCGTTCTTTGCTACGCTCGATCAGCCGGGCCGACCAGATCGAGACCTCGTAGAGTAGGATCGTGGGAACGGCCAGGCCGATCTGGCTTATCGGGTCGGGCGGTGTCAGAACAGCCGCGACGACGAAGGCGATGACGATCGCCCATTTGCGCTTTTCAACCAGCGCCTCGGATGACAGCATGCCCACCCGCGTCATCAGGCTGGTCACCACCGGCAACTGGAACACCAGGCCGAAGGAGAAGATCAGCGTCATGATCAGGCTGAGATATTCCGACACTTTCGGCAGCAACGAAATCTGCACCTGGTCGTCAGTGCCGGCCTGCTGCATGGCGAGGAAGAACCACATCACCATCGGCGTGAAGAAGAAATAGACCAGCGACGCGCCCATCAGGAACAGGATCGGCGAAGCGATCAGGAACGGCAGGAAAGCGTTGCGTTCGTTCTTGTAGAGGCCGGGCGCGATGAATTTATAGATCTGCGTGGCGATCAGCGGGAAGGCGATCACCATGCCGCCGAACATCGCCAGCTTGACCTGGGTGAAGAAGAATTCCTGCGGCGCCGTGTAGATAAGCTCGACCTTGTGCGGGTCGAGCCCTGCCCATTGAGTCGCCCATTTGAACGGGATCACCAACAGGTTGAACAGTTGCTTGGCGAAGAAGAAGCAGAACAGGAAGGCGACGAAGAACCCGCCGATCGACCACATCAGCCGCCGGCGCAACTCGATCAGATGCTCCATCAGCGGAGCCGCCGATTTATCGATCTCGTCCTTTTCCGAAATGCTCACTTGGCGGCTCCCGCCGTCTTTTTGGCGGCTGCAGTCGGCTTCTTCACCGCTGCCGGTGCAGGCTTCGGCTCGGCCTTCTTAGCCGCGGTCTTTGTCGCAGCAGGTTTTGCCGCTGCTGCCGCTGGCTCCGCTGCGGCCTTGGAGGCCGGGATCGCTTTCGCTGGCGCACCCTTCGTCTTCGCCGCCGAGGCCTTTTGCGGTGCAGCCGGCGTCGCCGCCGCGACAGGCGGTGTCACCACCGACTCATCGGTCATCGCCGGAAAGGTCGGCGCCGCCGGCGCCGCTTCCGGGCCATTGACGCCCGGCAACACCGTCGCGCCATTCTTCAGCTCGGTATCCTGCGGGCTCGAAGCAGCCGGCGCGACAGGGTCTGCAGCCGGCTTCGGCTTCATCACCGCGTCGACGCCTGAACGGACGTCGGCTGCCGCCTGCTCGAACGGGTTGAGCTGTTTCCTGATCTCGGCGGCCGGATTAAGGCTTCTGAGTGAATCGACCGACTTCTTGACGTCGTCAAGCTCGGCCTCCTTCAGCGCGTCGTTGAACTGTTTCTGGAAGTCGGCTGCCATGCCGCGCATCTTCGCCGTCGTGCGGCCGAAAGTGCGCAGCATCTTGGGCAAATCCTTAGGCCCGACGACCACGATCATGACGATCGCGATCACCAGCATCTCGGTCCAGCCGATGTCGAACATGGCGATACGTTCCGACTAAAGTTTTGGGCTCAGCTCTTGCTGGCCTTTTCCTTCACTGCCGAAACGGTTTCGTCGGCACGGTGTTCAACAGTGCGCTTGTCCTCGGCAACCTCGTCGTCGGCGATGCCCTTCTTGAAGCTCTTGATACCCTTGGCCATGTCACCCATCAGCTCGGGAATCTTGCCGCGGCCGAACACCAGCAACACAATCACCAGAACGATCAGCCAGTGCCAAATCGAAAATGAACCCATAACAATCTCTCTCGAAAGTTTTCTCTGACGATGATCTATGCGCTTTCGCGTCGGGTTTCAAACACAACCGCGACAGAGTTTATAAATGAGTAGCCGAAGTCACGCACTTTCGGCGCCATAGCCCGCTACCAATCGGCGCAGCCGCGAAATACCAACGGCTTTTGGCACGTCGTTTGGGTCAATCTTCCTCGACGCGCGGCGTCAACAGGCCGAGTTCCTCGAGGTCGATGTCGGTCAGCGGATCCTCGTCGTCGGTCAGCGCATCCGGATCCGCCGGCGGCAGCGGAATGGAAAAATTCGACGGCATGCGGCCCGAAAGCAGCCCGGCGCCCTTCAATTCGTCCATGCCGGGAAGATCGCGGATCTCCTCCAGCGCGAAATGGTCGAGGAAGATGTCGGTGGTGCTGTAGGTGACGGGACGGCCGGGCGTGCGGCGCCGGCCGCGCATCTTCACCCATTCGGTCTCCATCAGCATGTCCAGCGTGCCTTTCGAGGTCTCGACGCCTCTGATATCCTCGATCTCGGCGCGCGTCACCGGCTGGTGGTAGGCGATGATCGCCAGCACTTCGAGCGCCGCACGGGAAAGCTTCCTCTGCTGTACCGTATCGCGGCTCATCAGGAAGGCGAGGTCGCCGGCGGTGCGGAACGCCCAAGCATCGGAGACGCGCACCAGATTGACGCCACGCCGCGCATAAATCTGCTGCAGTTCGGCCATCGCCGCGGCAATGCTGATGCCGTCGGGCAGGCGCGCGGCAAGCTGCTTTTCGCTGACCGGCTCGGCGCTGGCGAAAACGATCGCCTCGGCCATGCGCACGGCTTCCGCCATATGCAGCCGCTCGCCAGGATTCTGGGACAAGTTCTGGGCCTGGCTTTCTGCCGGTGCCCCGGCGAGCACGCCCTCTTCGGTCTCGTCGTCGACCTTGAACGGAATGACCGACGCGTTGGCGCGTTCACTCATGATGCCACCTCGACTGCCCTGATGCCTTGCGCACGGCCGCGCAGATAGAGCGGCGCGAACACCTCGTCCTGTCGCATTTCCATTTTGCCTTCGCGCACCAGTTCCAGCGTCGCCGCGAACGAACTGGCAATCGCGGTACGCCGCTCGTCCGGGTCGGTCAGATATTCGATCAGGAAGCTGTCCAGCGCCTTCCAGTCGGCAAGCGAGCCGATCAGCCTGTTGAGGATATCGCGCGCATCCTTGAGCGACCACACACCGCGCCTGGCGATCGTCACATTAGTGATGGCCTGCTTCTGGCGTTGCGCCGCATACGCGGTCAGCAGATCGTAGAGCGAGGCCGAATAGGCGTTGCGTTTCTCGACGATGACCATTTCCGGCATGCCGCGGGCGAACACGTCGCGTCCAAGCCGGTTGCGGTTGACCAGGCGTGCCGCCGCGTCGCGAATCGCTTCCAGCCGCTTTAACCGGAATTGCAGCACCGCCGCCAGCTCCTCGCCGCTTTCGCCGTCGTCGCCGGGTTGCTTGGGGATCAAAAGCTTCGACTTGAGAAACGCCAGCCACGCCGCCATCACCAGATAGTCGGCGGCAAGCTCCAGCCTGAGCGCCCTCACCTTCTCGACGAAGGCCAGATATTGCTCGGCCAGCGCCAGGATCGAGATGCGCGACAGATCGACCTTCTGGTTGCGGGCAAGATGCAGCAGAAGATCGAGCGGGCCTTCGAAACCGTCGACGTCGACGACCAGCGCGGGATCGCCGGTCAGCCGCGAATCGTCGTTCTCGCCCCACAGACGGTCCATCGGTGCTGCCTTGCCGGCCTTGTTGTCCAATGTTTCCGCCACTTCCTGTCGCTTTCCTTTGCTTCTATCTTCTTGTTTGACCATGATCTGTTCCGAAAAACCGGCTCCCATTTTTTCGGGATCATGGTCTAGGCCACCGCATCGAAATAGGTGGCGAATTCGGCGCGTATCTCGGCTTCATCAGCCCGATCGCGCTTCTTGATATAGGTCAGCGCCCGTTGCGCGCGTTGCAGCGACGTGCCTTCAAGCCCTGTTGTGCGCGACGCAATGCCGGCCATTTCCTCGAAAACGCCGTTGCAGTGAAGGACCAGATCGCAGCCCGCCGCAAGGATCGCGGCCGCCTTTGTCGGGAAATCCCCAGAAAGTGCCTTCATCGAGGTGTCGTCGCTCATCAACAGCCCGTCGAAGCCGATTTCGCCGCGGATGATCTCGTCGATGACCTTGCCGGACGTCGTGGCCGGGTTCTTCGGGTCGATCGCGCTGTAGACGACATGCGCCGTCATCGCCATCGGCAAATGATTGAGCTCCCTGAACGGGGCGAAATCATGCCGCTGCAAGTCGCTCATCGAGGCATCGACGGTCGGCAGTTCGAAATGCGTGTCGGCAAAGGCCCGTCCATGCCCGGGAATATGCTTCATCACCGGCAGCACGCCGCCCGACATCAGGCCTTCCGCCGCGGCGCGACCCAGTTCGATGACGGCACGAGGCTCCTTGCCATAGGCGCGCGCGCCGATGACGTCGCTGGCGCCCTCGATCGGAACGTCGAGCACCGGCAGGCAATCCGCCGTGATGCCGTAGCGCAGCAGGTCGAAGGCATGCAGCCGTGCCATCAGCCAGGCGGCGCGGTTGCCGGCGTAGTGGTCGTTGCGCCACAAGGCCCCGAGCGCACCACCGGCCGGATAATTCGGCGCCAACGGCGGCCGCAGGCGCTGCACCCGGCCGCCTTCCTGGTCGATGAACACCGGGGCGTCCGGGCGCTCAATACAGTCGCGCATCGCCGCGACCAGATCGCGGATCTGCTCGGTCTCGCCGATGTTGCGCGCAAACAGGATGAAGCCCCACGGGCATTCATTGCGATAGAAATTGATTTCGTCGCGTGTGAGCGATTTCCCGGCGCAGCCGAGGATCATGGATTTTGATTCGGTCATGAGCAGGAGTTTAGAGCTTCACGCGGACAAAGGGAATCGCATCGAACCACATGCGGTTGAGCCACAACCCCTTCCACACAAAGAACTCCCTTCCACCAAAAAAACCGGCGCGGTTCGTGACCGCGCCGGTTCTTTCCGCCCAAGGGCGGGATATTCGAAATGGCTAGCGCGACACGAAGCAGTTGCCGCCGGCAGCCTTGTAGTTGGTGCACAGGTTGATCGCATCGTTGCGCGACTTCGCCGGGACGCGGACGCGATAGAACGTTCCCTTGCCGGCGATCTCGGCCTTGACGATGTTGGCGGTGTGGCCGGAAAGCACGCTGCCGTAGCGGCGCTGCAGATCCTGATAGGTCGACTGGGCGCTTTCGACAGTCGGTTGCGAAGCGATCTGCATCGACCACGAGCCACCGCTGGTCGAGGCGGCCGCCGGACTGATGGACGCAACCTGGTCGGGCTTGACCTCGCCGACGACGTCGACCGGCTGGTCGGACGGACGCTGCGGCGCCACCGGAACCGTGGCCGGCGTATTGGCAGGCTGGGCGGTTTGGGCCTCAGCCTCAGGCGCGGCTGCCGGCGCGGTTGTCGGATCGACTGTTTCCGGCTTGGCTGTTTCCGGCTTGGCGATTTCGGTCTGATCGCCGCCCACCGGGTCGCCACCCAACAGATCGCCACTTGCCTGGTCGGCAACAGGCGGTACCGTACCGGTCTGTTCTGCTGCGTCGTCGGCCTGTCCCGCTGGGGCCACATGCTGCGGCGCCGGATCGACAGGTTCGACGGCAGCCATCTGCGGTGCAGGCGCCGGATCGACAGGTTCAACGGCAGCCGTCTGCGGTGCCGCAGGCGCCGGATCCTCGCGCGCAACCAGCGAACCATCTGATTTGACCACCATGGTTCTCACCTTGCGCGGTGCAACGGCGACGACGTCGGGCTCGATGCCCTGGTCGGCCTCTTGCAGAACCTGGGCGATACGATCCTCGGACTTGGGTGCCGGCGCGGCGGCGACGTCGGCATTTCCGGCCGCTTGCGTGCCGCGGATCGCATTGGCGCCTTCAGCGGCGGCGGATTCGGCATTGCGGATTGCATCGGCGGCTTCAGCCGTGTCGATATCGTCGGGCGAAAGATCGACCACACGGCTCTGCGGCGGCTCCTTGGCCGCCACGTTCACCGGCTCTTCGGTGTTGGTGACCAGTTTTTCCTGGACCGGTTCGGCAGGCTTTGGGCCACCCTTGGCCACTGCGTCATAGACCTTATTGTCCTGGTTCGGCACGACGGTGCCGCCCGGATTTTCAGGCCTGACCTTGATCGGTGCGTTGTCCGCCTTGACGATGACCGGCGCATCGGCGCCGCCGGCGCCGCCGAAAGACAGCGCGAAGGCGCCGAGACCGCCGGCGAGCGCCACGGCGCCGACGACTGCGGCGACCAGCAGGCCGCGGCTCCGCGGCCTCGCGGCATCGTGCCCAGCCAAGCCGGGAACCGACATGGCCTCATCCAGTTCGGGGTCGTAGTCGAGTTCGTCCAATCCAAAGTCGTCGGCCTGCGAGGCCGGCCGGCCGTTGGGCAAGTCGCCCCAATCGAAGCCGCTGGCGGCATCGGCATAAGACGCACTGACAGACGCTTGTGCGGGTCTCGCCGCATAGGTCCGCGTTTCAACGCGTTCGGGCTCATAGGCTGACTGGAACCCGGCCGCTGACTGGATTCCGGCCCCTGACTGGAAACCTGCATTGTAGGTTTCGTCGTCATACGACGCACTGCGCGCCGGGGCGGCAGCGACGTCTACGGTGTTCATTTCGGTGAGAAGGCTGGCGAACTCGGTGTCGAGATCGTCATAGGCAGGCGCCGCCGGTTCGTCGTCATTGAAGTCGAGTTCCGGAATATCGAGGTCGTCCGCCAGCGCCACGACGCGCTCGGGCACATCGACCGTCTCGACATCAGGCATCTCGTCATACGACGAAGACTGTTCGCTTTGCGCCGGCGCAGATGCAGCATTGGCGGCATCGTTTTGCGCCGGCTCATCCTGATAGGATGGTACCGCAGCCATCGGCGGCGGCGCTTCCGTGGCCTTCCCCGAGGCCACTTCCGTGGTCCTCGCCGAAGCCGTCGGCTGGGCTGCAAAGGAAGGTTGCGACTGCGCGACCGGCGTTACGCGGCTCCACGAATGGGCCGGCGCCGGCGGGGCGGAGCGTGCGGCCATCCAGTTGAGCGCGTCGTCCTGGGAAGCGGCGGCCGCAACGTTCTCGCCGTCGCCATGGTCCAGACCGATGTCCTTGGCGAAAGCGGTATGCAATGCATCATCGTCGAAATCGACATCGGCCGGCCGGGCGGCATCTTCAGCGCCGAAATCCTGACTCTCGAGCTCATCGAGGAGAACGGAGTCGAGATCGGCCTCGGCCGCCTCAACCGCGCCATCCGATGGCTCCGAAAGGTCTTGCTCGTCGAGGCTCCAGTCCAGTTCGTCGATGGTATCCACTGGTTTGTCGGCGGCTTTTCCAGCCGCAGCCACAGGCTGCTGAACCATGGCGGGTTCATTGGCCGCGGACGCAGCCACGGGGGCAGCCCGTGTGCGCATGGTGCCCAACAGCGCGTTCAACTCGTCTTCGAGGCTTCGCTCGTCAGCGACGGGGGCTGGCGCCGCCGGCTGGACTACGGCGGCCGGCGCCGTCGGTTGGGCTGCAACGCCGGAGGCCTGCGCAACCGGCTCCTCGGCTTCCTCGGCAAGCGCTTCGTCGAGGCTCAAGTCAAAATCGGCGTCGAACGCATCTTCCGGGGTCGCGGCGGAAGGCCCATCCTTGGCCGCGATAGCCTCCGGTTCGTCAATTTCTGGCTCGTCAATTTCGACCGGTTCAGCCGTGCGAACCTCGAAATCCATGTCGACATCGGCCATGGCGTCGTAGTGGCCGACAAAGTCCTCACCGGACGCTTCCGAAACGGCCCGATCAGGCGCAGCAGGAGCTTCAACAGCGGCCTGCTCCATCGGCACGTGTTCGTCGAGTATCAACTCGTCTTCGAGCGAGCTTGCGACGGCATTGTCGAATTCGTCGTCGAAGACGGGTTGGGCGGCCGGCGCGGAGATTTCAGCGGGTTCGGCAGCGACGGCGTGCGCCATCGGCACGTGCTCGTCGAGCATCAGCTCGTCTTCGAGCGAGCTTGCGACTGCGTCGTCGAATTCATCGTCGAAGGCGGGTTCGGCGGCCAGGGCGGACACGGTGGCGGTATTCTGTTCGGCCTCGTCCATCGCATCGTCGTCGAGCAGTAAATCCTGTTCGAGCGACGCGGCAAGCTCGTCGTCCACCGGTAAATCGTCTTCGAATGGCGACACATCTTCGAGCGAACTGGCGAGCCCATCGTTGAAATCGTCATCGAAGGCAGCTTCAGCAGCCGGCGCGGATGCTTCGGCAACGTCAGAGCGAACGTCATCGGCAGCAACGGCATAGGCGGTTTCGTCCGTCGCATCGTCGTCCAGCAGGAAATCCTGTTCGAGCGACGCGGCAAGCTCGTCGTTCCCAAGCTTCTCGTTCACCGGCAAATCGTCTTCGAAAGGCGACACGTCTTCGAGCGAACTGGCAAGCGCATCGTCGAAATCGTCATCGAACGCAGCTTCAACAGCCGGCGCGGTTGCTTCGGCAACACCTGCACGCGCGTCGTCGGCAGCAACCGCATGGACGGCTTCGTCCGCCGCATCGGCGTCGAGCAGGAAATCCTGTTCGAGCGACGCGGCAAGCTCGTCGTCCCCAAGCCCGTCGTCCATTGCGTCAGTGGCAGCCGCTTCGAAAGCCGGCTCGCGAATCTCGGTTGCGCCGTCATTGTCGTCGGCGCCGAATTCGCCCATCAACTCCTTTTCGAGGTCGATGTCGAAATCGCCGTCATCCGCCGGCTGGCTGGCTGGAGCCGCCTTCGGCTGGGCCTGCGGCTTGACCGGCTGGCGCGGGTCGAACCCCATGATCCTGGTCAGTTCCGCGAACGGATCATCGTCGGCGATATCGTTTTGGGCGGCTGCTCTCAGCTGGGTTCTGTCTGCCATTATTGTTCCCGAACTCGCACTCATTCGGACGCCATGGACGTCGCGTAGGGTTGGCCCTTACCAGCGCAATGTGGGCAAAAGGTGACAGGTTTTTTAGTCAAACCTAACGCATTTCGGTGGGCGCATCGGCTCCGATCAGCGTCAGGCCGGACGTCAAAACGTCCGAAACAGCCTGCACCAGCCCTAGTCTGGCATGCGTCAATTGTCGGTCGTTAACCTTAACAAAACGTAAGTCCGGATTCTCGGTACCGCGGTTCCAATGTCCGTGGAAGCTGGAGGCGAGATCGTAGAGGTAGAATGCCAGCCGGTGCGGCTCGAGCGCAAGGGCCGCGGATTCAATCAGCCGCGGATATTCGGCAAGCTTCCTGATCAGGCCGATCTCGCCTTCGTCGGTCAGCGAAGCGGTGGCGGCGGCCAGCCGACTGCGATCAAAATTGGCCTCGCCCAACTGTTCGCTCGCCTGCCGGAACACCGAATGGCAGCGCGCCGAGGCGTACTGCACATAAAACACCGGATTGTCCTTCGACTGCTCTGTCACCTTGGTGAAGTCGAAATCGAGCGGCGCATCGTTTTTGCGGTACAGCATCATGAAGCGGATCGGATCGCGGCCGACCTCCTCCACCACTTCGCGCAGCGTCACGAAATCGCCCGACCGCTTCGACATGCGCACCGGTTCGCCCTCGCGAAAAAGCCTCACCAACTGGCAAAGCAGCACGGTAAGCCTCACCTCGTCGCCGGAGATCGCCCGGGCGAGCGCTTCCAGGCGCTTCACATAGCCGCCATGATCGGCGCCAAGCACATAGATCAGCTCGACGAAACCGCGATCGACCTTGTCCTTCAAATAGGCGACGTCCGCGGCGAAATAGGTGAAGGTACCGTCCGACTTGACCAGCGCCCGGTCCATGTCGTCGCCGACCGCCGTCGAGCGGAACAGCGTCTGCTCGCGATCCTCCCAGTCGTCCGGCTTCTCGCCCTTGGGTGGCGGCAGCTTGCCCTTGTAGATATGGCCTTTGAGCGTCAAGTCGCTGATCGCAGAGCGGATTTTCCGGGCGTTGTCGGCGTGCAGCGTGCGCTCCGAGAAAAAGACGTCGTGATGCACATTGAGCAGCGCCAGATCCTCACGGATCATCGCCATCATCGCATCGATCGTCCTGTCCTTGACGATGGCAAGCGCTTCCTCGTCGGCCATCTGCAGCAAGGAGCGGCCGAATTCGCTGGCCAACCCCCGGCCGACCGGGATGAGATAATCGCCCGGATAAAGCCCGGCAGGAATCTCGCCGATATCATCGCCGAGCGCCTCGCGGTAACGCAGCATGGCAGAGCGGCCGAGCACGTCGATCTGCGAACCAGCGTCGTTGATGACATATTCCTTGGTCACGTCATAACCGGCGAAGGCCATCAGATTGGCGAGCGCATCACCCACCACGGCGCCACGGCAATGGCCGACATGCATCGGCCCGGTCGGGTTGGCCGAGACATATTCGACGTTTGCCTTCTTGCCGCCGCCGACGGCCGAGCGGCCGTAATTGCGGCCTTCGCCGAGCAGCGCAGTCAGGTGCACCTGCCAGAATGCGTCCCTGAGCCTGAGATTGACGAAGCCCGGACCGGCGACGTCTGCGGCGGCGATGTCGATGTCGGCACGGAGCGCCTGCGCCAGCTTTTCAGCCAGTGCGCGTGGGGACTGGCCGGTCGGCTTGGCCAGCACCATCGCGGCATTGGTCGCCAGGTCGCCATGGCTGGGGTCGCGCGGCGGCTCGACGGCGATGCGCGACAGGTCCAGCGAACCGCCATCCTTGTCTTTCAAATCAAGCGCTTCGACAGCTCTGGTGATTCGCGCGTTGAAATCGGCGAAGATGTTCATTGGTGTGGCTCTGGGGTGTGGCTCTGGCGGCTTTGCAGGGATCCGGCTCATTGGCCGGCAAAATCGAGCTCGGCCTAGCTTAATTCCGGCGTATGGTCAAACAAACGGCGGTGTTCTTTCAATGCGTAGGTATCCGTCATGCCCGCCAGGAAATCGGCGACGCTGCGCGCCTTGATGCGATCGTCGGCCCGGTCGAGCCCTTCGCGCCAGCCATCGGGCATGGCGCGCGGATCGGCGAAATAGACCTCGAATAGGTCGTTGACGATCTGCTCGGCCTCGTTGCGCACGCGCATGACCTCGCTGTGCCGGTAGAGATGCTTGTAGAGAAAGGCCTTCAATTCCTTTTCGAACGCGGCCATTTCGGCTGAAAAGGTCACCATCGTCTCGCCTGCCGCCCTTACCGCGTCGGCGCTGTCCGGCTTGATGCGGGCCAGATTGGCGGCGGTGGAAACGATGACATCCTCGACCATCATCGTGATCTGCCGGCGCATCAGTTCGTGCCCTGTCCTCACATCGTCGAGCGCCGGATAGCGCCGGCGCACGCCTTCAAGGATCGAGCCGGGCAGCGAGATCTTTTCCAGCATGTCCAGCTTCAGGATGCCTGACCTCAGGCCGTCGTCGATGTCATGGGTGTTGTAGGCGATGTCATCGGCGATTGCCGCGCACTGCGCCTCGATGCCGGCGAAGCGGTCGAGCTCGAGATCGTGCAGCTCCGAATAGTCTCGGATCGCTTGCGGCACCGGCCCCTTCAGGCCTTTTCCCCTGGCGTCGGTCAGCGGGCCGTTGTGCTTGACCAGCCCCTCCAGCGTTTCCCAGGTGAGGTTCAGCCCGTCGAATTCGGCATAGCGGCTCTCCAGCCGCGTCACCACGCGCAGCGATTGCGCATTATGGTCGAAACCGCCCCAGGCAGCCATCTTGTCGTTCAGCGCATCCTCGCCGGTATGGCCGAAGGGCGTGTGGCCGAAATCGTGCACCAGCGCCACCGCCTCGGCCAGGTCCTCGTCGCCGCGCAGCGCCCGTGCCAGGGCACGCGCAATCTGCGCCACCTCGATCGAATGCGTTAGCCGGGTGCGGTAATGGTCGCCCTCATGCGCGACGAACACCTGCGTCTTGTGCTTCAGCCGGCGGAATGCCGTCGAATGGATGATGCGGTCGCGGTCGCGCTGGAACGGCGTGCGGGTCGGGCTCTCCACCTCGTCGAACAGGCGCCCACGCGACTTTGCCGGATCGCAGGCATAGGCTGCGCGCGGCCGATAGCCGAATCCGATGTCGCCCAACTCATTTGTCATCGCCGCTGCCGCAGTTGACTTGCCCTCTCGCGCTTCATACCTATCATGTGAAACCGAAAGCAAGGTGACGCCCATGGGCGCTGATGCCAAGACTGCCGTGAAAGTCGAGATGACCGACGCCGCCGCCAGGCGGATCGCCAAGATTATATCTGGCGAAGCCGGGAAGAAGGCGCTGCGCGTTTCGGTCGAGGGCGGCGGCTGCTCCGGTTTTTCCTACAAGTTCGACCTTGTCGACACGCGCAACGATGATGACGTCGCCATCGAGAAGGACGGCGCCACCGTGCTGATCGACGACCTCTCGCTGGTCTACATGGGTGGGTCGGTGATCGATTTCGTCGACGACTTGATGGGCCAGTCGTTCCAGATCAGGAACCCGAATGCGGTCGCCTCGTGCGGCTGCGGCACCAGCTTCAGTATTTAGAAAATGCCTGCCATTAGCGCGGTCCGTCAGGTCGCGCTTTCAGCCGGGCGCGATCTCGATGCAACGCTGACGTTCTGGCATGACGTGCTCGGCATGACGGTGCACGCACGCTTTGATCCGCCCGGCATCGCCTTCATCATGGCCGGCGACGTGCGGCTGCTGTTCACCGATGGCCTGCCGGCCGGCACCGTCTATCTCGACATTTCGGGCCTCGACGATTTCCACGCCTCGGCAAAAGCCGCCGGTGTCCCCTTCACCGCGCCGCCGATGCTCGTCCATCGCGATACCGAAGGCCTGTTCGGGCCGGCGGGGGAAAGCGAATGGATGGCCTTCCTAAAGGACCCGGCAGGCAATACGATCGGCCTCGTCGAACGTCATCCGCCGGAACATCACTGAGGCCGTCATGAAAATCGTCACCTGGAACATTAACGGCGTTCGGGCCCGCATCGGCAATTTGACCCATTGGCTGACGGAAAGCGCGCCTGATATCGCCTGCCTGCAGGAGATCAAGACGGTCGACGAGCAGTTTCCGCGCGCCGAGATCGAGGCGCTTGGCTACAACGTCGAAATCTATGGCCAAAAGGGTTTTAATGGCGTCGCCATCCTGTCGAAACTGCGCTTCGACGAGGTTATCAGAGGCCTGCCGGGCGACGATGCCGACGATCAGGCGCGTTTCATCGAGGGCGTGTTCTCGACCGACAAGGGCGCGTTGCGCGTTGCCTCGCTCTACTTGCCGAACGGCAACCCGATCGATGACGAGAAGAAGTTCTCCTACAAGCTGTCCTGGATGGCGCGGCTGGAGCGCTGGGCCGAGGAAAGGCTCTCGCTCGAAGAGGCCCTGGTGTTGGCCGGCGACTACAATGTCATCCCCGAATACATCGATGCGAAATTCCCGGAGAACTGGCTCAGCGATGCGCTGTTCCAGCCGCAGACCAGGCAGGCGTTTCGCCGGCTGAAGAACCTCGGCTTCACCGAAGCCGTGCGCGCGGTCACCGACTCGCCGGACATTTTTACTTTCTGGGACTACCAGGCCGGCGCCTGGCAGAAGAACAACGGCATCCGCATCGATCACTTGCTGCTCTCGCCCGAGGCCGCCAACCGCTTTTCCTCGGTCTCGATCGAAAAGCACGTGCGCGCCTGGGAAAAACCCTCCGACCATGTGCCGGTGGCCGTCGAACTGGCTTTTGCGCCGATCTGATCATTTCGAGGTCCGGACCGCCGGATTCCCGGTTGATGGACCGTCATATCGCCACAATCGGGGGTTCCGCTGCAGTCCGGGTTCGGCCGGGGTTCAGAATGACGATCAGGTTTGCGATTTGCCTATGTGCCGCCGCGCTCGCCCTCGCGGCGACGCCGGCTTTTGCCGATCCTGAATGCTTGGCCAACGGAAAGTCATTCCAGATCGGCCAGGTCGCCTGCCTGACGCTTTCCGGCCGGAGCCACCTCGCCCGCTGCGACATGGTGCTCAACAACACGTCATGGACAAAGATTCGGGACGATTGTCCGGGAACCACGCTGGTGCCGCCGGCCACGCCGATTTCAACGCCGGAGTCCGGCCTCGTTCCGACTAAACCGACCGAGAATTGATCTCGGCTGTCCGACTTCGAGATACCCATTCTTCCTGACTATTGGCTTTGTGACTGGCTTCGCGACTACCGGTCGCCGCCGCCCTTTGTGAGGATGTCGTCGGCCAGCGAAATCGCGGTGCGGCGGTCGGCCTCGCCCGCGGCGGCAAACGCCTCTTCCTGCATGCCGCGTATCCATGGCTGGTCGGAAGGCGAGGCCCGCTCGAGTGCCGCGGTCATCATCGCCAGCCCCCGAACGATCTTGCCGCTCTGGAAAAGCAGGTGGCCGAGCGTCGCCTGCGCGCCGGCATGCCCTTTTTCCGCAGCGAGCTGGAACCACCGCCCGGCCTGCTTCAGGCTAGCCTTGACGCCGCCCTTGCCATTCAGAAAGATCTGGCCCATCTCGAACTGGGCATTCGGGTTGCGGTAATTGGCGGCGGCGCGCATGTAATATTCCTGGGCCGCCACCTCGTTCTCTGTGATGGGGCTGCCGGGGATGCCCTTCCTCAGATAATCGCCGAGCGCCACGAGCGCGTCCGACACATAGCTCTCTTCCGGCGAACCGGGCTCGACGTCCTGGTCGACGATCTCGCTGAAGAACTTGAACGCCGCATAATCGTCGCGCTCCACGCCGTCACCCTCGGCATACATACGCGCAAGCTTCCAGGTGGCGCCGATCTGGCCGTTTTCGGCCGCGTACTTATAAGCCTCCGCGGCCTGCTCCTTGCGGCCGTTCTTATAAGCGGAGAAGCCGAACTGAAACACCGCCCACGGGCTGGACTGCGGCTTCACGCCGGTCTTGTCGTCGAACACCTTGTCGTCGAAGGCCATGGCCTGGCCCGCGGCGCCCAAGGTCGCGCCAAAAGTGGCGATCGCGACCAGTGCCGAAAAGACAGACAACCTCAGCAACTCAGATATCCGCATAACAATGTGTTTCTTTCGCACCACCGGGATGGGTGACCGCGCCGTCGCGGGCAGGCCCTACCGTTTGCGCATACTTCCAGATCGCGCCCGACTGATAGTCGGTCGCGCGCGCCTTCCATGCCTTCGCCCTGGCCGCCAGTTCGGCGTCGGACAGCGCCACCTCGATCGTGCCGCTCACCGCGTCGATCGAGATCAAATCGCCATCCCTGAGCAGCCCGATCGGACCACCCACGGCGGCTTCCGGCCCGACATGGCCGATGCAGAAGCCGCGTGTCGCGCCCGAAAAACGTCCGTCGGTGATGAGAGCCACCTTGCCGCCCATGCCCTGGCCGTAGAGAGCAGCTGTCGTCGATAGCATTTCGCGCATGCCCGGACCGCCGCGCGGTCCCTCGTAGCGGATGACGAGGACCTCGCCTTCGCTGTAGCTGCGATCCGTAACCGCCTGGAAACATTCCTCTTCCGAATCGAAGCAGCGTGCCGGACCAGAGAATTTCAGCTCCGACATGCCCGCGACCTTCACGATCGCGCCTTCGGGGGCAAGGTTTCCCTTCAAGCCCACGACGCCACCCGTTTGGGTGATTGGTCGGTTGGCGGGACGGACCACATCCTGGCTATCATTCCATGCAACGTGCTCCATATTTTCGGCTAAAGTGCGGCCGGTCACCGTCAGGCAGTCGCCATGTAGATAGCCGTGGTCGAGCAACGTCTTCATCAAAAGCGGAATGCCGCCGGCCTCGAACATGTCCTTGGCGACATATTTGCCGCCCGGCTTCAGGTCGGCGATGTAGGGCGTCTTCTCGAAGATCCTGGCGACGTCGAACAGGTCGAACTTTATCCCGGCCTCATGCGCGATCGCCGGCAAATGCAGCGCTGCGTTGGTCGAGCCGCCGGTGGCCGAAACCACGGTCGCCGCATTCTCCAGCGCCTTCAGCGTGACGATGTCGCGCGGGCGGATATTGTTTGCGATCAGCTCCATGATCTTTTCGCCGGCGGCGAAATTGAAGCGGTCGCGCATCTCGTAGGGCGCCGGCGCTCCGCAGGAATAGGGCAGCGCCAGGCCGATGGCCTCGGCGACGGTGGCCATGGTGTTGGCGGTGAACTGGGCGCCGCAGGAGCCGGCCGACGGACAAGCGGCTTGTTCGATTTCGAGGAGTTCGGCGTCACCGATCGTGCCGACCGAGTGCTGGCCGACGGCCTCGAACACATCCTGCACGGTGATCTGGCGGCCCTTGTAGGAACCGGGCAGGATCGAACCGCCATAGATGAAGATCGACGGCACGTTGAGCCGCACCATGGCCATCATCATGCCGGGCAGCGACTTGTCGCAACCGGCAAGGCCAACCAGTGCATCGTAGCAATGGCCGCGCATGGTGAGTTCGACCGAATCGGCGATGACCTCGCGCGACACCAGCGACGATTTCATGCCCTGGTGGCCCATGGCGATGCCGTCCGTGACGGTGATGGTGCAGAATTCGCGTGGCGTGCCGTTAGCCGCGGCGACGCCCTTTTTGACCACCTGCGCCTGGCGCATCAGCGAGATGTTGCACGGTGCCGCCTCGTTCCAGCAGCTCGCGACACCGACCAGCGGCTGCGCGATCTCGGCCGCCGACAATCCCATCGCATAGAGATAGGAGCGGTGCGGCGCGCGCGCCGGACCGACGGTCACATAGCGGCTGGGCAGCTTGGTCTTGGAGATGACTCTGGCGTTCATACTCTTCCCTTGCCGCGAGCGGTGCGACCTGCCCCATTGCCGAGCCTTTTGGCACATGCCCTGAGACGAATTCGAGGTGCGCCGGGTTTATGGCGGGAAGTAGGCAATGTCGGCGAGCGCCCTTGTGGCGCGAGGGTTGTTCAGAAACTGTTGCCAAAACATCACGATCGCGTGAGGCAGAGGGAAGCGGCGTCGTTGCAACGCCGCTTGGTTGCCGGGAAGCCCCCCTCAAGTAAAAAAGTCGGGCATGACCCGGCTTTTTACTATTGAAAACATGCATTTAGAACTTGACTTTAACCGAAGCTGAGCCGGCAAGGAGCAGATCGTCGTCGTACGTGTAGGTGATGGCATTTGCCGTGTCGCCAACACCGGTGAAGGTCGACGACCCACTGGTCAGAACACCGATCGAGCCACCAAGTCTGACCTCGATCTTGTCGTTCGGCGAATAAGAAATGCCGCTGGCCACGGACCAGGTGTCCGACTGATAGCCGGAGGTCGTCGAGGTTCCACGGTCCCAGGTCAGCGAAACCGCGCCAGACAATTGGTCGGTGAACTTGTGAGCTATGCCGCCCGAAACCGTCCAGCCATCGCGATAAAGCAGATCGAAAGAAACGGACGAGGGTGTACCGAAAACCGGGTTAATCACGCCGTTAATTGGAATAATGCCAAGCTTGCTCCACTCCTGCCAGCGAACCGAGCCAAAGGCCAACCAGCCAGGCGCTATCCCGCTCTGCAGCTTGAATTCCACGGCCTGGGGTATCTCGGCCGAGGCGGAGACAGGGAACACTCCGGTAACATTTCCTAGCGGCCCACCTGCAAATCCGGTCGTGTCGACGGTTCCCGACAGTCCGTCATATTTGTAGCTCGAAGAGTACATCAAGCTTGCGCGCAAGGCGATTTCGGGAATTTCATAAGCGGCGCCCACGCGCCAACCCCATGCCTCGTCGGAAAGCTTGAATTTTCCGAGGCCGGTATTGCCGAAGGCCAGCAAGGTCTGGCGCGACAGAAACGCATCGACCTCCTGGTAGGAGACGCCGCCGATGAACCGCAGGGAGCCCTTGCCGACGTTTATCTTGTAGGAGCAGGTAAGGCCGAAATCATTTGTTTTGACGTAGTATTCGACCGCGGTTGGCGAATAGGCGTTGTTCATTCCGAAGTCTGCCTCCGCACCATACGGTTCCGTATAGCTCGCAAGGCAATCCACTGGTTCAAAAATGTTGGCCTTGATACCGATGCGCGGCACCGCATAGTCGCCGTCGACATCCACTGACGAAGACGACATTCCCGAGCCATCCAGGCGCTGCACATTCTTCAGTGTGCGCTGTGGCGAAACATAGGTGACGCCGGCGTCGAACGAATATGGCGCGGCATCAAACAACTGGTCAATGTTGACACCGCCCCGGTCGAAGCCGCCCGCGTTCGCAACGCCCGAAATCAACAGCGAAAAGCACCCCGCCCCCAGCAGCGCTCTCAGACGCAAATTGTTCATGACTCTCCTCCCCGAATACGAATGGAGGAAGCTAGAACCAATTCAGGTTAACGTCGCAACAACGAATTCTCGACGCGTACATGTACGCCTTCGCCGACCGCATTTTAGACAAAGTGGCAGCTTCACCGCAGAGCGGGAAAACGGCTCATTTGGCTGCAAATCGAGAAAAAAACTCGGAAAACTCGCATGGAACGGCGCAAAAACGGCCCGTTTTGCGAGAACCAATCCCATTGTTACATTATGGCAACAATAGGGCTAAAACATTCCGTTTACGTCAAGATTTACGCGGCGGAATGCTTATTTTCGTGGCAGGGCCCCGTCCGAAAAGCAAGTTCGGAGACTCGCGAACCTAGAGCATCGGACCCAAAGCGGCGCCCGGTTTTGGGACAATGCGATGAGATAGGTCAACCGGCTTCACGCACCCGTGTCAGCGCCACCGAAAGCTTTTCTTGCGCCTCGCGATATTCGGCGAGTTTTTCGCGCTCGGCTTCCACGACATCTTCCGGCGCGTTGGCGACGAATTTCTCGTTGGACAGCTTCTTGTGCAGGCGGGCGATCTCTTCGGTCACCTTGACCAGCTCCTTCTGCAGCCGCGCCGCCTCGGCGGTAAGGTCGATCAGGCTGCCGAGCGGCAAGCAGATGGTCGCCTCGTTGAGCACGATCTGGGCGGAGCCTTTGGGCGCCGCATCGACCAGCGAGATGTCGCCGACCCGCGCCAGCCGCTTGATGGCCGACGCCTGGCGCTCAAGCCTTTCGTGGGTTGCGGTATTGGCGCCGATCACCATCAGCGGCGCGATCGCAGCCGGCGGCACGTTCATTTCCGAGCGTACGGAGCGGATGCCGGAGACGAGATCGACCAGCCAGTTGATGTCGGCGGCCGCTGCCTCATCCTCGAAGTCTGGCGACGGCCACGCGGCATGGCAAAGCAGCGACGGCCGTTCCTTGCCCTCGCCTGATGTCTCAGCCCACAGCTCTTCGGTCATGAATGGCATCATCGGATGCAGCAGCTTATAGATCTCGTCGAGCACGAAGGCGACACAAGCCCGGCTTTCGGCCTTGGCAGCCTCGTCCGTGCCTGTGAAAACCGGCTTCAGCAGTTCCAGGTACCAGTCGCAGAACAGGTTCCAGACGAAGCGGTAGGCCGCGCCCGCCGCCTCGTTGAACCGGTATGAGGTGATGCCATCGGTGATTTCGCGCGCGGCGCGCGTCAGTTCGGTCAGGATCCAGCGGTTGACCGCCAGCTTGGCGTCGTTCAGCCAGAACTCGTCGTTCCTCGCGACGTCGTTCATCTCGGCAAAGCGCGTCGCGTTCCACAGCTTGGTGCCGAAGTTGCGGTAGCCGGCGATGCGGGCCGGATCGAGCTTCACGTCGCGCCCTTGCGCGGCCATCACCGTCAGCGTGAAGCGCAGCGCGTCGGCGCCGTATTCGTCGATGAGTTCGAGCGGGTCGATGACGTTGCCTTTCGACTTCGACATCTTCTGCCCGTTCTTGTCGCGCACCAGCGCATGGACATAGACGGTGTGGAACGGCTCCTCGTCCATGAAATGCAGGCCCATCATCATCATGCGGGCGACCCAGAAGAAGATGATGTCGAAACCGGTCACCAGCACGTCGGTCTGGTAGTAGGTTTTCAGCTCCGGCGTCTGGTCCGGCCAGCCAAGCGTCGAGAACGGCCACAGCGCCGACGAGAACCATGTGTCGAGCACATCCTCGTCGCGGGTCAGGATCTCGCCCGGCTTGAAGTTCTCGAGCTTGTCCTCGACCCAGGCCTTCCATGGCCCTTCCAGCGCCAGATAATATTCGACGGCGGCTGCGAGCGCCTCCTCCTCGGTCTTCTCGACGAAGACGCGTCCATCCGGTCCATACCAGGCCGGGATCTGGTGACCCCACCAGAGCTGGCGCGAAATGCACCAGGGCTGGATGTTCTCCATCCAGTCGAAATAGGTCTTTTCCCAGTTTTTCGGCACGAAATTGGTACGGCCCTCGCGCACCGCACGAATAGCCGGCTTGGCGAGCTCCGCCGCGTTCGCATACCATTGTTCGGTCAGGAACGGTTCGATCGGCACGCCGCCGCGATCGCCATGCGGCACAGCATGGCGATGCGGCTCGACCTTTTCGAGGAAACCGCCCGCCTCCATCAGCTCGACGATCTTCTTGCGCGCGACGAAACGATCGAGGCCATTGAGTTCGTCCCAGACGGCCTGGCGCTCGGGCGTCACCTCCAGCCCGGCGAGAAAGTCGTCATTGTCCGTGAGGGTGACCGCCGCCTCTACGGTGAGGATATTGATCGCTGGCAGCTTATGGCGCCTGCCGACCTCGAAGTCGTTGAAGTCGTGCGCCGGCGTGATCTTGACCGCGCCGCTGCCTTTCTCCGGATCGGAATATTGGTCCGCCACCACCGGGATCTTGCGGCCGACGATCGGCAGGACGAGGTTCTTGCCGACCAGATGCCGAAAACGCTCGTCGTCGGGATGCACCGCCACCGCCGTATCGCCCAGCATAGTTTCGGGACGCGTCGTCGCTACGGTGATGAAGGTTTTTGGATTTTCCGGATCGAAGACCTCGCCCTCGACGGGATAGCGGAAATGCCAGAGATTGCCGTTGACCTCCTGCTGTTCGACCTCGAGGTCGGAAATCGCAGTCAAGAGCTTCGGGTCCCAGTTCACAAGGCGCTTGTCCTTGTAGATCAGGCCTTCCTTGTAGAGCGTGACGAACACTTCGAGCACCGCCTTGGAAAGGCCCTCGTCCATGGTGAAACGCTCCCGGCTCCAGTCGGCGGAGGCCCCCAGCCGCTTCAACTGGTTTAGGATCGCGCCGCCGGATTCGGCTTTCCACTCCCAGACTTTCTCGATGAACTCATCGCGCGTCAGGTCGCGGCGGTGGATCTGCTTCTCCATGAGCTGGCGCTCGACCACCATCTGCGTGGCTATGCCGGCATGGTCCATGCCGGGCTGCCACAGCACGTTCTTGCCGCGCATGCGCTCGAAGCGCACCAGAATGTCCTGCAGCGTGTTGTTGAGCGCATGGCCCATATGCAGCGAACCGGTGACGTTCGGCGGCGGGATGACGATGGTGAAGGCTTCCGCGCCCTCCTCGGCGCCTGCGCCGGCACGAAACGCGTCGGCCTCCTCCCAGATTTTGGCGATCTTCGGCTCGACGATTTTGGCGTCGTAGGTTTTTTCGAGCATAGGGAAATGGTCCGAGCTGTCGGGTTTTTGCTGGTCCGGTGTAAATCGGAAGGTTTTGGCCAAGTCAACCGCGAGGCGGCAGGCGAGCGGGCTCGCCTGCCATACAGATAGATCGGACAAGATCACAGGCAATGCCACTGCCGAGGCCGTAGGCATTGCATCGCGCATCAACGAAGACGCCGCCCGCAGCGGCGGGGTTCATCCGTCGACCGTCGGAATTATTACTGCGCGCCGCGCGCCACGCGTTCGATTTCCTCGCGCACCAGCCGCTCGACCAGCGTCGGCAGATTGTTGTCCAGCCAGTCCTGCAGCATCGGCCTCAGCATCTCCTCGGCCATCTCGTCGAAGGTTTTCTTGCTACGGCTGGCGAAGGCATCGGAAAGCTCGCCGAAGGCGGCGGCGACCTGCCGACCCGTATGTTCGGAAAGGATCGCCGGACGAGCCGATGGCGCCTCGCTTGCCGGGCGCGCCAACCCGCTTCGCGACGGGGCCGGCTCGAAAGCAGGTTCGCCCGCGTCCTCGAAAACCTCGGCCTTCGGTTCGGCGTCCGGCGTCCGTCGCCCCTCGGCCCTGTCCGGGGTGTTGTCCGGCTTGGCCGCGGTCATCGCTTCGCCGACTGCGGCGATTTCCCGCCGCCAGTCGGCAACGATGCTGTCGGTCGTCTCCGCAACCCTTGCCATCGCAGGCGCATCTAGCTCTGGCTTGGCGGCCGGGACCGGTTCGGCCGCGACCCTGGCACCAGCAAGCGTCACGGGCGCTTTGACCGGAGCCGGATCGGAATGCACCCGCGGCTCCATGCGTGCGATGACGGGCTCGACGGCCGACGGTTGCGCCTGCACCTCGGTCAGCGTGACCGGCCCCCTGGCGTCCAATCCTGAACGCAATTCGGAGCGAAACGCGCTCACCTCCGGCGGCGCTCCGCCTGCCGCCGGCGGCGCTCCGCCTGCCTCTGGCGGCGCCCCGCCTGCCGCCGCTGGCGCCCCGCCTACCGCCGGTGCCGGCACGGCAACCGACGCCAGATCCTGCAGCAGGTCGTCCGCCTCATCCGGCTGCTTGCGGCCGGTATCGTTGTCCTCGATGATCCTCCGGATGGAAGCCAGTATCTCCTCCATGGAAGGTTCGCGCTGTACGCTGCTTGCCGTCGCCATCGTCACATCCGCCGCCCTTGTGACTCGTTGCAGATTTCCTGTCCGGCCAAAGCCGGATTCGAATCATGGCGACAGGGTAACCGACGGATCGCGTTACGAGAATCCCCAATCTGAGGGCATGTTGGATTTCAACAGATTAGAGCCCGCGCATTCCTTCGAACGCGCGGGCTCTAGTGCCTTGAAACTGGACGGGATTTGAAACTGTTGGCGCGATCAGCGGCCGTCCGGGGTGCGCAGGCCGAACCACTTGTCCTTGACCGCATTGTAATGCTCTTCGGGTCTGTATTTCGTCACCTGAAGGGCGAGACGATCGACCGAAAGACGACCGATAGCCGAGAGGATGGCATAGCTCGCCACCACCAAATCGCGTTCGGAACTGGCCTGGTTGATCTTGGCCGTGATGAGGGTGGCCTGGGCGTTGAGAACGTCGAGCGTGGTGCGCTGGCCGACATTGCGCTCCTCGATGACCCCGCTCAAGGCAAGCTGCGCGGCGGCGATCACCTGCCTGTTGGCCACCACCGTTTGCTGGGCTGCGATATATTGCGTCCACGCCGAGGTTACGGCTTGCCGCACGGTGTCGCGGCTTACATCCACCTCGATCCGGGCCTGGCTGAGCGATTCCTTGTTCTGGCGCACTATCGCCGACGTCCGCCCGCCCGAATAGATCGGTATAGTCAAGGTGGCACCAATGTTGGCCGAATTGGTTGTGCCATCGTCCCCCGTCCCGAGATCGCCGCCCGGACTCGTTCTGCGATAGTCGCTGGAAACGCCGGCGGAAGCCGAAAGCTGCGGCAGCAGCGCGCCTTCGGCCGATTTCACCGAAAACGCCGCCGCGTCGACCAGATGCTGGGTGGAGAGGATGGCCGGGTGCTCGCTGGCTGCAATCGCGATCGCCGCATCGAGGTTCGACGGCAACAGCTTCGACAGCGGCGAAGCGGCCCTGAGCCTGCCTGGCTCGTCGCCGACGATCTGGCGATAGGTCGCAGCGCTTGCCAGCGCCTGCGCGCGGGCGGCGGCCAGTTCCGCCACAGCGGAGGAGCGCTCGGCATCGGCCTGGGCCACGTCGGTGCGGGTGCCTTCGCCGACTTCGAAGCGCGAACGCGCGGCGCGCGCCTGCTCGGTCAGGAACTGCAGGTTCTGCTCCGTCAGCACCGCCACTTGGCGGTCGCGAATCACGTCCATGTAGGCGCTTGCCGCGTTGAACAGAGTGTTCTCTTCGGTGTTGCGCAGGCTCTCGAACGAGGCGCGGACCTGAGATTCGGCTGCAGCGACGTTGTTCCTGGTCTGAAAGCCGTCGAACAGGGTCTGGTCGATCTGGACGCCGAAGTTGCCGGTGGTCAAACGCGTGCTTCGGTTCGCGCCGGGTACATTGCCGCGGGCATTGAAATGGTCGCTGGAGTAGTCGATGTCGGCAGAACCGGTGATGGTCGGGCGCCAGCCGGACTTGGCGATGGCAACGCTCTCATCGGTGACGCGGACGCCGGCACGAGCCGAATTGAGCTCGGAATTGTTCTGGTAGGCTTTTGAAAGTGCACCGAGAATGGTTTCCGCCGAGGCGGCCAGCGGAGAAAGCGCGGTCGCCGAGAAAAGGACGGCGGCAAAAAGGCTCTTGCGTAAAGACGGCACGTTATTCCCTCATTCGTTTTGCATGGGAACCACACCGCGCCGGCTTCTCCCATTTGAGCAGCCGGCGCGGTGTGTTTCAGGTCCCCTGCTGTCAGCCCCCAAAAGAACACCCCGGTTATGCGGATCAGCAACGATTGTTCAAGCGCAAGCGAACATGACAACGCCTTTGCCGCAAGCCAAAATTACTCAGAATTCAAACGCACGAGCACGTTCAAATCCCGGTAGTGGCTTAATTGCCGCATTAAATGCGCCTCTCCCGGTTACACTCCCCCCTGTTTTCAGAAACAATCGGGCCACACCCGAATTCCCCTGCCCATCGACGGCGACGAGCCGGCCGCCTTCCGCAAGCTGGTCGAGCAGCGACTCCGGCACTTTCTCCACACTGCCGCCGATGAAAATGACGTCGTATGGTGCTCCCGCGGCATGGCCTTCCGGCAGCGGTGCCTTGACCACGCTGACATTGTCGCAGCCCAGCGCCGAAAGCGTCGACATGGCGGTCTCGGCCAATGCCGGATCGCTTTCCAGCGCGACGACCGACTTTGCCAGCCGCGACAGGATCGCCGCCGCATAGCCGGTGCCGCAGCCGACATCGAGGGCCGAATCGCCAGGGCCGATCTCGGCCAGTTGCATCAGCTTGGCCAGCGGCGAAGGCTCCATGAGATAGCGTGGACCGTCCGCTGCATTGGCAATGCGGATGTCCTCGTCGATATAGGCCAGATCGCGCTGGCCGGGGGCGACAAAGGCCTCGCGCGGCACGACAAGCATCGCCTCGAGCAGCGGCGCGCTGGTCACGTCGGTGGTGCGGATCTGGCCATCGACCATTTTCACCCGACGTTCGGCAAAATCAGCGCTCATGTTCCAACCAATCCGCCCAAAACCAATCTGCTTGCCGCGCCAAGACCGCGGCTCATTCGACCGGAATTCAAGCCCCCTGGCGCTGGTGCGCGGGAGCTTGGGCATTTGGAGGCCTCGCCCGGAATCGAACCGGGGTGCAAGGATTTGCAGTCCTCTGCGTAACCACTCCGCCACGAGGCCTCATTGCTCCCGGCGTTCCACCCGGTTCCAATAGGTTGCGGCGAAAATGCCGTCAAGCGGCCATGGTGCATTCCGGACGGTTTCCCCTTGGCCATGATGCCACGCATCGAATCGTCGATACGCATCCTGCAATTAAGATATTAGTTAATTGTTAAGTACGGAGCATGGCAAAGGGAAGCCCGGGACCTGGACCTTACGCGGGGTAAGCAGAAGGTCCGCCATTCTGAAGGAGATCTGCGAGGGCCGGAAAAAGCGCTCCGGGCATTGGCCAGATTTAGTCGAGCCGGAAAGGCGCCCCTTCACAGAAGCTTGCCCCGTCAGTTCGGCCGCCGCCGCCGCTCCCACCACACGACAAGCCGGCGCCGGTGGCGGCGCACCAAGGCAAACTCGTACGAGAGCACCAGCAATCCGATCGGAATCATCCAGAATCCCAGGATCGGCAGGAAGCCGAGAATGCCGCCGAAGATCAGCACGACGCCGATCGCAATCCTGAGGCCGCGCGAACGCGGCATAGTGAACTGACGGCCGAAGACCGATATTTTCCGTGCCGGTGGATGGTTGTGGCTCGCTGCGCTCATGTCTGGTTAAAGGTCCATTCGGGCAAAGTAAAAGCACCAGCTGACGAAAGCCGCAACCGCGTTTTCGGTTCCGCGCACCCCGTCAGACGGCTCATATGAGGACGCGCGCACATGATTGCCAGAAATCGTGGCACGAAAAAGCGTCGAAAAATACGAAATGCTTCTTTGCAAAGCCGAAACGGGTTTGCTATAGGCTGCGCCACTCACATGAGAGCCTCTGTTCCCCGGTAGCTCAGTGGTAGAGCAACCGGCTGTTAACCGGTTGGTCGCTGGTTCGAATCCGGCCCGGGGAGCCACTTCAAGCCTCAAAGCCTTATATCCCAACAGTTGCAAGGGTTTGCGCTTCCCCCGAGGTACACCTTCAGGTACACCGAAGGGTACACGGGAATGATGATTTTAGTGCAATATCTCCAGAAGCGCGGCAAGGCCGGATGGCGTTATCGGCGCAAAGTACCCCCTGCCCTCAAGGCGTTTCTCGGTCGCGGTGAGATCGTAATACCGCTCGGGAAGACCGAAGCCGAAGCGATGGCACGATACAAGAAGGTCCATGCCGAGGCAGAGCTGCAACTGAAAACCGCAGCACTGGGGGTCAAAGCGCCTCAGGCTGTCTCGCTCGGGGCTGCAGACACGCCCCTGAACCAATTCCAACGCGCCGACAAGCAAATCAGGCAATGGAAGCTTGACCCTGATTGGCAAAGCGGCGGCGGCGATTCCGACCACGAAGTGGTGGCGAGGGACGTGATAGCCGAGAGTATCGCCCAGAAATATCCAGTTGGAGACGACGGCTACCCCGTTGATGTCTCATCCAATGACGCCGCGCTGCTTCGGGCATTGATGTTAGGCAGCCGGGAAGTGCAGCCCGACCCCACCCTCGAAGACGCCCGGAAGCTCTATCTCGAAGAGAGGGTCGGGGACGACAAGACGAAGCAGATGGAACTCGATCGGATTTTCAAGCTGGTCAGAGAGGCGCTCGGAAGGGATCGGAAACTTAGCAGCTTGAAGCGGCAGGATGCTAAGGAGGTCCGCGCCCACATGATTGACGGCCGGAAGGCCTCATCCGTGGACCGTTACCTCAACGTGGTGCGCGCTGCTATCAATCACGCCATTCGCGAATATGACCTCAAGGTCACAAACTCCTTCATGTACCTGGAGGCGGCTCCCAAGGACAAGGCCGAGCCCGACAAGGACAAACGTCGCCCGTTCACTCTGGACGAAGCCGCAGCGATACGCGCCCGAATCATGTCAACGGCCAAGGAAGACCTTCAGCACATCTGGAGGCTCCTGGATGGCACGGGCAGCCGCCTTGCAGAAGCGTCCGGGCTCAGAGTGTCTGACATACACCTCGATCATGCATCCCCGCATATGACGGTCGAATGGCACGCTGACCGCCGCATTAAGAACAGGGTGTCTCGCAGGAACGTCCCTCTGATCGGTGATGCACTGGAGGCAGCACGCGCGGCGGTTAAGGCGGCTGGCAACGCGACGATGCTCTTTCCTGCCTATGGGAGGCCGCGAGGGCCGGCGTCAGCATCCGCTGCCCTTGGCAAGCATGTTCGGGCTTGTGTCTCTGACCCTAAGGCCACCACACACTCCCTTCGTCACCTGATGAAGGACCGGCTGCGATTGGCTGGCGTCACCAAGTCGGACCAAGACATCGTCCTTGGGCACTCTTCGGGTAGCGTTGGGGAGGACTATGGTGGCGACGAGGTGCGGCTTGAGGTGGCCAGACGGGCGCTTGAGAAAGCACTGTTAGGTGGTGGAAGATAACCGCTCATCCATCTTGGGCGTCACCTTGATCTTGACCGCATGTGTGGCACTTTTCAGGGTACAAACCCTCGTCACCGGAAATAACATCGCCCTTGCATCCACCGGCCTCGCAGCTTTTTCGCACAACAGGGAATGTACCATTACACATAAGGCAATGGATGCTTTTGCCGTCTTTATCTAAGTGTGCGGTCTTGCAAGCATCAAGGTCGAGATCAGCATATCGAGTGTTAGCGGCGTCGATACAGTGGTGACATAGATACCTTCGCTTGCTCTTGGCTTCTCCAAAGAGAGTTTTAAATTCTGCCTTCCCGAGCACGGCTACGGTCGTTGGCAATTCATGCATGACTTCCATATGCGGGGAAGAGTACTTGTAATCATGAAAGTATGACGTCCGAGTTTGCGACGCAAATTCAACCCGATCCTTCAACCATAGGCGATCTTTCCAGAGTTCAGGGTATTGAAATGCCAATATCCCGACTAATTCCTTCGGCTCGAATTTCTTACTCGACCCGCCCAGGTGCGCAATCGTATTTCTCAGAGAGCGTATGAGGTTATACGTCTGTATAAACTTATCCGACAGAGGGGTTTGGCATAACGAATTTACAGCCGAAGGCAGATCAACCGCGTCCAATGTTCTGAACTCTGAAAAATCTATATCTCCGCGATTTTTGCTGAATTTTGGATCGCTTTTTAGAAGCAAGAGGAACGGGCTCACCTTGCATACCTTTGCCTTTAGGGCCAGTTCATTCGATTGTTGAATGATAGCACATATTGATTGCAATTCTGGCTGGCAAGCCTCCAGATACCCCAGCCTCTCTTCGGCCCAACCATCATCTTCTGCCGGATCAAACTCGACCTCGTAGGCAAGTTCAAAGTCGTCCATCATATTGATTAAGCTGCTCCATGCAGAAAAGTAGAGCCGGAGCGCAACGTCGTCTAACGATCCTGAAGTCGGGATATTTACGATCATCGGATATGCCTACGTGGGCCTGCAGTTTTGGACTTGAGGAGGCCGTTTCCCCGAAAACGGCAACTCGGCGCAATGGAGATCGTGTTATCCCAATGCTGCGACCACGATCTGACTGGCCACCTGTGCTTCCACTTCGGCGGAAATCTCCGAATAGAGGTCAACCTCTTTCCCTTCAGCAGTGATGGATATCGCAAGTGCGTACCGAGCCTTGTCGGTTACCCGCTTCTGCCCGAGGTGCGATTTCCACCAGCCGCCTACTGGAAAGATCGCGATATGATCATGGCCAGCAAGATCGACCGCATACCCGCGCCAGAGGTCGCAGTGGAGAGAACCGGCTTGTACGGCCTTAGGCCCCAGGAGCCAACGGCTCGGCTCACTGGGCTGCTTGTCGGTGCCGACAGCCTGCCCCTCAGGTTCATCGTCAACCGCGTCGACCTCCGGCCTGCTAAGGCGGCTCCGGAACTCATCGTCAGTCTCAAGCCGCTTCTTCAACTCGAAGCGCAGCCCGAAAGAGCGGTAAGTCTCCGGCCGTGTTGCGGCGCGCCCCGAGAGGTTTGGCTCTATGAAATAAGAGAGCGTGACTTTCATAACAACGATGACGTTCTCAAGCGCCTGCAGCGCAATACGTGGCCACGGCAACTCATAAAAATGCATCTCGTTGAACACAGCGCTACCGCCCTGCCCAAGTGCGAACGGTTGAATCTCGGCTTGGGCGAGCAAAGTGACGTCGTTCCGCGCCGAGGCAACTGCTCGCTCAAGGCTTGGAACGCCGAACCCGACATCGCGAAGGAGAAGCTGTTTGGCCCCCTTGCTTGTGCCTTTCCAATGCGCGCCCGTACCGATCAGCTTCTTGCGAATTGGGCCGGGCCAATCAGCGGATTGCACCACCAAAGCGCGGTAAGTCTCGGGCCATAATCCGGGCACGACCGCCTTTAACCGCCCTACAAAATTCCCGGCCATGGCAGTCGCTGCACTTGTCGCCCAGAAGGGCACCAAGGGCTCGCCGACTACGTCAGAACCGGTTGCAAGAAGTGACACCGCTGGATGCCAGTCGCAGAAATTTGCGGGATCGATCATCATGTTCCCGGCCTCGAAGAGCACCTCAGGTTTGATCGGAGTGAGTTCTCCCACAAGGTACTGAGAGCCGGTGCTAAAGGGACTCTTGTCGTTCACTGCTGCCAGCGGCGTTAGATTCGCAACCAATTCGCTCTTCGTGGTGAAGCCACCCACTGTCAGCGCGTTCCAACTCTGCGCCGGGTCTTCGATTGTGTGGTGTTGCTCGACTTCATCCCGAGGCCCTCCGATCACATTGCCGCCCGCCACCAACGTGAGCCGCTTCGGATGATCCTTGGCAGCGACATTGTTCTGGCGTTCGCCGGGCATCGAGCCTGCACTGATTTGATCCAACGCACCGCTCCACGATGAGGGCGAGTCAGGAGCGAAGAGGTCAGTTGAGGAGGCGATGCAGAAACTCCGCTGAACATTCGGGCGTTCGATTTCAGCGATGGAAACTGCGGATTGGGTGACAATGCCATAGGCTGATGGGCGGTTCGGCGGGAAGCCGTTCGGCGGCAAGAACTTCACCGATTCGACATAGTGGCTAAGGCTTACAGGCTGATTGTCGTTCATGCGCCAAAGAAGGTCTCCGTGGAGCACCATTCCGGCCATTGGCGTTCCATGGCCTCCATGTGGGTGATGGTCATCCGTGCCCCATTGGGCGTCGATGGTCCACGCTCCAGCAACGCCGGGGGCAATGAGCGGGTGTGCCGCCGCGACGCCCGTGTCGATGACGCAAACCGTGGGTGCATCGTTCGGCGGGAGCTGCATGCGCCCAACAAGCTCTTCGACCCAATCGTGTTGCCCGAAGCCGCCACCATCGAGTTCCAGGAAGGGTTCAATAGACCCCTCGGCTCGACGCACTTCCCAAACGGCGCCGGGGATGCGCGCAAGGAACGTTGTCAACGCCCCAGGCGAGCCGTGAACGAAGACGACCTCGGAGTCAGGGAATTTCAACCTGTTATCGTGCACTTCGAGGTGGGCATGTTGAGCCGCATTAATTACGGCATTAGTGCGAGGCCCCAGCTTCTCTGTCGAAGGCTCCCTTACCCACAGCTCCCACCAGTGCGGCTCCGGCGCGTCGAAATCGACCTCACCGCCAAAGAGTGTCCGGGCCTCGGCAGCCCGTATGACTTCGATGGGTTCAAACTTCGGGACATCGGGACGCTTCTTGTTCCCCAAGTTCTGAGCGCCATAAGCACCTATGCGACCGAGAAGGTAGTCGCGCGCATCATCTGGGACGAAGAGGACAGCTCTTTCAGTCCGGTCATCCTGTCGTGTGGAGTGAAGCACCACAATGTCCTGAGCCGGGTAGTCCAGAGCGGGTGTTTTGGTTGGCCCCTTCCGTTCACTGTCGGGCACCATCGT
Organism: Mesorhizobium delmotii; assembly: GCF_900149755.1. Classification (NCBI taxonomy): domain Bacteria; kingdom Pseudomonadati; phylum Pseudomonadota; class Alphaproteobacteria; order Hyphomicrobiales; family Phyllobacteriaceae; genus Mesorhizobium; species Mesorhizobium delmotii. Next base: position 201,037 of record NZ_FUIG01000046.1, on the reverse strand, counting down.
TTCAAGCTCGACAATCGCGCCTCGCTTCTGTCCTACGATATCTATTCGTGCATCCTGATCGGGAGCAGGTATAGCGCCGAGTGCGGCGGTAAGGTGTTGAATTAGGAATTGGGCGTGGGCGTGGTAGTCATCACGCTGCGGCTTGCGATCTTGAGGCCGATTGGGGAACTCGTACTGCGCAGGCGCTCGAAAAGCCTCAATTCGTATGTGCGCTAACTCGTGCGCTGAAAAGCCATCACCTTCTTCAGCCATTCAATCCGCCCCTCCCCAGGAACTATCAGCGATAGACGTTCAGTCGCCCCTTGAATGCAACGCGGTCACTGAGGGCCGCACGAAGTGCCAACACCGAAAGTGTTTCAGTTCCTCCCAAAATCGCATCCTTAACGACGGTGTCAGCCGCACGGACCAACTCGCCTTGGCTCAGGCCCTCAGTCGCGCTCGCCACCTCGGCCCAGGCCTTTGCCGTCATCTTTAGCCGCCCAAGCCGACGGACAAGAATAGCGCGGGCCGCTTGGTGATCTGGGACGTCATACTCGACGATCTCATCGAACCGTCTCGCCAGTGCCTTGTCGAGGATCTCCGGGTGATTGGTTGCCGCCACAACGAGGCTATCTGTCGCATTCGGCTCTTCCATGAAGGTCAAGACCGAATTGAGCACTCGTCGGATTTCGCCCACGTCATTGGTATCACCCCGACTCGACCCCATCGCGTCAAATTCATCAAGCAGGTACACCGCTCGTGTCTTCGCAACTTGATCGAATAGGAGACGAAGCTTGCCGGCTGTCTCACCGAAGAAGCGACTGAAGAGGGCATCAAGCCTTACCGTAAAGAGCGGAAGGTGGAGCTCGCCAGCAAGAGCAGAAGCTGTCATCGTTTTTCCGGTGCCCGGCGGACCGACCAGTAGGAGATGGGTTGCAGGCACCTGCCCATGATTGCGCAGCAGCGCGCGTTCCGACTGCTGCCGCACTACGCGATTGAGCCGGGTCCGAACGCCGTCAGCGAGCACCATGCTATCAAGGCTTGTCTTCGGATATGAGCTTTGAACAAGTTCTTGAAGTTCTCCTCGTGGCCTTGCGAGGGGGATTACCGATTGCCCCTTAGGCGGGTTAGTTCCCCGCTCGCGCATGCGTTGAACGAGCCGCTTCAGCTTCTCGGCGTCGACGGAGTTGCCATTGCGGGCCTCTTGCGCAGCCACCTGCAGCGCAATCGACATGAATTGGTCTTCATCCCCGGCCACGTGGGAGCTGAGAAGTGCTATGAACTGCTTCGTCGACATCAGCGCACCTCCGCAATCGTTGTTTCAAGAAGAATGTCCGTACTCAGTGCATGTTTCTGAGTCTCGGTGCTATAGCAGAGTCCAAGTTTCCAAGCCATTTCACTTGGGCATGAGGTGTATGTGCGCAGCGTAGAGCGGTCCGTCTTGAACACTCCTCACTTCTCATCCCGCCAGATGATCCGTCGCACCATCCTGATTTCGGCAAGCTGCCTAACCTGGATGCTCTCCCGTTCCCGCGCCGTAGGGTTCTGTGTCTCGGCGTGCATGAAGTCGTTCTTGCCGCACCGTTCGCAGCTCATTTTGCTCCCCACCAGTTCGGCCTCAATGTCCCCTAAGATTTCCCTCAGATCGCTCGGTTGATACCAGCGCTTAACATTGCAGAGCCCGCACTGGACACGCACAAGCTGCCCTGCCTCGTGGGCATTGCTGAGCTTCCATTCGCTTCCGCGCTTACGTCTTCCACCAGTGTCAGGCATGACCCCAAGATAGGAACTCATTCCTCCTCTGGTCAATTCGCTCTTGACAGTTTTGTTCCTATTTTGTTCACTGCGCCAATGCAACGTTTGGAGGCACCGCCATGGACAAGAGGCCGCCCTACAGGCCTACGGCCCGACAGGTTCGTTGCCGTCTACAAGGGCGACGTGATGAAGGCGCTCAAGGAAATGATGATCCTTAACGGGCACCTTCAGGAACCGCTTGATGCACTCTCGGCACCGCGCCGGGCAACGCGATAGGAGGTACCACAATGGGCATTATGCACTTGGACCCCGAGGCCAAGGCGGAACTGCACTCTGAGGCGGAGAAGCTAATCGCTCGCTATGACAGCCCGCTTGAGACGGTGAAGGCGCTCATGGCTTACAACTGTGAGCTTGAGACCCAGATCGTCGCCCTTGCACATCGTCATCCGGGCTTGGTGCATGTCAGCTACGACGACACGCCTGCTATCTTGGGCTGACAGCCGTGGGCGCTCACGCGAGGACGACGTTGCCCGATGCATGACCTTATTGCTTTCCTGGAAGCCAACTCGGCGCTGGTGCTGGCGAACCCGGCCGTCTTTGCGACGTTTGCAGTTCTCTTCGGAGGCGGGGGCTTCCTGGTCGGCCGCTATTTGCTGACCGAGCGTATCGCCAATCTGGAAAGCCGAATAGCAAGACGTGACGAGGAAATCGCAGACCTAAAGGGCGAACAGAAAGCGCCAAAGCGGGAACTGCCGATGGTGCCTATAGTTGGTGCCGTTGCGACTGGTCCAGGTGGATCGAGCGACGCCGTACGCCAAGTCCTGCCATTGAATAAGCTCGCGTCCTTGGCGTCTGAGCGGCGGTTCAACGAAAGACAATGAGCATGTCAGAGAACATCCTCCCACAGCACAAGACCCCTAAGCTAATCGTGGTTACCGCCTTCGACCGCGACGAGAGCGGCGACCTTCAGCCTGTGTTTGGGCCAGCCGAGCAGCAGACCGAGGACCGGGCAATAAGGACCGCCAAGGGTCTGGCGGCGAAACATGCTGGTGTTATTGCTTGGTCGCGCGATGCCAACCCGTCGCTGGGCGAATACGGCGAGCCGACGACGCTCTTTGTTGGTGGCGACGTGCCGGACATGGAGTGACGGTTGGCCAAGTACCCCTTAGGCTCCCCTGAAGTCTCCTCAGGGTGTAGCCGAGGGGGTCACAGGGACACAGGAGACCCACTACCTACCCATCATCAGGAAGGATCAGAAGCGCAGAGGCGGAAGGCGGCTTAAGCATCAAAAAACGCGGCGAAAGATCACGTAAATTGTGAAAGTGACTAACACCAAGAAGACGACCATCTGCACGATGAACCACGGCCGTCGTTTCGACCAACGCCCATCCAGCATACCCGTTATCAAACTGCCAAGAATATCAAGCATCCAACATTGTTACTCGGAAGAGGCCACCATTTCCATCCGCCAAAGTGGGCAGTTGAATGGAGACCTAATTGGAGGAACGTAGCACCCCCTCCTCCTTGGCAGCAGCCTCGAAGGCCTTACGGACATCGTTCGGGGTCACCTCTCCTTCCATCCCAGCCACGCAAGCTTCGACCGCCCGCTTCCATTTGGGTCCTTTCTTGGTCCACTTGAGGAGCTGCTCGGCGGCACCCTCGACGTGGCTGACTCCGAAGCGGACCCCAGGTCGGTCAGTCCTGACGTACACCGGAGGGTTGAACCAGTGGAGGGACATGAGGGAAGCCTAATGAAAGTCAGGAATGTTTGGTACAGATTTCTCCGACCCCGATCAGATATACGGCAGCGCGCGATTACCCCCCGTACCCCCTTCGGTTCCACCACACGCCACCCTCAAGGAAACCAAGAAAGCCTCGCTTCACCCTACGGTTGGCGCGCCAGGGCCGTTTGTCGGTGCGGCTGAGCATTACACCCTCGCGAACCCAAACGTGGGCTGGCGCTCTGTTCCTGCCGGTGTTCCTCGGTCGGTTTATAATGGTGTGCCCTTTCCGAACCTGTTCCGCAGTGGTTCGACAAATACCTCTTGACCAGTCAAATCGAACCACCTATTAGCGAACCAGTCAAACCGAACTGGAGCGCGCCGTGACATTCATTCGAGCCTACCTCAGAGCCTCGACCAAGGAACAGGACGCAGGGCGTGCGCGGGAGGACCTTGAAGCGTTCTGCCGGGAACGAGGGCTGACCATCGCCGCCACCTATGAGGAGAACGAGAGCGGGGCTTCGCTGCACAGGCCAGAGCTGTTCCGGTTGCTCAAGGACAGCAAGCCCGGCGACATCCTGCTCACCGAACAGGTCGACCGCCTGAGCCGACTGTCGGACAAGGATTGGGATCAGCTCAAGCGCGAGATCAAGGACCGAGAGGTCAAGGTCGTGGCGCTGGACTTGCCGACCTCGCACATGATGATGAAGACCGAGGATGCCTTCACCGGGCGCATGTTCGACGCAATCAACGGGATGCTACTCGACATGCTCGCTGCCATCGCCCGCAAGGACTACGACGACCGACGCCGCAGGCAGGCTCAGGGGATCGCTAAGGCGAAGGCTGAAGGGCGCATGAAGGGCCGGCCCGAGGACGCCGGGCGTAATGAGGCGATCATGGACATGCTGCGCAAGGGGCAGAGCTGGAACACCATTGTGAGAGCCACCAACTGCTCACGCTCGACCCTCGCGAAGCTGGCAAAGCGCCTCGAAGGAACCGAAGCAGCCGCAGGGTAACCGGACGCCCTACCCACACCAGGGACGAGGCGTCGGTGGACAGCTCGTCGAGCCGCAGACAAACGTCACAGCCAATCCCTCTGACACCAGCACCTCGCCAACATCGCGACCATCGACAAGCAGAGAGCCGCAACTGCGGCCGTAGTTGCATCTGTCTGTGCCTTCGGTCCCTGGCGTGCAAGCACACGCAACCATCCTCAATTCCAGCCCCGCAGCAGCTACCAACTCTTTGAGGCGCGCCTTCGCTCGACGCCCCAACTGGGCCTCAGCTTCGCACCTTGGCTCGATGCTTTCGGGCGTATTGAAGCCGACCAGCCGGGTCCCCTTCGCGGCACCGTTGAGCCGAATGGTGTCGCCGTCCGTGATCGTGAACTGGCTCCTCGCCAATGGCTTCAGGCTTCCAGCGTTTGGCAATGCAAGGGCCGGACTGCTTGGGGAGGTCGTGTTGGGGTTGTTGACGTATGAGTAGATCAAAGACGCGACTACCAAAGCCAACATCATTCCAAAGGCCGTGACAAATCGGCCGGCCAGATACCGGACCTCGCGCACGATCGGGCTCCGGCGCCGCCGCTGCCTCCACCGCGGCGACTGCGAGCTGTTCGGGCGTGACTGCGGTGGTGCTTGGCTGCTTGGCGGGGCGTAGCCGATCACCTCGAAGAGCTTGGCGCGCTGCTTGTCGGTCAGCCGCGCTTTGGGGCCGTACTTCACCAGACGGGCGTGAATGTCGATGAGGAATTGTCTTTGCCATTGGCTCAGGTGACCGCGACCCAGCGCAATCTCGATGCGGGACTTCAGGTCCACGGGTTCCATACGTGAATGCCCCCCCGGCCTCACAAGGCAGACCTCGAACACTGCTCCAGGCAACGAGGCCGAAGCTCCAGCGTATCACTACACCGGGGAAAGGCACAGACCGCGCTCTTTTGCCTCTGTCGCCCGGATGGCCAAGCCGCCCGACTTGCGGTATTTCGCTGGCCTCGGCAACCAGTGACAGGCAGCCGTAGGCGCGCTCTGAGAACCGCGAGGCGCTGCCGAGCCCCCTTTCCTCCTGCCCGACCTCATGTCCGCCCGTGGCCCTCTGTGTGGCCGTGGGAGCGGGGTGGCCATTTTGTAGAATTGGAACATCGCAGTTGGACCAGATCGCCCCGCTGATCGCGACCCCGGATGACGAAGATGACGAACGCGATCGGCCTTTCAACGCTTATCGGTTCGCTTCATCGGACAATGCCAAGGGCATCGTCGCGGAAGCCATCAGGTTGCTCCTGAACTACGAGGATCGTTTCGGGCTGACGAGGAATAAGCGTCGGGCCGCAGACCAAGAGACCTTCGACCTGACCGTAGACGCGATCCTTTCCGACCTGATGCATCATCACCTCGTGGACTATCCCGAGGGAATTTACGTCACCCGCTCCAACAGGCGCTTGGGGACGAAGAGCCGATATAGGCCGCGAGCTTACAGCAAGGTCTTTCCACGCATCTTGGATCTGCTCGCCAAGCCCGAGCTGGGCTATGTGCGTCAGGACAAGGCCGCTCCGATACCTGGCGCTTCCAAATCGACGGTTATCCGACCGGGTCCGACCCTGCTGCCGCGAATGGAGGACGGCGGCATCGCCACCGACGACCTCGATGAGCATCCCCACGGCGAGACGATCATCCTGAAGCGTCTGAAGGACCCTGGCAATTATTGGGACGAAGGCGGCTTGGAGTCGTACGCCGACACCCCTGACACCGAGCGTTACCGCCACGAGCTTGAGACCATCAACCAGTGGCTGGCGGCAGCCGATCTTCGGTTTGAGCCCCTTGGTGTTCCGTGGCCGCACACGGCCTTCGACATCCGAGACAGACGGTTGCGTCGTATCTTCACCCAGGCGCGGTTCACCAGTGGCGGCAGGATGTTCGGAGGCTTCTGGCAGCAGCTACGGAAGCACGAGCGACGGCAAGGGCTCAAGATCGCGGGAGAGAAGGCCGTAGAGTTGGACTTCGGTCAGGTGGGCGCCCGCATCCTCTACGGAATGGCAGGCCACCTCCCCGCCACCGGCGACCTCTATCAGATGCACGGATACAACCAGCTGCGAGATGGCATCAAGAAAGTGATGAGCGCCATGATATTTGCCGAGCAACGGCTCGACAGGTTCCCCAAGGACACCCGCAAGCTGTTTCGCAAGACCGACAGGATCGGCGAGGTGGTCGATGCCATCGAAGCCAAACACCCGTTGATCAAGGATCATTTCCACAAAGGTCTTGGCCACGACGCTCAGTTCATCGAGAGCAGCATTCTTGTTGACGTTCTCCTTAGCCTTCGCGCCAAGGGGATTGTCGCTCTGCCGATCCATGACGCTGTGATGGTTCCGTCCTCCAAGGTGTTGGTGACCAAGGAAGTCATGCTCACTGTGTTCAATGCTCATGCCCATGTTCAGGGCACTGTCTCGGTTGAGGTCTGAGGGGGGACTTCCTCCCTGTATCAGGTCCTATCAACCCTCACCCACATGTTAGGTTACCTCCATCCTACTCAGGTAGCTCCTTCACTCACTGCATGGCCCCTTAAGGGGAAACCCAGGGCACACCTAAGAGGGACTCGAGATTGACGAATTGGGCTAAGAAGCGAGAGCGCAAGAACGAGGTCAAAGCCCGAGCTGCGGAACCAAGCCATATGTTTACACGGTGCCGCGTTGTGGACTGCGGAAGGCCTGCCCGTGCGGGCACAGAGGACGGTCTGGACACGCGGTTCTGCCGAACGCACTCTGATCACCTTGCCCGTCACGGCAGCGCCTACAAACGCTCCTACACCGCCAAGGAACTTACGCCATATCGGAAGGCAGCACTCGCTTGGCTGGAGGCTAACGCGGACGACAAATGGACCACCAACGCTATCGAGCGCGTGGAGACATTGTATCGGGCCGCAGGGCCTCACATGGAGGCATTCAGGCTTCGGGGGTTGTCTCCGGACGATCGTGCGCGCGCGGCCTGGGCGAGGCTGCGCAAGGCGAAGGTCGACCCTCGTCGAGTAGTCGGCGCGTGGCTTACAGTAGAACTTGCGATCCGTTCCGATCCCCAGCCAGAGACAAAGTCGGAGTTCAGGCAGGTACAGGCCGCAAAGCTCGTCCACCGCATGGCCTCGGGCACGCACAAGCGGTGGGGCGAAGGGACCAGCACCAAGGAGCTGCATGTGTACCCCCGGTCGCGTGGGCGTGTCCTTCGATACGTCGGAAGAGACCTGGAGAAAGCAGTCGAGTTGCTCGTCCCCCGCGTTGCGCTTCTCACCACGGGGAACCAACGGTCTCTCGATTGATCCGCCAGAGCGGAGACTCGCGTCACCGAAGTGCGGCGCCTGGCTGGCGTGCGGCTTGATGGTAGACAAACTGCCAGACAGCCTCGACCTTCTCATCCCATAGGTCCTGCGGATACGGCTCCTCCGGCAGCTCGTTCAGCTTGAACCTGATCTCGGAGTGGACCGCTGCACGGGTCTGCTGGTTCTGAGGCCAGTTGGACAGCCGCAGTCCTTCCAGCTTTTGGAGCAACTCCTTGGCAACCAGCTTGACCGCTGTCTCCTGGGGCTTTGTTAGCTCTGGTTTCGGCTTAGTAAGTAGATCGAAGATCGCCAATTCGTCGTCTGTCAGTCCTTCACGCGCAGCGCGGCGCTCCTCGTCATCCATCTCAGCCACAAGCTTCTTCAATGCCTCGAAGAATGCCTCCACGTCGAGCGTAGCCAGATTGTAGGCTTCAACGAGTTTCTCCAGCTTGTCCACGAGGTGAACGCGCGTGGGGTTGCGCGCGGCCATGCTATGCGCCCTTGCCTCGATTTGCGAGCGCAGCTTCTCGGCGGCAGTCTTGGGTTGGCCAGAGAAGAGCTTGGCGAGCATATCAAAGTCGATGGCGGACAGGTCGACCCGACCGTGCGCTTCATCGCCCTGGATAATTGGCGCGGTGATCGCCACGCCTTCGATCTTCTCGTCAAGCAGTGCTTCGATCTTCGCGGCAACGACCGAGATGTCCACCGGCCCGAGCTTGCCACGTATCGCCTCTGCGAGAACATGCACGGTCGCCACCGGCTTGAGGGAAGGAGCGGCCCGTTCATCCGGCAGGAGCGCCTTGTAAGCCCGGACGGTCGCGTTGGCGTGACGTAAGAAACCGCGTCGGCGGTCATCGGGGGCAATGAGAGCCTCAACCGCCTGTCCGATCAGTTTGGTCCGATCCAGCCCCTTCACCGCGAAGATCGCGTGGACGTCTACGTCAAAGCCTGCACAGAACACACGGGCTTCGGCGAGGGCTTGCTCAAGTTCGGTGACAAGCTCATCTTTGTCTCGAATGGGCGAGGCTTCACTACCCTTTGCCGCATAGATGGCAAGCGCCTTCTGCAGGTTCTGGAATACACCGACATAGTCCACGATGACGCCAGCGGTCTTGCCCTCCGCGCGGCGATTCGCCCGAGCGATCGTCTGCATAAGGGTGTGGTTCTTCATCGGTTTGTCGAGGTAAATCGTGCTGCACGTTGGCACGTCGAAGCCGGTGATCCACATGGCGCAGACGAAGACCAAGCGAAGCGGGTCGTCAGGGTCCTTGAACTTTGCCTCCAGGTCCTCCTTCTGTATTCGTTCGCGGTGGGGCAGGATGTCGAGACCCTTCTGCTTTAGGTCGTCGATCTCGTTCTGCGATTGGCTGACGACCAGCGCCATATCGACATTCCGCATCCATGCGAGGCGCTCGGCAAGTGCAGCGCGAGCCTCCTCAGGCGCAGTTGCGATCTGCTCCTGCCGATCAGCCAACTCCGCGGCCCATGCGTTGCTCACCTTGTCGTACATGCGGACAGCAGTGGCCTTGTCGATAGCGACGAACATCGCCTTGCCCAGATAGCCGCGTGCCGAGAAATGCCGCACGAGGTCGGCAGCGACTTCTTCGAGGCGGTCGTTTCGGGTGATCAGGTGGTACTGCTTGGCGAATGTCTGCTGGATCTTCCTTTCCTGCTCTTCGTTCAGCGCCGCCTCGTCCAACAAATCGTCCAGCTCTTCCTTCAGATCGTCGGCAGCGAGTTGCAGTTCGGGCTTCCGCGCTTCGTAATAGAGCGGCACAGTCGCGCCGTCGGCGATGGATTGGGCGAAGTTGTAAATCGATACGTAGTCACCGAAGACCTCGCGCGTCCGCTCTTCCTGCCCCGCGATCAGCGGCGTTCCAGTAAAGCCTATGAAGGCAGCATTGGGCAGCGCACGGCGCATGTTGGCGGCGAGCTGGTCATACTGACTTCGGTGCGCTTCATCAGTAATGACGATGATGTCACTCCGCTCTGACAGCACCGGCATCAGTTCACCGCGCTCGGTAGAGAATTTGTGGATAAGAGTGAACACATAGCGCTCTTGGCCCGCGAGCAATTCACGCAGATGGACGCGGCTCTGCGCCTGGCAGTCCTTCACGAGCTTCGTCAACGCTCCGACTGATGCGAACGTGCCGGCGATCTGATCGTCCAGCTCCTGCCGGTCGGTGACGATCACAAAGGTCCAGTTGCCCCCGAGGCGGCGCAAGACCTTCTCGGCGAACATTGCCATTGAGAAGCTCTTGCCGCTGCCCTGCGTGTGCCAGAATACGCCGAGGCGGCCACGGTTCTCCTCCAGTTGCCCAACTGCTTCCATGGCCCGGTTCACGCCGAGAACCTGATGATATTTGCCAACGAGCTTGCGCAGCCCGCCCCGTGCATCCTCGAAGAGTAAGAAGTTCTCGACGAGATCGAGGAAACGGGACGGCTCACAGGTCGCGCGGAGTACCGTCTCCAGCGCTACGCTTTCCGGTCCCCCCTCCTCCAGACGCCTCCAGGGGGCGTAACTGTCGAAGGGCGCGTGGCTTGCGCCCATCAACCCCTCAAGCCCGTTGGAGAGGATGACGAAGCCGTTGAAGTCGAAGAGACGCGGAATGGTATCGCGGTAGTCACGCAGGTTGGCCTCATAGGCTTCCTGCACCGGCTGCGTGATATCCTTCCATTCGATGAGCAGAAGAGGGATGCCATTGACGAAGCCGATGGCGTCGGGGCGGCGCTTGTAGAGGTCGCTTGCGATCCAGAACTGAGAAGCGAGAAAGAAGTCATTACCCGTCGCGTTCGTCCAGTCGATGATGGCCACCCGCTCCGGCTTCGTCGAGCCATCGGGCCGTTTCATCTGGACCGTCACACCTTCGCGAAGCAGCTTATAGACATCGCGGTTCGCCGCCACAGGTAGCATGGTTGACCGATCAGCGCTGATCGCAGCCTCGGCCTGTCGAAGCCCGTCGTCGGGCACAGATGGATTGAGCTTGCGCAACGCGGCGCGGAGCCGCGCGGGAAGAACCAGCTCGCGAAACGATAGGCGGCCGGTTGGGTCCTGCGGCCCCGGCTCTTCCTTCATCAGGTCTTGATGCGCCCACCCCAGTTCTACCAGAAGATCGATGCCTGGCTTCTCGACCAGCCCCAGTTCGCTGGTGATTGCCCCGGCGAGCGATTTCGGGGGGGCAGCCGGAGGCATTAGGCGGCGTCCTCCAGTTCGCGTTCGGCAGCGGTGAGAGCCAGCTCGCCGGACATGAGGCGTGGGAGCAGTAGGTCGCGCTGGGCGCTAAGGTTAGTATTTGATGCTACCAATGACGCTGACAGCTCAGCCCAATGTCCCGCGATGTCGTCGTATGTCCCTTGCAAAGCGGGCGGTGGCACCAGCACGGGCACGCCGGACATCGCACCCGCGCTCAGATTTGGCATGGTTGCGCCCTGAGCCCGCGCCCGGATCGCCCCCAGCGTTGTTGGATGGCCAAGTGCGTCGAAGAAATAGCGTGAACCGATGCGCGTAGGATCAGGACGCAGCCTGAGGCATCCCGTGCCACAAAACCAGCCATTCTCTCGCGACGAGATGTAAGCGCGGCGACCGATGTCACCTCGCCTTCCGTAGGCTACATCACCAATCACCATGCGATGCCGGACTAATTCATTGGCTTTCTGCTCTGAAATGTAAGCGATTTTGTCTTTTGCAATGCGGAAGCCGATCATGTTCATCGGCATAACAACCGGCACGCCCTCATCGACGTAATCTGCCTGGTGGAGTTGACTGCCAAACGGCCCAGTCTGAATGCCATTGGGCTGGACGCATACCTCCGGGAGAGATCGCCATTCCCACCCCTCGGGCAGCGGGCCGTTGGCCGCCCCGACCGTTGCATCGGCCTCGCGGCCCGGAAATCGCATGCGAACGAACCACTCATCGAACAACCGCCGAGCCATTTCCTCCAGTAGTGCAATCCGTCGGCGGTTCACCTCTATCAGGTCGTCGTATGCTGCAAGAATTGAGGCGACGCGCTGCTGCTGATCACGGTCCGGTAACCGAAGGACAAAGGTGTCAGCGAATGTCGTGAACTGAAATCGCGCGACACCCGTGTGTTGTAGGTGAAACTGCAGGAGGTTGCGTGCCGCGTAATGGTGTTGAAGCAGCCAAAACACGAACGCGGGCTCAGCCTTGTCGGGATCAATCCTGATAAAGCGAGCAAAGCTGGCGCAAGTGACGTCTTCCCCCAACCCATCAAGAACACGGCGGGTCACAAGTGCGGTTCGACCGGTGGGACGATCAGCCGTCCCACCTGCTGTTTCAAGAAGGATATCATTAAATTGGAGGCGCTTTCGTATCGCATGTCTCTGCTCAAGGTAGCGAAGAGGCACTCCCTGAAAATCCCCTTGGCGTACATCAGGGAAATCGGTGCCTCGGATAACTCGCATCCTCACCCGCCCAGCACCTGCCTGGCTCTCTCCCCATTCGCCGTCGCGGCTATCGATGAGAAGGTCGCGAAGTGTCGTTGTTGTCATGCGCTCAACAACTCCGCCACGTTCTGCGCAATCCGGGCCTGCAACTGCGCCGCCTCAGCGTTGAGGCCCTCTAAGCCCTCCTGCAGGGCCTCCAGTATAACCTTGAACGCCTCCTCATCAGGCGAATGGCCGGGCGCTACGCCAACGTATCGGCCCGGGCTCAGACTCCAGTCTTGTGCCTTGATCTCGTCGCGCGTGATGATCTTGCAGAGGCCAAGAACATCGCGATAGCTGCCATCTGGAAACAACTCGGTCATTCGCGACCCGCTGCCGGCTTGCGTCTCTATCTTCTCATCACGCCACAGCCTGACAATGTTGCCGATGAACTCGATGTGGTTCGGATCGAACACGCGATGCGACCTCGTCTCCTGGCTGAAGAGATGACGCGCGTCGACGAACAATACTTTGTCACCTCGCAGGCCCTTCGCCTTGCCCTTGTCGAGGAACCAGAGGGTCACGGGCAGGGTGACTGTGAAGAACATATTGGGGCCGACGGCGACAATGCAGTCCACTGCGCCAGTCTCAATGAGTTTCTTTCGCAACTCCCTTTCGCTGCCGCCCGCGTCGGCTGCACTATTCGCCATTACAAAACCGGCGCGTCCAGTCGGGTTCAACGCGGCATAGAATAGGTTGATCCAGATGTAGTTCGCGTTGTTCACCGTCGGAAGGCCGAGCGGGAACCGTGCGTCAACCTTGCCAGTTGCGGTGACGAGCTTGGTACGATCGACCTCAGACTGGTTGAAGGGAGGATTGGCCATCACAAAGTCGAAGCGTCCGATGAGATGGTGCGGGTCGTCGTAGTAGCTGTTGGCCTCGCGGATGTCGCCAGATAGGCCATGCACGGCGAGGTTCATGCGGCAGAGGCGCAGCGTGTCGCTCATCTTCTCGACCCCGAAGATGTTAATCTCGCTCGCTGGGCTTTTGTGATGTCGGCGCACGAAGTCGGCCGAGTGGGCGAACATGCCACCCGACCCGCAGGCAGGATCGAAGATCGCGCCGTGATAGGGTTCAATGATCTCCACGATGAGCTTCACGATGGACGCTGGCGTGAAGAACTCGCCTCCCTTCTGCATGTAGTTGGATGCAAACTGGCCCATGAAGTACTCAAAGATCAGCCCGTAGGCGTCGCCGTCGATCTTGAGCGGGGCGAGAACGCGCATCAACTCCTGCAGCACGCTGTTGGGCAGGCCCTGATAGCCTTGGGGCAGAACGCCGGCTAAGTCTGGGTTGGTCTCCGCGATCCCTTTCATGGCCGCGTTGAGTTCAGCACCTAAGTCTGCGGTTCCAGGCAATGACAGCAGCCTCGAGAAGCGGGCTTTCTCAGGCAGGAAGACCGCGCCGCGCGCCTGATAGTCAGCGGGAGAAGGCCTCAGCCGCCCAGTATAGTGCGGGGCCAGGTCTGCGTGAACGACCTCGAACTTTGCTTCCATCTGCCGCAGTGCAATCAGCGCCAGCACGGGTTGTGCGTATTGATCGGGCCGCAGATTGCTGTTGGTCCAAAGCTGATCGGCAGCGGAGAACAGTGTCCGCGAAAGTTCTTGCAGGTTAGTGGTCAAAGCATCCCCCATCAAAGGTGGCGCACAGTGCCACAAGGATGGTGAACGAAGCTACCCTCTCCTGCTTGTGAAAGTGCCTCAAGAGCCAAATATTGGGCCGGCATCGACATGACCGAATACGACCGTGAGGGCCAACGGAGAGGCCACAGGAGGGCTGCTGAGGGTCTGACTGGCCGTTGTGCCGGCCGGCGTTAGCGGCGGTCGGTGGTCTCTGCCTCGCAAACGGAGCAACTCCCATATCGTAGCTACTGTGTTGCCGGAGATAACCAAATTATATCAGTATGTTAAGTCGATTTTCCATTGCACCAAAACCGAGAATCAGAGCGTATGTCGCTCGCAAAGCAGATGGGCGCTTAATCGGTGGAAGGAGATCAGCGTGGCCTTGAAAGCAAAGCTTGAGAAATGCGACGAAACCAAACGTCCAGCGCGCGCCGGCAGTTTGCAAGCGTGGTGCGAGCAGTACGTGGCCTGGATTGCGGAGGTGGACGTTGAGGAAGCCGCCTTTTGGCAAAACCAATTCACGAACACGAAAGTGGCAAGGTACTGGCGAGCATGGAGCGCGGAGCAGGAAAAGGCTTTGGGACCCAAGATCACTGCCAATGGATCGAGGCTTGACGCTTGAGGTACACCGCTGCTACCCATAGAGGTACACCAACGCGGTGACACCTCGGAAGAGGCAACATACTTAAGCAATTGAAATATAATGCCTTTCTGGCCTTGGTTTTTCCCGGTTCGATTTGACGAGTTGTCCGGCCCGGGGAGCCAACAATTCCAAAGACTTAGCTGCCATTCGATAGCTCGCCAAAAAGGCGAATCGTCGCCAGGGGCAACATCTGGGGCAACAATGAGAGAGCAGCGCCCATTCTATCGCGTCTTCACGGTCACGAAGCAGGAGGCTGCCGTTCAACAGATCGAGGCTGCCATCACGGCCTTCCATGCTGGGCAATTCGCTGTGGCTATCACGCTGACGGGCGCCGCCGAGGACATGGCGCCTGGCAAGGCGGTTGGCCTCTGGGAAAACATACTGGGCAGGCGACCGGCGGAGCGAAAGCAGTGGATCGCTTGCCTCAATGAGACCTTCTATTGGCTGAAGCACGAGAAACCGGACGCGGGCCCGACGCGGAACCTCACTTCCGTCGAGGCAGGATTTTTCATCCTTCGCGCCATGGATAAGTGGGATGCCCACTGGACGCCGCCGATGTTGGCTTTCAAAGAACTATGGTTGTCCTCTCCGAAGCTGATGCGGCCGGAGGACTATGCGCCAGAAGGAGAGCAAGCAGACCCGCCACCGTGAGGCAGCGGGGGCTTGCTAGTGTGCGGGTTAGTGCTTGTCACTTCCGTCGCGATCGTTCCAAAGCTTCTCGGCTTCGGCCCAAGTGTCGGCAGTCGGCCCCTGTGCGCCGCAGCGCTTGCACTTGACGTGATAGTCGTCGCCGTTGAAATGCTCGACCTGGAGATCGCGGTTGTTGTCGAACGGGCATTCGCGAAGGCGGGGCATCAGGTTGGTTTCCGTTCAATCTCGATCGGTGCAGTGCTCATATTCCCCGTGCCCTCTTCCAGTCCATGTGATTTTGCTCACACCGGGTTCTGACAAAATTCCTGATCGTTTGGAAATCTTCGCCTCGGGCGCACATCTCCGGGTCACCCCGATCACCGCAAGCCCTACGTCCAGAACTACATCGCCAGTCAAGGTCGGCGAAAGGTTGAGGCCAATGCGCTGGTTCGCGATCTGCGTGGTTCGCGTGCGTTGGTCGAGGCGGCGATCAACCGCTACATCCCCGCAAGCTGGCCCGCTGAGCACGAAGCGCGGCTGGCTCCGCATCGACAGGCTGCCCGCGATGCGTTCGCGGCGCTGATCGCGGTCAGGTCATGACTCAGGCAATCTCGATCTCGTCGGCAGGACCTTCGCCACCGTTGCCGAATCCGGCGTTAACATTGCCGCTATTGCCCGCCGTTGTCAGCGCGCGACGCTGCCGCTGCCTCCGACGCTGCTGCTGACGCTGCCGCTGCCGTCAATGCTGCCGGTGCCGCCGATGCTGCCGGTGCCGCTGCCGTCAATGCTGCCGCTGCCGCTGATGCTGCCGGTGCCGCCGACGCTGCCGGTGCCGTGGTCGCCGACGCTGCCGCTGCCGGCGATGGTGTCCCTACTAGCTGTGCCTGTCGGATGGCCCTCGCCATTGGTGAGCGGCGGGCACAAGCGACATTGCTTCCCCGCCGAGATCTGGCGCTCAATCGCCTGCGCAAATGCTGGAACGGTCGCCGTTGAGCCGAAAAATGCACTTGAAATCAGTACCATACCGGTGCCGGCGAGGAGATGATGGATGGTTTTCATTGTGTTGCTCCCTAAGACTTTCACCTTGGGTTAACAATTGAAACTCAGAGCTTGTTAAATCGGTTCCCTGCCATGTCGTTCTTAGGCGGGCCGTGGCCGGAAGCTGGCCGTTTGGCAAGCGCCTGGGGTTGAATTTTGAAACGCAGGCGAGCCGCTGGACGCGATCTCGCCCTTGGCTGGTCTTATGGACCGGGATGCGGCTCCCGCGCGTCCTGACGCGCCGTAGGACTCGCCAATCGCCCATCCTGCGCCAGTCTGGTCAGCCGCGCATCGTCTTCGATCCACTCGGCATGCGTCGGGTAGCACAACACCGCCCATGTTGGCGCGCCGTACCTCCGCCATGCGGCGCTCTCAATGACCCGCCTATCTGTTGCGGAAGAGCTTGAAAGCGCCGCCGACCGCATCGCCGATATATCGCGCGCGGATCTGCAGGTCATCCTGCGTCGCGCTGCATTGATGCTTAGAAATGTCTCAGGCGTGCCGCTGGAGCCCGCAACGGAGGACGCTCTCAACTCCATCGCGGCTGAAATGAACATTGGCCGGTCGGACCTCATTCAGATCGTGCTGCGCGAATGGCTGGAAACCAACGCCTATCTGCCAGTCAGAACGGTTGACGAGGAAAGCGAGACGGACGGCAGCGCGTAGGCCCTTCCGTGATCACGGAATTACTTGCATCGCCAAACTCGGTAGTATCAACGGCGGCGGACCCCAATCCGCCCGGCCGGCGCCCTGCAGGCAAATCTACCCCAACGCCCCCCACAGTGGCGCCGGCCACTTTCAGCCCCCTCGTTCGAAAGTTGGCTTCCAGTCGCGATTGCGCGCCCGCTGCTGGCCTTCGTAGTCAGGAATGCATGTGAAGAACACCTGCCGGCGGTCACGACCGGCAGCCTTGCAACTTGAGCAGACAAAGAGCCCGATCAGGTCGTCATGCATCGAGCCGTGGTCACGGCCGAGCCTGTCAATCAGCGCCTGGAGATCGAGCTTCGTCGATTTGCAGCACATCGGGTGTCCGCAATTGACATAGATGGTTTCGCGGGCGGCCAAGGTATCGGCGAGGGTCTTTTGGGGCATGGCGATCTCCATTGAAGGGCTCGCCGCAATGGGGAGGAATATAATCCTCATTTCGAAGGGCGCTAGCAAGCCCACCAGGCCAGGACGCTCGATAAGATCGCAATCTTGCATGTATGGACTCGCTCGCTGACTAGCCGCATTCTCTCGCCCGCAAGCGGCCAGTTGGCGAAAGGCGGGGCTCGATGAAGCGCGTTTGCCTGGCAGCACTATTCGTAACGGCGGCTCTATCTGCTCACGCCGATGGCGAGCGCTGGAGCATGATACCGGCGTGCGAGCGGGCAGTCAGGATCGTTTCGGCAGTCAGGAGCGTTTTCGGCTATCGACTCCTGCATGCCGAAGAAGATTTCGGCGCGCGTATCGCAACGATTGAGTACGCGACGCGGGACGACCACGGCACACTCGTCCATCATTCGGCCCGGTGCTCTTTTTGGCATCGCCGCTTGAGTACGATGAGCATCGACGGAGATGTCGAGGGACACATCATCGTAGACTGACCCGCGCGATGGCTACTAACTCTCATCCCAAAAATCCTGCAGCGAGGCATGCCGCAAGTCGTCCTCGCCTCGCAGGTGCTTCACACGGCCGATCAGCCCCGGCTTGACCCACTGCGTCGCCGGCCGCTTCATGCCCTTGGGCGCTGTCCCTGCGTGCTCCTGCACGCGCTGCCAGAGCCGTTCCCGCATCTCGCGATTGACGCTGACGAAGGCACTGCCGACATATTTGCGGGTCCCCGGCTCGGCCATCAGAGCGAAGGCTGGCTTGCCCCTCTCGCGCTCGACGCCAAGCAATTCGTATTCGTCGATCGAATAGGCCTTGGTCTTCAGCCAAGCCGTGGCGTTGCCGCTGCGATATTTGCTGTCCTTGCGCTTCGAAACCATGCCTTCGAGCCCGGCTTGGTCAACGAGGTGGAAGATCGCCTTTGCGTCGCCCGGCAACGCCTGACTGAATTGGATGCGACCACCTTCCGGGATCATCTCGGCCAATATCTCCTACGCCGCGCCTGGATACGTTAGCAGCCACTACCAGTTGTGTGGGACCAGTGGGTCGACCCCCCGCTTTGCACGCTGCAGATCGGGCCGCCGCCCGATCGGCCCACGCTCAGAGGAGGAGCGCGGGCTTACTACGTGATCGCGCATCAGCTGAGAACTAGGTTTTCTTTGAAGTAATCACCTCACGGCCATCGATGCAAAAACTCAGACCGTCTTTGTTCCACCCGATTACCACTTTGTGAGTAACGCCTGTTACCGCGGAGACAGAGTTCTACGACAAGGTCTGGTATAATCGGCATCAAAATTTGCTCTATCACATCAAGCGGGGGCATACGAAATTCACCATGGTCGACCTGCCACCAGGCATCGAGCCCGCCGACTACGCCCGCCTCCTCACGGACAAGCAGGACCCCAGGATCGACGACAAGTGGGGTCCAGCTGGCTGCCTCGACCTCGGTGGCGGCGAGTACTACTTCTTTGGATGGGCGTCGACATGAAGACGCTAGTCGTCGCGGCCATTCTCCTCGTCTGCATCCTCGTGCTGGATGACATGCGAGGATCGCGGACCAAGTGCTACACCCAGGGGGACCTCCAGATCGGAGGCGTCGTCCAGCCCTGGGTATGCGTGGGGCCGGATGGAGTGGCGTATGGGCCATGAATAGAGGGAGACAGACATCGTCGTCTTCAATCCTCATCCCAGAAATCCTGAAGCGAGGCGTGCCGAAGGTCTTCCAGCGAGTTTATCGCGCGGGGCTTCAAGTGTTTCATTTGGTGTCAAACTTGCGTGACGCTTCGATCAATGCTTTGGCCGCCTGATAGCGATCATACATGGCATGAGCCTCGGTGCGAAGCTGTGCCTCACGAACCTTGCTCGCATCGGTGTCTTTGCCCGTAGCATGCTGCTCGGCCAACGTTGCCCGCTCGCGTAAGTTTTCCATGTAGGCGTAATACGCAGCGTAAGCCTCATATGTGACGCTATCGCACGCTGATGCCGGCATTGCCCATGCGAGGGGCTAAAGCTGTCACGGCAAGAATACGTTTCATTGGTTTGTTTCCTTGTTATGTTGGGTGCGCTGCAGGATCAGTTCACCAACTCCTTGGCGAACTTCTCGATGACAGGGCAATGCTTCTTGAGATCGGTTGTGCCGAACGTATAACCGTTGTCGCGTGCCGTGTTCGTTTCTTCCGAGTACGAAAGCTGGGCGACAATGCCCTCGGCCTTATCGCCTGCAAGTCCGCCGATATCGTCACGTGCAAGTGTCGGATACGGCGCTGGGTCCTTGTCGGCCCCCGCCGCATCGTCCCAGTTGCAGTTGTTGTTCTCGACGCCGCCGACAACATGATAACGCGCAATTGATCCTTCGACGCGGCAACTTCCTTTAGCATCGACCAATTGCCGGCGTCGATATAAAGCTGCTCGCAGAACGAGAGGTCACCGGCATCCATTGCAGCGAGGGCATCGTTCACGCCAAGATTCCACGCGCGCTTTTCTTCGGACGTGTCGGCCAGCGGCTTCAACCGTGCCGCTTCTTCGATGGCGAAGCGACCATAGTCGCATGTATCGCCGCCTTCTTCATAGGCGACCTTAACCGCTTCGATACGGCCGGCGACGTTGAACTTTGCCATCTTGCCGGTCATCGGCTCGGCTGCATGTGCCCATCCTCCGCCCGTGGCAAGCGTTGCCACGATGAGGCCGATGGCGAGGACGCGTTTCATGTTTGTGCTCCTTCCGTGAAATGCTGCCGTCAAAAATCGATAACGTCGCTTTCAGTTGCAACGCGGCCCCCGTTCGCACGGCCTGCAATGTCATGCGCGAAGTTGCGGCGAGATTCGTGACGATTGCCACGGGCATGATAATAGCCCTTGGTTTCGATCAACGCATTTGTGCGTTTGATTTTGAACACGTTAACGAGCAGGTCAACGCGCTCCCCGATGGTCAGCGCACGATTGCGGATCATCGGATGCGCATTGAATAGCCAGCACACGTCACCGTCGGTGCGGGCTTTTGCGCGAACATCATTGCGAATGGTGTTGAGGTTGAAAGTCATTTGTTTGCCTTTCGTGTTTCAATGTTTTGAAAGTGTCAGGCACGACCCCCTGCCGCAACATCGCCGTTTCGTTCGCCGTGATTTCGCATGGCTCATGTGGCGAGGCCTCAAGTTATCGGGCGCAACGTTCAGCACAGGCACGCCCCCCGCCGACCGCGGTGAGCATGTGCCTGCCGTCATGCGTGGTGATCAGCGCATAATTCATGCCTTGCAGGCGATGAGCGCGAACTGCTGGAGGCAGTCTGGTCTCATCGTCGATCAAAGGGCGCAGAGAAGGCGCACTAGCTTTCGTCCCGGAAATCCTGCATCGAGGCGTGCCTTAGATTTTCCTCTCCCCTGAGGTGCTTCACGCGGACTTTGATCCCCGGCTTGACCCACTGCGTTGCCGGCCGCTTTGGCATTTCCTTGGGCGGTGGCCCGGCATGTTCCTGGACCCGCTTCCAAAGCCGCTCCCGCATTTCGCGATTGACACTCACGAAGGCGCTGCCAACATATTTGCGCGTGCCCGGTTCTGCCATGAGCCCCCAATTCGGAGGGAAAGATGCGACTATTTTTGGTGTTGATTTTGATGGCGCTGAGCGGCTGCGTATCCAATGTTTCCCCGGATAGTGATGGTATACCACGCCGCGCGTCCTTTGCTGGAAACCATTAGCCCGCTTAATTTGGCTGATTGCCAACGCCTATTTGCCGGTGCCTCAGCACTTGACGAGGAAAGCGAGACAAGCGGCAGCGCATAGAACGCGGAAAGCTAGCTTTCATCCCAGAAGTCCTGAAGCGAAGCGTGGCGAAGGTCGTCCTCTCCCCTGAGGTGCTTCACGCGGACTTTGATCCCCGGCTTGACCCACTGCATTGCCGGCCGCTTTGGCATGTCCTTTGGCGGTGGCCCGGCATGTTCCTGGACCCGCTTCCATAGCCGCTCCCGCATCTCGCGGTTGACGCTGACGAAGGCACTGCCGACATATTTCCGAGTTCCCAGCTGGGCCATCAGAGCAAACGCGGGCTTGCCCCTCTCGCGTTCGACGCCGAGAAGTTCAAACTCGCTTTCCGTGAAGGATTTTGTTTTCAGCCAATTGGTGGTCGGGCCGCTGCGATATTTGCTGTCTCGACGTTTCGATACCATCCCCTCCAGGCCGGCCGCGTCGATCAAATGATAGATCGCATTTGCCTCGCCTGGCATTGTCTCACTGAACTGGATGCGGCTGTCAGACCCTATAAGGCCGGCCAGGATTTCCCGCCGATCCTCAAGCGCCATGTCGCGCAAGTCGTGGCCGTTGAGATGCAGCAGATCGAACGCGACGAAATAGAGGTCGTGCTGGCGCTTGGTGATTGCCTTGCGCAGCGCGGCAAAATCCGAAAGGCCAGCCTCATTTAAGACGACGACCTCGCCGTCGATGATGGCATTCTCGACGTCCAGCGTTCGCGCCGCCGCAGCTAGGTCGCCGCATTTGGAGGTCCAGTCTAGTCCGCGGCGGGTGAAAATCCGAGCGGCGCCGGCGTCGATGATGATCTGGGAGCGGTAGCCGTCGAATTTGGCTTCATGCATCCAGTCATCGCCTTGGGGCGGCTTGGCGACCAAGGTGGGCATCATCGGAGGAATAAATTCTGGCCGGCCGCCGGCACTCACTCGTTTAGGCACCAAATTGACTCTAGGCTCATCCGATTTGACAGCCAGGGGAACGGAACGTGACCATTTTACTAAATTAGCAATGATGAATGCAGAGCTTATGGTAGAACTAGCCGGCGACCGTCCCCCCAGACGCCCCGCCGGTTAGGCCCGGCGGTCGGTTGCCTACCCCGCAGCGGCTGTCGGGCCGTCCCTATCACAGTTCGGGACAATCAACGTGAGCCGAGATAGAACCAACAACCCCGCAACCGGGATCAAGGGCAAGCGCCACGGGCCGCCTGCGAAGGACGAAGCAGAGCATTTCGAGTTCTGCCCCGTCTGTGGTCAGACGTTCGACAAGCGAAACCTTGGCGAGGTGCTGCATCATTATCCTCCCGACCATGAGCCGTTGAAGCTCGATGGATAGGTGAGTTGGCTTTCGCATACGGCTGGGGTCATCCAGAATTGTTGGCGGTCCCGACCAGGCGGTACCGGAATCGATTGCGGATGCGCTCGTTGAAGAAGCGGCCCTTGGCGAATGCGGCTCGGAACTCGGCGAAGGTCTCCGGCGGCACATCCTCAAACTGGTAGCATTTGCCGCTGGCCACGAACCACACCGAGAGGGTCCTACGGTCCGGATCGTATTCCGTTTTGCGTATCGATGTGGAAGGCATGACGGTTCACGCCTTAGTTCGGCGCGGGAGTGCGCCAGCTTAAGAGTCGACGTCTGCGGCAGACGATGGTCATTCGTCTCGGGCGATAGTCGACTGTGCCCTCGCCTTCAAGTAGACCCATGCAGACCTCGACCGCCTCCTTCCACTTGGGTCCACGCTTGGTCCACTTCATGAGTTCCGCAGCGGCACCCTCGACATTGGTGCAGACGTAGGTGAGCCCAGGTTGGTCGGTTTCGATAAAGACCGGAGGGTGAAACCAATGGATGGCCATGATACCTCCTACTCGGGCGAGAGGTACATCTCCGCCTCCTTAGCGGCAGCCACGAAAGCCTTTCGGATCACGTGAGGGTCAATCGGATCGCCCTCCAGTGCTGACAGGCAGAGGGTCCACGCCTTGTGCCAGCGAGGTCCTCTCCGGGTCCACGTCTTGAGCTGCTCAAGGGCTGCCCTCGTGTTGTTGCAGCCATGCCTGGCACCTTCCGTTTCAGTCTTCACGAACACCGGAGGGACGAACCAAAGGGTTGCCATGATACCTCCTACTCAGGCGAGAGATATACGCTCGCCTCCTTGGCCGCCGCCTCAAAGGCTTCACGGACCTCTTGGGGGAACACTCTGCCCTCGAACGCGTCAACGCATGATTGGACCGCTTTCGTCCACCTCGGCCCCTTTGTGTCCCACGCCATGAGTTCCTCAGCGGCACCCTCGACGTGGCTGACCCCATGGCGAATGCCCGGACGGTTCGCCTTCACGTAGACGGGGGGAGAGAACCAGAGAAGACCCATGAGGGGTAAATTAGGGGGTGCTCAGATGTTTGGTAGAGGGCGAGGATAACTGGCGCTAGGTTGGACGGCGACTACTCGTCCGCATCGGAAGCCACGGTCAGGCCCAGGGCAGTAGCGGCCTCTATAATTGCCTCTATTAGCTCGTCGTTGGATGCGACCAAATCAGGCGCAGAGTGCCGAATATGGTTCAATGCCGCTTTGATCGAGACGATGTCCCCATGGTCCGCCCTGTTGAGGATTGCGGCGATTGCCTGATCCAGAACTGGACCGACCCTTCGGACGATGCTCATCCGCCTTCCCCACCTTGCAGCATTTCTGCACAGGAGATGCTGCAGGAACCGAACTGTCCCTCCAACCAAGTGTTCCATACGGAGGTAAAGAAAACCCGCCGCACCTTTCGGCACAGCGGGCTTCAGTCGTTCACCAGGCACGGGGGTAGGCGGGGGGGCTTGTGCCCGGATCGTAGGAAATCCTACGCGCGCCGGCTGTGTCGCGTCTACCAACCGGCGGTTGGAAGGATCGACTCAGCTTGCTTTACCCGGGCTTACCGCCCCAGCGCTTGTTTCGACGCCGACAGAAGTTCTTCCTCGTCCACCACTCCGGCCATGTAATTGACAAATATTTCGGGACGCGAGCGTTTCGAGCTGTTCTTCGGATTAACCGTCAATCTTCAAACGATTGAACACGCGGCCAAGTAGCGCCAGGTCGGATGGGTTGAACACCTGCATCCTCGGCTCTTCCATGAATCGGCATGACAAACCCCTTCGCCCAGAGATTTTGTTCGTGCGGCATTATCGTACACCAAAAAACCGCACCCCGTTGCAGATTCGCAGGCGCGAGAAATGACAGAAACTCTCCGTAGGCTTTCGACAGGTTCAGGCCATTGAAGCTCGTTATTGAGTACCAACCAGACGGTAGCGGAAGTGATTGCGGATGTGTTCGTTGAAGAAGCGGCCCTTGGCAAAGGCGGCTTTGAACGCGGCGAAGGTCTCCGGCGGCACGTCCTCAAACTCGCTCCTCGCGATCGTCGGCAGTTGGGGTGATACGATGGACGATGCAGCGACGCTCGATCATCTGCAGACGTTTAATCGCAACGGTACCATGTTCAGTGAAGTGATCTGCAGGGCGGATTGATCCTTCAACCTACCCCTTCCGCGCTCTGGTCACGCGATAGGAAAGGACGCCGGCGCACCGCCCTTTTGTTTGGCCGCGCCGGTGCAATATTGCGCTCCCCGGGGAGCCAAATCGGGGTTCGTCCGTTAGACGCTGATGGACGCGCTGCTCTTTCACAATCCCCACGCCGGCTCGGGCGACCATTCAAAGAGGGACATGCTCGCGGTCTTGAGCCACGCGGGGCTCCGCGTCACATATTGCTCGACCAAAGGGCCGGATTTCGAGGCAATGCTGAAGGAAACGGCCGACTTGGTGGTCGTTGCTGGCGGCGACGGCACCGTCCGGAAGGTGATCACCGGGATAGCCGACCGCGGAATTCCGATAGCCATCCTTCCCCTAGGTACCGCCAACAACCTCGCAACGTCCCTCGGCATTGGCGGCGATGTGCGGAAGCATTCAGCGGGATGGGAAACGGGGCGGAGACAGCGGTTCGACATCGGTCTGGCCACCGCTCCCTGGGGAAAACGGCCGTTCGTCGAGGCCGTGGGATGCGGCATCTTCGCGATGGCGATCGGCACGAAGGTCGACAAGGAGGCGACACGCGAGCAGAAAATCCAGCTCGGCCGCGATGCGTTGCTGGATATTCTGAAGAAGGCGGACCCGCTCGACGTGGACATCGACATCGACGGTGTCCGGGTCGAGGGCGATCTGCTGGCGGTGGAGGCGCTGAACATCGGCTATATCGGTTCCAGACTGCCGTTCTATCCAGAGGCGAACTCAGGCGATCGGGTCTTCGACGTCGTCAGCATTCGTCGGGACCAGCGCTCCGACATGCTCAATTGGCTGGTCGCGCCGGACCAGACCGTATCTCCAGCAACGGCCGTCCATGGCCGGCGCCTGCGGATCGAGTATGACGGAGATACGAGCCTTCGCATCGACGACAAGCTGCCCGACCGGCCGGAAAAGCGTTCGGAGATCGAAGCCGAAGTGCATGGGAAGCCAGTCGAAATCCTCCTTCCGGTGGAGGCTCCGCGCGCACCGGAAGCGATCAAGGCGAACCAGGAGGAAGCATGAACACGCACATCGAATCCCGGCATGATACAGCGATCGAAGCAGGATACCTCGCAAAGATCGAACAGACGGCGGTCGAACTCGCAAATCTCGCGGGGGCCGAAATCAAGACGGCGCTCGGCGGAATGCTCTCTGTCCGCTACAAGGCCGGTTCCGAGGCAGAAGGAATCTGGCAGGATCCGGTGTCGGAGACGGACCACCGGATCGAGGAACTGATCCGCGCCCGCCTCGCCAAATCTTTTCCGGAGCACGACGTAATCGGGGAGGAGTTGGACGAGCGCCCGGCGCGCGACAATGACTTTGTCTGGGCGGTCGACCCGATCGACGGGACGGCCAATTTCATCAACGGCTTCCCGCTTTTTGCTGCGACCATCGGCGTCCTGCATCGCGGTCGGCCAGTGGCGGGCGCGATCTGGTGCGCGACGAGCCATGCGCTCAGATCAGGGGTCTATCATGCTTCGCTGGGCGGAGCGCCCTGCTTCAATGGTGAGGCAGTTGCGCCACAGCAAAATCCGCTTGTGCGCCGGCATCTGGCCGGGGTGCCCGGTGGGCAATCGAACAAAGGCGGCTGGGAAATGAGAACGACCGGTTCGGCCGCCATAGAATGCGCCTTCGTCGGGGCCGGCCTCCTCGAGGCGGCGCACTTCGAGCGCCCGAACATCTGGGATGTCGCGGGCGGCGTTGCTTTGGTTCTTGCCGCCGGCGGTCGCGTCATGGTGGCGGGAGGCGAAGGCTGGACCCCACTGGAAAGGTTCGAAGCGCCTGACCGCGGCGAGGGCGCGCCGGATCTGCGGCATTGGAGGCGCTCGCTCATTCTGGGCCGCGTCGACGGAGATACCATGGTGTCGGGCCTGGGCCAGCCCTTGCTCTGAGTCGAATGCACTGCCCATCCAACCCGGAGGAAGTTCAGGGTCTCAGGTCAGGCGGCTTCACCCACGGCTTCGATTCCCGAGGGAAATCCTGGTCCGCTCGTATTACTCCTGACCGGGAACGTGATAGATGTGCTCACCGCGCTCGTTGATGTTGCGCTTGATGTCACAGCCTGCTTTGTGGACGGCAGTGTTGCTGGTCGCCGAACCGCCGCCACGGTGAACGCGCGGCAGATCGTTCCGAGCGTCGACAGCAAAGTAGGCTGCGGAGGTGATCCCAAGCATCCGGGGGGATGATAATCAAGGACGCAAAAGTCTGGGGCAGCGATTTGCCTATTTTTCAAGCGCCTCTCGATCTTCGAGGTTCATCGCAGCATCAGGTCCGGTTGGCGTGGTTGAAGACTTTGCGGACCATTTCCAGATGCTGCATTAGGGGAGGAACGCATCCCGGCAAATGGCCGAACCGCTTCAGGTCGACGCCGGCATACTTGGCCCTTGCATTGAACCGCATCCCGTCTGCGAACAGCGCGTCGAGATGGTCGAGCGCTTCAGCGATGGCGTCGCGATACTGGCGAAGCGGTTCGGCCAACGCTGGCACCAGGCCTGCCTCGTATTCTTGAACGGCCTGGTCGCGGCGCGCCTTGGCTTCGGCCTCGGCAGCGAACAGCGGTTGCAGCTCGGCACCGATGTCGTCGACGTCGTGCTGGCTGATCACAGGCGGCTCGCCAAGACGCTGAGAGGCAAGACGCTGGCCTGCTTCGATGTGGCGGCGCTGGCCTGCCTGGCGGGCCGCCGGCCTCCTGCAAGGCTCCCTCGGCCTCGCCGATCGCGGCCGGCCGCTCGGGGATCTGAAGAAGCTTTTCGAAGTCGGGCGCCGAAGTCTTGGCGGTATTTATGCGGGCAAGCATGCGAGAGGAATTTCCAATGCGCCGAATCTAGCCCATGTCCGCTAGCCGTAACCGGCGATCGTGTTACGCATATTTCTTCGCAAACTGGCGGCACATGGAGGTGAAAGCCTCTCGCAACTTTTCCGCATCGTGTTCGTCTTGCGGGTTTAGATCGCCAGTCTCGATCAAGGCGTTGCGCATCGGCCCATCTATGAGGGCTTGAGCAGTGATCGCTTCGACGCGGCCGACATCCTGGCGATGGGAATTCACCCGGCAGTTTACCGAGCAAAATTTCGCATAGCGCCGTTTGCCCTGCAGGCTGGTGTTGCAGTACTGGCAGGCCAACGGGGCGAGGTTGTTGCGCTCTGGATCGGCGAGCGGGTCCGTCATGCGGCACCCGTTTCGCCCGACATCAGGGAACGATATTGCCCGCCATGTGTTAGAAACTCATGGACATCATGGAACCCCACGGACGCGGGACGGCGGCCGATACTGCCGAGCAGCGCATCAAACGGGCCGAGCTCGCGCTTGCACGCACGGAAGAAATGATCGCCGAGAATATCGCGCTGTGCAGCAGGATACGAACGCAACGGCGTCTGGTCGAGGCCAAGGAACGCATGACGAAGATCGACCCCAACAGCCCCAGGCAATAATATGTGAGTGCTTTGCCTCACCTGAAATTGCCTCGGCTACTTTGGCGTAAGGTCGGACATCGGAACGAAATTCGGATTGGCGAATTCTACTGCTTGATAATTGGAATCGTGGCCCATGAGGCTCGCGACCCTCCACCTCAAAACTGCGAGATACGGCGACGAATATCGCGCCGCAAGGTTCGTGCTGCTGAGGCAACAAATTTTGCGGCACATCAAGCGCACGGACGCGTCGGCTCAAAAAGTCGAACAGGCGCTGGCTAGGTTGGCCGAAGCAAACACGCTCGGAGACCAACGCGCGCATCAGTAGGGCCGCGGTCATGCGGCGTTACCGACATCGAGGACACTGCCGATTTCCTCGAACAGCCGCCTAGCCCGCCCGTAGTTAACGTCGTTGTTGTTGAGACTGGCATTGTCACCGACAAGCCCATCCAACCACTCGAACCAATGGTGAAGCCTGGCTTTCTCGGCACCGTTCTTCATCGAGCGCCCGACGGCTATCAGATCGAGGTGCTGCAGCGCCACGGACGCTACACGTAGGCTTTGCGCGCCTCAATGGCGGTCGACGACGCAAACGTTCGATGGTGCGCCCTCACGGATCTTGCCCGAACCTCGATTCCGAACCAGCTGAGTTGTTGTCCGGCGCCGCAATGGTGTACGTATTTGTCCAACACTGACAACTACGCAACGAGCAATCCTCGCTGTTGGACGAGATCGCCCATCGACAGGGGATGACGGCGCCTAAGTTCCTATCGACGCGACGAAGCGCTGGAGATCAACGGCCATATCCCGAACTTTGCCTCCATGCCGCGCACTACATGCGCGCTCTACCTGCGCGACAGGCGACCACTCGATTGCGAAGCCGCGGAATTGAAGAGCAAGGCAGCCTGACCCGCGGGCATTACTCAAACGCGCCCAGTACCGGAAAATCCCGTGTAGCAGCCGCCTGCTACCAGCGACCAGAATTTTAGCGCTATGTGATATCAATGGCGAACTTTGCCGAGGCGGTGTAGGGTGCACCTCAAGAGAAGAATGAGCCGTATCGACGGCGACGCTGAGCGAATCTGGGAGGATTCATGGTCGAGATTATCTCCAAGCGGGATGGCCCGCGGCGCGAGGACGCACAAGTCAAAAGACTGATCGAGCAAAACCGCTCGACCATCGTCCGCCTTGCCGACCAGATCAGCGGTGGCGGCTATTCAGCTTCGCGAAAGCCACGCCAGCAACCCAAGGCGGAAGGCCTGATCATCCATGTCGGTGGCGGCGCGGCATCGGTGGCCGAGGCCAAGCCATCCATCCAGGTCACCATGAACGGCCGCGTAATTTCGAAGGATCGGAACACCGGCCGTCAACTTCATCACATCGGCGATATCCGCGACCGCGGCGGCGACCAGGTCTTCGTGCTGGCAACAAAGCAGAATGGCTTCTTCTCGCCGGTTGACGAAACCATTGCCGAGGCGCTTGCCGACATGGACGGATCCCGCCTCGCTGCCACCTATACCGAAGAACAGCTTGCCTTCGACATCGGCGCGAAACTCGGCATCAACTGATCAGGCACACGCCCGGACATCCTTCTTCGCGCCCAACTCGCGGCAGTATACGAACGGGACAGCATACAGAAATGGCATACCTCAAAGGTTCTGTGATGACTGAATGAAACGTGAGATAGCCCCCAATCAGGTGAAGATCGATGCCCTTCCGGCGCGTACCTCGCTGGCCACCGGCCAATTGGCTCTGAGCAACATCGACTATGACGAGCGTGCCACCATGCGCGCCTGGGAAAGTTTTCTGGCTGACGAGCCCAAATGCGCTCGCGATCCTGTCCACCCAAGCCACGTTCGCTCCCTCATTCACGATTCCTGGTATCGCAGTGCCACCGGCGGCATCAACGCTCAAGGCATTGAAGCGCCGCTGAGCAGTGATCGCGACGAAATCGAATATCTGACCCGGGCCAATGCAGAACTGCTTTCGGCGGCACGGCGGTCGTTCGCCTCCCTTGGCCAGTTATTGGACGGGACCGGCGCGATGCTGGTTTTGGCCGACAGCGATGGCGTGCTGATCGACGCCATCGGCGACAAGAAGACGCTGCATGACGGCATGGATATTCACCTCGCCATCGGCGGCAAATGGAACGAGGATGCCGTCGGGACGAACGGCATCGGTACGGCGCTGTGGACCGGTGAGCCGACTTTCGTGCATGCGGCCGAGCATTTCTGCGCCGGGATCAAATCCTGGACCTGCGCCGGCGCGCCGATCCGCGACCCGCTGGACGGCAAGATCATCGGTGTCGTCGACCTGTCAGGCTATTCGCCGATCTTCAGGCCGCACAACACCGCGCTCGTCGCCGCCACAGCCCGGCAGATCGAAAAGGCATTGGCCGAACAGCAGCAGGAACAGCGCACGCGCCTGCTCGAAGCTTTCATTTCATCGGCTCCCAGCTACCGCCGAAAAGACGGGCTGGTAATCGTCGACCATCGCGGCCGCGCCATCTTCTGCAACAATGTGCCTGACGGCGAGACCACCGAGATGATGGACGGCCCGATGGAGCCCGGCCGTGGCCGCTGGCTGATGAACCTTCCGTCCTCCGGCTCCGAAGCCGATCTTGCCAGAGCGCTGCCGGCCCATCTGCGATCCTGCCACATCACGCCGCTCAAGCTCGACGGCGACCTCCGCGGCGCGGCGCTGGTGTTCCCCTCCGTGCCGGCAGTCTCCAGCGTGACGGTCGTCCACCGGGAAGTGAACAAGCATCTTCAGGATGCTGTCGCCATGATCGTCGGCGAAAGCGAAGCGCTGCAGGCTGCCATCGACGTCGCCTGCCGCGTCGCTCGGTCGGGCAGCGTAACATCGCTGTTGGTCGAAGGTGAAACAGGGGTCGGGAAGGAGCTGTTTGCGCGGCTTGTCCATGCCGGCAGCCGGCGCACGGCAAACGATCCGTTCATTGCGATGAATTGCGGGGCGATTACCAGAGACCTGTTCGGCAGCGAATTGTTCGGCCATGTCGCCGGTGCCTTTACCGGCGCCTCGCGGGAAGGCAAACCGGGCGTTTTCGAGCTCGCCAATGGTGGCGTCCTCAGTCTCGACGAGATCGGCGAATTGCCCCTTGAGATCCAGCCGTTCCTGCTGCGTGTGCTGGAAGAGCGTGTGGTGCACCGCATTGGCGACAGCCGGGGTCGCCCGGTGGATGTACGCCTGGTCGCCTCAACCAATCGCGATCTCAAGCAGGAAATTGCCGCAGGCCGCTTCCGCAGCGATCTCTACTATCGAATTGGCGCGGTCTCGATCACCGTTCCACCGCTGCGCGAGCGCGGCGAAGATGTGCTGCTGCTGATCGAGCATTTCAACCGGCAGATCGCCACCGCAGCGGGTGAGGAGCCGCTGGAATTCTCGCACGAAGCACTCGAGGCCCTGCTCGCCTATGGTTGGCCGGGCAATGTGCGCGAACTGAAGAACCTCATCGGGCGGTTGCACGTCCTGGCGCGTGGCCGCGACATCGGACTTTACGACCTTCCCGAGGAGATCACGGCGCCCGGCTCTGAATCGGAAGCCGGATCGAACAGCAGTGCAGCGACCCCGCAGGACGTAGGCACGCTCGTCGAGGCGGAACGCCAGGCGATGAAAAACGCATTGGCAGCCGAAGGCGGCAACCTCAGTCGGGTCGCACGGCGGCTCGGTATCTCCCGGCCAACGCTCTATCGCAAGCTCGACCAATACGGCATCCGCCGCGGTTTCATCTAGAGCCTGTCACCGGCACGAAAGAAGCCCGCGGCATTCGCGCCACGGGGTTGGGATAAGTCAATCACTGAAGCGGTAGCGGGGGTTAGATCAGCTCTTCACGACAGCAGCTGTCACTTTCTCGGAGACGTAGCCGAGACTGTTGCCAATGATCAGCGAAATCACCACAGCTGCCGCGACCTTGCTGATGCCGCTTGGACCCTCGCCATAGGCGGCAGCGCGTCGGGCCCGCTCCGTGCAGGCCCGACCAGACGCTTCAGGGCACGATGACGCCGCGGCCGGTGAACCGCCGGTTCTTGAAATCGTCGAGTGCGGTGTTGATGCTGGCGAGGTTGTATTCGGTGTAGTGCATCTTCACCTTGCCGTCGGCGTTGAGCTCCATCAGTTCGACAAGCTCGGTAAAATTGCCGACCAGGCTGCCGCCGATGTTGATCTCCTCGATGACGAGATGGGCAGTCGGCACATTGATATTGCCGCCATAGCCGACGACGAATAGCTGGCCGCCCTTGCGCACCATCTTCCAGCAGATGTTCTCGACGCCGAGTTCGCCGACGAAATCGATCACCACATGAGCGCCGCCGCCGGTGATCTGGCTGACCTCCTCGACGATGTTCGGCCCGCCATCAAGGACGTAGTCGGCGCCAAGATCCTTGGCCAGCACCTGTGCCGCCGGTTCGCGATCGACGGCGATGATGCGGCAACCCGAAATCGCATGCAGCGACTGCAGCGCGATGTGGCCGAGCCCGCCTATGCCGAGCAGGACGCAGTAACTCCCTGGCCTTAGCAGCTTGGCCGCCCGCTTGGCGGCGCGGTAGGCGGTGATGCCGGCGTCAGCCAAGGGCGCCACTTCGATCGGCGTGATATTGGCGTTCAGCTTGATCAGCGAGCGCTCGCTGGTGATGAAATATTCGGCGAAGCCGCCATTCATGCCAAGGCCGGGAAACTGGCCGTTGTCGCAGTACATGTCCTCGCCATGCCGGCAGTTGAGGCAGATCCCGCACGAGCGGAAGGGATGGCAGATCACGGCGTCGCCGCGCTTGACCGACTTGACGCCGCTGCCAACTTCCTCGACCCAGCCAGCATTCTCGTGACCCATGATGTAGGGCAAGAGCGTGCCTTCGGGATCCATGGTCGGCTTCCACACACCCTCGATGATATGCAGGTCGGTGCGGCAAAGGCCGGCAGCACCGACCCGCACGATCACTTCGTCGGGGGCGGTGATTGTCGGCGCCTTGACCTCTTCGATCCTGAGCTGGACATTCATTTGCGGATCGTATTCGTACAGTCTGGCAGCTTTCATCGTCGTATCCTTTCAACGTCGAGATTTGTTCGGATCGCTTTCGGATTGCTTAGGCGCGGCCGAGCTTTTCGGAGCCGCCGCCGCGAGCCGGTCCGGCCGTCGGATCCTCGTCCTCGGCGAGATGGCCAATCAGCGTTTCGGTGGTCAGGATCAGCGTCGCCACCGAAGCTGCGTTGGCGAGCGCTGTGTAGGTGACACGAACCGGATCGATGATCCCTGCCTCGAACATGTTTTGATAGCTGCCGGCAGACGCGTTGTAGCCGTAGCCGCCATTGATGCGCGTAACTTCCGCCACAACTGCTTCGGGATCGGCGCCGGCATTGGCGGCGATGCGCCAGAGTGGCCGCGACAGCACCGACCGCACCAGGCGCACGCCTTCGGCGACATCGCCGTCGACGCCAGCCGACACCTTGTCGAGCAGCGGCGCGATCTGGGCAAGCGCCGAACCACCGCCGGCGACCACGCCCTCTTCGGATGCGGCGCGTACCGCATTCAGCGAATCCTCGATGAGCTGAATGGTTCGCTTCTGCTCGACGGGTGTGACACCGCCGGCATAAAGGATCGCGGTGCCGCCAGAAAGCTTGGCCAGACGTTCGCGCAGCTTGTCCTGGTCGATGTTCGGCGGCGAAGCTTCATACTGCCGCTGCACCTGGGCGCGACGCGACGCGATTGCCGCATGATCGCCACCACCGCGGATGATCGAGGTGTAGGACGAACTGGTCTTGACCCGGTCGGCTGTTCCGAGATCGTCGGCGGTGATGTCCTCCAGCCGGCCGCCGAGGTCGCGCGCGATCACCTTGCCGCCGGTGATGATCGCCAGATCCTCCATCATCGCCTTGCGCCAATGGCCATATTCCGGCGGATGGACGACGAGGTATTTTCCAGGTCCCTGCTTGCCGAGCAGCGTCACCACAACTTCCGGCGACATTTCCTCGGACACAATAAGCAGCGGCCGACCATCCTCGTCGGCAATGCGGCGAACCGCATTCAGCGCCTCAGGCTCCTTGATCTTGAGATCGGTCATCAAGATGTAGGGTCGTTCGAGAACCGCCTCCATCTTCTCCTGGTCAGTCACCATGTGATGAGAAAGATAGCCGCGTTCGAAGGACATGCCCTCGACCACATCGAGCGTGGTCTCGGTGGTGACGCTGAAGTCCGTGGTGATAACACCTTCGGCTCCCACGCGCTGATGGGCTTCCGCAACCAGCGCGCCAAGCTTCGCGTCGGTCGCAGCGACGTTGGCGACCGAAGCCAGGATGCCGTTGCCCTTTGCCGGCTTGGCCGAGGCCTTGAGCGCGGCCACCACCGCCGCCACGGCAAGGTCTATGCCCTTGCACAGATCGACGGATTTCACGCCGCGTTCATTCGCCTCCACACCGCCCTGGATGAGAGCGTTGGCGAGCACGATGGCAGTCGTGGTACCGTCGCCAGCGACCTCATTGGTCTGCATCGAGACCTCGCGGACCACTTGCGCGCCCATGTTTTCGAAACGGTCGTGCAATTCGATCTCGGAGGCGATGCTGACACCGTCACGGGTCACCATCGGCGTGCCGATCGGCCGGTCGATCATGGCGTTCATACCCTTGGGGCCGAGCGTCGGCTCGACGGCAGCGGCCAGCCGAAAAACGCCACGGGCGAGAGCACGGCGGGCGTCGGAATTGTGAAGCATTATTTTGGGCATGATTCCTCCTTCCGCCTTACGGGCGGGTTGTTGGTTAGGGGCCTCGTGCGAGGGAGGCCGTTGTCTTCAGCTCTGCTTCAGGCGGTCGGCGCGGCTCGTGCCGGCACGCGATCCATGATGAAATCGACCAGCGTCGGTTCGCCCTCGACCACATCCAGTTCCTTGTATCTGGTCTGCTTGAGTCCACGACAAAGCGCGCCGTTGAACTCCATGTTGACGCGCACACCGCGCAGTTCGGCGAGATGGGCCCCGAGTGCGGCGGGCGGAATCCGTTGCCCTTCCCACGTCACGAAGACAGGATCATCCGCGCGGCGGTCGGGGTAGCGCTCGAGCAAAGCCGCCCGGTACCTCGGCTTCTGGTTGGCCGCCTCGCCCGGTTCGAACCGGGCGACGTCGTATGCCGGCAGGTCCATGGCGAGGATTTCCCGATCCGTCAGACCGTGCTGCCTGAGGCCGCGCAGGACTGCCTCCTGGCGCCGCTTGAATGCCTTCATCCTGAAGGTTTCGCGCAAAGCGCCGAGATCCTGATCCTCGGCAAGCTCGGCGAATATATCGCTGAATGTCTTGCCGGCTTCCATGCCGCGATTGACCTCCTCCGCGAACATGTGGTCGTGCAGCTTGACGCGATAGGCCGGCGACCATGAGAGCTGGTCCAGCGCCTTGCGGACGCCGTCCAGCATCAGGAACGCGAAGTTGGGCGAGCACCAGTAGGTCGGCAGGCGGAAGTCTATCTCCACGCTGCCATCGCTCGTCATCGCGGCCCGCTCGACGAAGCCCATCTCGGTAATCGGTTCGTCGAGCTCCGGGTCGTTGACCTCACCAAGGCGCCGCCAGAGTTCGTTCTCGCGGTTGCCGGAAACGCTGGCGGTTGCCATGGCCCCTACTCCGCCGCAATGCTGAAGGGCGAACCGGCGAGCGCCTTCTTCTTGGCTTCGATGTCGATGCTGTATAGGCGCGCGGCATTGAGGCCGAGGATCTTCTCCTTTATCTCGTCGGTCAGCTGCACACCGCGTTCCGCGGCGATGTCCTCGGGGATCTGGTAGGCCCAGAATTTCTCGACCAGCCAACGCGGCGTCCAGATCGCGTAGTCGGAACCGAACAGGATCTTCTCCGGCCCAATCCAGAACAGCAGTTCGGCGATGACCTCGCCAAAATAGCGCGGGCGGGAATGGATGAAGGGCAGCGCTACCGCCAGTCCGCCATAGACGTTGGTTTCCTGCGTCGCGATCCAGCAGAAATCGTCGAGACGCGGCAGGCCGCAATGCTCGATGATCCAGTTGAGGCCCTGGAAATCCGTCGCCGCGTAGTCGACGTCATGCACGTCGAACGCATCCTTGCTGAGCGGGATGATCGTCGGACCCTTGTGGACGTGGATGTTCCTGATACCGAGCTTGTCGCAGAGCTCGAAGCACT
Source organism: Mesorhizobium delmotii (assembly GCF_900149755.1). Lineage (NCBI taxonomy): Bacteria > Pseudomonadati > Pseudomonadota > Alphaproteobacteria > Hyphomicrobiales > Phyllobacteriaceae > Mesorhizobium > Mesorhizobium delmotii. Next base: position 165,000 of record NZ_FUIG01000046.1, on the reverse strand, counting down.
TGTAGGCATCGGGATCGGTGAGCTTCCAGCCCTTGGAAGCGCCGTTCCATTCGGCCGTGTACATCTTCACGCCCTTGACGTTGTAAGTCTCCTTGAGGAAGTGGATGTATTCGAGAGCCTTCTCACCGTCGCGGGGGTCAAAGGCACCGTTGACGATGAAACGCTCCGGATAGCGCTTGGCCACCTCGGCGTTGCGCTCGATCGTGTTGAAGCCGTCCTTGTAGAAGTCCTTGAGATAGGTCGACTGGACGATCGCCACATCATCGGGACCGTCGATGAACAGGTCGCGATAGAGATCGTCGGCGCTGTATTTCTCGAACTTGCTCTTCTCCCAAAGCTGGTCCTTGGGGCTCAGCCCGGTGTGATAGGCGTAGAAGCAATCGATGAACTGCTTGCCGTGGACATTTTTCTGGTTGTCCGGGCTGCCGTCCCAGAAATGGGTGTGGCCGTCGACCACGAAGATATCCTTGCCTTCCGGTGTCCTAAACATTCTTTCCTCCGCAGGATGGGCGTTGATCGGTTCGGCACGCCGCAACCAGGGCGGCGCGCCCGGTTTTTTTTTGGCGGCTATTCGATGTATTCGAACATCTCATCCATGTTGCCGAACAGGATCACGGTGTTGTCGTCGACGCGAACCATGCGGCCGTAGTGGGTGGAGGTGTTGACCTCGAAGGTCTCCGCTGAAATCTCACGGCCGAGATATTCACCGATCGCGTCCATCTTGAAGATCAGCTTGCCGTCACCGTCGATGCGGATCAGTGCCGGCTGGTAGGTGATGGTCACCCCCGGCTTCTGGCCCATGAATTCGGCGATGGCCCTGGCCTCGACCGAGTCATTCATGGTGACGCCGCATTGATGCGAAATCGTCTGTTCGAAGGTGATGTCCTTCATCTCCTTGAAGATGTTGGAATGCGTTGCGTCGCGTGCTGCTAGTGACATGGCATTTCTCCCTGTGTCAGCGCTTGAGGCCGAGTTCGCCGAGGATCTGGCCAATCCGTTCCTCGGATTTGGCGCGGACATCCGCGAACGCGACTGGCTTGGAATGCGGCATCGACCAGATCGGCTGCAGGCCGATGGCTGCCTTGTCGGCGAGCGCGCCGTGTTTCTTGACCCAGCCCTGGAAGAGCTTCTTGTTCGTCGCGCCGTGTTTCTCATCGTTGGCGAGCAAGTGCATGAGGTCGATCGTGTTGGCGAGGTTGCGCTCGTAGTCGGCCTCGGCCGCCGAGATCACTGCAGGCGTGATGAAGTCATGGTTGGCGGCGGCGATCTGCATCAGGAACCCTGAGCGGAATGCTTCCCCGACCAGCGGTTCGAAGATGATGTTGATGGCGAAATATTGTTCGAGATAGTCGGTCGCGCCCATGATGGTCTCGACCGCTTCGCGGGTGCCTTGCCAGTTCTTGTCTTCGAGCCAGGTCTTCTTGCCGAGTTCGTCGTCCCAGCCGGAAAGGTCCATACCGATCTCGGCAAGGTAGAGCGTAATGTCCTGCGCAAGCCGGAGCTTGTAGGACGAGTTGGTCAACGTCGCGTTGTTGATCATCTGGGTGTAGCCGTAGCGCTGTGCCTGCATCAGCGAGGTGCCGAGCCCGAATTCGGCATGTTTCCACCCGCCGAGCTGCGTCTGCAGTATCTTGACCCAGGCTTTGTCGAAAGTCTTGGGCGCGCCCGATTTGCGGGCATTGTTGATGACGCTCTGCACCATCGTCTCGATCTTCGACTGACGCTGGTAGTGCGTACGCTCCCATTCCTGGTCCGGAGCGCGGAAGGCATGCCAGTTGGAGCTCTGCGCGGCGGTGTTCTGCTTGACATAGGCGCCCTTGCCGTCGGCAAAGGAGATGATCCAGTCCTGGATCAGGTAACGCTCGGGATCGGGCTGCACGTCGACCGTCATGTCCTCGTAGTGGGTCGCACGCTGGCCCTTCGGGTCGAAATACCGGTACTTCCGGCTGTCGGAGTCGGCAAAGAGCGCCGCGCCGGCGGCTCCGGATCCGACTGAACTCGAGGTAGCTGGCATAGTCTTCACTCCCTTGTTGCAGTTGTGGTACAGTTGCGTGGCCACCCTCTTAGTGGGCCGGCGTTGCACCTGCCGATGTGGTGAACTTGTCGAAGAAGATCCGCTCCGTCTCGAACCCATTCATGAACAGAACCGGCTGAAGCGCATCGATCATTGGCGGCGGACCACAGGCATGAACATCGCCCTGCCCGTCGACCGCCAGTTGCTTGAGCTTGGCGTCGACACTCTGGTGTACGAAACCGCGCTCACCTTGCCATTCAGCGTCGTCATTCGCGTGCGACAGCACGGGAATGAAGGTGACGTCGGAATGATTGCCGACGAGTTCAGCGATCCTGTCGAGATAGAACAGGTCGTTGCGGGTGCGGGCGCCGTAGAAGAAGTAGACCGGACGTTTCTCGCCGCTCTTCAGATGGTCGTTGAGGATAGACCAGATCGGTGACATGCCCGATCCGGCCCCGACCAGGATCAGGGGTCCTTGCCGTTCGTCCCGGCGGAAACAGGTTCCGTAGGGTCCGACGACAGTGACCTGTGCTCCGACCTTGATTCCTCCGGAATCGAGTTCTCCGGAGAACTTTCCCTCAGGGTATTTTTTGATGATGAAGCAGAGTTTTTCGGTTTGGTCCGGCGTATTTGCCATGGAGAACGAGCGCGTAATCGTCTCCCCTTTTTGCGTGGTAACCGTGATCTCGACATATTGTCCCGCCCAGAACTTTATCGGCGAGCCGAGTTCGATCTCGATGCCGCGAATGTCGTGGGTCAGGTGCTCGATCCGAGCAATCCGGCCCTTGAACGTCTTCACAGCGATCGCTTTCGCCAAAATCTCCTCGTCGTAGTTGAGAAGCTCGACTTCCAGATCGGAGTAGGCGATGCAGCGGCACAAAAGGACGTGGCCGCTCTCCTTCTCCATGTCGTTTAGCGCGAAGGTCGAGTATTTGAGCATGTCGACTTCGCCGTCGAGCAACACGCTCTTGCAGGCTGAGCATTGCCCTTCCTTGCAGCCGTGCGGCAGCGCGATGCCCTGGCGGAACGCGGCGTTGAGCACCGTTTCGCCATTTTCGACATCGAATTCGACGCCGACCGGGCTAAGCCTGACCATGTGGGTTTCCGACATACGGACCTCCAGTAAGAGAAGGGGCGGGACGAACCCGCCCCTTGGCCTGATCAGTTGCAGGGATTGATCGTGAAGCCGGCCCGGTATTCCGCCAGGTGCTTCTCACGGTCCGCGGGCGACATGGCACGCAGCGCGTTGAGCGGCGATCCGAGCTTGTTGCCTCGCACGTCGTCCAGCGTCCACATCTCCGTGTCGTCGAAGCGCATATGCGGCTGCGGGACGAGCGTCTTGCCGTCAGAGCGGACGAAGTTCAGGTCCTTGATCGCATCGGCCAGATCCCAGCCGTCATAGAGCGTCTCCCACTCGCGCTTGCCGCTGAAGCGGCCCATCGCGGGCGTCGGCCGGCCCTGATACTCGTCGGCGAACGCCACGGTGGCAGTCCACTTGTCGAGTTCGTGGGCGAAGGTGTGCAGCTGGCCGTCGATCTCGCCGACAACCATATCCTCACGGATCAGGCAGGGAACGAGGCAGGACCAGCAGCGGTGCGGATAGACGTAACCGACGTCGCTGTTGAACAGCAGCACCTTCTCGCCCTTGTGGCTGAGCTTGGCGTACCATTTCCAGAAGTCGCCGAATTCGGCGTACCAGCCCGGATACTTGTGCTCGAACCACTCGAAGTCTTTGTCGGTCTGGGCTTCGATGCGCCAGAAGTTGACCGGCCAGCCGACCGCGAAGAACTGTCCGACCTTGTGGACGTAATTCTTCTTGGTAATGCGTTCCCAGGCCGCCTGGACGTCGTCGTGATGGACCTTGATGCCGTATTTCTCGAGCGGCAGCATGTAGGTGCGGTAGTAGTCCTCGTAGATCCAGCGGTGCCACATTTCCGCGTAGGACTCCTTGTTCTTGTCGCGGTTGGTGGTGCCGTATTCGATGAAGGTGCCGATGGCCGCGTCGACGATCGCGTGGTTCTGCCAGAAGGCGTAGCGAAGGTCGCGCTCGAGCAAGAGGTGATTTTCCGGCTCCTTGAGCGCCGCCATCAGCAGCGAATGGCCATTGCCGATATGCCGGCTCTCGTCGGACTGCACCGACAGGAAGACGGTCGGCAGCGCATAGTCACCGTTGCGGGCGGCTTCCGAAGGCATGGCGACGAACAGCGTGTTGGTGAAGGCGGTCTCGGCGACCACGGTCAGGTACATGCAGGCGGCGGTCATGGTGTCGCCGGTGATGAAGCCTTCCGCGAACTGCCGGCCGATAGTCGTAGCATAGCATTTTCCGAAGGCTTCCTCGGTGATGTCGAAGCCGGCCGGATCGATGTAGTTCTCCATGTACCATTTCTTCAAATTCATCTGGATCGTCGAGTGACGGAACTCGTCGATCATCTGCATGGTGAAGCCGGTCCTGAGCTCCTCGCCGGGCGCGATGCGGGCGACCATCGCCATCGATCGAGCGGCGGAGATTTCCGGGAAGGGAATGATGGCCAGGAAGAGTTTCATCCACTCGACCCAGCGCGGCTCGACGTTGCGGAACATGTCACCGCGCAACGCCGCATCGAGCGCGCCATATACGCGATTGTCCTTCTCTTCCTGCATGGGGAAATAGGACCGCAGGACCTGCTTCATCGGGTCTCGCGGCGTCTTGTTGATCTTATAGTCTGTCGGAAACGTCATCGCTTCCTGGACGTAGGAAGGATTCCAGCCGAGATCGGCAATCTTCTTGGTTGCCTCGCCCACGGAGATTCCGCGTTGCGAGGTAATCTTGTTGAGCGTCAGAGACGTCATGGTCATAAGCCTCCACCAGGTTTGAGCCGCAGGTCCCTTGACCCCGGCATGAAGCGGCGCACAGCACCGCTAGTGAGAGTGCGAACGGCACGACAAAGGGCTGCGCATTCAGGCGCGACTCATGGTTCGGCCGTTCAAGTGGATCGCGGCAAAGGTTCTAGAGGCGTCTGGCAGGGATCCTCGGCGCCAATCGCATTTGCGATGGCGCGTATCGAAGCGGACGCGACTGGTCCCTGCTTCCTCCGTTCCTTCGTTCTTTTGGCACCGCGTCAAAAAGCGCGATGGGCTTCTTATGGAAGTGTACAAGGCAAGCGCCGTGCCAATTTGAAAACAGCACCCATGGCTGGCGCTCAAAACAAAATCGCCGCTCTTTCGGCATATGAGCTGATAGCCAACTGTAACGTTCTTTTACAGTTGTAACGTACGCCTGTAATATTTAGCATCTATTCGCAATTGCAACATAGTTAGTTAGCACGTGCAGCAAATCCGACAACAAATATTATCTATTCAATTGTTACCCTTTCTCTACTATTTGACGGCGATGGCCCATGGGCGGGGCGACGCGCCGGAGAGAGAACATGCCGAACAACAAAGACAGCCGAGGGCCGCACGAGCCGATGTCCAGCCAGGCCGATGGCGTCACCGGCGATCTTGTCAGGCTGATGCCCCGCGATCTGGTCTTTGTCATGCGCTTCATGGGCGAGAGCCAACATCGCCTCCAGAGCCACTTCCAGGATTTCATCCGGGCCGAGCTTGCCGCCGGCGGCGTCACCACGGAAACCCATCCGATGATCCATCTGTTCATCGAGAACCATGCGATCTTGTTGCGCGACTTCGTGTTTTCCGGCGTTTCGCTGTCGCGTCAGTTCCGCGTCGACGAGATCGAGCACCTCACCGGCGATACGACATCGATGATCCGCGTCGACATCTGGGATCAGCTCAAGAGCCACATCGAAACGGCTGAAAAACAGTTCCATTCGCAGGCGGGCACGTTGCCCAGGTTGCTGTCAGCTTTTGAAAAACCGCACGGACCGATGGCTGGAAGCGAAAAATGACAGGAGGATCCGATGGGGCAACCTGACTGGCGTGACGCGCTGCTCGCTCGCCGGCTCGATCTGATCGCCAACGTCTCCGCGCTTACTGCCGAGGCGCTGCGGCTGAATCAGAAGCGCGCCGGCATCGAGATGGATGTGTTGCGCCTGGAACTCGAAATCGGCAGGAGCGGCGCGAACGCGCAACTGGTGCAGGACTTGCATGAAGCGGAGGAGAGAGCCGCGGCAATCATGCTCGCATGTGCGGCGTGCGAGGAGCGCATCGTCGCCGCGGAAGCCGACGTCGAGGACGTCGACCGCAGCCTCGCGGCACCGGATGAGAATTACGATGGGAGCCAGCCATGAACCAGCACGCGATACAGAACCTGACCTTGTTCGACCTGCTGGCGCGGAGCTGGCGTCGCCCGTCGGCGATCGCCGATCTGCGCTTCAGCACCGATGACTCGATAGTCGCCTTCACGTGCATGGACGGAACGGTCGCAATAGCCACGGTCGCGGACCAGGAGCCGCCGGAGTCGCGGATCAGAGTGAGCGGCGATCTCGGCCAGACGACGATCCGCCCAAGGGAAAAGTTACCAGCGCCATTGATTGCCACTGCTGCATTGGGAGATGGCGATATCCCGCTCGCCAGCTACCTTCGGTCCAGCTTCCTCGTCGGAACAGCGGCCGGCGAGGCGGTGCATCTGACCGCGGACGGCAGCGTGATGGAGACGCTGGTGAAGATCGACGGACCGATCGTCGCTATCGACCACAGCCGCCAGCCGGCAATGACAGCCGTCAGCAACGGGCAGGATGTCTTCCTGTCACGCGGCCACGGCGACGCGGTGAGACTGCGACATGGTGCGGCACCGTCCACGGACGCGCTTGCCTTTTCGCCGGGTGGACGGCGCCTCGCTTATGGTCTGGAGGACGGATTATCGATTTGGATTGTCGAAGGCGACGCGACCTTGATAAGCGATATCAGTTTTTCAGCGCGCCCCGTGTCGATCCGCTGGAGTGGCGACGGCACTTGGTTGGCCTGCGGGCTCGAAACCGGAGGCTTTGCTTTGGTCAGCGTGACCGATGGCCGAGCTGACATCGTCGAAGGATTTCCATCGCCGGTCCGGACAGTATGCTGGAGCCTGCCGGAGAATGCGCTGTTCACATCGGGCGCATTCCGGATCGCCGGCTGGTCAATGACCGCCCCGCCGCTTCACGGCGATGCCTCCGGCGCGTTGGAGACTGGCCGCGCCGGGCTGGTGCCGGTCGAGACAGTGGCTGCGCACCCGGAGAAGAAACTGATTGCAGCCGGCTATACCAATGGCCGGATCACCATAGCCCAGATCGGCGCGCGGGACGAACTGCTGGTCAGACCCTTGGGCGGTGAGATCGCGGCGCTTGCCTGGTCGGGTGACGGACGGCACCTGGCGGTAGGTTCGGTAGACGGCACCGCCGCGATCGTCACTTTTCCCGCGCAGATGTTCAAATAGTGGTTGCATGCAAAAGGAGGAAAAGATGCAAACGGAACCCACACCCGAGGACCATAGCAAGGACGAATTTTTCGAACGGCTCGCCAACCTGTCGGAAGAAATGGTGGCCAAGCACGGCAAGGATTTCAGTATGGGCGCATTGGTGCTCGCCGCCCGCTGGATCGCCGAAAACCGCGTCGGCCAGTTGAAAACGAACTAGGTTCGGATCGCAGGCAGTTGCTTCATAACGGCAAGGCGTTCGGAAGGAACTTACACTGCGACATGCTCTTGAATCGCCAGGCGCTTCCGCCGCTTGGGTCCGGATGTCGATTGCTAAGGCGTCACCCGCTTTGCTGCGCATGAAAGATCAGTAGCGCGGCATACAGCGGATCGTGGATACACCGACGAAGATCGGTTGGGGTGGCCAGCCGACAAATGTCGACGACAAGATCGCCCTGTCCCCACCGCCCCTGGGAAAACTCTTGCGATTCACGCGCAAAGAAGCGGCTTTAAACCAAATCAATCTCGCGTCAGACTTTTTCATGAGGGGGAAATCGCTGGCGGGCGACGATCCTATTCATGGCCAGCTCAATCGTGCCGCTGTCGGTCTCCAGTTCGAGCAGTTCGATCAACGGCACGGCCGATAGCAGTGTGGTGTCGGCGTAAGGCTGCGGAATTAGCGTCGAGCGCCGTTGTTGCTCCGGCTACCAGCCCAAAGTGATTATCTGGGAAAGCTCGGCGATGTCGCCATAGATCATCGAACCCTTGACGAGAAAACACTTGTCACCGAGGACTTCGAAGAGTGAGCTTGACGCGCTGCAAACCGGCAGGTTCTTCGAATTGGCGTACGTCCCGAGGGGCGCGGTTTCGACCTTACGGTCCGCGGCTTCGGCATAGCCGACGCTGATTGCGAGGATAGCGATAGCAATGAGAGTCGTCTTGCTCATATTCAGCCCCTAGAGCCAGCGGGCTTCTTGGGCAGCAAAACCGGGCTGCCGTCCCTGGCCTTGCCATGGTCGCGCTATGCATCAAAGTAGCACCGGCCCATATGGGCTTCATCCATCGATTGGATGAAGCGGGCTCATCTATATTAGCCAACGCTTGACGATGCCGCTTGCCGCTCCAAAATCTTCTGCATGGCGCGGGGAATTGGCATTGGTGACGGGGTGGTGATAACGGCCACGGCGCGAAAGCAAGTCACCGAGGACGCGTCAGCGTCGCAATTCCGGGCGAAGCCACTGGATGCCCGGGCAGAGGTCACGATCGGCAGATCAAGCCCGATGCAGAGCACTTTTTAGGGTGCCCCATATGCGACCAGGACCCTCGACATGCGCGATCTTGGTCACTACTCCCCGGACCGCCAGCCGCTATCCTATGGAGATACATAGGAGGCCTTGCACATGGCAAACCACCAGGTCCGAAGCACTATCACCCACATTGGCACGCTGACGTCGCGCCCGCAGGCATTTCTGATCTTTTTTGCCTATGCCGGCCTCTGGCTAATCTTCGATCGGGATAGCCTCGATTGGCACGCCATTGCGACACTGGCGACGTGGGCGATGACGTTGTTCATCCAGCGCGCCGAGCATCGCGATACGCAGGCGCTGCACGCCAAACTGGACGAACTGCTTCGCGCGGCCAGTGAGGCCGACAGCGAGACCGCGACGGTAGACAAGAAAGAACCAGAGGAAATCGAGGTCCAACGCGAGTGGAAACAGCAAGGCGATTCACCAAAGCGAACACGATGAATACCGATCGGCAGGTCACGCAGCATCGTTATCGGTCGCAACCAAATAATACCGGAAGTGATTGCGGATGTGCTCGTTGAAATATTGGCCCTTGGCAAACGCGGCTTTGAACTCGGCGATTCGCCGGCACATCCTCAACTCGTGCCGTTTGTTGCTGGCGACGAACCATACCGAGATCTCGATAGCTGGAGGCAACCGAGGGTGCACTCAACTCCATTGCTGGTGAAATAAAGATCGGCCGATCGGACCTCATTCAGATCGTGCTGCGGTTGGACACCAATGCCTATCTGCCGGTCCGGGCGACCAATGAGGAAAGCGAGACCGACGGCAGTGCACAGGGACTTCCGCGATCACCGAATTACTTGAATCGCCAGGTTCGGCAGTATCCAACGGCGGCGGACCCCAACGCCGCCGGCCTGCGCCCTACAGGCAATCTACCCCAACGCCCCCCAAGTGGCGCCGGCCACCCCCGCAAACGACTGACAATCGCTCAAATAAAAGCGGGGCTGTAGGTTGCGGACCTTTCCCCTGAAGGCGTCCTTCAGCCGCCGTCAGCAGGTGCTGCCGGAGCGGGCGCGGCTGGGGCAGGTGCGGCCGGCTCTGCCGGCTCTGCCGGAGCGGGCGCGGCTGGCGCTTCGACCTTGGGCGCTTCGACCGTGGGTGCTTCAACCTTGGGCGCTTCAACCTTTACATCGAGGTCCTTTCCGTCGCCCTATTGCGCACAGCCGCCTGCACGAACTGCTGCCGTGGGAATGGAGAAAGCCCAGCCTCGCATGCGCGGCGCTGCCGATGACAGGTTAGGCCACGCCCAGTGCCGTCACAAGCTTCTCGCGCAGTGCTACGGCCGCGGCGGTCAGGTTGTCGCTTCCGATTATGTGCGCGCACGCAGACCAAAGGGCAGCAACGTGCATCGCCTGCATGCGCAGCTCGCCGCTCCGAAGGCGCAGCATTACCTCCGGCAACTCAGCGAGCACGACCTCTATGTCTTCGGAGGCGTCGAGCAATCGGTCTCCGCCTAGCACGAGGTCCAGCGCGAGATATGAGATCACGAGGTTGTTCTGGTTCGCCGGGTTTGGATATGAGACGAGGAGTTTCTTGAGCTCACCGGCATTGTACCCTGTCTCCTCGCACAACTCGCGGCGGGCGGCTGATTCAGCTGGGTCGGCCGCTCCCGCGGCATCGCTAGGCTCGACGGTGCCGCTCACCAGTCCGGTGACAACCTCCCGTCTCCCGTGCCGATACTCTCTCACGAGGACCAGCTGAAGAGTTTCGCGAGCCAACGCGACCACGTTAACCCAGTTGGGATATTCGATCACATGGTACGGGTTCACTTGAACGCCGCGGGGAGTGAGGCAGTGATCACTGCGGATGCGTAGCCACCGATCCTCATAAGTGACCGAGCTGGTGACAACCTGCCACGGCAGTATGGTGTCTAGCATCTTGCGAGTCATGTTTCAGGCCCCCGTAGCGGACAAATCATCCGGATACTACGCGAAAGGTAGCTGTCTTGGTGGGGACAGCGGCCTAACGCGGTCTTACGCCCTTTTGAGTAGCACGATCGAGACGATTTCGATGATTTCGCGGACGGCTTCGATGCCTTACATGGTGGAGGCGAGACTCGGCGCCGCCTCGAGTAAGGCGGCCTCCACCGGATGCGTACTTTCAGGTTGCTCCATCGGAACATAGTGTCCGCCATCGGGCACAATGATCAGCTGTCCGTTTTGCGCCGATTTCGCTTGCGCTGCTGTGGTCGCCAGACCGGGGCAACGCCTCTCGCAAAGAATCCTGGCCGGCTCCGCGGGGTGAAAGCGCGTCAGAGAAGCAGCCGCTGGTCCGTTGTCGGCAAAATGCGGATCATATCCGCAGTAGGATGGAGCTGCCGCGCCGGCGTGTCTATCTTCTGAGGCTGGCCTGTGCTGGCGGCGCGCTCGATGGCAAGCAGGGCGCGCACGTCGGCAAGCCCCTCTCCTCCATCCGGTTCAGGCGGTTGTGCATTCAGGATGCAGTCGGAGAAATAAGCCGTCTGTCCGGCGAAATGATCTGTCTGCGGAAACGTCTTTTCGGCACTGGTGTCGCCATGCCGAAGCTTCATTCGCACGGCAGTCTCAAAACGGAAGCCCGGGTCGGCCGTTACGCTCCCCTTCGTTCCGACCACGTGGTAAAAATCCGAATTATCCGCGCCGAAGCTGGCTATGAACTGCGCAAGCCGGCCCTCGGGGAAGCGCAGCGTCACGGCAATGCTCTCCTCGACCTCCCCGACGACGGCGCTGCCGTTGCCGAAGCTCTTTACAGCGACTGCCTCGATCGGCTCGGCCGCAAAGATATGACGCGCGGCATTCAGGCAGTAGACGCCGATGTCCTGCAAGGGACCGCCCCAATAGGCGGCTTTGAGGCGGTGATTGTCAGGCGAAGCTACGAAGGAGAAGACCGCGGCAAAGATGCGGGGATCGCCGATCTCGTCGCTGCGGATGCGCTCCAGCACCTCGACAGTGCCGGGCTCGTTGTGCAGCCGATACGCGGTCATCAGGTAGGCGCCGCTCTCATTGGTGGCGGCGATCATCGCCTCGCATTCTGCCTCGGTCGTGGCCAGCGGCTTCTCAACGAGCGCGTGCTTGCCGGCTCTCAGGGCTCGGATCGCATAGTCGGCATGCAAGGAGTTCGGCAATGCCACGTAGACCGCATCGGCGACGTCCGATGCGAGCATCTGGTCGTACTGCTCGTAGCTGAAGACATGTTCCACGCCGTAGAATTCGGCGAGCTTCGCGGCGTTTTTGGCCGAGCCGCTGACGATCGCAGTGATCGTCGAGTTTCCGGTCTGAGACACACCGGGCATGAAGGCTTCCTGTGCAATCCAGCCCGCGCCCACTACGGCATATCGTATCTTTCTCAATTGGTCCTCCCTAATGGGGATCACTCTCGGAACTCGTCTTCGATCGCCGCGCCGCCAGCGGAACCACTCTAAGACCTAACGGCAGCGGTCGACTTGAGTCCGTCGCACGACGGGTTTGTTGTTGCCTCTCAGGGGCAAAGTGGGCGAGTGTCCCCTCGCCCGCCCGCAGAGTTGCGCGGCCCGCCTATTTTGCGATGCAGGTGTCGGCGGGTTCCCAGGCTCTCTACAAGCCGCTTCGCACGCGATTCATTTGCGTTGCAAATGACCCGGAGGTCAGAGCCCGGCGGGCTTTGCGCGAATATCCGGGCATGGTCCGTCCCAATGATCCCGGCTCCGACAATTGCAACCCATACCGACATGATCTGATCACGATTTTAGCGGCTCAACGCCCATTGCCTGAGAAGCCGGTCTCCCCACGCTGCCAAGACAACGATGATACCCAGCAACAAAATGAACCACTGAGGGCGTACTCCCATCACGACCAGGTAGGATTGGATCGAAGACAGGACGAAGGTACCAACGAGCGCGCCGGCGAGTGAAATGCGGCCGCCTGCAAGCAAGCAGCCGCCGAGGACACAGGCAGCGATAGCTTGCAGTTCCATAAGGCGTCCCATGGAACCGTCGGCAGAACCAAGCTTACCAGCTTCGAGAACGCCGCCAAATGCAGCGAGCGCGCCACACAGAACAAAAGCCGACAGCTTGATACGATCCGTTCGCACGCCGCGCGAGCGAGCGCTCTCTCTCGATCCGCCGGTAGCGAGAAGCCGGTTCCCCCAGCGCATGTATTTCAGCATGATTGTCAGGACGATGAGCGCCAGGACGAGCCAAATGATTGCCGTGTTGAGGCCGAAAATCTCGCCACCTCCCAGAATGAAATAACTCAACCCGTTTCGCGCCTTGTAGGGAATCGAAAAAGCAAACCCGCTGGTCAGGGCAATCGCAAGGCCGCGAAAAATCATAAGCGAGCCAAGTGTGACAATCAGAGACGGCGTGCCAGTCTTGGTCACAAGTATTCCATTGAACCAACCGATCAGAATGCCAATCGCCACCGCCGCAAGCATTGCAAACGCTGGATCAATCCGCAGTGACAGCCAGAGGTAAACAAGGGAAGCAATACCGAATGTCGATCCAACAGAGATGTCGATCTCTCCCGTTGCGATCACCAACGCTACACCCAAGGTCATCAAGCCGAGCGTGGCTGTCACCTGCACAATGGTCGAAATGTTATAGAAGTTCGCCCAAATGCCGCCCGAAGAAACCGAAAAGGCAAAAATCAGAAGCACGGCAATGAGGATGATGCCCAGCTCCGCGTGACGTCCAACCAGGTTCTTCAGGTTCGCGGCAGGCATCACTTTTTCTCCCGCTTCTCGACGACGCGGCCACCTTGCCGGATCACCTCTTCCAGTTCCTCCGCCGTCATCGAGTCGGTAGATGCATCTGCGATCTTCTCGCCATTCTCCATTATGACAATACGATCCGCCAGTTTGTGGACCTGGAAGATGTCGTGCGTAATGTAGATGACGAGCAACCCCTGACTGCGAAGCTGCAGGGCAAGCTCATTCACGTGCTCGCGCTCGCGGACAGAAAGATGGTTTGTGGGTTCGTCCATGATGACGACGCGATTCTTGAATTCGACTGCCCGCCCGATCTTGACGGACTGGCGCTCGCCACCTGAGAGACGTTCGACTTCGTCATCTGGCGAGACATTCTCGCGAAGGCCAAATTCCCTGATCACGCGCGTTGAAATATCCCTCATCTTGCGGAAATCGAGGAAAGGAATGCCGAGAATCCGATTCACGGGCTCGCGGCCAAGATAGAAGTTGCGCGCGATGGAGAGGTTGTCGCACAAGCCAACGGATTGCTGGATCGTTTCAATTCCCTGATCGATTGCAAGCTTGGGGTGGAATTCCGTGACGCGCTTGCCATCAAAGTAGACTTCACCTTTGGTGGGCGCATGAATGCCGCATAGCACACGGATGAGCGTCGTCTTGCCTGCACCATTGTCACCGACAAGGCCGACGAGTTCACCGGACTTGAAGTCGACAGAAACGTCCTTCAGCGCACGGAACAGACCGAAGAAGAGGTCGAGGTTTTTGACCTGGATAAGCGGCTGCTGAGCGGTCATGTCATTTGCCCTGTATGAGCCACAGCCCGCCGCCACGGGCGAGCCATTGGTTGAAGATGACGGAAGCAATGAGAAGTGCGCCGACGAAGGTGATGTACCATGACGACGGGGCACCCAAGGCGATGAGTTCGTACCTGAAACTGACAAGGATCAACGCGCCCAAGACCGCACCAACAAGCGATCCCCGGCCACCAGTCAGAAGGCAGCCCCCGATGACAGCTGCGGCAATGGCGTCAAGTTCCAGGAGCTCGCCGATAGTCACGTGGGTCTGCGGTTCGTCCGCCAATGTCAGAATGCCTGAAAAGCCAGCGAGAGAGGCGCAGAGTGTGAAGGCTGCCATCTTCACACGATCAGTCCGTATTCCTCTCGACAACGCGCTGTCGGCGTCTCCGCCGGTCGCAAGCAGCCTGTTGCCAAAGCGCGTCGTCCAAAGCAGAGCGCTGAGAATGAGGAGGACCAGCAACATCCAGATGATGGCAACCTTGATGCCCATGAATTCACCGCCGAGCAGCTGTGTGAGCCAATGGTTCTGGGCCTCAACGGGGAACGAATGCACCGATCCGCCGGTCAAGACGTAGATAATGCCCCGGAATGCGAAGAGCCCGCCAAGGGTGACAATCATGGAAGGCAATCTACCCTTGACCACGGCGAAGCCTTGCACCCAACCACAAAGCATTGCGATAGCAAGCGATCCAATAACAGATCCAGGTACGCCAAGAATTGGCTGAAGATAAATGAACGAAATACCCGTCAGCCCGTAAACAGCCCCCACGGAAAGGTCGATTTCCTTGGACAGGATGACGAGCGCCTGTCCCATGGCCAAGATGGCCAAGAGTGACGTGAAGTGGACCACGTTCGAAATCGTCGGCTTCGTCCACCAGCCAGAAAAATCGACGAGCGTGAATGCGATCAACATCACAATGACGCCAATTACGGCACCGAAGCTTGGTGCCTTTGCCAGGAGGCGAAAAACGTTTGACAGCGCCAGACTCCGAAGCATCGCGGGACCATTCGATGAGTGGTTAAAAGATGTGGCCGGACTAAACATAGTCCGGCCGCCAGGAAGAGAGTTACTTCCAAGTATTCTGTTCGTCGTATGCCTTGTCGCCGAACACACCGCGGACGAGTGCCGCCCACTGGTCAGCATTGTCCTTGTTGATGACGATCGGGCCCGTCAGGATATCAGAGTTCGGACGATATCCGAGCGTGTGATACCAATAGAGCCATTCCATCGGAGCATAGCCCTGCAGCCAGAAGCCCTGTGAGTTGGAGGCAAGAACGTGGCCAGCCTTCACGCCTTCGATCGATACTGGAGCTTCATCGACGGTCAAAACCGTCACGCCTTCGTTGTCGACGTCAGGCTTGAGGCCCATGTCGTTCGCCACGCCCCAAACCCAGGGAGAGGACCAACCTGCCACGGAGAAGATGTAGTTGGTGTCCTTGTTTGCCGAAAGGAACGACTGCAGCGTCGTGCGCGCCTGGGCAGGTTCAGCACCGATGAAAAGTTCTTCGAACTTGGCACCAGTTCCTTCCATGGCGTCCTTCATGCCGGCGCAACGCTTTTTGAGGCCCTGGTGGGCGGCATCGTGAACGGCGCAAACCACACCGGTCGGCTTCGGAACGGCGCCGCCTTCGACCTGCTGAAGTGCGTACTCACCAAGTCGCTTGCCGGTCAGGTATTCGTCACCACCAACGTAGGTCAGATAGGGAATGCGCTCTTCCTCCGGGCGGCCGTCTGGGATGTTGAACGCAACGACGGGGATTCCCATTTCTATTGCCTTGCGTAGCGGACCTTCGAATGCGTCAGAATCGACGATTGGGACCGCGATGCCGTCAGGCTTCGTCGAAATTGCTTGCTCGAGCAGGCGGACGTGCTCCTGGACCGAGTAGTTGTTGGTCGAGATGTATTCCGTTTTTACGTCCGGATACTTCTCTTCAAACGTTTTCAGAGATTCCGTGAGCCAGCCCATATTGGCGTCGTTCGAGCCAATGTGGGAGACCATGACGAAGCGATATTTCTTGTCTTGGGCGTGAGCTGTGGTCACGGCAAATCCGATCACAGCAGCGGCAGCGCCCATGAGGGCTGCCTTGAGTACCTTCATGTTATGTTCCTCCTTGTTACCGTCCTGGTGACGGATTCATGATTTGCGGTCGTCATGAATTCTGCTTGGTGCGAAGTGGCTGCTCTCTCCCGAACCCAGTGTCGGCGGATCCGTCTTCGATCCTTCTGCGGATCCCGGTCCCGGCAGGGAGCAGACCGGCAACGCCAGCGTCGCTGAAACCGAAAAAAGCGGGAATTCTGCGCTGCAAGAACTGGCAACCAATCAGGCCGACCACCGCGCCAGCAGCAACCGCGAAGCTAATATCCAACACGGCGCTGATAGCACCGAGGCATTTCGAGACGCTTCGCACGTCTAGCACAGCCACAAGCTCTCTCCCTGTGCGACGTCGGCTTGAGCAGACAGCCGATCTACCTCTCTCCCGCTGCAATCTCTATTGCAAAATCTACCAACTTGCAACGTTTATTTCAGTCGCATCGAAGGGCGGCGGCCAATTTCTCCATTGCATCAGCCTGTCCGCAGCCACTTGCGCTCCCGCGCCGAGCCCTGAATTGCCTCCACGACTTCCTGAATGCGTTGGCCGGCCCGGAAGCCGAAAAACTCGTCTCGCTTCCCGGCGATCGCATCGACGAACCGCGCCACCTCGATCGCCTTCAGATCGTTGAAGCCGAGCTGGTGGCCCGGTGCGACACAGAAGAGTCCATAGGGATCGTGATCCGGACCAGCCTCGATGCGACGAAAGCCACGCCGGCCGCCGGGGTCGGACGTGTTGTAGAAATGCAGCTCGTTGAAGCGCTCCTGGCTAAAGACGAGCGCCCCCTTTGTGCCGTAAACCTCGAAATCGTGCTGCATCTTGCGGCCAGTGGCGACCCAGCTCGCTTCGATGCTGCCTGACGCACCGTTGGCAAAACGCAGAAACGCGCGACCGATGTCGTCGACCTCGACGGTCCGGCGCCCGCCTCCGCTGTCCGGACGGCTCGCTATGACGGTGACGGAATCGCCGAGGACCTGTTCCACCGAGCCAAGCAGAAACTCCGCCGTGGCCAGAGCATGGCTGCCCAGATCCGCCAATGCGCCACCGCCGACAGGATCGTGCCGGAAGGTAAACGGGCTTTCCGCATCCGCCATGTAGTCCTCGGCGTGAATGCCGCGATAGCTGCGGATCTCGCCCAACTCGCCCTCGCGGATCATCTCCCGCGCTAGCGCGAGCAGCGGGTTGCAGAGATAGTTGAAACCGACCTGCGTCCTGACGCCGGCCGCTTCCGCCGCCTCGGCCATCTGCCGGGCATCCGCCGCAAGCGGGGCCAGCGGCTTCTCGCAATAGACGTGCTTGCCGGCGGCAATGGCGGCGAGCGCCATCTCCTTGTGGAAGGCGTTCGGCGCCGTGATGTCGATCACGTCGATCTCAGGGTCCTCGACCAGACGCCTCCAGTCCCCGCTCGCCCGCGCGAAACCCAAGGCCTGCGCCGCCTGCGCGGCGAGGTCCTCGGTTCTGTCAGCAACCGTGTGGCGCACCAGCTCGTAGGGCAGATCAAACACACGCTGCGCTGCGGCGAAGCCGAACACATGGGTCTTGCCCATGAAGCCGGTGCCGATCAGGCCGATTCTGAGTTGAGGTCTTTCACCGGCCATTCAACTCGGCTCCGTTTACCACCAGCGCCGAGTCGATCCGCCCGGCGAAAAAATCGAGCACGTTCTGCACGGACGAGATTGCCATGCGCTCGCCGCACTCGGCGGTGAGCCCGGCAATGTGCGGCGTCAGAATCACCTGGTCGAAGCCGAAGAGCGGATGGTCCGCGGCGGGTGGTTCATCGTCGAAGACGTCGATACCGGCCGCTGCGATGCGCCCCGCTCGCAGCGCCGCAATCAGCGCCGCCTCGTCGACGACACCGCCCCGCGCTGTGTTGATGAGAACGGCAGTCGGCTTCATCGCCGAGAGTTCCACGGGGCCGATCACCGGGCGCTCGGCCTTGGGTACGTTGACGGAGATCGCATCGGCCCAGGCGAGTCCCGTTTGCAAATCGCTCACCGGCGCGACCGGCCCCTCCGGCCAGCCTTGCCTCTCAAGGAATGGATCATAGGCACGCACGTCCATGCCGAATGCCGCCGCCATGCGCGCCAGGTGGCGGCCGATCCGGCCGAACCCGAGGATCAGCAGTCGCTTGCCCGCGAGTTCGCTTGGCTCCAGCCGGTTGCGCCAACCCCATTCGTTGTCGCGGACCGAACGATCGGCGCGGATCAGCCGCTTGGTTGCCGCCAGCAACAGCATCATGGCGTGCTCGGCCACCGACACCGAGTTCACATCGCCGACGATCGCGAGAGCGATCCCGCGCCGATTGAGGGAGGGCAGATCCACAGCGTCGTAGCCGACGCCATGGCGCGAGACGATCTTCAACCTCTCGGCGCGTGCGACGGTCGGAGCCGACAAGGGCTGGGTGCGAATGACGAGGCCATCGGCCTTGCCGATCAGAGGTGCGTAGCTTGGTTCGGAGACATCTTCGACATAGTCGTAGGTGACGCCGGGCGACGCATCGAGAAGATCGATACCGCTCGGATGAAGCTTTCCCGCGACCAGGACGTGAGGCATCAATAGCCTCCCTTGCCGGCTTCGCCCAGGACGGCTTTCGCACCCGTCAATTCGCGGAAGCGGGCGACACTTGCCTGCGCGGCGGAGGCAAGCAATCGGGAGTCGCCCGAGACGGTGGTCATGTCGAAGCCCCATTTGATGGCGCGTGCGGCGTAGTCGGCCGTGCCGCAATGGAGCGCGGCGCGTTTGCCATGCTTCTTGCAGGCCGCGACGATCGTTTGCAGCGCCTCGATCATCTCCGGCTCCTCGCGGTCGAAGCCCGGTGCGAGGCGCCCCTGGTGCAGGCTGAAGGTGAGGTCGGCGGGGCCGACATAGATGCCGTCGAGCCCTGGCGTCGCGGCGATCGCATCGAGATTGCGCATCGCCTCGGCTGTCTCGACCATGGCGAAGGCCAGGATCTCGTCATTGGCCTCGGCCGCGTAGTTGGCACCCGCCGAGAAGTTGGCGCGGGTCGGCCCGAAACTGCGCTGGCCGGCCGGCGGGTAACGCATGTAGCTGACGAACTGAGCAGCCTGTTCCGCCGTATTCACCATCGGGCAGATGACGCCATAGGCGCCGGCATCCAGCACCTTCATGATGATACCCGGCTCCAGCCACGGCACACGCGCCATCGGCACCACGCCGGAAGCACGCATCGCCTGAAACATCGGCAGCAGCATCGAATAGTCGAGCGCGCCGTGCTGGACGTCGATGCTCACGCTGTCATAGCCCTGCGCGGCCATGATCTCGGCGGTGAATGGATTGCCGATCGAAAGCCAGCCGTTGATCGTGGGCCGGCCTTCGGCCCAGATCTGCTTGAGTTTGTTCTTGATCAAGGCGGCCTCCTCAGAACACGATCTGCGCAAGCTTGGTGTCGAGGTAGTCACCGATACCTTCGCTGCCGCCTTCGCGACCCATTCCGGAATAATTCGTGCCACCGAACGGCGCTTCCGACGCGGCGAGAGCGAAGCTGTTGATGCCGACCATGCCTGCCTTCATTTCGGCAACGGCGCGGCGCGCGCGCTTCGGGCTCGACGTGAAAGCGTAGGCGGACAGTCCCATCGGCGAGGCATTCGCGCGTTCCAGCGCCTCATCGTCCGAGGAAAACCGGGTGATCGCCGCGATCGGGCCGAAATTCTCCTCGGCAAATACCCGCATGTCGTCGGCGACGTCGGTCAGGACCGTGGGCTCATGAAAATGGCCGGCATTGAAGGCCGCGGCGCGACGCCCGCCGGCGACGAGTTTCGCGCCGGCCTTCACGGCATCCGACACGATGTCTTCAATCTCCGACAGCCGGCCGGCATTGATGAGTGGCCCCATCTGCACGGATGGGTCGAGCCCGTCGCCGAGCTTCAGTGCGTTAGCGCGCTGCATGAAGCCCTCGACGAAGGCGTCGTGCAGGCTTTCGTGGACGAAGAAACGGTCCGGAGTCACGCAAACCTGCCCGGCATTGGCGTATTTGGTCGGGACGGAAACGCTGAGCGCGGCGTCCAGGTCGGCGTCGTCGAAGACGATCAGCGGCGCGTTGCCGCCAAGCTCCATCGACACCTTCTTCACCGTATCGGCGGCATCGCGGATCATCTGCTGGCCGACGCGGGTCGAGCCGGTGAGGGAGACCTTGCGCACCGCCGGCGAAGCCATGATCGGCGCATAGGTCGTGCTCGTGGGCCCAACGACCAGGCTGACGGTGCCGGCAGGAAGATTGCCGGCGCGGATGCAGTCGACCATCAGCATCGCCGTGCCCGGCGTCTGACTTGACGGCCGCACGATGGTCGAGCAGCCAGCGCCAAGCGCCGGCGCCACCTTGCGGGCGACCAGTGCTGCCGGAAAGTTCCAGGCGGTGAAGGCGGCCGCGATCCCAACCGGTTCGTGCAGAACCTCGAAACGACCGCCGGGCACGCGCGATTCGATGACGCGCCCATATATCCGGCGGGCCTCCTCGGCGTACCAGCGGAACTGATCGACCGCGAGCCCCCATTCGCGCTCGGACTGGGCAACAGGTTTGCCCGTCTCGCTGGAGATCATCCGCGCGGCTTCATCCTTGCGGCGGATCATCTCGTCCGCGATGGCATGCAGGGCGGACGCGCGCTCAAAACCACCCTTGGATTTCCAGGATGAAAACCCACGGGAGGCGCTATCTATGGCCTCTTCCGTGTCCGCGCGGGTGGCGACCGGAGCCTCGCCGAGCGGCTTTTCCGTTACCGGACTCATCACCGGCACCGTCCCGCCGTCGGATGCCTTGCGCCACTTGCCGTCGATGAACAGTCCGTAATTCGCGTACATGACTTATCCGATCTCGCTGACCTTCACGAAGCGGCCTTCGACCGCCGATTTTATCGCCGCCTCTGCTAGGATCAGGGCGCGGCGCCCGTCTTCGAAGCCGACTTCCGGCGGCTCGCCCTTCTCGACGGAGGTGACGAAAGCATCGATCTCGGCATCAAACGCTTCGCGGTAGCGCTCGATGAAAAAATCCAGATAGGGCGCGGCGGCCTCCGTGCGCGCGGCCGAGTAGTGGCGCAATTCGTGGGGCTTGCGATTGCCGCTGATCACCATGCCTATGCTGCCCAGCAGCTCGACGCGCTGGTCATAGCCATAGGTTGAGGTGCGGGAATTGTTGATGTGGCATTGCTTGCCGCTTTTGGTCCGCATCACGACCATGACACTGTCGTAGTCATTCAGTTCCTCCATCATCGCCGGGTCAATCAGCCGGCCGCCGATGGCGAACACCTCCTCTGGCTCCTCCCCCAGCATGAAGCGGGCGAGATCGAAATCGTGGATCGTCATGTCGCGGAAGAGCCCGCCCGCAGCCTCGTAGTAGGCGCGTGGCGGCATGCCGGGATCACGCGAGGTAATGATGACCTGGTGCAGTTCGCCGATCTCGCCGGATCGTGCGGCGTTCCAGGCTGCACGATGACCGGGATCGAAACGCCGATTGAAGCCGATCTGGATCGGCACGCCCTTGGACAGAACGGCATCGGCGCAGCGGTTGACCCGTTCGAGGCTGAGGTCGATTGGCTTCTCGCAGAGCACGGGTTTGCCAGTGGCTACCGCCTTTTCGATGTAATCGGCATGCGTGTCAGTCACCGTCGCGACAAGCACCGCATCTACATCCGCCGAGGCAAATACCTCGTCGGCCGACCCAGAAGCGCGAACGCCGTGCCGCCCCGCGACAGTCTCCGCGGACGATTCGTCGATGTCATATACGGTGGCCAGTTCCGCACGAGGATGCGCAGCGATGTTTGCCGCATGCATCCTGCCGATCCGACCACAGCCGAGCACAGCAATCCTAAGCAAGAAATCCTCCCGGTTTGAATTTTTGCAATGATCGTTGCAAACATATTGATTTGTCAATAGGCATTCCGTATAGAGTTGGAAAGACCGTCGTTAGGGAGGAGACAAAGATGATCAGGTCCACCGTCCGTCTGACCATGGCGCAGGCGCTCGTGCGCTATGTGTGCAACCAGTTCACGGTCGTCGACGGCAAGAAAGTTCCGCTTTTTCCGGGCGTCTTCGCCATCTTCGGGCACGGCAACGTGACTTGCCTTTCCGAAGCGCTCGAAGCCGTGAAGGATGTGCTGCCGACCTGGCGTGGTCAGAACGAGCAATCAATGGCGCTCGCGGCGATCGGTTTTGCGAAGGCGAAGCGCCGGCGCCAAATCATGGTGGCCGCCACGTCGATCGGTCCGGGAGCATTGAACATGGTGACGGCAGCGGGTGTCGCCCATTCGAACCGGCTGCCGGTGCTGCTGCTCTCCGGCGACACCTTCATCAATCGCCGGCCCGATCCAGTCATGCAGCAGGTCGAGCACTTCGGCGACCCGACCATCAACGTCAATGACGCCTTTAAGGCGGTCACGCGCTACTGGGACCGCATAGTCCATCCCGAGCAGATCATCTCGTCGCTACCGCAGGCGGTTGCGGTGCTGCTTGATCCGGCCGATTGCGGGCCGGCCTTCATCGCTTTGCCGCAGGATGTGCAGGAGATCGCCTGGGATTATCCCGAAGCGTTCTTCGAGCCCACGGTCCACGCAATTCCCCGCCCCCGGCCGGATCGTGCCCGCCTCGAAGAGGCGGCGCGGCTTCTCAAGACGGCCAAGCGCCCCTTGATCATTTCCGGCGGCGGCGTGCGTTACTCCGGTGCCGAGGCCGCCCTTGCGAAATTCGCCGAGGCGCGCGGCCTACCGCTCGCTGAAACCATCGCCGGCAAGGGCACCGTCACGCACGACCATCCCGCCCACGTGGGCCCTATCGGCATCGTCGGATCGACATCGGCGAACGCGCTGGCGGCGGAAGCCGACTTGATCATCGCCGTCGGCACACGGCTCATGGACTTCACCACCGGATCCTGGAGCGCCTTCTCCGCCGATGCGAAGTTCGTCTCCATCAACGCCGCACGCTGGGACGCCACCAAGCACCGGGCACTCGCCGTCGTCGGCGATGCGCTGGAGACAGTGGGCGAACTCGAAGCCGCCCTCGGCGGGTGGAAGGCGGAAAAAACCTGGACCGACAAGGGCAAGGGCGAATTCGCCAAGTGGAACACCTTGCTCGACGGTTTCCAGAAGCCGACCAACGACCCGGTTCCGACCTACGCACAGGTGGTCGGCGTGGTTAACGCGAAAGCCGGCGAACGCGACCTGCTGATCACCGCGGCCGGCGGACTTCCCGGTGAGGTGATGAAGAACTGGCGGGTGAAGGAGCCGAATACCTTCGACTGCGAGTTCGGCTTCTCGTGCATGGGTTATGAAATCTCTGCCGGCTGGGGGGCGGCCATGGCCGACCCCACCCGCACGCCGATCGTCATGATCGGCGACGGCACCTACATGATGATGAACTCCGACATCTATTCCTCGGTGCTCGCCGGCCACAAGATGATCCTCGTCGTCTGCGATAATGGCGGCTATGCGGTGATCAACCGGCTGCAGAACGCCAAGGGCGGCGCCTCCTTCAACAACCTGATCAAGGACTGCCGGGTCAAGGAGCCCTTCTCGGTCGACTTCGCCAAGCACGCGGAAGCCATGGGGGCGCTGACGCGGCGTGTCGAAAGCCTTGCCGATCTCGGCCAGGCGGTGGAGTGGGCCAAAGGGACGGATCGCACCACTGTAATCACCATCGTTTCCGACGCCTTCACCTGGACGCCCGGCGACGCATGGTGGGACGTCGGCGTACCGCAGGTCAGCGAGCGGGCCGAGGTTCGGGAGGCCCATTCCGTGCAAGCCGAAGGCCGCAAACGGCAGCGCATAGGTGTCTAAGTTTACCGGGCGCCCCTTGGGGCGTCCTCTGCCGGAACGATGCGACACTCCCTGAGCATTGTTCCGGCAGTATTTTTTTCGTGGCGCCAACAGTCGGCGGAAGCGGCTGGAATGATGATAGGAGAAGAAGATGAGAGCCAAGCTTGGCATCGCGCCGATCGC
The DNA here is from genome assembly GCF_900149755.1 of Mesorhizobium delmotii. Taxonomy (NCBI): domain Bacteria; kingdom Pseudomonadati; phylum Pseudomonadota; class Alphaproteobacteria; order Hyphomicrobiales; family Phyllobacteriaceae; genus Mesorhizobium; species Mesorhizobium delmotii. The sequence goes on along the minus strand of NZ_FUIG01000046.1, from coordinate 140,857 downwards.
CTGGTGGAACGATGATCTCCCCGAATTGAGCGACGACGTTTCGCTGGAGGAGTGTCTGCGGCAGGCCCGTGAGGCCGGCTTTACCGGCATGGAGACTGGCCGCCGCTTCCCGATGGACGCGGCGGTGCTTGAGCCCATCCTCCGGCAGCACGGCATGAGCGTCTGCGGCGGCTGGTTCTCCGGTCGCTTGCTGGTTGGCGACATCGATGAAGAGAAGGACCGCATCGCCGCGCAGATGGAGCTGTTCAAGGCGACCAGCGCGCCCTGCATCGTCTATGGCGAGACGGGCCGCACCATCCAGGGCGACCGCGGAACGCCGCTCGCCATGCGCCCGCGTCTCGACGAGCAACAGATCAAAGCCTATGGCCGCAAGCTCACCGCTTTCGGCGAATGGTGCGCCGACCAGGGCATGCCGATTTCCTACCACCACCACATGGCCGCGCCGATCGAAAGCGAAGAGGACGTCGATCTGCTGATGAAGCATTCCGGCGAAGGTCTTCCCCTGCTCTACGATGCCGGCCACATGGCCTTTGCCGGTGGCGACGTGCTGCGAGTAATCGACAAGCACCACGCCCGCATTTCGCATGTCCACACCAAGGACATCCGCCAGGCGGTCGTGGACGGGCTCGACCGCAGCCGGAAAAGTTTCCTCGATGCGGTGGTCAAGGGAGCCTTCACCGTGCCCGGTGACGGCTCGCTCGACTTCGAGGCGATCGTCAAGCGCTTGGCGAGCTACGGCTACGAAGGCTGGTTCGTCGTTGAAGCCGAGCAGGATCCCGTCAAAAGTCCGCCGCTCGAAATGGCGAAGATCGGACACAAGGAATTGCTGCGTGTGATGGCCGCGGCTGGCTACACGGTGGAGGGCTGAACGCATGAACCGGATGGATGGAAAGGTCTGTGTCGTCACCGGCTCGACGCAAGGGTTGGGAGCGGCCATCGCGCGCCGGCTAGCGGAGGCCGGCGCTACGGGTCTCGTGACGCTCGGCCGCAACGAAGCGAAGGGCCGTGCCGTGGCCGAGGCGATCACGCGCGACACCGGCGTGCCGGTCCATTTTGTCGAGGCCGATCTCGGCAAAGTCGAGGATTGCCGACACGTGATCGCGGAGGCCGAGCGCGTTTACGGCAATATCCATGTGCTGGTGAACGCCGGTGCCCGCACGGACCGTGGCACTATCCTCGATACCTCGCCCGAACTCTTCGACGCGCTGTTCGCCGTCAATGTGCGCGGACCTTATTTCCTCATGCAGGAGGCCATCAGGCACATGATCCGCAATGGCATTGAGGGTGCGATCTGCAACATCGGCTCGATCTCGGAACATGCCGGCCAGCCCTTCATCAACGTCTACTGTGCTACCAAGGCGGCGCTGGCAACGCTGACCCGCAATACAGCGTTTTCCGTCATGAAGAACCGCATCCGCGTCAACCAGCTGGATGTCGGCTGGATGGCCTCCGACCATGAGCGGGAGTTACAGGCGAGTGAGACGGGCGATCCCGATTGGGAAGCGAAAGCGATTGCAAACCTGCCCTTCGGGCGCCTGATCGACCCCCGCGAGGTCGCGCGGGCGGTAAACTTCCTTGTTTCGGACGATGCCGGGCTCATGACAGGTTCGGTGGTGGATTACGACCAGACGGTCCTAGGCGCTGCATCCGGCGCTATGGCGGTGCCTGAAAAGCCGCTCACTCTCTGAAGTCAGCGCAACCGTGTCGCGCCGAACCGGTTCATTGGGCGCGCCTTTAAGGTGCGCCGTCGGCGCGCTCAAGCCAAGACGCCTGAGACCGTTCCGGTAATGCCCACGGCGCCAGATACATAGTCGATGCTGGCTTTCAGGCGAGCAGCAATCTCGGGGTCCTGCTGAACGGCGGGATCGAAGGGCTCTATGGACACGTATCCCTCGTATCCACCTGCGATAAGCTTGCGAAGCTGCTCGACATTGCCCGCACGATCCCCGGCGGAGACAAACCCTCGATCGGGTTCCGTCAATTCGTGGGGCGGCAGATCGCGCCGCATGATGCCAGAGATATGGACCAGCCCGATATGTTCGGGAAACATCCGCGTGTCGCCACAGCGAAAGAACTGAAAAGTATCGTGGCAGATCTGGAAGGCATTCCAGCCGTCGATGTCGCTCACCGCCGCCACGGCCGTTTCTTGCAGCTTCATCGTGCTGGCCTTCATGCCGAGGGGCTCGACAAAGCCGATGATGCCATGATCGAGAAACATTGGCCGCAACATACGAAGCGAGTGACGCAGTTTCAGCTCGAGTTCAGCCTCGGACCAACCATGGTCGGCTTCTATGACGGGACACATGACGATCCCCGGCGCGCCCAGCATGGCAGCATATCGGATCAATTGCAGCGCCTCTTCGGCACGGCTGCCGGTCCAATCGTTGAAGCGCTGAAGCGCGTTGATCGACGCGAGTTTCAAGCCGGCGTCCAGGAGAACCGCCCGCAAGCTGGTCGCGTCCATCCCATTCGCGAATTCGCGCCCGGCGATATCATTGCGGACTTCGACAGCCTCAACGCCGACAGTCTGCGCGAACGTAACGAACTGAGCGAGCGTCATCTGGGGCGAGCAGGTTCGGTTGATGGAAAAGCGGATAGCACTCATCTATTAATCCAGTGTCCGGAAATCAGAAACTCTGCTGTCCCATCGCTTTTTCGATCCGCTTGTCGATCGAGACGGCTAGGACGAGCAGCAGGCCCGTCACGATAAGGCAGATGTCGTTCTCTACACCCATCAGGTTCAGCCCGTTTTGTACCAAGCCGATCACAAGCGCGCCGAGCAGACCGCGTAGATCGATCCGCGCCTCCTCCCATGGAACAGCGCGTCACCAGACAGCAGCTCGGGTGCTGCGGTGGTACACCACGGAGTGAGGGATTGCCGACTTCTGCAACATTCATTGCCGATACGCTATTTCGCAATATTCCGTGAGTCAACGAACTTGGCAACAATTTTTTTGATATCGTCCAGAATGCAAATTTCATTGCCAATTGTGCAGCCACAAACCGAACTGCGCTTACACGCAGGACCGGAGATCGCGAGTTTGCCAATCGGACGGCCGGTTTCGGGCGCTGGATCAGAGGTCATGAGTGTCTGCGGCGAAAGAGATCAGCTATTGCCCTGTGACTGTCGGAATCCGAGGATCCACGGCGTTGTTCTGTATGCGCGCCGCCAAGGCTACGGTCAGTGCCTGCGCAAGACACATCGGTGCAGCAAGCGACCGGGAGAAAGTGTATTCGTGCTCCGGCACGGCGAAGAGAACGCGCGCGCTCTTGGCCAAGGGAGACAGCGTGCTGTCCGAGATCGCCACGATCGGTATACCTCTCCCCGCGGCTTCTTCCACGACATTGACGACTTCGTTCGCGTAGAAGCGAAACGAGACCGCAAACAGCAGGTCCGTCTTCTGCATCACGCGGGCAATATGCGTGGCCAGCCCGCCGCCCGGATCCAGGAGCACGCAGCGCTTGCCCAGCATGGTCAGTATATAGCGAAGGAGTTCGACCACCGGTGCCGAGCGAAGTTGCCCCATCAGATAGACGACATCGGCCTTCTCGAGCAGGCTAACGGCTTCCGCCAGATCCTGGGGTTGAATAGCGGTGAGCATCTCTTTCAGGGACGCGATGTCACGGACGACCAAATCGTGCATGAATCCCATCTCGCTGCGATCCGTCCGCTCGCCCAGTTCCTTCTCCAAAGCCTTGACACGGGCTTCGAAGCCGGGAGCCGCGGTGGACAATCGTTTCTGGAAGAGGCTCTGCAGGTCCTTGAACCCCTCGTACCCCAGTGCTTGAGCAAAGCGGACGAAGCTTGACGCGTGAACGCCGCTGCCTTCCCCGATCGAGTTCACCGATCGCACCGCGACGTCATTCGGATTTTGGGTGAGGTACAACGCAATCTTCTGGTACGACTTGCTCATCCCGTCATACCGGTCGTGAATCACGCGGATGAGATCCTCATAGTCCTTGGGAGCCTCGACCTTCTGTTCCACGATGCACATCCTCGCAATTTTTATTGCATGATGGCGTCTTTGAAGGCTTTTGACCAGCAGAGAGTTGTGAACTCTGTTATCGGGCCACAAGTTGGGACTTCCGGTCGGACTGCGCAGTTCAGCTTCGCGCTGGAAAACGGATCAGAGCGCCGAAGAGTGCGCAACGCGCGTCCGCGCACCAAGACGGCTGCGACGGCTGCGCGCGAAGGAGCGGCCGTCAGAGAAGCAGCCGCCGATCCGTCGTAAGGAAAGGTGCGGACCACCTCCACAGAAGGATGGGCCGGATGCCAGCCGATCCATCCCACGTGACTTTGGGCTAACCACCCTACCCCCATCTGCAGTCGTGGATGCGCCAGAAAGCGGACATCGCGTCGACCCGCCCTTTTGGTCACTATGGACCGGCTTTGGCACTGACCATGTGCGAATCAACCTGAGGCCGGGCTGTTCTGCGTTTCCTCTCCTGGATCCATTTCATGGCGTAGTGGGCCAAGCACGCGCACATCCCGACAATCGCCACGTGATGAACAAAGAAGGCCGGCGCGGACGCCTCGAAGTTCCAGAGATCCATTGTCATCTGGAGGAAAAGCTTCAATCCGATGTTCACCGCGAAACAGCTGTGTACACCATAAACGGCGATGGCGATGGCGAGCCCGCGCAGGAGTGCCCTTCATGTTCGAAAGGGGCCCGAGATTAGGACTTCAGTCTGCCCGCTAGCCGACCATTGGCTGGCGCAAGCAGTGCTTTGGTCCGGGACTGCTATGGCAAAAGCCCAGATGGGAGAGTTTTCAGGAACCGAGCTCCTGCAGGCGTCGTTGCGGTGCCAACCCGTGACAGGAGGCTGCTATGGATCCCAGCATTCACCAGGCACGTTGGCTGCTTTTTCCGGTATTTGGCTTGGTATTCGGGGTCGCAGCCGTCGGGCTTATTGTCGGCTGATGGGGTCGACCAATGAAGGCAACACACTTGCGCAGTAATGAGTCCCTTCCTGCGCTAGCGAGACCCACCGGTTTCTCCCCCTGAGACTGGTGGGTCTTGACACCGCCTGATGATGGCGAAAGCGTGATAAACTGGTGCAAAGTACAGAGGATTGGCTCGAATTCGAAACAGGTAGAAACGCGACGCAGACCAAGACGGTCAGAGGATATTCTAGCGTGCTATTGGCAAATTCATTGATCACAGACGCGATACGGCCGCAACGCCTGAGGCTCCGTGAGACAAGAGTTCTCGCCAGGATGAATGCGCGGCCTGCGTGCCCTCAATCGCAGCCCAGGCTCAAATCTCTTCGAAGGCTTCGCGTCGCCATTTGCCTCAGCGCATCGGCCTTGGCTCTCGTCGTGAGCCCCTACCGTGTGGCACAGGACGGCCTGTCCCTGACGCTTAGCCCGCAGGCGGCCCAGGCACAAGGGAACTCTGGGAACGCTGGGAACTCCGGAAACTCTGGAAACTCCGGGAACGCTGGAAGCCCCGGGAACTCTGGAAACGCTGGAACTCCAGGGAGTTCGAACTCCAATGCCAACGCGGGCAAGGGCAAATCAAAATCATCGAAAGGCAATCCCCCGGCAAATCCAGTTGCCGCGGTAACCCCCGGCAACAAGCCAAAAGTTTATGTCAACGCGACCACTGGAGACCGGATCGAAGTGCGCGGGGCAAGTGTGGGTGTGGTGCATTCCAACGGGCTCAGCGAGCGCATCGACGGCGGCCATTATGAAATGCGGGATGCCATGGGCCGTACCATCATTCGCCGGCAGGCAACGAACTCCGATCGGGCAAGACTGCTCGCCATGATCGAGTGATGACGAGTTCACAGGCCGCAGGCTACCTTGCTTCACGCAGGATGGCGGGCAGGCGGATGCTGATGCTCGGTCGCGTCGCGCAATGTCATCGCGGCTTCGGTCCGGTTGCTCACATTGAGCTTGGCGAGGATTCGCGTCATGTGATGCTTTATGGTTTTCTCGTGCAGATTCAGCTGAAGACCGATCCGCTTGTTGCTCAATCCCGCGGCAACGAGCGTCAGTATCTCTCTTTCACGATTGGTGAGCTCGGCCAGCACGTCAACTTTCGCGGTCGCGGTTGACTGGATAGACAGGTCGACCAACACGCGCGCCGACAATTGCGGGCAAACATACCGTTCGCCCAACGCCACCGTGCGCAGTATCGCGGCCAAGGTTCTCGACCCGACACCCTTCAGGACATAGCCTCTTGCCCCGCTCTGCAAGGCGGTCATGACGTGCTGGTTTTCCTCCGAAACGGTCAGCATCACGATTTTCAGATCCGGGTGCCGCTCCAGAGCCGGTTCGATCGCGCTGAGGCCCCCTCCAGGCACCGAGATGTCCATCAGGAGAATATCGAGCTGCTGGTCTTCCGATATCCGCAAGGCGTCATCTCTACTGCTGCCTTGGGCAACGATCTCGAACCCGCCGATCTGCTCGAGAGTGCGCACGACGCCCTCCCTGAACAGCGGATGGTCGTCGATGACGGCGAGCTTTATGGCCGCTGCCATCACGCCTGTCCTATTTCAACTATGTTGAGAACCATTTTCACCACCGTGCCATTCTGTGAAGATGTTACACTAAATTGGCCGCCGAGGCTTTCTACCCGCTCACGCAGCCCGATGAGCCCCAGCCTTTCAGGGTGGATGATCTTCGGGTCGAAACCTGGGCCGGTGTCGGAAACCTCGATAGAAACGCGCTCCCCGTCGAAATGTTTCGCGACCGATTGACCGGCACCCCCGGCGTGGCGGAAGCCATTGTTCAGCGCCTCCTGAATGAAGCGAAAGATGCAGATCTTGGCCGCTGGTGACAAGGGTGTGTGTCCCCCGGTCATGGACAGCATCACTTTGACGCCGGTTCGCCCTTCGTGTGCTCGCACGGCAAGCTCGAGGATTTCCGTCAACTCGGCATTCTCGACATGCGGCAGCATAAGGCCCTTGCTGACATTCCTGATTTCTCGCATCGCATCGTCCAAATTGGCTTTGACTGCCTGCAATTCCCGTGCGCGCGCCGCAGCCGGCGTGGCAGAATCGGCAAGCACGGGGCTGTCGATCCCCAGCGCCGCGAGGGCAACCAGTTGCGCCGGCCCGTCGTGCAGGTCCGCGCCGATCCGCCTGAGGTAACGTTCGTTAAGCGCCGTAGCGCGCTGCGAGGCACGCTGCACCCGCAGTCTCAACATTCTGTTTTGAACAACCAGTTCGGAAAGTTCGGCAATGCGCTGCTTCAATGAGCGGCTCTGGGAACGAATCGTGCGGCTGCCACGAAAAACGATCGCCGAGAGCCCGAGGAAGAAAATAGCGGTGACGGCTGCGACATCGAACCAGGTCCGAACGAGTGCCTGCCGGAGGTCCTTTTCAAAATCGGTGGCGATCTCGTCGAATTCCAAAACAGCCACGACTTCGCCCGACCACGGCTGAAGCATCGGATTAAAGATTTCAAGAAGATGCAAGCCGCTGTCCCTCTCAGCCTGGTTATCATAGTGCCTGTCCAATTCAGCAACTATGTCGCCTGCGAATGCGGCCCGGAGATTGTCGCTGAGTGGAAAGCGCTTCCCGACCAAATTTTTATTGGTTGAATAGAGGATGGTGCCGTCGCGGCGCCAGAGCTTGAAGGATTCGAGCCTTGTGCCGAGTGCGCCTTGTCCCAGCGTTTCATCCAGCGCGTGGGCAACGCTCTCGTCGAGCACTTCGCTCTTGCGCATGTCGGGGAGCAGCGGCGCGACAACGCTGTCGACGTAAAGAGCGGTCGCAGAAGCCGAGTTCCGGGTGACCGCGGCTTCTATCTGGCTTGTCACGGAAATTCCCACCACGATCATCGCCGACAGCGAGAATAGCCCGCCGGCGAGCAGAAACTGAGCGGCCAGCGACAGTGCATTCCATCGATCGATCAGTCTTGTCGCTCTGTATGGCGCCATATCCCCAACGGCCCGGTCGGCGGCGCGTCGCGCCAGCGGCATGATTCGAGAGAACCGGCCAATCTGTCGTCGAACGACGCTAAGCGACGCCATCTTTGATCTGCAACTGATCAATCGCTAGGGAACTTAGGGCTTTACGGGCTGGACGGAAACCGCACCCGACGGGTTTTTTCGCATAAACTCCACTGCCCTCGTTGAGCGAGGCAGCAAGCCATGACGCGCCAACTCCGATGCTTTCGATCCTTCGGCACAGATGGTGCAACGCATGATCGCCCGCGCGGCGGAAGATGCGGCGGGTTTTTCACTTCCGGTCGCGCAAGGCTCTCACTGCTTGAGTAAGGGTCATCCGATCGTTGCCGTTCTTTTTGATCAGCTTGCTGACCTGGCTGGGCGAAACGCCATTTTCTCGTGCGAAATGTTCCACTTCGTAATACTCGTCCACCGACAGGCGGTCGTGGTCGAGGAAGTCTCGATTGCACTTGTTGTCGGCCATTTCCTTTCTCCTGGCGAAGCCTAACACGGGGTCTGAATGTCGGTTGGAAACAGGCTGGATGAGGGTGTTGGACACTCCTCTCCTTGAACTCCTCCCATGAACTTGCGGCGAACGAGTGCGAGCGGTCGCGGTTCCGGGCGGATCGATAGCCGGACCCATGCGCGCGGCAGGTCAGACTTAAGTCCAATGGCAAGGCTTCTCGGATCGGACCGAAGCCCAGCCAAGGAACATTTGCAGCGGCCTGATGTTTCGATGAGTCTGGCGCGAAGATGATGCCAAAAGAGCTCAGCTAAAGTCACATCATAAAGGAGGCAACTATGAAAATGCGACTTTCCACTGTAGCCGCGGGGTTTCTACTACTGGCAGGTATAGGCGCCGCTGCCGCTCAGGACGTGATCATCGCGCCTGAGCAGGAGACCGTCATCAGGGAATATGTGGAAAAGCAGCCGCTCGCCTCGGTGAAGATCCCTGGGGTGGAGCTCAATATCGGCTCAACGCTACCCGATACGGTCGAGCTTCATGAAGTTCCCGACGTCGAATACCGCTATGTAGTCGTCGACAATCAGACCGTTATCGTTGATCCAGGCACACGCAAGATCGTCAAAATCATTCGGTGATCTGAACGACTTGGGGAGGAGACGCCCGCCGCTTCGAAATGAGCGGCGGGCGACTGTGCTATGGGCAGTGTCAAAATGCGAACAATCAGCAAACTTTTCGATTCCCACGACCAGGCAGCGCGTGCCGTTGCCGCGCTTCAGGCGGCAGGAGTTTCTCACGAACAGATCAGCGTCATCGGACCCTACGACGACGAAATCGGCGCTGTCCTGAGCGGTCCGGGCGGTGCCGCGCTTGGCGCGGCTGCTGGTCTGTTAATCGGCCTGGGTGCTTTTGGAGCCACCGGCATTGATCCTGTCGGAGCGGCGGCTGGCATGATCCTCGTCGGTGCGGCCTGTGGCGGCTTTGCTGGCAGGCTTCTCGGGGCATCTGCCGATCTTGCCAAAAAGCCGGGTGAGCCAAACGTTGTACAAGGCGTCATTTTTGTGATGGCGAGCGTCGATGAAAACCAGGCCGATACCGCGCAGGCAGTGCTTGAAAATCCCGTTCACGTAACGCAAGTCGTGGCCACAGCCGGGTGAGATGCGTCGGGTTGGTGTCGCGCAAGACTGTTTCCCGGCTTATGGCCCACGAATCGCATTCAGATCGGCACTTCTCGCTGAGCCATCAGTTTTCCCTCTGACGGTTCACGAGGCGGGAAGCGTCTGCTCGACCAGATTGACGTAGTAGCGCAACACCGTCGGCACGATCTCGTCATTGAATACATAGCGATCGCCATGCAGCCCCTCGCCGGGACCGACATCGCCGACGCCGATCCACGCGTAGCAGCCGCCTGCCTCGCGGATCATGAAGGCGAAATCCTCGCAGCCGAGGCTCGGGCTGAACTCGGTCGTGACATTCTCCCTCCCGACGGTGGCGGCGGCCGCCTCGACGGCGCGGGCCGTGGCAATCGCCGTATTGATGAGCGGCGGATAGCCCTTCTTGTAGTCGAGCGTGGCCTTGAGCGAATGGGCTGCGGCAATGCCCCCGGCGATCTCGCCGATCAGCTTCTCGCAATGATCGGAATAACCGGGCTCGAAAAAGCGGCAGGTGCCTTGCAGCCAGACCTTGCCAGGCACGATGTTGCCGACATTGCCGCCATGGATCTGCGTGAGGCTGACAACCAGCGCGCTTTGCGGATCGACCGAGCGGCTGACGATGCGCTGGACGGCCTGGACAAAGGCGCCCGCGGCCAGGATCGGGTCGTCGCCGAGCTGCGGCATGGCGGCATGCGCGCCAAGACCCTCGAAGGTCAGTTCGAAATTGTCGACGGCGGCCATCTGCGCTCCGACGCGAGCGGCGATCGTCCCCAGTCTGACGCCCGGCCAGTTGTGGACGGCATACATCGCCTCGACTGGGAAACGCCTGAACAGGCCGTCTTCGATCATGCGCAAGCTGCCGCCTTCGTTTTCTTCGGCTGGCTGGAAGATGAAGTAGACGATGCCCTCGAAGGCGCGGGATTGGCTGAGCAGTCTGGCGGCGCCGAGCAGCATGGCGGTGTGGCCGTCATGGCCGCAGGCGTGCATTATGCCCTCATTCCTGGAGGCATAGGGCAAGCCGGTCCTCTCGACGACCGGAAGCGCGTCCAACTCGGCGCGGAGACCGATGGCGCGCGTGCCCGTGCCGCTGCGCAGGACGCCGACAACCCCGGTGCCGCCGATCCCCTCATGCACCTCATTGAAGCCGAAGGCGCGCAGTTTCTCGGCAACGAAACGTGCCGTTTCGTTCTCATCGAATCCGAGTTCGGGATTGGAATGGATGTGGTGGCGCCAGGCTATAACCTCTGGCGTCAAGGCAGCGATGGGGTCATTATGCAGCACGACGCTCTCCTTCCATGCCGGCAAAGGGCGGTTTGATCCGGGATCACGATTAGAAGGTCGCACAAGAGGCGTCTTGAACCAGATTGACCGCAGCAGAGAGAAAGACGTGGACGCGACCGAGACCAGGAAATACTGGCGCCATCCCTGTTTCCCTGACCTTGGCCTGTTCAAGGCGCGCTTTACACAGCATCGCTACCAGTTGCACACCCATCCAACCTATGTGATCGCCTTGATCACAGCTGGCTGCGAACGCATCCGCATCGGACGCCGCAGCGTTCTTGCTCCGGCAGGCAGCATTGCCATTGTGAACCCCGAGGAGTGGCATGACGGAGAACAAGGTGCGGATGGAGGCTGGGCCTACCGGACGTTTTATCCGTCGGTGCCGCTGATGGCGGGACTCGCCCGCGAGCTGGGCGGAGATGGCGATCCGGTCTTCTCGGACGCGATCATCGAGGACAGCGATCTCGCCGCAGCGTTGGCGGCGGCGCATGAAGGTTCTACGTCCCGGGACGCAACGAAAGCCGAGGCGTCGCTGCTCGTCGCCTTGAGGCATCTCATCGTACGGCACGGCGATTGGAGAGGGCGAACCGAAGCGATCGAAAGCTCGGGATCGCGACAGAGGTTCTCGCTCTACGAGGATCTTGTCGAAAGCGAACTTGGCTCGCAACTTGACCTGCAGCGGCTTGCCGACGCCGCGCGCGTCACCCGGTTCCAGGTCATCCGGGATTTCAAGAAGGCGATTGGCCTGACGCCCGCAGCCTATATCCGCGACCGGAGATTGCGTCGCGCCAGCACCTTGATAGAACAGGGGCTCGGCCTCGCCGATGCCGCCATCGCGGCAGGTTTCGCCGACCAGAGCCACCTTTCCCGCACGTTCCGGGCGACGCGCGGCATGACGCCTGGCATGTTCAGGAGAGGCGGCTGGAGTGCTCCCAAAAGGAGACGCTTGCGCGCGGAAATTTGCTGAGCGATGGTGAAGTGGTGGGGGGAAATCATGCGAGAAATTCTGATATCGACGAAGCTGCTGCTCGCGGCAGCCCTGTCCGCAACCGTCGCGCACGCGCTGGACGCCAGCGGCACCCCGGTTGTCGTGACCCCGCTTGCCTCGCGCACCGAGACGGCGTCCGGCCAGCCGATCACGCTTCCGCAGAAAAACGTGCAGGTCCTGGTTTCGTCCTTTGAGATCGCGCCGGGCGCGACCTTGCCGGTCCACAAGCACCCGTTTCCCCGCTATGCCTATGTCCAGGGTGGGACGCTTCAGGTCACCAATGTCGAGACCGGCAAGAGCACCACATATAAGTCAGGCGATTTCATCATCGAAATGATCGGGCAGTGGCATCAGGCCACCAATGTCGGCGCCGATCCGGTCAAGCTGCTGGTCATCGACCAGGTCGAAGAAGGCGCCAAGAACACGGTGTTGCGCCAGTAGCTGCCAACAGTGGTGGCTGCCAGCCGGCTGCTCACTTCGCCGCCGCGTTCACCCGGTCAGCGGCGGCGGCCAGCACGGCGCGGTCGCCGTCCTCGTACAGGCGGCGGATGGCGATGGCGCTGACGCGCCAGCCTTCGGGCGTCCGCACCAGCCGGTGTAGATAGCTGGCGCCGACCGTCCAGAACCGGGTGTCGAACCAGTGGGTCGCGCGGACGTGGCTGCGCGCAACCGCATCCTTGCCCGCGCCTTCGATAACGATGTTGGTGATGAGGTGCTGGGTGGCGTCGAAGCCCGGCAGCAGGCCTTGCCACTGAGCAATCAGCGCGTCGCGGTCGCTGGTCGCAACCTCGCCACCGAAAAGGCTCGTATAGTCGGTCGTGACGCGGGCCGCGAGATAGGATTTGATCCGGTTCCATTCGCGCAAATCGGCATAAAGGCCGATCCCCGCCACTGCCTCGGCGATGGCGGTCCTGTCTTCGACCGTCAGCGCAGCCGTGGACTGCGTGGTGCTCAAGGCCAGCGCACAGCTGGCGGTAGACGTCGCGGCGAAAACTGCCGAGGCCAAGACGTGCCGGCGGGTGACGGGGCTCATTGTCCTGCCTCCCCTGCACTGCCCAGCGTGGTGCGGAAATGCGCGGCGACGGCGTCGGTCGCCGCCTCCACCGGCGCGGCGCCGTCGTAGAAATCGAACTGGGTCACATTGTCGAGCCACAGTTCCTGCTTCGGCCCGGTCAGTCGCGCGTAAAATTTGTGCGCACCCTGCGGGATGGCAGCCGCCTCGCTATGCACCATCAGGAAGGGCCGATGCAGGCGCGGAGCAGCCTGGATCGCATCGAATGTCAGCCAGCCGCGCCAGAAGGCCGGATCGGCCTCGTTGCGCCAGGCTGGGGTCATGCCGCGATCGGGCTCGGTGTAGTAGGGCACCTTGAACATGTTCGCCCGCTGGTCGGTAAGGCTGGCGGCGGGCAGGAGTGCCTGCTTGCCGGTGCGGCGATAGGCGGCCTCGGCGCATTGCCCGCGGCTTCAAGCCTGGCGACCCCGTCCTTGCCGCCATAGGTCTGCTCGACCACCTCGGCATCGTGCAGCCAGGGCGCGACCAAGGCGACCGACTTGATCCCGGCATCTTTAGCGGCGGCAGTGACCATATAGCCGGAGCTGGCGCAAATGCCGAGCCCTCCGATGCTGTCCTTGCTGACCTCGGGCCGGGTTGCGAGATAGGCGACCGCCGCTTCGATATCGGCGATCTTGGCGCTGGGGTCCTCGTATTGACGCCGAGCGCCGCCGCTCTCGCCCCAACCGCGAAAATCGAAGGTCAAGGCGACGAACCCACGGTCGGCCATCTCGCGTGCGTAGCGGGCGGCCATCTGTTCCTTCACCGTCATCCATGCGCCGGTCACGACCAGCGCGGGCCGAGCTTTCGCCGGGTCCATATCCTCGGGCAGATAGAGATCGCCGACGATCTGCTCACTGTGCGAGGCGAAAGTGACGCGCTCGACGCGCGGTGCGGCGAAGGCGCTGGAGCCGAGCGCGACGGCGGTTGCCGCGGCTAGCGTCAGGATTTTCAACATCGCGAGTCTCCTTTGGCTTGGAGCGAGAAACGGATTTAGGAAGGCCGCCGCCTCAACGGTCGTCCGCCAGTCGGCCGGGCAGTGGCTTCAGCGGGTAGTGCGTCCAGTAGAAGGCGTCCGACTGGTACATGTCGGTCAAAAAATTCTGTGCCTCGGCGATCTTGCCGTCCCTGATGCGAAACATCAGGGCGTAGAGCTGGTCGATCTCGGGACCTGAGCCGACGTTCGACCAGCCGCGATGGATGTCGACGACGAGGTCGCCCTGCGCCTGGAAGAAGATCGGCTCAGCCCTAAATTTGCCGTCGGCCAAGCCGCGGAAGAAGGCGACCACTTCCTCCGGCCCGCGCTTGTCGCCGGCGAGCGGATGGTGGCCGGGAATGCGCCACACGATGTCGGGCGCGAGGAAGGGCCGCACGGCCTCCGGGTTCCCGGTCGCGTAAGCTGCGTAATAGTCCTTGATCAGCTGGATGTTGCGGTCTTCCTGAGGACCGCCGCTCGCGGGGGCGGCGGACACGGCCAGGAGAGCGCCGGCGGCGAGCGAAGCGAGCCTGGTCATCAGTCCTGTCTCCTTGCCTGTTCGAGCCGTCGCAACAGCGATGCCCATTCGTCGGACCCACCATGAGGCTTTTTGTTCACCGGAAAAACCCGTATAGTTCGACAAGGCCATTTGGAATATCCTCACAATGCGCCTCGACCAGTTCAGTGGCATCGTCGCCTTCGTGAAGGTCGCTGAGGCCAAGAGCTTTACCCGCGCCGCGGCCGAACTCGGCGTCGCCCCGACCTCTTTGAGCGAGGCGGTCAAAGGGCTTGAGGAGCGTCTGGGGGTGCGGCTCTTCAACCGCACGACCCGCAGCGTTGGTTTGACCGAAGCCGGCGCCCACTATTTCGACCACGTGCGCCCAGCGGCCGAAGAGATCCGGGCGGCTGGCGCGGCGCTGCGCGAGACCCGCGATCGCCCCGCCGGCACGCTGCGCCTGAGCCTGCCGTGGATCGCCGCGCCGCTGCTGATCGAGCCGCTGATGGGGCCGTTCATGGACGCTTACCCGGAAGTGCGGCTTAGCCTGATCTTCGACGACAGCTTCATCGATATCGCCGCTCAGGGCTTCGATGCCGGCCTGCGGATCGGCGAGCTTCTCGAGAAGGATATGGTCGGCGCGCGTCTGGGCGGGCCGCTGCAGACGGTCGTGTTGGGGAGCCCGGACTATCTGGCGCGTAACGGCATGCCGAGGCGACCCGCCGACCTCGCCGCCCACCGCTGCATCGCCTTCGCCTTCACCCGCACCCGCGCCATCTCGCCCTGGGAGTTCGTCGTGGACGGACGCCAAGTCGAGTTGACGCCCGACGCACGCCTGGTCGTGAACACACTTCCGCTCTGCATCACCGCCGCCGCGCAAGGGCTTGGCCTGGCCTTTGCCGTCGAAGGCCTCGCTGCGCCGCTTCTCGCCTCAGGCGCGTTGGTCAAGGTGCTGGAGCCTTTCTGTCCCACCTACGAACCGCTCCACCTCTATTATCCCAGCCGCCGTCTCGTCCCGCCCAAGCTGCGAGCCTTCATCGACTTCGTGCGCGCGAACGCCCACAATTTGCGGATCTGATGCGCCGCCGCGAAAACCGACATGTGCCACGGCACATATCGGCGAGCCGGCTCATCCCCAGGCGCCGACCATCTGCCTGGTGGCGGCGTTGAGGCGGTTGAAGGCGTTGATCAAGGCAATCTGGACCACCAGTGCGGCAAGCGCCTTCTCGTCATAATGCCGGGCGGCCTCGTCCCAGATCGCGTCCGGCACCGGGTCCGGCCGGTCGCAGAGCCGGGTTGTTGCCTCGGCAAGCGCAAGAGTCGCGCGTTCGGCGTCGGTGAAGTAAGGCGTCTCCCGCCAGGCGGACACGTTGAAGATGCGCTCGTCCTTTTCGCCGGCCTTCTTCAATTCGCGCGCATGCATGTCGATACAGACGCTGCATCCGTTGATCTGGCTGGCGCGCAAATGGACGAGCTTGCGCGTCACATAGGGCAGGTCAGCCGTTTCCGTCGACTTGTCCAGCGCGAGCAGCGCCTGCAGCGCGCCGGGAATGAGAAGCACAGGGTTTTTCAGTCTTGCTTGCATGGTGGTCTCCTTGTTTGCCGATCCCGGATGCCAATCATCCGGGTTTTTGGTATTACTGTTTCGTTCGTCCTGCGGGTCGGATCGGAGAGGGTTCTGAGAAATCGTCGGTCGCGCTGTCCATGCCAAAACCCATAACTCGCCAGCTATTGATTTACCAATAACTCGGCAGTTATGAATGTGTCAAGCGGGAGCTTGGCGGCAATGCAAACGGCAGCGACCCGACGCGTTGAGCCGATAATTCCAGCTTTCGCGGCAAGGAGCCCGATGCTAGGGCTGCACGTCATGAATCCGCAACGGATCGCCCTGTGACCGATACCGAACGCCCTCGCCTGCCGCTGATCGAAATCTGTGTCGAAGGCATAGATGGCCTGCTGGCCGCGCAAGCCGCCGGCGCCGACCGGGTCGAGCTTTGCGCCAGCCTGGTCGAGGGCGGCATCACCCCGAGTTTGGGCACGGTGCGCGCAGCCCTCGAACTGTCGACGATCCCGGTCCACGTCATCGTGCGGCCGCACGGCGGCGACTTTCTCTACAGTGAAGCCGAGTACCGTTCGATGCTCACCGATGTGCGCGCGCTGAGCGAGCTTGGCGTGGCCGGTGTCGTCGTCGGCTGCCTGAATGCCGACGGTACCATCGACGAAAAGCGCATGAGCGAATTGGTGCAGGCGGCAGGGCCTTTGAACGTCACCTGCCACCGTGCCTTCGACATGACGCGCGATCCGACCGAGGCGCTGGAAGCGCTGATCCGCAGCAAGGTCGGCCGCGTGCTGACCAGCGGCCAGCGCGACACCGCATTGGACGGCGTGGCCCTGCTGGCGGAACTCGTCCGGCAGGCGGGGAAACGCATCATCATTCTCGGTTGCGGCGGGCTCGACCCCACTAACATCGCCGAGGTGCGGGAAAGAACCGGACTGACTGAAATACACGTCGCCGCACTCAAGGACGTGCCGAGCGCCATGTGCTACCGCAATCCGCAGGTTGGGATGGGCGGCACCGACCTTGACCGCGAATACCGCAATACGGTGACCGACGCGGCGCTTGTGGCTGCGACGATTGCGGCGGTGCGAGCATGATCCCGAAGGAAGCAAACATTTGACGCAAGCACGGTTGCCGATCGAAAAAGTCTCGCCGCAGGACGAGCCCGCCGTCCTCGCCCTCAATAACGAGCACGCGACCGAGCTGTCGTGGCTTGGGCCGGAACGCCTGTCCTTCCTGCTCGGCGAAGCGTTTTATGCGCGCCGCCTCGGCGCACTCGAAGCCTTCATCATGACCTTCGACCAGGACGCCCGCTACGACAGCCCGAACTTCCTGTGGTTCCGCGAGCGTTTTCCGCGCTTCGTCTATGTCGACCGCGTCGTCGTTGCGGAAGAAGCGCGTGGCCGCGGCCATGCCCGACGGCTCTATGAGGATCTGTTCGACCATGCGTTGCGTGCCGGCCTGACCATCGTCACTTGCGAGGTGAATGCCGACCCGCCCAACCCGGCGTCGGATGCCTTTCACGCAGCGCTCGGCTTTGTCGAGGTCGGCGACGCGGTGATCCACGGCGGCAAGAAGGCGGTGCGCTACTATACCAGGCAAATCACCGGCTGAGGCGACCGCCCTACCAGTTGCGGTTCAGCCAGCCACGGGCCGGCCTTTCGACGATGTAATAGCTGCACAAAGCGCAAGCGAACGCTCCGGCCAGCATCACCAGCGCACTGCCCTGCGAGTAGACGAATTTGTAGAACGGCTGCTGCCACAGATAGAGCGAGTACGACCACAGCCCCAGCGTCGACATCGGCCAGGAGGACAGGAAACCGGTCAGGTACCGCGTACTGAAATCGAGCGAATTGACGGCGAGCGCCAACAGCGGCACCGCGACCAGATAATGGATCGGCGTCGGCACCGCATCCATGAACAGAAGAACCGCACCGGCAGACGTCGCAACCGCGACATGCGGCCCCTTGAACAAGGCCGGCAGCCTGCCGTCGGCCTTGAGCAGGCATATCACCGCCGACAGCAGGATCGAGGCGATGTGCACGTCGGTCCGCCAATAGGTGCTTTCGTAGTCCATTCCGAAGGCCCAGTATGAGATCGCGCCATTCGCCATGGCCAGCACCGACAGCGCGCCGAGCAGCATGACGACGCGGGTACGCCCCGAAACCACAAAGCTGATCAGCGCCAGGATTACATAGGCATGTTCTTCCACGCATAGCGACCAGATATGGTCGAGCGCGCCGGCGCGGCTGACGAGAATCCCGGCATAGTTGTAGGTAAATGTCAGCGCCGTCAGCGCCGCTTTCCATGCAAAGCCGACAAACGTGCCGGACAAGGCAGCCATCGAAGCGACGACGAAAACCAGCAGCGCCGGATAGATGCGGGAGAACCGGCGCTTGAAGAACGCCTTGAGCGGATAGCGTTCGACAAAGAGGATCTCGGCCATCAGCCGGCCGCTGAGCACGAAGAAGAACTCGACGCCCATGACACCGAGGTTGATACCGGGGACGGGAAAGAAGTGGCCGATCAGCACCAGCGCGATCGACAGGCCGCGCCATCCGTCGAGATAGGCGAGCCTTGTTCTCGACGATGTGTCGGCGGCAGACCGAGGCACGACAAGCTGCGTCGCGGAGATATCCGTCATACCGGTCCCTTCGCATTTGAACGATGCGAAGGGCTGCAGACTATGACTGTCCGCTCCGAGCCCCAGCCCGCATTCCTGCGCTCATATTGCCGTGCAATAGAGCGCTGTGCAAGTGCGAGATAACCACACCCTGGCACGGGCGGCGATCATACCCGAGAGCGACGAAAAAGGGCCGCGAAGGTCCCTTCTCCAAATGCCGACAACCCCAAGACCCGGCAATCGGTACCTTCAGGCGTTGGCGGCAGCCACTGCGCGCTTGGCCATCACCGCGATCAGATTGGCCCGGTAGTCGGCCGAGGCGTGGATGTCGCTCATCAAATTCTTCGCCGAAATCTTCATGACGTCGAGTGCGGCTGCCGTGAAACTCTTGGTCAGCGCCGCCTCGATTTCCTTCGAACGGAAGACGCCGTCATCCCCGGCCCCGGTGACGGCGACCCTGACGCCGTCCTTGCCCTTGGCCACGAACACCCCGACGATCGCATAGCGCGAAGCGGGATTGCGGAATTTTTCATAGGCCGCCTTGACCGGCGCGGTGAAGGTCACGGCAGTGATGATCTCGCCGTCCTTCAGCGCCGTCTCGAACAGGCCTGTGAAGAACTTGCCGGCCGCGATCTCGCGCTTGTTGGTGACGATGGTGGCGTCGAGCGCAAGAAGTGCTGCCGGATAGTCGGCCGCCGGATCGTTGTTGGCGATCGAGCCACCGATCGTGCCCTTGTAGCGTACCGCCGGATCGCCGATCCGGGACGCCATATGGGCGAGCGCCGGACACGCCTTCTTCAGCTTCTCGTTGCTGGCGACATCGTGATGCGTGGTGGTGGCGCCGATGGTGACGGTCTTGCCCGACACCTTGACGCCCTGCAGTTCCTTGATCCGCGAAAGGTCGACCAGGTCGGAAGGCGCGGCAAGCCGCGTCTTCATCGCGGGGATCAGCGTCATGCCGCCCGACAAGAGCTTTGCATCGCCGCTCTTGAGCAGCTTGGCGGCGTCGGCGACGGAGGCGGCGCGGTGATAGTTGACTGAGTACATTTGTCTTTCTCCCTTCGGGGAAAGAGCGAATAGGAAGTAGCGAGTAGGGATTTTTACCCCGATGCACCGCTCTATCTCCCCTATTCGCTACTCCCTATTCGCTATTCGTTTGTCAGTGTTTCGTCGCCCGGATCGCTGCCCAGACCGTGGACGGCGATGCCGGCATGGCGATATCGGTGATGCCGATGGCGTCGGTGATGGCATTGATCACTGCCGGCGGTGAGCCGATGGCGCCGGCCTCGCCGCAGCCCTTGATGCCGAGCGGATTGCCCGGGCACGGCGTGTTCGAGGTCGAGACCTTGAACGACGGCAGATCGTCGGCGCGCGGCATGGTGTAGTCCATATAGCTCGCCGTCAAAAGCTGGCCGCTGGCGTCGTAGCGAGTGCCCTCCAGCAAGGCCTGGCCGATGCCCTGGGCGACGCCGCCATGCACCTGGCCTTCGACGATCATCGGATTGATGATGTTGCCGAAATCGTCGGCGGCGACGAACTGGACGATCTCGGTCACGCCGGTTTCCGGATCGATCTCGACCTCGCAGACATAGCAGCCGGCCGGGAAGGTGAAGTTTGACGGATCATAAAATGAGGTCTCCTTCAAACCCGGCTCCATGCCGCCAGGCAGGTTATGGGCGGTGTAGGCGGCGAGCGCCATCTGGAACCATGGGACGCTCTTGTCGGTGCCGGTGACCTTCAACGCACCGTTTTCGATGACGATGTCGCCCTCGTCGGCCTCGAGCAGATGTGCGGCGATCTTCTTGGCCTTGGCCTCGACCTTGTCGAGCGCCTTGGCGACGGCCGACATGCCGACGGCGCCCGAGCGCGAACCGTAGGTGCCCATGCCCATCTGCACCTTGTCGGTATCGCCATGGACGATCGAGACGCTGTCGATCGGCACGCCGAAGCGTTGATTGACCAGTTGCGCGAAAGTCGTCTCATGGCCCTGGCCATGGCTGTGCGAGCCGGTGAGCACCTCGATGGTTCCGGCGGCATTGACGCGCACCTCGGCCGACTCCCACAGGCCGACGCCGGCGCCGAGCGAGCCCACCGCCGCCGACGGCGCGAGACCGCAGGCCTCGATGTAACTGCTCATGCCGATGCCGCGCAGCTTGCCTCTGTCGGCGGCAGCGGCCTTGCGCTTGGCAAACCCGGCATAGTCGGATGCTGCCATCGCCGCGTCGAGCGAAGCGGCATAATCGCCGGCGTCATAATTCATGATGACCGGTGTCTGGTGCGGGAAAGAGGTGATGAAGTTCTTTCGGCGAAGTTCCGCCGGCGACACGCCCAGCTCGCGAGCGGCGGTCTCCATGGTGCGTTCGAGCAGATAGGTGGCCTCCGGCCGCCCTGCCCCGCGATAGGCGTCGACCGGCGCGGTGTTGGTGTAGACCGCGCGCACATTGGCGTGGATCGCCGGAATATCGTACTGGCCCGACAACAGCGTCGCATAGAGATAGGTCGGCACGCAGGACGAGAACAGCGACATGTAGGCGCCGAGATTGGCGATGGTGTCGACCTTCAGCCCGGTGATCCTGTTGTCCTTGTCGAAGGCCATTTCGACCGTCGAGACATGGTCACGGCCATGGGCGTCGGTGAGAAAGCTCTCGGTGCGGTCGGCGACCCATTTGACCGGCACGCCGGTTTTCTTCGAGGCCCAAAGGCAGATGATTTCTTCCGGATAGATGTAGATCTTCGAGCCGAAGCCGCCGCCGACATCCGGCGCGATGACGCGCAGCTTGTTTTCGGGAGCGACATTGTAGAAGGCGCTCATCACCAGGCGCGCAAGATGCGGGTTCTGCGAGGTCGTCCAGCACGTGTAGTGGTCCTCGGCCCTGTCGTAATAGCCTAGTGCCGCACGCGGCTCCATGGCGTTGGGCACCAGCCGGTTGTTGACGATCTTCATGCGGGTGACGTGGGCAGCGGCCTTGATTGCGGCGTTGGTCGCCGTGCTGTCGCCGAGCTCCCAGTCGAAAATCAGATTGTTATCGGCTTCCGGATGGATTTGGGGTGCACTCCTTTCGAGCGCCTTCGGAGCATCGACGACTGCCTTCAATTCCTTGTAGGTGATGTCGACTGCTTCGGCCGCGTCGCGCGCCTGGCCCTTGGTTTCGGCAACCACGACGACTACCGCGTCGCCGACATAGCGGACCCTGTCGAAGGCCAGCGGCGACCACGCCCCCATCTTCATCGGCGAGCCGTCCTTGGAATGGATCATCCAGCCGCAGATGATATTGCCGATGCCGTCGGCCTTGAGCTCCTTGCCGGTCAGCACGCCGATGACGCCCGGCATGGCCTGGGCCTTTTTGACATCGATCTTCTTGATCTCAGCATGCGCATGCGGGCTGCGCACGAAGGCCGCATGCTTCATGCCGGGAACCACTATGTCGTCGACATAGCGCCCCGCGCCGGTGATGAACCGCTTGTCTTCCTTGCGCGCTACACGAGCGCCAACACCTTCAATGCCCATCGCAGAAATTCCTCCCGAATTGCTGAAGTAGGTGAGTAGGGCAGTAAGGAAGTAGGATTTGAGCCAATTTTCCCTACTGCCTTACTGCCCTACTCCCTTACTGCCCTTATGCTGCTTGCTTCGCTTTCCCCCTCGCCCCCTTGGCCATCGTCTCCGATGCGGCGAGGATCGCCTTTACGATGTTGTGGTAGCCGGTGCAGCGGCAGATGTTGCCTTCGAGCTCGGCGCGCACCGTGGCCTCGTCGAGGCCTTCGGGGTGACGGTTAATCATGTCGGTCGCCGCCATGATCATGCCCGGCGTGCAGAAACCGCACTGCAGCCCGTGATGCTCCTTGAACGCCGCCTGCACCGGATGCAGATCGGCGCCGTCCGCCAACCCTTCGATCGTCACGACGCTCGACCCGGAGGCTTGCACCGCAAGCATCGTGCAGGATTTTACCGCCTTGCCGTCGACATGGATCACACAGGCGCCGCATTGCGAGGTGTCGCAGCCGACATGCGTCCCGGTCAGGCCGAGATTTTCCCTCAAGAAATGAACCAGAAGCGTACGGTCTTCGGCAGTGCCGCTGACCCGCTTTCCGTTCACCGTCAACGATATGTCCGACATGAAACCTCCCTGGGTGCTACCTTGGTCGTTCTGGCGTCGGTGGTGCCCGAGCCCTCCATCTGTCTGCTATTCTTATACCGCATAAGCACGGGGAAAAAGTGCCGCGGAATGCCGAGATTCGAGAATGCAGTTCGGCCGAAAATCCGCCTATTGTACTTTCGGTCACGCAAAGGCAGGGGAACGGCGCACGAAGCGAAAGACGATCGCCGTGCGCTGACACCTTCCGGCCATCAGCGTCCGGCTGGCCAAGCCGATTTCAGCCGACGCCGTGTTTTCTGAGAACCTCCTGCTCGTCGCCTGATACCCACCCAAATAGTTTAGGCTCTCCGCCCAGCTTCTGCACGAGGTAGTGGACGTCGAAATCGATCGTGACGTCCGGTTGGTCTTTGCGGGCATAGGTCGACGTCCAGGCGACGCGGGCAACGCAATGATGCCCGTCAATCGGCGAGATGCGAACATCGCGTATTCGCATCGCCTTCGTGCCGATCGCTCGATAGCGAGCATGGCCTTGTTCCATAACCTGCTTGAGTTGGTCGTCGTTCTTCCCGACCATGACGCCGGCAGGCGACGCTGCAATGAAGGCGGAGGCATAGACGGATGTGACTTCGTCCATGTTGGCATCGCCGGCGAGGGATTTCTCGAAAAGCTGCTCATACCTTTCGAATAGCTTCCTGACCTGCGCTTCCATGGATCACGCTACCTTCCGGTGCGGTTGTGGATTCGAAGTTTCTCAGCCCTGATGCCGTCAAAATAGCAGAAACTTCAAATCCATCATGTTGGCTCATTGCCAAAGCAGCACTTGAAGACAACAATGACTTCGACGCCGGCGCGCCAGGAGCACAAAAAAAGAGCCGCGCACAAAAAGAGCGTCGGAGGAAACGAGGAGGAAGCCGCTGGCCAGTTCAAGCACGCGCTATGCATGCGGCCTATCGGTGCTCACCACGGATGAGCCCGACGCCAATGTGTTCACCCAGGCGGTCGCGGCCGAAGCCGCAGCCATCGATGCCGGCTTCGCCCTGCTGTTTTTCTCCCAGAGCCTTGTCGATGCGGCGGCCCTGTCGGACGCGCTGAAGATCAACGCGCCGGCACTTGCCTATGCCGGCTGCTCCACCGCCGGCGAAATCACGCCGCGCGGTCTGGAGGAAGGCCAGATCCTCGCCTTGCTGCTTCCGTCAGCATCGTTTTCGGTCGCAAGCACCATGGTCGACAGTCTCTCTTCGTCGGGCATGGACAGGATCACCAGTGAAGTCGGGGCGCTGCGGCGCTCGCTGCAGGGCCGCGTCGGGTACGAACGGTCCAACACCACCTTCGCGCTCTGCTTCATCGACGGGCTGTCCTATGCCGAGGAAGCGGTGACCTCCGCCATCCATTGGGGGCTCGACGATATTCCACTGATCGGCGGGTCGGCCGGCGATGATCTGAAATTCGAGACGACGCGGCTGATCTCGAACGGCAAGGTTACCTCCGACAGCGCCATCATCGTGCTGATCACCACGGAAATTCCTTTCCACGTGTTCAAGACCGACAATTTCGTTCCCACCGACGAGAAACTCGTGGTGACCGCGTCCGATCCCGATCACCGCACCGTGCGCGAATTCAACGCCACCAATGCCGCCGAGGAATACGCCGCCTCGGTCGGTGTCATCCCGCAGATGCTGACGCCGCTGAGTTTTGCCTCGCACCCGGTGGTGGTGAAAGTGGGCGGCGAATTTTACTGCCGCTCGATCCAGAAGATGCACGCGGACGGCTCGCTGTCGTTCTTCTGCGCCATCGACGATGGCGTCGTCCTCTCCATCGCCCAGCCCAAGAACATGGTTGAATCGACACGTGCCGCCCTTAGGGATGTCGAGGAAAGGCTTGGCGGCATCGACATGATCCTCGGTTTCGACTGCGTGCTGCGCAGGCTCGAT
Source organism: Mesorhizobium delmotii (assembly GCF_900149755.1). Taxonomy (NCBI): domain Bacteria; kingdom Pseudomonadati; phylum Pseudomonadota; class Alphaproteobacteria; order Hyphomicrobiales; family Phyllobacteriaceae; genus Mesorhizobium; species Mesorhizobium delmotii. The sequence continues at coordinate 116,344 of NZ_FUIG01000046.1, read as the reverse complement.
GCGCGCAACCGGCAGGTCTTTCGGGAGATTTCGGAACTTTACAAGGTCAACAACGTCATCGGCTTCGGCACCTATGGCGAACAGTACCGGTCGATGCATCTGAACCAGACGTTCACCGGCATCGCCTTCGGAGAGCGGCAGGCGGCGGAGTAGGAGGTTCTTATGCCGCTCAGAAACATCAACGACCTGGAAAAGCTGAAGAAGATCAACGCAGCCCTTGTCAGCCGCGTCGAGCGCTCGATGGACCAGCAGGCCAACGCGTTCTCGCTGTTCCAGACCGCGATTTCGCTCGAGAATCGAGTGCGTACGCGCACCGAGGAACTGCACTCGACACTGCGTAGATTGGAACAATCCAACATCGATCTCAGCGCGGCCAAGGAAAACGCCGAACTGGCGAACCTGTCCAAGACCAGGTTCCTGGCCGCCGCCAGCCACGACGTGCTGCAACCGCTGAACGCCGCGCATCTCTCCGTCTCGGCGCTGGCCGAGGTGCAGACCAGCGACGAGGGCAAAAAGCTGGTCCGGCAGGTCGAGCGGTCGCTGGAGACGATGGAGGATCTGCTCCGCACCCTGCTCGACATTTCCAAGCTCGACGCCGGCGTCGTGCAGCCCGATATCGGCGACGTCAGCCTGGAGATGCTGTTTTCGTCGCTGCGCTCGGATTTCCTGCCGGTCGCCGAGATGAAAGGCCTGACGCTAAAATTCCGGCCGGTCAGCGCCGTCGTGCGGTCGGACCGCACCTTGTTGCGCCGCATCCTGCAGAACATCCTTTCCAACGCGCTGCGCTACACCCGCTCCGGCGGCGTGCTGGTCGGCACCAGGCATCGCGGCGACACGATCCGCATCGATGTCGCCGATACCGGCTGCGGTATCCCCCACGACCAGCGCGAGGCCGTGTTCGAGGAATTCCACCGCGGCACGATCCCGACCGATGCCGGGCTTGCCGGCGGCGGCCTGGGATTGGGCCTGGCCATCGTGCGCCGCATCGCAGCCGCACTCGGCCATCCCGTGACGTTCTCGTCGAAGGTCGGGCACGGCACGATTTTCCATATCGACGTTCCGGTCGGGATCGGCGCCAGCGTCGATGCCATTGCCAGCACCGCCGACATGGAGCGGCCGCGCGGCTACGGTCTGTTCGGCACAAAGGTGCTGCTGGTCGAGAACGACGTCGAGGTGCTGCAGGCGATGACGTCCCTGCTCGAGCGCTGGCAATGCCTGGTGCGCCCCGCCACCTCGACCGATGCCGCGCTCGAGATGCTTGGCGATACGGACTGGGTGCCGGACATCGTCATAGCCGACCAACATCTCGACGGCGGCGATCTCGGCACCACGACTATCGCCGAGGTCCGCGATTATCTCAGCCGCGCCGTGCCGGCGCTGATCGTCACCGCCGACGGTTCGGAGACCGTTGCCAAAGTCGCCCGTGCGGCCGGCATCGAGCTGATGCGCAAGCCGCTGAAACCGGCGCAACTGCGCGCGCTGCTGGCGCATTTGCTGGCTTGATCTCTTCTCCCTAAACGACATTCGCAGAAGACCGCGAGCGAAAAGAAAAATGGTGCGCTGTCACCATGATACGAAGGTTTACATCTATGAGGTTTTCAGAGTTTCAGCCGCGCCATGTGCTCTGCCTCTTGGGGCGGCAAGGAAGATTTTTTGAGCTTTGTCGCTTAATTCAGTCGGCAATCGACAACTTCGCCCCCGGATTTGAGATTGATACAAAGTTTTCGCAGGAGGCGCCGGATGATCGCATGGCAGTGTCCTTTGATGTGTCTTGGGATCGTGTGCATGAGGGTGCACGGACTGAGAAGGATGAAGAGGCGGTACTTGAACATGGCTGCGTGATTTATGTGCTTGGTCCCCATATGGACGCAGAAAATGCCGTAGAGACGTCCGCGAATGCTCTTCGCCTAATCGTCCATGCACTAGACAACGGCGCTACCGCCGCGAAGGGAGAGAGTGCTGGCGTCGCGCACGGTGCCGCCCGGTGGAAGCAGCTTGGTCGCGATGCTGAACACCATAAGGAAGGCGTGGCTTTGGCTCGCCTCTGCCGCCTTGCCTTCAGCAGGCGGCCTTTAAGTGACGGAGAGTTCCTCTGCAGCGTCGGCTTCCACCTTATCGGGCTGCCAGAGGTTTTCGTGCCAAGGAGCCTCTCGGATGATGAACTGGTGCTCAGCTCTATAATTGACAGCATTGCCGAGGAGATATTCACTGAAGGCGTTGAGATGGTTTTAGCCCGCCACGGTGCGATGTTGCTACCAATCGACGAGTATGACGAACACGACTTCAAATATAATCCCTACGGTGCCATCTACCTGAGCCCTGGCATCAAACTGGATTCCCAAATCAATTGAGCCATGGAGGAGGGTAACGCTGATGCGCGCCGACGTGGTGTCATGAGTAACCGAGGGCTGCCCTTCAAAACCCCGCCTGGCCGCGAAACAGCTCGGCACTGTCGAGCTTCGAAACCTCGATGACGGCTTGCGTCCGGCTGTAGACGTTGAGCTTGCGCAGGATCTCGGAGACATGCGCCTTGACGGTGGTTTCGCCGACCTGCAGCTCGTAGGCGATCTGCTTGTTGAGCAAGCCCTGGCGCAGCATCTGCAGCACCCGCAATTGCTGCGGCGTCAGTTTGGCAAGGCGCTGCACCATCTCGGCGCGGTCGGTGCTGTCGGCGTCCGGCGGCTGGCCTTCATAGGTTTCAGGCACGTAGATCGCACCGTCCATCACCGAGCGGATGGCAGCGGCCAGATCGCTCTTGCGCGCCGATTTCGGGATGAAGCCGGCCGCGCCATAGGACAGCGCCTCGGAAATGATCTTGGGCTCCTCATGCCCCGAAACGATGACCACCGGCAGGCGCGGATAACGGGTCCGAAGCTGCAGCAGCCCGTCGAAGCCATGCACATCAGGCATGCTGAGGTCGAGCAGCGCGAGATCGAATGGCTTCGCATCCGCCAGAAGCTCAAATGCCTCGGTGATCGAACGCGCCTCGACAGTATCGACATCCGGATAGGCCATTTGCACAGCGCTGTGCAGCGCCTCGCGAAACAGCGGGTGGTCGTCGATGATCAGAAACCGGGCGCGATCGTTGACTGCGGTCATGGCGTTTCGTTTCATTTCAGGCAGGATAGAATAGCCCAGTGACCATGGCCAGATTATTGGCAAATAGTACATCGCCATCCCTGGCCGAAGGGCGGAGATGGCAATTTTGGGACCACCATGCCTTGCCCGGCCGTCCAAATCGGCCGAATGTACAGGAATGAGCGACCTCGTCCTGCATAACTACTACCGCTCCTCCACCTCCTACCGGGTGCGGATCGCGCTGGAGATGAAGGGCCTGACCTACCAATATGTGCCGCATCATCTGCGCCACGGCGAGCATCTGGAGCCCGCCTATCTCTCGGTCAATCCACAGGGGCTGGTGCCGGCGCTGATCCTCGGCGACGGCACGCTGCTGACGCAATCGCTGGCTATCATCGAATTTCTCGATGAGACCAGGCCCGAACTGCCGCTTTTGCCGAAGGGCGCGCTTGGCCGGGCCCGCGTCAGGATGCTGGCGCAGATGGTCGCCTGCGACATCCATCCGGTGAACAATCTGCGCGTGCTGACCTCGCTGCGCACGCTGTTCGGCGCCGGCGACGAGGACGTCGCCAACTGGTTCCGGCACTGGGTGAACGAAGGTTTCCAGCCGCTTGAAAAGATTTTGACTTCCTCGCCTGAAACCGGGACATTCTGCCATGGCGACACGCCGGGGCTGGCCGACATCTGCCTGGTCGCACAGGTCACCAGCAATGCCCGTTTCGGCGTCGACATGACGCCCTACCCGACGATCACACGCATCCACGCCGCCTGCATGGCGCTGCCGGCCTTCCAAAAGGCGGCTCCGGAGAACCAGATCGATGCCGAATAGAGCGAGTTGGATTAAACCATGAGGAATTGCCGATGAAAGCCGTTGTCTTCGAAAAGTTCGGCGAGGTGCCGACGATCCAGACCGTTGCCGATCCGGAGCCGGCACTGGGCGGCGTTGTCATCAAGGTCGAGGCGACCGGGCTCTGCCGCAGCGACTGGCACGGCTGGATGGGCCATGACGATGGTATCCGCCTGCCGCATGTGCCTGGCCACGAGCTTGCCGGCGTCGTCGTGGCCGCCGGCACGCAGGTGACCCGCTGGAAGGCCGGCGAGCGTGTCACTGTGCCGTTCGCCGTCGGCTGCGGCCGTTGCTTCGAATGCAGCTCCGGCAACCATCAGGTCTGCGAACACCAGTCCCAGCCCGGCTTCACCGCCTGGGGCTCGTTCGCCGAATTTGTCGCCATCGACCATGCCGACACCAATCTGGTCCGCTTGCCAGACGAGATGGAATTCGCCACCGCCGCCAGCCTTGGCTGCCGCTTCGTCACCTCGTTCCGCGCCATTGTCGACCAGGGCCGGGTGACGCCCGGCGAATGGGTGGCCGTGCATGGCTGCGGCGGCGTCGGCCTGTCGGCGATCATGATCGCCAGCGCCATGGGCGCCAACGTGATTGCCATAGACCTGACCGACGAGAAGCTGGACTTCGCCAGCAAGATCGGCGCGGTGGCGACGATCAACGCCGCGAAGACGCCGAACGTGGTCAAGGCGGTCAAGCAGATCACCAATGGCGGCGCGCATATGTCGATGGACGCGCTCGGCCATCCGACGACCTCGTTCAACTCGATCGCGAACCTGCGCCGGCGCGGCCGCCATGTGCAGGTCGGGCTGATGCTCGGCGATCACGCCAGGCCGCAGATCCCGATGGACAAGGTGATCGCCTTCGAGCTCGAAATCCGCGGCAGCCACGGCATGCAGGCCCACCGCTACCAGGCGATGATGGAGATGATCCGCACCGGCAAGCTGAAGCCCGAGTTGCTGGTCGGCAAGCGGATCAGCCTCGAAGAGGCGCCGGCCGCGCTGATGGCGATGGGCGGCTTCGAAGGCATCGGCATCGGGGTGGTGACCAGGTTCTAGCCAAGTCGGCTCTCCCTTCTCCCCCTGTGGGAGAAGGTGGCCGCGAAGCGGTCGGATGAGGGGTGTTCCAGCTTGGCACGAGGGCGTTCCGGCCAGCACCCCTCAACCGTCTTGGCGCTGCGCGCCAATCCACCTTCTCCCACAAGGGGAGAAGGAAGAAGGGCCGGCGCCTATCCCGCATATCTCTTCGCACCGACCACGCAAAGCACGACGGCAGCAGTGACGGCAATCATGGCGGGACTGACCGGCTCGTGCAGCAGCGTTGCCGCCAGCCCAAGGCCGAAGAACGGCTGGAGAAGCTGCAACTGCCCGACCGCAGCGATGCCGCCTTGCGCCAGCCCGCGATACCAGAACACAAAACCGATCAGCATGCTGAACAGCGAGACATAGGCCAGGCCGATCCAGGCGGCGTTGCCGACATTTTCGAGCGACGGTGGCATGGTGATGAGCGTCAGGGCCAGCATGACCGGCAGCGACAACACCAGCGCCCATGAGATCACCTGCCAGCCGCCGAGTTTGCGGGACAGCGTTGCTCCTTCCGCATAGCCCAATCCGCACAGGATAATTGCGGCCAGCATCAGCATGTCGCCAAGCGGCGATGCCGTCACACCTTGCGTCACCGCAAAGCCGGCAACAAGGGCGCTGCCAAGGCACGAAAACAGCCAGAAAGCCGGTTTGGGGCGATCGCCGCCGCGGATGACGCCGAAGATCGCGGTCGCCAGCGGCAACAGGCCGACGAAGATGATGGAATGGGCCGAGGTGATGTGCTTGAGCGCCAACGCGGTCAGCAGCGGAAAGCCGACCACGACGCCAAGCGCCACGATGGCCAACGACAGCAGATCGCGCCGCTCCGGACGCTTCTGGCGAAAAGTGAGCAGGAGCGCGAGGCCGAGAATGCCTGCCGTGGCAGCACGGGCGACGGTTAGGAACGCCGGATCGAAATCCATGACAGCGACGCGCGTTGCCGGAAGCGATCCGCTGAAAATCAGCACGCCTACGAATCCGTTGATCCAGCCGCCCGCCGTCTTGTCCATCGCACGCTCCTGATGTTCTCGCCCTCTATCGGGCCGGACATGTGGCGCCACCAGAGACAATGAGGTACAGTTTGATAAAACTGTCATGGTAGATTGAGCAGTACGGATGGACGAGCAGGCGACGGCAAATGGGGGCAGCGGGACGCTTGTCGAAAGTGTCATGGCGACGATCAGGCACAGGATCGCCGCACGCAGCCTGACACCGGGAACCCGGCTGCCTTCGATCCGGGCTTTCGCGAAGACCATGCAGGTTTCCAAATCCACCGTGGTCGAGGCCTATGAACGTCTTGCGGCGGAAGGCATCATCCGCTCTCGTCCAGGTTCGGGTTTTTACGCCGCCGGACCGCTGGCTCCCTTGTCGCTGGCCGAGATCGGCCCCAGGCTTGATCGAGCTGTCGATCCGCTCTGGGTTTCGCGCCAGTCGCTGGAGGCCGGCGACGGCGTGCTCAAACCCGGCTGCGGCTGGCTGCCTGCCTCGTGGATGCCGGAGGCTGCGTTGCGCCGGGCCCTGCGGACAATGGCACGCGGCGATGATGTCACGCTGACGGATTACGGCACCCCGCTCGGGCTGCCGCCGCTGCGTCATCTGCTCGCACGGCGCATGGCAGAGCACGGCATCGAGGCATCTCCCGACCAGATCATGCTGACGGAATCGGGCACCCAGGCCATCGACCTCCTCTGCCGGTTCCTGCTCGAGCCGGGCGACACAGTGCTGGTGGACGATCCCTGCTATTTCAACTTCCATGCCCTGCTGCGCGCTCACCGGGCCAAGGTGGTCGGCGTTCCCTATACGCCGTCGGGACCGGATATCGAGCTGTTTGGGCAGGCGCTGATCGAGCACCGGCCGCGCCTCTACATCACCAATTCTGCGCTTCACAATCCAACGGGTGCAATTCTGTCGCCGGTCGTCGCCCATCGATTGCTCAAGCTCGCCGACCAATCGGATCTGACGATCATCGAAGACGATATCTTTGCCGACTTCGAACACACGCCCGCGCCCAGGCTGGCGGCGTTCGACGGTCTTGGTCGCGTCGTCCATATCGGCAGCTTTTCCAAGACGCTTTCGGCGTCGGTGCGCTGCGGCTTCATCGCGGCTCCGCATGACTGGATGGAAGGGCTGACCGACCTCAAGATCGCCACGTCCTTCGGCAGCGGCAGGCTTGCCTCCGAACTGGTGCTGACGCTGCTGAAGGACGGCAGCTATCGCAAGCACGTGGATTTGCTGCGCACGCGGCTTTCACGCGCCATGGCTGAGACAAGCACCCGCCTGAAGGCGATCGGGATCGTGCCGTGGATCGACCGGCCGACCGGCATGTTTTTATGGTGCAGCCTGCCGGAAGGCGTGGATGCAGCGGAAACAGCCCGCCGCGCCTTGTCGGCCAATGTCGTGCTGGCGCCCGGCAATGCGTTCAGCCTGTCCCAAACTGCCAGCCGTTTCCTGCGCTTCAACGCCGCGCAGTCGGCAGACGAGAGAATCTTCAGGACGCTTGAAGAGGCAATGTCGCGTTGATTTTCGCTGTCACGAAGATGCAGGCCCTGGCGCTTCGCCCCTCAGGCCCTTGCCCGCCTCCGGCGCTCATAGAGCATGACGAGCGTTTCGGCGGTCAGCGCCGGCTTCTGCTCACCTTCGATCTCGACAGTGTTGGCCGCCTTCATCAGATACTGGCCGGGGCCTTTGTCCTCCATGGACAAAAGCGTGATGCGCAGCCTGATGCGCGCGCCGGCCCTGACCGGGGCCAGGAACCGCACCTTGTCGAAGCCATAGTTGAAGACGGCTTGCGTGTTTTCGGGCACGATGCCCATGTCGAGCGCCAGCGCGCCGATGATCGACAGGGTTAGATAGCCATGCGCGATGGTGGCGCGGAACGGGCTCTGCCGCTTCGCCCGCTCTGGATCGACATGGATCCATTGGCGGTCGCCCGTGCATTCGGCGAACTGGTCGATGCGGCTCTGGTCAACCGTCGTCCACTCCGACACGCCAAGCTCCTGCCCTGTCATCGTCCTGAGCTGTTCGTAGGTCGGCGGCGTCCTCAGCCGTGTTTGCGTCATTCCTGCTTTCCCGATCGCTTGCCCTGCCTCCGGACCACGAACCGGCCGCCTCTGTCAATTCGCTCCGCGCGTTCCGCTGCGGTATCCTCGGCCGGATGCCTGTGTCCAGCGCCGGAAACAGGTTCATCCGAGCAAGAGAAACTTTGTGCGCCTCGCCGGGGCCAAAGACCAACAATACGGCTTTCAGCAGCCGGAAATGACGGGAGAAAAGTCCGCCTGCTTTGGCTTGGGAACAGCCTACTTCTTATCGTAGCTGCTGCGGATTTCCTCCATCGCCTCCTTGATACGCTCGCGCAGGATCTCGACCGATTCGGTGCCGGATTTCCTGGCCAGTTCGGCCACCTCGCCGGCATTCTTCAATGCGGTCTCGAAGGATTTCCTGGCGAACGCCGCTTGCTTGGCCATCAACTCCCGAGGATCGCCCGGCGCCCTGTAGCTCTGCGCCATATCGGCGATCTCGTGCAGTGTGTCCTGCAGCATCTCGCGTTGCCTGGACAGCAGCGACGACGCTCCGGCGGCACTCGCCCTGGCTGATTTTTCCAGTGCCTCGAGGTTCTTGCGATGATGGTTGAGGATCGCCTCGACATCGACGTTCGGCAGCTTCAGGTCGCGGCCGAACCTGCCGAACATGTCCATGAAGGTGTCGGATTCCGGTCGCTTTGCCATGGTGGCGTCTCCCCTGTTGCTGCGAATGCGGCAGCTGAAGAGAACAATAGGGCACTGGAGCCTCACGGTCCATTCGGCCGCGCAACACATCGCGCCTCAGCCGACGAGGAACAGCCGTTCCACCGTATGGAGCACCACGCCGGCAAGGCCGCCGATGACCATGCCGTTGAAGCGGATATATTGCAGGTCCCTGCCGATGTTCATCTCGATCAGCCTGGTGAGTTGGGCAAGGTCCCAGCGCTTGACCTGATCGGCGATGAATTTCGAGACGCCGCTCTTCTGGCTTTCGACGAAAGAAGACAGCGCCACGACGAACCCCTGGTTCATGTCGGCCCTGATCTGCGCGTCGCCAGCAAGATGGCGGCCGACCTCGACGAACATGTTGGCGAGATGGGCGCGGATCATCGAATTCGGCGCCTTGGCGTCCTGCTCGATGAACACACTGAGGCTTTCCCACATGTCGCCGGCCAGCGCCTTCAGCTCCGGCCGGGCGAGGAAATCGCGCTTCAGTTTCTCGGCGCGCTTGGCGTATTGTTTGGATGTCCTCAGCCGCTCGACGAAGGTCAGGACAAAACGGTCGAATTCGGCGCGCATCGGGTGATCGGGATCGGCCCTCACTTCATCGAGCAGCGAACCAGCCGAGGCGACGATCTTCTTCAGCAGATAGGCGTCGGCGCGAAACAGGTTGAACAGCGACGGCAGTTCCTCGCGGATCTTCTCGCGCATCGTCGCCAGCGCCTGCTCGTCGCTCAGGAACCGGCCGACGACCTTGGTGAATTCGTCGAACAGTCTTTGGTGGCGGCGGTCGTCGGTCAGCGCCGACAGCAACTCGGCGGCGAGCGGCGCCAGCGGCACCTTTTCGATCTGCTCCAGCATGCGGCTGGTGACGAAGCCGCGCAGGCCCGACTGCTCCACGGCCGCCAGTGTCTGCGGCACCAGCCGGCCGACGAAATGCGACAGATCGGCGGCGCGGTTGGGGTCGGCCAGCCAGTCCGCCACGAGCGCGGAAAAGTCGACCTCGGCAAGCTTTTCGCGTACCGGCTCGGGCGCCAGGAAATTGACCTCGATGAAGCGGCCGAGATTGTCGGCGATGCGGTTCTGGTTCTCCGGAATGATGGCGGTGTGCGGGATCGGCAGGCCGAGCGGCCGTCTGAACAGCGCGACCACCGCATACCAGTCGGCCAGCCCGCCGATCGTCGCCGCCTCGGCGAAAGCGGCGACGAAACCCAGCCACGGATAGTGGCCCTCGAACGACTTGGCCACCGCAAAGACGAGGACGCAGAGCGCGAGCGCTGCGGTGGCGACGAACTTGGTGCGCCGAAGCGCCGAAAGCTTGGCGTCCGCGTCGGCATCGAACCGGGCGGATGCCAAAGTCGGTGCTGATTGTGACATGGATGAACTGCTCCTGGGTCGATCTCGCGGACTTAATTTAGTAATCTGCCCACCCGAATGCGCGCCATATTAGGATTATGGTTTGCACGACCGCGCACACAAACCTGACAAAAAACTTCATCTATTATGCGGTGCTTGTCTGGAATTATTCCAAGGTATGGGCCATATTAGGCCTGAGCTACTGCTTCGTGAGGACAAAATGCGGCTGACACGCCAGACCAACTACGCCATGCGCATCCTGATGTATTGCGCCGCGAATACCGATCGGCTGAGCCGCATCCCGGAGATCGCGGCCGCCTACTCGGTGTCTGAACTTTTTCTCTTCAAGATCCTGCAGCCTTTGGTCGAGCATGGTCTGGTCGAGACGGTGCGCGGCAGAAACGGCGGTGTCAGGCTCGGCCGCCCGGCCGAATCGATCACCCTGTTCGACGTCGTGCGCGTGACCGAAGAGAGCTTCGCCATGGCCGAATGCTTCGAGAACGACGCCGCCGAATGTCCGCTGGTCGACAGTTGCGCACTGAATTCGGCGCTGCGCGAGGCGCTCAATGCGTTCTTCGCCGTCCTCGAGCGCTATACGATCGCCGACATGGTGGCGGCGCGCCCGAACGTGCGGCACCTGCTCGGCATCGACATGCTGGTGCAAAGGGCGCCGGCCGCCTGAATTTGCCCTTTACCTCTCCGAGCGTTTGCGCTGCCCCTCACCTGCCTGCCGGCATCCTCTCCCCGTATAGTGACGGGGAGAGGGACGATGTCATCGACGGTTTCGCCAATCTCCATCGTTGCAAAAAGGCCGGCAGGGCGATGAGGGGCAGCGCCGACTTCGACAATTGGCGCGTCAATGCCGGAAACGCAGGAAAAGGCCTAAGCCGCGGACTGCGGCAGGACGAACGGCATGTCTCCGGCCGGCAGCACGCCGACCCTCAGCCGGCAATCGAACACTCTTTCGATCAGATCGTCGCTCAGCACGTGCTGCGGTGAGCCGGTGGCGGCAAGCCTGCCGCGGTGCATGACGAAAACCCGGTCGGCATACATCGCCGTCAAATTAAGGTCGTGCAGGATGGCGACCACGCCGCCGCCCCTTCTGGCGAAATCGCGGGCGATGTTCATGATGATCAATTGGTGCTTGATGTCGAGGCTGGAAACCGGCTCGTCGAGGAAGAGATAGCGCGGTTTGCCGTCGAGGACCGGCGCCCAGACCTGGCAGAGCACACGGGCCAGCTGCACGCGCTGCTGTTCGCCGCCCGAAAGCTCCTGGTAGAAACGGCCGGCAAAGCCATGGAGATCGACCCGCGCCAGCGCCCGTTCGGGCAGGCGCTCGTCCTCGCCGGGCAGCGCGCCCGAGCGCCCGCCGAGCAGGCCGAGCCTGACGATCTCGCGCACCGTGAAGGGAAAGGACAGCGTCGTCGCCTGCGGCAGCACGGCGCGCAGCATGGCTGCCTCGACTGGTTTCACCACCGACAGGTCGCGGCCGTTGATGGTGACCTCTCCCAAATAGGCAAGATCGCCGGACAGCGCCCTCAGGAACGTCGTCTTGCCCGAACCGTTGGGACCGACGATGGCCGCGATCTCGCCGGGCCGCATGTCGAAATCGACATTGGCGACGATGCCCTTGCCGCCGATCGCCACCGAGACATCCCGTGCTTCGATCATGCCCGCACTTCGATCATGAAAAGTCCTCTCACAGGTCCCCCCTCTCACATGTCAATGACGCCACGCTTGCGCAGAAGGATCCAGAGGAAGAATGGAGCGCCGGCGATCGCGGTGACGATGCCGATCGGCAGCTCGGCCGGCGCCACGATGGTGCGGGCGACGGCATCAGCTAGCAGCAGCAGGCAAGCACCAAGCAAAGCCGAGGCCGGCAGCAGGTAACGGTTGTCCGGGCCGATAGCCAGGCGCAGCAGATGCGGCACGACGATGCCGACAAAGCCGATGCCGCCGCTGACGGCAACAGACGCCCCGACCGCCGCCGAAACGCCGATGATTGCAGTGTATTTCAGCCGCTGCACCGGGATGCCGAGATGGCCGGCGGTGGCCTCGCCCAGCGCCAGTGCGTTGAGGCCGCGCGCCAGGAACGGCATCGCCGCCAGCGCCAGCACGATCACAGGCCCGACGGAACCGATCTTTTGCCAGGTCGCGCCGGCAAGCGAGCCGAGTTGCCAAAAGGTCAGATCGCGCAACTGCCGGTCGTCGGCCATGAAGATCAGGATGCCGGTCAGCGCCATGGCAAGGGCGGCGAGCGCAATGCCGGCAAGCAGCATGATGGCGACCGAGGTTCGGCCTTGCCTGGTGGCGACCTGATAGAGCATCAATGTCGTCGCCAGCCCGCCGCAGAACGCCGCCAGCGGCAGAGCGAGTGTGCCCAGCACCGCAACTACCGGCGCCAGCACCGTCGCGCCAAGCACGATGACCGCCACCGCGCCGAGGCTCGCTCCCGCCGAAACACCGATGAGACCGGGATCTGCCAGCGGATTGCGGAACAGCCCTTGCATGACCGCGCCGGAGACGGCAAGCGCCGCGCCGATCAGCACACCGAGAATGACGCGCGGCAGGCGGATGTCGTAGACGATCAGGCGGTCGCGCGCGCTCAGCGCCTCATTGCCGGGTGCTGCACCCAACAGCCAATCGCCAACGACGCTGACGGCCGAGGCATCGGATGCGCCTGAGGTCAGCGACAGCAGGACGGCAACGGCAAGCCCCAGGCACAAAAGCAGGATGGCGTTGCGCGCGCGCCCCGAACGGTCACCGTCGGATGCTGCCGCCATAGTGCCCGCACCAGCGATCGATTGATCCACCATTGGGTGCCCGCTCAGTCCGCGGCCTGCCCCCCATAAAGCGAGGCGGCAAGGTCGCGGATGACGTCGGCGGTGCGCGGCCCGAAGCCGAGCAGATAGCCGCCATCCATGCGGACCAACTTGCGCTCCGCATCCGCCGGTGTCGACAATATGGCCGGGTTCGCGAACAATTCGTCATCCGATGCGGCAGGACCGGCATTGTTCATCATCAGGATCACGTCGGGCCTGGCGGTGATGACAGCCTCGTCGGACAATTGCTTGTAGCCGGAGAAGCCCTCAACCGCGTTGACACCGCCGGAAAGCTTGATGATGCCGTCGGCGGCAGTGTCGCTGCCGGAAGCGAGGATCTTGCCGCCCTGCATCGACAGCACGAACAGGACGCGCTTGCGGTCCTTGATCGAAGCGGTCTGCTTTTCGGCGGCCTTCAGCTTGGCATCGATCTCGGCTGCCAGCGCATCGGCCTTGGCGTCGGCGCCAAGCGCCTTGCCGACGATGCGGATCTTTTCGAGAATGCCTTCATGGTCGTAGCGCTCGGGCACCTCGATGAGCGGGATGCTCGTCTTCTTCAGCACGTCGACGGCTTGCTTCGGCCCGCTGCCGTGCAGCGCCAGGATGCCCGACGGATTGACCGACAGGACGCCTTCCGGCGACAGCTGGCGCATGTAGCCGACGTCAGGCAGCTTTAGCGCCGCCTCGGGATAACGGCTGGTCGAATCGCGAGCGACCAGCCGATCCTGCTCGCCGAGCGCAAAGACGATCTCGGTGATCGAACCGCCGATGGCCGCTATCTTCGACGGGTCCGCAAAGGCCTCCGTGCCATCGGTGGCACGGGCCGGCAGCAATGCGGCAAAGGCCAGGGAAAGGCCGATCGCCGGCCCAAGCGCCATTCTGAAAACACCCGCCCGTTTAAGCAAAGGAGCCATTGTCGTTGTCCTCAGGCTGCGGTCGGGCTTGGAATGCGCGGCAGGTTCTCTGCCAGAAACCGCCAGTCCTCGCGCTCGCTTTCACCTTCGTGGCGCCTGCCGAAGAACTGGATGATCATCTTGCCGTCGGCGCCATAGGCTTCGAGAGACGTGACATGGCCGTCCTTGGTCGGCTTGCGCACGGCCCAGACCTCGTGGATGTGGTCGGTTCGCAGATGCAGGTGGAAGGTCTCGTCCAGCACGTTGATCCATGGCCCCATCGGCTTGATCGACTTGATCGGGCCCGAATGGATCTGGATGCAGCCGCGATTGCCGACAAAGCACATGATCGGCATCTCACCCTCGGCGGCGTGATGAAACATGGCGCTGACGGCATCATTGTCGAGCAGCCAGGCGTAATCCTGGCCGACCATGCGCATCGCCTGGCGGCGGTCGAGCTTCAGCGTCTTCAGCATGCCGAAGAACTGATGCACGTCGGTCAGCCGGCTCCAGCGGTCGCGCAGATCGTCGACATCAGCGGAAGCGTCGGAAGTCTCGGCCTCGTTTTCAAGCCCGCCTTCTGAAATCGCAACAGTCGACTCCTGGTTCGGCGATTCGAGTTCGGCCACCAGCTTCTGATAGGCATAGAGGTTGGACGCCGGCCGCAGATGCACCTTATGCACCGCCTCGCCTGTCGCATCGAAGAACTGCAGGCTGCGCCTGATATCGCCGCCGTCGCGCTTTTCGACGGCAAAGCCGTGCGCCCAGACTTTCGGGAAGATGCGCAGGTCGATGTTCTCGCCAAGCACCATGGCATTGTGGTTGCCGGTGACGACCTTGTCGTAGACACCGATCTTCTCGTGCACAGCGCTTTCATTGCGCGTCAGCGCCATGACCTCGCCGACGGCCTCGAGGCCGGTCAGAAGATCGTTGACGCGCGGTTCGACGCGGACGACGCCGTCGCCGCAATGCGCCGCGACCAGCTCGGCCTCCGAAATGCCAAGCTGGGCGGCGAGATCGCGCTCGCGCGTCTTCGGATTGTCTGCCCGCGCCCGCCGGATCTCGTGCGGCGCGGGCTTTACGCGCTGGTCCATATTTTTATTACCTACTTGTTGAGGATGAGCTTGCCCTGGCGGGTGATCTTCAGCCGGTAGAGCGCTCCGTGATGCTCGATGCCGATCTCGTGCTCGCCCTGGAACAGCGTGTTGCTGGACAGGGTCCTCACCGTCAACGGGACCCGATCGAAACGAGCCGAATTGTCGTCGGAACGGCGGACGCGATAGCGAAAGTCACTGGGATTGTGCGTGTTCATCTGGTTCGATCCCTTTCCTGGGCCGGGCGTCTGGCTAGGCGTTGCGTAGATGCCGATTCATTTCTTGACTTGAATAATCATGTTTATTAGTCAGTGCAATACCGGAGTAAGTGAGTCAAGATTTAAGACGCCGGGAACGACGAAAAATGCCAGCAAGCGCCAAGCCAGCCAGCATCGAACCTGGACTTTGGAGTTGGGGCATGGGGTTGGCGAATTGGGGACGGCTGGGCCTGGCGAATAGCAGCCCAGGTCCGGCGCATAGAGGTCCGGCGCATCGGAGTCCGGCGCGTCGATCAATGGCAAAGGGCATGGCGGCACTGCTGGCGGGTGCTGCGGCGATCGCGCTGCTCACCCCGTCGGCCAGTGCTCAGTCGGCCAATGCTCAACAGGCCGCCCAACCTGCAACAGACCAGCAGCAGGCCGAGCCTGCGCAGACGCCTGAAGAGGTTGCGCCGGCCCCGGCAGGCGCAACGCTGCTCGACCAGATCCTGGTCATCAGCCGCACCGGCGAGACGGCGATCGATTCCCTGGCTTCGGCCAGCCATGTCGATCAGGAGCAATTGGAACGCCGCATGGCGACGACGCCTAACGAAATGCTGTTGGGTGTGCCGGGTGTAGCGGTCCAGGCGGACGCAAGGCGCGTCAGCTCCAGCATCAACATCCGTGGCTTGCAGGATTTCGGCCGCGTCGCAGTGATCGTCGACGGTGCGCGGCAAAATTTCCAGCGCTCCGACCACGGCACGCAATCCACCTTCTATATCGACCCGGAGCTCATCAAATCCGTCGACGTCATCCGCGGCCCGGTCGCCAACACCTACGGCTCAGGCGCCATCGGCGGCGTCGTCCTGTTCGAGACCAAGGACGCGGAAGACTATCTTCGCGACGGCGAGACATGGGCGGCGTCCGCGACCGGGCGCTACGAGAGCAACGGCGAAGGCTGGACCACCAGTGCTGCCGGCACCTACCGTTTCAACGAAAACTGGGATGTCCTCGGCAACATCGTCTACCGCGACTATGACGACTACAAGGATGGCGGCGGCGATACGGTGAACGGCACCGGCTTCGATGTCTTGCGCGGCCTGCTGAAGTCGACCATCCGCCCCAGCGAAAACAGCGAACTAAAGCTGGGCTGGAATGGCACGAGCGACGGCTGGAACGAAATCAGCGGCGGCACGCCGGTGAATGACGTCGACCTGGAGGCGAATACCTTCACGGCGCGCTACAACATCACCGATGAGGACAAGAGCTGGCTCGATCTCCACGTCAACGCCTCCTACAACAAGACCAAGCTGGAGATGACAAGCCTCGTTCCGCAAAACCGGTTTGATCCAGTCACCGGTCTTCCCATCGTCCTGCCGGCGGGTTCGATGTCGACTTTCGATGTCGGCACTTCGGGCATCGACATCTGGAACACCTCGCGGTTCGAGACCGCCGGCATTGCGCACGAGCTGACCTATGGTGGCGATTGGGTTGGCGATGATGTCGAGACGGGTGGCGCCGCAGGCGGCGACAGTTTCTATACCCCGTCGGGCAAGCGAAACGTTTCCGGCGCCTACATCCAGGACAAGCTCACCTGGGACTGGCTCGAAATTATCGCCGGCCTGCGCTACGACAGCTACAAGCTGGAAAGCGATGTCGGCGAAACCTCCGGCGACCGGCTGTCGCCGCGCATCACTGTCGGCGTCTCGCCGTTCGAAACCGCCAGCCTTTCGGGGCTGCAACTCTACGGCACCTATGCGGAGGGATATCGCTCGCCGTCGCTGTCGGAAACCCTCATCAGTGGCAACCATCCGGCAGGCGTCAGCTTTCCGTTTCTCCCCAATCCCGATCTGAAGCCTGAAACCGGCAAGACCGTCGAATTCGGTGTCAACTACAAGCAGGACGACATCGTCGAAGCCGGCGACGCGTTTCGTTTCAAGGCGGCCTACTTCAACAACGACGTCGAAGACTACATCGACGGCGTCACCCTGTCGGCCTTCGACCCGACCAGCGGCTGCCCGTTCGGCCCCGGCATCCCGATCTGTTTCCAGTACCAGAATTTTGCAAAAGCCAAGATCCGCGGCTTCGAAATGGAAGGCGTCTATGACGCCGGCTGGGGTTTCGCCGGGCTTTCGGCGTCGATCATCGATGGCCACACCATCTCCTATGACGGCGACCGCGCGGACCTCGTCACCGTCCCCTCTTCCCAGGTCACCGCGCAAGTCGGCTTCCGCTTTCTGGAGGACAAGCTGACTGTCGGCGGCGAGGTGCAGTACAATGGCAAGCCGAAGGGCAATCCAGTGGCCAAGGACTACACGCTGGTCAACGCCTTCGCCAGCTACCAGGCGACCGACAATTTCAAGGTCGATTTCCGCGCCGACAATTTGTTCGACGTCAAATACACCAACCCGTTGAATGCATCGGCCACGAGTGTAATTTACGAGCCCGGCGTCACGCTCAAGCTGGCGGCGACAATGCGGTTTGGAGGCTGACGACAATGAAACGCTTGACGGCACCGCTTCGCCTGCTGACCTCGGTGCTGGCGATGCCGCTTGTGCTGGGTCCGGCGTGGGCGCAACAGTCCGCGCCGGCCCCTGCTCTCACGCTTGAACTCAATGGCGCACAACCCTCCGACAAGGGCTGCCGTCTGACCTTCGTGGTCAACAACACGCTCGGCGCCGACCTCTCGAAGGCGGCGTTCGAGATCGCGCTGTTCAACGAGGCCGGCGTCGTCGACCGGCTGACCGTGCTCGACTTCAAGGACCTGCCGGCGGGCAAGACCAAGGTGACGCGTTTCGATCTTGCCGGCGCCGACTGCGCCAAGGTCAGCCGCGTGCTGATCAACAGCGCGACCGAATGCGCCGGCACCGGCATCCAGCCGGACGCTTGCATGCGTGGACTGAAGACCGAGACCAAGACCGGCATCGCCTTCGGGGTCTGAAAAGACGGTGGGACTGGAGCCCGCACTCGCACGAAACATAGTGGTGTGGTCCGCTGCCTGTTGCCGCTAGGGCAAATGATGTTGATTTGACAAGTCCGCGCCGGTTGCGGCAGGTCTCGCCGCGAGCCATGCAGAACATTAGTCCCCTCCCCGACGCCGATGGCGAACTGGCGATTGCGCCGACCGGACCGCTTGCGCCTGCCCGACCGTCAGCCATGAGCCGCAAATGGACGGCGGCGATCGTCGCCTCCTGCCTGTTTCATGCTGCGGTGGCGGCCGCTTTTCTCATCGCACCTGCCGGCACGTTTGATGCCGGGGACGCAATCGAGATGGAAGGCGCCGATCAAACCGGCGCCAACGTGGTCGGCAGCGACTTGGACGGTCGCGTCCCGGGCGCGATGACCGTCACCCTGGTGCCCGACCCGCAGCCGGCCAAACCTGAGGTCAAGCCCGAGCCGCCTGCCGACCGGCCCACCGGGGACCGGCCCATCAGGGAAATGGCCGCGCAACCCCCCGCGCCCTTGTCGCAGATTGTCGAACAATCCACTGCCGCGCCAGACATGATGGCCGACACCCCGCGTCTGGACGAGCAGAGCGTGGCGCCGAAGATCGAAACGCCGGCAGAGCCGGCTGCTCCGGCCGAAAGCACCGAGGCACCCCCTGTCGATGTCGGACAGCCGCCAATCCCGACGCCAAGGCCGAGCCCGACACCAGGTCCTGGCGGAGCCGACGAAACGAACGAGGCCCGCGGCGCGGCGGATGGCGAGGAACGCGCCGCGGTGGCTTCCAGCAAGGGCAAGGAGCAGGCAGCGGCAGGCAATGCGATAGAATCCCGCTACAGCGGTGAAGTTCAGAAGAAGCTTGCCCGCGCCAACCGTCGTGTTTCGAAAGCGATACAGGCGAGCGCTCGCAACAATGCCAGGGTCGTTTTCGTTGTCATGGCCGACGGCAGCATCAGCGACATACAGCTTGCCCAAAGCTCAGGTTCTGCGGAGCTTGATCAATTCGCGTTGACACTGGTGCGCAAGCAAGCGCCGTTCCCTCCCATTCCAACCGAAACCGGCAAGTCAAGCTGGGTGTTTAAAGCGCGGATTGGTCCATTTTAACACCCTGCGCCTCATCGTTTCAGGCATTCCAACACACATCATAAACTGCAGTCACGAAAGGACGGCCAATGTACATCGCCATGAATCGCTTCAAGGTCCAGAATGGCTCGGAAGCCGCTTTCGAGGACGTCTGGAAGAACCGTGATTCCAGCCTGTCGGAAATGAAGGGTTTCAAGGAATTTCATCTGCTGCGCGGTCCGGTCAACGAGGCCGAAGGCTACACGCTGTTCGCCTCGCACACGGTGTGGGCGAGCCATGAGGATTTTGTCGCCTGGACCAAATCCGAGAACTTTCGCGCCGCGCACCGCAACGCCGGCTCCACCAAGGTGCATTATCTCGGCCATCCGCAGTTCGAAGGCTTTTCGGTCGTCGAGGGCGCGTGAGTAGTCTCAGGCGACCCATGGTTCCCTTGGGCCTTTGCCGAACGATCGCCGCAGCGCCCTGACGAAATAGGCGCCGTCGGCGAAGCTGCCAATCTCCCCCCTTGTGGGGGAGATGCCCGGCAGGGCAGAGGGGGGCGCTGTCCCGCCGGCCTGCTGATCAAAGGCATGCCTGCTCCCACCATGACTCTTTCGCAGAACTTGACGCGCACAACTCGATCAATTTGCAGACCGCAACGCTCGGCACATGGCGGGCAGAAAAAAGCAAAGCCGGCGATCCTTCACGCCCCCCTCTGTCCTGCCGGACATCTCCCCCTCGAGGGCCCTCGAGGGGGGAGATTGGCTGTCACCTTGGCATTCGCCAATCTCCTGCCCGCGATGAGCGAGCCCTGGCCGACCTTCACGCCGCGGCCAGCAGGCTGGCATTGCCGCCCGCAGCCGTGGTGTCGACGCAGACGGCGCGCTCATGTGCATAGGCCGCCGGGTTGAGCACTTCGCTGACTAGCGGCACGATCGGGCCGGCGCGGTCGGCGATCACCTTGCGCACGATACGCGCGGCCTCGGGCGTGCCGGAAAAGGCGACGACGTCGACACGCAGCGCGCGTGCCTCGACCGGGTCGGGCCGGCCGTCGATGGCCGCCAGCGGCAGGCCCTTGCCGGTCAGCGGCGACAGTGCTGCCGGCGCACCGGGCGCGACGGCCAGCACCCCATTGCCGGCCGCCAGCGCCTGGATGGTCTGGGCAAGCAGCGTGTCGGCGTCCGGTCCGAGGCAGAGCACGCGGCCGCGCGGCGACAGCGACAGCGTATTGGCCTCGCCGGTCGGTCCGGGCAAATCGACCTGGCCGAAATCGATGCTGGCGGCGGCACCGATGGCCGCAGCACCCTTGCCGCGCAAATGCTTCCTCAGCACCGCAATGCGGTCCGACCGCGTCGACCAGACGCCCAGCGCCGGGTCCGGCAGATTGTCGGCGAGTTCGGTCGCCGTCACCTTGCGGCCATCAAGAATAGGCGTGCCCGCCTGCGGCCCCTTGCGGAAGCGCCTGAGATAGTGCGGCCCACCGGCCTTCGGTCCGGTGCCGGAAAGCCCTTCGCCGCCGAACGGCTGCGAGCCGACCACGGCGCCGATCTGGTTGCGGTTGACATAGATGTTGCCGGCATGGATGCCGTCGACGAAATGCTGGGCGCGGCCTTCGATGCGGGTGTGCAGGCCGAAGGTCAGGCCATAACCCTTGCGGTTGATCGCGGCGATGACCCCGTCGATATCGTCGGCGTCAAAGCTGGCGACGTGCAGCACCGGCCCGAACACCTCGCGCTCCATGTCCTCGATGCCTTTGACCCGGAAGACATGCGGCGCGACGAAGCGGCCATCCTTCGGCGCTTCGAGCTTGGCGATCAACCGGCCCTGCAGGCCCATGTCAGTGCAATAGTCGCGGATCGATTTTTGTGCCTCGTCGTCGATGACCGGGCCGACATCGGTCGAGATCCGCCAGGGATCGCCGAGGCTGAGCGCTTCCATCGCGCCCTTCAGCATCTCCAGCATCTTCTTCTCGACGTCCTTCTGCACATAGAGCACACGCAGCGCCGAGCAGCGCTGGCCGGCACTCTGGAAGGCCGAGGCAAGGATGTCGCGAACCGCTTGTTCGGGAAGCGCGGTGGAATCGACGATCATCGCATTCAACCCGCCGGTTTCGGCGATCAGCATGGCATCGGGCGCTGCAGTCTCGGCCAGTTGCTTTTCAATCAGCTTGGCGACCTCGGTCGAGCCGGTGAAGCAGACGCCGGCAATGCGTGGGTCGGCGGTCAGCGGGCCACCGACCGAGGGGCCGTCGCCGGGCAGAAGCTGGATGACGTCTTCCGGCACACCGGCTTGGTGCAGCAATTCGACGGCTCGGAAGGCAATCAGCGGCGTCTGTTCGGCCGGCTTGGCGATGACCGAATTGCCGGTCACGAGTGCTGCCGCGATCTGGCCGGTGAAGATGGCGAGCGGAAAATTCCACGGCGAGATGCAGGCGATCGCCCCGCGCGCTTCGGTGCCGATCTCGGCATTGGCCGCTTCGGCAGCGTAGTAGCGCAGGAAGTCGACCGCTTCGCGCACTTCGGCGACGCCGTCGGCCAGCGATTTGCCGGCCTCGCGGGCGGCGAGCGCGAAGAACTCGATGGCATTGGCCTCATAGAGGTCGGCGGCGCGATTGAGGATGGCGGCGCGCTCGGCGACGGCGCGCTTCGCCCATGCCGGCTGCGCCTCCACGGCGATGCGCACAGCGGTCGCGACCTGCTTGGCGGTGGCCTCGCTGACCGTGCCGACCACCTCGTCGGGCTTTGCCGGGTTGACCACCGGACGCTGCTTGCCATAGCCGGCGGCCCGGGTGATCGGCTTGGCGTGCCAGCGATCCGGCCCGGCGAA
Organism: Mesorhizobium delmotii; assembly: GCF_900149755.1. Lineage (NCBI taxonomy): Bacteria > Pseudomonadati > Pseudomonadota > Alphaproteobacteria > Hyphomicrobiales > Phyllobacteriaceae > Mesorhizobium > Mesorhizobium delmotii. Next base: position 94,407 of record NZ_FUIG01000046.1, on the reverse strand, counting down.
TTCAGCCCTGGCCTTGTCGATCGCGGCCAGCGTCACCGGATCGGTGATGTCGAACCCCCTCGAGTTGCGGCGGGCAGGACCGAAGATCGCCGACGGGCTGGGGATCGCCGGATTGGCGGCGGGATCCTGTTTCTCGACCGTCTCGAGCGGGTCGCGAGCAATATCCTCCGGCTCGACCTCCTCGTCGGTGAGCTGGTGGACGAAGGAAGAATTGGCGCCGTTCTCGAGCAGCCGGCGGACCAGATAGGCAAGCAGGTCGGAATGCGCGCCGACCGGCGCATAGATGCGGCAGCGCGTACCCTCGGCCCGCCGCACCGTCTCATGCAGCGCCTCGCCCATGCCATGCAGGCGCTGGAACTCGAAGGAGTCACGATCCCCGGCCATCGACAGGACGGCGGCGACGGTGTGGGCGTTGTGGGTGGCGAATTGCGGATAGATGCGGTCGGTCATCGACAGCAGCTTTTTCGCGCAGGCGAGGTAGGACACGTCGGTGTTGGCCTTGCGGGTGAAGACCGGATAGCCGTCGAGCCCGAGCGTCTGCGCTCGCTTGATCTCGGTGTCCCAATAGGCGCCCTTGACCAGCCGCACCATGATGGTGCGGTCGTGCTTCTTCGCCAGCGCATAGAGCCAGTCGATGACGAAGGCAGCGCGCGGACCATAGGCCTGGACGACGACGCCAAAACCGTCCCAGCCGGCGAGTTCCGGCTCCGCCAGCACCCGTTCGATGATTTCGAGCGACAGGTCGAGGCGGTCGGCTTCCTCGGCGTCGACGTTGAGGCCCATGCGCGAATGGCGCGCCGCCAGCGCCAGCGACAAAAGCCGCTCGGCCATCACAGGCAGCATCTTTTCCTTTTGCGTCACTTCATAGCGCGGGTGCAGCGCCGAGAGCTTGACCGAGATGCCGTGGTTCTGGCGGATGTCGGGACCATTGGCGCCGGCGTCGAGCGACGAGATGGCGTCGGCATAGGCCTTGAGATAGCGCAAGGCGTCGGCCTCGGTGCGAGCCGCTTCGCCCAGCATATCGAAGGAATAGAGATAGCCTTTCTGGGTCATCGGCCGGCCGCGCTTGACGGCCTCGGCAATGGTGCGGCCGAGCACGAACTGCTCGCCCATTTCGCGCATGGCGGCAGCGACCGCCCTGCGGATGACCGGCTCGCCCAGCCGGCGCACCATGGCGCGCAGCGTGCCTTCGATGCCGTCCTCGCCTTCCTCGAGCACTCGACCGGTCAGCATCAGCGCCCAGGTCGACGCATTGACGAAAATCGAGCTCGAGCCGCCCGAATGCGCCGACCAGTCATGCGGCGCGATCTTGTCGGCGATGAGATCGTCCATCGTCTCGGTGTCGGGTACCCGAAGCAGCGCTTCGGCCAGGCACATCAGCGCCACGCCCTCCTTGGTGGAGAGGCCGTAAGCGGACAGGAAGACCTCCATCAGCCGCGGATCGGACGAGCCGCGCACCGCCCGCACCAGATCGGCGGCGCGGGCCGAGATTGCCTTCCGCTCTTTCGTCGAAAGCCCTGTCGCCTCGGCCAGCCGCTTCACGGCCTCGTCTTCGTCAGGCAAATAATTGGCACGGATCTGCTGGCGGATGGCATCGAGCGCTGGCATGACGGTCCTGTAGAGAGTGAGCATCAGGGAGCGGTCCGGCGGTCACCGGACCGAATGGCGCAAGCTAGCACAAAGCGTGGTTTCGGTCGGTCCAAAGAAATCGACACGGCAGGTCGATTGAACTATCATGGGCCTGATTTTCCACCAACTTGACCACAGAATCGATGAACGAAGACCAATTGGACCGCATCGACAGGAACATCCTGTCGGCGCTGGGCAGCGACGGCCGGCTTTCCATGTCGGAACTCGCGGCAAAGGTCGGCCTGTCGAAGACGCCGGTGCAGGCGCGGGTCAAGCGGCTGGAAAAGGACGGTATCATCCGCGGCTACCAGGCGATCATCGATCGCGAGCGCATGGGCGAAGGCCATGTCGCCTTCGTCCAGGTGAAATTGTCCGACACCCGCTCGGCCGCGCTCGACGCCTTCAACCGCGCCGTGCAGACGGTGCCGGAGATCGAGCAATGCCACATGATGGCGTCGAGCTTCGATTATCTCCTGAAAGTCCGCACCACCGACATCGCCGCCTACCGCCGCGTGCTCGGCGAGCGCATCTCGGCCCTGCCCCACGTCGCCCAGACCTCGACCTTCGTAGCGATGGAGACGGTGAAGGATAGGTAGGCGTTCACCGAGCTCGTCAGTTCATCCGGCTCGTTCAAGACGCTCCTGAATTTGCCCCTCCATTGCCCTCAGGAAATGGTCGGACGTCGATGTCCATCCAAAGAGTATCTGCACGAGCGTAATTGAGGCGTCATGGTTGCTCCTTGGGGAGTCCAACGCGATGGGCTCGCTCGTGCAATCCGTCAGCAGGATGCAGTGATAGTCCCTGAAAAAGGCGTCCCGAATTGTCGACTCCACACACACGCTGGTCGTGCATCCTGTCACGATGAGCTGTTTGATGCCTGCGGTCTTCAGAACAGCATCGAGTTCGGTCTCGTAGAAGCCGCTGAACCGGGTTTTGTAGAGGACAACATCCCCCGCCTCCGGCTTTAGGTCGCTGACGATATCCGTTCCCCAGGTGTCGCGGATCAGAATCCGGCTCTCGCTGCCGTCCGGCGCTGTCATGCTCTCACCGACCCCAAAGATCTGGAGATGTCGGAGACGATTGGGAGCATCCGATGTCCCGAGATCCGAAAGGTCGGAATGATACCCCATCTTCAGATAGATGATGGGCAGTCTCAATTTGCGAGCGGCCGCTATTACGCTTGCAGTAGGGCCGACAGCCCGTTGAATCCCGGAGATATCGATGCCGGCTCTGTCGAACATCCCGCCTTTCGAGCCGAAGTCATTCTGCATGTCCACGACGAGAACTGCAGTCTTGGCCGGATCAATTGAAACAGGTTGAGGCTTTGCGTCGATGACAAGTGGCTGCATTTTTATCCTCCCACAGCCTGAGGTGTCGCACTTTGCGCCTTGGTTATCATGATCAGCGACCCTGCATTGTGTCAACAAAAGGGGGCTACATCGGTGCTTGGCGGCCCAGACAGTGGTCCGCTCTTGTCGAAAACAAACCCAACGTCACTCCGCCAGCGTCTTCAAAAACGCCACCAGCGCCGCGCGCTCGCGGTCCGAAAGCTGCAGCGGGTGGACCTCGGATACACCCTCGACACTGGCCGGCGCCTTCGAATAATGCGCCACCACCTCGTCCAGCGAGGAAAATTGCCCGGCATGCATGTAGGGGGGGCGGGTGGCGGCGCCGCGCAGCGACGGCGTCTTGTAGGCGCGGACGAGTTCCGGCCCGGCCTTGACCATGAAGCGCAACTCGCCGCAGGCGCTGGCGTCGCCATCGCGAAACGCGCCGAAACAGTTGAACGGATCGGCCTCGACCTGCGCCACCGCGTCTGTGCGGCCGCGATCCGGCGGCAGATTCGCCACCGGCGGCACGCCGGTGTTGTGAAAACCGCCGTCGGTGAAACGCGGCCCGGTATGGCACGTCACGCAATTGGCCTTGCCGATGAACAGTTTTAGCCCGAGGATTTCTTCGGGCGACAAGGCATCGTCGCCCTGCGGCGCCTCGGTATCCAAAGCGGCGGCGAACCGGTCGAAGCGCGTCTGCGGTAGCGCAATCGATCGCTCGAAGGCGGCGATCGCCTTGCCGATATTGGCGAAGACGCGGTTGACGTCCTCGGCTTGCGCATCGGACATGGCATTCCAGGCAGCCTTCTCGGCATCGCTGCCGAGCGGACTGGCATTGGCCGGCACATTTGAAAGGTCGGGCAGCGGCCCGAAGATGCGCTCGTAGCGCTCGCCGAATCGCGCCTTGATATAGTGCGCGTAGGCGGCGCGGTTGCCGGCCTGCTCCAGCGGATTTTCCAGCGGCGCCAGCGCCTGCGCCCAGAGACTGTCGCGCCGCCCGTCCCAGAAAAACCATGCGTCATGCGCAACGCCGGCTAGCGGCATGGTGCGCCGGTTGGTGCGGCCGACACCAACCGCTCGCGGCAGATCGTCCTGGAACTGCCGGTCGATCTTGTGGCAGGTCGAGCAGGAAACCTTGCCGTCGCCGCTCAGCCCGACGTCGAAGAACAGCGTCGCGCCGAGCGCGGCGGCGGCCGGCACATCGGCGAAGCGATTGGTGGTGTCGGTTTTCAGCGGCGGCAGCGCTGACAGCGCCAGCGAGGCGATGGTCTTCTTTTCGACATCGGAAAACTCAGGCTTGCCGCAGCCGGCAAGCAGAGCCATCGCCAGCAGCGCAAAAAGTCGCGAAAAGCGGCTCATCTTGCTCCAGCGCTCAGAGCAACACATTGAAGACCACCGTGTCGGATCCGGCCGCCGCGGAAATGGCGAAATGCAGTTGCCACAATCCGCTCATTGTGAATTTCACCCCGCCGATGCGATAGCGGCCATCGCCCAGATAATCGGTCGCATGCGGGCTGGTCGGCAGACCGTGCCTGTGCTGCGGCATGCCGCCGGAAATCGTGATCGCAGCGCCCTCCACCGGAGTTCCCGCACCTGTCTTGAGGGTCAGCAGCCAGGATTGCAGCTCGCCTTGACGGACAACGCCCCGCTCCGGTTCGAAGCTGGCCACGAACAATCCGTTCGCCGTCCTTTTCGAGTGGCCAATTTCGGAACCGGCAAGCCGGGGCGCTTGCGGCGCGGTCAGAAAGACGGCGGCGAGAATGCCAGCCAGCAAGGTAGCCAGACCAAGACCTGCCAGAACATAACGCCATAACGATGCCAAACCGGTTCCTCTTCCGGAGATAACGTCTCGCTGCGCAGATTGCGTCCCGCCGTCCGCATGAGAAAACGCCGCTGGCGCAAAAATCCACCATGGCCAAGCATGGCGCTGCCGCTCGCAAAAAGCTACAGCACCGGGTCTTGGTTTTGTGCATGTCGTTATCCCAAAACCGCTGCGCAAGCTGTGGGCGATATGCACCAGGAGAGAGATTCATGACAGGAAACGGCGTCGCCTCGATCGGTGAATGCATGCTCGAACTTTCAGGCCAGGCGGGGCCGAACTGGCGCATGGGTTTTGCCGGCGACACGTTCAATACGCTGTGGGCGCTGCATGCGCTGAGCGGCGACCGGCCCGCGACCTATGTGTCGGCCTTTGGCGACGACCCGTTCTCGCGCGACCAGATTGCTTTCTTCGCGCAAAACGGCATCGGCATCGGCGCCAGCCCGATCATAGCAGGCGCACGGCCCGGTCTCTATGCGATCACACTGACCGGCGCCGAACGCTCCTTCACCTACTGGCGCGGCGATGCGGCCGCAAGGCAGCTTGCCTCTGACGCGGTTGCCTTGGCGAAAAGCCTTGAAAATCAGGCGCTTGTTTACTTTTCCGGAATCACTTTGGCAATTCTGGATGACGCCGCGCGCAACACGCTGCTGACCGCGGTGGCCAAGGCGCGCGCCGCCGGTTCGCTTGTCGCCTTCGATCCCAACTACCGGCCGCGGTTGTGGCACCGGCGCGAGGAAGCACAGACCGCGATCCTCGATGCCCTCGCAGTCACCGACATCGCGCTGCCGACCTTTCCCGACGAGCAGATGCTGTTCGGCGACGCAGCGCCGCAAGCAACCGCGCAACGGCTGGGCAAGCTGGTCGGCGAAGTCGTCGTCAAGAACGGCGAGGAGCCGGCGCTGATCGCCGCAAACGGGACCCCGCAACCCGTTCCGGCCGTGCATGTCGCCGCCCCCGTCGACACGACCGGCGCCGGCGATTCCTTCAATGGCGCCTATCTCGCCGCCCGGCTTGCCGGCCATCTCCCGACCGCGGCGGTGCTGCGCGCGCATCGCGTCGCCGCAGCCGTCGTCCAGGTGCGCGGCGCGCTGGCGCCATTCGAGACGTTAAGGGCGGCGTTCGAAGATTAGGGTCAAAACGCAATAAGTCTGGGCTGCCGCCAACGCCGACAAGCTTGCAGCCCAAGGCGGTCGCTAGTGGTGAAACCTGACGGTTGGTACCGGTCGTGGAAGACCGCTCCGGATTGCATTTCCGTTCACGTTCGCAATTAGAACGAGCAACCAGCGCTAATTCCGGTCGTTTGCGGTTATGGCAAACAAGGTCGCATGTACGTCCGCAAGCAAACTTCGGCCTTTGCGGCATTTGGGAGCTCACTTGACGACCGAAAACTCGAACTGTTCCCAGCGGTAAACGGCCTTGTATTCGTCGTCGCGCCCCGGCGTCCTGAACACATTGCGATAAATTGCTCCACAGCTTGTCAGCTCTTCGGGAAAGGCATCGCACAGGAAATTGCCTTGCACCCACGAGGTTCCTGTTCGGGTCCTCAGGCCAATGGTTTCGCTGACGGCGCCGTCGACGGAGGTCGTGCGCTGCATCGGCAGGAACTCGCCAAACGCTAATTTTCCGCGCGTTTCGTGGCCGAACATGAGAGACCTTATTTCCGCGCCTGTGAGCCGGTCCTTCGGATTCATGCCTGCCTTTGCCAATGCCGGCAGCTCGGGCACGCCTGCCTTGGTCAGGCCGGCCAAAAGGCGTTCGATATCGGCCGTATTCTTGAAAACCATGAAGTCCTGGGTGATCAGTTGGCTCGGCCCGTATTCTATTCGACGCGCAACAACCTTCCTAAATTTTTCCAAGGCGGCCGCGGCCTGGTCGGTGCGCCCAAGATGCCCATAGGCCGAAATGGCGACTTGCAGGGCATAGAATTTCGCCGGTGGGTCGGGCGATTCAAGGTCCATCTTCTCGATAGAGCGAACCGCGTCCTCGAATTTCCCTTGGCCGAACGCGGCTAGTCCGACCTGGTAGTGCCGGTAGTCCATCCACGAGATCGGGTCGACGCGCGCGGCCGCCTCGAGATAGCTCAGCGCTTCCTTCGGTCTGCCGTTGAAATTCAGGGCATTGGCCAGCGAGAGATAATTCCAGGTATCGCTGGGATCGAGCGCCACCGACTTCAGAAGAACGGTGACTGCTTCGTCCGAGTTGTGTGCGCGGACCATCAACTCGGCGACGAGCTGATAGTAGCCGGGCGAAGGATGTCGGGCGGCGAGCTTCAGGGTTTCGTGGACTTTGTCATAGGCCTCGGCTTGCGTAAGCCCCATCACCACGGCCCGGATGATATCCGCCTCCCAATAGGCCCAGGCGAGCTGGGCGTACGCCGCGCCGAAATCGGGGTCGAGTTGCACCGCGTGCTGGAAATGCTTCACAGCCTGCGCAAACTCCTCGGGGGTGTTGATACGGTTATAGATGTCCATCCCTTTGAGATAGACATCATAGGCCTCGGGACTGTTTGTGCCTCCCGAGCGGGCGGCCGGCGCAACGCTCACCAGGCGGAGTCGGAGCGCGCCTGCGATGCTGCCGACGACCTTGTCCTGCAGCGCGAACACGTCCGCCCACCGGCCGTCGAAGCGCTCCGCCCAGAGATGTCCGGACGTCGAGCTGTCGATCAGATGCGCATTGATTCGCATGTCGTCGCCGACGCGGCGAATCGAGCCTTTCAGCAGGTACCGGACGCCCAATGCCGCCGCAATCTCCTCCGGCTTCGGGTCCTTATCCTTGTAGGCGAAGGCCGCGCTGTGGGAGACGACGAAAAGACCCGGCACGCGCGCCAGTTCGGTCGTCAGGTCCTCTGTGAAGCCGTTGGCGAGATATTCTTGTTCCTTGTCATCGTTGAGATTGTCGAAGGGCAGGACGACTAGCGAGGGCCGGGTGTCGGCTGCCTCGCTGCCTGCCGGGACGGCAGGCTGTGCTGGCCTCTCCCACGGCTGCCACCATGCTGCTGCAAGGCCGAGAGCCAGGACGAGAACACCCGCCGCGACCGGAAAACGCCAGGCGCGTGGCTGGCGACGAGCATGGAGGATCTTGCCCGCTGCCGCGGAATCAAGCAATACGCGATACGCCTGAACTGGTTCGGCGATGTTTTTGACCCTCTGTTCGCCCATTGGCTCAAAGGCGAACGCCAGCTTCCTATCGACCTCCTTGGCCACTTTTCCCGAGATGCAGATGCCGCCCGGTTCCGCCAACTGCTGAAGTCTGGCCGCGATGTTGACCCCATCGCCATACCGGTCGTCGCCGTCGACGATCACCTCGCCGAGATTGATCCCGATCCTGACCCGGATCCGCTGGTCCTCGGGAACGGCGGCGTTCCGTTCCGCCAGCCCGCGCTGCAGCGAGACGGCACATTCGACGGCATCGACGACACTGCCGAATTCGGCCAGCATCCCATCGCCCATCAGCTTGAAGATATGGCCGTGGTGGCGGGCAATTTCGGGCTCGAACAGTTCCTTGCGTCCGGCACGTAGTCGCTCAAACGTACCGGCCTCGTCGCGCTCCATCAGAGTGGAATAGCCCACTACATCTGCGGCTAGAATCGCGGCAAGCTTGCGGTCCATTGGTGGCCTGGCCCCGGCGGATCATAGTATTGGTTGTTCCGATAAGAAACTGACCTCACCAGTACTCAGCAAACGCGTTCATTGATGGCTGATGCGGCGACGGTTGACCAATGTCGTATTCTACCACATTCGAGACATTAGAGCTTGCCTGCCGGAATGGCTCGTTTGGGTCAATATCGTTGGTTCCGATGAACGTCGGCTTTGGAGGCGCCACATAGCTCTGGGAACGACCGGTTCGGGTCACAACTTCCCGTTCGGACTCTCCGACGGAAGGATAGAAAGGGGTCGTGAGGCTGTATTCGCCTCGGGTACCAAGCGTTGGATTTTGACCGCTACCCGCGCTTTTCGATGACGCCATACAGGACGTTGCGGTTCTCGCCAAAGAACACCTGCGCCTCGACGGTGTTGCGGTCGACGCTGGCATTGATGATGTTCCACATATCGGCCTCCGATCGCAGCAGCAACACCCAGTCCATGAACGTCTCCCAATACCCGGCGTCAGGATTGCCCTCCGCGTAGTTCGCGAAGAGGAATGTCCCGTTCGGCTTCAACATCTGCAGGCAGGTTTTCGTGAGTTTCACGGCGACGTTGTGCGCAAGGTAGTCGTAAAGGCCGGAGGCGTAAATGAAATCGAACTTGCCGAGCTTGTGACCCCGCGTGAGCACGGTTCGTACCGAGCCGTCGATGGCCTCTACCGCGGTGCCCTGGAAGTCGCGCGTGATCAATCCAACGCTCTGAGGATCCTGATCGAGCGCAACCCAGCGCTTGAGACGGCCCTCCCGTAAGGCGGCCGACCGATTGGCCTCCCTTAGATGGCCGGCCGCAATCGCCAGGACCTCGGCTTGCGGGCCATTTTCGGTCGCAATCTTATCGACATATCGGGTCAGAAGATCACGCCGTTCCCGTGCCGCGATGGACGACGGCACATCCTTGGTATGGCTATAGAGCGCCTTGCCGGTCTCCGAGGCGTTTGCCACGCTCTCGGCCACGTGCGGATCGCAATAGATGTAGTCGAGCAACTGGGCGTCGCCGGAATAACCTCTGGGCTTGTCATGGGACCACCGCGTGAGCGGATCCTCAAGAAAGTACTCCAGGACCGGGTGGTTCTGCACTACCGGTATCAATGCCTGCCAAACGTCGGGATGAACCTTGGAACGCGTCGCGCTGAGGTACGACGTCAGACGACGAATGATCTCGGCGGGGTCCTTTCGTTGCTCGATTTGCTGGTGTGTCGCGTGGAGAATGAGCGCAAGCTCTACGCGAGCAGTTTCGAACGCTTCGCTATGATGCTCGAGCTTTCCTCGAGGGAGACTGGTGGCGATCATCTCGGCAGTAATCAGACTTTTGCCATCAAGGATGGTTTCCACCGCATGACTCCATAGTTACAATTGGATAGTTACAATTAGTTAGCTATTGCGTAAAATTTTATCTTTGCCAAGGCACATCCCCGGCATTTTAGCGGTGTCGTTAATTTCCCGCCAACCATGCTAGGTCTTTGGACCCCTTGCGGGCCGGATTCCGGATACGAGTTAACGGAAACCTATTGGCGCGACTGCATATTGCTTGCCAGGCGCCGCAATCGCTGTCGCGCCTGGGGAGTCGGCCGGCGTGGGGGCAGAAGCTAGAAATGAGTTCGGAATACAAAGCCCCGTTCAAATGGGGTTTAGCGTGACGAACGAATGCGCGTCATCCGCATTGGCCGATATGGTCCATGCGGAACCGCTTGAGCTGCGGTACGAGCCGCGGTCCGACGAGCTCCGCAGCCTCTACTGGGAGGAAGGCCAAGCGAAGCGAAGGATGGACGCCAGGCCAGGGCTTTGGATCGCCGTCGCCATCTATCTGCTGTTTTCGGCAACGGATCTGCTGCTGATTCCGGATGTGGCAATCTATACGATCACGGCGCGCTTCGCGGTCGGAGTGACTGCACTCTTGATCCTGGAAGCACAACTTCGCCGGGGGGTCGGAACGGAATGGATTGACGTGACTTGCGCCGCAGCCATCATCTTTGGCTATGTTGGTTGGTTGTGCCCGGCGGTTATCAGCGCGGACAAGGAAAGCGTCTCTTATTATATGGTCTTCGGTACTATCTTCATGATGGGCGCCAATCTTTTCTTCACATTCAGGTTTAATCTATCCATTGTAACTTCTGCTATAATCTTGTGTGTATTATACACCGTGAACTATTTCGTACCTTCTACGCTAACATACAAAATAGTATTAGGAATTTTTTACATTTCGTGTTTCATATTCACGTCGTATGTAAACTGGAGGTTGAACGAAGAACGTTACAACGTCTTCCTGAACGCCTTGGAAGCTAAAATCCAGCACAAGGAAGCCACCGAGCGCGGACAGGCGCTGTTGAATCTGTCGAGAACCGATCCGCTTACGGGTCTGGAGAATCGGCGGGCGATTGACGAGAAGCTGCGGGACTACTGGAGCGACTGGCAAAGGTCTGGCAGCAGTTTTGTGGCGATCCTCATCGACGTGGACTTCTTCAAAAGGTTCAATGACTATTACGGACATCAAGAGGGCGACCGCTGCCTGATTCTTGTCGCCAACGCCCTTGCCGATATGATTAAGCAGTACAACGGCTCAATCGGCCGCTACGGCGGTGAGGAATTCATTGTCCTGGCTCGGATGGAAAAAAGAGAACAGGTCGCAGATATTGCGGAAGCCATTCGAAGCACGGTGGAGAACCTCGCGCTTCCCCACGAGCAGCGCAGAGACGGTATCTCGGTTGTGACGGTGAGCGTTGGCGCTGCACTCACCAGGCCGCAGATTGGCGCCAAGCTGGAAAAAATCATCCACGAGGCCGATCGCGCCCTCTATCTGGCAAAAGCAGGCGGTCGAAATTGTACCTGGCTGTTCGATCCAAACGATCCCCAGAGCAGCGACGAGAGCGAGAATATTGCGGCTTTGCTGAAGATCGCGATTGGCCAGGATCTCGTTTCACTCGTTTATCAGCCTATCCAGAATGTCGCGTCGGGCCGAGTTGAAGCCGTCGAGGCTCTGATGCGCCTCAAAATGCTGGACGGTACATCGGTTCCGCCTAGCCTGTTCATTCCCGTCGCGGAACGAACTGGTGCGGTCCTGGCGCTCGGGCGCTGGGCAATAAGGACAGTGTGCGCTGAGCTTCTGGCGGACGATCACGTCGGTGTCGTCAGCGTCAACGTCTCTCCGATTCAGCTCAAGACGCCCGGCTTCGCGGCTTCTGTTGCGACCATTTTGAGCGAGACTGGCGTAGCCGGCAGCAGGCTGGCCCTCGAAATCACCGAAGGGCTGGAGATGGAGATGCACTCCGGCATTCTTCGCTGCATCAGCGACCTGAAGCTGCTAGGGATCAGGATATGGCTTGATGACTTCGGGACCGGCTTCGCGGGCCTGTCATGGCTTCGTCTAATCGATTTCGATACGGTGAAGGTCGACCGCTCGTTTCTGCATGACTGCGGTACCCCGAGGGGCAAGGCGATGCTGCAGGACATTATTGCCCTGGTCCGAAATCGCGGCCATAAAATCCTGGTCGAAGGGGTCGAAACCGACGAGCAGATGGCCATTGTACGCGAATTTGACATAGATAAAATCCAAGGCTTCCACGTCGGCCGCCCTGCCCCCGCCGCCAGTTTCCGGGCGAGACCGATCACCTATAAACGCCCATTTTCGGTCGTTAAGTCCGCATGAACAGCGGCGGAGCGACCTGCGCTCCTGCAAGCGATCGCCCCGCTCTCCCTCTGCAGATGATCCAGCGGCTGGCCGAGAATCTTGCCGTTTGAAATCGGCCGGCGGGAACGAGCACAGGGGCGTAGAGTCGAGATGTGGCGCGGTGGCGGTAGGTTGAACATATCTGTTTGCCGCCTCTTTCGTCTGGCGGTGCCTCACTGGTTCGACCATGGCTCCGTTTCCACACCCCGCTCATCGAACCGGACATGCAGATCTCCCGCATCCGGCTCTCGGACAAGATCTCACGCCTTCGCCCACGGCACATCGCGCCCAAGCCGCGTCAGACGTACGAGCCCAATATGCTCGTAAAGGTGCGAGTCTGGATAAGCCCCGCCCTTGCGTCGTCTGGTCTTGTGCTTGAGGCGCAACCACCGACGCAACCGCACCGCTGTGTAGCTGTCGAGCGCTCGGTATGCTCTGCTGGTGGTCCCTACAGAGAAGTAGTTGGCCCACCCACGCAATGCCCGGTTCACCTTAGCCACCAGCTTTGTGGTCTCTTGCCATGTCGTTCGGCGTTCGGTGAGCGCGAGGATATTCTCCACAGCCCGCCTGATGCTTTTCTTCGACGGCCGGTAGCCCAGACGGGCTTTGCCAGTTGTCGGAGAGTACATCCGTCCAAACGAGTAGCCCAGAAAGTCGAACTCGCCTTCCGGAACCTTGCAGATTCGTGTTTTGTCCTCGTTCACCGTCAGCTTCAGCTTGCCCATGATCGCGCGCAGTTGATGCAGCGCCGCTTCGGCGTTACCCCTCCTGCACAGGATCACAAGGTCGTCGGCATAGGTGACGAGGCGAGTGCCGAGGCTTTGCTCAAGGCCGAGCTTCTTCCATCCCAACACGAACCGGCGCATGTACAGATTTGCCAGCAATGGTGAGATGGGTGAGCCCTGCGGGATGCCGCGCCGGTTGTCCCGCGCCTCGGTCGTGCGTGTCTTCCGTCCTCGATCATCGGTTTCTTCGACAGGGCATTCCAGCCACATCTTGATGAGATGCAGCACGCGCCGATCAACGATCCGGCGCGCTACTGACTTCATCAGTTCGGCATGGGGAATGCTCCCGAAGTAGTCCGCGAGGTCGGCGTCCACCACTTCCGGATGACCACGGAACAGCAGCTCCTCCACCTCGATCACCGCCCGCTGGGCATTGCGCCCGGCACGATAAGCATAGATTTCCGGTGGAAGGTCGGCATCAAAGATCGGCTCCAGCACCAGCATCGCTGCTGTCATGCAGACCCGATCCCGCACGGTCGAGATGCCCAGCGGCCTGAGTTTGCCGTTGGCCTTCGGTATGAACACGCGTCTGATCGGTTCCGGTCGGTAAGTCTCCTGCCTGAGCGCAAGCGCCAGTTCGCCGAGCCATCGCTCAAGCCCGTACGCGTCGATATCCGCGAAGTCCTGACCATCCACACCCGGCGCGCCCTTGTTGGAGCGGCACTGGGCATAGGCATGCGCAAGAATATCGTCGCGGCTGATCTTGTCGTACAGGGCGTAGAAGCGATAACCGGCTTCTGCCTTCGCTTTCGCGTGTAACGCCATCTGCAGTTTCTGGACACTTTTCGGAGTTGATAGGTTTCCCAATCTCCGGTCCCTCTCCACTTGTTGCGTTCGTCTTGAACTGAGGCCCCTTCCCTCCACCGGCATTACCCGGCTTCCCCGGTACTACGCGCCTCTCCGCCACCCCAGCGCGCCCGGCCTGTCCCTCGCGGGCGTCCAGTTGATCATCCCTGACCACGTCCTGGGGCTTCCCGTGTTGCGTGCGCTTTCCTTGTGTACATGCTGCCGCCAGTACCCCGGTGCAGCGAAAGTGGGTTCAATCGTCGCTCACACTCACCCATTTCGTGTCAGCCTTCCCCACAATGGCTGGTGGGTCGGCCTGCACATCGTCCTTTTCGAGGCTTGCTCAGCGTTCACTCACGTTGCGGCCTGCACACTCGCGCGGTCACCTACGTGACCACTATCCGAAGGCTTCAGACATTTTGTCTCCTCCATGCCTGCTCCGGTTGCTTCCGGCTGGAGCATCTTGCCGGGTGGGACTTGCACCCACTGGAAAGCGCCGCCTTGTCACGGCGCACGCCATTAGCGGTCGTTGCTGACCCTCTCATTCAATGTCGGCAGTTCGTGGGGAAGCCGTCGTTCCAGGTCCGTCTTAGTGCTTTGCTCAACGTGGCCAGCGGTCGACTTTGCCAACAGGAGCATGAATGTGAGTCGCGATGCGAAGTGGTTGTTCCCGTTGGTTGCTTGTAAGGAGCAAATTCGCACCACATCAATTTGCCGACGGCCCCTCCCCGAATAGATGCGGTTGCGAGTCGATTGCGAAACAATCCGTTTAATGCTAATGCAAATCATTCTCATTTGCATTTGTGGTGACGGTTATGTCCGAGGTCAGCATGTGGTTCCGCGAAAAGATCAGCAGGCGTGGGCTGCTGTGGGGCGGCCTGGCGGCCGGAGGCTCGGCGATAGCGGGAACGGCAGCTGGCCAATCGGTCCATTCCGGCCATGGGGCGGCGTCGGCCGCGGACGCTGCACCGCCTCCAGCGCATTTGGCCGCCCACGGATCGATGATCACCGTCGGAGACGTGGACAACGAGCGCAACGGTTTCGATCCTTCCCGGATCGTGACGGACTGGGAAACGGGCTCGGTGTCGACGCTTCCCGACGGACGAATCCTTCGGACTTTCGAGATCGAGGCGGTTGACAAGGAAATCGAAATCGCGCCGGGGATCATGTTCCCGGCCTGGACCTACAACGGGCGGGTGCCCGGGCCCGCGCTCAGGGCGACCGAAGGCGAGCACCTGCGGATGGTCTTCCGCAACTCCGGCTCGCATCCCCACTCCATGCACTTCCACGGCATCCATGCCGCAAGGATGGACGGCGTCCCCGGTGCAGGCTTGATCGATCCGGGAGAAGAATTCGTCTACGAGTTCGATGCCAGGCCCTTCGGCTGCCATCTCTATCACTGTCATGCGCTGCCCCTGAAGCGGCATATCCACAAGGGCATGTACGGCCTTTTCGTAATCGACCCGGATCCGGCCCGCCATCCGGAGCTTGCCAATGTCGCCCGTTCCCGCTTGCTCGGCACGCCCGAGAACGCCGAATGGCAGGAATTCGCCATGGTGATGAACGGCTTCGACACCAACTTCGACAACGGGAACGAAGTCTATGCGGTGAATACCGTCGCACACGCGTACATGAAGCGGCCGATCAGGATCGTCCGCAACCGCCCAGTCCGCATCTATCTGGCCAATGTCGTCGAGTTCGATCCCATCAACTCGTTCCACTTGCACGCCAACTTCTTCGACTATTTCGAACAGGGGACGACGCTCACGCCGACCTTGAGGACGGTCGACCTGATCACTCAGGTGCAGGCGCAGCGCGGAATCCTCGAGTTTACCTACAAGGATCACGAGACCGGTCTCTACATGTTCCACCCGCATCAGTCGGAGTTCACCGAACTCGGCTGGACGGGCATGTTCGACGTGGTGGAGGCGGTCGCATGAACGAGGTCTCGCACATCGCCGCCGCCGACCCGACCGCTCCCGTCGGCTCCGGAAAGTCGCGCGCCGCTTTGCTGTGGCTGATCCTGCCGCTTGCCGCCCTCGGCCTGGCGATCACCTGGCTGCTGGTCTCTGACCCGCTCAGAAACTTCGGGAACGGCGCTCCGCCTGTGGAGAGCCTGACTTTCGAGCGGACGATCCTTTCGTCCGACGGCATCCGCGTCCTCGTCCGCGCCGGCGGCTCGGAGCCGATGACGATCGCCCAGGTCCAGGTTGACGACGCATACTGGCAGTTCACGCAGGAACCCGCAGGACCGCTCGCCCGCGGCGCTACGGCATGGATCCACCTGCCCTTCCCCTGGGTGCTGGGGGAGGCGCATGCCATCAACATCGTCACCAACACCGGAACGACGTTCGAGCACGAGATCGCGGTCGCCGTGCCTACCCCGACGCGGGATGCAAGGAGCCTCGCCTCCCAGGCGCTGCTAGGCGTGTTTGTCGGCCTTGTTCCAGTCGCCATCGGAATGATGTTTTTTCCAGCGCTGCGCGGAGTCGGCCGCAACGGCATGAATTTCCTGCTCGCCCTGACTGTCGGCCTGCTGGCGTTCCTGTTAGTCGACGCCACGGCTGAAGCTTTCGAACTGGCGGCCGAGTCCGCCGCAATATTCCAGGGACAGGCCATGGTCGTCCTCGCAGCCGCTGCGAGTTTCCTCCTGCTGATGGCGGCCGGCCGCCGGGACGGAGTACCGACCGGACTTGCGCTCGCCACCTTCATCGCGCTTGGAATCGGCCTGCACAATCTTGGCGAGGGGCTGGCCATCGGCGCTGCGTTCGCGGCAGGCGCGGCCGGATTGGGCACTTTCCTGGTGTTGGGCTTCATGCTGCACAACATCACCGAAGGCATCGGCATTTCCGCGCCGATGCTGAAGAAGCGCCCGCCTCTGTGGACCTTCGTCGGCTTGGCGCTTCTGGCGGGCGGTCCCGCCGTCATCGGACTTTGGATCGGAAGCCTGGCCTATGCGCCGCAGTGGTCGGCGCTGGCTCTCGCGGTCGGAGCGGGAGCCATTCTGCAGGTCATCGTCGAAGTCACTGCGTACCTGATGAGGTTGGACGGGAGAGGCCCTGCGGCGCTTACAGCGCCAGCCACGATGGCGGGATTGGCCGCAGGCGTTTCGTTCATGTATGTGACCGCTATGCTCGTCAAAGTCTGATCTGCCGCGGCGACAGCTTGTCCGGTCGCTCCTGCCGGATTGTCGCCTGTGAACTGCGGGCGCGGAGATCGGTTGCGGCAAATAAAAAAGGTCGGCTTGGGTCCAGCGTGCGTCGCCCCGGCTACCCGGCGTCAATCGACCGACAACCTTGCCGTTTGAATCGGCCGGCGAGCACAGAGCGCCGGTTCCGGACATTCGCGACCGCTCCTCGTAGCGGCGCTTCGCGCTACGGTCGATCGGGGACCCTCAGACCGACCGCCGACGCCCGTCGGATCCACCGGAACAGGCCTGGCTCATTGCTTCGTGTTCGCCTCCCGGAACGCCGCCTCTCCGGCGTCCGACACCTCGGCCCACTTCTTGTCGGCCGCTGGATCCGCGGCGTAGCTGTCATGCCAGTTCCACCACTTGTAGGTCGGGGTCTGGGGATAGCCCTCGGGCGAGTCCTCCCAGACCTCCTGCCGGCCCAGCGGGGTGATGTCGAGGTAGTTCCAGGTGCCTCCCATCTGCTCGTCGCCGCGGTTGTTGATGAAGTAGGTACGGAATACGCGGTCGCCGTCGCGGATGAACACGTTGTGGCCGTGCCACTCGTCCACGCCGAAATCGGCGTCGAAGCTGTCGGTGAGAGTGAACCACGGCATCTCCCAGCCCATCCGCGCCTTCAGCCGCGCGATATCAGCCTGAGGCGCGCGCGAGACGAAGACGAGGGTTGTATCACGGGCGTTCAGATGGGCGACATGGGCGACCTGGTCGGCCACCATGGAGCAGCCGCGGCAGGCATGGTCGGGCCAGCCGAACACTCCCGGCTCGAAAAAGGCGCGGTAGACGATCAGCTGGCGCCGACCGTCGAATAGGTCGAGCAGGCTGGCCTTTCCGTCAGGCCCCTCGAACGCATAGGTCTTCTCCACCGCCATCCACGGCATCCGCCGGCGCTCGGCGGCCAGCGCGTCACGGGCGCGGGTCTGCGCCTTTTCCTTCACGAGCAGCTGCTCGCGGGCCGCCTCCCACGCCTGCGGCGACACGACGGGTGGCGTGTGCATGGCAGGCTGTCCGCTTTTCCGTCCGCTCTTGGCTGATGAAGTCATGGCGTTGATACCTCCTGATTTGGGCGAATTTCCCGCGTCTCATGGCTGACACGCGGTTCCATTCGCTGCTCATCGCTCGTTGTTGGGCATGAGGTAGTTTGGCACCGGAAAGCGAACCGTGGGAGTAACAAGTGTGACGCTATTCCGATGCCGTCTTGACCGGCCAGCATCTGAAACCCTCCGCACGAAAAGACATCGGCATTTCAGATAGTTCCATCGGAACAAGAAAGCGGTACGGGACGTTACTTGAGGTCGGGGATACCGTCACGAGTAACACACTGGCCACAGCGGCGGACACGGCTGAGCACTTAAAGGAACGAACCACCGGCAAACTCAGGACGTTTGCCAAACGCAATTCGCAACTCGACGGAAACGCAGTTTGATCGCCAGCGTCCTCGGTCCCACCCCGAACACCAGATTGTCCGGCCGACCACGAAGCTCCGAAATGGCTTCGCCGATCGACAAAATTCTGGCTGGCGACGCCCCCCTGAAACTGGAAATCGGGGGAGCCGATTGGTGGACGGTTCATCGCGGCTTGTCGCCTATCCTGGGTACGGCCATTCACAACGGTCATGAGATCCGCGGTGCCGTCGAGGCGTTGCTGGCGATCTCCGACGACGACCGGTTGCGGGAGGAAGATCCTTTCACCGAGTTCGTCATTCGAGATGTACCCAACCGTATCGTATTCCACCGGTCGCGTTTCGAGGTCGACCTCAACCGCGCTCGCGAGGCGGCGGTCTACCTCTCATCCGAACAGGCCTGGGGCATGGACATCTGGAGCGAGAAACCCGCGCCCGAAACGGTCGAGGATTCGCTCCGTGTGCACGACGACTATTATTCGATGCTAAGACAGGTTTTACGCGGGCTTGAAGAGCGCCATGGACGTTTCGTCGTGCTCGACATTCACAGCTACAATCACCGTCGTGGCGGGCCAGACGCGGCGCCATCCGATCCGGAAACCGCGCCCGATATCAACATCGGCACCTTCTCTATGGACCGTGAACGATGGGCACATGTCGTTGAACCGTTCATAGCCGCGTTGCGCATGTTCGAGTTCCGCGGGCGCCGGATGGACGTGCGCGAGAATGTCGCTTTTGAAGGCAGGGGCGAGCAAACGCGGTTCATTCACGAAGCCTTCCCGGAGACCGGCTGTGCTGTCGCCGTCGAGTTAAAAAAATTCTTCATGGACGAATGGACCGGATTGCCCGATCAGGCCGCGCTGGTCGCGATGCGTGCTATGATCCGTTCAACGCTGCCGATCCTGGAGGATAGACTGCAAGCGACGAGATGAGCAAAGCGCGAGTAAGCGACAGGCCGGCGAAAGCGCTCGATATGGCGCTTGTAGAAGATGTTCTCGCCGATATCGACGCTGGGAAACCGGTTCGGCGAGATCTTGAAGGTGGCGGGCGCCTCCACATCGATCGCGCGCTTCCCTTCCTTTGCGTTCATTTGATCGACGGGCGTGAAGACGATGCGGCGCGGGATGTGGCATCGTCCAACGCGTCTTACCTTATCACTCCCGATCTGGATGCCGCCGTTCTGGTAATCGAAGCCATAGGCTCCGCCATGGCGAAACGCTTCGGCGCCTTCGTGCTGCTGGACGTCGGCGAGTTGGAACGGGATAGGCTACTCAGTGATGACGCCCCGTTTCTTCCACCTTTCGAGATCACGCTTTCCGCCACCGATCAACGAGCGATCCGCACTGCCCTCGACAGCTTTGCTTCGGCGGTCGAGAGCGTGGAGGTCAAGTTCCGTTCTCCGCGTCTCGATAAACGTCGTTCAGCGGACGACCCGCACGCGCGCCTTGCTGCGCGTCTCATTGGCCTTCCCTGTCTCACCGTGCGTTTCGCGCCGATCTATCGACAGCCCGACTCCGACGAGATCTATCCCGATCTGCGGGCAAGACTGATCGCCAATATCTTCGATGCCGGACTGCAGGCCATTGCCGCCTTCGTCAAAGCCACCGGCATTCTGAGCCTGCCAACGCACCGCGCGCTCGGAAGGCAGGCCTTCGTCGACTCAGTCAGCCGCGCCGATCGGAGCATCGACGACATCGTGGCGACCTTCGACTTTCTTCTGGCTGTAACACCGATCAACGCCGACGCGGCGTGGCGGGAATTCGAGGCCAGCAGATTCCAGCATGCGCCAAGGTTCCTCTATCGGCCGCTGGCCGTTCAGGTGGATGTCGAGAAGAGCAAGCTCTTCTCGATCGACTTCGATCGCTTTGAGGATCCCGTGCTTTTCAACCTATATCGCGAAAAGCAGCAGGAACTCGATCTGCAACTTTCGATGCTCTCCGCCCGGGAGACGACACGTTTCGTCGAGTTGGGCCGCGCGCTCTACGGGCGTGTCGAGCCTGCATTGTTTGATGCTGCGAAAGACATTCTGGCGAAAACGGCGAATGCAGGAGGCAACCAGGTGGGGGATGGCGAGCACGGCGAAAGCGCCGATTGCTTTTTCGTAGAGCGCCAGGCGCGTTCGATGATCGAAATCTATCGCAGGCAGCATTCCGGTTTCGAACCGATTATCGAATTGCGCGACGATCTGCCGGCTGGCCTGATGGTTTCGGGTTCCCGCCTTCTAATCTCACGCAGTACAAACATGGCGCGCCACAGGGTCGAGGCGCTGCTCAGCCATGAGATCGGTGTCCATCTGCTGACCTACTTCAATGGGTCGGCTCAAGGGCTGCGCCTCTTCCGATCGGGCCTTGCCGGATATGAGGGCGTGCAGGAAGGGCTCGCGGTCTTCGCCGAGTATCTGGCAGGCGGCATGACAAGAGGGCGTGTGCGTCTCATCGCCGCTCGCGTGGTTGCTTGCGCGGCCATGCTCGAGGGTGCATCGTTCCAGGAAACCTTCCTGGTTCTGGTTCGCGACTACGGTTTCACCGAAATTGGCGCTTTCAATCTGACCCTTAGGCTATTTCGTGGTGGTGGCCTCGCGAAGGACGCGATCTACCTGCGCGGCCTCTTCGAGGTGCTCGACCATCTCGGAAAGGGCGGAGCGCTCGATCCGTTCTGGATGGGGAAGATTTCGGCGTCGCATTTTGGTGTCATGCAGGAATTGAACCTGCGCGGCCTGCTCAGGGCGCCAGAGATAACGCCTGCCTTTTTGTTCGATCCGCAGGCAGAGCGGCGTCTCGAAAAGGCACGATCGGGGCTCTCGCCAGTCGAAATGATCGCAACCTAGGGGCTCTTGATGCGCATTGCATTCTTCGTCAATTCGATCGAACGCGAAACGCCTCACTATACAACCACCTTGCTCGCACTGGGGGCGCTCAGCCGCGGTCACGAAATCTCCTATCTGACGCCCGACGATTTCGTGCTGCGTCCCGACGACAGCCTCATGGTCCGCGCTATCACTTTGCCGAGCTCGACTTACAAGAAGCCGGAGACGCTGTACAAGGATTTGCAGAGCGACAGGACCGAGATCAAGACGATCGACGTTCGCGAGATCGACATCATCTTTCTGCGGAACGACCCCTCGCTGGACGCCGCCGATCGCCCGTGGGCAGTGAATGTCGGCGCGATGTTCGGGCGCCTTGCGGCCGAGCGCGGCGCGCTCGTCGTCAACGATCCGGGTGGGCTGGCCCTCGCTCAAAACAAGCTCTACTTCCAGGACTTTCCCAAAGCCGTGCGACCGGTCACGCTGATTTCCAAGAGCATCGAAGAGATCCGCGCCTTCATCAAGCAGCAGCCCAAAGGCGCTATCGTCAAGCCACTGCAGGGATCCGGCGGCAGGAACGTCTTCAAGATCGACTCGCCAAAGGACGCCAACCTCAACCAGATCTTCGAAGCGGTCAGCGGGGAAGGCTATCTGATTGCGCAGGGCTACCTGCCCGAAGCCAAGGCCGGCGATGTCCGTCTCTTCGTGATGAATGGAAAGGCGCTGGAACGCGACGGCAAATATGCCGCCTTTCGCCGCGTGCCTGCAAAGGGCGAGGTTCGCTCCAACATCCACGTCGCGGGCACCGCCGAGCGGGTGGAGGTAACGAACACCATGCTTTCCGTCGCCGAGATGGTGCGACCGAAACTCGTTCAGGACGGGATGTTCCTCGTTGGGCTCGATATTGTCGGAGACAAGCTCCTGGAGATCAATGTGTTCACTCCTGGCGGGCTTTCGAGCATGTCGGAAATGTACCAAACAAATTTTGCCGAGAGCGTGATCATCTCCCTCGAAAACAAGCTTTCAATACGAGCCGCTTATCCCGCCTCGATGTCCAATCGAGAACTCGCTGCATTATGAATTGTCGAGGCATTGGAACCGGCGACATGCCTCGAGTCCGCTGTTCCCCTCTTCATTGGCGGCGCTAGACAGATGGATCCGACGTTGGCTTGATCGTGCCAGATTGGTTCGTTCCGACCTTCTCTAAAGCCGCCCTTCGATCTAAGACCCTCGAAGTAGACAGTCGGCTCATGCCAGGGAAAGGCATCGAACAGGGATGAACTATCGACACGCGTTCCATGCAGGCAACCACACCGAGGTTTTCAAGCATGGCGCTTTGACGCTCATTCTTGAACACCTATTGCAGAAACCCGCCCCGTTCGCCGTACTTGATACACATGGGGGTATCGGCATCTACGACCTGTTCTCAGAAGAAGCTCTGCGAACCAACGAACGGGATGCGGGGGTGAATAAGGTCTTTGGCAAGAAACTTTCGTCGGCGCCCATGTACTTGAAGACTCTCGAAGACCTCATCGCACAATCCCTAGGAGTCTATCCCGGCTCACCGGAGCGAGTCAGGCATGCCTTGCGGGAGAAGGACCGCCTTATCGTGTGTGAGTTGCATCCAGAGGACGGTTCGCTGTTGAAGGAGCGATACCGGAAGGACCGTCGTGTTTCCGTCCACCAGAGAGACGGCTACGAGGCAGTCGGGGCGATGCTGCCGCCCCCGGAACAGAGGGGATTGGTTTTCATAGACCCTCCATTTGAGCGAAAGGGCGAAACGGATCAGATCGCGACTGCGCTTCAATCGGGGTATCGCAATTGGGCAACTGGTATCTACGCGATCTGGTACCCCATAAAAGATGCCATCTTGGGTGACCGCATCGCCAATGCCGCTGTCGGCGCTGGCTTCAAAAACGTGCTTCGTACTGAGTTCTGTCCGTACCGGCGTGACGGCGTCACTTTGGCGGGTAGCGGTCTGGCTATCTGCAATCCTCCCTGGATGATCGACAACAGGCTCCAGCGCCTCTGCCAGGAACTCGCCGCGCTTCTTGGCGGTACTCGCACAACTTCGGCTCTTAAGGCGGGGGATAAGGCGCTCGGCGCCGTCCCGAATAATTCGGGCTTTTGGGACATACGAAAGTTCATAACGAAGGCAGCAAAGGGCCTCGACGGTGCGACGCAAGTGCCAATTCAGAGTTCGATTGGTGGCGCATTATTGGACGCGCGAGATGCCGCCAGCAAGGCGCCGACATCGCAGGCGTTCTCGACGCGTTGAAGATTGAGCGCGCCGATCTGGTCGCCCACGATATCGGCAACATGGTCGGCTACGCCTTCGCTGTGCAGAACCCGCAGCGGGTGACCCGCTTCGTGCTGATCGACGCGCCGGTTCCAGGGATCGGGCCGTGGGAGGAGGTTCTCAAGAACCCGCTCCTCTGGCACTTCCGTTTCGGTGGGCCCGACATGGAGCGGTTGGTCGCAGGGCGGGAGCGGATCTATCTCGACCGCTTTTGGAACGAGTTCTCGGCCAATCCAGCACGGTTCACCGAAGGCTCGCGGGCCCACTATGCCAAGCTCTACGCCCAGCCGGGCGCCATGCGCGCCGGCTTCGCGCAGTTCGCGGCGTTCGACCAGGACGCCATCGACAACAAGGCCTCACTGGCCGCCAACGGCAAGCTGTCCATGCCGGTGCTGGCCATCGGCGGCGAGAAGTCGTTCGGACCGATGATGGCCACGGTCATGCCTTCGCCGCGAGCGACGTCACCGAGGGTGTAGTCCCCGACTCCGGCCACTGGATCATGGAGGAGAATCCGCAGGCGACGGTTGCGATGGTCCGCGGTTTCCTCGGGTCGAGGCCATGAGCCTCGGACAGGGGGCCGCCTGGGTCGCCGCCCTGATCGTGTGCACAGCGCCGATCGCAGCCGCGTCGCAGGAGCTGAGGCTGACGCCCGCCGAGATCGCCGCCGCGCTCGCGAAGGGCGGCGCCGGAGCCGGGACGTCGGGCGTCGCCGGCATCCAGACGACGGTCCTCTATCGCGATCCCACGAAGCCGGTGCTCTACGTCATCGAGATCCGCATACCGGCGAATACCCGCATCGCCGCGCACCGGCACCGAGACGACCGCACTGCCGTGGTGGTGTCGGGAACCTGGTGGTTCGGCTATGGGCTCGCAGCAGACGAGGCCGCCGTCAAACCGCTTCCGCCAGGCAGCTTCTACGCCGAGCCGGCCGGCCGAGCCACTTCGCCCTTACCCGGGCCGAGCCCGTGGTCGCCTACATCAGCGGCGTGGGCCCCACCGACACCCAATTCACCGATCCCGCGGGGACGCCGAACCCTTAAGGCCGCTCGACCGCTTCAACCCAACGCCGGAGACACCTATGGCTTCGCCCCGCACCATTCGCGACCCGCTCGCCGACCAACTGCTTACACCGGAAAATGCTGCTCTGGTGATCATCGACTTCCAGCCCGTCCAGGTCGCTTCCGTCGTCTCCATGGAGCGGCGCGAACTGGTGGCCAACGTCGTCGCGGTGGCTAAGACCGCCAGGCTTTATGGCCTGCCCATCGTGCTCTCGACCGTGAATGTCGCCACGGGGCGCAACCAGCCGACAATCCGGCAGCTGACCGAGGTTCTCGGCGATGTCGAGCCCATTGATCGGACGTCGATAAACGCCTGGGAGGACGTGGACTTCCTGGCTGCGGTGAAGGCGACGGGCCGGCACAAGCTGATCATGGTGGCCCTCTGGACCGAAGTCTGCCTGGTCTTCCCGGCGCTTGACGCGCTTCGGGAAGGCTATGAGGTCTTTCACGTCGTGGACGCCGTCGCTGGCACGTCCGAGGAAGCTCATCGCGCCGGTCTGGAGCGAATTGCCCAGGCGGGCGGGCAACCGATCACCTGGATTCAACTGGCCTGCGAGCTGCAGCGTGATTGGGCGCGGGAAAAGACGACCGCCGGCTTCTCAGAGATCGTCTTCGCCTCCATCCACCCCTGAGCGCCGGCCCGGCGCATCGATTGAGGTCTCCGAGATGGCGATCTGCTGCTGCCGCTAAGCGGTCGTCCACCGCAGCTGCGTCAACGGCCGCTAGCCACCCCCTTGGGGACGTTGGACAGCCGGGCCAGCAAAGTCCGCAACGGGTCAGGAACGCTGGTTCCGCTGAATGTCGGCTTTCAAGATTGCGATATCGCTGCCAGAATGACCGCTTCGGGTCAACTTGCATCATCCCGGCTATCGGCCTTCAAATGTCCGAGAAGGGTCCGAACTCGATCGCTGACAGTGATTGGGTTCCGATCCGAGAGCGTCGCGCGTCCAATGCAAGCGCAAAGGACGCTCTTTGAACTTTGCGCATGATCCTTTCCGGACCGAAGGTCGGCACAGCAAAAGCCGGTACCGGCTTCCGGGCTCAGGCGCCAGGCAGTCGGAACCGGTATTCCGTCACATGGTGGTAGATCTGGCCCGGCCATAGCGTGGCCTGTGGGAAATACGGCCGGTTCGGCGCGTCCGGCCAGACCTGCGGCTCCAGGCAGAAGCCCGAAAAAGCCTTGTAATGACGTCGTTCGAGCCCCGGCGAAGGCGGCGCCAGATACTGGCCGGTATAGAGCTGGACGCCCGGTTCCGTGGTCCAGAGCTCCATCTCGACGCCGGAATTTGCCCCTTGCGCCCATGACGCCAGCTTGAGCGGCCCGCGCGTCGAGGCAAGGCAGAAATTCAGGTCGTAGGGGAGCTGCTTGCCCTCACCCTCCATGCGCAGCGGCCGCGCCTGGCGGAAATCGAATGGCGTGTCGTCGACCGGCTTCACCACGCCGGTCGGGATCAGGTCGCCATCGACTGGAAGATAGGCGCCGGCGTTCAGCATCAGCCGGTGGTCGAGGATGTCGCCGGCGCCGCCGTCATCCAGGTTGAAATAGGAATGCTGGGTGAGGTTGCACAACGTCGGCTCCTCGCAGGTGGCGGTCATCTCGACGCTGAGCGTGCCGGGGATTTTCAGCCTGTAGGTGCAGGTCACGTCGAGCGCGCCGGGGAAGCCCATCGTGCCGTCGGGATCATGCAGCGTCAGCGTGACAAAATCCTTGCCATGCAGCGAAACCTCCCAAGCCCGGTGCGAAAAACCTTGCGAGCCGCCATGCAGCGTGTGTTTGTCGAGAAAGTTGCGCTCGGTCTGGTAGCGCTGGCCGGCGATGGTGAAACGGCCATCGCGGATGCGGTTGGCATAGCGTCCGACGACGGCGCCGAAGAAGGCCGTGTCCGTCTCATAGGGCTTGAAACTGCTATAGCCGAGCACCAGCGGCGCATCGTGGCCGGCTAGGCGCAGATCCTGGATGATGGCGCCCAGCCCGATGATGTTGGCGGTGAGGCCGCCGCCGCGGATGCTGAAGCGGCGGATGGCCTCGCCAGCTTGCGTCGTGCCAAAAACCTCGCCGTCCTTCATCGCCATGTCCGAAACGCCAGTTGGTTGATCGATCCCGGCTGGCCGCCTTTCGGCCGGCTTGGGTCTGTTGATAGTCGACAGGCCCTGCCCGATCAGAGGCCGAGGCCGCCGATGCAGACATATTTGGTGTCGAGATAATCCTCGATGCCCTGATGTCCGCCTTCCTTGCCGAGGCCCGATTCCTTGACGCCGCCGAACGGCGCCTCAGGCGTGGTGATGAGGCCTTCATTGACGCCGACCATGCCGTATTTCAGCCCTTCCATAACCCGGAAGGCGCGGCCGAGATCGCCGGTGTAGAAATAACAGGCGAGGCCGAATTCGGTATCGTTGGCGAGTGCCACGGCTTCCTCTTCGGTTTCGAACTTGAACACCGGCGCGACCGGGCCAAAGATCTCTTCCTTCATGAAGCGCATCTTCGGCGTCGCATCGGCGATCACCGTCGGCTGGAAGAACGAACCGCCCAGCGCATGGCGCTTGCCGCCGGCGACGACCTTGCCGCCCTTGGCGGTGGCGTCGGCGATCAGTTCCTCGACCTTTTCCACCGCCTTCTCGTCGATCAGCGGCCCCTGCTGCACGCCGTCATCGAGGCCGGAACCGACCTTCAGCCCGTTGCTGGCGGCGGCGAGCTGTTCGACGAACTTGTCGTAAACGCCGGCCTGAACCAGGAAGCGATTGGTGCAGACACAGGTCTGGCCGGAATTGCGGTATTTGGCGGTGATGGCGCCGGCAACGGCACGCTCGATGTCGGCGTCGTCGAAGACGAGGAACGGGGCGTTGCCGCCGAGTTCCATCGACACTTTCTTGACAGTGACGGACGACTTCTGGATCAGGATCTTGCCGACCTCGGTCGAACCGGTGAAGGTGATCTTCTTGACCAGAGGGTTGCCGCAGATCTCGTCGCCGATCTCACCGGCGGCGCCGGTCAGGATGTTGATGACACCCTTGGGGAAGCCGACTTCCTCGGCGAGCGCGCCCCAGGCGAGGCCTGAATAAGGCGTCTGCGAGGCCGGCTTGACCACCGCGGTGCAGCCGGCGGCAAGTGCTGGGCCGAGCTTGCGGGCCAGCATCGAGGACGGGAAATTCCACGGCGTGATGGCGGCGATGACGCCGACAGGCTCCTTGGTCACCAGGATGCGGCGGTCCGCCCAGGGCGACGGCACGACATCGCCATAGGTACGGCGGCCTTCTTCGGCGAACCACAATATGTAGGACGCGGCCGAACCGATCTCGCCCTTCGATTCGAACAGCGACTTGCCCTGCTCGATGGTGAGCAGTTCGGCCAGCACATCCTGATTGTCCATCATCGCGTCATGCAGCTTGCGCAACAGCTTCGAACGCTCGAGCGCGGTGGTCTTGCGCCATGTCTTGAAGGCGGCGTCGGCGGCTTCGATGGCGCGGCGCGTCTCGACCTTGCCCGACTTCGGCACGGTGCCGATCTTGAGGCCGGTGGCCGGATTGTTGACGTCGACCGTCTGGCCGCTATCGGCCTGCACCCACTCGCCATTGATGAGATTGGCCTGGCGCATGAAATGGCTGGTTTTCTGAAGCATGGTCTAGCCTCCGTTCGGCGCGCTGACGGGCCGCTATCTGGATTTCTTTGACGGGCGTGCGCACTGGCATCGATGCCGGCACGCCTGGAGCCACTGCTCTTTACCTAGGGCAAGCCCCGCAATCAATCGCAAGATGGCATATAGGGTTTGGGCCAGCCAAAGCGAGGCCGATTTGCGCCCCAAATTGCTATCCAAACACGTTGCTATCCAAACACGTGGACCACCACCGTCAGCCAAAAGGCCGTGGTGACGACAGCGCAGGCGGTGGCGATGGTCATCTGGTTCGATGCCAATGCCTGGCCGGTGTTGAACTGCGTCGCGATCAGGTAGGAATTGACCCCGGATGGCAGCGCGGCGGCCACGACCGCGACCTTCGCTGACAGCGGCGGCAGGCCGAACAGCCAGACCAGGCCGAGCGCGACGGCCGGCATCAGCATCAGCTTCAGCGCCGACAGCGCCAGCGCCGGCCGCACGTTGCCGGAGATGCCGAAACGGCACAGGCCAAGCCCCATGGCAAACAGCGCGACCGGTCCGGCGATATTGGCCAGCGCGTCGACCAGCCGGACGGCCAGCGCCGGCAATGGCAGGCCGGTGATACGCCATACCCATCCGGCCAGGATGCCGATGATCAGCGGATTGGAGAGCAGCTTTCGAAAGAAGCGCCGGATGATGCGCAGCGGATGCACATGCTCGTCACCGCGGCCAAAGATTTCAAACAGGATGATCGACGCCATGATCATCGTCGGCAGATGCACGGAAATCAGCAGCGACAGCACTTCGAACCCACTTGGCCCGAATGTGCCGAGGACGAATGGAATGCCGAGCAGGACGAGATTGGAAAAAGCCGACGACACGCCGCCGACGACCCCCGCACGCGCGTCGCGCCCGAACACCCGCGTGATGACCAGGTGGCCTGCGGCCCATGTGACTGCGGCCGCCGCGAAATAGGCTCCCCAGAACAACCAGGGCGCGGTGCCATGGAAATCGGCGTTGACCATGGTGCGGAACAGAAGCAGCGGCATCGCCACCCCGACGGCGAATTCGGCGATGGCCTCGCCCGCCTCGGCCTTCAGATAGCCGGTGAGCCCGGCCAGATAGCCGAGCGCGACAAGGCCGAAGACAAAAAGGACGGTTTCGATGAGTGGAGACATTTTTCTCCTGATAGGCGAGCCGGCATTGCAGCGCAATCGCCCCGCCTTGCGAAGCGGCCTGCCCTCGCCAACAACCGGGCTTGGTCATGCCTTGTTTTTCAGCCGGCTTTGCCGTCCCTATATGCGGTCACCGGAACCCACCTCCGGTGACCGGAAAAGGACGCCTGATGCTTCGATCTGTGCTGGCTCTATTGCTGCTCGTCATTCCCGCCGCGGCCCATGCGACCGAAGCCGGCTGGGCGCTGTTGCGCGACGGCGGACATGTCGTGCTGCTTCGCCATGCCATGGTCACAGGCACCACCGATCCGGCGAATTTCGACATCGAGAAATGCGCCACCCAGGTCAATCTCTCGGTGCGCGGCAAGCAGCAGGCGCGCAAGATCGGCGCGCTGTTCGACGCCCGCGCAGCGCCGGTCGAGCGCGTGCTGTCCAGCCGCTATTGCCGCAGCCTCGACACGGCCCGCACGGCTTTCAGAGAAGAGCCCGAACCCTTCGCCCCGCTTGACCTGCTGAAGACCGACGCCAGCGAGAAAGCCGCCCAGCTCGAGGCGGTCATGAACGAGATCCGCGCCTATTCCGGCTCCGACAATGTGGTCATGGTCACCCATCTGGAAAACATAATGGCGCTCACCGGCATCTCGCCGCGCGAAGGCGAAGCCGTGATCGTCGAGCCGCAAGGCGACGGCCTGCGCGTGCTCGGCCGCGTCACCTTTTAATCTGCGCATTGGGTCACGGCTTCCCCTTCAATTTTCTCCGAAGGAAGGCGGAGAAGGGTCGAACCCGGTATTCAGCTTAGGGTACCAGCGCTAGATTTTCACCACTCGCGAACGGCTTTCAGTGCGAGCGTCGCCTGCTGGAGCTGCGTTAGTCAGTCGGAGGCTAATGGTATTTTTAATGGAACGCTAATATACATGGATGCTCGAACGGGCGGCGGCCTGCCAAACTTGAGGAATGCCATGCGAAGATTCATCTTCACGGCAATGTGTATCGCCGCCGCAACAGCCGCTAGCGCCCATGATTGGTACGAAGACAAGGTTGACCCGCAGACGAAATTCCGGTGTTGCGGTGGTTCTGATTGCCGTGCCATACCTCGGTCTTCGGTGCGGTCCAGGATCGACGGTGGTTACACTTACTTGCCGCATAATTTCAACATCCCACGGGACCGTGTGCAGGAATCCCCAGACGGCCAATACCATATCTGCGAGAATACCTATGTCGTAACTAATCAGCTGTATTGGCGCTGCTTTTTCGCACCTCGTGCCACGGTCTCTCTACTTCTCCCACGTTAAGGTAAATATTGCGCGTCGCTGCCGGGATCGACATCGGCAAGGTGCGCAGCTGTGGCAAATTCGGTCGCGCCGCCCGCTGCCCTGAACGGACGTTCGCGTTCGCTACACGGGAAAGCATTCTATAGCGGATTGTCCGGTCCTGGCGCACCTGGCTCGTTCCAGCAACCACTGCGGATGACGGCTAACTACCCGCTGTCTAGCGTTAGATTTCGCACTTGCAGCCACGCATCGATACGGAGCTTCCATGCCTCGATCATGTGCGCGAACGCGTCCTCCGTCAGCTCGGACAGATACGATATTCCTGCCGTGCTCAAGGCAGTGAAAGTGTAGGCAATCGACGCCTCCGTGCCTCCGTCAGCGGTCGGGCGGCAGGCCACCTCGACAAATCCGAAACGCGAATCCGGCGTCACCCGGACATAGCGGATGCGATGCGCCAAGGGGTCCCAGTCCGTGCAGGCCCAGAGCGTGGTCTCATCACCGTGAGCGGTCCTGAAGACCATGCCCTGGCGCGTCTCCCCGTCTTGTGGATGCAGAAATTCCGGATCCCAGCCGTCCACCCACAGGGTCTCCCCAGTCGGCGTGAACAGCGGAAAGACGCGGTCGACCGGCCCCGAAAGCACGATGCTATGAGTGCGCTCAAGATGGTTCGTCACTCGTCCTCCCCGCTCGTTTCCGAAAAACGGTGGCTGTCTGCCGCACTGAGCTCCAGCCCGTAGATGCGCTTCAATTGGCCGATTGTTTCCAGGGTCGTCGGGGAAAACGGCGTCTGGCCTTCGAAGGCATGCAGCACGATGCCCTCGATGAGGTCACCCAGGCTCATGTCGCGATGCTCGGCCAAGGCCTTGAGCACCTTCACCAATCGTTTTTCCAGGCGCACCCCGGTCTGCACGCGTTCTATCATTCTCACATTTTACCATGGTACGTTGGTACCAACAACCACTTGCCCCGGGCCAATCGTAGGTGTTGCAAAAATACCACCGCTGAAGGAAGCCGCGTCCAGCCACAACTATGCCGCTTGCGACAACCGGTCGCAGCGGCTATAGGCGCGCTCCCGGTCACGAAAACCGAAGCGAGCACAAAGGTTGGAGCTTTTGCCTCCGCCCGCGCAGCCGGCATTGCCGACCTGTGTACGGCGCCGTTTCGGGGATTGGGATCGCGGATGTAGCTCAGCGGAAGAGCGCCGGACTTGGTCCGGAGGTCGGGGGTTCAATTCCCTTCATCTGCACTTCGGATAGCTCAGTTGGTTAGAGCATCAGATCGATAATCTGACTGTCGAAGGTTCAAATCCTTCTCCATTGGCCTCGAAAGCCAGCACCTTCAGGTGGTGTTATCTGAAACGGTCCGGGGACTGGAATGCGAAAGACCTGACGGACGGCCCACGCCCTTGGGCGCGGGCCGGACCCGAAAGTCTGACGCCATCGGCTCGCGGCCAGGCCCGCGGTGACGATCAAGGCGCACCAATGCCGGCAAGGGAGGTCAAGGCCTCCGGCGCCCGCTTCGGTGCCTCGCGATCCGCTCCCGAAGGCTCGCCACGGGCGGATGCCACCGGTCCCCGGATCGTTCGTGCCCGGAGTGAAGCAAGAAGCGACGTGAAACGAGAAACGAAAGGACGATCGACGCATGATTTGACGCCTCGGAAGGGGCCATGCCCGACAGGATGAAGACCATGACGACCATTCTCGATAGGATTCTTGGGCGCGAGCGCGTCCTCGTAAGGGAAAACGAACGTGCCATCACGCTCTACAAGGGTGAGATCAAGGCTGTTCTGGTGCCGGGCGAGCATTGGCTCGCCAACCGGCGTCGGAGCCTTGAAGTGTCGCGGCACGATCTGAAGAACCCGGAATTCGTTTCGGCGTACGAGAAGGCGTTGTTCGACAAGCTCCCGGATGCGGCCGCGCGTCATTTCACCGTCGTTCGCACCGGGCGCACGGAAGTTGC
Organism: Mesorhizobium delmotii; assembly: GCF_900149755.1. Classification (NCBI taxonomy): domain Bacteria; kingdom Pseudomonadati; phylum Pseudomonadota; class Alphaproteobacteria; order Hyphomicrobiales; family Phyllobacteriaceae; genus Mesorhizobium; species Mesorhizobium delmotii. The sequence continues at coordinate 62,003 of NZ_FUIG01000046.1, read as the reverse complement.
AGTCATCGAGCGTGACGGCGGCCTCCATGCCGTTCTGGCGCCGGACCGCAAGCTCGTCCTGTGGACGGATGCCGGACCGTGGAAGGTGACGGTGATCGATACCGCCACTGACCTCGCGATCGATCCGGCTGTGATGCGCCGGCTCGGCCAGGCCCGAAAGGCGGAGCTGATGTCCGTCCATCCGGTCGTGGACGGGCAGGCCGGACTGCTGTTCGTCGACGGCGCCCTCGTGCGGACGCTGACGGCGGGCGTGCACGGCTTCTGGAACGTCGGGCGCATGGTGCAGATCAAGGTCGTCGACCTCAAGCGCCAGTCGCTCGACGTCGCCGGGCAGGAAGTGCTGACCAAGGATCGTGTCACGATCCGCGTCAACATCGCCGCCGAATACCGTGTCGTCGATGCGGTGCAGGCGGTGAGTGCTGTGAAGGACTTCTCCGAAGCCCTCTACCGCGCCCTGCAATACACCTTCCGCAAGACGCTTGGCGCGCTGACGCTCGATCAGATCCTCGAAAAGAAGGTGACGGTCGATGAGGAAGCCGCCGGGAAGGTCCGTGCCGACATGGCCGAGATCGGGATAGAGGTCAGCGATATCACCCTCAAGGATGTCATCCTGCCGGGCGAGATGCGCGAGATCCTCAACCAGGTGGTGTCGGCCGAGAAGCAGGCCGAGGCCAACGTCATCCGCCGTCGCGAGGAGACGAACGCCACGCGTTCGCTGCTCAACACGGCCAAGGTGATGGCCGAGAACCCGGTGATGCTGCGGCTGAAGGAGCTCGAAGCTCTGGAAACCATCGCCGGCAAGGTCGAGCGGCTGACCGTCCACAACGGAACGGGCGGGCTGCTGAACGACCTGGTCAAGCTCCGCGACAGCTGAGCGGAAGCAACATCATGGGAAGGGTCGCCGGGCCAACTGGCGGCTCTTCTTGCGTTTACGAAGTGGGTATCCCATCTGCGCCCGGCGTTCAGGTCTTTTCCTGCCCGGAAAAACCGATTAGACAGCGCCCAAACACATGCGGACAGATTCCGCCCGCAACCGAAGGAAAAGCCCTTGTCCACCACGTTCGACAAAGTCGCCAAGATCATCGCCGACACCAGTGAGATTGATATCGACACGATCACCCCTGAAAGCCACACTATCGACGATCTCGGCATCGACAGCCTCGACTTCCTCGACATCGTCTTTGCCATCGACAAGGAATTCGGCATCAAGGTGCCGCTGGAAAAGTGGACGCAAGAGGTCAATGACGGCAAGGCCTCGACCGACGAATACTTCGTCATGAAGAACCTGTGCGCCAAGATCGACGCACTGGTCATGGCCAAGAACGCCTAAAATGGTTCGTTTTCAAGCCTGACCCACAATAGCCGCCCATGAACGCCCACGACGTCGTCATATCAGGCATCGGCCTTGTCTCTTCGCTGGGAGAAGGCCCGGATGCGCATTGGCGCAAACTCGTCCAGCCCGGCCTGGAACCGGTGCTCGAAGCCGCGCGCTTCTCGCCCTACACCGTCCACCCGCTGCCGGAGATCGACTGGAATCTGCAGATCGCCAAGCGCGGCGACCAGCGGCAGATGGAAACCTGGCAGCGGCTCGGCACCTACGCCGCCGGCATGGCGCTGGACGACGCCGGCATCAAGGGCAATGACGAACTCTGCACGACCATGGACATGGTGGTGGCTGCCGGCGGCGGCGAGCGCGACGAGGCGGTCGACGCCGATATTCTCGCCGCCTCGGAAAGCCGCAACGACCGCGACGTGCTGCTCAACGAGAAACTGACAACCGAATTGCGGCCGACGCTGTTTCTGGCGCAGCTTTCCAACCTGCTGGCCGGCAACATCTCGATCGTCCACAAGGTGACCGGCTCGTCGCGCACCTTCATGGGCGAGGAAGGCGCCGGCGTCGCCGCCGTCGAGACGGCCGCCGCGCGCATCCGCTCCGGCCAGTCGACGCATATACTGGTCGGCGGCGCGTTCCAGACCGAACATTCCGACATGCTGCTTGGCTACGAATTGGCCGGCTACCTGCATCGCGGCCCCTGGAGACCGGTCTGGCAGAGACAGGGCCTGGACGGCGGCGGCGTGGTGACTGGGTCAGGCGGCGCGTTTCTCGTCCTGGAACAGCGCGAACATGCGATCAGCCGCGGGCGAAAGATCTATGCCGAACTCGGCCCGGTCATATCCGGACGCGCAAAACGCCGGCAGGGCGAACTCGATGGCGAGATTGCCGCGCTGCTCAGGCAGGCGGCATTGCCGAACGGCGAGTTGCTGACGATTTCAGGCGCTTCGGGTGCCCATGCCGCTACTGCTGCCGAGAAATCGGCGCTCGACGCCAATCCGGCGATTGCCGCACGCGGCTTTTCGACGCTGACCGGCCACATGAAGGAAGCGCAATTTCCCTTCGCCGTGGCGCTGGCGGCACTGGCTGTCGAACGCAAGGCCGCCTACCCGGCATTTGACGCCGCCACCGAAAAGCCGTTCGACGGCGTTCCCAGGACCGTCCTTGCAACGGCAATCGGCTATCACCAATTCGAAGGTTTGGCGTTGGTCAACGCCGCCTAGAGCATCGGACCGAAAAGTGTGAAGTGCGGTTTTCGGATGATTCCGATGCTCCAATAAAGGAACAGGTCCAGGACAAGTCATGACCAATCTGAACGACCACATGGGCAGGCCGACCGTCGCCGTCACCGGTATCGGCGTGGTGACTTCGCTGGGCGTCGGCAAGGCCGACAATTGGGCAGCGCTCACCGCGGGCAAGTCCGGCATCCATCCGATCACCCGCTTTCCGGTCGACCATCTGAACACCCGCATCTCCGGCATGGTCGATTTCCTGCCGTCGAGCTCAAAGGGCGCCAGCCTTCTTACCTACGATCTAGCCGAGATCGCCGCGCAGGAAGCCGTGGCCGAAGCCGGCCTTGATTCGGGCGATTTCGGCGGGCCGCTTTTCCTCGCCTCGCCGCCGGTCGAACTCGACTGGAGCGAGCGCTTTTCGCTCTACAATTCCGACAAGCACGACATCGGCGCCGAACGGCTGCTTCGCGTGGCGCGCGGCTTGAAGGGACTCGATGTCTTCGAGACCACCCAGTTCGGTTCGATCGCCGACCGGCTCGCCGACCGTTTCGGGACGCGCGGGCTGCCGATCACGCTGTCGACGGCCTGCGCCTCGGGCGCCACCTCGATCCAGCTCGGCGTCGAGGCGATCCGCCGCGGCGAATGCGACCGGGCGCTGTCGATCGGCGCCGACGGCTCGGCGACCGCCGAGGCGCTGATCCGTTTCTCGCTGCTTTCCGCACTCTCCACGCACAACGACATCCCCGAAAAGGCGTCGAAGCCGTTCTCCAAGGATCGCGACGGCTTCGTGCTGGCCGAAGGCTCGGGCGCGCTTGTGCTGGAATCGCTGGAGGCCGCATTGGCCCGCGGCGCGACCATTCTCGGCATCCTGCGCGGCTGCGGCGAGAAGGCCGACGATTTCCACCGCACCCGCTCGAAGCCGGACGGCTCACCGGCGATCGCGGCGGTTCGCGCCGCCCTCGCCGATGCCGGCTTGGGCGAGGACGAGATCGATTATGTCAACGCCCACGGCACCTCGACGCCGGAAAACGACAAGATGGAGCATCTGTCGCTGTCGACCGTCTTCGGCGAGCGGATCGGCTCGATGCCGATCTCGTCGAACAAGTCGATGATCGGCCACACGCTGTCGGCGGCCGGCGCCGTCGAAGCCGCGTTTTCGCTGATGACCATGCGCGAAAGCGTCATCCCGCCGACCATCAATTACGACAATCCCGATCCGGCGATCGTGCTCGACGTGGTGCCGAACCAGAAGCGCAACGCCGAGGTCGGCACGGTGCTGTCGAACTCCTTCGGCTTCGGCGGCCAGAACACCTGCCTTGTCATGGCGCGGGAACCAGTCTAATGCATGTCGCCCAAAAGTGCGAAGCGGTTTTGGGACAACGACATGCATAAAAAACAAAAGCTTAAAGCGCGTCGGCTGAATCCTTTTCATCGCGCCGCGCTATAAGCGAGCCTTTTCCCGCTCAACAGAACCGACAGGCTCCATGCGCGCATTGCAACTTATCGAGGACCGCCGCCTTGAAACGGTGGACCTGCCGCCTCCGCCGCAGCCTGCGCTGGGCGAAGTGATGCTGCGCATCAAGGCCGTGGCGCTCAATCATATCGACGTCTGGGGCTGGCGCGGCATGGCCTTCGCCAAGCGCAAGCTGCCGCTGGTCGTCGGCGCCGAAGCTTCAGGCGAGGTCGAGGCGGTCGGCCCCGGCGTCTCCAACCTTGTGCCCGGGCAGCTTGTGTCGATCTACGGCGCGCGCACCTGCGGGCTTTGCCGCGCCTGCCGCGAAGGCCGCGACAACCTCTGCGAGCATGTCTCGGGCGTACACGGCTTCCATCTCGACGGCTTTGCGCAAGAGAAGATAAACCTTCCGGCGCGCCTGCTGGTCCCTGCCCCGCCCGGCGTGACCGACATTGGGGCGGCCGTCGCGCCCGTCACCTTCGGCACGGTCGAGCACATGCTGTTCGACAATGCCAGGCTGCAGCCCGGCGAAACCATCCTGATCCATGCCGGCGGCTCGGGTATCGGCTCCGCCGCGATCCAGCTGGCGAAGAAAATGGGCTGCACCGTGATCACCACGGTCGGCTCGAACGACAAGATTGACAGGGCGAAGGCGCTTGGCGCCGACCATGTCATCAACTATCGCGAGGACCGTTTCGAAGGCGTCGTGCGCAAGCTGACGAAGAAGAAGGGCGTCGACGTCGTCTTCGAGCATGTCGGCGCCGACACCTTTGCCGCCTCGATGCTGTGCCTGAAACGCGGTGGCCGCCTGGTGACCTGCGGCTCGACCTCGGGCGTGTCGACGCAGATCAATCTGATGCAATTGTTCCAGCAGCAGCTGAAGCTGCTCGGCTCCTTCGGCTGCCGCATGCAAAACATGGCCGACGCCATGCAGAAAATGGCGGCGGGGCTGGTTTCTCCGGTCATCGACACCGAAGTCGACTTCGACGGCATCGACGCCGCGCTGAAGCGCATGGAGGGCCGTGACGTGTTCGGCAAGATCATCCTGCGCATCGGCTGACCATGATGTTGCTGTCTAAAAACATCACGGTCTAGGAATGGTCGGCAACGCCTTCAGGAAGCTCCGCCGGGACTTGGCGTTCCGCCACGGCAGGCGGCTGCGCCAGTTCAACTACTGGTTGCTTGCGCGCGTCGCGATGACGATAATTTGGCTGCTGCGTCTGCTGCCGGTCGACAGCGCGCTCAATTTCGCCGACCGCGCCGCCCGTCGCATTGGCCCGTGGGTGGGGCGCCACAACGTCGCCATCGCCAATCTGCGCAACGCCTATCCGGAAAAGAGCGACCGCGAGATCCAGGCCATCGCGTCCGACATGTGGGGCAACATGGCTCGGCTCGCCGCGGAATACATCTTTCTCGACGAGCTGTTCGACTACGATCCCGCCGCGACGAAACCCGGCCGCATCGAGGTCAAGGGGATCGAGCACTTCGTGCATATCGCCGAGGAACCGACGCCGCATATCATCTTCACCGGGCATCTCGGCAATTTCGAACTGCTTCCGGTCGCGGCAGCCACATTCGGCATGAACATCACGGCGCTGTTTCGCCCGCCCAACAACCCCTATCTTGCCGACTACATCCTCTCGACTCGCCGCTCGACCATGGGGTCGCTTCTGCCCTCCTCCACCGGCGCTTCGTTCGCGCTGGCGGCAGTCCTGGAGAAAGGCGGCAATATCGGCGTGCTCGTCGACCAGAAATTCTCGAGCGGGCTCGAAACGACATTCTTCGGCCGCCCGTGCGAAAGCAACCGGGTTCTGGGCACTCTGGCGCGGCACTATGACTGCGATGTCTATCCGGCGCGCTGCGTGCGCTTGCCCGGCAACCGCTTCCGGCTCGAGATCGAGGACAGACTGAACTTGCCGCGCACCGCCGGCGGCAGTGTCGACGTCCACGGCACCACCCAGCTGCTCAACGACGTGGTCGAGCGCTGGGTGCGCGAGGATCCCGGCCAGTGGATGTGGTTCCACAAAAGGTGGGAGATCAGCGGCCCGCGCGGAAAGCATCGCCAGGCGAGACAGCGCGGCGAAGCCGCCTGAGCGGCAGGACGATGAGAGGCAGCGCAAGCGCGAATCGATTGCCCTGCAACTATGGGTAGTTTCGACTTGACAAGTGACGGCAGTTACGCTAGGAATTTAAGCACAATGTTGATCTGCGCCCCGCCCACTGAGGCGGGTTTTTTGTTTCGGCCGGATCGCTCGACCGCCGCCCTGTTCGGCCAATTGGGGAGAGGACAATGCGAGCCTCTTCTCAAGTTGCTCAATCCAATCGAGTTGCGACCAGCTTGCCGTCCATCATCATCGGGATGATTGCCAGCTTCTTTTCTTCCAGAAATTCCAGATCGGCGCTGCCTTGATTGAGGTCCATCAGCTGCTCGACTTTTCCATCCGGATGAATGCGAAAGAGCACCCCTGCGACCCAATCCGTGACCAGCCAATTCCCGGCTCCGTCCGATTCTAGACCATCTAGATTTCCAACAGGCTCGCCGGACCCGATGTCAGAGATAGCCTTCGTGTTCAGGTCAATCGCGATAAGGTGGCCAGGTGTCTTGGACGAAAAATCCGGCTGGATATCGCGACCCCAGCCGGCGACGAGGAGGCGACCGTCTTCGACGCGCAGACCGTTCGGATGCAGGAGATCCTCGCTCTCGAGCCAGACGGAGAGAGCTTGATTGTCCAGAACATAAATCCTGTTCGCCAGCATGTCGGAAGCAAAGACACGACCCGCCTCGTCGACAGCGGGATCATTGAGGAACTGAGCGCCTTCTGCAGGCCACGTTCCAGTGATCTGACCGCTCTCGACGTCGACGGCCATAAGCCGATCGATGTCGGTGACGAAAAGCGTGTCGCCTTGCATCACCAATCCCTTGGGCGCGTTAAAGCCGGTCACCCACTCGGCTGCTTGCAACTTTCCGTCAGGCGAAACCTTCGAAAGGTATCCGACCCCATCCCTGGCGGCGGGGTCGCCAGCAATGTTGGAGACGTAGAAGACATTCCGCTTGGCATCGAAAAATACGCTCTCGGGGGCCTTGAAGCCGTCAAGCGACCAGACCTCCTCGGCTTTCGCAGGTGAACCCGCCAATCCTAGTAGTAGAATCATAAATAAACCTGACTGCAGCCTGATCATCATAGCCTCCCTGTGTTGTTTATCTGACGCGTTCAGGTAAAGTGCAGCCGCACATTGCATAGGTGGCTTTGCAACTCTTACGGTTGGCTGCTTCGATTGCTCTGACGAGTCTGTTTGCCAAGCAGCATCTGCTTAGCCTTGTGAGCTTTATAATTCCCCAGATGAATGCCAGTTCCAACATCCCTGGAAGTCGACGTCGGACACACCTCATCGGCGGTTTGTTCGACCTTGCCAACCTCGGCTCACATGATCGCCGAGCGATTGCCTGCCTCTGGTTGCGATGCCGACGCGGGGCCGCCAACGACAGGTCGTGCTTCTGACTAAGGCTTGAATTGCCTCGACAACTCCGAGGCGGGCAGCGGCCCAGAGAGCTGGCACAGATGTTAAAGAGGCCGCTGATGCGCCCCTTCAGTGGTGTTCAGTTCGCCATGAGGGCAACTTAGGGCTGCTCGGGGTTCTCGTCGGCCAGTTCCTGCTCTCGCCGCTCAAGCTGCTTCTGAAGCTCCACCGCTAATGCGAAAAGCTTTGGTGGCAGAGTTTGGTCGGCCTCCATGCTCAATCGCTTACGTAGCTTCCGACGATTATCTTCCGAACTGATCAATTCCCGGAAGGCATGATCCCCATTTCGAGTTGCCATAACGGTTACCTTTAGTTTTGTGCGTAACTCATCGATTACTGAAGAGTTCCATAAAAGGTCCGAAATGTTTGCTAGGAGCTTCCGAGCGATATCAGCTAACTACGCTGGATTGAACGGAAAGCTACGAACAGGCCCAGGGCAGTAGCCGCCTCGACAATAGCCTCGGTTATCTCGTCTTGGATGCGACCAAATCAGGCGCAGCCTGCCGAATTTGGTTCAATGCCGCTTTAATCGAGACGGTGTCCCCATAGTCTGCCCTATTGAGGGTTGCGGTAATCGCCTAATCTAGAACTGGACTGACCCTTTGGACGATGCTCATCCACTTCCCCCCGGATAGCGATGGGGCAACAATAACGTGTCCGAAGCCAACGCGCGAAATTTCGGCTCACGACCCCAAGCGGTCATCTGCGGTGCAGGCGATGAACGTCTCAATTGAGCCCATTCCAGACCTTCCGGTGCATGCACAGCAAAGGGCCTTGCGGCGATACAATGCCTCCGACTTCTGCTATGGTGCATTCCTCGGGCATAGGTGGTCTTAAAGAACGCCGTCGTGGATCGCAAGCTTGCTGCCATTCTTGCTGCCGATGTGCTGGGCTACTCCGCGCTGATGGAGCGTGACGGCCAAGCAGGCGGCCGACGCGCGCATGTGGGCCGGGGTCCATTTTCGCTCCGATGTGGTTGCGGGCCAAAAGATCGGTGAGGGTGTGGCCGAGCAGGTCATAGCGTTCGCGGTTCCACCGCCCCAGCGGTGGGCGCGACGCTCGCCTTCGATTGGGGGCTCCTTGGGGCTAAGCACTACGGAGCCCTAGGTTCCGTAGTGCTTAGCCCAGAGCTATCGGAAAAAGGTGGCCGAAGCGCACGGGGGAGAGTCGGATTGTCAACCGAGCATGTAGAGCGGCGACTTACGGCCATTCTAGCGGCCGACATCTCCGGCTACAGCCGGCTGATGGGCAACGACGAGGAAGGTACGCTCGCCCAGCTGAAGGCGCATCGGCGTGCTCTGGTCGACCGAAAGATCAACGAACACCGCGGGCGGATTGTCAAGACCACCGGCGATGGGATGCTGGTCGAGTTCGCGAGTGTGGTCGAGGCCGTGCGCTGCGCCGTCGAGATCCAGCGCGGCATGGCGGAACGCAATGTCGCGGTGCCGGCAGGACAACGTATCGAGTTCCGCGTCGGCATCAATGTCGGCGACATCATCATCGAGGATGACGACATTTTCGGGGATGGCGTCAACGTGGCGGCTCGCTTGGAGGGGCTCGCGGAGCCTGGCGGCATCTGCGTCTCGGGCCGCGTGCAGGAAGACGTGCAAGGCAAGCTCGACATTGCCTTTGAGGATATCGGCGAACAGAAGCTCAAGAACATCGCTCGGCCGGTGCGCGCCTTTCGCGTGCGGCTCGACGCCACGGCCGCTCCGGCGCCCGCCGGCTGGCGCCGGGGATTGTTCGCCGCTCTGGCTCTGATGATTTTGCTTATTGTAGGCGCGCTGTGGGCCGGTCTTGGCTCTGAGTGGAAATTTCTCGGCATTCTGCGCTCTGGCGATCAATTCACAAAGAGTGCTGAAGTCAGCACGAAACCCGCGATCGCCATTCTCCCGTTCCTGAACCAGAGCGACGATTCGGCTCGTCAGTATTTCGCGGATGGATTGACGCAGGATATCATCAACGCACTGGGTCGGTTCTCCGCGCTGACCGTGATGTCGTGGAACGCCGTCTTCCCCTACAAGGGAAAGCCCGCAAGCCCGGAGGAGATCGGCCGCGGTCTCGCCGTCAGCTATCTGGTCGAAGGCAGCGTCCGCCAGACCGGCGACCGCGTGCGGGTCATCGCGCAACTCGTCGACACAAGGCAGGGACGGGTGATTTGGTCTGCACGCTTCGAGGAGGCGCTGGCGGACGTGTTCGCGCTGCAGGACAACATTGTCACTCGCATCGTCAGAGTCCTGGCGATTCGTGTGACCCAGATCGAACAAAATCGGGTGTTCGCGAAGCCAACCGAAAATCTCGCAGCCTATGATTACGTGCTGCGCGCCAGGCCGGCATTGCAGAGCCCGACGCATGCAAACAATGTGGAGGCGCGCGCCCTGCTCAGACGCGCCATCGAGCTTGACCCGAACTACGCTGCTGCATATGCGGCACTTGCCGAAACCTATCACATTGCCAGCTCGATGGGCTGGGCGGAATCGCCAACCGCCTTCCTGAGCCGTGCCGAGGAACTGGCAATCAAGGCGCTGAGCCTTGATGATTCCGACGTGCGCGCGCGCATCACTCTCGGCCACATCCACCTCTTTCGTCAGAGATACAACCAGGCAGAGGTTGAGATCGAGCGCGCCATTGCGATCAATCCGAACGATGCTCACGGCCTCGCCGGGCGCGGCACCATCCTGTTGTGGCTGGGACAGACGGATGCGGCGATCGAGGCCTTGGAGCAGGCGCAGCGTATCGACCCCGATCTCAATGCGATCGATCGCTTTGCGCTGAGCCTGGCCTACTATCTGAAACGGCGTTACGACGCGGCGATCGAACAGGCGGAACTTAGTCTTCGAACAACCGCAGGCGCGAACTTCAGCCGTATCCTGCTGGCGGCCGCCTATGCACAAGACGATCGAGCGGAGGACGCCGCGCGTGTCGTGACGATGATACGCCGCATCGACCCAACCTTCGACCCGCAGGAGTTCGGAACCAAGTTTCTAAGCTCTGGCGATCTCGAACATCTGCGCGACGGATTCCGCAAGGCCCGCCTCTACCCCGTCACAGGCGACCTGCCACCGGCCGAGAGAATGAACCGCTAATGTCCTTGAAGTAGCGCGCGGTTCTGGTTGGCCTTCGCGATGTTCGCAGCAAGGTCCTGCTGGAAGAGCGCGGGTCCCATCGGGGCCGGTTTGCCGAAAATATAAAGCTTTCCGTCGCTGATCAGCCAGTTCTCCGGGTTGGCCTCGTCGAGCTCGCCCAGGGCCAGCGCCATTGCACAAAAATTTCCGAACTCTGGCGCGTAGCGAACAGGATCGGCCTTGAAAAGCTCGCGATGCTCGGCGTTCGCGAAGAGGTAGCGGTGCTCATCCCATTCGTACTCGATCTCCGGCAGCCCGCGCGTGGGGCTTCCGATGGTGAAATAGGCGACCGGGTCATAACCCTTGATCGCCAGCGGAACCGCTTCCGTGGCAAAAGAGGGCATCGAGGTCGCAAACAGGGCGGCTGTGACCGCCAGAACGAGGCGAATGGCATTTCGCCGAGAGACATTGTGCATGGCGAATTCCCTGATTTGACCGTCCCGGGCCGCTACCAGCCCCGCGGCAAGCGAAGCCGTCTGCGTCATTCCGTTCGGGCACTAATTATCGCTCTTGTAGCGCTCGGCCGCAACACGTTTCGGAGATTTTCGGAGTTCGAGTGTGGTCAGGCCAGCGCCCATTGCAGGGGCGCCGGGCTCCATTCTTCGTCTGCTTAGTCCGCATCGCGGTCATTCGTGCTCATCGCATTGAGGGACTGCTTCCCACCCTTACCTGACATCCGGCATTCTTCGAGTGAACGACCAATCTCGGGCCACAACCTCGATGGACTTAGAGCGGGTGGTTTTAGCCGCATTTCTGTGACGCCAGCAGAAAAGTGATCCTGATCGGTCAAAGCATTGCCTCATCGGCCGTAAGTGCGTGCTCTCGCGTGCCGGAGACGATGATCTCCAGGACCTCATGCTCGTCGGTGTTTTTGATGTAGCGATCGCCGACGTTCTCGCCGCGCTTCAGCACCATCACGCGATCGCCCACAGCGAAGATGTCAACGAGGCGGTGGGAGATGATGATCTGGGCAACGCCCTGCTTTTTCAGTTCCAGCATGGTCTCGAGCAGCCGCTCCGTCGCCATCACCGAGAGATTGGCGGTCGGCTCGTCGAGGATCACCACGCGCGGCTGGAAGGAGATAGCGCGGGCAATCGCCACCGATTGCTGGCGGCCGCCCGACAGGCTCTCGACCTTTTGATAGACGGAGTTCACGTCGACCTTGAGCCGCTTCAGCACACTGTCGGCTTCCGCGTACATTTTCCGCCGATTGACGAAAAGGCCCCTGAGCGGCCAACGGCCAAGAAAGATATTCTGACCGACATCCATATTCCCGCAAAGAGCGAAATCCTGGTAGATCATCTCGATGCCGGCGTCGCGGCTTTCGTGCGGGCTCTTGAAGTGCACCGGCTGCCCGGCGACGAAGACCTCGCCGGCGTCGCGCTGGTAGGCGCCGGTCAGGATCTTCATCAGCGTCGATTTGCCGGCCGAGTTGTCGCCGACGAGGCCCAGGATCTCGCCGGGATAGAGCACGAGGTCGACGTTGCGGAGCGCCTGCACCGCACCGAAGGCTTTTTCGATGCCCCGCATTTCTACGATCGGTGCAGGCGTGGTCGGGTCACGCATGGGTGGTCTCCGCCGTTTTTGTGCGCCGCGCGAGGCGCGCCCGCAGGCGGCCGAAGATGTTGGCCTGGCGCACCCAGATGTCGATCAGCACCGCCACGATCAGGATGCCGCCGATGAAGACGTTGATCCAGTGCTGCGGCATCGTGAAACCCTGAACGTTGAGCTGCAGCAGCGCCCGGATCAGGGTGATCACCGCCGCCCCGGCGAGCGCCCCGATCACGGTGCCGTAGCCGCCGAAGATCGAACCGCCGCCGATGATCACCGAAGCGATGGCGTCGAGCTCGCGGAACTGGCCGGCCACCGGGTTGAAGCTGCGGAAGTAGGCAACGTTGATGATCCCGGCCATTGTCGCGCAGAGCGCCGCCAGAATAAGCGCGAGAAAACGCACCCGGTTGGTATTGATTCCGGCATAAGCGGCGGCGCGAATATTGCCGCCGGTTGCATAGACCTTCTGCCCGAACGGCATGTAGGCGAGCACGACGCCGGCGATGAGGGCGACGAACAGCATCCAGATGGTCTGGACGCTCACCACCTCAGCGATCGAGCGCAGCAGCCCGTCCGGCAGCGAGATGCGGTAGTGCAGCAGGATGTCGTTCACCTTGCGGCCAAGCAGGTTGTAGCCCTCGGGCCAGCCGGTGAGCTGCTGCCCGGCTACGAACCAGGCGGCGAGGCCGCGGGCGATGTAGAACATGCCGAGCGTGGCGATGAAGGCCGGCAGCTTGAAGCCGACGGTGACGATCGCGTTGACGAGGCCGGCGCACATGCCCGCGAGCAGGCCCATCGCCACGGCGGTCACGGGGTCGGCGCCAAGGACCTTGAGGAAATAGGCGGCGGTGCTGCCGGCGAGAGCGAGCACCGCCCCGACGGAGAGATCGATATCGCCGGCGGCGATGACGTAGGTGAGTCCGATGGTGATCAGCGCAAGCTCGGTGTAGTTGAGCAAGATCGCGAAGCTGTTGGACAGGTTCCACCAGTAGTCCGGCCGGAGCGCGAGGCCGGTCAGCCACAGGAGCGCGGTCAGGATGATGGCGAGCGCGTCGCGCCGAGCGAGGAACTTGCCGAACCCGGTGGCCGACAGCGCCATGTCGGTCGCCATCGCCCCCTTGGTCTGCACTCCCTCGATCGCGATGCCGCCGATCTCGTAGGCCGGTGGCGGCGGCCGGTCGCGGAGCCAGGCCCAGAGGCGCCCTGCCACCTGGCGGCGGATGAGATAGGGCTCGATGAGCACCGCGACGACGAGCAGCAGCCCGAGGAACACCGGCACCGCGCCGACCGGTAGCGAGAAAACGGCATTGACCGTGATCTCCTCGTCGCCGATCTTGATGATGCGCGTGATCGGCCAGCCCTCGCGCAATACCTTGTCGAGCAGCACCACCAGCAGGGCGCCAAGGCAGGATCCGGCGACCCGGCCGCGGCCGCCGAGGATCGAGGCGCCGCCGATGATCACGGCGGCAATGACGGTCAGCTCACCGCTGACGCCGTAGAGGGGCGTCACGCCCTTGTCCTGGGCAGCTGACATCAAGCCGGCCAGCGCCGCGCAGAGCGAGGAGATCAGGAAGGCTCGGATGCGCACCCAGTTGGTCGGGATGCCGGCATAGGACGCCGCCTGCTCGTTGCCGCCGGTGGCGAAGGTCTCGTAGCCCCAGCGCGTCTTGGCAAGCACATAGGCGCCGATCACGGCGACAACGAGGAAGATCACGATCTGGTTGTTGAAGCCGAGGAGGTTGGTCTCGCCGAGGTGAAAAAAACCCGGATAGCCGGTCGCCTTGGCAGGGTAGTAGATCGCCTGGCCGTGAGTGAGCGCCAGCACGAAGCCGCGGCCGATGAAGAGGACGGTCAGCGTGGCGATGAACGCCGGCACCTTCAGGATGGTGACGAGCACGCCGTTGATCAGCCCGATCAGCGTGCCGAGCAGCAGGCAGAGGATCGCCGACGTGACGACGCCGAGGTCAAGGAAGTTCGGCGCGAACAGCCTGGCAAAGACGACGGCGACTAGGCCGTAAGTTGAACCGACTGAAAGATCGAGGTCCTTGTTGACGATGACGAAGGTCACTCCGACCGCGATTATGGCAACCCGCGAGGTGTCGCGGAGCAGCGAGTGAAACGCCCCTGTTGACCCGAAGAACGCGGGATTGACGAGAGCGCCGCCGAGATAGAGCAGCAAAAGCAAGGCAACGAGCCCCACCTCCCAGCCGCCGACAATCTGGGACGGCGCACGGCCAAGTGATGTGGTCGCGGTAAGCGCCATGGTCTCTTCTGGTCGATTTCCCTGCTGCCGCATTTGCGGGAGAGCTTGCGCCCTCCCGCAATGATTTCAGACGTTCCGAGCGGCCTCAGTTCTCGAAGCGCTTGCCGACGTCCTCGACGGTCTCCTTCGTCACCAGTTGGGCGCGTGTGTCGAGGTTGGCCGCCGCGATGCCGCGGTCGATCTCCAGATAGAGCTGCATGACCGGCCAGAAGCCCTGCAAGAAGGGCTGCTGCCCGAGCGCGCCGGTCAGATCGCCGCTCTTCATCGCATCCTGCTGGGCCGGGCCCAGGTCGAAACCGTAGGCGCAGATCTTGCCGGTCATTCCGGTCTGAGCGACGGCCTTGGCAAGCGCCGGCGTGAACACGTTGTTGCCGGCGAACGCGCCAACGACATCGCCGCGCGATTCGAACAGCGTCACGATGCCGTTCACCGGGTCATTCGGATTGGTGTCTATACCGGTGTTCTCCGGACCCGCGTCGACCTTGAAGGCATCAAGCTTGCCGGCATCCTTCAAGCCCTTGACGATGGCGTTGAAAGCCGAAGTGACGCGATTGTTCACCTCGATGTTGCCCATTGCGGTCGACGACGGCAGGACGATCGAACCCTTCTCGATACCCTTGTCCGCGAGGCACTTGACGAGCGCCTCGCCGGCGATTGCGGCAGCGGAGGCGTCCTGGCCAGTGTGGCCGATGCCGCTGCGGTTGAGGATCGTGCCGTCAAAGGAATTGGTCGTAGCGATCGGTATGCCCTTCGCCTCAGCGGCCTTGACGATGTCGTTATAGGCGCCGACCTGGGGCGTTGTCATGATCAGCCCGTCGATCGTCGGATCCTGCACGATCTGGTTCAGGATTTCGATCTCGCGGGCAGGATCGTCGGTCGGCGATTCCGAGCCGAGCAGCAGGACCTTGGCGCCGATCAGGTTGCCGGCGACGGTCGCGCCGACGTAGACCGGATCGAAGAAGCCATTGCCGGCAGTGTGTGTCACGATAGCGAAAGTGAGGTGACCATCGGCCGAATGGAAGTCCTTGGTAGCGGGGGCCTCCTTTGCGGCTTCTTCGAAGCTGTAGCCGCCGACGGCCTTGTCGACGCCGCCCGATTGTGCGTAGGCGTTCGATACGCCGAGCGATAACGCCGCGGCACACGCCGCGAGCGAGAAAATGCGTTTCATGATTTTCCTCCCTTGCAACCAACGGTCGGAAGCCGTTCGGGCGCATTTATTCAGGATTCCGAATGCTTCCTCCCACCCCGTATATTCTGCCCAAAGTCTGCCCACGTAAATAGTGCTAGCGCGACGCGGTGTCAGACAGACGAGGAGACTTGGTGTATTATGGTCCCTACCTGGGCCGCATTTCAAAAGGGAGCGACACAGAGAGCACCAAGAATAAAGTTTCACAAACGCGTAGGGAGGATACCGCGATGAATCTGCGACCAGACCCCACATTCTATGCGTCACCGAAGCTGGCTATGGAAGGGCCGCCGGAAACTCTGGCCTACACGATGATGCTTAGCCCGGACTTCTCGCAACCCGACGGCCTGGCTGTGGTGAATGTCGATCCAAATTCGCCGGATTTCGGCAAGATCGTCCACACTGTGATCATGCCGAACAAGGGCGATGAGTTTCATCACTTCGGCTGGAATGCGTGTTCTTCGGCGCTATCACCACTGACTGGCCACGCTTTTCTGGAGCGTCGTTATCTGATCATTCCGGGCATGCGTTCGTCGCGCATCTACATAATTGATGTGAAGGGCGGGCCGACAGCCGCCAAGATTCACAAGATCATCGAACCCGCAGAAGTCTTTGCCAAGACGGGCTATTCCCGCCCGCATACGATCCACTGCGGCCCCGAGGGCATCTATGTCTCGACCCTGGGCGGCGGCGGCAAGGACGGTACCGACGGTCCTCCGGGCATTTTCATCATGGATTGCCAGACCTTCGATGTCATTGGCCGCTATGAGATAGATCGTGGCGCCCAGGACAAGCACTACGATTTCTGGTGGAACCTGCCGCGCGACTACATGGTCAGTTCCGAATGGGCCCTGCCGCCGCAGTTCGAAAACGGCATCGTCCCGGAGGATCTACTGTCCAACAAGTACGGCCACCGCATGCATTTCTGGGATCTGCGTGCGCGTAAGAACATTCAGACGATCGATCTGGGCGCCAATCACCAAATGGCGCTCGAAATCCGCCCGGCGCATGATCCAGTCCAGCAATACGGCTTCTGCGGCGTTGTGGTCGATACCACCAATCTCGAAGGCTCGATCTGGACTTGGTGGCGCGACGCAGATGGCAAGTTCCAGGCCAAGAAGACGGCGATCATCCCGCCTCAACCGGCCAATGCCGACGATCTGCCGGATCTTCTGAAGGGTTTCTCGGCGGTGCCCCCGCTGGTCACCGACATCGACCTCAGCCTCGACGACAAATATCTCTACGTGGCTTGTTGGGGTACGGGTGAAATGCATCAATACGATGTCAGCGACCCGATGAAGCCGGTTCTGGCGGGCAAGGTCGAACTGGGTGGGATCGTCAAGAAGACCAAGCACCCCTGTGGCAAGGTCTTCGGCTATGGGCCACAGATGGTCGAGATTAGCCGCGACGGCAAGCGTGTCTATTGGACCAATTCGCTCTATTCGACCTGGGACGATCAGTTCTATCCCGGCGAGCGCGGCGGGGCTATGGTGAAGGCCGATGTTGGCGCCAATGGTGGCCTGACGCTCGACACCAACTTCTTCGTCGAGTTCCCCAAAGGCTATCGAACGCACCAGATCCGACTTGAAGGCGGCGACTGCTCTACCGACAGTTTCTGCTACCCATCGGTCTAGGTGTCGCCCGAACTCCTTTCGACCACAGCCGGCCTCTGGTTTGCTGTGGTCGCCAGCGGGATTTACCATGGCGTAAACCCGGGTATGGGCTGGCCGCTTGCTGTTTCGGCCGCCCTGATGGAACGGCGAGCCTATGCGCTGCCGGGCGCACTCCTGGCGCTGGCGTTCGGGCATCTTGTCGCCATGACGGTGGTCCTCTTGCCCTTCGCGCTGATGACCGTGCTGGTTGATTGGCAAACCGAGATCCGCGTTGGCGCAGGTCTAATTGTCGTCGCGCTCGGAGTCTGGCTGCTCTTCAACCGGCGGCATCCTAGATTTCTGGCGCGCGTGCCGCCGTCGCGACTGGCGCTCTGGTCCTTTCTGGTCGCCGTCGCGCATGGCGCCGGCCTGATGCTGGTGCCGATCTACCTCGGCCTGTGCGGCGTCGTTGAAACGGATGCTGGGCACCGTGCCGCGACCGCCCTCATTGCACGAACTGCAGCGCTCTCGATCGGCGTGGCAGCGGTCCACACCGGCGCGATGATCACTGCGGGCGGCGCTTTGGCCTTCGGCGTCTATCGGTGGCTGGGATTAAGGTTTCTTTCGAAAAGCTGGTTTGATCTAGATGTGATCTGGGCGCTAAGCCTAGTTCTGGTCGGGGCGATCGGCGTGTTTTCCGCGCTCTAGTTGGTCACCACGATCCGCGTGTTGCGGAAGCCGGCTTGCCGCACCATCGAATAGAAGGCGGCGGCATTGGCCGGGTGCAGCCGCACGCAGCCATGCGACGCCGGGCGCCCGAGAGATTTTACCGCGCCGGTGCCATGGATGGCGTAGCCGCCGCGGTAGAATACCGAATGAGGCATCGGCGACATGTCGTATTTGCGCGAATACCACATCCGTGCCGTTCGTTGCGGCCGGTAGGTGCCGCGCGGCGTGATATAGCCTTTGCGCGCCGTGGATACGCGCCATCGGTAAACCGCCTGACCGTATCTTACAGTCATCGTCTGCGATGACACGTCGATCCTTGCAACCAGCTTGGCTGCCCAGCCCTCGACCGATGAACCGAGCAGCGTCGTTGCCAGTGCCGCTGCCATGAAAACGGTTTTCATGCGATCAAACCCCTTTGACTGCCCTTGCCTGCTTGCCTTCACGCAATTCTTCATCTTTTTAATCGCAGGTGAATGAGGTAACCACACACCTCTGACGAATTCACCAATCCAAAGCAGCGAATTTGAACGATTTCCCGCGATAGTTGCCGTGACGACACGTAACCACATAACTAGGGCGCGACCCGCCAACAGGCTTGCCAAAGCGCATCATTGGCTGCTCAATTCGCCGAATGAGCGAAATGAATGAACGGCTCCTGAAAGCGGTCGGTGATCGGGTCGACGACCTGGTCGCGTTGACCGCGGACCTGATTCGCTTTCCGACCATCAATCCGCCCGGCGAAGCCTATCGGCCATGCGCCGAATACGTCGGAGCGCGGCTGAAGAAGCGCGGTTTCGAAGTCGAATTCATCCGCGCCGAAGGCACGCCCGGTGACACCGACCGCTACCCGCGCGTCAATGTCGTCGCCCGCTTCGATGGCCGCTCGCCCGGCGCCTGCTTGCATTTCAACTCGCATATCGACGTGGTCGAAGCCGGCGACGGCTGGAGCCTCGATCCCTTCGCCGGCATTGTCAGGGATGGCAAGGTCTATGGCCGCGGCGCCTGCGACATGAAGGGCGGCCTGGCCTCGTCGATCATCGCCGCCGAGGCCTTCATGGAGGTCTTCCCCGATTTTCCGGGCGCCATCGAAATATCGGGCACGGTCGACGAGGAGTCCGGCGGCTTCGGCGGCGTCGCCCATCTGGCAAAGCTCGGCTATTTCTCCAAGCCGAAGGTCGACCACGTCATCATCCCCGAGCCGTTGAACAAGGACCGCATCTGCCTTGGCCATCGCGGCGTCTGGTGGGCGGAGATCGAGACCAAGGGGGAGATTGCGCACGGCTCGATGCCGTTCCTCGGCGACAACGCGGTGCGCCATATGGGTGCCGTGCTAAAGGCCTTCGAGGACGATCTGTTTCCGGCGCTCGACCGCAAGGTCACGCGCATGCCGGTCGTGCCCGACGGGGCCAAGCGCTCGACCATGAACATCAACTCGATCCACGGCGGCCAGACCGAGGATTTCCGGCCTGGCCTGCCCTCGCCCAACGTCCCCGATTCCTGCCGGCTGACCATCGACCGCCGCTTCCTGCTCGAAGAGGACCTCGGCACGGTCAAAAGCGAGGTGACCGATATCCTCGACCGGCTGAAGCGCGAGCGCAAGAAATTCGACTACGAGATCCGCGATCTCATGGAGGTGCTGCCGCTGATGACCGAGCGCGATGCGCCGGTGGTCAAGGCGGTGGCGCAAGGCATCATGGCGATATTCGACCACGAGCCCGACTATGTGATTTCGCCCGGCACCTACGACCAGAAGCACATTGCCCGCATCGGTCACATCTACGACTGCATCGCCTATGGCCCGGGCATTCTCGACCTCGCCCACAGGCCCGACGAATGGGTGGGGATATCAGACATGGTCGAATCGGCCAAGGTGATGGCGATCGGGCTCAACGTGCTGCTTAGGGGCGCGGGCGCTCGGTAGTCGGTGATGGGCGGAAAAACATTCCTGCCGGCGCTGCCGGAAAACACGAAACGCAATTTACTCGTTGGTGAAATCACGCTTCTATCCACCGGGTTTTGAGCATGTTTTTGAGCATATCGGGAGTTGCACGATGAAATTGTGGAAAACCATTCTCACCGCCGCGGCCCTGGTGCTGTCTGCCGGAACATCGGCATTTGCCGCGCGGACCGATCTGGTCATCGGCATTACGCTCGAACCTCCGCATCTCGATCCGACCGCAGGTGCTGCGGCCGCGATCGACGAAGTGCTTTACGCCAATATGTTCGAGGGGCTGACCCGCATCGGTCCGAACGGCGAGGTGCTGCCGGATCTGGCCGAAAGCTGGATGATTTCCGACGACGGCAAGGTCTACACATTCAAGCTGCATACCGGCGTCAAATTCCATGACGGCACCGACTTCAATGCCGACGACGTGAAATTCTCGCTCGACCGCGCCCGTGCCGACAACTCCGTCAACGCACAAAAGGGCCTGTTCGCCGCCATCGATACGGTCGATGTGGTCGATCCGGCGACGGTCAAGATCACGCTGAAGAACCCGCAAAGTTCGTTCCTCTACAATATGGGCTGGGGCGACGCGGTCATCGTTGCGCCGGAGACAGCCGACACCAACAAGGAAAAGCCTGTCGGCACCGGCCCGTTCAGGTTCCAAAACTGGGCCAAGGGCTCGTCGATCACGCTGATCAAGTCCGACACTTACTGGGGCGCCCCGGTGTCCCTCGACAAGGCAGAGTTCCGCATTGTTCCCGATGCCGCTGCCGCTGTGCCGGCTTTGCTTTCCGGCGACATCCAGGCCTTTCCCTTCTTCCCCGATCCCGACAGTGTCGCCCAGATCAAGGACGACCCACGCTTCAAGGTGGTGATCGGCGCGACCGAGGGCGAAACCATTCTCTCGATCAACAACAAGAAGCCGCCTTTCGACAAGCTGCAGGTCAGGCAGGCGATTTCGTTTGCGCTCGACCGCAAGGCGATCATCGACGGCGCCTCGGCCGGTCTGGGTGTGCCGATCGGCTCGCACATGTCGCCCGCCAACAAGGCCTATGTCGACCTCACCGGCCTCTATCCGCACAATGTCGAGAAAGCCAAGGAACTCTTGAAGGAAGCCGGCCTGGAGAACGGCTTCAAGGCGACGCTGAAACTGCCGCCGCCTCCCTATGCGCGGCTTGGCGGCGAGATCATAGCGTCGCAGCTTCGCGATGTCGGCATCGATCTGCAGATCGTGCCCGTGGAATGGGCGCAGTGGCTGGATCAGGTCTTCACCAAGAAGGACTACGACCTGACCATCGTCTCCCACACCGAGCCCAACGACATCGATATCTATTCGCGCAAGGATTATTACTTCAACTATGACAACCCGACCTTCGACAAGATCATCGCCGATCTGAGCCTCACCTCTGATGAGGCCAAGCGCATGACGCTGCTCGGCGAGGCGCAGAAGATACTGGCCGACGATGCCGTGGTCGGCTTCCTCTACGAATTGCCGAAAGCCGGCGTCTGGGACGCCAAGCTCGAGGGTTTTTGGGAAAACGCCCCGATCCAGGCCAACGACCTGACCAAGGTGAAGTGGACGGAGTGAGGGGGCGCAGCGGTCCTCCCCCATGACCGCCTATCTTCTCAGACGTCTCGTCATCGCGCTCATCACGCTGGTTCTGGCCTCGATGGTTGTCTTTGCCGTGCTGGAGGTCATTCCCGGTGACCCGGCGCGGCTGATGCTTGGCCTGAACGCCAGCGCCGACCAGGTCGAGTTGCTGCGCAACCAGATGGGGCTCAACGCGCCCCTTGCGCTGCGCTATCTGCGCTGGGCCGGCGGCTTGCTGAGCCTCGATTTCGGCCGCTCCTACACCTATTCGGTGCCGGTCATCGACCTGGTCCGCGAGCGCGTCGTCGTCTCGCTGCCGCTGGCGCTGATCGCGCTGGCGCTGTCCACCATCATTGCCATTCCGATCGGACTGTTCTCAGCCGGCCGGCACGGGCGGGCCGGCGACACGATTGCGATGGGCGCCGCCCAGCTTGGTGTCGCCGTGCCGAACTTCTGGTTTGCGCTGATGCTGATCTACCTCTTCGCCGTCTGGCTGCGGCTGGTGCCATCAGGCGGCTTTCCGGGCTGGAGCGCCGGCGTCTGGCCGGCGCTGAAATCGCTGATCCTGCCGGCGATCGCGCTCGCTCTGCCGCAAGCGGCGATCCTCGCCCGCGTCACCCGCTCGGCGCTGATCGAAGTGCTGAACGAGGACTACATCCGCACCGCCCGCGCCAAGGGCCTGCCCTTTCGCGCGGTGCTGTGGCGGCACGCGCTGCGCAACGCGATGATCCCGGTGCTGACCATTCTCGGCCTGCAGTTCGCCTTCCTGCTCGCCGGCACCATCATCATCGAGAACGTCTTTTACCTGCCCGGCCTTGGCCGGCTGGTGTTCCAGGCGATCACCCAGCGCGACCTGATCGTCGTCGAAAGCGTCGTCACGCTGCTGGTTGCCGCCGTCATCGCGGTCAACCTGCTTGTCGATCTCTCCTATGCGGTCGTCGATCCGCGTCTGAGAAGCCGCCAATGACGCTGCGCTTCGACATCCCAGAGGAAAATTTTGCCGACATCCTCGTCAAGGCCTTCACCAACCGCTCGTTCCTCGCCGGCTTCGTCATCACCATAGTGGTGGCAGCGGTCGCTATCGTCTCGTTCTTCTGGACGCCTTTTGACGTCACCAGGCTGATCATCGCCGACAAGACCCAGGCACCCTCGCCGGCACACTGGTTCGGCACCGACCATTTCGGTCGCGACATTCTTTCCATGATCATGGTCGGCGCCCGCAATTCGATCGCCGTGGCGCTGGTCGCTGTCGGCATAGGCATGGGCGTAGGCGTGCCGCTCGGCGCCTTCGCCGCGGCGCGCGGCGGCATCGTCGACGAAGCGGTGATGCGGCTGAACGATCTCGTCTTCGCCTTCCCTGCCCTGCTTTCGGCGATCATGATCACCGCCATCTTCGGGCCGGGCGCACTCAACGCCATCATCGCCATCGGCATTTTCAACATCCCGGTCTTCGCCCGCGTCGCCCGGGCCGGTGCGCTGGCGATCTGGCCGCGCGAATTCATCCTTGCCGCGCGCGCCGCCGGCAAAGGCAAAACGCTAATCACGCTGGAGCATGTGCTGCCCAACATCGTCACATTGCTCCTGGTGCAAGGCACCATTCAGTTCGCGCTCGGCATCCTGGCCGAAGCCGGGCTTTCCTACGTCGGGCTCGGCACACAGCCGCCAATGCCGAGTTGGGGGCGGATGCTGTTCGACGCGCAGACCCGCATGGTGGCGGCGCCGTGGATGGCGATCTTTCCAGGCATGGCGATCGTCGTCACCGTGCTTGGCCTGAACCTGCTCGGCGATGGGATTGCCGACATCCTCGACCCAAAATCGCGGCGGCAGCGATGAGCCTGCTCGAAATCCAGAGATTGTCGCTGAGCATCGGCGACACGCCGATCCTGAGGGATATCGAGCTCTCCGTCGCGCCCGGCGAGGTGATGGGGCTGGTCGGTGAATCCGGCTCGGGCAAGTCGATAACGGCGCTGACGGTGATGCGGCTTCTGCCCTGGGCGGCGCGCGCCACCGGGCGCGTCGTCTTCGACGGCATCGACATCCTTGCGGCCAGCGAAGACCAGATGTGCGCGCTGCGCGGCGACGATATCGGCATGGTTTTCCAGGAGCCGATGACGGCACTCAATCCGGTCAAGACCATTGGCGAGCAGGTCGCCGAAGGCATCCGCTGGCACACCAAGGCGAGCCGCGCCGACGCCGAGGACCGCGCGCGAAAAATGCTCGACCGGGTCGGCCTGCCGGCGGCACAGTTCCCGCTGTCGCGCTATCCACACGAGCTTTCCGGCGGTCAGCGCCAGCGCGTCGTCATCGCCATTGCCTGCGCGCTGAAACCCAAGCTGCTGATCGCCGACGAGCCGACGACGGCGCTCGACGTCGTGCTGCAGGCGCAGATCCTCGACCTGTTGCGCGACCTGGTCGCAGAGAACCGCATGGGCTTGCTCTTGATCTCGCACGATCTCGCGGTGGTGACCGAGATGGCGGATCGCATCACCATCCTGCGCCACGGCGAAGTGATGGAGGCCGGCGACACGGCGCGCACTTTGTCCGAGCAGCTCCATGCCTACACCCGGCAGCTGGCGCAGGCCTCGATGCATGTGCCGGCGCGTGCCAGGACGCACGAGGTCGGCCAAGACAACCCCCAGCTCCAGGCTGCCAAACCTTTTCTTCAGGTGGACAGCGTGACGCGGGACTATCCGGGACGGCGCAAATCGCTGCTGAAGCGCGCGGCCCCGATCCGCGCCGTCGACGATGTCTCGTTCTCGATTGATCCCGGGCAGTCTGTGGCGCTGGTCGGGCGTTCCGGTTGCGGCAAGTCCACGCTTGCCCGCATGGTCCTGGCGCTGGACGGGCCGACATCGGGAACGATCCGGTTTCGCGGTCAGGTCATCACCGGCAAGAGCGAGGCTGAGCTCAAGCCGGCGCGGCGCGACATGCAGGTGGTGTTCCAGGACCCCTACGGCTCCTTCGATCCGCGCCAGAAGGTCGAAAAACTGGTCGCCGAGCCACTGCATGTCCTCGAGAAGAAGCCGACGGATGCGGAACGGCGCGAGATGGTGGCAAAGGCCTTGCACGAGGTCGGCCTTAGTCCACGCGACATGGACAAATATCCGCACGAGTTTTCGGGTGGCCAGCGCCAGCGCCTGTCGATCGCCCGCGCCATCATCACCCGCCCCAAGCTGGTCGTCGCCGACGAGCCGGTCTCGGCGTTGGATGTCTCGATCCGCGCCCAAATTCTCGACCTGTTCGCCGAGCTGAACCAAAAGCTCGGCGTTGCCTATCTATTTATCACCCACGATCTGACCGTTGCCCGCGCCATCACCGATCAGGTGATGGTCATGCATGACGGCAAGATCGTCGAGCGCGGCAGGACGAGCGAGGTTCTCGACCATCCGCAGTCCGAAGCCGCCAAGGCGCTGGTCGCAGCCGCTCCCGATTTGCATCGGGCGATCGCGAAACGGCTGCAGGAACAGGGGTGAGCGGCTTCGTGGCACGGCTAATTCGTCGGGCGCACGGGCGGGAGAATGGCTATTGACAGCCAACAGTTCTGAAACGCGCGAAGGGCCTGAGCCTCCTACACTGGGCCTGGGCGGCTCTGCTGCGCTGTTCGGGGCGGGTGCTCTGCTGCTGTTCCTGGTAACGCGGATAGCCGTCCCAACGTTCGTCTCCGCTAGCGGGGCTGAGACTGTGGTGATGTGGTTCTTGGCCGCAGGCATCATTCTTTTTGGCCCCCTGCTTCTCACGGCTGCCCTGCTATTGCATCGAGAGCGGCGTCAAGGAAGGCTGGTGTCGTTGGGCGCGCGGCTGTGGCTTCGCACTATGAATGGCGGCGACTGGCTCTGGGCTATTGGAGGGTTGGCGGCTGTCAGCGTGCTGACCGGCGGCATCGGCGCCGCGCTCCGGATGCTGCAAGACGGGAAGACTCTTCATCCCTCGTTCATGGCTTTCGAGCAGCTAGGTCCTGGGCGGTACTGGATTCTCGGCGCGTGGCTGCCGTTTTTTGTACTGAACATCGTTGGGGAAGAGTTTGTCTGGCGGGGTGTCGCACTGCCGCGGCAAGAGGTTGCCTTCGGGGGGTGGGCTTGGCTGGTCAACGGGATAATGTGGTTACTGTTCCACGCTGCCTTCCCTTGGCAAGTCCTGTTGACGCTCGTGCCGATCACGTTGCTCCTGCCCTACGTTGTCCAGCGGCGTCGCAGTACATGGGCCGGGATCGTTATCCATGCCGGGTTCGGGGCGATGGGCTTCCTGGTCCTAGCATTCGGGCTCGCCTAAGCGGCGCTGCTCTCGTAATCGGTTACGACCCGACTCGCCTCCAAGGGGCGGCGACGCTTCCATGGCCCATCAAATCGTTATCACACGATGCCTCAGCCTTGCGGCTTCACCACATCGGCAGGGCTGATTTCGAGCAGGTCGAGCGTGCGCCGCAAGAGCTGCATCTCGCTCCCGGCAAGTTGCGAATCGGCCTTGGCGATCTCGGCCATGTGGCGGGCGAGCAGCTTGCGCCGTTCGATGTCGAGGTCGCGGAACTGAGCGATGGCTTGCGAGCTGTTGGTCTCGTAGCCGAATTCGTTGAGATATTCGATGACGCTGTCGATGCTGGTTTCGGGAATGCCGAAGGCGTCCCGGCAGATACGCCTGAAGGCGGTCATTTCGCTTTCGCTGACCGACCCATCGGCCAGGATCATGCGAAACAGCATGAGCAGTTCCGCCGACAGTACAGGATCGTCCGCGACCTTGCGCACGCCGGGGTCGCCTTCGAAGATCGAGCGTATCTGGTCCAGCAAAGCGAATGACATCAGCGTCCCTTTCCGATTCGTGAAATGCATGTCGCTCAAAAGTGCGCAGCGGTTTTGAGATAACGACATGCATAAAACAAAAGAGCCAAGCGCGTCGCGGCGCGCTTGGCATAGGTAGCGCGGAATCGGCCTTGCGCAAACGGGTCGGCTGTGGTTCGAACGCACCACATCTTCCCGCTGGCCAGAAGCCCTTCCCGCAACCATCCGATGTTCGATCTCGCCACCCAGACCGTCGTCATCCTCGGCGTCGCCGCCTTCGCTGCCGGCTTCGTCGATTCGATTGCCGGCGGCGGCGGCTTGATCACCATTCCAGCACTGCTGCTGGCGGGCTTCTCGCCGGTCGAGGCGCTGGGACCAACAAGCTGCAGGGCATGTTCGGCTCAGGCTCGGCGACCATCCACTACGCCGCCAAGGGCCATGTCGATTTGCGCCGGCAATTGCCTTCGGCCCTGTTGGCGCTTGCCGGCAGTGCTTTCGGCGCCTTGCTGGCGACATTCGTGCCGGGCGACCTGTTGCGGGCTCTTCTGCCGATCCTGCTGATCGCCATCGCGCTTTTCTTCGCCCTCAAGCCAAACATGGGCGACGTCGACCGCGCCCGGCGCCTGTCGCCGTTCCTGTTTGGGCTGATCCTGGTGCCGATTGTCGGCTTCTATGACGGCCTGTTCGGGCCGGGGGCCGGTTCCTTCTACATGCTGGCCTTCGTCACCCTGGCCGGCTACGGCGTGCTCAAGGCGACGGCGCATACCAAGCTGCTCAACTTCGCCTCCAACATTGGCGGCTTCATCATCTTCGCTGCTGCCGGGGTCGTCTACTGGAAGATCGGCCTGATGATGGGTGTCGCCCAGTTCCTCGGCGCCCGCGTCGGCGCCAGCCTCGCCATCCGCAATGGCGCAAAACTGATCAAACCGCTGCTGGTGATCGTCTGCCTGGCGCTGGCCAGCAAGCTGCTGGCCGATCCGGCGAACCCGCTGCGCACGCTGATTGGTGTGTGACGACGCGACTGATACTATGCGGTTGTACGAATCATGTTGGAGGAGCCACACATGAATCTCAGTGCGCCTACGCAGCTTATTTTTATCATATCCCTTGTTATCGCCCTCATCGGCCTGCTCGCCGCTCTCGGCGTTCTTGCATTTATTCCCCTGGCCGCGGTGTGGATCGTCCTCATCGCTTATATCGTGCTTGCTGGCGGCTGCCTGGTTCGCGGCGCTTAAGCACTCAGACCTCAGGCAACTCGGAGCGCCCGGTCACAAGCCGGGCGCTTTTGATTCTGAGGACTGGTCTGTTAGACTCCTTGGGCGGAAGGAAAGCTCATGCCCGCCGAGAGCGAAGACGGAAGCCGCCATGAAATTCCCGGCCTCGGCCGGGTCGAGATGGTGCGGCGTGCGCCCGGCCCTCGGCTCCGCGGCTCCGTCACCGATCTATGCTTCTATTGCGAAACGGCACCGGGCCGCTTCCGCAACGTCGAATATGCATCGCTGACCGTGCCGCTGGTCATCAGCTTCGCCGAACCCTTCGCCATCGGGCTCGGCAGGGAGCCGGGCGACAATGACCGCTTCGCCAGTTTCGCCGCCGGCCTCTATGCCGGTCCGGTGGTGATCGAATCCTTCGGCGGCGCCTGCTGCGTCCAGGTCAATTTCACGCCGCTCGGCGCCCGACGCTTCTTCGGCCTTCCGATGAGCGAACTGACCGACCGCATGGTCGGCCTCGACGATGTGCTTGGCCCCGAAGGGATCGCTCTGCGCGAAAGACTTGGTGATGCGAGCGACTGGACCGCACGCTTTGCCATCGTCGAGGCGTTCGTCGCCGCACGGCTGACTGAGGCCCGGGAAACGCAGGCCGAAATCGCCTGGGCCTATGACCGGATCATAGTCTCGGGCGGCCGCATTCGCGTCTCGTCGCTCGCCGACAGGCTGGGCTGGAGCCGCAAGCATCTCTTGGGAAAATTCTCCAATGCGATCGGCGTCGGCCCCAAGACGCTGTCGCGCATCGTCCGCTTCAACCGGGCGCTCGGCCTGTCAAGGCAGGACAAATCCGATTGGGCTGATATCGCCGCCGATTGCGGCTATGCCGACCAGGCGCATCTGGTGCGCGAATTCCGCGACCTTGCCGGCAAAACGCCGACGACGCTTGCCGCCCGGCCATAGGTTCTGAAACTGCCCTTGCCACGCCCAGTGGGCGCACGGGTAACATTTCTTCAAGACGTGCGAACAGCTTTCGCCCAGACTGGGTTATCGACAATCCAATTGAAGGAGATCGCCATGACCATGTCAGTCGAACCGCCCAGGCTCTATCCCACCTTGCGCTACCGCAATGCCGCGAAAATGATCGACTGGCTGGGTGAAGCCTTCGGCTTTGCCGTTCATGCCCGCTACGGCGAAGGCGACATTGTTCATCACGCCGAACTGACTTTCGGCTCCTCGATGATCATGCTGGGCACTGCACGCGACGACAAGTTTGGCCAGATGATCGGTGCACCGGGCCCGGGTGGCGGCAGGTCGATCTATGTTGCCGTCGACGATGCCGATGCCGCTTATGCTAGAGCCAAAAAGGCCGGCGCCGAAATACTGGAAGAGCTCACCGACCGCGACTATGGCAGCCGCGAGTTCATCTGCCGCGATCCCGAAGGCAATGTCTGGTCGTTCGGCACCTACTGGCCGAAGGCCGATGAGCCCGCCAGCTAACGCGCCAAACCAAAAATCGCGTCGCAGTCGAGGTGAGTCTCCAGCTCGGCTGCGACCTCGTCCAGTGCCCGTTCGACCTCGGCGCGATAGTCGATGCCGCCGGCTTTGACGCCAAGGTTTTCCAGGAATTTCGCCCGAAAAGCGTCAGCAGAAAACAGCCCGTGCAGATAGGTGCCCGACACCTTGCCGTCGGCCGAGATGGCGCCGTCAGCGGCGCCGTTGATGACGGCGGATGGTCGCAGCGTGTCCGGACCGGTGGTGCGGCCGAGATGAATCTCATAGCCTTCGAGCTGCAGGTCGAACTGCAGCGAGCGCGCGCTGACATTGCGCACCGTCTTTTCCGGCTCCATCACCGTTTCAACGTCGAGCAGGCCGAGCCCTTCCGTCTCGGTAACGCTGCCCTCGATGCCGTCGGGATCGCGCACGACACGGCCGAGCATCTGGAAGCCGCCGCAAATGCCGACGACGTGGCCGCCGCGCTTGCGGTGGGCAAGCAGGTCGCGGTCCCAGCCATTCTCGCGAAATCTCAGGAGATCGCCGATCGTCGACTTCGAGCCGGGAATGACCACCAGCCCGGCATCCTCTGGCAAGTGCTGGCCAGGCGGAACGAACACCACCTCGACTTGAGGCTCGGTCCTGAGCGGGTCGAGATCGTCGAAATTGGCGATACGTGAAAGCACCGGCACGGCGACCTTCAGCGCGCGCTTCTCGCCGGAAGCCAGGCGTTCGAGCACCACCGAATCTTCAGATGGCAACCGCGCCGCCGCCTTCAGCCACGGCACAACGCCAAAACAGCGCCAGCCGGTGAATGTCTCGATCGCCTCGATGCCGTCATCGAACAGCGAGACATCGCCGCGGAACTTGTTGATGAGATAGCCGACGATCATGCGCCGGTCCTCTTCCGGCAGGATCAGATGCGTGCCGGCGACCGAGGCGATGACGCCGCCACGATCGATGTCGCCGACGAGGATCACTGGCACATTGGCGCGCGTGGCAAAGCCCATATTGGCAATGTCGCGGCTCCTGAGATTGATCTCGGCCGGCGAGCCGGCGCCTTCGACGATGACGAGGTCGGCGCCCTTGCCGACCTTGGCCCAGGAGTCCAGCACGGCATCCATCAGCCGGCCCTTCAGCGCCTGGTAGTCACGCGCCCGCGCCTCGCCGAACACCTTGCCCTGCACCACAACTTGCGCGCCGACATCGGTCTGCGGCTTGAGCAGCACCGGGTTCATGTGGACGGAGGGCACAACGCCACAGGCGATCGCCTGCAGCCATTGAGCGCGACCAATCTCGCCGCCGGAGTTGTCGCCCGGAATGTCGGCGACGGCGGCGTTGTTCGACATGTTCTGCGGCTTGAACGGCTGTACCTTCAGCCCACGGTTCCTCGCCGCGCGGCACAGGCCCGCCACCAGCACCGTCTTGCCAACATCGGAGCCCGTGCCCTGCAGCATGATTGCTCTGGCCATTAATTCCTGCCCTGTGAAACGCTGCCGGTGATCGTGGATTTCGCCGCCAGCGGCCCGCCGCGCCAGATGTAGAGCGCCAGCAGCGGCTCCTTGCCGGTACGCATGGCGTGACTGATATCAGAGGCATGGTGGATCACCTCACCCGCCTCGCGCCTGCGAAATTCGCCTTCGCCCATGCGCCATTCGGTGCCGCCGGTCAACGGAATGTAGATCTCCTCGGCGACGTGGTGATGATCGGGATAGACGATATCAGGTCCGAGGATCAGCAGACCGGCCGCGACCTTGTCGTTGACGAAATGGCCACGCGTGCCGAAGACTTCCAGCCAGCCATAGTTGTCGATGAATGTCTTGCCGAAATCCGCCTCGCTGTAGGTCTGCCCCCAGCACAGATCGCGACGCTCCGCAAGCAACTGGACCAGCGACCTGGCGCCTGCCGGAGCAAGCTCGACGATACGGTCGAGCTGGCGCAGGCAAGCAAGCGGATGCGGCTCAAGCGGACGCGCCGGCATGGCCCAGCCGATCCGGGCCACGGCATCGCGCACCAACGCATCATCAAACGTTTCGAGACAGGCATGGAAACGTTCGAGCAGTTCATCGAAATATGTCGTCACGCCCTGCTCCGCACACGCATTCGCGCACCGCCGCTCCCCGGATGGTTGGATGGAGATGGTCGGCTTGCGCGGCGGCATCATTGGTCTAGATTGGACGGCGCGCAAAGCCAAAAACGACAGGCCAGCAGGCCGAAGACATCAGGGAGCACGCTATGGACGCCGCTGTCGATGCGGGCACCAGCCAGTTCGAACTCAACGAGGACCAGCGCGCCATCCAGGAGATGGCCGAGGCCTTCGCTGCCGATCGTGTGGCGCCGAACGCGCTCGACTGGGACCGCAACAAGCATTTTCCGGCCGACGTGATCCGCGAGACGGGGCCACTCGGCCTCGGCGGCATCTATGTCAGCGACGATGTCGGCGGCTCAGCGCTCGGCCGGCTCGACGCGGTGCTGATCTTCGAGGCGCTTTCGCGCGCCGATCCGGCCTTTTCATCCTTCATCTCAATCCACAACATGGTGGCTTCGATGATCGACCGCTTCGGCAGCGACGAGCAGCGCCAGCGCTTCCTGCCGAAGCTGACCTCGATGGAATGGCTGGCCAGTTATTGCCTGACCGAGCCGGGTTCGGGATCGGATGCGGCGGCGCTGAAGACGCGCGCGGTGAAGAGCGGCGGCGACTATGTGCTGAACGGCGTCAAGCAGTTCATCTCGGGCGCCGGCGACAGCGACCTCTACATCGTCATGGCGCGCACCGGCGCCGACGGGCCGAAGGGCATTTCCACCTTCGTCGTGCCGAAGGATGCGCCCGGCCTGTCCTTCGGCGCCAACGAGCACAAGATGGGCTGGCACATGCAGTCAACCCGCCAGGTCGTCTTCGAGGACTGCAAGGTGCCGGCGCAAAACCTGCTCTCGGCCGAAGGCGCCGGCTTCGGCATCGCCATGGCCGGGCTCGACGGCGGCCGGCTCAACATCGCCGCCTGTTCGCTGGGCGGGGCGCAATCGGCGCTCGACAAGGCACTGTCCTACACCGCCGAGCGCAAGGCCTTCGGGTCGAAGATCAACCAGTTCCAGGCGCTGCAGTTCAAGCTCGCCGACATGGAGACGGAGCTGCAGGCAGCACGAATCTTTCTCTACACCGCCGCCTCGAAGCTCGATCGCAAGGCCGCGGATGCCTCGAAATGGTCGGCGATGGCCAAGCGCTTCGTCACCGACATCGGCTTCAACGTCGCCAACGATGCGCTGCAACTGCATGGCGGCTACGGTTATCTGCACGACTACGGCATCGAGAAGCTGGTCCGCGACCTGCGCGTCCACCAGATCCTCGAAGGCACCAACGAGATCATGCGCGTCATCATCGCACGTGCGCTGCTTGGGCGGCAGTAGGGCAGTAGGGCAGTAGAAATGACCGGCAGGATCAATTCTTACAAGGACCTTACTGTATGGCAGCAGGGGATATATCTGGCGCATGATCAAGCTTATCAGATGCTACCTAGGCATCGGAAAAATGCTTCGCCAACTTATCAGCAACTGGCGCCGAATAGGCTGCCCTACTGCCCTACTGCCCTACTGCCCTACTGCCCTACTGCCCTACTGCCCTACTGCCCTACTGCCCTACTCCCTAACCTAACCACGGAGTGCCATTATGACCACCATCGCCTTCATCGGCCTCGGCAACATGGGCAACCCGATGGCCGCCAATCTCGTCAAGGCGGGATATGCAGTGCACGGCTTCGACCTGATGCCGGAAAATCTCGTCATCGCCAGGGACCATGGCGTCGTCGTCATGGCCAATGCCGTTGCCACGGTGAAGGAGGCCGATGTGGTCATCACCATGCTGCCGGCCGGCAAACATGTCCTGTCGGTCCACGAGGACATCGCGCCCAAGGCGAAAAAAGGCGCGCTGTTCATCGATTCCTCGACGATCGACGTCGAATCGGCACGAAAAGCCCACGCCATTGCCGCCAAACATAAGCTGCTGTCGATCGACGCGCCGGTTTCCGGCGGCACCGGCGGCGCCGCAGCCGGCACGTTGACCTTCATGGCCGGAGGCTCGAAGGAAGCCTTCGCCAAAGCCGAGCCAATCCTCAAGCCGATGGCCGGCCGTATCGTCCATTGCGGCGACGACGGCGCCGGACAGGCGGCAAAGATCTGCAACAACATGATATTAGGCATTTCGATGATCGGTGTCGCCGAAGCCTTCGTTCTGGCCGAAAAGCTCGCCCTGTCGCATCAGGCGCTGTTCGACGTCGCCTCGACATCCTCCGGCCAATGCTGGTCACTGACCACCTACTGCCCGGTGCCCGGACCGGTGCCGACATCGCCGGCCAACAATGGCTACAGGCCGGGGTTTGCCGCAGCACTGATGCTGAAGGACCTGAAACTGTCGCAGGAAGCCGCGCAAAGCGCCGGTGCGGTGACGCCGCTGGGCGCCGAGGCCGCCCAGCTTTATGCGTTGTTCAATGCCCAGGGCCATGCCGGCGCCGATTTTTCCGGCATCATAAATTTCCTGCGCGGTACACCGGCCTAATGCATGTCGCTCAAAAGCATGCCCTTGGGCGCGACCCAGGGCTTGACCCGAGGGTGCGCAGCGATTTTGGGACAACGACATGGATAAAAACAAGAACTTAAAGCGCGTCGCATGAGTCCCATCAGACGCGCCGCGCTTTAAGCCTTGAACTCGACTGGGCTTTTCGATTTCCCGGCAAAGAGAAACATCGCAAATTTAGATTTGCTTAAACTCTCGATAACCCCCCGGTAACGATGTGCCTGTAAAACGGAATGCGAGGCGGCATATCGCATCCGCCCGGCGCTCCGGATCAGGTCTCGCGTACCGGAGCCCGTAAGTTTCGCAAGTGTCCTGGTAGCGAAGCGCCATGCGTATCTGGCAAAGCCGCGTTCCCGATGGAGCGCGGTTTTTGCGTTTCGCAATCTTCAAGGACAGTGACGATCGCCCTGGCGCGTCCCCGGATGATCGTCGGCCTCGTGGCGGCGGTCCTGACTTACGACCCACAGGTGGTCGCTCCAATGCTCCCCAGCGCGAGGGTTCGGTGAGCGATCTGAGATTACCTAACTCCCGAAGCTCGTCAGTCCAGTCGACAGGACTATCGACAGCATCACGAAGTGGCAGCAGATCAAGGAAGACGCCAAGAACGACGCCGACCACATCCGCGCCGACGTAGAGATCAAGCGGCTTGAGCGGACCTCATGAAACCTTCTGATTTCTAAGCCGTTATCGCCGGTATGTCCGGGCTAAATTCAAGCCGAAATCGGTCTCCAAATCACGCGATGCCGAGAAGTCGCGCCAGGAGAAGCAATCGACTGTCGAAGTCGCGTCTGAGATCGTCGGCGCGGCCCCACCGCCGCTGGACCTGGTCGAACCCGATCCGGAGCTGACCCCTGAGGAGGCCGAGCAGGAGCGCAAGAGATATTTGCTGAGGCGTTTCTGGATCAGCGCGCGCGGTTACTGGGGCCGCGGAGGCGATAGGCTCGCTTGGCCGTACACGATCGGGTTATTGGTCCTGATCGTCATCAATGTCGGCTTCCAGTATGGGATCAATGTCTGGAATCGCGCAATTTTCGACGCCCTTGAGCAACGCAATGCTCGCACCGTCTATGTCCTGAGCGCCGTTTTTGTGCCGCTCGTGCTCGGAAGCGGAAGCCTTGTCGTTGCACAGGTCTTCCTTCGCATGACGATTCAGCGCCGCTGGCGTTCCTGGCTCACCACCGCGGTCATCGCGCGTTGGCTTGCAAGCGGGCGCTACTTTCAGTTGAATCTCGTCGGCGGCGACCACCAGAACCCCGAAGCCCGCATCACGGAGGATTTGCGGATTGCCACCGAATCCCCGGTCGACTTCATCGCCGGTGTCATCAACGCGTTTCTGTCGGCCTCGACCTTCATCGTGGTGCTCTGGACGATCGGCGGGGCCCTGACCCTGACGATCGCAGGTTCGACGGTGACCATTCCCGGCTTTCTCGTCATCACCGCGGTATTGTATGCCGCGATCACATCCACCTCGATGGCGATCATTGGCCGCCATTTCGTCCACCTCTCCGAGGAAAAAAATCAGGCGGAGGCCGAATTCCGCTACACGCTGACGCGCGTGCGGGAAAACGGCGAGAGTATCGCATTGCTCGGCGGCGAGGAGGAGGAGCGTAGCGGCATCGACAAGACGTTCGCCCATGTGCTCAGGCAATGGGCGCTCCTTACAGGTCAGCACATGCGCACAGCGCTGGTATCGCAGGGGGCGAGTCTGTTTGCGCCTGTCGTGCCGGTTTTGCTTTGCGCTCCAAAGTTTCTCGAAGGCAGCATGACACTTGGACAGGTAATGCAGGCTGCCTCTGCCTTTGCCATCGTGCAGGGCGCGTTCGGATGGCTGGTCGACAATTACCCCCGTCTCGCCAATTGGAACGCCTGTGCACGGCGCATCGCCTCGCTGATGACGTCGCTCGACGGGCTCGAGCGCGCGGAACAGAGCAACACTCTGGGACGCATAAAGCGCGACGAAACTGCAGGCGATGCGATGCTCAGCCTGAACAATCTGTCCGTGTCGCTCGACGACGGCACCGCCGTGGTCAAGGAAACCAAGGTCGTAATCGGATTAGGCGAGCGGGTGCTCGTCGCCGGCGAATCCGGCTCAGGCAAGAGTACGCTGGTGCGGGCCGTCGCAGGTCTGTGGCCGTGGGGTGGCGGCAGCGTCAACATCCACGCCGACAGACGGCTGTTCATGTTGCCGCAACGGCCCTATGTCCCCATCGGGACGCTTCGCCGCGCAGTCGCCTATCCAGGCGCCGCCGATCGCTGGGCGCTGGACAAGATCAAGGGTGCCCTCGACAAAGTCGGACTCGATTATCTGAACGACAAGATCGAGGACGACGCGCCATGGGACCAGACCTTGTCGGGTGGCGAAAAGCAGCGGCTCGCCTTCGCGCGTCTTCTGCTGCACAGCCCCGATATCATCGTGCTGGATGAAGCAACGTCAGCACTCGATGAAAAAAGCCAGGACAAGATGATGGAGATGATCGTTCACGAATTGCCGAAGGTCACCATCATGAGCGTGGCGCATCGCGCCGAGCTGGAAGCCTTTCATAGCCGAAAGATCACATTGGAGCGACGCGAGGGCGGCGCAAAGCTTGTCAGCGATATCGATCTTGTCCAGCGCAAGAGAAGACGGAACTTGCTTGTGCGATTTATGGGGCGCCGGCGCGCCGTACCGAAGCGCAGCACGACCTTGAGCAAAGCGGCGCTGCCCGAGACAAAAAAGTAAAGTCCGCCGGTCGGGCCTGGTGACAAAGGCAGCAAGGAAGAGGTCGCGTCGAGCGCACTGTGAACTAAGTGGCCCAAGAAAAAGTTCCTGGGCGTCTCTGCCGGCGCTTAAGCCGATGGCAGTGTCAGCTACGCACGTTCAAATGAAGCATCGGATGATGCTCATAATGGCCGGCGCCATTTCTTACGATGGGGTCCTCTGAGGTTATCGCCTGGATGTTTTGATCATCGGCGATCCTGTAGAGCGACACGCCATAGCCGCCACTCGGATCCATTACGGGGCCGTGTGCGACGATCAGCCCACGATCGAGCAGATCGTCCAAAAAGGCTCCGTGCTGCTTCATCCACTCTCGCTCTTCGTCAGTCATGGTCGCGAGAAAGTCGGTGCGCGGCGGAATATACTTGCACAGGTAACACTTCATTTTGAGCTCCGATTTAAATCCATTTGCCTGCTTGCCTTGGCGATCGCGTCGCCGCCGGCCTTCGCATTCATTTTTTGATGGAACGTCGACGAGCGATCAGATACTATCATTTTAGGAGTAAGTCACTATCAAAAAGATATCAACATGAAGGATCTTTCGAACCAACCCTGTCTGATCGCTCGCAGTCTTGCCTTGGTAGGGGATGCATGGAGCATGCTGATCATGCGCGATGCGCATGCCGGGCTCAGTCGTTTCGACGAATTCCGCAAGAGCCTCGGTATAGCCCCGACTATGCTGACCAGCCGGTTGGCAGCCCTGACGGAGGAAGGGCTGCTGGAGAGACGGCGATACTCCGAGCGGCCGCCGCGCGATGAATACGTGTTGACGCAGGCTGGTCAGGATCTGCTTCCAGTGCTGTTCTCACTCGTCGCTTGGGGAGGCAAGCACCGCGGTGGAGGCAATTTCACCCGGTTCTTTGACGCAGAGACAGGATCCGAAATCGACCCGATTAGCATCGACCGTTCGACCGGAGCGCCGATCGGCACCCGTCCCATTCAGATTGTTATGCCCAAGTCCACAACCAACGAGTAGCGCGGTCTATCGGCCCTTCGGATCACTTGTTGAAGTCGACGAGACACGCCCCGCCGGCACCAGTCGATGTAGACCGGCAGAATGCGGCATTCAAACGCCGGACGTCCGGTTGGACGCCCGGCGATCGTTCTGTCTTATTGCTTGCGCAAATCCGCTTGCGCCAGATCAAGCGCCTTGGTGATACGGCCGCAGGCCATGTCCATCGTCTCACGCGTCCAGATCAACGGCGGCGACAGGATCATCGTGTCGCCGGTGGCGCGCAGCATCATGCCTTGGACAATTGCGTGATCGCGGACAAGCACTGCCGCACTCCCGGCCGGCAGGAAGCGCTCCTTGGTCGCCCTGTCCCTAACGATCTCGATCGCCCCCATCAGCCCAATCGAGCGCACCTCGCCGACCAGATCGTGACCGCCGATGTGCTCCTGCAGCGCCTTGGCGAAATAGGGTCCGGTGTCGTTCTTGACCCGATCGACCAAACCTTCCCGCTCGATGATCTCGAGGTTCTTCAGCGCCACGGCGCAGGCCACGGGGTGGCCGGCATAAGTATAGCCATGATTGAACTCGCCGCCCTTCTCGACCAGCGTCGCGGCGATGCGGTCACCGACCAGCAACGCCGACAGCGGCTGATAACCGGAGGTCAGCGCCTTGGCGGTGGTGATGGTATCGGGCT
Source organism: Mesorhizobium delmotii (assembly GCF_900149755.1). Lineage (NCBI taxonomy): Bacteria > Pseudomonadati > Pseudomonadota > Alphaproteobacteria > Hyphomicrobiales > Phyllobacteriaceae > Mesorhizobium > Mesorhizobium delmotii. Next base: position 24,045 of record NZ_FUIG01000046.1, on the reverse strand, counting down.
CGATGCCGAAGGTCTGAGCCGCGAACCACTCGCCGGTGCGGCCATAGCCGGTGATGACCTCGTCCAGCATCAGCAGGACATCGTATTTGCGGCAGATGCGCTGCACTTCCGGCCAATAGCTCATCGGCGGTATCTTCACGCCGCCTGCCCCCATCACCGGCTCGCCGATGAAGGCGGCGACCTTGTCGGCGCCGGCTTCGAGGATGGCGTCCTCAACGGCCTTGGCCGCGCGCAGGCCGAAATCATGGTCGCTTTCGCCGGGCAGAGCCAGCTCGTAGGCATACGGCATCATCACATGGACGATGTTGGGAACCGCACCGTTGAGCTGCTTGTGCATCGGCTCCATGCCGCCCAGCGACGCACCGGCGATGGTCGAGCCGTGATAGGCTGTCTTGCGCGAGATGATGCGGTTCTTCTCCGGCTTGCCTTCCAATGCCCAATAGTGGCGGACAAGGCGCAGCGCCGTGTCGTTGGCCTCCGAACCGGACGAGCCGAAGAACACCTGGTTGACGTGCTTCGGCGCCAGTTCCGCCAGCTTTTTGGCCAGCAGCACCGGCGTCGGGGTCGAGCATTTGAAGAAAGAGTTGTAGTAAGGCAGTTCCTTCATCTGGGCGTAAGCCGCGTCGGCCAGCTCATCGCGGCCGTAACCGATGTTGACACACCACAGCCCGGCCATGCCGTCGAGGATTTCCGTCCCTTCGGAATCGTAGATGAACGGCCCGTTGGCGTGGGTGATGATGCGTGAGCCGGCCTCGCGCATCTCCTTGTGGTCGGTAAACGGATGAAGGTGATGCGCAGCATCGATCTGCTGAAGCTGCTTCAGCGAATAATTCTGGTAGGTCATGTCTGATCTTTCCTCTTGAACCAATCCGGCAATTGCAGATCAATCCAGCAATTGCAGCGGGGGCGGATTCGTCAGAGGAAGGCGGGCGGCGAATAGCCGATGCGGGCGCAAAGCCGCAAAAGCTCGGCGCGAAGCGTGCGCGGCGACGGCGTCACCGCCACCCCAAATGCGCAACATGTCCTCACCCGAGCCATGGGCTTCACCTTAGGCGGTCTGATGCGATCAGTTCAAGCCGTTCCGTTCAGCGCCCGTTGCAGGAAGACATACTTCATCGCCGCCTGTGCCGCTTGCGGCCGGCGATCGCCGCGCCCGCCATGGCCGCCCTCGGTCTCTTCGAAGAATAGCGTCTTCGTGTGGCCGACAGCCTGCAGCCGCCCGGCCATCTTGCGCGCATGGCCGGGATGGACCCGGTCGTCGGCGGTCGAGGTGGTCAGCAGCACAGGCGGATAGGCAGCATCGGCCTCGACATGCTGATAAGGCGAGTAAGCGGCAAGCCACTCGGCCTCTTCAGGCTTCGCTGGATCGCCATACTCGGCCATCCAGGATGCTCCAGGCGGCAGCTCGGTATAGCGCAGCATGTCGAGCAGCGGCACGTCGATGATCACCGCACCGAAAAGCTCCGGATGCTGGGTCAGCGAAACGCCGGTCAGCAGCCCGCCATTCGAGCCGCCCTGGATGCCGAGCGTGGCCGGCGTGGCGATACCGCGTTTCACCAGGTCTTGCGCGACCGCTATAAAATCGTCGAAGGCATTCTGGCGATTGGACTTGAGCGCGGCCTGGTGCCAGTTCGGGCCGAACTCGCCGCCGCCGCGGATATTGGCCTGCACATAGGCATTGCCTTTTTCCAGCCACAGCCGGCCGCGCACGCCGGCATAGCCGGGCAACAGCGGCACTTCGAAGCCGCCATAGCCGTAAAGCAGCGTCGGCACCGGCCCGTTCTGATCGCGCCGTCTGACGACGAAGTAAGGGATCTCTGTGCCGTCTTTCGAGCGTGCCTCGAACTGTTCCGAGACAAGAGACGACGCATCGAAACGCGCCGGCTGCGATTTGACCGTTGTCAGCGTCGCAGCATTGTCATCCGACCAGATGATCGAGCTCGGCGTCAGGAAATCGGTGAAGGAGAAGGAGACGCTGGAGCCGAAACGCTCGGCGTGGCTGATGCCGACATTGCCGTTTTCAGGTAAGGCTACCGGCTCCAGTGACCAGCCGCTGCCGCTGCGGTCGCAGGCGACGACCTTGCCGCGCACATTGTCCATCAAGTTGATGAACAACCGGTCTTGCGTGCGGGCGACGCCGGCGATCGAAACACGATCCGCCGGTTCGAGCACGGTTTCGACAGGTCCCAGCGCATTGGTTTCGATCCAGCGCGCGAAATCCAGCGAATAGAGGCCGTCGGGTCGGCACAGCGTGCCATCCGGCGCCGTCCACGGACTGCGCACCCCGAAGACGAGCTGATCCCTGAACAGCATCGTGTCGGTGATGTCGTCCGGCAGCGGGATGCGCCTGTTTTCGCCGGAAGGCAGACGCAGAAAGCTGTGCGAGGCAAAGAAGTCGAGCGTCCGGGTCAGGAACAGATGCCGCTTGTCGCCGTCGAATTCGAGGGAACCGCCGGCGGCGAGATCCTGCTTCTGCGCCTCGAAGATCGGCGTCGCATCCTCCAGCCTGGTGCCGCGCTGCCACAGCTTGACCACGCGCGGATAACCGGACTGGGTTTTTTCGTCCTCTTCGAAGGCAGCCGAGACGATGACCGTGTCCTTGTCCAGCCAGTTGAAGCCCGACTTCGAGGCGGGCGCGAGAAAGCCGCCCTCGACAAAGGACTTGGTTTCGATGTCGAATTCGCGCATCTCGCTGGCGTCGCCGCCATCCGGCGACAGGCTGAGCAGGCAGCGGCTGAAGTCGGGGTAAAGCCGGCTGGCGCCGCTGAACACCCATTTCACGCCCTCTTTCGCGGACAGACTGTCGAAGTCGATGATCGTCTCCCAATCCGGCTTCTCGGTCTTGTAGGAAGCGACCGTCGTGCGCCGCCAGAGGCCGAGCACATTGGTCTTGTCCTGCCAGAAATTATAGACGTGACCGTTGAGCGCAGAGCCGACCGCAATGTTGTCTTCGGCGGTCATCAGGTCGAGCGCGGTTTGGAAGTAGGCCTGGTAGGACGGATCGCCCTGCAATTCACCTGTTGTAGCCTCGTTCTGACGGTGAACCCAGTCGAGCGCTTCCTTGCCTGTCCTGTCCTCCAGCCAGAGAAAGGGATCTTCGGTCTTGCCAACTGGACCCTGCTGCTTCTGTGCGATCGACTTTGTCATGTGGTCTCCGAAAAATTGGTCAAGTTCGGTGCCGCAAACATCGGCATGGCGCTATCAACATTCAATTGGAACACGTAAGAACGACGGATCTCCGCAGTTGCGATAGCCAAGCCTTCAGTGCGGACGGCAAGGGAAACTTCATGCAACGTCTCTACATCGCGACTGAGAGATTTGGCCCTTCCGATGGTACCGAATGGAGGAACTACATCGAGTGGTCAGGCCTCAGCCAGTTGACCGAGGTCGTCACGCTCGACGGAATGCTGTGCCCGTTCGCGCTCCCAGAGACCAAGGAGAGCCACTGGCCGCATATTGTTCAAGAAGACAATATGCTCAATTTCTTCTTGGACCTGGATTTCCTTCTTTCGGAACTGGCCGATACGGGCGACCTCAACATCCTTGGCGTGATCCGGAGGCCAACGGTCGATGTGCGCTCGTTTGATTGGGACGGGTTTGCCTTCATGGGCTACGAGTTGCTGGACAAGGACGTCAGCATCAGCGCATTGACCAATTGCGGCGGATTCCCCGACGTGTTTGCAAATGCAGAACTTTCCAGTGTCGGGCTGATAGATGACTTTGATCGCGCGGCCGAAATTCGGGATTTGCTGCATGAAATGCACCCCGAAGAACATCATGCCGACTGTGACCTCTGGGCTGTTTTCAGACGGCAAGGCAATTAAGCGACTGCACTGCGCCGATAGATGCCTCACGCCGTCCGCCGACGCAAAACCGTGGCAATCGCCAACGCCAGGCAAATGGCGCCAAGCGTGATCGGCAGGCCGTCCGCACCGAGAATATCCATGGCGCCGCCCGCCAGCGGCGGCACGGCGATGCCGCCGACGCCCCACATCAGCGAGAAGGCGGCGTTGCCGGCGACCAGTGCCGAGCCGGTGAACCGCTCGCCAAGCTCGATGATCGACATCGTGTAGATGCCGTACGAAACCGCACCCCAGATAAAGACGCATGGCCAGATCAGCGGCGTCTCGATGAGAACCGGCAACAGCACGCATCCGAGCAGCGTTAGCGATACACAGGTAAATCGGACCAGACGCGCCGTCAGCCGTTCCGCCAGCAGGCCGAGCGGCACCTGCATGGCGATATTGCCGGCGATCATCATCGACAGCAGCGCCGACATGCGGGTTTCCTCGATGCCATAATGCGCTCCGAAGACCGGCAGCAGTGCCAGCACCGCCTGTTCGAAACCGGCGGCCACTACGACCGCCGACAACAGCAGCCATGCCATCGGCATGAACCCCATGACCGAAACCCGGTGCCCGGCTTCATCGACCTTCGGCAGCCGTCGCAGCACCAGCGCCAGGCAGGCGCCGCAAAAGACGAATGCGGCGATGCCGACGAGAAACGGCGGCCATCCTTCGGTGCCGACGGCAAGCAGGCACAGCGGGCCGGCGGCGAAACCTGCCGAAATGACCGTGGAATAGATCCCCATCACGCGACCGCGGCGCGCCGGTGGCGCCAGCGCGATCACCCAGATCTCGCTCAGCACGTAGAGCGGATTGGTCACCACGCCGATCAGGAAGCGCAGCGGAAACCATAGATAGACATTTTGCGTCCAGCCGATCAGCGCCAGCATGATCGCGGAAAGCGCTGCGCAGGTGAGCGCCGTGCGCCCTGCCCCGAACCGGCGCGCCAGCGCCGGGATGAGCGGCGACGAGACGATAAAGCCGACCGGCGTCATTGCCGCGGAGAGACCGATCATGGCCGGCGAGACGCCCTGGCGCTGCAGGATGAAGCTCAGCAGCGGATAGCTCAGCCCTTGCGCGATGGCGAACACCGAAACGGTGGCGATCACGCCGGTGATCGCCGCCCACTGCATCGTCTCGCCGCTGTTCTGTTCCGCCAGGTCCATGATCCGCACCAATAAGAACCTGCACGATTAGCGTTTCGGCGGCGTGCCGGGAAGCACCGGCGGCGAAAACCGCTTGCGCCAGCCAGAGCATGACTTGTTCAAGAGTCCCGGCGCCATTCAGACCACTACGGAAAATACCGGGCAATCGCCCCCTTCCTGCCCTCCGCGTAAGGCTTCAGCCACTTGTCGTCGATGGAGAGCCCATCATTGTCCGACGGTCCTTCTCCAATCGTTCTGCGCCAGGCGCGGAACTTGTAGTGGTCGAACACGTCGAGCATATGCACCGCAAAGGCCGCAGCGAACGTCTTGTCGCCTTCTACAATCACCATGTTCTCGTCGTTTTCATAGGACGCCTTGTAGCCAAGGTTGTGGCTGCCGGCGATGACGGTCGCGTTGTCGGCCATCGGATCGATGATGACGATCTTGTCGTGCACGATCGCATGGCCGACGGTCAGCACTTCCGCCTGGAAATCCCGCGCAACGGAGGCCCCCGTCAGGTTGGCCGCCCTGACGATGGAGACGTTCGGCGCCTCCCAGACCTTCTCCGGAAAGACGAATGGCGATTTGCCGTCCTTGTTCGATTTGTTGGTGACCGGATCCCTGGTCGGGGCAACATAGTTGGGCATGGCGGTGTGATCGCTGATTGCGCCTTGCACGATCAGCTTTGGATTCGCCGTCGCCGCCGCGACCGCCTGATCGACGACCGAATTGTTGCCAAGCCGCGAAGGATTGAACACGAGAAAGAGCACCGCCTCCTTCGCCGCCTTAATCCGTGCGAAAACGTCTTCGAGATCGACAGGCCGCACCGAGATGTCCTTTTTGCTGCGGTCGGGATCGTTTGGCGAGAACCAGATCGTGGCCCCATTGACATGGTTCGGTGTGCGATTCTTCAGGCGAAACGGCTTGCCTTGCTTCTGCGCCACACGTCCGGCGGCGCTATCGCTCGCCGGCGGCGGGAACACGTCGGCCTTCATCCGCTCCCAATAGGCATCGAACACTTTGGCCATGGCAGGGTCGTCGCGGATGAAGGCGTTGTTGGACTGTCCGCAAATGCCCGTCGACGTCCAATTGGTGCTGCCGGTCATCACCGCTTGCGGATTGCCCTGGGCGTCGCGGTAGACGGCAAACTTGTTGTGGCCGATATGGTTGTTGTTGAACAGACGATCGGTCAGCACGACGCCGGCGTCCCGCAGCCGCTTTCTGAAGGGCGCGTTGCCCGCGTCCCACGCCTTCGTTTGTTCATCCCTGCCCGAATTCGAAAGAATGACGTCGACGAGATCCTTGGCGTCGATGATAGCGTCGCACAACTCGTCATCGCCAAGTTCATAGAGGGCAAGCCTGACAGTGCCGCCCTCGGCCTTGGCCCGTTTCATCAGGCTGGTGAGCACATCCGGAACCTCGCCGTGAAGATAGGCGCGTATCTTGCTGCCGGGACGCTGAAGCTCGGCCCTGATCTTATCGCGCTGCCCGACCTTGATGCCGGCATCTTCCAGGGCGCGCGACAACCATTGCGTCGAGAGCACGCCGTTGGTGAAGGCGAGCCTCGCCTTGCCGAACATCGATCCCAGGAAGATGGTCGGGCTGACGGCACCTTGTCCGAGATAGCCGAGCGGCCGAGCCGCTCCGGTATAGGCTTTCTCGGGGCGCACCGGCACCGGATCGAGGCCGGGGCGCATGTCGCCGACCGGACGCACCCGGTAGGCGACCATTTCGCCATCCGGCCTGATTTCAAGGCTGTCACGGCGCCGCCGCACCGTAAGATCGCGCCAGAATGTCTTCTGCACCGGCCAGACGCCGGTATCCTGCGGAATCCAGTCCTTGTTGCGTTGCCCATTGAAAGGCACCCAGGACGCCAGACAGCGTTCCTCGCCGGTGCCGGGATAGATGCGGACGATTTCGAAGCCGAGACAGCCGTCGATCATTCCGTCAATATCCCAGGCAATGAAGGCGACTTCATTGTTGGTCGCAGCACGCACGCTGACAACATCCGACATGGAGACAGTCTCCCTCAGGACCGGTTTCATTCAATGTACTTATTTCATATGACGTGATCGCAACGTGACACGTTTCACAGTTCGGGCCAGACCTGGTTTCGCCTGGTCGTCCGGCTGGCGAACGTCCATGTCGCTTCCCTCGTCCTAGTGGTCGCCGCCTCCGCAATGGCGGGGCGGCCGGCGGTCCATTATGCCGCCGCACTGTCGCAGCGTACGAGGACTATCATGACCGCCGCCCTTCATCCCGCCGAGCCGGCATTGGCAAACGACCGCGCCCGTCGCGGCGGTCGCGCGGGAAAGCGCGCCGGCGGATCGGCGGCGTTCGAGCAGCCGCCTTTCCGTCAGCTGAAAATCCCGCTGACGCCGACCAAGCTGGTCTCCGACGACGAGCTGGAATCGATCCATCTCGCCTCGCTGCGTGTTCTCAGGGAAATCGGCGTCGACGTGCTGCACGACGAGGCAAGGCGCATCATGAAGGCGCATGGCGCGGATGTCCGCGAAGGCAGCGAGCGGGTGCGCTTCGACAGCGACATGATCCTCGAGCTGGTTTCCCACTGCCCGTCGGAATTCACCATCCATGCTCGTAATCCGGCGCACAATGTCCGCTTCGGCGGCGACAACCTGATCATCTCGATGATGGCGTCGGCGCCCAATTGTTCCGACATCGATCGCGGCCGCCGGCCGGGCAACCAGCAGGACTACCGCAACTTCCTCAAGCTTGCGCAGATGCACAACATCCTCAATTGCACGGGCGGTTATCCGGTCGAGCCGATCGATATCCATCCGTCCGTCCGCCACCTCGAATGCATCCGCGATCTGAGCGTGCTCACCGACAAGGTGTTCCACATCTATTCGCTCGGCAAGGAGCGCAATGTCGACGGCATCGAGATCACCAGGATCGCGCGCGGCATCAGCGACGAACAGCTTCTTGAAGAGCCGTCGGTGTTCACCATCATCAACACCAATTCGCCGCTCAAGCTCGACGTGCCGATGATGGAAGGTATCATCCAGATGTCGAGCAAGGGCCAGGTCGTCATCGTGACGCCGTTCACCCTGTCGGGCGCCATGGCGCCGGTGACCATCGCCGGCGCGCTGGTGCAGCAGAATGCCGAAGCGCTGTCCGGCATTGCCTTCGCCCAGATGGTGCGCAAGGGCGCGCCCGTCGGCTATGGCGGCTTCACCTCCAACGTCGACATGAAGTCCGGCGCGCCGGCTTTCGGCACGCCGGAATACATGAAGGCGCAATTGGTCGGCGGCCAGCTCGCCCGCCGCTACAACATCCCCTACCGCACCTCCAACACCTGCGCCGCCAACACGGTCGACGCGCAGGCGGCCTATGAAAGCGTGTTCTCGCTGTGGGGCGCCATCCAGGGCGGCGGCAATCTGATGATGCATGCGGCCGGCTGGCTGGAAGGCGGCCTGCGCTGCTCCTACGAGAAGACCATCCTGGACATCGATCTGCTGCAGATGGTGGCCGAGTTCCTGACCCCGCTCGACCTCTCCGAGGAGGCCCTCGGCTTCGACGCCATCCAGTCCGTCGGTCCGGGCGGCCACTTCTTCGGCACCCAGCATACCCAGGACCGCTACAAGACCGCTTTCTATTCGCCTATCATCTCCGACTGGCGCAATTTCGAGACCTGGGCGGAAGCCGGATCGCCGACGGCTATCGAAAAAGCCAACCGGGTGTGGAAGGAGCGGCTGGCTACTTATGAAGAGCCCTACATGGACCCGGCTATCCGCGAGGAGATCAACGCCTTCGTCGACAAACGCCGGTCCGAAGGCGGCGCGCCGACCGATTTTTGACCATCTGTATTGGTTTGATGAACAGTCGACCCCCACTCCATCGAGCTTCGCTCGACACCTTTCCTCCGTTCGACGGGGTAGAGGAAGGGCGTGAGATTATTCCAGCCGGCGCCCTTCTCCGCTTTGTTTTCAGGCCCCGCTCACTCGATTCAATCTCTTCAAAAACGGAACTATCTTCATGAAATCTCATGCAAAAGCGGTTGTCATCGGCGGCGGCGTCGTCGGCTGCTCGGTGCTCTACCATCTGGCCAAGGCCGGCTGGACCGACATCATGCTGATCGAGCGCTCGGAGCTCACCTCCGGCTCGTCCTGGCATGCGGCGGGCGGCTTCCACACGCTCAACGGCGATCCCAACGTCGCCAAGCTGCAGGCCTACACGGTGCAGCTCTATAAGGAGATCGAGGAGCTTTCCGGCCAGTCCTGTTCGCTGCACCTGACCGGCGGCGTGATGATGGCCGACACGCCCGAGCGCATGGACTTCCTGCGCCTTGCCCACGCCAAGGGCCGCTATCTCGGCATGGACACCGAGCTGATCACGCCGTCCGAGGCCAAGGCGATGTTCCCGCTGATGGACGAGACGAATTTCGTCGGCGCCATGTGGGATCCGGTCGAAGGTCATCTCGACCCTTCCGGAACCACCCACGCCTATGCCAAGGCCGCCAGGAAGCTCGGCGCCGAGATCGTGCTGCGCAACCGCGTCGTAGAGCTGACGCAGGAGGTCGACGGCACCTGGAACGTCGTTACCGAGCAAGGCACGGTCAAGGCTGATCACGTCGTCAACTGCGGCGGCCTGTGGGCGCGCGAGATCGGCCGCATGGTCGGGGTCGAGCTGCCGCTGCTTGCCATGGAGCATATGTACCTTTTGACCGAGCCGATGCCGGAGGTCGAGGAATTTAACAAGTCGACCGGCCGCGAAATGATCGGCGTTATGGACTTCAAGGGCGAGATCTACACCCGCCAGGAACGCAACGGCATCCTGCTCGGCACCTATGAAAAAGCCTGCAGGCCGTGGTCTCCGGTCAACACGCCGTGGGATTTCGGCCACGAATTGCTGCAGCCCGACATCGACCGCATCGCGCCGTCGCTGGAGATCGGCTTCAAGCATTTCCCCGGCATCGAGAAGGCCGGCATCAAGCAGATCATCAACGGCCCCTTCACCTTCGCGCTCGACGGCAATCCGCTGGTTGGCCCGGTGCAGGGCCTGACCAATTTCTGGTGCGCCTGCGCCGTCATGGCCGGTTTCTCGCAGGGCGGCGGCGTCGGGCTGGCATTGTCGAACTGGATGGTCCATGGCGATCCCGGCTTCGACGTTTGGGGCATGGACGTCGCCCGCTTCGGCGAATGGGCGACGCTGCGCTACACCAATGCCAAGGTGCGCGAAAACTATTCGCGCCGCTTTTCCATCCGCTTTCCCAACGAGGAATTGCCGGCCGCGCGCCCGGCGCAAACGACGCCACTCTATGACACGATGCTGGCCAACAACGCCGTCATGGGCGATAGCTGGGGCCTCGAAACCCCGCTCTGGTTCTCGCCGAAAGGCGCCGAGCCGAAGGACATCGTTTCCTTCCATCGCTCCAACGATTTCGGGCCGATCGGCGAGGAAGTGCGTGCGACACGCGAGAAGGTCGGCGTCACCGAGATCGCCAACTTCGCCAAATACGAAGTCTCCGGGCCGGGATCGGAAAATTTCCTCAACCGGCTGATGACCAACCGCATGCCGAAGACCGGCCGCATCGTGCTGACCCCGATGCTGAACGAGTTCGGCAGGCTGATCGGCGACTTCACCATCGCCAAGGCGGGTGAAGAGCGCTTCATGATCTGGAGCTCGTCGGCGGCGCAGAAGTATCATATGCGCTGGTTCGAGAAGCACCTGCCGAAGGATGATAGCGTCCGCGTTCACCGCTTTGACCAGACGCTTGTCGGTCTCTCAATCGCCGGGCCGAGATCGCGCGACCTGCTGCAGAAACTGGTCGATGTCGACATTTCGACCAAGGCTTTCCGCTTCATGGATTTCCGCGAGATGGCGGTCGGCGGCGCGCCCTGCATGGTCAATCGCATCACCTATACCGGCGATCTCGGTTACGAGATCTGGATGGCGCCGACCTATCAGCGCCTGGTCTACAAGGCGATCAAGGATGCCGGCGAAGAGTTTGGCCTCGTCGATTTCGGCATGCGCGCCCTGCTCTCGATGCGCCTGGAAAAGAACTTTCCGACCTGGTTCCGCGAACTGCGTCCGATCTACGGGCCGTTCGAAGGCGCGATGGACCGCTTCGTCAAGCTGGAGAAGAACGACTTCATCGGACGCGAAGCGGCGGCCAGGGAGCAGGCGGAAGGGCCAAAACTGCGCCGTGTCTCCTTCATCGTCGATGCCGCGGATGCCGACGTCATGGGCGACGAACCGATCTGGGCCAAGGTCGGCGGCAAGGACTACGGCACGGTGGAAAAGCCGCACGGCTATGGTGCGCCGCGTTTCGATACGGACGGCAAGGAAGTGCGCGGCTCCAGGGCCGCGGAAGGCGCTTCGGCCGTGCGCGGCATCGTCGACGGCGACTGGCGCGTGGTCGGCTGGGTCACCTCCGGCGGCTATGCCCATTACGTCCGGAAATCGATGGCGCAAGGCTATGTGCCGGCGGCCTTGGCCGGGAACGAGAGCGCCGGACTGTTCGAGATCGAAATCCTCGGAAGCCGGCGCCCGGCCCGCATCAATGTCGAGCCGCCTTTCGACCCGAGCGGCGAGAAGATGCGGACCTAGAGCACCGGACCCAAAGGCCGCCGCCCCGGCCCGACCCGGGGTAGGACCGATTTGGGCAAATCCGATGCTAGAACAAAAGAGAGAGCGACGGTGCGATTCGACTTGCCTGCCCGCCGCTCCGGCAGCGATCAGGGCTGCCACATTGTGCGCGGCATGGTCTTCATGCTAGCGGAGCCGGCGGCAACTGGCACGGGCGATGAGAACTCGTTGAAGTATTCTATGAAATGGGACGAATGGCTTGCCGAGAGCAAGATCGGCCCCTTCCCGGCGGCGATCGTCATGGTCGCTGCTTACTTGGCCTTGCAAACCGTCATATTGTCTGTGCTGGCCACTTGGGCAGGAACTGGCGTCGGCGTCGATGACGCGGAGCAACTGATTTATCTTCCATATCTTTGGGCTGGATATGGCGGCTCGCAACCGCCTCTCTACACATGGATCAACTGGCTGGCCGCGCAAATTTTCGGCACCAATATTTTCACGCTGAAGCTCGTCAAATACTCCGTGCTGTTCCTCGCCGCCTGCAGTGTGTTCGCCGCCATGCGGCGGTTCGGCTACACGAAAGCGACGGCAGCGGCGGCCATGCTCGGACTTTTCACAATCCCGCAAATCGCCTGGGAATCACAGCGGGCCTTGTCGCATTCGGTCGCCGTTGTCGGCTTCTGCGCGCTGCTCCTGCTCGCGATGGCTAATCTGATCGAGCGGCGAAGCGTAATCGCCTATGCGGTGTTTGGCTTGGCAACGGCTGCGGCAATTCTTGCCAAATACAACGACGTATTCCTGGTGGCAGCGCTTGTTGCGGCGGTGTTGTCGCTGCGCGAGCTGCGCGGCGCGATCCTCGATCCGAAATTCGCAATCAGTGTTGCCGTCGCGATATTGCTGCTCGCGCCAACCACATATTGGAGCCTCATGCATCCTGCCGATTTGCTGGCGAGAGGCGAGAAGTTCGGAATAGACCTACAGCAGGGGCGCATGATGGCCGCGGTCACCGGCGCCGGCAAGTTTATCACGGGGACCTTCAATTTCGCTGTCCTGCCGGTGCTCGTTTGCGCGCTGGCTTTGGCGCTGACGGGGTTTCGTTTCTCCGAGCGTCACCCCAAAGCTCCGGCCAGGGAAGTTCTCCTGTGGCGTACCTTGGCGCTCGGCTTGGCCATGCTGGCGATACTCGTGCTGGCCACCGGCGTGACCGAGGTCAAGGCCCGTTGGCTGGTGCCGGTCCTGGTCATCTTGCCGCTGGCGATGGCCGCCTATATGGAACGGCTCTTACCACGCGGCAGGGACGCCCAGCTCCTGGTGATCGCGGCCGGAGCGATCATCGCCGTTCTGCTCGCGCCCGCCACTTGGTACTTCCAGATAAACGGGACCAGTGGTCTCTCGCGGATGATCCGGGTGGATTACGCGGCCCTCTATCGCCAGCTGACTGCAGACGGGCCGGTGAAAACCGCAATATCCGACGGTGCATGGGTCGGAAATCTGCGGTTGGTCGACGAAAAATTGGTCGCGCTTGACCAGGAAGTGCCGAATTTCGACAGGCTTGTGCAAGACCCGGCTGTACTCGTCTGGCTTGATCGCGACGATCCGCGGCCGGTCATTTTGGAGCAGCTCAAAAAAGCCGGCTATGAGCCGGACGGCCAACCAAGGCAAATCATGGTTCCGCTATTGCCTAGCACCGACAAGTCTGCCCGGCCCGGCGCGTATACAAGATTGAAGAGAATCGCTGCGGAAAAAGCCAAAGCGCCGGAGGAAGGCGTCAGCAAAGGAGCCGAGGGTGGACAGGAACCCGACTGATCGGCCTCCTCGCCACCGCAGGATCATGCCGTTCGAGCCGGACGAAGCAGGCTCCATCGATGCGTTGCGCCTGAAGTCGCGGCGGAAGGCCGCTGAGCTCAACCAGCATGTGCTTGGCTATGGCGCACTGGCGGAAGCCGAGTGGCAGGCCGCCGGCATTGCTGCTCCCAACCTGCCCGCCATGCGTCAGTACCGGCTCGACCGCATCCGCGCCGAGCTGAAGCGCCGCGGCTATGCGGGAGCCCTGCTCTACGATCCGATCAACATCCGCTACGCGACCGACTCGACCAATATGCAGCTCTGGGTCGCGCACAATCCGACAAGGCATTGTTTCGTTGCCACCGAAGGCCCGGTGGTGCTGTTCGACTATTTTTCCTGCGAGCACCTTTCCGACCACTCCGGCGTGGTCGACGAGGTGCGGCCGGCAGTGTCGTGGATGTATCTCTACAGCGGCGAACTGACCGAGCAAAAGGTCCGCCGCTGGGCGGCCGGCATTGCCGATCTGGTGAGGGAGCATGGCGGCGGTATCAGCCGCATCGCCGTCGATCACATCAATCCCGAGGGTGTCGAAGAGCTCGCCCGCCTCGGCATCTCGATCGGCAATGGCGAAGCGCTGATGGAAAATGCACGTCTGATCAAATCGCCCGACGAAATCCTGGCCATGCGCCGGTCGATCGTCGCTTGCCAGGCGGCAATGGGCGAGATGGAAGCAGTATTGAGGCCAGGCATTTCCGAAAACGAATTGTGGGCCGAACTCCACCGCGGCAACATCGCACGTGGCGGCGAATGGGTCGAAACCCGGCTCCTGACGTCCGGCCCGCGCACCAATCCCTGGTTCCAGGAATGCTCGTCGCGAACGATCGAAGCCGGCGATCTCGTCGCTTTCGATACCGACCTGATCGGCCCCTACGGTTTCTGCGCCGACCTGTCGCGCACCTGGCTCTGCGGCGACACCGAGCCGTCCAACGAGCAACGCGACCTGTTTCGCTTCGCCGCCGACCAGATCGCCCACAACATCCGCCTGATGCAGCCGGGCATATCCTTCCGCGACCTTGTCGAACGCTCGGCGGTGCCGCCCGGAGATTGCTTCCCGGCGCGCTACGGCGTGCTCTATCACGGCGTCGGCCTGGCCGACGAATACCCGACGCTGCCGCATGCGATCGACTGGACTGAAGACACGCCCGACGGCGTGCTCGTGTCAGGCATGGTGCTTTGCGTCGAAAGCTATATCGGCCGGCTTGGCGGACGCGAGGGCGTCAAGATCGAAGAGCAGATCCTGATCACCGAAACCGGCAACGAGCAGCTTTCGACCTATCCGCTCGACGAGCGGCTGCTCGGCGGCTGACTGTTTTTATGCGATCGCCGCGACTGCCTCACGCAGCGCCACCACGATCTTTTCCGGTGTCGCTCTGGCAGTGATGAACGGCAGGCCCTTGCGCCGCCTTGTCCAGCCAACGGCCGCTACCTTCTGTGCCGCAGGCTCGAAGCGCCGCGCCAGCGCCCAGCTCTGGCAGTCGATGGCCGCGACATCGGCCTTGCCCTCGGCAATGGCGACGATCGAGGCGCGGTGGCCACCGCTTTCGCTGCGCTCAGAGAACATGTTCAGGCTTTCGCCCAGCGCCTCCAGGTCACGCGTCAGCCCGACGAAGCCCGACATCGAATCGGAGTGGTTGAAGGTGAAGCGCATGTTGCGCAGCAGGTCGAGAGAAACAAGAGGGCTGCCGTCATCAGGTGCTCGAACAGACGGCGAGCCGTCCGCGCACATCACGATGGCGCTCGAATAGAGTTCGCCCTGCCCGCCCTCGTATGCGTCGTAGCTCGGCTGGCCGACCACCTGGACATGCTCCGACAGGCCGAGTTCCATCGGCCCCCAGCAGGTCTGTGCGAACAGCAGCGCCGGATGCAGCCAAAGCCCGTGAAAATCCAGTTCGTCCGGCGGCAGCGTCGCCGGATCGGGCGCGATCACCTTTCCGGCGGCGTCACGGATGCCGCCGTCTACAGGCCACAGATCGGCATTGACGCGAGCGATGGTCTGCGGCGCGTCGATGCCTCTTTGCCGGAAGGCATCACGCAGCCGTGCCCATTGGGCATCGACCTCGCTCCGCATTTCGGGCCAGTCATACATCGGCAAGGCGGCAACGAAATCGCTCGTGCCGGGATTTTGATCGTTACGCTGAGAAACTGACGAGACCATTGACGCGCACCTGGGCATCGCAGCCAGCGATGCCGCAAATTTCATTCTTTCGGCGGCTCGGCGGGCACCGGCGCACTGCCAAGCCCATTGAGGCTGCGCGCCCTGACGCGCGGCTTGAACGCCCGGCCCGGTTCCGGCGTGCGCCGCAGCACCGGGTGGACGATCGGCTCCTTCGCCTTGAACGCATAAGCCTTGAGCAGCGCGAAATAGTTTGGATAGGCGTAGCCATTGTTCATCCGTAGCCACTCGTCCCGGCGCTCGCGAAACAACTTCGGCAGCCGGTACCAAGCCACCGTCGGGCTCTTGTGATGCACGAAATGCAAATTGTTGTTGAGGAACAGCAACGACAGCGGCGAACGCTCGACAATCACCGTGCGGCCTTCCGGATGCTCCGACCATTGATGCTCGGCGAAGGTACGGATCGAGATCAGCGACTGGCCGAGCCACACCGGCACTAGCACGTAGAGCCACAGCGGGATGCCGAAGCCGAACTGCACGACCGGCAGCACCACGGCGAGGCCGATGGCGTGCAGCAGCCATGCCTTGCGGATCACCTTGTCGCCGGCAAGCATCTGCTTGGCATCGTCGATGAAGAAGCCGGTGCACGACAGCCACGGGCCGAGAATAAGGCGGCCGATCATGGTGTTGTTGATTTTCAGCAGGAACTTCATCGCCGGCGGCAATTCGTCATGGTGCCACAGCGCCTTGTAGTAGCTTTCAGGATCGTCAAGCGGATCGGTCAACCGTTCGTCGGCATGGTGGCGCAGATGAATGGTCCTGAACCGGCGGAACGGCCAGACGAGGCCGATCGGCAGGAAGACGAAAGCTTCGTTGAGCTGCGCATTGCGGGTCGGATGGCCGTGCAGGACTTCGTGCGCCAGCGAGGATTGCAGCGCAGCCATCAAGGCCAGAACGACGAGCGCCAGCAACGGATAGGACGGCCACAGGAACAGGCCGGCTGCGAGCCATGTGCCGTAACAGAAGAACGCGAGAAACACGGTCGGCCATTCGATGGCCGGTGCATTGCGTCGTCTGTTATTCATGCTCGTCATGGATCGACCACTGCCCTTCCAGTCGCCGGAACCGTTTTGATTCCTGACAGTATTGTGTCAGGAGCGTTGACATGCTGCAACGCGACAAAGCGCACAAAATGTTGCGATTGCGCATTTTCAGCCGCATATGTTATCTATTGTAAACGAGCCGGCGGATTCATTTACGCCCGAGGTGCCGGTTTGGCGAATTCGGCGAAATTTTTTCCTCCCAATGGCCGGAATGACGATATGGACAAACGCGACCTGTCGACGATCTTTCGGGAGCGCCTGAAAATGCTCCTGACACGCTCCGACTTGAACCAGTCCGCCTTCGCGACGGCGGTGGGCATCGACCGCTCGGCGCTTTCGCAGCTGCTGTCCGGCGCCTCGACACGCCTTCCCCGCGCCGAAACGCTGCTCAACATCGCCGCCGAATTCAAGGTGTCGCTCGACTGGCTGCTCGGCCTCAGCCAGGACGAAGGCGTCACCGGTGAGATCCGCGAGAGCCTGGAGATCGAGGAAGCGCCCGACGGCTTCGACCGCACGCTGCTGGCCAAATGGCATGCCGAGGCTGCGGGCACGAAGATCCGTTACGTGCCCGCCGGCATTCCCGATCTTCTGCGCACCGAGGCGCTTGTCGACTACGAGGCTGGTATTGCCAACAAGAGCCGCGAGGCGCAGGCCGGCGAGACGCAGTACCGCATCGACTACAACCGGCGGCCGGAAACCGACATGGAAGTCTGCATGCCGCGCCACACGCTGGAGATCTTTGCGCGCGGACTGGGGGTCTGGGACCGTTTCCCTGAGGCCGACCGCCACCAGCAGCTTCTTCACATGGCGACGCTGCTCGACGACCTTTATCCCACCTTCCGCCTGTTTCTCTATGACGGCCGGATGCGCTACTCGATCCCCTACACCATATTCGGGCCCTATCGTGCCGCCATCTATGTCGGCGACATGTATCTGGTGCTGAACGCGACCCAGCCGGTCCGCACGCTGACCAGCCATTTCGACAATCTGATCCGCGCCGCCGACATCAACGCGCATGAGGCGGCCAGCTTTACGCAAAGGCTGGGGGAGATGCGATTTTGACGGCTTGTTTGCCGCGCCGACATTGACGCCATATAAAGATTTCTTTATATCCTTATCTCAACCAGCAGGTTCCGCAAAAGTGCTTCGCGGTTTTGCGACGAGAACCTGCGGCAATACAAAAACCTAAGCAGACGTAGCGGGCGAGCGAAGTCTGCTTGGAATTCCGGGAAGGCGTATCTCCAATGACCAATCCAATTGACTCGCTGCTTGCCGAAAAGGGCGTTCTGCTTGCCGATGGCGCCACCGGTACCAATCTGTTCGCCATGGGGCTCGAGGCCGGCGAGGCTCCAGAGTTGCTGAACGAGACGGCTCCCGACACCATCACCAGTCTGCACCAGAACTTCGTCGATGCCGGCGCCGACATCATTCTCACCAACTCCTTCGGCGGCACCCGCCACCGGCTGAAGCTGCACCATGCGCAAGACCGCGTGCATGCGCTGAACAAGCGAGCCGCCGAGATCGCCCGCGCTGTCGCCGATAAAGCCGGCCGCAAGGTCATCGTGGCGGGCTCGGTCGGCCCGACCGGCGAGTTGCTGGTGCCGCTCGGCGCCATGACCTATGACGAGGCGGTCGAAGCCTTTGCCGAACAGATCGAGGGCCTGAAGGCCGGCGGCGCCGAAGTCGCCTGGATCGAGACCATGTCGGCGCCGGACGAAATCCGCGCCGCAGCCGAAGCCGCGATCCGCGTCGGCCTGCCCTATACCTATACCGGCTCCTTCGACACCGCCGGCCGCACCATGATGGGGCTGTTGCCGAAGGACATCCACGGCGTCGCCGATGGGCTGCCGCAGGCGCCGCTCGGGGTCGGCGCCAATTGCGGTGTCGGCGCCTCCGACATCCTCGCTTCGCTGCTCGATATGACCGAGGCGAAGCCGGAGGCGACGGTGATCGTCAAGGGCAATTGTGGCATTCCCGAATTTCGCGGCGCAGAAATCCATTATTCCGGCACGCCCGAACTGATGGCCGACTATGTCAGGCTGGCCGTCGATGCCGGCGCCAAAATCGTTGGCGGTTGCTGCGGCACCTCGTTCGCCCACCTCGCCGCCATGCGCAAGGCACTCGACGCGCATACCAGGTCGGATCGCCCGACCGTTGAGAAAATCGTCGAGCGCATCGGCCCGATGCGCAACAAGCAGGCGACAGTCAACACCGCCGAGACCAGCGAAGCCCGCCGCGAGCGCCGGCGTAGCCGCGCCTGACAAATGTTGAAAAAGGCCGGCAAGGTTTCCCTCGCCGGCCTGCCCTCACCCGCCGTGCGTCGGTTTCCCCTACTCAGAACGATCCCATCTGAAGAAAACCGGCCGTCATCACCATTACCGGTTACCGCCGAGCGCCGAGGCAAGGCGCACCAGCGAGAGGAACTCGGACCGGTACCCAAACGGGTCGGCTCCCCGGGCAGCAGTGGCAATCTCCAGGATCTTGTCGTAGCCGAACTTCGCGGTCGCATCCTCGTCGCGCAGCTTCTGGCCGAAGGCCGCGACGGCAACGGAGAAACGCTGGTCGGTGCTGGCCTGGTCGAAATCAGCCACTTCATTGGCCGATGTGACCGGCGTGGTGATCAGCTTCGAGGCATCCTCATTCGGCAACTTGTAGCGGATCTTCACGAACGCATATTCGTCGGCATTGGCGACGCCGCCATTGTTCACTGCAGCCTGGCCGTAGCGCAGCGGATCGATTTGCTCGCCGCCGTTGCCTTTCGGCGTGATCTCGTAGATCGCAGTGACCGAATGGCCGGAGCCGATCTCGCCGGCATCGACGCGGTCGTTGTTGAAATCCTCGCGGTTCAAGGCGCGGGTCTCGTAGCCGATCAGCCGGTATTCCGAGACTTTTTGCGGGTTGAACTCGACCTGGATCTTCACGTCCTTGGCGATGGTGAACAGCGTCGAAGACGCATCCTCGACCAGCACCTTCTCCGCCTCGGCCAAAGTGTCGATATAGGCGGCGGTGCCGTTGCCGTTCTGGGCGATGGTCTGCATCATCTGATCGTTCAGATTGCCGCGACCGAAACCGAACACCGACAGGAACACGCCGGTCTTACGCTCCTTTTCGATCAATCGCTTCAGATCGTCGTCGTCGGTCTGGCCGACATTGAAGTCGCCGTCCGTGGCGAGCATCACGCGATTGATCCCGTCGTTGACAAAGGATTTCTGCGCCAGCCTGTAGGCTTCCTTGATACCCGCCTCGCCGGCCGTGCTGCCGCCGGGCGCCAGCGTGTCGATGGCATTGAGAATCTTGTCCTTCTCCGAAACCTTCGTCGGCTCCAGGACAGTGCCGGCATCGCCCGCATAGGTGACGATCGAAACCGTGTCGTCGGGCTTCAATTTGTTGACCAGAAGCCGGAAGGCGGACTGCAAGAGCGGCAACTTATCCTGCTCGTTCATCGAACCCGACACGTCGATCAGGAAGACCAGATTGGCCTTGGGCTGCTCGGCCGGCTTCGCGTCGAAACCTTTGATGGCGACGTGCATCAGCCTGGTGTGCCCGTTCCACGGCGTCGGCATGACGCTGACGTTTGAATTGAACGGCGTCGAGGCAACGTCCGGACCTTTCCAGTCATAGGGGAAGTAGTTGATCATCTCCTCGACGCGGACCGTGTCGGCCTGCGGCACGACACCTTCCCTGAGCGAACGCCGCACGAAGGAATAGGAGGCCGTGTCGACGTCGATCGAGAAGGTCGAGACCGGGTCTTCGAGCGCGGCACGCACCGGATTGCTCTTGAAATCCTCGATGCGGTCGCGGTTTTGCTCCGGCAGCGGCATCTGGTCAGCCGGTGCGGTCGAAGGCTGAGCCATCAACTTGGCCACAGTACCGGGCACACCGCCAACCCGCGCGGCGCCATCGGCTGCAGGAGCCGCGGTACTCGAACCGCCAGCCAGCGCCTCGCGAGGCGAGGGCTCGGGCGCATTGCGAGCCAGCATATCCTGCTGCACCAGGCCACCCATCGCGTTCGATTCTGACTTCGGCGGCGATGCCGGCGCAAGCGCCTCGGCTGCGACGCGGCTTTCGGCGTCGACATCGGCTTTCTTCTGCTTGTCGGCCTCGGCTACGGTGAGCGGCGTCACCGTTGGCGGCGCATTAGCCGCTGGTTTATCGGCCAGCGTTTCGGCGATCTTCTCGTCCCCACCGGAAGGGAATGGCTGCTCCTGCAGCATGTAGATCGTAGCGTATCCGGCGATCGGCAGGGCGACGAGCCCGGCAATGGCCGGGGTGGCGAAGAGTTTCTTTTGCATGATTTCGCTCCAGAGCTTTTGTGCTCGCTCTGTGAGACGAAGCCCTTTCTCCGATCCTTGGGCGGCAGGTGAAGTTTTTTCGTCAAGGTCGTAAGCCCGCATGGCGGCCTCTAAGGCACGCGCCTTCGCCTCGGTACCCGGTGCCGGTGCTGCGATGTCGCGCAGCCTGTTGAGTTCGTTGTCGTCGACCATGATCACACTTCCCCGGCTGAAAGCATGAGCGTCTTCAACCGTTTCTTCGCTTCATGGATGTGCCAGGAAACCGTCGTCTCCGAGATGCCCATCGCCTCGGCCGCGGCTGCGTGGCTCAGCCCTTCGCCATAGACGAGCAGCACCGCGTCGCGCTGCTTGTCCGGCAGCATCCGCACCGCCGCCCAAAGCGCCTCGGCTGGATCTTCGGGCTCGGCCGGGGCTTCTCCCGAGATCAGCTCGTAAGCCCCGTACGCTTCGGTCTTGATCGTCTCGCGAACGGTCTTGCGCATCATGTCGCGTGCCGCATTCAGCGTCACGGCATAGAGCCAGGTGGTGAAGGCGCCGCTGCCATGATAGTCGCGGATCGCCCGGCCGAGCCGGACGCAGACTTCCTGGGCGATATCCTCGGCGTCGGCCTTTTTCCCGCACCAGCGATAGGCGGCGCGATAGACGAAGTCATAGTGCCTTTCGAGCAACTTGCCGAAAGCCCCCCTGTCTCCGCCCTTCGCGCGACCGATCAGCTCGGCGTCGGAGGCTTCGCTTTCATCCAGCATCATCGCCATCATTTGCCTGTTGGACGAAGGCTAGCGGCGATTCCTTGGGGTGGTGGAAAGAAAAACACAAACCGCCTTCCAGAACACCAACCATGGGTGCTCCTCACTCTCCGGGACAGACCAGGCGCACGGTGACCGTGTGGTTGCCGCTGACCGACATGCCGCCCTGTGTCACGATCTTGGCAAACGGCATCATGCTGACATCTTGCGAGATGTCCGCCTCGCTCTCGAAGCGTTCCGCTGCAAACACCTCGCCGCTGCCGACTTCACCTTGAGGACGCATCGACATGCCGTAACCGCCCCTGCAGCGAACCTTTATATCGCCGGGTCGGCCTGTCGACTTGCTCTTGAGGTTCATACCAAAGCCATCCGTATCCAATGCCATGTCGATGTCGTCGTTGAGCTGTCCGCTCGATTTGCAGGTCATGCCGCCAATCTTCATGTTTTTGATCTTGCCGGATTGTTTGCCCTTTCCGTTCACCGTCCAACTATCCGACCCAGGCGAGCTCTTGCCCTCCATCGCGATCGACGGCATCACAAAGGAATAGGTGACATCGAACTGTGGACCCTTGATGCGGGGTTCCATCTTCGCCTCCACGGTGATTGTCCCCTCATCCACAATGCGCTTGAGTTGCGCCCGCATGGCGTTGGCCTGCGCCCGATAACGTTCGGCTTCTTCGGCGGCGATCTGACTGGGCAACCTGTCCCAATAGACCGCAGCGGTTTCCCTTGCGCATCTCTCCCTGTGCGCGGCCTCGTGAGCCAGCGTGATGTCGGCGATTTCCTTGCACTGCGAGCCGGCGGGCAGTGCCTCTAGATCGGCCGGCTTCTGCTCGCAGCTGCCAAACTTCATGTCCACGGTCAAAGGACCCGAGTAGCCGTAGGCTGGGTTGTGAGGAAGCTTGAACGTGCGCATGATGTCGGCGCGCGCCCTGGACGATCGGTCCTGGATGTTGACATCTGAATCGGGATGGGTCGGGTTCTTGCGCGCCTCGATCAGCGGATCCTCGACCGCCTTGAGCTTCGCCGCCATATCGGCGAAGAACACCGCCTCATACTCCGCGTTCTTCAGTTCTTCCTGAACGCTGCGCAGGTTCCGGCAGGAACATTTTGCTTGGTCGGCAAAGGCTGGCAGGACCATCGCGCTGGTCAACAGGCAAAAGCCTACAATCTTGCTCCTGAGAGAAACCCGCATCATGCCCCTGATCAAATGACTGCCGCCGGTATTCAGGAGCTATGTTTCAAGACTATGTCGCCGGCTCCGGCGGGCTTAGCCCAGCGTTTCCGCGAATAGCGTCGCCAATCGTTTCCAGTGGCGCTCGGCGCCGGCCGCATCGTAGGCGCTGTGGTCCGGTACGCACCAGCCATGCGCCATACCGGCATAATTCTCGATGACATGGTCGACTTCAGCCACACGCAGCGCTTCGGCCAGCCGCGCCGCCTGCTCCGGCGGAAAACTTCTGTCAACACCTGCCGTGCCGACATAGACCCGCGCCTTGATCGACGCAGCCTTCCTATGCGGGCTGTCGGCGGCATCGCTCGCCAGATTGCCGCCATGGAAACTGGCCGCGGCAATGATTCGGTCGGGATAGGTCGCAGCGGCGTTCAGCGCCCGCGCTCCGCCCATGCAATAGCCGACGGTGCCGACCGGTCCGGTCACGCCTTCGGCATCGAGCGCATCGAGGAAAGCGCCGCTGTCGCGGATGGTCATGTCCTGCGTCGTGCCGCTGAGGAGACCCGTGATGACAGCCTTGCGCTTCTCGTCGCTAAAGGCGGTCTTGGCCTCGAACGGGCCGTAGGGCGCGTTGCGGTAGAAAAGGTCCGGGACCCAACACCGCGCAATTATCGCCTGCAAGTCGTTCCGCCATTTGGTCGAGCGCCGACCGCGGGCCAAAAGCGTCCATATAGAGGATGATTGCGGCCTTGGCCGGGGCCGCCGAGCGGAACAGACCGGCTTTTGCCAAGCCGTCGCTGGTTTTGATCTGAATGTCCCGCTTCGCCATCACCCACTCCTTCCGATTGTCGGGTCGTGTCCCACCGCGTGGTGTAGGTCGGCGGTAGCGAAGCCCTCGCGAGCGCGCCCTCAACAGCGCTGTAGCGAGCGAGCGGCGT
>NZ_FUIG01000046.1:0-285 GCF_900149755.1 Mesorhizobium delmotii | reverse complement strand
CACGTCTGATGCCGCGCCGATCTGGACGGAGTTTTTGCGCAAGCTGACCCGCCGCGGCCTGCGCGGCGTCAAGCTCGTCGTCTCCGATGCCCATGAAGGCATCAAGGCGGCCGTCACCAAGGTGCTGTGCGCCACCTGGCAGCGCTGCCGCGTCCACTTCATGAGGAACGTGCTGGCCCATGCCGGCAAGAGCGGGCGCCGCGTCGTCTCGGCTTTCATCGCCACCGCCTTCGCCCAGGAAACGGCCGAGGCCGCAAGCACACAATGGCGCGCCGTCGCCGACCA
>NZ_FUIG01000098.1:0-9649 GCF_900149755.1 Mesorhizobium delmotii | reverse complement strand
AAAGCCTGGGATCAAACATCTAGGCTGAAGCTTGAGCCGAGGCCGGGCGCGGAGTGGTCAGGGTTCGCAGCGCCCGGCCTCGGCGTTAGAAAGGACACTGACATGACCAAGGACCAAAAGATCATCCGCGCCAAGGTGGGGCTGCTGGAGCTGGCCAAACAGCTCGGCAATGTCAGCCAGGCCTGCAAGATGATGGGCTATTCGCGCGACAGCTTCTACCGCTTCAAGGAGCTTTACGAGACCGGCGGCGAACTGGCGCTGCAGGACTGACGCGCCGGAAGCCGCTGTTGGCCAACCGCACGCCGCCCCAGGTCGAGGCGATCATCCTCGAGCTGACGCTGGAATATCCCGCCTATGGGCAGACCCGCATCGCCAACGAAATGCGCGGCCACTCGGTCTCGCCGTCGGGCGTCCGCGGGGTGTGGCAGCGTCACGATCTGGAGACGATGAAGAAGCGGCTGAAGGCGCTGGAGGCCAAGGTCGCCCAAGACGGTATCGTGCTCACCGAGAGCCAATTGGCGGCGCTGGAAAAGGCCAAGCTGGACAAGGGGGCGCATGGTCAGTTCGAGAGTGAATGCCCGGCTATATGACCGCAAGACGCCGATCACCGCCGCCGATCTCCTCAACGACCGCGTGGTGCCGTTCTTCGACGCCCACGAGGTGAAGCTAAGCCGGGTGCTGACCGACCGCGGCACCGAATATTGCGGCAATCCCGAACACCACGAGTACGAGCTCTATCTGGCGGTTGAGGACGTGGATCATTCCCGCACCAAAACCAAGAACCCGCAGACCAATGGCATCGTTGAACGCTTCCACAAGACGGTGCTGGACGAGTTCTACCGGGTCGCCTTCAGGAAGAAGATCTACGGCTCGATCGAGGAGCTGCAGGCCGATTTGGATGAATGGGTCAGAAGTTACAATGAGCAGCGCCCACATCAGGGCCGCTGGTGCTTCGGCAAGACGCCGATGCAGACCTTCCTTGACACGGCCCCGCTGGCGAAGGAGAAAATGATCGCTGCCTGATCCTATCGGACAGGCAAAACCGACCATTCTCAGACGCCAACTGTCCGATCAAGTGCAAACTTCTACAACTGAAGCAACGATCGTCAACTGAGCCTAATGCGTCCGCGCCGGAAGCCAGGGTGCAGTTCTAAAAACAGCGGAAGCCATCGTGAGCAAGACTTCCATCGTCATTGCGGTGCCGCGCGCGCCGGTCGGCTCCTTCAACGGCGCCTTCGCCGCCACGCCGGCGCATGAGCTTGGTGCCGTGGTCATCAAGGAGCTGTTGTCTCGCGCCGGTGTCGAGCCGGCCGAGGTCGACGAGGTCATCCTCGGTCAGGTACTGACCGCCGCTCAGGGTCAGAACCCGGCCCGCCAGGCATCCATCAATGCCGGCCTGCCCAAGGAAACCACCGCCTGGGGCCTCAATCAGGTTTGCGGCTCAGGTCTGCGCGCTATTGCTCTCGGTATGCAGCAGATCGCGACAGGCGACGCCAAGGTGATCGTCGCCGGCTGGCAGGAATCGATGTCGCTGGCCCCGCACGCTCAACACCTGCGTGCCGGCGTCAAGATGGGCGACTACAAGATGATCGACATCATGATCAGGGATGGGCTGTGGGATGCCTTCAATGGCTACCACATGGGCAACACGGCCGAAAACGTCGCTCGCCAGTTCCAGATTACCCGCGATGACCAGGACCAGCTCGCATTGGCCTCCCAGAACAAGGCAGAGGCCGCGCAGAAGGCCGGCAAATTCAAGGACGAGATCGTGGCCTTCACCGTCAAGGGCAAGAAGGGCGACACCATTGTCGACCAGGACGAATATATCCGCCACGGCGCCACGATCGAGGCCATGACCAAGCTGAGACCGGCCTTCGACAAGGACGGCACGGTGACCGCCGCCAATGCCTCCGGCATCAATGACGGCGCCGCCGCCGTGCTGCTGATGACCGAAGCGGAAGCCGCGAAGCGCGGCATCACGCCGCTGGCGCGCATCGTGTCCTGGGCGACCGCCGGCGTCGATCCGCAGATCATGGGGCACCGGGCCTATTCCCGCCTCGCGCAAGGCGCTGGCCAAGGCCGGCTGGTCGGTTGGCGATCTCGACCTGGTCGAGGCCAACGAAGCCTTCGCCGCTCAGGCCTGCGCCGTCAACAAGGACATGGGCTGGGACCCGTCCATCGTCAATGTCAATGGCGGCGCCATCGCCATCGGCCATCCGATCGGCGCCTCCGGTGCCCGCATCTTCAACACGCTGGTTTACGAGATGCGCCGCAGAAGTGCCAAGAAGGGCCTCGCCACGCTGTGCATCGGCGGCGGCATGGGCGTCGCCATGTGCGTGGAAGCGATGAACTGAGCCAACAGCGAACAGGGAGTAGCGAATGGAGAAGAGTGGCGTCGGCGCGGCGGGACATCAAAGGCGGCAACCGTTTCGCACTCAAAGGCTGAGGATGTGGGAGTACTCTGACGCCCAAATGCGCGCTGTCGATGTCCCCTTCGCTGATTCGAAGGACTAAGGCCGAGACTGCTGATGGATATCGCCCCGGCGCCTCTCGTCGACAGCGTCGGCATGGTCCTTCATGGCCTGCCGACCACATTTGGAGCCACACTCGACATGATGACCATGCACGGCAGGCGGTCTGGCGCGGTCTCGAACGCGCGCTGATGGTCGTCGACATGCCGTTCCTGAGCAGGCCTTCCGCAACGCGGCACGGGTCATGGCCGAGACCGGCTGCGCGGCGGTCAAGCTTGATGGCGGCGAGGCAATGGCCGAGACGATCCCTTTTCTCGCCGCTCGCGGTGTGCCGGTGATGGCCCATGTTGGGCTTACGCCGCAGGCCGTGCATGCATTCGGCGGTTATCGCGTGCAGGGCCGAGGCGAGATTGCCGAGCGCATCCGGCGCGACGTCCTTTAGGTGGCCGAGGCGGGCGCCTTCGCGGTCGTGCTCGAAAAAGTGCCTGAGGGGCTCGCCCGCCGGATTACGGCCGAACTCCCAATCCTGACGATCGGCATCGGTGCCTCGCCGGCCTGCGACGGGCAGATCCTGGTGGTGGACGACATGCTGGGCATGTTTGGAGATTTTCGACCGAAATTCGTCAAGCGCTACGCCGAGCTCGGGCAGTCCGCCGAGGCGGCGATCGCGGCCTACGCAGAAGAGGTGCGCGAGCGCCGTTTCCGGAACCCAACCATGTGTTCGGCGATGAGAAGGACCGTCAGAGCAGGAGAAGCGGCATGAGCATTCGATCGCACGAACCGTCGCCCAGTTGCGCACGGCTGTGGCCGCATGGCGGCAGAATGGCCTCAAGATCGCTGTCGTGCCGACCATGGGCGCCCTGCATGAGGGCCATCTAAGCCTGGTGCGCGCTGCTCTCGACCGGGCCGACCAGATCATTATGGACACTGTTCGTCAATTCAAGGCAGTTCAACAACGAGGCGGATCTCACGGCCTATCCGCGCACCGAGCATGACGACGCGGCCAAGCTCGCGCCGCTCGGCGCCCATCTGCTCTACGCGCCGGATGCGGCGGACATGTATCCGGAAGGCTTTGCCACCACGGTCTCGGTGAGTGGGGTGAGCGAAGGCCTGTGCGGTGCGTTCCGTCCTGGGCATTTCGATGGCGTTG
Source organism: Mesorhizobium delmotii (assembly GCF_900149755.1). Lineage (NCBI taxonomy): Bacteria > Pseudomonadati > Pseudomonadota > Alphaproteobacteria > Hyphomicrobiales > Phyllobacteriaceae > Mesorhizobium > Mesorhizobium delmotii. Next base: position 6,028 of record NZ_FUIG01000098.1, on the reverse strand, counting down.
CAACCGTCGTCACCAAGCTGTTCCTCCAGACCGGCGCTGATCTCGCCTTCTTCAACGAGAAGGGTATCCAGCAACTGCATGTGGTGCGGCGGTTCACCCGCGATCTAGCCCGGATATCTCACGAAATTGAAGTGCATCGGGGCTCCGAATCAGGGAAAATGCTTCTGAGACTTACCCGAGGCAGAGGTGTTCCCCGATGCAAACAGAGTGTAGCGCGGAATGGTTTGGTTTTGGAGCTGTTGAAAAGCGCGCCGTGGTGGCCGGCTTTGACGGCGGGACGATCACTTCGGATGCCGGCGCGCTTTTGCTGGGGCTGACGGACTGGGCGATTGGACTGGTCGGCCGCTTTGCCCGTTGCTTCGTGGACGCTCGCAATCCGGACTTGATCGAGCACGAAGGTCGAGACGCTGGTGGGCAGCGAACATTGGCGCTGGCGCTCGGCTATGAAGACCTGAATGACCATGACGAATTGCGCCATGATCCTGTGATGGCGGTGCTGGTCGGCAAGCTCAAGGCGCGCCGTCACAAGAAATGTGCGGCGGTGGCCGGCAAGTCGACGCTCAACCGGCTCGAACTGAGCCGGCCGCAGCCTTCGCGCTATCACAAGATCAGCCATGATCCGGCGGCGATTGAGGCGCTGTTCGTCGAGCTGTTCGTGGGTGCACACGCGGCTGCGCCCGAGGAGATCGTGCTGGATCTGGACGCCACCGACGATCCCCTGCACGGCAACCAGGAGAGGCGTTTCTTCCACGGCTATTACGGCAACTACTGCTACCTGCGCTCTATATCTTCCGTGGCGATCACCTGCTGTGCGCCAAGCTGCGGCCCGCCAACATCGATGCGTCGGCAGGCTCCGTTCAGGAGATCGAGCGGATCGTGCACCCCTACGCCAGCGCTGGCCCAAGGTGCGCATCGTGCTGCGCGCCGATTCCGGCTTCGCCCGCGTGGAGCTGATGGCCTGGTGCGAGAGCAATGCCGTCGACTACCTGTTCGGCCTGGCTCGCAATGTCCGGCTGGTCCGGCACATCGGGGCTGAGTTGGAGGAGGCCAGAGCCGAGAGTGCCTTCACCAGCCGGCCCGCCCGCCGCTTCAAGGACTTCCAGTGGACCACCCGCAAGAGCTGGAGCTGCCGGCGCCGAGTCGTGGCCAAGGCCGAGTGGACACAAGGTGAGGCCAACCCACGCTTTGGTCGTCATCTTCCTCGTGTCGCAGGAGATGATGCCTCCCGGTCGGTCTGGCTGCCGTCGATGACTACGCGATCGGGCCGGCCATGGCGTTCCAGCGCGCGCCTATCACTGATGATCTGGTACGTGGAGCGGCATAGGCCATTCAGATTTGACGAAATCGGGCCGCTTCAACACGATCCCTCGGCTCGTCGACAGCGGGCCATCCTGCTCGGTGCGTGCCGCGATCTCTTTCCATTCCGGTGTCTGAACGAAATCTTCCCAGCCCTTTTTCACAGCTTCCTCACTTGGCCACTCAACGACATACCAAATCTCGCCGGTATCCGGAGTTTCCCAAAAATCCATTAGTTTAATTCCCGTCTTTCTGAAAAGCGGCAAGCTATCACGAGCAAACCGCTCTCGCATCTTGTCCTTCATTCCCTCGATCGGTACGTAATGCCGCAGTTCATAGATCATTAGGTTACTCCTAGCCTTGTTGAATTATGTTGTTTAGTCCCGCCTCCATGTAGTATTTGATGGATCCAAGAGACGCTCCTCAAACGGGTAATTCGATAGCGATACATACCCGTCGGAGGTCACAAGCAGATGTTCCTCCAGCTTTACCCGTCTCTTTCGCCGAAGGCACCAATATAGCTTTCAACGCATATGACCATGCCTGCTTCGAGTTTCGCGTCATACACGCGACCGGTCCACGAAATTATGGTTTAACTTGCGAATATTCACCGCACATTCCGACACCGTGTATAACGCAGGGGTAGGCCTGCTCTCGGAATTCTTCGGGCACCAGCCAAGCTGACGCCTGTAGATCCTTCATGCTGGGGCCCGGACGTATAAGCTTTATGTTCGTCTGCAATTCGTCATAGGCAAGCTTGGTACAACTGGCGCTGCCGAGCGCTAGGCTAATCCTTCCCGTAGTAGAATGTCCGTGAAACATCACAGAAATACCCAAATGGGCCTACCATATCGGTGTCAAATCCCACTAGGTCTTCTTCCTCAATGACTCGTTGGGTGGCTTCCTGGAGCCACGGATTAATCCGCGGCCCGGAAGCTAGCATTCGTCCCTCATGCCAGCCGCCCTGATTGGCAAGGTTGGTATAGTTTAGATTTCCCCAAAGCTGCACTTCCGTTACGCCTGGCCCCATGCTCTCCTGGATGCGCGCAATGCCGTGCTCGGCGACGGCGCATGCCCAGCGGATACACGCTATCTCGTCATCTGATTTGATAATCCGCGCTCCTTCGACGATGTCCACCGCATCAATCACCTCTAGACCGCGCTGCAGTAGGGCCTGGGTTATGTTCGGGTTCACGTACTCCACCGCCACTTTGCGATTGGTGGTTCCGAACAACCAGTTGGTATGGGTGATCTGGGCGCCTTCGGGCGGCTCGGGCAGGCCCTACGCCGGTGTCGCCTGAAGGGACATCGGCTATCCGATTCTCGTCCTCGAGGAAAAAGGTGATGGCGATCGGAAGTGTCCGCGTCGAAACAGGCGTATGATGTGTCAACTCTGAGAATGCGTGAAAGCCCTGGTTCGCGGAACTGTTCAGCGCGTTGTAGAAGGTTGCCAGTGGGGTGGCCCTTTGATTGATTTCTTCCGCAAGCACATGCTGATGAAGCCACGGCAATTCGGCGAGCGCCACGCGTCGGCGTATCGGCCTCAGGCCAATCATGCGCAATACAGCTACGGAGCACGGACCTCTGGAGTGTACTATGTCCCGATATTCAGCGGGAACAGGGATGGCCCTCTCAGGCGCTTCTTTAGAGCTTTGCGGTATCAGCAATGACCCTGTTCCTGTTTTCTACGTGCTTTCTCTGGGGTTACTAGAATCTGGAGCAAGCGCCACGCCAATTGAATTAAGGCTATGCAATCACATTGCTTTGGCAGCCACGAGGCGTCGCCGGAACAATTCCGCAAACATTCTTTTGTTCGAAGTTGGACACAATGTCGGAAGCCCAAACAAAAGAATGGGGGTCGGGCCGGCGCTATGGATAAGGGGCGTGACCTGCCCCTGAAATCAGCGCCGCTTTGCCGACTTCGGCGCCACGATCACGTCGATATTTGCGCGCGGCATGAGCGTGCGCGAAGATCCGCGGCCATCTGGAGGAGGATCGATGATTCTCGGCCATCACCAACGCCATGCCTGAAGTGGCCGAATGTCCGAACCGGCCGCTCGATGCGGTCTATACACTCGTCTTCTTCGACGCCATCCGGATCGAGATCAGGGACGAAGGCTTCGTGCGCATGAAGGGTGACCGGATCCCACCTCTCGCCATCCACAAACTTTTGTCCGAAGCTGGGCAAGAATGTCGGAAAGCTGACGAAACGGTCGGGCGGGCGGCCTGTCGATATGGACGAGTGGTGCAACTCACAACGTGCGCCAACTGGCACGCAACTTGCTCGGGTCACGGCGGACGGCCGCGGTTACGTCACGGAGCCCGTTGTGACTATTCAGTCTCTCAACTTAAACGCCTGTAGACTGGCGGCAGACCTTTATGGTCCAGAGGACGACGTGGATACCCGGTCGTTCGGTTCGCGACTGCCGATCTGATTGGAGTGTTCGATGGCCCATCCCTATTATGATCTCCCCTCCCTCACTGTCCTTACTGCCCTAGAGGTATTCGAGGCATCGGCACGCCATCTTTCGCTCGAGCTTGCAGCTTCCGAGCTGAACGTGACATCGGGAGAGATTACTCGGCATATCAAAGTCATTGAGGACGAGCTTGGTGTTCCGCTGTTTGTGAGGCCAGGAACCGGCGTGGTGCTTACCAGCGCTGGCAAAGACCTCTACACCGAGCTGGGAAGCATTTTTTCCAAGGCGTCCTATGTCGTCACGACCATTAAACGCGGCGGTCGCTCCCGGATGTCACGATTGCCTCCACCGATGCGTTCGCGCCGATCTGGCTGATACCGCGCATGTCGCGCTTTGGGGCATAGCATGATGATATTACAGTCGACCATATGATTTCCGAAAGTTCGGCGACTATCGCCGCGCTGGGGTTGGTCTGATCAGCAAAGACCCCCTCGCCCTGCTTGATGCGGGCCAGTGCGTAATCGGCCACCGGCGAGTTAAGTAGAAATACGACGTATATCTCAAATTAGTAACGTAGCGTAATATAATATTCTCAAAAATCACCTTTTTTCTCCTCCGTGCCGCTGGTACAGTCGCTCTTGAGAGTACCAAATCGTCTTTTTCTGATACCCATCTTGGGAGTGCCGATGGCTTATCGTGGAGAGCGTCGATGCAGGACCGGCAGCAGCCAGGGTCGGGAATTGCTGACCAATCCCGCCGGGCCCGCGTAGCTGCAAAGAATAGTTCGTGGTTTCAGCCACGTCCATTGCGCGCCCATGAATGCAGTGCCGCACCTATCTGCCCTTACACGGAGGAACTGTTATGAACACCCTGGATCGGCAGACAGCACCGGATCAAGCCGCACGAGAGCGCATGAAGGCATCCCATGACCTCGATGGCGATGCCGTTCGCTTGGCCCACTTATATCGCGGATGGGCGAGTGCCTTCGATCAGGATCAGGCCCGCGTCGGGTACTGCGGGCCCTTGATCGTGGCGGAACTGGCAGGCGCCGTGCAGACGGCCTATTTGGCCGGGCAGCGAAATGCCATAGCAATCCTGGACGCTGGCTGTGGTACAGGGCTCGTCGGCGTGGAACTGGAACGCCTCGGCTTCCGGTTGATTGACGGATTCGATCTCTCCGAAGAGATGGCCGAAAAGGCCCGGCAAACCGGCGTCTACCGCCATGCCCGAGGGTATGTCGACCTTAACGGGCAGCTCTCCGACTACCCCAGCGCGAGCTATGACCTGACCGTCTGCTGCGGCGTCCTCACGCTCGGACACGTCCGACCGGATGGGTTGCGCGAGCTGGCTCGCGTCACGCGCCCGAACGGCTTCGTCATTGCAAGCACCCGCAAGAGCTATGCGGAGACGACATTCTTTGAAGACCAGGTGCGGTGTCTGCAGGATGAGGGCGTCCTTTTACCGGCACAGTGTCTAAGCAACGGCAGATACGTCGCCGAGGAGGACGCGCACTATTGGGTGTTCCGGGTGCCCGAGAAGGTCAGCGCACCGACGGACGAGCGGCCATGACCTCGATACCGCAAATCTCGCTGACGACAAACTGGCAGCCGATGCAAGGCGACACGAGGAGCGCCAGCGCCTACGTTTGCCCTGCCAGGAGTTCGGGTTCTGAGCATGGCACCACGAAGGTACAGGGGCGTCACTCGTATTGGTTCGCCCCGATCGGGAGCGGGGCAAAAGAGACTTGGAGTCGGTTCAGAATCTCAATTGTCAGGCCGAATTGATGCTCGGCGATGTGGCTGACTCGGCCTTCACCGACCAGGTGGTTAATTGTTCGGAAAGGTCGACGTCTTGGTGAACAGCGCCGGGATCATTCGGCGTGGAAGCACCCTCGAAACCACGGATGACGATTGGCGCCTGACGTTCGACGCCAATGTCAACGGTGTGTTCTACTTCAGCCGCGCCGCAGTGAAGGCTATGCGGACGACTGGCGGCGGCATCGTCAACATTGCCTCCAATGGTCAGACTTGCGATTTCTTTCGGCTTAGCCACGCGGCTCTGGGGTATTGAATCAACATTTCTTTGGAGAACCTCGTCGAGGCTAATCGGCTTGCTATGGGCCGACACAAGCATGGGCGTGTCCACGGCGCATTGATGCTGATGTCCTCTTTGGCGTGGTCAAGAGCCAGGGCTCGCGTCAGCAAAACGACGGCGCGCTTCGACGCGCAATAGGCAACCAGGCCGGAACAGCCAACCAGCCAACACGCTGTTCCTCGCAAGCCAGGAAGCCAAGCACATCACGGGGGTTGCTATTC
>NZ_FUIG01000100.1:0-1040 GCF_900149755.1 Mesorhizobium delmotii | reverse complement strand
GTCGCGATTAATTGGCCTCATATCCGGCAGCTTTGAAGAAGTTTCTGCATTCGGTCGGCTCGAACAGGAGGCAGATATCGCCGAGGGCCTCGCAGAGTGCGTCGAAGGTTCTGGCCGCCTTCTTTCGCAGCCGCGCCTTCAGTTTTGAATAGGCCATCTCGATCGGGTTGAGATCGGGCGAGTATGGCGGCAGGAACAGGAGCCAGGCGCCCTTTTGGCGAACCAGTTGTGCGGCACGCTCGTTCTTGTGGAAGCCGACATTGTCGAGAATGACGACATCGCCGGGCGACAGTTGGGGAGCGAGTTGCGTTTCGACGTAGCGTTCGAAGATGGCGGCATTCATCGGCGCGTTGACGATCCACGGCGCAACCAGACCGTGGCATCGCAGCCCGGCGATGAAGGTCTGTGTTTGCCATTTGCCGAATGGCGCGTGCGTCCTGAAGCGCTCGCCCTTCGGCGCCCAGCCGGTGCGTTTGGTCAGCTTGGTGTTGGTCGACGTCTCATCGATGAAGATCAGGCGCGCCAAAGCCTTGTTGAAAAAGCGCTTTCGCCGCCCCATCCATAGTTCACGCGCCTGGCGCACGTCGGCCCGCTGCTGCTCGCTGGCCTGTAGAGTTTTTTTTATGACTGAGCCCCAGGCGTTGGAGCAGGCGCCCGACATTGGAGCGGTGCACGCTCACACCACGCACTTCAAGCTCAACGCAAAGCTCATCCAGCGTTAGTTCGCCAGTCTCGGCCAACCGCAAGCGGACAAACTCGGCATGCGGCTCAAGCTTGCCGCCGCCCACATGACCCTGCCGGCGCGCTTCAAGCGAGCCGGTCTGCCTGCGCAGCTTGATCAGATTGTTCACAAAGCGAGGCGAAACGCGGAAATGGCGTGCAGCCTCGCGGTGGCCATGTCCCTCATCGACATACGCAGCAACACGCCTACGCAACTCAAGCGGTAGCGGCTTGCCCATCGCGGTCTCCCTTCAACCGCAATGAATCACGAACTCAAATCAAGGGGAATCCTGAATCCCTTAAATCGCGACACGCTTTAG
>NZ_FUIG01000101.1:0-274 GCF_900149755.1 Mesorhizobium delmotii | reverse complement strand
GGTCTACGACGCCAATGCCGACGATGCCGACAATCTCGGGACGCTGACCTACACGCTGTCAGGGGCGGACTCTGCCCTGTTCGACATCGACGCTTCGACCGGCGTGGTCACCTTCAAGAACGCGCCGGACTTCGAGAGCCCGCTCGATCAAGGCGCCAACAACGTCTACGACATCACCGTCACCGCCTCCGACGGCACGCTGAGCACCGGCCAGGCGGTCGCCATCACGGTGACCAACCAGAACGACAACGCACCGGTGTTCTCATCGGGCACG
>NZ_FUIG01000102.1:0-393 GCF_900149755.1 Mesorhizobium delmotii | reverse complement strand
TATGGACAGTCATCATTCCGCGAATGCCGGCTTAGGGTGTGTAGGCCCGTCAGGAGCGTCGCACCACTGCAACGGTATTGAAGCGCCATCTGCAGACATTCCTGATTGCTTGGGTGAACGACCGCAAGTGGTGAGAAGGCGCTCGTTCAAGCCCTGGGCACCGGGACCAGACTACGCACTATCGCTTCATTCCGGTAGCCCGGCTTTTAGCAACGCTGTGCCAAGTGCTTTCATCAACGAGCGACGAAACAAGTCCATCCGTACGAATCCGCTGACGGTAAAACCTGGAGCGATTTCCAGCAGCTGCCGCGCCGCCGCGCGCGCTGCTGCAAGGTTACCGAGATTGACATGGCTGGCCGCCAAATATGCATGGGATAGTGTCCTGAAGGTTCT
>NZ_FUIG01000104.1:0-1054 GCF_900149755.1 Mesorhizobium delmotii | reverse complement strand
CTAGATGTTTAGTCCCGGCAGTTGCTGGAGCGGATTAAGCTTGAAGCGTTCGGGCTGTGCGGCCCAAACCTTGCAGATGAACTCATAGGGCGTGAGGCCTTTGAGGGCCTTGAGTCTGCGGCCGAAGTTGTAGGCCGAGATGAAGTCGGCAAGGTGCTGGCGGAGTTGGCCGTGGCTCTCGTAGTAGAAGCGCCTGACGGTCGCATCCTTGATGGTCCGGTTCATCCTCTCGACCTGGCCGTTGGTCCACGGATGTCTTGCCTTGGTCGTTCGGTGCTCGATGTTGTTCGTGGCGCAAGCGTATTCGAAAGCATGGGCCCAGAAGCGTTCGCCGTTTGCGATGGCCTCCTTGATCAATGGCACGGCCGAACCGCCGGCGCCGGGCGTCGTGAACTGGATGCCGTTGTCGGTGAGCACGGTGTGGATCTTGTAGGGAACGGCCGCGATCAGGCGCAGCAAGAAGTCTCTTGAGACGGCGGTGGTGGCCTTCTCGTGCAGTTCGACGAAGGCAAACTTCGATGTCCGGTCGATGGCGACGAACATGTGCAGCTTGCCCTGTTCGGTGCGTGCCTCGGCGACGTCGATGTGGAAGTAGCCGATCGGATAGCTCTTGAACTTCTTCTTTGCCGGCTTGTCACCTTCAACGTCCGGCAGGCGGCTGATGCCGTGACGTTGAAGACAACGATGCAGTGACGAGCGCGTCAGGTGCGGGATCGTCGGTTGTAGGGCATAGAGGCAGTCATCGAGCGGCAACAGAGTGTAGCGCCGGAAGGCGACGATGACGGCCTCCTCCTCGGGCGAGAGAACCGTCTATGCGGGGCTCTTTGGCCCTGTCGGCAGATCGGCCACCGAGGTCCGCTCCCGCCATTTGGCGACCGCCTTCTGGTTGATCCCGTAGCGTTTGGCCAGCGCCCTCAGGCTTTCTTGACTATGCTGTATCGCTCGACGGATCGCCTTTGTCGTCGTGGCGCTCCCATGCAGAACCTGGCCCATAGCGCATCCTTTGATTCGGAGGACAAGGATGCCCCATCAAAGCCTGGGATCAAACATCTAG
>NZ_FUIG01000108.1:0-596 GCF_900149755.1 Mesorhizobium delmotii | reverse complement strand
CGCCCGAGATGGCCGGCATGGTCGCGGCGATAATCAGCCCCGTGACGGTGGAATACATCCGCCACTTCCAGATCCGGGCGCATGGCTCGCGGCTCAGCCGGGCGGCGTGATCTCCATGTGGAGTTGGTCAAAAGGACTGGCGGTCCGGCCGATCACAGCCGTTGAGACCTGGGCGTATAGTGTCGTCGTCGCCAGGCTGCGATGGCCCAGCAGGACCTGGATGATCCTTATGTCCGTGCCGGCTTCCAAAAGGTGGGTGGCGAAGCTGTGGCGAAGGGTGTGCACCGTCACCCGCTTCTCAACGCCCAGGAACTCGCAGGCTGCTCGACAGGCGATCCCCAAGGTCTGTGGATGGATCGGGCCGCGGCCATCGCGCCGGGGAAACAGCCATCGTCCCGGCTTGGTCAACCGCCAATAGACGCGCAAAATCTCCAGCAGCTGCGGCGACAGCATCACATAGCGGTCCTTGCCGCCCTTGCCTTGCTCGATGCGAATGATCATCCGGCTGCTATCGATGTCCGTCACCTGCAGACGCGCCGCCTCCGCGGCGCGTAAGCCCACCGCATAGGTGGTCATCAGAGCGACCCGGTTCCTCG
>NZ_FUIG01000109.1:0-640 GCF_900149755.1 Mesorhizobium delmotii | reverse complement strand
GGTTGCGGGGACAGGATTTGAACCTGTGACCTTCAGGTTATGAGCCTGACGAGCTACCGGGCTGCTCCACCCCGCGTCAACTTGACGGCGAATGCCGGCCGGGCAGCCCGGACTTTTTGGTTTGTCCGTCCTCGAGGCCTTCGGCCTTTGCGGGCGGACGGGGCGCTGCTCCACCCCGCGTCAACTTTTCAAGCAAGTCAGCGCTTTAGTTAGGTACGAGTTCCGCCAATTGAAAGGGCCGCTTGCGCGGCCCGAGTTCCCGATTGGCGGGCCTGTTGGTAAGGAGAAGATTTGGATTTTTCGACGTGCGTTTTGCAGACCTGGCAGCGACCTACTCTCCCGCGTCTTGAGACGAAGTACCATCAGCGCTGGAGCGTTTCACGGCCGAGTTCGGAATGGGATCGGGTGCAGCCGCTCCGCCATAACCACCAGGTCGGCAAAGCGCACGTTGCTCGAGAAGCTGTTTTTCGTGCCAAGGCAACATTGCAGTCCGTTACGGGCGAAGCCCGCAAGTGCGACTGCACGTCGCCGGTCGTCCGGCGCCCTCGCGGAGCATAGGCCCGTAAGGGCCGCTCATGCGTGAGCGCTGGTAAGACCATCGTGTTTCACGATGGGCATAGGGAATGAGAACGATCAAGCC
>NZ_FUIG01000110.1:0-5017 GCF_900149755.1 Mesorhizobium delmotii | reverse complement strand
CTTAAATCGCGACACGCTTTAGTCGTGTACAATATTGGCCGCAGCGTGCCGCTCGACCGCTACCACGCCTCACCGCGCCAGTATCACGAAACTGTCGAGCCATTCGAATACGCCAAGGGCGATCTTCTGCGTCGCGTACACCAGCGTGGCTTCGTCTCCACAGGGCCTTCGCTACAGGCCAACCGCCTCAGGCGGCGTCTTCGACGCCTGGTTCAGACAGAAAAAAGAAACCATCGACCTCAATGCCTTGGGACGATAGCATGCAAAACTGTTCGCGATGTCTTCGCACACCTGTTCGCGATGTCCCTGTCCAAACACGCAGGAGGCGTGGTGGTGAGCCATTTCGAATGGGTGAAGAATCTGACCCACCCACAACTCTTTCGGCTTGATGGAAAGGCGGCGGAGGGAGCGACGAAACCAGACAATCGCCACAGCGCTCGAGAGGATGACAGGCAGGCCGGTTCCAGCCGATATGCGCGACGAATTTCTTGAAGGGGCGCCGAGATCGATCTCGTGCGGTCCCCTCCCCTTATGAGGACGTCATGCACAGCACTTGGGCCCGTATCTCCCAACCTCCTTGAGGAGCAGCCGGAATCTCGGCGACTAAGAGAAGCCGCCTATGTCGCGTCCATTCGACAGATCGCTAGCTTGATGTCTATCAATGGTTGTTATTGCCTCCACGATCGCCGTTGGGGACTCGGCCAAATGGTTTTGCGGGGCATCGGTCGCCTCGACATCGGTCAGGCCGCAACGGGCGGGATCGGTATTGTCTTTCTCGCAATCATCCTAGACCGCCTTGGCGTTTTAGGCGGTTTGCCGCCGCTGTCACGGTGCTTGGCACTTTGGCCATGTCTCCTGGATACGCGGCTGCGGAAGGAACTTCCGGGGAAAGGCGCGACCGTTAGGCCTCTCTATGATGGCAATGCGGAAGAACTATTCGAAGCCTACGTAGTGAAGTAAGAGCTCGAGGATCTCGGCTATATCGTTGACGGCCCCTTCTCAGGCACAAACTCCCCTCGCCCATATACCTGTGGCAAACGGTGATGCGGATTGCACTGGTACACCTTGCATATTGCGCTTGCTGAGAAGGCTGGCGGCGATGCCAAGGCTCATCGGGTCGGCACGCTCGCAAAGACCTCGATCCAGGGATACTCCGCCTGCCTCGTTCTCAGGCGGTGCAGGAGCGAGATCCGCTAATCTACGAACCGGATTGGGACTAGTATGCCCGGTTCGAGGAATGGCGCGGCATGCTTGATCGCATGGTGGACGCTCCGCCCGCACTTGCTGCGGCGATCCTTTGGGACGCCTGGGAACAGGTCAGTCCACTGCAGCATCATCAGCCCTAGCTCGGTTCCTTGCTGGTCGAAGCCGTGTTGAGGCAACGCTGCAAGACCACAGCCTACCTGTTCGCCCGCAACGCTGGTTTGTGCATCATCGCCCGGGAACGGCGACTCACCGTGACAGGACAACGCGGCTGCTGGCGTTTCTCGACGCAGTTCGGAAGCCGCCGCGCATAGTTCGAAGGAGCACGACCGCCTGGTCTTAGCGAGGGAACAGATGCTGAGACGTCCAAAGCGGCGGCGCGGCAACTCGAAGCTGCCCCGGTTGACCGATGACGTCGCAGATCTCCCACGCCGGCGGCGAGAAGCGTTCGACGAGTTCATCGACCGTGAACCGGATTTTCGGTGCGAGCGTCCTCGTAGTCGGCCAGATGGCATGGATTGGAGCGGTTTCGACAAGGTGGACTGACAGCACGCACTCGAGGTCGCCGCTTGCAAGCGCCTTCGCTATGAGCCAAGTCGGCAGGAAGGCAATGCCGCAGCCTTCGAGCACGGGATCCAGCATCGGCTCGCCATGGCCGAGCACGATGCGTCCCCGCGGCATGTATTTCCGCAGCCGGCCGGAAACGTCGCCGACCAGCCATGCGCCACGAATCCATCGCGCCCGTAGACGACCAGCGAATGGCCGTCGAGCTCGTCGATCGTCTGTGGTCAGCCGTTGCGCCCGAGATACGCCGGAGCGGCGCAGATCGTCGAGCGTTGGACGCAAAGGCGCCGGATGGTCAGCCCGGCGCTGTTGCCAAGTTCGCCCATGCGGATCGCGATGTCGATCCCTTCCTGGACAAGATCGACGCGACGGTCGTTGAAGGAAATGTCGAGCGTCAGATCGGGGAAGCGCGCCGCGATATCGAAAAGGATCGGCGCGGCGCAGCGCCGCCCGAAGGCGAGCGGCAGATCGACCCTAAGCCGTCCGGAAGGGACTCCCCGATGCGCGGCCAGTTGCGCTTGGCCGGCATCGAGGCGAGGAAATGGCGGCGCTCGCCAGTGCCAAAGGGGTGCTGGCCGTGGTCGGAACCCAGGCCCGCGTTGCCCCCGAGTTGGAGCATCTGAGGCAGTTGATTGCCGACGGCTTCGTCGGCGAAGTGCTGTCGACCACTCTGGTCGCGCGGGCGGCGGCTGGGGCGGCTCCATCGCGGAAAAGAAGGTGAGCGCCTATCTTCTGGACCGCGCCAACGGCGCCACCATGCTGACGATCCCGGTGGGGCATACGCTGGCGGGGCTCAGAGACGTGCTCGGCGAGATTGCTGAACTGTCCGCGGTGCTGGCCACGCAAGGGACCTCGGCGCTCGCCGTCGATACGGGGGAGACGCTGCCTGTATCTGCCCCGGACCAGGTGCGGTCAGCGGCGTCCTCGCCAGCGGCGCCCCCCTCCATTCACTACCGCGGCGGCACGGCGCGGGATGATGACGGTCTCTTCTGGGAGATCAACGGCACAGAGGGCGACATCCGTGTGTCGGGTCCAACCGGCCACACGCAGATGGTACAATTGTCCCTCAAGGGCGCGCGGGGCGATGAGAAGGCATTCCGCCCGCTGGAGATTTCCGCCTCATACCGTTCCGGCTGGCCGGCAGACGTCGAGCCGGGGAATGTCGCCCGAGTCTATGCCAGGATGGCCCGGGACCTGCGCGAGGGCACCCGCACTGCGCCGAGTTTCGACGACGCCGTGGCAGTGCATCGCGTCATCGCCGCAATCGAAAGAGCGGCCGAAAGCGGAAGCCGCACCCGTGGCGAGATTCTGGCACGGCGAGGTAGGCTGAGGTCGATTCGTAGAGCGGTCCTGCGGCAGTCGTCCTCCTTCGGCTGATGTCGCGCCACAGCGCGTTCGGTGGGCGGACGGGCCTTCGAGCCCTTCAACAGCGCGACGACGTCTTCGTATTGACCGTAGCGGAAGATATGGCTTGAGGCGACTTCGACTGAATACCTGGCGCTCGTCCGCCTTAGTGGACAACTTGCCTTCAACAATAGCGGACGGATGCTCCAGGCCGCCTGGACGGCTTTGGGTTAGCCTGTGTCCCCGAGAGGATCTGGCCCTGAAGCGGGAGCTGAACCGGACACGCTCGCGATTTGTCACTGCCGAGATTGTCGAGATTGAGTGGCGCGGCGTTTCGCGCGAACGTTCCGGCCCCCGGCGATCGGTTTCGCATTCTTACGGGCGAGCCGCGTCAGTACATCAAAACCGGCGGCACTGGCGCGAAGCGCGTGCACGGATCCTGACGTTGAACGAAGTCGCGGCGGTCGAGGGGCAACCTTGAAGCCAAACGTCCTCTCGCAAGCCGGAGGGTGACACGACGATATCGTGGCCAGATATGTCCGATCCGCCGATGAGGTGGCGCGTCGTTCGCCTCTCTACCAGACGTCCGCTCGTGCAATCGCTGGTGACAGGAACGTCCTGGATTTCCTGCACGATTCATTGATCGGGGCTGGCCGCCTTCTCGGAAGTGTTTAGCCAGGCCCAAATCCGCGACGCTGTCTTCGTCAAGGATGGGCAGTTTTCAACGTGCGCGGGGAAACTAGCAGCCTTCGACTTAGCGGTCGATCTGATCGCCAGCCATGTCGGCGGGTTTACCGCACAGGAGGTTTGCCGTTACGCGACGGTGGACGGCCAACGCTCAGGTTCCAACCGCCAGACTGAGCCATCGGGTCTCGCCTTTGCGGGTGTAAGCGATAAGCTTCTGATGGCCATGCGGCTCATGGAAGAGCATGTGGAATACCCGCTGACGATGAAGTTGCGCAACGGGCTGGCCTGTCGCGGCGCCAGTTGGAACGCTTGTTTGCCGCACACGTGCACATGCCGCCGGTACGCCATTACCTTAGGATCGGTGTCGCTCATGCCAAGCGGCTGATCGAAGGCACAAGCATGCCCATTATCGACATCGCAATGGCCTGCGGGTTTTTATCCCCTTCACACTTCGCAAAGTGCTTTAGAACTTTCAACGGCCTCTCGCCGCAGCAGTGTCGCGCAACGACGCCGGCATGGATCTGATCCGGCCTCGGCTAGACAAGGCGAAACTAAAGGATCGTTGCGGTCAGTTCGGATAGGTCTACCGTTTCGTTGGGTGCGTGCCGGACCGAGACCAAAAAGCCAGCAGGTGCCGAGGTCAACCCCAAGAGGGCAGTTCGCCTCGCGGCCATTCTTCGGATTGATCCGACATACCCGTTCCACCGTGACGCCACAATGAGTTATCTGTCTTCGGATATGGTAAATTCAAATCGAGTTGCAGCGACCGCGGTGGATGCTGGCGACCTGCCTCGCGCCATGGCGATGCGGAAGGGTCCAGGCAGCGCGCATTGGTTCTGCGCCGAACACGTCCGGCCGATCCCGAAGCGACGGCACATTCGCCCCGGCGCCGGCGCCAAGCGCACAAAAGTCCCTCTGGATCATCACGCGCCTGGCCTCGAATGGCACTACGAACCTACCCGCGCAAAGCGCACAAACTGGTCGCGATGTCTTCGCACAACTGTTCGCGATGTCTCAGGTCCAAACAGGTCCCTTGTGGGGAGATCGCTCACATTGCCCAAACCGCAATCCTAGGCCTTCCCGAGGCCACTGCTCATCGCCATAAATGTCGAATTTTCCTCTCGCCGATCGAGGATTTATCCACATCCTATACGAACGTTTCCCTCTCGGAATCCGAGCGACGTCGTCGTTCTCGACCTGCCCGCCTGCAAGAGAGCGA